>NZ_CP130945.1:1572500-1940000 GCF_050389805.1 Niallia sp. Kr1 | reverse complement strand
TAAGTTTAAAAAAAACTGGTAAGACTAATAATGTATTCCCTATTCTAAGCATTTGTTTAGTTTAAACAGATGCCTTTTTTTATTATTAGGAGCTTAATCGTTTCTTAAGTAATCTCAAAATAAATAGAAGCCATAAATACTTATAATGACTTCCATTCAACTCTATCTATTGAATTTTTACACAACGAGGTATGTATCAGGGGTACTTTAGATGAAGGTATTTATATATCGAGCTCTTTTCGAAGTCTGCTCTCAAAGTTGTTATGAACATATTCTTTAATAATTACTTTGCGTCCTTCTTCATTCTCTACCTTTTTAAACCAGCCGATTTTCACCATTCTTTCTTCTAATCTTTGCCGCCTATGCGATTTGTGCTTGTCTTTTCAACGATTTCAAATCTGTTTGACCCCTAGTTCATATGAAAGTTGCCTTCTAGAAAAATAGAAGGTGTCTTCATTTGTGGTCTGTGGTCAATAACCGATCGAGACGTATTTTACTTCTAAGTATTCGCCCATTCCGTAATGTCTGCCTTCTCGACCTAACCGGCTTTCCTTGACTCCACCGAAAGGTGCCTCTGGGCAACAGAAGGAAGTCCATCGTTTAACCCGATGATTCCGTATTCAAGCTTTTCACTGATTCGAATGGCTTTACCTAGGTTTTCGGTGGAGAAATATGAGTCATGGGACCTGTCCCTTGACTCATTCCAATTCTTTTAAAAGTGAATTCTCATCAATCACCCAGCGATCCACGAAAACGTCTCTTTTTAGAATAAAGTGGACCTCCTTTTTTACCAATTCATTTTTACTTGTATAAATGTTTACCCGAGCCGGAATTTCAATAAATAATAGTCCATTCATGTCTTTTATTTGCGGTTCTTGAAAATTCCCAATGGCAATGGATGTAATATTGTTTATTAAATCATCCAAACAGTTGGTACAGGTAGAATCTGAAATAATTTGATTTAATAATGGTTGATCATCCTGATTCGTAGCTACTTTAAAAATATGGATCAGTTCGTAAGGATCTACCGTATGTAAATATTCTTCTAATTTTCCAGCAGCTCTCAAGATCATTAATTTATGTGCAAGATCTTCTTGCTTTAATCGATGGGTAATGCTCCCAGAAAAATGCACACAAAAATGACCAGGAAAATTATTTTTAAGAATTCCCCCACCATGAGGCATACCATTCATAGAAGCTGCAATCATTTGATCATGAAACAAAACGATAATGGCTCTTCTTTTCCAGCTCCATTTATCATGATAGATTTTCTTCATGATCCTAGTATCTTCTTTTGTTAATGGCTGTACATCGGCATGTTGACTTCCAGCTCTACGTTGAACATTAAATTGCAAACCCGTTTCAACATCTATGATGGTAAATTTTGTTTTGTTGGGTAAAAGTTTATTTACCTCTTTCCAGGGTAACATTTCGATTTTAAAACTAATGGGTGTATCTTCATCTTCCCATTCATTTGCATAAGTTGAATGATTCCCCATCCCCAAAAATATAAAAATTACGACTACTATGTAACGGCATGTTTTATTGTTCACTTTTATTTCTCCACTGTGTTTTTTGTTATTTTTATAAAACATCACCTATTATATACTGTTAAATCATTGGAAAAATAAGTCGAGTCAAGGGGACAGATTCCTTGACTCATGTTTAGGGTGTCCGTGGGTCAAGTTATCATGAACGAAACTAGCCCCTTGCCGTAATCCCGTAGACTGTTTTATGACTATTAAACCAAACCAAATAGTTTCGCAACATGGAAACCTTCAGTATTATTGAAACCATTTATCTAAATTGATCGTTCCTGATTAGATTAGCCGTAATAACCCGAAATTTTTATAAGGTTTATGCCTGACGGTAATTTCTCAACCATGAATAACAAGTTTCACCTAACTAACTTCTTAAATAATCGATGACATCCTCAAAGTCTGGGTCATCCCCGCCCGTTTTGAAATAAACAATGTCATCTGGGAGTAAAAATGAATCGAAAAACTTCTTCATTTCATCTGCATCTGAAAAGTGATAAACACTATCTGGATCGATTCCGGCCTCTATAGCAGGCTTTACAAAATCTTTTGCAATGAAACCTTTGGTAATAAGCACATCAATTCCTAAATTACCGAGCAGAAGCCCTGCCTTTTCGTACTCTTCGTCAGCATATTTTCCCAGTGATGCCATTCTTCCCAGAACAGCAATTTTTCTTTGATTTGGCAATGCTATCCTGCTTAATGTTTCTAAGCCTTTTCTTAAGGAAGCAGGATTAGATTTCCAAGTATCATCTACCACTGTAATTTGGTTTCGTCCTTCAATTATTTCAAAATGGGATCTCATGTGATGAAACGTGGATAATCTTTTTAAAGCATAGTGAAGATCCACTCCTAAAATTGCTGCTGCTACCAATGAAGTAACGGCATTATATACATTATGTTCACCCATACCCGGGATAAATCCCTTATATTTACTTCTCTTATATTCAATACTAAAAGTCATGCCTGAAGATTTATGTTGATACTCCATAATCTTAAAATCAGCATCCTCATGTTTGCCGAATGTTATAATTTCTCCCTTAAACTTTGAAGTATCGAGCGAGGAAAGATATGGGTCGTCTATATTAAGAATGAGAGTCGCCTCATTGTTCATACCTTCCATTATTTTTGCCTTTTCTGCTAAATAATCATCAAATGATCGAATTTTATCCGTATGATCTACATCAATCATGGTTATAATCCCAATAGTCGGGTAAAAATATTTACAGGACTTCGTCATATCCCCTCTTTTAGATATGGCTGTTTCAAACACAGCCACATCGGTATCTTCGTCAATTCCCATTAAATAAGGAAGGTTGTAATAATCAGCATTCTTACTGGATTTGGTTGCCTGAACGTTATATTTTTCTTTCAAAATGTGTTTTAGCATTTCTTTTGTAGTTGACTTTCCACAAGTACCAGTAATGGCAACTACAGGTATGTTAAACAAATGCCTGTAATACCAAGTGAATGTAAAGAAACTTTCTTCGAGGTCCTTTACCATAATGATTTGCTCGGGTTTTAATCTTTCCATATTAGCAAATGGTGTTTCTGTAACGATAAATACATCCTTATAATTCTTTATCTTTTTAACAGGAACCTCTCTGTCGTGCCAACGAAAATATAATGTATGATGATTGATTTCAAATCTACGGTTCGTTACCGTCTGGATTCTTTTCCCTTTTTGCCTTTCATTAGGCCGAATCTTCATTGCAGTTAAAATGTCCTCCAATAATACTGTCTTCAAAATGTCACCCCTAATTTTTTTTTTGAAAAGGCATTCTCATAATACGGTTCTATATAGGTAGAAGTGCTTGATTCACTTTGAATTCAAAAACTACAGTATCATATGAAGTGTCCCCTAATGTAGGTTTGTGTTTAATACTCAATCAATTAGTGGAAATCATTGTTTGTCATACACTTATGAGATTTAGAATTTTATCTAGTAAAGTTTTCTTTAATTTCTACCCACCCTTATACTTCATTATCGGACCCTTTCCTGTAGTGATCGAAAGGAATGTAACATTTCGCACTTTTTCCAATATTGTTATTGGTTGCTTTTAGCATCCATTTACAAAAAGTATGACGAAACATATATGAGTAACCGGCTTTTGTTCTTTAAAAAGAACATTGTATTGGGGATTAATAAAAAACTCATTACTTATGACACGGTTCACCTTTACTACTCAAAATGAGATCTCTTTGTTCATTTCCTTATCCTTCAAAATAAAAACATTTTTTTATTTAATGATGATCACCCATTCATTATCATCTATAAAAAATATAATATTTCAGGTGGGAATGGATTAGTCATTTGAATCAAATATTCAAAATCTTATTAACCCATGGACCACTAAATAAAAATGAAGTGCTCTTTAATCTAAGCTAGAAGACATTTATAAGAAGCTTAATTGTTAGGTTGACGATTGTGATGTAATAAACAAAATTATACAAAATAGAAATGAGGGAATCTTCGTTTGAGAACCATCATCTTCCTTGACACAATGAAATCAGGTTCAACTAGAGAAGCGATTAAGGCGGCTGAAAAACTAGGCTATTTTACCGTTCTTTTTACAGACAATGAAAATTTTTTGAGGCAAAGAACTGAATTCTCAGACGTCCACAGAATGACTTTAGTTGATTTCTCGAATGTGGAAGGATTACGTAATCGTATAGAAAGTTACCAAAGCCAAGGGTTAATCATTGATGCAATTGTCAGCTTTGTTGATCCTTATGTGTATTTAGCAACAAAGTTGCATGAGGAATTCTGTAACAGAAGCTTGTCAATTAATGCAATAAAAGCAATGGAAGATAAAATTTCAACTAGGGAAATACTAAAAGACTCACCTTATACACCGAATTTTATCAAGATTAATGGTAAGGAATCTATAAAGTCATTAGCCACAAAAATTAAACATTATTCATATCCATTAATGGTTAAATCTCCCTTCTCTACTGGTTCAAAGGATGTAATAAAAGTTGAAAATATTAGAGAACTATTTAACAGTGTCAATTTACTAAAAAGAAAATATCCAGACCTACCTATTCTGATCGAGGAATTTCTTGATGGCCCACAATACCTAGTTGAAACGGTTGTTGTTGATGGAAATATCCATATTATCGCCATCCTTGAACAAGAAATAACTCAATATAAGAGATTTATCATAACTGGATACAATGTAGTGAATAAAACCGAAAAGGCTCTTCTCCAAAACATTCAGCAAGCAGTCGAAAGTATCATCAAATCCTTTGAAATGGAAACAGGTACTTGCCATTTAGAAATAAGGATTACTCAGGGTCAATGTAAACTAGTTGAAATAAATCCAAGGATTTCGGGTGGAGCAATGAACAGAATGATTGAAATTGCATACGGCATTAATTTAGTCGAAGAAACTTTAAAAATTTCACTTGGTTCTACACCTGATTTGACAAGAAAATGGGAGAGACCTGTATTCACACAATATGTCACAATTCCTTCAAGTGGAATTTTAGAAAAAGTAACGGGTAAAACAGTTGCTTCTCATCTTCCAGGTGTGCAAGAAGTTTATGTAAAACCTAGGAAAGGTAGTTTGCTGACTCCACCTAATTCTATGGGGCAACGATATGCGTATATTATTGCAACCGGAGATTCATCAGAACATGCCAAAGAGAATGCCAAAACTGCTGCAAAAGAAATACAATTTCACTTAAAACCCATTAAAAAAGACAAAAAAAAGAAACTTTAGATGAATAGAATTTATATTTATGATTTTTATCTAAAGTAGATGTATTATTAATCAACTTTCTGAAAAAATCATTGGAGGGATAGAGTTGATCACAATTGGTATGCTTCATTACCGAAAAGATCCGCAAACTGTTTTTAAATCATACGCATATGCGGCCGCAGCAAAAATGGAGGGGGTAGAGTTTTTCTATTTTACTCCAGGAAAAGTAGATTTAGAAAGTAAGCTTATTAATGGATTATTTTATGAAAATGGCGCATGGGTAGAACGAGAAACTGAATATCCTGATGTAGTATACAATGCTGGAGGGACAATAACCTCAAAACAAGACCTTATCGTAGGTGCGTTAGAAAAAGAAATTCCTTTTACCAGTCACCCCATAGGAAATAAAATGAGCGTTTATAATCGAATCAAAAAAGGCGAAATCTTTAATAGTTACTTAATACCTTCGGAAGATTTTGAAGAAATTGACTCGGCCTTTTCATACATCGATAAATTTAACGCTATCATCATTAAACCTCTTGCTGGTGCTAAAGGTGAAGGTATTCATTATATAGAAAAAAGGCAAAATGATTTTCTACTAATTGATTCTGGAACAGAACACTTATTATCAAAAAAACAACTTGAAGATCGGTTAGATGATATTTTATCAGAAGATAGGGCCTATTTAGTACAGCCATTCATTCATTCGAAAACTAAGCAAGGCCAATCATTTGATCTTCGCCTACATGTACAAAAAGATGGTGAAGGTAAATGGACGTTAACAACGATGTTTCCTCGCATTGCTAGCAAAGGAATTGTGGCAAATGTAAGTAGCGGTGGCTACACAAGTATGACCACTTCTTTTTTACAGGAACAATTTGGCGAGGACTACTTCGATATGAAACGTTATTTAGAAGTATTTGCAGTACAATTTTCAACACATTTTGATAGTTTATACGATGAACCATTAGATGAACTTGGAATCGATGTAGGAATTGATCAAAATAATAAAATTTGGATTTATGAAGTAAATTGGCGTCCAGGTACACCCGTATTATTTTATTTAGAAGCGGATGTAGCGAAAAAAACGATTCAATATGCTATTTACCTAGCCAATGAAACAAAAAAGACAAAGACGATTACTAATGACCATGGATTGACGATCAAAACACTTCAAGCACATGAAAAAACCATAAAAAAGCCTATACACTTTGAAACCAGCTCCAGTCGCAAAAAACAAGAAGGCTTCCAACGAAAATTAGAACTGTATAAAATGTTTAAAGAACGCACACAATGAAGTAGTCTTTGTACGAAAATGAAACATATTCGGGATTATCAAACGTTGCGTGTCACTTGGAGTGTATAAGGAAAAGGAAAAGGAAAAGGAAAAGGAAAAGGAAAACAAAACCCTACCTATGGACACCATGGCAGCGTAAGTCTATTTGGTTGGTCAACATGCAAAATGGATAGTTATCCAACAGATTTAAATTTCGGTTTTATAAAATTGATCACTTTCTACCTGTGTTTCTACACAATCGTGCCCGATCGTAATATAAGGTTAGCCAGATATTTCTGGTTGACCTTTTTCTATATGGTTTTATCATTTCGGTAGTCGGGATAGAACATAGCGCCCGTGGGGCTTGATCCCGTCCGTAAAACTGTTCCCCTCCTACCTGTATAAGCTTCAAGAATTGCATGTTCCCATTTATGAAATACCTAAAATATGACCGCTGTCCAAAAACATTATGTTCCTCTTTCATTCATGCACCCTTTACTTTAAGTGAATTCCTTCACCTTCTCTATACTGAATGCAACATACATGATTTAAGAATTTTCCCCATATAAAGGGAATAGATATCAGAAAGGTATGTATGGCTATTTATAACAAAGGGGGCATTGGTATGAATGATGTTTTTGAGAAGACAGCAAGATTTGAGCATTGTTTTTGGCTTCAAATCTTAGGTGATCATTCTAGGTTTATTTATGAAGCTTTAGCACCCGTTCAAAAAGAGGAAATTGAAAAAGCCTCAATTTTTATTAAAGTATTTGATACACTTCTAGATCATGCCAATTCCACCGATTCCATGCAATTAACAGAAAAAGCTGAACTGGAGGTAATAAAACTTCGAGAATTTAAATTAGAATTATTAAGAAAACACCTTATCGGGAAAATCAAAATTCATCTTTCCCCCACTTTTATTAATCATATGATAAATGAATTAGAAGAATATCTACGAATTTTAAAACATTTAAAAGCTGGGCAAGTTCCCCCTATTTATCATGAACTACATCATCATCTTATATGGTTATTAGATGCTGCTGGTCATTCAGATGCGATATCATCCAATTTAGACAGTGTTGAAAAGAGATTAAGGGAGAAAAGTGATTCATTTACGAAGCATTTTGAAGATTTTTACTTAAAAGCCGTAGAAATGGCAGGATATTTAAGAACGGATTTAAATACGTTTCCTGCTTTGGCAAAATTCAATTTAGACACCCAGTTAGAAATAAAATTATTTCAAAGATTTTTACAAGAAATAGAAGAACTAGAACTAAGTAATCAAGCATTAGGGACATTTGCCCCGTTAATGGCGGACCATATGTTACGTGAAGAATGTTATTATCTAATGAAGTTAAGTGAATCAGCAAATCTTGATACACCAAACTGTGACCCTACTAAACCTCGGATTAAAGAGTGAAAAAGATATATTCGGGTTTAATGATAAGTGCTGAGGAAGATGGATATCCTCAGCACTTATCATTAAATTTTTTTTATACAGTTTAATATCCAATGGTTTGAATGCTTCATTATAAAAGAGGTCTCACAACGAGCACAATTACAGGGCATCTTACTGCTGATTTCGCCCACGAGGTACGATATTTTTTTGCCATTCTTACAATAGACTTTCAGTGACTTGAAGAAGAAAAGCGATCCACGCTATTGTACAATCGCTACCTTTAATTGAAGGTCATTTATTAACAAACTTATCCTTTTTACAGTTCATTTATAACAGGAATCCTGTCTTGTTTGTAAAAAAACAACAGCTATTATTATCAATCGCCCTCGTTAGCTCTATTTTGACTGACTACTTCACCAAATGTTCCCTATTAAGCGAATGATCATTCTTGGTATAAACATTAAGATGTTCCAAACCACCTCAAATATAAACTCAATTAGGGTATCTTTAAAAAAGCCGTCTCTATTTCTTTTTTTATTTTTCATCTACTAACTCCCAATAATTGTTGTTTAACCATTCCAACTCGTATTAACAATCTTTAAATAAATTCTTCTTTTATTTTCTATTTCCTTCTTCCGCTAATCCACCGTTGTGAAAAAAGGTCAGCTTCACAAATAATAATGTGTATACTGTTACACTATGTATAAGATTCGATATTACTAATGAATATACGGCCAAAACATACATCAATTTGTTGCTAATCCTTGCACGCACGATTTAAGTTCGTTTGTATTTCTCTTTCGCTTGTATCCCCCTTTCTATTTTTCTTAATCATTAAATCTGTTAACAACTCCTTTTGACTTTGAGACAGGATACTAGTGAAGATATGAAATTCAAATACTAGAGATTGCCAATCAACTTCAACCCTATTTTTTTTCTCCTGATCTAACGATTTATTCTTTTAAACTACTAAAAAAATACGAGGTATAAAATTCCATACAGACACAAAACTGACGCGGTTTTCAGCTTGTTTTTTGGAAATTTTTTTGGCATTGTTTATATCCAACTATTAATATATGATTCTCTCAGCAAGCTAATTGCATGGCACTTATTAATAGTTTCGGAGGAAAATGCTGATGAAAAAAGCATTACTTTTATTTATGGTTT
Source organism: Niallia sp. Kr1 (assembly GCF_050389805.1). Lineage (NCBI taxonomy): Bacteria > Bacillati > Bacillota > Bacilli > Caryophanales > Bacillaceae > Niallia > Niallia sp. Kr1. The sequence goes on along the minus strand of NZ_CP130945.1, from coordinate 1,930,913 downwards.
TCACCATCTTCATTTCTTTACTACCAATGGGTCAAGGTCATGCACAAACAACAGAACCGATTGTAAAAGTAAAGTTAATCAATTTTTTAGGAAACAAGACAGAAATTGTATTAAAACCAACAGGTGATTATGTAACAAATGATGAGAACGTTGTCTTAAAGGCGAATGAAACATATACATTAAAACAAGTAAACGGAAAGTTATTGTTGTTTAAAGGCGGGAATTTACTAGATTCCTATGAATCCTTTTCCGTTCAACCAATTGATCCTAGAAAAACACTTTCCATTAATAACCGTTTATATTTAGGAAGTTTTGATTTTGTGGTAGAGAATAATTTGTATGTACGTCCGATTAACTCTGTTTATATGGAAGATTATTTAAAAGGTGTCGTTCCGATTGAAATGTATCCTTCTTGGAACGTGGAAGCATTAAAGACGCAAGCCGTTGCTGCACGGACTTACGCTATGAGCTATCTGAATCGTGGGATTATCAATGACACCATTTCTTACCAAGTATATGGGGGTTGTATTTGGACTCCAAATACAACAAAAGCAGTAGATGAAACAGCAGGACAAGTCCTTCAATATAATGGTCGTTTAATCGATGCTGTTTACTCAGCTAGTAACGGCGGAATGACAGAAAGCAATGCCAACGCTTGGGGAAATGTAGCCGTCCCTTATTTAACCATCAAGCCAGATCCTTATGATCCAAAAACTGTTTGGAGTTTTTCATTCAATAAAACACAAATCGATTTAACAACAAAAGATTTAGCAAAACCATCTGAATGGTGGACTACTACAAAAGAGGCGGACCCAACGATTGCTTCTAACATTAAGTTGTGGTTAAACAATAACGGATATGCCAATAAAGATATCAAAATCACGTCGATCCCTACTTTTTCGCTTTTTGATATTGGTTCGGGTGGTCGCATGAACAAAGGAAATATCACGGTAGACTTTTTAGTGAAAGATATCGTCGATGCAACAGGAAAACTCATTCCTCAACGTATTTCTTTCTCTAATGTAAGTGCATCTAAAATCCGTGCGATCATGGGTAATCGTACAATGTTAAGCTATATGATAGATGAAGTGAATACAGATACCAATATCGTTCGTGTGAAAGGACGCGGTGATGGACATGGTGTAGGGATGAGCCAATGGGGTGCTAAGTATATGGCTGATGCCGGTAAGTCATATGAAGAAATTCTAACGTTTTATTATACAGGAATTTCAATCGTAAAATCGTACGAGCCTTCAGCTAAAATGGAAAGTCCGTTAACGATGTCACCCATTAAATACCCAATCATTAAACAAGAAGAAACACCTACAGAAGAAGTAAAGCCTATCGAAGTAGCGAAAGACCAAACTGCGCCGATTATTAAAGATCTAGCATCATCCTATAACAATTCGACAAAAACAGTTTCCTTCACTTATTCTTTTAACGAAGATTCGATCGTAACGGTTTATGTAAAGGACTCTAAAGGAACGATTATTAAACACCTTGAAAATCAAACAAAAAAATCTGCAGGCAAATATACACTAACTTGGGATGTGGCTTCTGTTGGTAACGGAAACTATACGTTTGGGATTGTTACTACAGACCTTTTCGGGAACACTTCTTCTGCAGCACATTCGTTTTCTTTAAATAAACCGGTTGTTGTTACAGATAAAACAGCTCCTTCTATAAAAGATGTGGCAACTTCTTATAACAACAGTACTAAAAAGGTTTCATTATCGTATTCCATTAATGAACCAGCTTATGTATCGGTTTATGTAAAAAATTCAAAAGGTGCCATTGTACAAAACCTTGAAAAACAAGTGAAGAAGGAAAAAGGTAAAGTTACGATGACATGGAATAAATCGGCTGTTTCCAATGGTGCCTATACATTGGTAATCACCGCAAAGGATTTAGCAGGTAATACTTCCGTATCATCTCCTACATTCAATCTGGCTAAAGTACAAACAGGAAAAATCAATGCATCCAACGTAATGATTAGACAAAAAGCTACGACAAGTTCTAAATCATTAGGGAAACTTCAAAAGAACCAAAATGTTACGGTTATTAGCAAAAGTGGTTCTTGGACTTATATCCAATATGGTAAAATAAAAGGATACGTCTCTTCAAAATATATTAGTCATATACGCTAAAAAAAGCAGTGTGATTCCACTTGGAATCCACTGCTTTTTAATTAAATTACTCTACCCACTCATTTTTCTTATATTAATTCTATTTGTGTATTGCAATCAAAAAATGCTGTTTACGGAAGTATGTTTTACGAATAAAAAAGAGTCTGAATGTTCAAAAAACTCATAAAACCCTGTATATTTTAGGCCCTTTCATTGTATTCCTTGTTGGATTAAACTTCCCGTTAGTTAAAGAAAAAAATAGTATATATGCAAAAGGTCTAACCACAACTTAAAAAGAACAATTAATGTTTTACACTCTCCGATTTTCTCAATATATGTTTCGTGCCCCATTCATGCATTGCTTCCAAAATTGGCTTCAATGTTATTCCATATTCAGTTATTGAATACTCAACTTTTGGCGGAACTTCTGGGTAAACTACACGGTTTATAAGTCCCTCCTCTTCTAATTCTCTTAATTGATTCGTTAGCATTTTGGGCGTAATATCCACCAGTGCTTTTTTTAATTCACCGTATCGCATTGTCCCCTCTGACATTAGGTATAGTAAGATGATAGGTTTCCATTTCCCTACTAAAATTGAAAGTGCTCCGTGTACTTTACAGTATTCAGGTTGTATTTTCATCATAACCTCCATTAGTATCCTTTTGTATACTATATCTCTTTGAAGTGCATACTTACATAATTAATTATAATGATTTATTATGATTCTAATATTAACAAAGGAGATGAAAAAATGGAAAAAGAAAATATGAAACTTCGTGAAATAAAAAAAATATGGACTGTAAACGAACAAAAAATCAGCCCTATTCATACTGCAGGTCCAGTTCTTCCACCAGGTCCTTGGAAAGACTATGATCCGTTTTTATTATTGATGGAAATATAAATCATTACGATAGTGCGACAGGTGCAGGTGGAAGACTTGAAAAAGGAGATTTACAATTTATGACTGCAGGTTCTGGGGTTGTCCATAATGAATCTCCAGCCGATGGAGAGAAAGTCCATCTTCTTCAACTTTGGGTCAACCTACCTCGCAAATATAAAATGGTTAAACCTCGTTACCAAAATATGCACGCCAAAGATATGCCTGTTCGTCAAGAGGATGGTGCATTAATTCGAGTATATTCAGGTTCGTCAGCTGATGTTGTATCTAATACCTTGAATTATGCACCTGTCACCTTTGTAGAAATGGTTTTGGAGAGTAGATCTTCCATTATTCAAGATCTCCCAGGTAGCTATAATGGCTTTATCTATGTATTAGAAGGGAGTGGAACATTCGGAGAGAATAAAGCAGAAGCTAAAAAGGGGCAAGCCATTTGGTTAGGTTCGGCAGACGAGTTAAAAATGAGTGGTATTCGTGTTTCTGCAAATGAACAATTACGCCTTATTATTTTTGCAGGTGAGCCTCTTAAAGAGCAAGTAGTAGCTCAAGGACCTTTTGTAATGAATACAGAGGAAGAAATAAGACAGGCTTATCGTGATTACCATGAAGGTGCATTTTTAAATCCAGAAAGATAAAGGATTTTTTAACATTGATGAATATGTACAGATAAGGTGTGTTTTTCACATCTAATAAGATCATCTGGGGAGAGGAAAAATGTTAGATTTAGCTTTATTATTAATACGTTTAGTAATTGGTTTATCATTTATGGCTCACGGAGCCCAAAAGTTATTCGGTTCATTTGGTGGTGGTGGATTAAAGGGAACTGGAGGATATTTTGAAACTATAGGAATTAAGCCAGGTATAACAATGGCATTAATGGCTGGGTTATCGGAATTCGTAGGTGGGACTTTACTTACGCTTGGATTACTCACCCCGCTTGCAGGCATTCTAATTGCAGGAGCCATGATTGTAGCCATTTTAAAAGTCCACGGACCAAATGGCTACTGGCTTATTCAAAATGGATATGAATATTGTCTTACAATATTAGTCGTAGTGATTGCTCTAGCTCTTTCTGGTGCAGGACAATATTCACTAGATGCTTTCTTATTTTAAATTACATCAATGCATAAGGTTAATATTTAAATTTTACTAGACGCTCAGAAGCTAATTCTGGGCGTTTGTTATTCAACTAAAATTCCGTTAGTGAAAAAAGTTCAGTATCACAAATATGTATGAATATGTATGCAATTACACTATGAACAAGATTCGATATTACTACTTACATACTGCCGAAACATACATCAATCAATCTCCGATACAAATTGCTTAACAAGAGCACTTTTTCCCCCTCGCCGTATCAATTTCCAAAAATCACTCTCATTCTTTATAACATCAATAAGCCATTTCTCTTTTAATTCAGAATAAAAGCATACACTTGTTCAGGCTACAAACTGTTTATATTAATTAACGTCAGAAATGATATTTTCTTGTTATAGTTAAAGTAAAAAGAAACTTGAATCGCTTTAAGTCGGTAACTAAACTAAGAAAAACATCCACTATTTTGGGATCAAATTGTGCACCTTTACTTTTCATATATATGTAGGAAGGGCTTGGTAAGAGCCCCTAAATAACCATGTATATTATTATCGGTTAACTGGTAATCCACCCCAAAATCCCCTATTTTTTCCTTTTTCCTATTAGAAACATCACAATTCCAAATAATATTGCACCAACAATCCAGACCCACGTTGGAATCCCATTGTTAACAACTGCTTGAGGTTTATTTGGTTGTGCTTTTTCTGCATATTCCTCAACGTCGTTATTGTTAATCGTAAAAGTTTCGGAAGCATTAATCGATTTCCCTTCAACCTTTCCCTGAATGGTTAATGTGTAAGTTCCGTCTTCAAGGGTATCGTGCCCCCATTGGAATGGGAACCTAATTTTTGACTTAGGAGCCATCTTGAACGGACCAAACTCTCCATTGAATAATTCGTTTCCTTCTTGATCTGAAACACTATACGTACCTGTAATTTCTTCTTGAATTTTTTTGGCATCATTGGTCATTACAATAAAAACTTGGGCATTTTCTGGAATAAACCCAGCCTCACCTAAAAAGAAATTAGATGTAACTGTTGTTGGTAAATTTAACTGCGCGGCAATGGCATATACAGTTTCCGTTTTTAATACAAAATTCGCTTTTCCTTCCTCAACCTGTTGTTGTTGTTCCGTTTCGTCCCCTTGCGTAGTAAACAGGATACCCCCTAATAGAGTTTGTCCATTCGATTCTGGAACACTAATTTCAACTGGTACATCGACGGATGATAGAGGAGGAACTGTTACAGTTTCTTCTATTTTAATATATTCAGCCATTCGAACAGCATCATCCAAAAGGACGGTATCTGGAGAATTAATCTCATACTCATACATCATTCCACCAGTTGGGTATGTATAAGCATTGGCTGATTTCATTGTAATCATGACCTCTTTATCTTCATTATTGGTAATACGAACACTTAGCGACTGCTTTTCTCCGGGACTTACTGTAAGGTCAAAATAGCCTTTTGTTTCGGGATTTTGATTTTCAGGATAGATGGGTTCAATGATTAAAGGTTGTTTAGTATCTTCTGCTACAGCATAACTCTTTACCAACGAAAAGAATATTCCATATATGACTGTTATCAAAATTACAATTCGTAATATTTTCATTCCTGCACCTCCCTATAGATTTATTCTAACCAGGTTATAGTATTTCAATTAAAGGTAAAAATAAATTAGCCATTCCACTATGAAATGACCTTTTTATCTTATCCTTAAGAATCCAGTATAAATATTTATAAAATGTATAATACTATAATAAAAAAAGACCATGCCTATAAAGACATGGTTAAACATAATTTGATTGTATTATGGTCCAGTTGTAACAGTTACTTTAACTGTTGAAGCGTAAGTTCCTGCTTTTACATCTTTCGGTTGAAGGTTTAAAGTTAAAGTGTTTGCAGCCACTTCGTACGTACCCATTCCGCCTTCTTCAGCAGCAGATAAAATTTTTACACCAGTAGAGTTGTCAATTTTACCACTTGCTTTAGTGATAGTTAAAACTTCACTTGCTCCTGGTTTAGGAGTAACAGTTGGAAGAGCAATATTTAATGAACCTTCTGGTAATACTAATCCTTTATCAGAATCAGTAAATTGAGAAGCCTGCACCATTACTTTCCATCCAGATCCAGTTCCTCTTGCATCAATTACAGTAAAAGCACCTAATGTAGCAGTTGTAGTTTGTTCTAGACCATTTAATGTTACAGCATCAAAGGTTCCTGCTGTTGGTTCTTGTGGCATTGATAATGATCCACCTACAATTGTTGATTCCGCAGCAAAGGCTGATTGACCACCTAAAAATGCTGTGCCCATAATTGCTAATGTTGAAACTGTTGCAAATACTTTTTTGATTGATTGTTTCATTGAATTTCCTCCTTTAGATTGGTTGTTCGATTGTTTTATAGAAATGAACTTGTTTTTCTCCATTAAAAAAATCCCTCCAAAACAAATTTTGATTTGCATCGGAAGAATTTTGAATTTCAACTCATATAGCGAGTATCATTCTCCATTCTTCAGCGGTCCAGCCACCATGGTGAATTTCACTTTAGGTCTGAAAACTTTGCGTCCCAATTTTTCAACTGGTTTGCCTTTTATAAAGAAATGAGAACGATCTTTGACTCTCTTTATCTATGTCGATTTATGTCGTTCATCACTCTCTGATACTAAATATAATCCAAAAATCGAAAACAAGGTAGTCATCAAATTCTTCCAATTAAACATTTTGTTTTGATATGATTTATGAAGATGAATTTTAACATTTTGCGTAACACATCGTATTGAATCGGGAGGCGATATGTAAGAAACAAATAATTATCTATCGATTTGTTCAAAGCTACTAGCTAGTTGTAATAACAGTATTAACCGTTTCAGATCTACCCCAAGTTGTCATAGCACCAGTTATAACAGTTGCACCCGCGATCTATAGTAATGTAGCTCCCATAATTATTCCTCCATTAATTAAGTCATTTGTGATTTGTTTCGACCTTGCAGAGATAAATAAAACATGAATTTTTCAAGGTAATCAGATTTTCCCTTTAAAAGAAGTTGGGATATTTAGGGTTAATATCCATAGTGTTGTATAAAGTAAAAAAGGAACTTGAATCGCTTCAAGTCCCTTTATTTATTGGTAACTAAACTAAGAAAAACATCCACTATTTTAGGATCAAATTGTGCCCCTTTACTTTTGTGAATTTCATTAAGAATATATTCAAGTTCAAGTTCATCTCTATAAACACGTTTAGAAGACATCGCATCAAAAGTGTCGGCTACAGCAACGATTCGGGCCACTAATGGAATTTGCTCCCCTTTTAAGCCTTTTGGGTACCCCTTCCCATCGTATCTTTCATGATGGTATAAAACGACGTCTAAAACCCCATTTTTATTAAAGTTCGTAACATGCTTGATGATATTATAGCCGATAGTGGGATGAGTTTTTATAATATTAAATTCTTCATCCGTTAATTTCTCTGGTTTATTGAGTACATGCTCTGGGATCCCAATTTTCCCAATATCGTGTAGCAATCCTCCAACGTAGATGACATCACACATATCTTTAGGTAGATTCATCTTTTGAGCGATTTCTAATGAATTTTTTGCTACATTTTTCGAATGATTTGATGTATAAGGATCTCTGGAATCCAAAGCATTAGCAAGTGCTTTGGTTAATTCTAATTGATCCTCTTTGACTTTTTGAACATATTTCATTAACCCAGCCGAGATAAATGTGATTAAAAGATAGGTAAACGAATGAATAAAAATAGAACCTACCATGGATACAGAATCCGAATCCGGTATACATAAATACCTAGCCACTACCACGATTTCAGTAAATAATAGTAAGAACCAGATTGGTTTGTTGTAGTAACCAATACCTAAAAATATAACGGATATAATATAAAATATATAAAAAGGACTAGCACTATGAAGGAGAAGTTTATTTAAGATGATACTGAAGAGTAAAATGCTAAAAAATCCGTAGCGAAAATAATCTGGATGGTTTAATCCTTTATTTAATAAATTAAACATAATACCTCCTTTTTGTTCTGCAAATGAAGGCCTAAGATTAGGAATACTTATATCATTCGCTTTTACTTTTGTATTAATCGTGGTGTTTTATTCTTATAAAAGTATTAAAATGATGCTTTGATGAATGTATACGTATAAGGCAAATGAAAAAGGAAGCCTAAATAGGCTTCCCACTTGCATTCTTGTTATAGTTTTACTTTCTTTGCCCCTAAATAACGTGCTTTCCAGTAAGAATTATTCATGTCTGTAATCGTTACACCTGTAGAAGATCCTGCATGAATGAATTTGTTATCGCCAATATAAATACCCGCATGGGATGGTCCGCTCTTATACGTTGTAAAGAATACAAGATCACCCTTTTGTGGGGTTGAAACTGGTGTTGTGGCACTCCAAATGGTTTCAACCGTACGAGGTATGGATACCCCTTGTTTATTGTAAACATAGTTTAAAAAACCAGAGCAATCAAAGCCAGAAGGTGTGCTTCCTCCCCATACATATGGAACACCCATGTATTTCTTGGCTTCCGCAATTAATGCATCCACCTTTAATGTTTTTTCTACTTCGGGGACAGGAGCCGGTGCTCCTTCAGATGTTAATTTTAGTACTTGTCCAACGGAAAGGTTGTCGCTAGTTAAGTTGTTGTAAGATTTTACTTGTGTAACCGTTAATCCATACGTTCTTGCTATGGAATATAAAGTATCACCTGACTTTACTGTATACGTTTTGACATTCTGATCTACAACTGGAGCTTGACTTGTTGAAGTACTTGGCACCTTCAATACTTGTCCTATTCTGATCATGTCAGAAGTTAATTGATTCATAGATTTTAATTCAGAAACGGTTGTATTATAATTTTTTGCTATAAGAGAAAGGCTGTCACCGGATTTAACGGTGTAAGTATAATTGGTAGTGTGTGAGTGTGGCGCAATCAATGTAAGTTCTTGACCAACATAGATTGTGTTTGAAGTGAGGTTATTCCAATTCAGTAAATCTTGAACTGAAACATTATTTGTTGAAGCGATTTTCCAAAGTGTATCACCCGATTGAACAGTGTGATTCAATTCATGTGCAGATGCTTGAGCAGAGTAAGTCGAGAATAAAATTCCAACAGAAGCAGCCACCGTAATTAGTTGTTTTTTCAAACACATCATCTCCTCTGATTTAGTTGTATTTTTCGTTTCGTTTGTCGAAATATCTTACAAGAAGAATTGTAACTTGATATTCAACGAAAAAATACCCTTCAAAAATTGGAAATTATAAAATCAAAGGAGTTAGTGTAATTCTGTCTTATCAAAGATTATTTTTAAATATGTTAGATTTGAAAGGTTTCTTGATCTAAAAAAGACCGTCAAAATGACGATCTCTTTTACTAAAGCACCTATATCCAACAACTTACTTGTTTTCTCCCATCATTTTTTGAAATCCGTACATTAAAAATGCGTTTTTATACATAAGGAGAAAAAAGTTAAATGGACTGATACGTTCGAGTGAGTATATATTTAATTTCTTGAATAGCCAAGATAAGGGATAAGCAAGGGTGAGATTGAAAATAGCATTTAAGAAAGTATATTTGGTGAATTTTCCATATGTAAATGTTAAAACCCATAATGAACCAGCAAGAAACGGACCTACTATAAAAGGTAGTTCGCCATTAACATTTGGATTCATTTTAGTATGGAAAACCCACCATTTACGTTTATTTCCGATAAATGATTCTATCATGAGGATGAAAGAAATGAATAATGAAGCTGGGAAAAATCTTTTTATATTTTTCCATCCAACGAAAGGAATTGTTATCCATGAGAGAAGAACCATTATACCTAATATGATCTTTGGATTTTTCATTGGATTCCCTCCGTCTAATTAAAAATCATAATAGTTTATTTAAATCCACTTTTTTTATTATTGTCTCTTTTAATACAAAAGTAATATTATCCCTGTTCCAAGCTCTAACCTTTCCCGAACCTTTTGGTATTGTAATCTGTCCGATAATTTCATTTAACTCACAACTCCTTATTTCTTTACTTTGTGTAAATGAAAGAATTTTATTCTTTTCATTATATTTGAACTATAATGCCCTCTAGTTCCAAATAAAGCATAGCTTAGTTGTTAAGTTAAGTTATGGAACAATTTACGAATCGGTAAAGTAATTCATCATAATCATGTTTTCGAGGGAATCCAATTAGGGAACGCTGGTCAGTTTTTGCACAAAATTCGCAGGTAGAAGGAGTGTTTTTTTTGGAATACAAAAATTGACAGTCCTGTTCTTCTTACCCAATTAATTGTAAAAATTCTCCATTGTTACTCCTTGCCTTTATTCTCCAATCCCATAGTCATTAACTTTTCCCACATCTTTTTAGGATGACTTTTCCTTGTATATCTTCTTTTTTGTCTTACTCAATAGAGTATTTATAAAATCTATAACATGATTACTTAATAATGCTTGTTCATAGCCTTCTTCAATCAGAGTCTTCATTTTTTACGATAAACTCAAATATTAATCTCACACAGTAGATCTAACCACCAATTATATAGTGGCACATTAAAACTGTTCTATATACTTCTTATCTTGCACATCATTTTTTATTAGCATATGTTGAATGTTTCTTCGTTCAATTTCGTTAAACAATAATCTTGTAAAGGAATCGTCTAATTTGAGTTCGATTGCTTTCGAATACGAGTTTATTAATAGCTCATCTGATAAATTTTGAAATTTCATTTCTTCCACCTTTGCTAATAATAATTTTTAAAAAACCTTCAAATAAAGATATAAATATTTTACATGTTTATATTACAATCTCAATTGTACTTATTCAAGTAAACTGCACGTCAGTTGATAAGAGTCCATCGGATACAAAAGATGATCAGCTTTTATTTATAAGATTTCGTTGCATCCCATTTTTTCTTCATCAGCCTGTTTTAATGGAGATCGGTCTTTTTATGTCTAGATAGAAAAAACAATATTGTTAACAAAATTTAACATAAGAACAACTATGTAGAGAATAGGCTTGGAATTTATATTCACTGTCTTTAACACGAACAAGTATTAAATAGTCATAACTTAAAGTTTTGACACTTTTTGTCTGGTGTTGGATTCAAGGTCAAACTAGTGTCATTAGGTAAGGTGAGTTTCAACATGAAATATGGGTAGTATGCCAGAGTGAGGACACTTCAACAGGACTAAAATCATGGTATGGAGTTCTTGCTCTAGAAATCAGAGGAAACGTAAAGTCTATTAAATATAAACTTGATGAGAAAAACTAGAGAAATTCTTAAAATATACACCTACCGGATAGAAATGAAAGAATAAGCTTATTTATTGGACAAGTACCGTTCCTTCTATATCCCCCAAAAATATACTGATATGGCTAAAGACATTCCATACAAAAAGGAGGTGAAAGATAAATGGAAAGAACTCCTTTTAACTTTATATCTATTAATCCATGTAATGGCGAGGTAATTACCTTTAACGGTGTGCTAAGATCCATGGTTAAAGAACACACTACCCCTTCAGGAACTGTCCACAATAACATTCATTTTTATTTACATGGTCAGGGAGTAGGAGACCAAGGAAATGAATATGTTTATAATGATATAAGGATTTTCGTGGCGAACGCAAATAAGCAATCCGAAATTTCATCTAACTTCTCCCTTCTTATTATTTCAAAGGGACCTGCCCCGAATTATATGTTACATGCCGTTCTTCATACAACGTTTAATGCCAATGGAGAGGTTACTGCAGTAGTCGAAATCTTAAAAGAAGAGTGCAGAGGGTAATGAATTCAATACGTTTTCTTCTTTGTTTCAGGCGTAAACTTACGCCTGATTTTTATTATAAAAGGTTTACTTGAACATTATTAAAAATGAAGTGCTAAATCGGTTTAAATGGACAGTCATTTACTCTTTACCCCTTAAAAAGGATTGCCGTAAATCATGCGACTGCCTCGAGGGACCGGAAGTTTATCGCCCACTTCCTGAAGACTCCGCGTCACTTCGGACAATCTTGCATTCATCTTACCGCTACGTTCACGACTTTCAAATTAGAGAGCACACACTCTGGACGCACGTAAAAAAGGAACTTGAATAGCTTCAAGTCCCTTTATTTATAACTGAACAAAGAAAGATATCCACTATTTTGGAGACAAATTGTGTCTCACTACTTTTGCGGATTTCATTGGGAACATATTCAAGGTCAAGTTCCTCTCTATAAACACGTTTAGAAGACATTGCATCAAAGGGTCGGATACAGCAACGATTCGTGCCACTAATGGAATTTGATCTCCTGATCTCCTTTTAACCCTTTTGAGTACTCCTTTCCGTCATATCTTTCAAATGGTACAAAATAATTTCTAACACCCGTTTTTGAGAGTATGATCTGAAGAAACAACTTCTCATCTATATGCCCTAATCTTTAACTCCTCAGAATGGAAAGAGTCAAGGAGAGAGATTCCTTGACTCTTTTTTTGGGGTGCTAGTGAGTCTTCCTACTTACTCTTTTGTTATAGTTTTACTTTCTTTGCCCCTAAATAACGTGATTTCTAATAAGAATTATTCATGTCCGTGATTGTTATACCTATAAAAATCTTGCATAAATGAATTTGTTATCACCAATATAGCTACCCGCATGGGTCAACCCGCTCTTATACGTTGTAAAGAATATAAGATCACCCTTTTGTGGAGTTGAAACAGGTGTTGCGGCGCTCCGAATGGTTTCAACCGTAAGGATTGCCAATCTCCTGCCCAACCTGATACTTCGTCATCTTCAAACAACCCTGAATAGACTTTTTCTGTTTTTCATCATCGTGTCCATGATCATGACTATAATTATGGTCATGATCGGTACTTTCTGTAGACTCAGAACCATATTCAATAGGTGGATCTACTTCTATCTAGAACCCTGCCAGTATTGACATAATTAAAAAACAAAGCCATTGTTTTTTTAATTTCTTTTTTCATAAAATAAAAACTCTCCCTTTCCTTTTTTATATATGATATAAAAAAAGAATTATTTTGTTTCACGGTGTAAGGTACGCCTTTTTAGGCGCGGACAGTACTTCATAAGTTCAATTCTTTCAGGCTTGTTTCTCTTATTTTTTGTTGTAATATAATTGCGGTCTCCTGTCTCTGTACATGCTAATGTAATTGTTACTCTCATTTTTTCTTCCTCCTAGATTAAAATATTTAAACTACATTTGGGATTTCACTCCACTACCGTAAAAGCAGGAAGCTGATCCTGAAATTTAGACCAGTCCATGTTCATCTCCTCATCGGTTAATAAACATTGATCCAATCTAGCCTCAATTTCTTTTCGGTCCATATCCACTCCGATTAAGACAAGTTCTGTCATTCGATCACCAAATTCTGGGTCCCACCTCTCAAGAAGTTCTGGTTCTTTCTTTAGGATTTGCTCTCTTTCCCCTTCAGAGAAAGCCGCTATCCATTCTCCAGCACCTTGAAAAATAATGGAAGGACCTGCTTGAGACAGTAATCCAGTCATATCGTTTCGAGATGCCAGCCAAAAGAAACCTTTTGCCCGGACTACCTCAACAGGCCAATCCTCCATCCATTGCTTCCATCTTTCAGGGTGAAACGGTCTCTGCTTACGATAAACAAAGGAAGAGATTCCATATTCCTCGGTCTCCGGAGTGTGATCCTCATTCAATTCCTTTATCCACCCTGCCCCATGGCTAGCCTCTTCAAAATCAAATAAACCTGTGTCCAGAATGGCTTCTAACGAAATCTTTGAGTGGGAACTTTCAATAATCTTAGCCCCTGGATTAAGCTTTTGTAATACGGCTTTTAGCTCAAGTACACTTTCTCGATCCACTAAATCAATTTTATTTAAGACTAAAACATTGGCAAACTCAATTTGATCGATTAATAAATCAACTACTTCTCGAGTATCCAATTCATCAGCTTCTTGCTTTCGTTCAAGCAGGCTCTCTCCTGAAGAAAAGTCATGCCAAAATCGTTTCGCATCCACCACTGTCACCATCGTGTCAAGCTTGCAATATTCTGTCAGGTTGATTCCTAAACTTTCATCTATATAGGTAAATGTTTGTGCAACCGGAATCGGCTCTGAAATTCCTGAAGATTCAATTAAAATATAGTCGATATCCCCTGCCTGAACGAGCCTTTTTACTTCGATCATTAAGTCTTCTCTCAATGTACAGCAAATGCATCCGTTTTGAAGCTCTACTAATTTTTCATTTGTCCGAGAGAAACCTCCTTTTTTAACCATGGAAGCATCGATGTTCACTTCACTCATATCATTGACAATGACAGCGATTTTTTTATTTTCTCGATTTTTTAATACATGGTTCAATAGTGTTGTTTTCCCCGCACCTAAGTAACCACTTAATACGGTTACAGGAATCGTTTTGGTCATTTATTCACCCCTATTTGATAACTGAAATCATTACGATTTAAAGTTTATAAACTGCTAACAATTCGCTCTGCAGCATGTCTAGCTCCAGATATATTCCTAGCAATAGGTCCAACTTCAAGCTCAGCTAAAGGACCAGATACATAAAGATGAGGACACCATTCTAAAGCTTTACTAATAATGGGGTATCCACATTGGGCACATGGTAAATCTAGTTCCTTCATTAATTTACCAAGCCAATTCAAGCCTGGTGGTGATGGTATAAATCCAGTTGCAAGTAAGATAGTATGTACATCAATTTCTTTATCTATCATTTTTAACGTAATCTCATTGTTTTTAGCAAAAGCTGAAATCACCTCACCATCAATAATGGTGATCTTTTTTTCGCTTTCCAGCCTCTTTAATTTATAAAAGAGCTCTTTCGTTAATGACCCTTTATTTCTTGCCTCTTGAATCAACCTCCGACGTTCTTCATAGCTTTTGTTTTTATGATATGACGTTAAATTTTTTGGACCTAACCATCCGGGATCACTGTCAAAATCCTCTATTCGAAATGGATTTCGTTTTATTAATACCACATTTCCAGGATACATGCTCGATAATTTAATCGTTACGTGTGCTGCCGTAATGCCTCCGCCAATAACCGCAATGGGTGGTTGTAAAGATGAAAATCGAACGGGACTCTCATCAAAAATGTGAAACACTTCGATTGGTAAATCTGATTTTAGTTGTTTAGCCCAATCAGGAATATTTAATTGGTTATTGATACTGATTGATAATACAATATTTTGCGCTCTTAATTCGTCTCCGTTCTTATTCCTTACTTTCCAAAAACCATGTTCTTTTTCAACAGAAATGACCCATCCCTTATGCCAGCATTGGTGTATATTCACTTCTTTTAGGATGAATTCACAATGTTCATTAAATAAATCTAAGGAAGGTCGCTTATATTTTCCATAAAGACCAGTTCCTTTCTGATTATACTGATGAGCATATTTTTGGAGACTAAATGGATCTACATCTATGTGATGGACAGACGGTGAGCGTAAATATTCCATTCCAATCCTTTCCGTATTTTTCTTCCATTGATACATTGGCTCATCGTGGGGGTCAATGATGCATAACCGCTCAATCCTGACTTTCCCTTTTTTTAATAAAAACGATGCCACCGTACAGCCATGGATACCTCCACCAATTACAATCCAATCATACAAAAATATTTCACCCCTTAATTTAAATCGGAATAATTACGATTTAAATTCTACAAAATATTTAGGATTATATCAAGTTTTTTTATAATTAATTATCAAAATCATCTAGACACCCTCACCCCGATTTTATTAAAATTGGATAAATATACGGTTCAGCAGGTTCTTGGATTACTGTCCATTTCTCCGCTTTTATCAATGGTAATTGTATTCCATTGTAGTTGGTTACTTCTAAAGTTCCTTCTATTTCAAGCCAAGTGTCTTCTTCAAACTCATTGGCTTGGTCAAATTCAGTAATCAATCCAGTGATACTTGCATCCGCAATACAATGGGTGATAAGAAACCTTGATAGTACAAGCTGGTTCTCCTCAAGTCCCTCTTCCTTATACACAAACCCGCTAACCTTTATTTTTCTTCCTTCAAAATCCTTTGGGTTCATATTCATGGCTTCAACATAAGAGGAATAAATTCTGTCATTCAGTTGAATCACCTCTGAGTTCTCTAGTTTTTTTATTTCATGATTATATTCCTCTTCAGAATAAAAGTTATTGTTCGGTAAGACTTCTTGTTCCTCCTGGCTGCCAGGTGGATGGTTTTCAAAAACAGCGTTATCGATTCCATTTTTTTCGTTCCTATTAACCTGAGGCAGAATCGTTCCTTTTTTAGCTGCAATAGAGGAATCTAATACGGTTGGGGCAAACGCAAACCCCGTTAATAAAGGAAAAATTAGAATACCATAACTCATTAACCTTTTGGACAAGGAACCGGATTCCCCATGGTCATGGGTACAACCTGGTGAACAGTGAGCATGGGAATCTTCCTCCTTCTCCCAGACCCGAAAAAGCTGAATGAAGAAAAACAGAATAAAAACACCAGCAGCAATCTTACTCATTCCATTGTACTTTGGATTGATATATTTTGTTATATCGTCCGTGATATGTAGTTTAATAAAGAAAATAGCAAACACAGCTAATACTGCGGCTCTTATGAAATTTTGAACTATGCGAATCATCGACATTCACCACCCTAAAAGAAACTTATCAAGTTGATAAGGATAAACACAATCATCGTGATTAAAAAAAGCAAAATGATGACAAACTTTGCTCTAAATACACTTAATAACATGATCGTATTTTTCAAATCGATCATTGGACCATAAACTAAAAAGGCTAAGATGGAGGAAGTTGGAAATAAGTTTCTAAAGGAAGCTCCTATAAAAGCATCGGCCTCTGAACATAGTGATAAAAAATAGGCTAGTCCCATCATCACAATCGTAGATCCTACAACGCCCTCTCCAAAAACGAACAAGGATTTTGCGGAAACATAAGTTTGTACAAAGGCAGCAATAAAAGCACCCAGGATCAAGTATTTACCCATATCAAAAAACTCATCAATGGAATGTTTCATCATTCCTTCTACCCGATGCATAAAAGGCTCTTTCTTATTTGTATGATTTGTAGATGAAGTAAAATCGGATACAGAATGTTTCAGTTGGGTTGACTTAAAGAGAAAACTAATGATAAGGGTGATGATAAGAGCAGCGACAAAGCCAACTCCCATTCTAAGCCCCGCCATCTTGATGTCATTTCCAAATGCCATATAAGTAGATAAAATAACAATAGGGTTAATTAAGGGACCTGTCAAAAGGAAACCAATTCCTGCATGGATCGGTACACCTTTTGAGATTAACCTTCGTACGATTGGGACTATTCCACATTCGCAGGCAGGAAAAGCAGCCCCTACAATACAACTCATCGTTACAGCTAGTAATCTATTTTTGGGTATTAAACGTCGAATATGATCTTCTGTAACGAATATTTGAATAAAACCTGCAATGAGGACGCCAATTAAAACAAACGGGACTGCCTCTATTAAAATACTAAGAAAAATAGTATTTAATTGGAGCAACGAATCGGGTAACTGCGGAGAAAATTTTTTTCCAGCTAGTTGACTAATGGTAATAAAATAAATAGCTGTACCGATTGCTAGTAAACATGTGAAGTCAATCAAATAGGAACGAATCCATCGAATCATTCTAATCATTCCTTCTTTTATTCTATTTGTCTTATAACGTCCTCTATCAAAATATATATGTTGTTAACTATTACATCATGTCTATGCGCTCTAAAAAACGTGAAGGCCTGTCAGAAATACAACTCCACTCTGAAACCATGCCTTGCTTAAACGTTCGTTAGGATAAATTTACTTTAAAACTAGTAAGAATCTCATCTGTATTCAATCTATCACCAATTAAGATAATCGTGGGCTGTTGTTTTGGCGTGTCTCTCATTCTTTCAAACTTCATATTCCCAGATGAAAACTGAAAATGAAAATAACCCGGATTTCCTTCCAGTTGAACAATCCCCTTGCCTCTTAAAATTGTTTTCGGTAACCGTTTCAGCCATGTTTCAAATTTTCTTCTTTTCATTATTGGCAGTTGAGTAATCTTTAAAGCAGTAATTGTAGAATGGTGGTGTTCATGTTCACTTTTATGTTTGTATACAGGACTTCTATCTAATGTTTTTTCTCGTTGACCTTGGACTGTATGTACATAAAACCTTTTTAAAAAAAGCTCTTTTATAGAAATGTTACCAAATGTGGTCTTGAAAATAGGTACTCCGGGCTTCACATTTTCTTTTATTTTATGTTCGATCTTTGATAAGGACTTCTCTTTTACAAGGTCGGTTTTATTTAATAAGACCATGGTCGCACTTGAAATTTGCTCTTTTAACAATTTACGTACCTCTGCTGTGCTTGAAAAATGGCTTTGATACACTAGATAATGACTTGCATCAACTAGACTGATGATAGAATTTAATTCAAAGTAGTCTAGATACTCAGGAATCATTAGGGTCTCTTCGATCTCTTGTGGATGGGCAACACCTGTCCCCTCTATGAATAATACATCTATATGGTTTCTTTGAATTTCTTCAGTAAATTGGTTTAATGTTTCTTTTAAGTCATCCTGAATCGTACAACATATACATCCGTTTAATAATTCTTTCACCTGTTGATTTTTAAATAAGTCACTCTCCACATTCACTTCCCCTAATTCATTTAAAATAATGCCCGGTCTTTTATCGTTTCTTTCACACTCTTTAACCATATTTAAAAGAACCGTCGTTTTCCCACTTCCCAAAAATCCACTAATGATATATACGGGTATTTTTTTCATTAGAATATTCACCCTTTCTGATTCTTACTTAAATGAGCCACCTTTAATCTCTCTTTTTTGATTCCAATCACGATAAATCGTAACTATTATGATTTACAGTAATTTCTATTATTGAGAATTAAAAATTAGTACATTATGTTAGAAAACCAATTTATCAATGATCTACTACCTACGAAATGTATAGATCCCAATTCCCCTATTCTGACGTTAACAATTTATTCATAGAATTTAATAATTTAATTTTATAAATCAAAATGATTACTATTTACAAATCGTAATCATTACGATATTATGGAAAACAGAAAAAAGAACAAGGAGAGGTTAACGGGATGAAATTAAAATACATATCATTTGGGGTTATTTTAGTTCTTTCTATTTTTCTAGCAAGCTGTAACACTCAAAAGACTTCTACACCGAATGAAAATCAAACAGAAACTACACAACAAGACGAAGTGGCGTTAAAGATTTACACGACACTTTATCCGTTGGAAGATTTTGCGAATAAGATTGGCGGCAAGTATGTAAATGTTGAAAGTATTATGCCTGCTGGAGCTGATGCTCATACTTTTGAGCCAACAACAAAGCAAATGATGATGATTGCTGAAGCTGATGCCTTTATTTATAACGGCTTGGGAATGGAACCTTTTGCCGAAAAAATGGCGGAAGCTCTAAGTAGCGAAAAAGTGAAAATGGTAGAAGCTACCCACGGGATTGAAACCATTGTTCATGATGAGGCACATGCTGATGAAGAAGATCAACATTCAGAGGAAGTTCATGCTCATGAAGAAGAACAACATTCAGAGGAAGTTCATGCTCATGAAGAAGAACTGCATTCAGAGGAAGCTCATGCTCATGAAGAAGAACAACATTCAGATGAGGCACATGCTCGTGAAGAAGAGGTATCTGATGAAAGTGATGCACACGGACATGACCACGGGGACTTTGACCCTCATGTATGGCTAGATCCTTATCGTTCTATTACTCTCGCTGAAAACATAAAAAATACTCTTGTTGAGTTAAAACCTGATGCAAGGGAAGAATTTGAAAAGAATTACGAATCGTTGAAAGCCGAGCTTGAAAAACTAGATGAAGAGTTTCATCAATTAGTAGACTCTAAGAATAATCCAGAGATGATTGTTTCTCATGCCGCATATGGATATTGGGAAGAAGTTTATGGGATTCAGCAAGTCCCAGTAGCAGGTCTCTCCCCTTCGGATGAACCATCCCAAAGAGACCTGGAAGAAATTATTAAACTTGCCGAAGAAAAACAAATTAACTATATCCTTTTTGAACAAAATGTAACACCAAAAGTAGCAGAAATTATTCGTAAAGAAATTAATGGTGAACCTCTTTACTTACACAACTTAGAATCTTTAACAGAAGAAGATCGACAAAATGGAGAAGATTATTTTAGTTTAATGAGAAAAAACCTTGCCACATTGGATAAGGCTTTAAAATAATAGATTAGGAAGTGCCCCATATAGGTACTTCCTTCCTTTATCTGAAACCATTGTTTTTGACATAAGACTTTACATATACATATTTCCCTTAGAACATGGATATTTCGGAACAATGATCGTTTCTTACCTATAAACCTTCAATGTGTATAACGCCTACAAAAATTGAGTCATTAAATTAATCACCACTGGACCAAGGAGAATAATAAATAAAGTTGGAAAGATAAACAATACCATTGGGATCAGCATCTTCACAGGAGCTTTCATCGCTTGTTCTTTCGCACTAAACCGTTGTTTTTCTCGTATTCGTTGTGTTTGGGCACTTAATACTTTGCTCATCCCAATTCCCATTTGATCCGCTTGAATAATGGAATTCAACACACTCTTAAAAAAATCTGAAGGAATCCGGTCTTTTAATTCAGTAAACGCTTGTTTTCTCGACTTTCCGAGTTTCATATCCTCTAAGGCAGATAAAAATTCGTGTGACAGCGGTGAATCCATTTGATGACATACCTTTTTTAAAGCACCATCTAATCCCATTCCCGCCTCGATCGACACATTTAACAAATCAAAAAAGTCAGGCATGGCTTTATCAATTTGTTTCACCCGTTGTTTACTCTTTGCCGATATATAAAAATTCGTGTAACTATAAGTAAAGACTGCAACGAATATGGAAAGAAAAAGAATCTTTATCGGTTCTTTTGCTACAGGGGCAAATAGCAAAAGTAACAATAAACTGATCACTGTTGGCAGTAAAAATTGGATGAGAACAAAATCCCCCGCTGAGATGCCAAATGGATACCCTGCACCTTGGAGTTTCTTTTCGACCTGTTCCATTTTTTGTTTGGGCATTTTTCCAACAGCGATTAATCGCCCTTTTGCCAACAAGGGTTGTATAAGCCGTTCATAGAAGGATTTTTGTTTCATATCCTCACCCTGTTGTTCGAGCGTCTCCATTTTTGATTGACTGGTTAATAACGGTGAAACTCTTCGGAGCATCACCATTCTATTTCGAAATAATCGCTGAAAGATGAGAAGGCCGATACAGGTAAAAAATAAAAATGAAACCAATGAAAATAGAATCGTTAACATGTTTATACCTCGATATTGACAATTTTATTAATGAATACCCAACCTAAAAGTCCTGATACCGCCCCTCCCCCTAATAAGACCCAGCCTAATGGATGGGAAAACATAGGCGTGAAATAATCTGGATTCATCACGTTTAAAATCAATCCTAAAATAACAGGTAACAGGGAGATGACAATGGCTGACATTCTTCCTTGTGAAGTCAATGCCTTTAATTCATCCTTCATCCGTACCCTTTCAGAGATGGTTTCATGGATCGTTTCTAACATTTGCGCCAAATTGCCCCCTGTTGAACGCTGAATTAATACAGCTGTTACAACAATTTCTAAATCTTTATTTGGCAGTCGGTTTAATAAATTCTCAAAAGCCACCTCAGTTGAAATGCCTAGATTCATTTCTTTTATTGTTTTTCGAAATTCAATCCCAATCGGATCGGGCATTTCTTTTGAAACTAACTGCATCGCTTGCATAAAACTGAAACCAGATTTAATCGCACTTCCCATGGTTTCTAACGCTTCCGGCAATTGGGCAGTAAAGTCTGCAATTCGCTTATTCTTTTTCTTTTGAAGATAAAGCGATGGTATTTTCCACCCGATTAACCCAATCAAAATCGATAACAAAGGATGAATTCCCATAACAAGAGTTAAGATGAAGACCATAAAGAACAAGATGATTCGAATCGTAATAAATTCTTCTACTTTTAAGGGAATCCCTGCACGTTCTAATTCTGTTTCAAGCGTAACTCGTTGATTTTCAGAAGCCCTAATATTTTTTGCTAGAACAGAAATGAATTCCTTCAATTGAGGTTTTTTCTTTTCCGTTCTTTCTTGTTCGGATTTGTTTTCAGCTTGCTCGATCGTGATGAATTGCCTAATTCTTCTTTTCACTTTATTATTTTTATTCAACAAGTAAGACCCCATTAAGCCAAAGCTAATGGTTGTTACTAGGAAAATGATGATGACCATTGCGTTCACTCTCCGTTAAACCAGTGGGCAGGAAGTTCGTACCCATATTGCTCTAATTTTTCCGAACAATACGGACGAATCCCTGTGGATCCATGTTTTCCAATTACTTTACCATCTGCACTTGTTCCACTTTGTTTGAAAGTAAATAAATCTTGTAAAACAATGGTTTCCCCTTCCATCCCAATGACTTCCGTTATATTGACCACTTTACGGCTTCCATCCTTTAATCTGGATTGCTGAATAATAATGTCAATCGCTCCCGCAATTTGCTCCCGGATGGCACGAATTGGTAAGTCCATTCCAGCCATTAGAACCATCGTTTCAAGTCGCGAAAGCATTTCTCTTGGTGAATTGGAATGTCCCGTTGCCAAAGAGCCATCATGCCCCGTATTCATGGCTTGTAGCATATCCAACGCTTCCCCACTCCGAACCTCTCCAATGACAACTCGATCTGGTCTCATTCGTAACGAGTTTTTAACTAAATCACGTATCGACACAGCCCCTTTTCCTTCTATATTAGGAGGTCTTGTTTCAAGTGAGACGACATGGTCCTGTAACAATTGCAGTTCTGCGGCATCTTCAATCGTAATAATTCGTTCATCATGAGGGATAAACGAGGATAAAACATTCAACAAACTTGTTTTACCACTTCCAGTACCACCACTGATAAAAATGTTTAACCTAGCCTTAACACATGCATCCAAAAATTGTGCCATCTCTTCCGTTAATGAGCTAAACCCAATTAGATCCTTCATTTGTAATCGATTTTCAGGAAATTTACGGATCGTGATAGACGGTCCTACTAATGATAAAGGGGGGATAATCGCATTGACCCTCGACCCATCAGGAAGACGTGCATCAACCATTGGAGAACTTTCATCAATTCTCCTCCCGAGCGGAGATACAATTTTTTCAATCACCTGTAAAGTATGTTGTTCATCTCGAAAGTAATAATCACTTAAGGTTAATTTTCCTTTTTTCTCTACATAAATTTGATAGGGACCATTCACCATAATTTCCGATACATCCGGGTCTTCCAATAATGGGGTAATTGGTCCATATCCGATCAGTTCATGTGAGACCCGGTCGATGAGCTCTTTCTTTCCCTCAAATGATAAACGATCCTGTTTATCATTCAAAAATTTCATCGATTCTTTTTCGATTAAATCTTTTTGTTCATCATCTGATAGATTGGGGATTTTTTTTAATTCTGTTATGAGATGACTTTGTAATTGTTTTTTTAACTCAGATTCAACGGGTCTACTTTCCCTCTTTTGATTGGATGGTAGATCCTGCTGATTTCCTTCAGAAGTTAATGTAGAGAGATTTTTTTCATTTAACCGTTTTAACAAAGACAATTCCATCTCCCCCTATTTCTTTGCACGTTTAAATAAGGACCATTCTTTTCTCTTTTTATCTTTTTTTCTAGATAAACCATCTATATTAGGCGTACCATTGATGAGCTTTTCAGCCATTTTCATAATCGCTTTTGCCACACCCGTTCTTGGTGCGGAGGTAATAAAGGATTCCCCTTTATTAATCGAGGAGATCACAGTTCGGTAATCGCTTGGAATACTTCCCTCAATCTTCATTCCTAACACATCTTCTACAATGTCTTTAGTCATATCTTCCGCTTCCGAATCCCGATTTAGAATGACATGGATTTTATCCCTTAGTTCTAATAAACTCAACGTTTCGATCGCCAGTTTGCCATTCTTTAAAGCAGGCAAATCTAATGAAGCTATCAGTAAGATGACATCGGATTTTTCAAGAGCCACTAAGCTTGTCTCCACGAAGGATGGCGGCGTATCAATGACGATCATGTCATACTGGGTTTTCATATTATCGAGAAGAAAGTGAATATGCTCTCCTGTGATTAACTCTGCAAATTCAGGAAGTGATGGTGCTGCAAAAATGTCAATTCCAGATTTGTGATGTAATACATAATCGTCTATAGATTTGTCCCCATTTTCATAAGACTGCTTGACCCAGTCGTAAATCGTTCTAGTCGGTTGTACATCAAATAAAAGCGATACATCTCCAAATTGTAAATCCAAGTCAATGATAGCGACCTTTAAGTTGTGTTTATTCAAGGCAACAGCGGTGTTTACGCTGATTGTTGTTTTTCCGACTCCGCCTTTTGTGCTACAAACGGTAATGATTTTTGCTTCTTTCTCTTGCTCTTTTGGAGCCTTGTCGCTTTTTAATGTTAACCCTAGAATTTTTTCCGCTTTTTGAATCGATTGAATGACTTCTGATTCGTCACTTTCAATATCGAGGACATCCACAGCTCCTGAAAACATCGCTTTTTTATAATCAATATCCTGTTTTTGAACCAATAAAAGAACGACTGCTAATGGATACATTCGTGAAATTTCCAAACAGATTTCATATGGATCTTGAATGGAATTCGGTCCGATGATTACAACGGTTCCTCTCGATTCTAGAAGACCCGTTTTTAATTCAGCAAACGTATCATAAATTTTACTATTCTTCCTTAACTCGTCTAACATTAGTTTAACAGCGGTCGAATACATTCTTTTTTCTGAAAGAATAAAGTAATTCATTCTCATAAAACATCTGTCCTTTAACCATTAAGACGTTTTTTCGTCCTCACTCCCCCTTAACATTAGAGTGACTGTTCCTCTTTCTTTTGCCAAAGCTAGATTCGCTCCATCTGTGGGGGAGACTTCGAGGGTTACCATTTGATAAGGTTCTTGTGTATTTTCTTGGGTTTCTTGGGTTTCTTGAGTTTCTTCTGTTACTTCCTTCTCTAAAACTGTTTTCCCAACGGCTAGAACCTTAACGTTTTCGATTAAAATCTGTGCGTTTGTATTTTCTTGAATAGGAATTGGCTGAACGACCACTACATCGACAAAGGATCCTGGCTGTACGAAACCAGATACACTTTGAACTTCATTTACTGGAATGGTCATCGCTCTTTTTCCCACTGTAATGTCTAGTATCTCTTCATGTTTTGGTTCTATTTGATCAGGTTGTTTTACTTCCTCACTTGGAGGCGGATCTATATTTTCATTAGTATCCCCATTGTTGTTGGTCAATATGAAGAAAATAACCGACATGAGGGCCCCAAATATGATCGCTATTATCCAGATTTTTTTTGTATTCACTGTATCACCTTTTATTAATCTGTCAGTTTAAAACTATAGGTTCCATAATCCTTTTGATTGGATGATGACTCCCCTGATTGGGAGTATCTAATAAACCTTCCAGTTACTTCGGCTCCTCCGCTCGTCGAAGAAACCCCTTCTAAAAAGAATGTTCCAAACCCAACGATACGCACTTGTTTAATTTGATTTTGATCCGTTTGAACGGGTTCATAGATAGGTATTAATACAACCCTTGAACAACCTGTGGGATAAGTCAGATACGTAGCATTAGGACAGGAAGCAATACGTTTATCAACCGCTTCTTTCGTTGGTCCCGCCAATTGACCTGTTTGTGTATTTAATATTTGACCGATTTTCAGTTCAAATTGATATCCATTTGTTAAATCAGTTTTATAGTCCTTTGCTCC
Source organism: Niallia sp. Kr1 (assembly GCF_050389805.1). Classification (NCBI taxonomy): domain Bacteria; kingdom Bacillati; phylum Bacillota; class Bacilli; order Caryophanales; family Bacillaceae; genus Niallia; species Niallia sp. Kr1. The sequence continues at coordinate 1,904,950 of NZ_CP130945.1, read as the reverse complement.
TGGACCAGTCAATGCAATAGCACCAAAGTTACCATTAGCTGAATCACTTACTTTTAACACTTGTAATGTCCCGAAAGATAAATTCGTCGTCGGTTGTACCCCTAGAGGGATGGCCCCTTTTCCTGAAGTCAACGCTTGAAGTTCAACTCTTGCTTTTGCCGTAATATCTGGCTCATCGAATCCTAACGCTTTGGCAAAATAAAAAGTCGCCTTTTTCGTACCTGTTACTTCAATCATTGTATAATCCGCATTCGTGTTGATGGAAAAATTGTTAGGATTGCTATTATTTAGTTGTATCGTTTTATCGATCTCTACTTTTGCTTTTGAAAAATGACTGGGTAATTCTTGGGCTCCAGCCAATGCAGCCGCATCGACAATCTTTTGCAATCGATTTTTTTCAAGATAAAGAGATCCCATATCGATGACCAATGCTAAAAAACCTATAAAAACTGTCATACTAAGGGCAACTAAGACAATAACGGCTCCATCTTCATTTTTTGAAAAAGCTTTCATCTTATTCCACCCTCATGACCGTTTTTGAATGGAGAACAAAAGGATTTGGTAGAACATTTTGTAATAAAGGAACGGAAATGGAAACGGGATACGTCATATTTACAGTCACGTAGGTTCCTCTGCTACGGCTTTGACTAGTCGGTGATATCATCACACTTACATTACTGTCATTTAAAGATGGTGCCGATGCTTTAGCTCTTTCTTCCACTTCTACATCGGTTCCACCCAAACTAGCTATCCTTGCTGCTTCACGACCAGCGTGTTCAAGGGTCAGATAAGTATGAAAAATACGACCAAAATCAATGATCCCAAACAAAATAAACATAAGGATCACTAGAGATAGCGCTAGTTCCACTGTTGCTTGACCTTTTTCTGACTTGATCAAAGTACATTCACTCCGTAATAACTTAGAGTTCCAAATACAATCGCAACTCCATATGGAAACGCATGATGCAATTCATTTTTGCTTAACGTATCCAACGTTTTAAATTGGGCCGAAAAGATAATTCTCTTTAGTGAATTTAGTAGATCCTTTTTTACTAACAAAATGATTAAGGCTATTATGCCACCAATTATGGCGATATATAGGAATGAACTGAAAGTAAATGAACTGCCCTTTAACGCACCAATGGCCATTAACAGTTTAACGTCTCCTGCTGCCATTCCTTTAAGGGCGTATGGGATGAATAATAGACCGAAACCTGTTAATATACCTAGAAAGCTGAAGAGGAAGCCATCCCAGCCGTTTGTTATTGTATGGAAAAGAAGGCCGATTAACATGGCTGGAAATGTAACCAAATTTAAAATTTTCCTGTTTTTAATATCCGTTACAAATGAAATCGCTAAACAAATAAATAGTACTATACTTGTCATTCCGTCACCTCATAAAAAAACCCACTCTCAGATTTGAATATAATTTGAAAGTAGGTTTTTTATAAAATAGAAGCTTTTTAAAATTTAGTATTGAGATAAATAGATAAATTATTATCCGAAAATTTGTGTTTTAACCGATTGTAACTTAGTCACTATTGCCTCACCAAATGCAGTAAAAGCAGCAACAGTACCCACTGCAATTAATCCAAGGATTAAACCGTACTCAGTCATTCCTTGTCCTTCTTCTTCTTTAAAAAACTTCTTAACTTGGTTCAACATAATATGTGAATCCACCCTTCGTATAAAATATAGTTTTTTTGCATAAAAAAATACTATACCCGAAGAATAGTATCGAATGATCACTATTTTCGGCAGCTGGCTGGCATATCGTATGAACGAATGAAGCCCCTTTAGCTTTGCGTCCCAAGGTTTCCCCTGGTTTGCCTTTATCATTTTTTAAAACAACGCCAACGGTAAGATCTTTATGTTGAATGCTTTTTAACACTGTGTCGGTGTTGTTTGTAATGTGATATTAACACGCGAAATATACATGTAACAATCAAAAAAATTTTCCATTTTAACGTGATTCTGGAATACCATTTTGAACTTATTCTAAAAAACCCAATAAAGTAAGGGATGTTGAAAGTGAAGTCGATTTCGAAGACTGGTCAGATGAAAAATATACCAATAAAGGTTTATCAATTTAACACTTTCTTTAAAAGATTAAAAGGTTTAATGTTTCGAATTAGACCAATCGTGGAAGAAGGAATTCTTTTAACCCCCTGTAATTCAATCCATATGTTTTTTATGTTTTTTCCTATTGATGTTGTTTTCTTAAATGAACAGTATGAAATTGTATCGTTACATAAAAATGTTAAACCCTGGAGAGTTATTTTGCCGATCAAAAATGCTAAATCTGCATTAGAATTACCGCTAGGAACAATTACTAACTATTCTTTACAGATTGGAGACACCATTAACATTAAGCAATAAAAAACGCATACGTTTTTAACGAAAGGGTTCCGTTATAAGGTGCAAATTAGGTATACTTCTACTGGCTCTAATTCTATAAATTCTTTATTCGCAACTACTAAATTAGAGTAGGTGAAAGAGCCTTTTGCTTTAGATAGGAAACGAAGAAATCAATTGTATATACACGAGTACATGATAGCATTAGTAAAGGAAAAGATTAAAAGAAATTGAGAGGAACAAAATGGGCGTAGTATTTATCGTTATTAACGTTAAATACTACGCCCTGATATACTACATTTAAGGGTGCTAAAGTTCAGTAAGTACGAGCTATCTTCAGCAGCCGCTGATCTTTAACAATCGGGGGCATTTATACAAAAGGAATGCGCCTTTACACAGGTTGGGCTAGATTTTCTAATCCAACAAAATCAGTCTCATAGTTTTTATTTAAAATTCTGTACAGCAATTTATTCTTCTCGATTGTAGGAGGCATCCGGCAGCAACTTTTAGAGAAAAAATTGAAAAAAATAAATAAGGCAAAGGAGAAAAACGACTTGTTTATTTTCCTTGCCTTATTTAGGTATTATCAGATGGCCCCTTTTAAGACCATTAGATGCCATATCGTCTTTTCATTTTTACAGATGAACGAAAGGTAAAAATCTCTGCATCTGTTGACTCTTCTTTTTTTATACGTAAATTTACTTGACCTGTCTAATTTTTTTCTTCTTTTTTTGGAGTTGTTTTAAAATTAACTAATTAAACTTACAAACATCCCTTTACAAATTTACCTTGTTTTCTTTTTTGATTGAATTAGAATTGTTGGAATAATAACTAAGATAATAGAATGAACTAAATTACGGGTATTAATATAAATAATTAAACCAATCAATAAAAATACTATAGTTGCAAATCGGCATCTTCCCAAGGTACCTCGTTTGATCGACTAAGACATTACGGTCTGCTAAAAAGAGAACTTTTTTCTTTTTGAAAAAACTTTGTCCAAATGTTTTATATTTATTTTATAATTAATAATGATTATCATAGTTAATGATGAAAATAAATGCTTTAAACAATAAATAATTATTAGAAAAAAAGTATGTTTATTGATTTAGCAAGTCCTTTACTGGGGCTTTTTCAATATAAGCATATTTTCCAAATGCAGGTTTTTGAGTCAATGTTTCAATCGGGATGATATCCTGTAATTCCACTGATGTGCTGATTCCAAGTTTAGAGGAAAGCTCACTTTGGATGGAGTCAATATTTATTTCATTTACAAATTGTAGAATAAAAACAAGGTGGTCACCTTCAGACCTAATCTTCCACATAAATGGAACATGACTTAGTGAATACACGGCTTCTTGGACTTGAAGAAAATTGATGGTTTTTCCTTCAAAGACCATGGCGTCATCTTTGCGGCCATAATGGATGACAATTGGGGATTCATTGCAACATCTGCACATACTTGACTTTTTAACTTCTATTAGATCCTCGTTATAATAGCGAAGAAGAGGCATTCCCTCTCTGGCTGTTGTTATGACACAATTGCCAATTGTATCGAATTGCACTTGGCACCCCTCATCGTCCACAGCTTCTACTTTTAGTTTTGGGTGATTGAGATGATAGTGCCCAGCCTTACAGGTTACAAACAAACCTCCTGTTTCCGTACTGCCAAATAATAAATAGACAGGAACACCCCAAAGTTTTTCGATATATTTTTTTCTTGCCGGGGACACTAATTCTCCTGCTAAAATTAGCGCTCTTAAGCCTGGTATAGGGAACTGTTCACCCATTTGTATTCCAGTTTGATGAAGTTTAACTGCTTCTGTTGGAGATAAAGCTAAAATGGTGGGATTTACCTTTTGAATGATCTCAACTGCTCTCTTTAGGGGAGCAGCATTGCTCCATTCATCCACCCCAATGTGCCCTGCTTTTACTTCGCGCACTGCCCAATACACAATAAAAGCAGGCAAGGCAACAGCAAAAGGAAATCGATTTAATATAATATCCTTTTCATTCAACTTGAGATCTGATCTCAGCAAAACATCCACTTCTTGCTGAATATCATCGTGGCTGAACCAACTTGGAGTCGGTATTCCAGTCGTTCCGCTTGTTTCATGATAAGTTGCAATTCGCTCAGGATTAACACCCATTACTTCAAATATATCAACATTCCTTAATTCTTCTTTTGTTGTGAAGGGGATTTTCTCCCAATTTCCAAGATTCATTCCTGCTAATTTCTTTTGGTAAAAATTGGATTGCAATGCTGCCTCAATAAAGAATTGATTATTCATTAAAAATCCCCCTTTCTTTCTTTTAAAATGTCTTGAAGAAATTCTTTTATATCCATTTCCACTTTTTCCACACCATTGACATTTTCTTGGATAATTGTATTGAGTTCTTGTATCATATCTACACCGGTTAATTGAACATTCTTTGTAAAATCAGTAATATTACTGATTTCTTCCGACCCTGCAGATAACTGTTGAGCGGCAGCAGAAACTTCCATGATTTGATTCGACACTTCTTTAATCTTATCCTGAATGAGCCCAAAAGTAAGTTTGACATCATTTACTACTTGGATTCCGTTATTTACTTTCTCTTTTCCTTCTTCCATAAAATCCACTGATTTATCCACATTATTTTGAATGGATGAAACAATATCCGTGATTTGTTCAGAAGAGAATTTTACTTCTTCTGATAATTTTCTGACCTCTTCAGCCACAATAGCAAATCCTCGCCCGTGTTCCCCAGCTCTGGCTGCTTCAATCGCCGCATTTAGGGCTAATAGATTTGTTTGTGATGAAATATCAGTTATTGTTTTAACAATTTGACCAATTTCACTAGAATATTTCAATAGATCCATTATGACTGCCGAAAGATTATCGACAGAGAGGTGAATAGACTTCATTTGTCCCATTACAATGTCAAGAGATTGAAATCCTTCTATTGCAGCTTCATTAGTTGTTTGGGAAGTGTTTGCGACAGACTGCGCGCTTGTAGCAATTAGATCAATGCCACTTGAGAATTCAATCATCGATTCTGTACTTTTTTCAACATTTTGCGCCTGTAAATTAGCTCCCTGTAATACATTTCCTGCCAATTCTTTGATTTTATGAATATCATTTTGAAACTGTTGGATAGATGGATAGAGTTCACTTATATAACGAAAAGTTTCTTCATTCGTATCGTCCGCTGCTGTTTCCGAAGACAAATCAATCTGTTCATGTTCATGTTTGTTCCCGTCTCCCTTTTTTAAAACTTGTTGGATGGATACAAATAAAACGAAAAGGATGACAATTAATACAACCATAGCAAGCGTAATGTATAAATCAAAAGCATGAGTATACATATATCCTAACAACAATCCATTCGGAATAAGCAAGAGTAAAAGCAAAATAACATAGATATTCCTTTTTAAAGCCATACTTTAAATCTCCTTTTTCAATTTTAACGGTCTGATTAGCCAAAGCTAAAAGAGATGTAACTAATTGTGATCGGACTAATATAAACCAATTTATTTATATGTAAAAAGTCTAATAAACACTGTAGTTTATTCGAACATTAATTTAATAAATTCATATTTAACCTGTTAATAGTTAGGAAAGAAGCTTTCAAGCTGCCAATCTAGAATATTGTAAATAGTTGATAATAATAAAAAATCCCTCCTTCGTAATTTTTTCAAACACGTTCCTCTCTCCTTTCATAAAAAACACCTTTCCTATTAAGCAGGAAGCCTTCGATAAGTTTATCATGCTCGTTAAGTAAATTATAGTAGAATAGTATAATAGTATACTAGTGCAATTGTACTAAAATAAATAGTAACAACCCTATAAAATGATAAAATCACAAAGCTTAATACTCATAAGGTCTTTAGTTAAATATTACTATATTTGTTATTTGAAAAATTCTTTCAAATATTTCATTATGTTTTCTTTATCTAGGTTAGAATTATAAAAGGGATAATTAGTATAGTAGGATAGAGTGCCTCAGAAGTTGAATATTATAAGTACCCGAATATGTCATGTATTTTACCCTTCTAAACCTGTTTCAGATGATTTGTAAACATGTTGTTTAGTATAGAATCAAACAGTTCCTATCCTTTTTTCAATAAAGTAAATCTCATCTAATGGAACAGTGAATACAATACAACAATCAGTAGATCGTTTGGGTGGTTCCTTTTATATCACTCATCGATCCTATTGTAAATTTGAAAAAGGTATCGAATATCACTCCAATTAATGAGACATTTACGGTTAATTTTAAAGACTATGAAAAACTGCTTATGTTTCAATGTTGAAGGTTAATATTTTAAATTGAATTAATTGAGTAGAAACTTAAAAAAGGAGTAATCAAATTTAGAATATTTTTAGTTTAGTCATTTTTTACATGGTTAAACTCCTGCTCTAATAAGTTTAATAAGTGATCTAATTGTTGGCTGCACTCAATAGATAATTCAGAAGTAAAACCATATTTTTCTGCTGTTTCATACATTTTCTTACGCTTATTTTCGATAAGTACCATTAAGTAATTCATAAGTAAGCCTCCTTCTGATAAAAAATACATGTTTTTTTAAAAATGGTTATATTTTACTAAAATAGTATAAAAAAATTAATATAATTTCGTTATTGTGGGTGTATTTATGCCTGATATAATCAATTAGAAGATTGAGGATAAAAAAAGTTTTTTCGTCCTTTAATTGACAGGTTTTTCATTTTATCCACAGTCAGTAAAGGGTCAACCTTCTCTTGTTATACGAGGTGAATAAATATTTTTGCCTTGTTAAATGCTTGCACTTTTTACTTTAAATATGTAAATACGAAAAAGAATGTTAATAATTTACATGTTAAAAATCTTGATTAGACATTTAAAACATAGATTGTTTATGACACTTTAAAATCTACTTACCACATTAATAGATTAAAAATACTTTGAGTTTAATTTATAAAAATTTTCTACTATAAATTTTATCCAATTTGGTCTTATAATAAGGACCATTTTCCTTATCTTTTTAGATCAATCCAGTTTTTTAACTCCGCTTAACCAGAACGGTTAATATCCAACCTCTTCATCCTTTTATCCCACTTCCTTTTTATCAGTTGTTTCAATTTTAAATAAATTATGCTGGAAAGTCGTTTAAATGTGTATCACCGTATGCTCTTATTAAACTGCAAGGGTGGAAAACAGGATAAGATTCCTATTTCTTGTTTTATTCATTTTTGAATAGGACCCCTTTCCTATTTTCAATAGTGAACAAAAATTTAAACTGTTACACTTTAAGCGCTTAATTATGAAAAAAAGAGAGATTAGAGAGTATATTTGGATTCAAAGGAAAGTAACATAGCCTAAGGAACCGGCGTTAATATAAATATTATTAAGACAAATTTAATAAATTATTTATTGATGAAATTACAATGATTAAAATTAATGATAGTGTCATATAGTGTTATCATTCTTGAAAGGGATTTAGGAATTCAGTTCGTTGCAAGAAGAAGTAGAACATATATCTTTTTCACCTTGATTGCCCTCAAATTAAAGACTCTCGATTTAGCAAGCCAGTAAATCAGAAGAGTTTAACAAATATTAGAACTGGGCATATCTAAAACTTTATCGAAACAAGACTCCTACTTCAATTTTGTGCAGGGCGTAGCCCAAAAATAAGGGGGAGATGAATGTCGGTTGGCGATAGCCAAAACATTTGTTTGCATGGTAAAATATCCCTGTAAGTTGTTCTTTGAAAACTGGATTATAGGGTTAGTGCGAGAAAGGCTTCGCATTGTAAAATATCCAAGCACATCGCCTTTCACGCATACCGAAGTTGCGAAAACCAAGCTAAAGTAGGGTGCGTGGGGGGTTCAACGTATTTCTACGATGATTACATTAAATTTGAGGCACTTTTTCTCAAACGATCCAAGCTTATCTTCTTCGTTTGCATTAGTAATTCTTCTACCAGTTTAGAAGCAGTTATAAACTTGGTTTTAGCCAATTTGGATCATTTCTATCCCCAAAGCAGTGACCAGATGAGTTTTTCCTTTATGGAAAGCTTTCTATAATTTTGTTTAAGGCATGTTTATTCATATCGTCCACTTTTCCTTTTGGGAAAAATAAAGTCCAGGAACGCTGTTAAAAGGATTCCTGGACTTTTATATTCGGACTGTTACTGGAAACAAAGCTTAATGTTTCTTGCATTAAAACGATGTAGGTTTCGACAGTATGTTTATTAATTATCGTGAACCATTACTCAACGTAAATACTTTTGCTTTCACATAATTATCTAACAATTTGTATTGTATTAACTGGAAGTTTATTTTAAAAAATAGTACTTTACTTTATAATTACACCAATTGTCATATCTATTTGGTGAGTGAAACATGCTATTTTTCGACAAATCTGGAAAAGGAGTAGTGTTCTACTTTTGTTAAGGTTTTTGTGTTGGTTAGTTAATAAGGGAAATGAATAGGGAGGGAGTAATATTAGTCAAGCATTTAAGATAAATAGGTTTGATGAACAGTATTTTAGTAGCGATCATTTTATTTTAGTGAATTAGTGTTTTTATTTTAGCAGGAGAGTTGCCGTTATATTCTGAAGGAATTGATGGAGAGGCTATGCCGGAAAAAGGAGACATTATTTCACCGGATGTTCCATAAATATGGGATTCATTCTAGAGTGATTATTTTTATAACTATGCAACGATCGCAATTGTTGAGCAACACTGTTAAATGATCATGAAACACTGGGGTGTATCGAGGCCACTTGTTTCCTTTCGGAATACACTTTACTTTGACAACTAAGGTAACAACAGACATGTCTGGTTTGATTAATTTTGCTTTCAAAATTAATCTTGAAAATAAAAATACTCTAGAAAGTATATTAATTCCTAGAGTAAATAAAAAATTAAAATGTACTTATTTTTATTTAACAGCTTCTTTTAGTTCTTTACCTGGTTTAAATGCAGGTACTTTAGAAGCTGCAATATCTATTTCTTCACCAGTTTGTGGATTGCGTCCTTTTCGAGCTGACCGTTCACGTACTTCAAAAGTTCCAAATCCAATTAATTGGATTCTCTCTTCTTTAGCAAGTGTGTTAGAAATGGTTTCAAATAATGCATCTACTGCTTTAGCTGCATCTTTCTGTGTCAATTCAGATTGTGTAGCTACTGCTTTTACTAATTCTGTTTTGTTCATTATCATGCACCTCTATTTAATCATTACTATGTAGAATCTAAAATATAGCATAAATTTTCTTTCAATACTATGTCCAGTATTGTAAATTTACAATTTCTCTAAGAACAAACAATATCTTTCCATGGCCAACAACTGTATTTGGCTGTTGGTAACCTAAAGATTTTGCATCTTTTTCTCAAATTATAATTAATACACTATTAGTCCTCACAAGGAAAACTGTACCCTCGTAGGTATTATTTTTTCTTTCAAAAAGTATAATTTCCCCTGTACTTCCTATTTTTCTATCTGATAAGACTCCTTTTTCATTTTGCATTGCAATATACCTGATCGTCCTGGAAACAAGATTGTACAATGTATTTTAGTTGTCAATTGCCTTAACAAAAAGTGTCTCTTTGAATGTCCATTCTATTGACATTATGTAAGTATTAGAAAAGTAGTTGAGGAGTGACTACTTTTAGAAAGAAGAATTTTATTAAGAATCACTTTTAACTATTTAATCATTTTTAAAATACTTTTTGAGTTTTTTATCATCCCCAATATTCCAAGCCCTTTTTTCGCTTCTTTTGATAATTTCTTCTCTGCAATCTTTATGATCTTTTCTTCCGCAATAGAATAATTACCAGAATTAAATATGGTTTGAGGATCGTATTCAATTGTGAGTTGAATAGCTTTGGTTTCATCCTCACCGACAATTTTATTAGATAAATATAAAGCCATATCTATTCCTGCGGAAACTCCAGCAGCTGTTATTTACTTCCCTTGTTCAACCACTCTCTCTCTTTACGGGTGTAACTCCAAAATCACTTAATAGGTTGATCGGTTTCCAATGTGATGTTGCTTTTAACCCAGTGAGTAGTCCTGCTGAAGCTAGTATCAAAGAGCCAACACATACAGAGGTTGTCCATTTTGTTGTTTTATCTATTTCTTTTATCCAACTCAATACATTGTCGTTTTTCGTTTCTTTAATAAACCCAATAGTTGAACCCGGTATAAATTAAAATATCCGCTTCTATCATATCATCAATACTATGCTTTACATTCATATCTATAAAACCAGAATCAGCTTTTATTTCACCTGTTTTTTCAGCGACAAAGTACACTTCAGCATCAGTGATATTTCTTAAAACCTCATAAGGTCCAATTGCATCAAGCATAGTTATTCATTATACAAATAAATAATTATTTTCATCATTTCCTCTCCCTGATATCTCGGCTTTTAAACTAATTTTCTTTTATTTTTCTTGCTATGTAGTTTTTGTGAATTTTTCATACATGTCTAGTCGATAAATCGTACATTGCTATTTTCCTGAATATTCAATCAATAATTTATTGTCATTATAACAAAAACCCGCCTATTAAATAGACGAGTTTTATCTGCCATTTTATTTGTCCATTTTAATTTCATTTTGGGGTGTATTTTTTTGAAAATGCACCCCAAACGAAACCCTTTAGGTTTTAACATGTGCGTTATCCAACATCATTAGGACATCACAAAAGCATCGATCCCTAATCCTTGAATTTGTTTGACTCGGTCATCTGCATTTTCTCTTGTAGAGAAGGCACCCGCCTGGACTCGATACCAGGTCGTACCTGAAATCTGAACTTCAACAACAAAGGCATCGATATTGCTTTGACGTAACCGAGCGACTCTTTCTTCAGCATTTTCTAAATCTTGGAATGATCCAGCAATCACTCGGAAGAGTGTTCCAGTATTACTTCCCGAATCAGTACCACGGCCACCATCTGAACTTCCTTTCTTCTTTGGTAAATTAAAGGCTTTAACAATACCGTTGACATGCCCTCTTGCGACCTTTTCTCTCCAAGAAGGTTGTTTCATTAGATTTGCATCGCTGCTGTTATCGATAAACCCATTTTCCGTGAGTATGGCTTCCATTTTAGATTCTCTTAAGACATGTAGATTGCCTTTCTTTTGCCCACGATTAATAAGTCCATTCACTTTCATAATTTCTTCATGCATAATATCTTGAATTCTTGCGGATCTTGACCTGTCATCTAAACCACTATAAATAAAATCTTCATACCCTCTTGATGAACCATTAAATGCATTACAATGGATAGATAAGAAGAAATCAGCTTTCCAACTGTTTGCTTCATTTGTTCGTTGAGATAAACTTGGGAATGTATCGCCTGTTCGGCTCATTTTTATTTCAATATTGTCATATTCATCCACTAAAATATTTCGAATACGGAGTGCAATGTCTAAGGTAATATCCTTTTCCCTAAGACCATTTCCGACGGCTCCCGGATCCGATCCACCATGTCCCGGGTCCAAGTAAAGTTTCATCGTATCTTCCTCCTTTTATTCTTTTATACTGACTACTAACAACCTATGTATCTATATTCACACCGTAAGGGCATTTACCCCACTAACTGTTTTTTGTAAAGAAATTGAAATATTTATGAAACAAAAGAAAAGGCACCTCATAGATGCCGTTCCTCCCTTTTTGGTTATCCTGCTTACACATAGCTTTCTTATCCCATTGATATAGAAATACTCTCCTTTTAATTTTACCCTTTAGCTCTCCAACTAACTTTATCTTTTTTAAAAATTAAAAACTCACCACTATCAGTCGGTGAGCCTTTCAAATGAAATTATTTATAAACGGGTTCAAGAACGAATAATTGTATTAATTCGGATCAAAAGTTTTGAGTGTTTCAATTCTTAAAAGTTTAAATTTCTAATGGGACAGAAATACGAGTGGAAAGACATTAAAGCATTTAGGGGTTATCTATATCCAGTTAGTGTAGGTGGTATTTATAGAACAGGATATGTTCCTTTAGAAGGCTGTTATATTATCTTCGCCAATTTTGGTACAGCGAATTGAACGAGTATAAAGTAAATCATATTTACCTCACAATTTATTAGCAAACTCGTTAAGTTTTTTTGACAAGTCTTCAATTTCAACTATAAAGGTTAAGGTTTGTTGAATGGAAGCAGCCTGTTCTTGCCCAACTGCAGCTACTTGCTCAATCAATTTCCCCATTTTTTGTGTAATTAATTGGATTTGAGACATTGTTTCTCGTACATTTTGTGTTGAAGTTGCTGTTTCCTTTGGAAATTTTCGAATTTCATTTGCTACAACTTCAAATCCCGTTCCTTTTTCTCCAGCCCTTGCTGCCTCAATGGCTGCGTTTAATCCTAGTAAATTGGTCTGATCTGCTACTTTTTTTACCACCGTTAATATTTGATCTGAATTCTTAACATCTTCACACGCCTGTTGAGATTGTAATAGAAGTTCTTGAGAAAAATCAGCGAGAGAATTCGATCCATTGGTCAAAACACTTATTTGTTCATTTGCTAATAATAATGATTCTAAAATTTCATTGGAAATTGTCCGTAACTCAGTTTGTCTAGATATCTGAATTTATGACACCCTTAACAACCAGAATGATCAGAGGAAAAAGTCATCTAATGAAAGATGTCTTTTTCCTCTGAGTCAACTGTCACTTTATAAAATTGGAGATGTAAAACTAGTGATATCCGTCTTCTGTTCATATACTTTTAGAAGTACCATCGTAATATCATCTTTTTGAGGTATTCCTTCAGTAAATTGTTGAATTGAATCCATTACACATTGCTCAATCTCTCCTGCTGCTTTATCTTGACACTCTAATAGTGTTTGAGTGAGCCGTTCCAATTGATAGTACTCTTTCCCTTTATTTTGAGCTTCTATGATCCCATCTGTATAAAAGAAGACTGTATCCTGTTTATCTAATTGTACAGATTCTTCCTTATATACTTGATTTGGCAGCCCACCAACCATAATTCCTTTCACCTTTGGTAATGTTTCCATTTCATTTTTTTCCCCTTTAATCCATAAAGGAAGATGATGACCTGCATTAGCATAAGTAAATATTCTCGTATTGGGGTCCCAATCTGCACAAAATAAAGTCACAAAGGATTTTAAAATACGTAAGTCTTGGTAAATGGCTTTGTTAATGGCTGTTAATGTTTCACCAGGACCCTGAGTACTTTCAGCGGCACTACGAAATGCCCCTCTTGTTAAAATCATAAGCATGGCTGCCGGAATCCCTTTACCCATTACATCACCTATGACAATACGTATTTTCCCATTGATTAGCGGGTAAAAATCATAATAGTCTCCACCAATTAATCTGGCAGGAATTGAATTTCCTGATACTTCTCCACCCTGAAACGTAGGTACCTTGCCATTTAAAAGGGATGTTTGAATATTTCTAGCTAAATTGATTTCTCTTTGTAGCGATTTATCCATTAAAGGTTGCTGCTCCTCCTTACATCCATTTGCTTTGTTTTCATAGGTTAGATTATCTAAATACATTACTGTTCATCCTCCCGCAGCGCCTCCATTATCTGAAATAACCCTACTGTTTCAAACACCTGATGGGTTAATTCATCCACCCCTTCGAAAGTCAGTTTGAATCCTTTGTCCTTTGATAGATAAATGGCGTTCATGATAGAACCAATCCCAGTAGAATCAATAAATTCTAAATCACTAAAATCAATAATAAGAACATCAATTTCTCCCATTTCGGCTAGGTAGGGATCTATTACATTACTTGTTGAAATATCTAACGTCCCTTTTAGTTTTATGACCATAGTAGAATTTTGGACATTTGTTTGAACCGATAATAAATCCATATTCAATCCCCCCTCCATCACAACTTAAATTTGCTCATTTGTTCGAGTAAAGCACTTGATATTTCGGATAACTCCCTTGATTGCTCATGCAAAGAATTTAATAAATCGGATAGTGTGATTGTCGTATTCGTTGTACCGGATGCCTGTTTTTTAGCTATTTCTCTCATCGTATCGATTTTCTTCATAATCTTTTGAACACCTTCATTTTTTTGTTGATGAGGTAAAATAACCTCCTCTACGTAATCAAAGAATTCCATCAGCTCATATAATTGTTCTCTAGCTTGAATGGTTGCTTCCGTAGATAGTTCATAAATTTTTTCAACAGAATGAGAAGCATCTTCTTCTAAGATTAACGAAAGGTTTTGTGTTTCAATGGCTTGTTTTTGTGCTTCTTTTAATAGATGATTTAGCTTATTTGCCATACTATTTATCGCCTCAGAAAGATGTGTCAATTCAGTTCCATCGTTTATTTGACTTACTGCGGTCAAGTCTCCACCTTCTAATAAGTGAATTTGATGTGAGATCTTTTGAATACTAAAGTAGATTTTGCTAAACAGTTTAAAGATTAAGACGAACAGACTGACTAACGATATGACACCTGTTATAACTAAAATAATAAATTGCGTTTTAAGTGGTTCAATCATTTTTTCATAATCAAAAACAATATGAATGATATGACCATTTTCTTGGGGTAAAAATAATTTTAATGTTTTTCCCCCTTTAACCCTATCCACATAACTTTGTTTAATGGGGTTATCAATCATTCCGATAATAAAATCATGATCCTTTTCAGATTGATATTGATAATCTCCATAAACTACCTTTTTGACAGGGGGCCAAAATTGATTCTCTAAACTTGGATTATAAAATACCTCAGGATTCAAAACCGAAATATCCAAAACGAAAGAACTATCTTGTTCCATTTCACTAATCCAAGAATCCGTTCCTACATTTTTTGTGAATTTATAAATTTCATCAGCTTGGATATAAGGATTTATTATGTAATCAGTTCCCTCTGGATGGTAGTATGCGTATTTAAAGAATTGTGGTTCATCCTTATAAGTACCCGATTGCATAAGTGGTAAAATAACCAACCCTTTTTTAGAAAGGACTCCAGGAATATTGAGGTCCTCTCCCTTCATAACCGAATCAATTCCACTGTAGATCATTTCTCCATAATCTCTTCCACTGAAACCGACCTCTTTAGGATCTGTAGATTTAACAATAACAATGTCATCGTTTTTTCTTTCAAAAATAGCTAAACCAGCTAATTCTAGTTTTTCTTTTATATTAGATAGCTCTTGATCAGAAATGTCTTCAGCTTTCTTTTTATCTAACATACTTGCAATATATTCTAAGTATCCAACCATTTTTAAATCTATTTGATGTTCAATACTTTTTGACGCTAAATCCGTTTCTTCTATACCTTGATTAACGCTATTAGCTATAATAGTTGTTTGAGTTTCTATTTCGTAGTCTACTTGTTTAATCATTAAGTATAATTGAATCCCACTAGAAAGAATTGAAATAACTACTAGGATGGCAATAATCTGAGTTAAGAACTGTTTTCTTAATGTAATAGGCTTCTTAAACAAAAAAGCTCACCCCTTTATTCATGATTGATTGTTACTTTTTTTCGAAGGGTTACTTTATCAATTTTCCCTTGGATCATAGGATATTCATCTATCGTTAGAATTTGATCGGGAATTTTATATCGCGCAATACGATTATTACAATATTCATATAGATCATTTATTGTAAGTTCATTATCTTTTTGAACAAACGCAACAATTTGTTCTCCAAATACAGGATGTGGAACTCCAACTACCACAGCACTATGTACCCCAGGATATTTAGTTAAAAAGCTCTCTATTTCTCCTGGTATGACTTGTTGACCACCTTTTTTAATCATATCCTTTTTTCGACCCATCATTTCAATTTTCCCCTCTGGTGTTACTCTACCTAGGTCTCCAGAAAAGAACCAGCCATTTTTAAAGACCTCATTTGTTAGATCTGGTCGATTATAGTACCCTAAAAAAGGAGATTCACATTTAAATAAAAGTTCACCTATCCCTTCCTCATTAGGAGATTCTAATTTGTAATCAACATTTGGCAGAAGTGTCCAACTTATTCCATTTCGAATGTCTTCTTCGGTATACATTACAGTCCCAAACTCAGTTATTCCTAAAAAGCTCATTATTTTAGCATGTAAATCAGAATAAGTCTTAATGAACTGAGGCGTAACCATTTCTCCAAACACACACAGGAGGGACACCTGATTGATTACTGATTTATTAAGGGATTTACAATATAGATCAAATGCCTTAAATAACGATGGAGTAGTAATTAATTTTTCACTAGGTTGATGTTCAAACAACTGTATGATTTCTAGAAAATTAAAATTCTCCGGAATGACAAGATGGTTTTGTGAATGTAAACTAGATAAAATCCAAGCAAGGCCAAACACCCCAGTTGCTGGAGCAATAAGGAATAGTTTGTCATTTTGTTTCATATGCAAACCTACTTTAATTCCATCGTCTACCCTTTTAACAAAATCAACATCATATACAATCCCTTTAGGCATGCCCGTACTACCTGAGGTGCATCCAAGAATCTGAATATTCACTTCTTCTAGTGGGTTCTTTTCACCTGAAATATTTGATATGCTCCATTCTTCGTTCTCTTCTTGGGTAAGAATAATCCTATCTTTATGACTAGACAAAGCCCAGTCTCTCACAGTCTCACTTAAATGAAATCCATTATGCATGGATATTGTAAAAACAATATGTGGATTTAGAAAATCCAATAAAGATACTAAATCATCTTTACGGAGCAGTGGACTTAAAGGAATAATAATTCCTTCTAGTTTACTAATGGCCAAAGAAAGAGTAGTAAATTGAAAAACAGATGGAACAATTAATGCTACTCTTTTCTTTTTTACATTTCCTATTCTTTCTAGTAAATTAGTATTTTGTTCTACTCCTCGGTAAATATCTTGATACGTATAATTCCCACTTTGTGTAGATAGGATTTGTTTATTGAAATCTAGTTTTTGGTCGAAAATCCAATTGTATAAATTATTCATATTTTGTTTTCCTCACTTATCACCAATTGATAAAGACTCCATACGGTTGCGAAATCTTCATTACTCCGAATCTTGATATTTTCAATTCCTAAAATGGTAGTTAATTCGAGTATTAAATTAACCATCTGTAAGGAATCCACGTCTAAATGATCCCGAAAGGATGATTCTTTCTGAATTTGATCTAATGGTACCTTCGAAATCTCTGAAATGATTTTGCAGAATTCCTCAAAGCTCACAGACTATTTCCCCACTTTCCTTCAAACCACTTCGTTGCTTTTTGACGAATGGTTGACAGCTCGTAATTACAACAATGCCCTTCTTCCCTAAATTCCAAATAAAGCTTTCCTTCTGGTAACCTTTCAAATAATTGTTCAATATCTTCATCTTTTACCATGACATCTTTTTTTCCATGAATTAAGAACACGGGCCTTTTCAGCGGTAATTCATAATAGTTAGGTACGATATCCTCTTCTAATACATATTTCGTTCGTTCAACGAAATAGTCAGGCATATGAATTTCAACATTTCGAAACGCTGGAGAAACAGCCACTACTTTAGAAACTCGTTTATCGCAACTTCCATAAATAGCCCATGCTGCTCCTGAACTGGTTCCGAATAAATAAATGGGCTGACCGAAAAATTGGGTATAAGCAAAGTCGATAAGTCCATCCACAAATCTTTCCCAACTAGCTTTTGTTCCTTTTAACCCTGACTTTGTGTAGGTCTGACCCTGCCCAGGTCCATCCATACTGATGGTGGTATACCCTTTTTCTAAAAAGTCCATTTCATACGTAAACAGCTCTTCTTTAGTAGAATCTAAAGGGTTAATGATAACAATGACTCCCTTGGAATCTGCCGGGATACGAACTCTTCCAAAATATTCGTAATGGTCAATCGTAAGACTTGTATAATTGGTTTTGAACTTTGATAACTGATCAGCTATCATAGTCATCTCTAAGCTAACATTCATCCACTCAAGCTTTTGTTGGTTACATTCCGAAAAAAGCCATGAAATCAATTGATAATACAGGGCTGACGTTCTGTATGTTATTTCAGCTTCTCGAAAAAGTCCTTTTAATTCTAGACTTTTCGCTTTTAAATATTTAGCTTGTGCTTGTTCTTTCCATCCTTGAACCCATTGTTCTTCGGTTAAAAAGGAAGTCCGAATGGAAGAAAGGTCGTTTTGTTGCACACCGTGTACTTTCCACCGATCCCAGAATCCATCAAATATCCTAGCTGTCAACAATGTTTTTTCAATTGTAGTTAACTGTTGTCTATTAAGCACTCGATTCCTCATTTACTCTTCCTACTTTCGCTTCTCGATCTACAAAGATTAATATAATAGTTGACCCTGAAGGAGAAGTTGATAACAAAATCTTATTTGCCATTTTCCTCATAAGTGTAAACCCTTGACCCATTGACCTTTTTGTTGAATATCCTTCTAATAAGATTTTCTTAGGTAAATCTTCAAGTGAAAATCCGGGTCCATTATCTTCAATGATAAAGTAAATCTCATTGGTTCTGTGATTTTCAACCAGTGTCATTTTCCCATTCTCAGCATGTTTAATCGTATTCGTTATAGCCTCTGACAAGACAAGCAGCCAACTCATCATTTTAGCTTTATTAATTCCCATCTTTTCGAGACTCTCTTTTGCCATATTTCGATTAATTGGAATGTCTGAACTTTCTTTAATTATTCCTTCACAAAATATGTTTCCTTTTTTATAGCTTGCCGCTTCGTTCTCTGTAATCAATAAAAACTGTCCATGGGTAGCTGAAAACATGACATCACGATAGATTTTCCATTCAATCTTCTCTTCCTGAGACTGTTGGGACTTTTTTGGAGGATTAACTAAAAGTTTGGATGAAAATAAATCCTTTTGATGAATTTCATAGGCTTTTAACAATGCATTTTGAAATATCATGCTCATATTTAAATTCTTGATTTGCTCTACTACATCTAGGTTTTGATCATACCAATCTAACATTTTTTCGGAAAAATATAAGATGGTGGTATGTTGGTCTTCATATTTAGTAACATGGCTAAATGATGAAGTGGATAATGAAAAGTAGAACAGTTTATCTCCTTCTAACGAATCCAAACCAAGATATTGCCCTATTTTTTTAGCTAAGAATCCTCGATTTGTTTTCTTTATTAATTCTGAGTAGGATTCATCTACAGGAAGAGACGGTTGTTCAGTTTGATTAATTTCTACAGAATTCTTCTTAAATTGATCAAAAAACCGTCTCATTCACTGCCACCCTTATAAAATTCCAAGTGGCGGCATAATAGTGATTTCATCTATATATGCACCCTGCGGTTGATGGAGCAAATAGAGTATGTGTGAAGCCACACTTTCAACTGGAATCATTTGAGACAAATCTGGTTTTGGATCAAACTCATTCCAAAAGCTGCTGCTAACTGAGCCTGGAATTACCGATGTAACTTGAATACCTTTTCCACGAAGTTCTGCTTGTAGCACCTTCGTTAATCCCATCACCCCAAATTTTGAAGCTGAGTATCCTCCGCATCCCGTTAAAGCCATGGTACCTGCGATGGAAACTAAATTAATCATGTGTACCTGATGGGTATCGACCATATGTTTACCAAAATATTTGCATGTAAGGTATGTCCCCCGTAAATTAACATTGATCATACGATCAAAATCTTCAGTCGAAGAATCAATGATACTACTAAACACTCCTACTCCAGCCGAGTTAATTAACACATCCACAGTCCCAAATTGTTCAATAGCTTTCTCATAAAAGTGCTTAACCGAATCCTCCCTGGTCACATCTAAGTAAAGTTCCAATCTATTATCTTGTACACGGTCTTGATAACTTCTACTGCCTAAAACTAAATTACCACCGGATTCATTTACTAGATTAGAAACCGCCAAGCCGATTCCTCTACTAGAACCTGTAATCGCAATCGTTTTTCCTTGTAAGGTTTTATTTATACCCATATTTAATAGACTCCTGGACCGTAGTATTCAAAGTAATTCTTTTCTGTTTCATATAAACCAATTTTAAATAATTTTGGGATTCTCGGAGCTAATAAATTCCAAATGACAACTGCTACATTTTCTGACGTAGGATTTAAATCTTTAAATTCTTCTGTATCTAAATTCAAATGTTTGTGATCAAATCTATTCATAATTTCTTCGTCCACAATTTGATCTAACGTGGATAAGTTATCGACCATTCCTGTTATAGGATCCGGTTCCCCACTAACCGTTACTTCTAGATAATAGTTATGACCATGCCCATATGGATTATTGCATTTACCAAATAATTCAAGATTTTCCTCATCACTTAATTGATTACTATGTAAACGATGAGCCGTGCTAAAATGATATTTCCTTGTTAAACGAACCATGGAAGAACTCTCCTTTTCTGCATATAAGAAATCATTTTCTCTTAATCGAATTTTGTAAAGTTGGCAATTTTCCATTTTCCCCTCTAAAGAATCCCACAGATAAGAAACAATATTTTCAGTTGTAGGGACTTTTGTTTGGAAGAATGGATTTTCTTTATTTAAGAATTTACCGTCTAATTCTTTGCGAACAACTGACTTCATAACCCAATCAATATCTGTAATGTTCACAACAATACCCGATTTGGAGTTTAATTCTCCTTTTACCATGACGTCTAATGTATAATCGTGACCATGACCATGTACATGACTACATAAACCAAACATCCTGCGATTTTGTTCTTCACTCCATTCCTCAACTCGGTAAAAATGTGCAGCAGAAAAGTACATTTTTCTTGATAAATAAATCATGGAATACCTCCCTAATCTCTTAATATAGTTCGTTCAAATTCATCTACTAACGATGTATCTATTTTAAAAACTCCCTTTTTCACTGTTGTAACAGTTGAACTTCCCGGCTTTTTTACTCCTCTTGCACACATACAAAGATGCTGACCTTCAACACTAACGATCACGCCTTCTGGTTCTAATACCTTCATAATCGCGTCGGCAATTTGCTGCGTCATTCTTTCTTGCACTTGAGGGCGTTTGGAAACCAGTTCCACAAGACGAGCAAACTTACTTAAACCTACTACTCTACCATTTGGAATATATCCAATATGGGCTTTTCCAAAGAAAGGGATCAGGTGATGTTCACAGAATGTATAGTAAAATATATCCTTTACGACAACCATTCCTTCATAATCTTCTTCAAAAGTAGTGGTAAGAGCTGTTTCAGGAGGAATCCCTATACCTGCAAAAACTTCTTGATACATTTTTGCCACCCGTTTGGGTGTATCCACTAATCCCTCTCTTGTTGTATCTTCTCCTATTAAGCCCAATATTTCGTGAATATGATTTTCAAGTAATACTCTATTTACCTCGATTTGAAATGTCATACCATTTTCTCCTCCCCATTAATTTAAGTTACAATAGAATAGACGGGCTTTAAGATACAAAATATACAGGTATAAAGCCCCGCTTGTTCCCAAGAATATGCCATCTTTATTTTTTAATTTTTTTCCGGACTGTTTACATTACTTAAAAATGTCTTTGCCGATAATCTCATCTAGTTGAAGGATATCAAAAACCTCATTAACTAAAGGTTGAATATTAGTAATGTGTATTTCCATAAATTTGTCATTCTGCTTGACCGTATTAATTAAATTAATCAGTAATCCAATCCCTGTTGAATCCACGAACGGTACTTCGTTCATATCTAATTGGATATGGGAAAAGGGTTTTAGTTTTTCAGAGATCTCTTCAAATATCTCCGTTACCTCTATATCAAGATCGCCTTTAAATTCAATCGATGCATGTTTTTCTTTTAAGTTCAATTCATATGAAAACATATCTTAAAACTCCTCTTATCAAAAAATAATTTGGTTATTCTCATTTAATCTGGCGCGGATGGCTCTATGTTCTTGTTGAAAAGTATGTTTTGCATTACCAATTCGGATGATAGTCCCTTCTCTAACATGATCGATATTAATTTTTCCATTAGATGGAACCATTATTTTACTCACGACACCCCCAGGTGATCCTGACTCTTTAATAGTGATTTCAGACCTCGCATACACTTCACCACCACGGAAAACACCATCTATGATTAACTTTCGTCCTGCGTGTATTTTGGAGCTGTAACAGCCTTTTTCCTGAATAAGAACATCTCCGGCAGAATAGATCACACTATTATGTGTGTACTGTAGCTTCACAAAACATTCTTCGTCTTCAGTACTAAATCGCTCAATTAATTCTGTAATCTTGGTTTGTAATAGAGTCAATTGTTTGAGTGTATGGTATTCATTCATGACAGAAGATAGAAAACTTAGTCTTAGTTCTTCAGATAAAGTGATCCACTCTTTGTCTAATACGTGACTTCCTTTTTTCGTAATTTCAATAAAATGTTTAGTAGTGTGTAATAGGATATTGAACTTTTTTTCTAACAATAATTTAATTAACGGCATTAATCCTTTTTGATCATAATCAGACATTTTAAAAGCAGGTAAGTTTATTAATTGTTTAATAGATTTAAGCATCATCTGGTTTTGTTCTTGAATAATGGTTAAAAAATAGACTAATTCCGAAGTAAAAATGTTATGCCTACCTGCAGATATAGAACTACTGATTGCATTACCCCTAATGGAAATCGCACTATTGGAGATTACCGTACTTGAGTAGACATTTTGCAGAACCGAGATATTCCCTTCTGCTTCAACTACCATTCCTTCTTCAATATTTCCAAGAATGTCAAGATCCCCTTTAAAATGAATATTACCTGACATCATGTTTACATTCCCAGGGTGAATATGTTTAGGAATAACTGATACTTTTACCAGTAAACCTTCTTGTCTAATAAAAGGGCGCCCTGTTTCCGTTGCCACAATTTTAGAATCATTTTCAATTAAAGAGATTCCTTTTCCAGTTTGAATGATAAGAGAGTGTGTTGGTTTGGGTGGTATAGGTTCGTTCGTCACAGTTGTACCAGGAATACCGGGGATCGGTGGATGAATAAAGGCTATGACTTGACCTTTCTGTACGGTAGGGATTTTTTCAATTTCTCGAAAGTCAACCGTTCCATCCTTTCTCTCTTTTGGACCCACTTGTTTATCAATATCGACGGTCAACTCCAATCTACCATTTTGACCATCTTTCGTTTTTATTCCTGTTACGATGATAAAATTAGCCTCTTTTTTACTATTGACGGCTTCCATAATCTCACTGTGATTAAAACCATGAATAACCCGTAACTCATCGAGCTTGGATAATACGTCCTTATAGGTTAATTCATTATGAACCTCTATATTCTCTTCTGCCTCTAAATTTAGATGGTCGCTCGGTTCCATATCTTTTATTTGATACGTAATTCGTGTTCCAGGTTGGATATGTAATAAAACATTAAGTTTATCGGAATCCATAGTCACGTTCCATTTTGTTTTCTTTACTTCTTCCACTGTTTCAATGTCAAACTGATCCTCGAAGGTTACAATCGTTGTTCCCACAACAGGTTCATGATTTTTTAATAATTTCAAACCTTTTCCAACAGTAATCGTAGGATAATGAAGCCTAGAGGGTTTGCAAAAAATTCTGCCATTTTGAACCCACACTTTACCTTCAAGTTCATCTACTTCTTGAGCTGTGAAAAGCTCTTGCACTTCATGCATATTTTTATCTGTCAGGTGGTTTTGATTAGCGACCTTTTCCGGTAATATTTGATTAATCAGTGATTCAATCGAATCATGGTTATGTTGTTTTTTTATCTGTACGTTTTTTGTTACTTTTACAATAGCTGGCTTTGAAAGTAGGCCAATGAATCCAGTTGATTCTTGCTGAACAATCTCAATCGCCGCTTCCTGTTGCTTAATCCCTAAAATATCTAACCCTAGTTTAATGGCTTGTTTAATATCTTTTCCTTTTGATACAACCGTTTGAGCCATCTACATCACCTATCCTTGAAATAAAGTGGAAAACTTTCGAATGAAACCACCTACATAAATTGAATGTTGAATGCCATATGAAGCTTTTGCTTTTTAACAATTTTAGGATTCCCTAATAGATAGCCTTTTCCGAACTCTTCATCCATTCGGTCCATTACCTTTTAATTGAGTTGTTTCTTTATTTAAATAAATTATGCTAGAAAATAAGTTAAATGGGTATCACCGTATACTCTTATTAAACAGAAAGCAGAAAACAGGATAAGGTTCCTATTAATCATTTTTGTTCATTATTGATATAGGAACCCTTTCCTGTTTTCAATAATGCAAAAATTTAATCTATCCCTTTTTAGTGCTAAATGGTCCCATTTTTTAGATTTGAAAAAACGAGAGATTAGAGAGTATTTTTGGATTCAAATGAAAGTAACATAACCTATTCTTATCATTCTTGAAAAGGGTTTAGGTATTGAGGTAGTTGCCAGAAGGAATAGAACATATTTGTTAATTAACTTTCTTCTTCAACTTGAATGCCATCGAATTCAAGACTAGTTAACTAGTAAATCAGAAGAGTTTGAGTTAGCACAAATAATAGAATAGGAATATCTAAACATTTCTTTAGTAAAAGAAACCAAAACTAAAATTAGGTAATTTCCTAAATTTTTAAATGGGTATTAATAAAATTTTTATTTCGTAAACACCAATTGGACTGCAGTAGGAGGAAAATGGAGTATTGAGATTTAAGATCCGGTTATAAGCTCAGACTTACAGATCGGTCAAAAACAAAAAATAGACTTTTAAACAGGAAAAGTCTATTTTACAATAGTTTTTTATTTTATATATTTGTTCAATTGGATGAATCCTCAAATAAGACAATCTGTTTTGTATAATTGTCAATACGATTCCCTTTCGATTCATTATATGGAATATAATCGACCCTTAAACCGTCTATAATTAACGGCTTTTTATGAAGTAAATTAAATACATCATCTTCTTTAAGTTCGCCTTTATACTGGATAGCTACATCAATATCTGCAGAATCCGTATTAGTTCCTCTAACTCTACTTCCAACTAAACAAATTTTTGTTGGATGAAAAATTCGATTATATCTGTTAAATTGATAAGTAATATGTTGAGCCACTTTATAAAAGATTTGGCTTAATTTTTTTTGATTTATCACTACAAGTGCCTCCTAGCCGAAGTAAATTTGTGATTATTCTCTCTAAGAATCCAAAAGGAGCGCTTTTTTGTTATGGGTTTTTACGACAAGGTAATCACATACTCTACTGCTCGTTTTTAATTTATCTTGTGTATAGCGTTCAAATCCTCTTGCCTCTAGATTTATAATCTGAGGAGACTTTCCCCTATCTTAAGAGAAAGATGCTTGTCAATAAACCAAATTATCATATGGGTAATGAATACAGTCTACACGTTTACCTAGCACCTTTTTATAGTATTAAGTTAAATGCTTGAGCACAGTTTAATTTCTCCTTCCTGTTTCTTTTTCAGATTTTTTAATCCTTGTTACTTTTAAATAATTTTATATAGAAGCGATAGAAGAGATTAATTAGCAAAAATATCATGTTTCATACAGTAACAGTTAAAAAGATTATATATGCTCCTTTAAATATCGTGAGTCACTCCCGGAATCCAGAACTTTTTCATAGTATTCCACGCTATTACCTTTTATATATATCCATTAGTTCAGCGAACAACAAGGTTATCTTTATTTTTACTATTTTTAATAATCACTATAATTTTTTAATATAATTATTCGTTAATATAAAAGTTGAAGATAGTTCCCATACTTTAAAAGAGTAGAAGTATTGTAAAGACTTTTGAAATTGGGAATTTCTTTCGATTTAATGTCAAATACATCTGGATACGGAAGCACAATCTCTTTTCACCATTGGTAAAGCGTATGGTGTTTAAAGTTGCTACTATTGTTTCTAAATCAACTTCTTTTTTCTCATGCATTTTCATTAGAATGTCTGTACATACATCTACAGATTGTTTATGTGTTTCCTTGTTCCTAAGCAAGGTTAATATATGAGAATACTTTCTCTTGATAATAGGTAATATTATTTGAGCTTTTTCATTCCCATATACTCATGTATTGCGATTTGTCAAATCTTTGTCTAATTCTTGACTTGTGAATAAAAACCTTTTTATACCCGTATAATTATGTCTATTAGAGTAGATATACCCCTACTTGGAGTACAAAACCTAGTGAAAAAGGAGAACGCCCTTTGACGTTCTCCCTTAATCCTGGTTTAAATTTTAAAGCTACTGAATAATTCTTTTTGAAAATAGATAATTCTTTGACCAATAGGAGTTATTGAGAACATCGCTCGTAATGATAACTCCTTTTGATGTAGAAACGTGTATCATGCTCCCGTCACCCATATAAATACCAACATGGGCCACTCTTCCGTCTGTATATTGATCTTTCATAGTGAAATACATCAAATCTCCGACTTCTAAATTAGCTGTAGGAACAGCAACACCCTTACTCGCTTGATCTCTGGAAACCCTTGGAAGAGTAATCCCGTTGTTTTTAAATACTAATTGCGTATAAGAGGAGCAGTCAAATAAATTCGGGGCATCTGCTAATGTTGCTCCCCATTTATATTTTGCTCCAATGTATTTCTTTGCTTCTGTGATAATATTTTGTCTTTGAATATCCGCATTGAGTTCCTCATTTACATTTCTTACTATCCCTTCTTCTTTAATTGGCTCCATTTCTTTTGGTGAGCCACTATCAGGGATTTTTAAGACTTGCCCATCTTTGATGATATTTGATGTAAGATTATTTACTTTTTTCAGCTCATTGACCGTTGTATGGTGAATGCGAGAAATGTTATATAATGTATCTCCTGCATGAACGATGTACTTCGTTGCAGGATTTTCTATTTGAATGGAGCCGTTCTCCTTTTTAAAAGTAATGTAAGAGTTGAACAAGGCCCCACCAGCATGTAGCGAAATATAGCCTATTCCATCCATCCAGAGAGGAGGCTTAATGTTTACATACTCGTTCCCTTTCTTCGCCCTCGTCCCTCCCATCGTTGCTCGAATGATGGTTGAACCATCTGTGACTTCATACGTCAGTGTATTCTTGTCAAACTTGATGTGGTTGTATCCAAGAGCTTTTGCTAGTTGTGTAAAAGGTAAATAATAAATTCCATCTACCTTAACTGGATTAATCCCATTTACCACTTTCCCATTGATAAAAACTCCTGCTGTCGGGATTCTCTCTACTTGTGCATTAGTAGTTATAGCCCCACTCATAAAAATACCAAAGACTAACATAAGGACCGTTATCATTCGTAGAAGTTTTTGTCTTCTCATGTCTATCTCCTTTAATATTTTTTTCGTTTGAGCATATAGTTCCTTTCGACTTTGTTTTTTATTCTTTTTTTCAGCTTTCATTCATTTTATACCGTTAAGAACCCAAATAAAAAAGAGGGGAAACCTCTAGTTACCACTCAATTTGTCCAGTTAAGATCCCAGTGATGAAAGTAAACAAAGCAAATCCAAGGAGGACTAACTTACTTGTTTCCATAATAGTAGCAAACCAAAATCTTCCTTTCACCACACATTGATTTTCGTTCTCCACGATTTTTCTACTTAATCTACTTAATTTAGCTTTGGGATACTGTTCTTTGATAAGTTTCAGTATCTTTACAATTTCAAAGTAGTTCTCTCGGTCAACATCCGCTTTGATGTATCCAAAAAGAGTGCCATCTGAAATACGAAGCTTATATACATGTGACCTGGATACTGTAAAAAACGCTCTCACTACTTTGTCTATTGAAATTTCTGTTCCGTCATTTGAATTCTATCAATACTCCATCTTCATAGAGAACCATCTACATCTCCCCTTTCTATTCTAAAAAAACACAGGGCTATGGATCCTTGACTCATTTTTTGAGTTTTCCGTGTGTCAAGGGACATATCCCTCTAACTCATGCATGAAATATCGTTTCTGAGGACAGTTTAAATGTCGAGGTGTTGATTAATGGATATTTTGAGATATGAGCTTCGTTTGGAGCAGCAGGATGCTTATACATTGGTAGTCTATTTGGATCCACAAATGGAGGAGTTTTCTTCCGAGTTAGGCAGGTTGCGGAAGAATACAGCTAGTGTGCAGGAACAAATTCAGTTGTTGGTTAGAGAAAAGTTTCCTCATATGAAGATATCTGTAGCGAAGGTCATGGTGGGAACTGTGCTTGTCTCGACTATTTATTTAGGTACCTCTATAATGGGGGCTCATGCTTCATCCACATCAGGGCAAGTGCAACAAACCACTACTTATGATGTGTATCTTGTACAGCCTGGTGATACCTTATATGGAATCTCAAAAAAATTTAATGTTACAGTTGATTTGATTAAATCTGTTAACAACCTAACATCTAACAGTATATTTGTAGGACAACAATTAAATCTTCCTTTTTATACATACACGGTGGTACCCGGTGATACCCTGTATAGCATTGCGAAAAGAAACAATACGTCTCCAGAAAGGATTCGTACAGATAATGGGCTAACAAGCACTACGATTTTTGTAGGACAAAAATTAAGAATTTATAGAACTACAACTCCGGTGGTGACCACTTCACCTACGCCAGCACCAACCGAACCAGAACAAAATGGTACGTACACAGCAGTTGCTGGAGATTCCCTGTTCATCATCGCCCAAAAGTTCGGTACAACGATTGATGCCATCCGCTCACTTAATGGATTAACTTCCGATCACATTTATATTGGGCAAGTACTAAAGGTTCCAACCAATGGATCAACCAATCCAAACACGACGGAACCTACGACAAATGACCAAACCGTAACAGAGCCATCTCCTAGCCAAACAACAATTTCTTACCGTGTTGTTGCCGGGGACACGCTGTACAGTATTGCCAATCGATTCGCAACTACAGTTGATAGAATCATGATACAAAATAACTTAACATCGACAAACCTTTATATTGGACAGGAGTTGCAAATTACGGAAAGTGAATCCGTTACACCGCCTGAACCGACCGCAGATACAGTGGCGCCATCTGCCCCGGTCATTGCACAATCGGAAACGATCACATCTATGAATGTAAAAAACTTCTCCATCACTGGGAATGCTGAAGCAAACTCAACCATTACCCTGACCTTACGTGACGGCAGTAGCACGCCAATTACGCTTGAAACGACGGCCGATAATGATAGGAGATTCACGGCAAAAATGGATGCAGCAGGTCTCAAAGACGGGACCATCACCATTACGGCCACTGCAACAGATGCAGCAGGAAACACAAGTACGGAAGGGCTTTCTTCTATTAAAAAAGATACATCGACTGCCAAACCGACGCTTAACGTTGCAAATGAATTGAACGGACAGACGTCACTCTCCTACCCCGTAACGGGGACAGCTGAGCCGGGAGCAACGGTGAAAATCACAATTTCTGACGGATTCAATCGGGCAATAGCGAAACAAGCTATCGCAAATGAACGCGGTGAATTTCATACGTTATTGGATATCAGTTCCTTAAACGATGGAAACATGTTGGTTAGCGTAACAGCAGTCGACCGATCTGGTAACACGAGTGATGAAACGATCCGTACAGTCACAAAAGATACGGTTTCAGCGAACCCAGTCATTGATAATAAAATGCCGGTCACCATTGAAAATGTAAGAAATTATACAATCTTCGGCCTTGCCGAGCCGGGAGCAACCGTCGAGTTGACGATATCAGATGGTATTCATCCAATTGTGACCGCTACTGCAAATGCTAATGATGCTGGTGAGTTCCGAACAAATGTTGATTTACTTTCCTTAAATGACGGTGCATTGACCCTCACTTCACAGACCATTGATTCTTTTGGTAACAAAAGTGAAGTGACAAGCACGACCCTTACAAAAGAAACAAGTATCTCACCGCCTATCATTGAAAGTACTGACGTAATCAACAGTCAAAATGCCAGCAATTATGCCATATTTGGATACGCTCAACCCGATTCGTCGATTGAAATTACCGTTTCAGATGGGGTTCATTCACCGATTGTCGCTACGGCAACCAGTAACCCTAACGGTGAGTTCCATGTCAATACCGATCTCAGCTCCCTTCTTGATTCAACGATAAGAGTGACTGCGACCCAAACAATCGGGTCAGGCATTAAAAGTGAGGTCGGTTCAATAGAACTAAGCAAAGATGCGACTGCTCCAGGAGCACCGCTTCTCCATAACAATCAATTTATTAACGAAGAAAATCAAAGTGCCTATTTGTTAACCGGAAAAGGTGAACCTAATGCGGAGATTAGGATTCGGTCATTTAACGACAAAGACACCTCTGCCGGTGGATTGGAGACGACGGTCCAAACGGACAAAAATGGAGAGTACAGAATTCCTATTGACCTCTCCTCCCTTCAAGATGGAGATGTTGTATTCCAGCTTTCGCAAGAAGATCTTGCTGGGAATGTTAGTCCATTGACGACGAAGACCTTGCTTAAAGATACAACCGGTCCAACATCGGTGACCTTGGATTCTCCGCCGACCATATTTAGCGGGAATGTTGCCAATTACCTGTTAAGTGGGAAGGCCGAACCACTGATTACGGTGGAAATGGTCATTTCAGATGGAACGATCGACATTACTAAATCTTTTACAACTGACGCTACTGGAACCTTTTCAATTCCTGTTGATTTGAGCACGTTAAAAGATGGGGACGTCACCGTTTCATTTAAGGCAAAGGATGCTGCGGGTAATTTAAGTGACATTGAACCGATTACCCTTCTCAAAGATACTACCGCTCCAGAAACGGTCTTATCGGATATTGGACAGTATGTAAACAGCCAGAATCAACATGCCTTTTCGATCTCTGGAACTGGTGCAGCAGATGGTTCATCCGTTACCGTTGTCATCAGTGATGGAACCACAACCGTTACGAAGTTCACCAATGTGGTAGATGGTCGATTTACCGAGAACTTTAATTTATCTGGTTTCAAAGACGGGTCCTTGAGAGTTGACTTAACACAAACAGACCTTGCAGGTAATACCAGTACGATACAATCCACCATTTTGACAAAAGATACAGTCGTTGACGACCTCTTTGTTTCGAAAAATGGATTCTCGTTTGACAGTAAAGGCTCTATTTTTACCATCATTGGTCGTGCCGAGCCAAGGGCGACGATCCTTGTTCGCTTATTAAACGAAAATGGCGATGAGGTGCAAACGGTTACTTCAACTGCTGATGATACAGGATTCTACTCGATTCGGGTGCCAGTCACGGGATCGGTGGCTTCTGCAACGGTTTCACAAAGAGATGTGGCTGGTAATAGCGGCGAGGCGGTTACGTTCGACCTATACAGTCATACGGTGACAGCCGGGGAAAATCTAAATATGATCGCAAAAAGGTATAACACGACCGTTGATGCTTTGAGGTCTTTGAACAATCTTTCTGGTGATGCCATTAAAACGGGACAAACCCTTCAGCTGCCTGTTACGGCGAGTGAAGTGGTGAACCTTGGATATATGTATTTTAATACGTCGGGCTATACGGATTTAGCAGGTCAGACGGCGCATTCGGTAAACACGGTGTCACCGAGTTATTTTGATATTAATCCGGATGGGACTCTGAAACTGACCCCGAGTATAGATAGAAATTTTATCGAAAGCATGCATAAGCAAGGGATTCGTGTCGTACCGTTTTTAAGCAACCATTGGAACCGCTCTGTCGGTCGCGCGATGCTTGCCAATAAAGAGCTGGCTGCGACACAAATAGCGGATGCCGTATGGCGCTATAATTTGGATGGGATCAATGTTGATATTGAAAATGTAACAGATGAAGATCGAGATGATTATACAGAGTTTGTTCGGTTGCTTCGGGAAAAGATTCCTGCCCATAAGGAAGTTTCCGTTGCGGTCGCAGCCAACCCGAACGGCTGGTCACAAGGCTGGCACGGTTCCTACGATTACAATAATTTGGCAAAGTACGCTGATTATTTAATGATCATGAGCTATGATGAGAGCTATCCTGGCGGTCAAGCGGGACCGGTTGCAAGTGTGCCTTGGGTGGAGCGATCGATTCAATATGCTGTTAACCAAGGGGTTCCAACGGATAAAATTGTGATGGGAATTTCCCATTTTGGGCGTTACTGGATTGAGGGGCAATCCTACGGAGGATTTGGGATCTCCAATTGGCAGGTCGAGGAGCTGGTTGAGAAATATAATGGTGAAATCATTTGGGACGATCGGAGTCAGACGCCGAAAGCTATGATTACCATTAAGGCAGGTGATCCAAAAGCCGTAATTGGCGGAACCACGCTTGCTCCTGGGACTTATACGATTTGGTTCG
Source organism: Niallia sp. Kr1 (assembly GCF_050389805.1). NCBI lineage: Bacteria > Bacillati > Bacillota > Bacilli > Caryophanales > Bacillaceae > Niallia > Niallia sp. Kr1. The sequence continues at coordinate 1,872,442 of NZ_CP130945.1, read as the reverse complement.
ATAATGATGAATCAATTCGTGGAAAGCTCGCTCTTGTTGAACAGTATGGATTGCGTGGGGTCGGAAACTGGAGTATTGGTCAGGAAACAGAGGCAGTATGGAACCAATTCGCTACGACTCTGCCAACAACCGTGCCTGTTAGTACTGCTCCTCCATCAAGTGTTGAGGTGGATCAAGACGCAAGCGATGATTCAGTTTATACCGTTGTAGCTGGAGATAGTTTGTGGTTAATTGCGAGTCGGACTGGGACTACGATTAGTGCGCTGAAGGAGTTAAATCAGTTAACTTCGGATAATCTTTATGTTGGGCAGACTTTGAGGATTCCTTCGGTTGTTGAGAATGAAGAAGCTGTTCCTGTAACGGATTCTGGTATGATTCCTGGGGATGTCGTTAATGAACCTGTTCCAACTCCAGAGACTGGGCTTGAATCCGGGGGAACACCTGAGACTGAGCCAGCGCCTGAGACTGTTGTGTCACCGGCACCTACTCCTGCTGTACCTCAGCCAACTATTTATACGGTGGGGTCCGGGGATACGCTTTATTCGATTGCGAAAAAATTGGGAACTTCGGTTACCGCCATCAAAGCCGAGAACGGACTAACCTCCGACTTTCTCGCTATTGGGCAGACTTTAAGGGTTCCAACTACAGCAGTTAGTCAGCCAACCATACAAAGCTACACCGTGGTTTCAGGAGATACTCTCTATTCGATTGCAAAACGGTTTGGAACCTCTGTGTCGGAGATTAAAACCGATAATGGATTAACAAGCGATATTCTTTCGATTGGACAAGTATTGAGGATAACAACATGAGTCAAGGGTGAGTCAAGGGGACGGTCCCTTGACTCATTTTTGGGGTCTCCGTGGGTCGAGGAACCTGCCCCTCTGACCCACCAATTTAGTGATTAGCTGTGGCTAACTGAATCTTCTTCGCCAATCTTGCGTAGCCGTTGGGCTACCTGTTCTTCTGTTAAGCCATGTTCTTTTACATATCGATTCCTAGGATGGACGCGACATTCAGGGCTGCATCCGCGAAGGTACTTGTGTTCGTTCTCTTCTGAAGTCAGGATCTGCTTGTTGCACTCTGGGTTTGCGCAATTGACATAGCGCTCACATGGCTCGCCTGTAAAATAGTCCCTTCCGACAACAACATGTTCTACACGGTTAATTGGCACAGAAATCCGCTCGTCAAAAACATACATCTTGCCATCCCAAAGCTGCCCCTTTACTTCCGGGTCTTTACTGTAAGTGGCTATCCCACCATGAAGTTGGCCAACATCCTTGAAGCCTTCCTCCACAAGCCAGCCAGAGAATTTTTCGCAGCGAATGCCTCCTGTGCAATAGGTAAGCACTCTCTTGTCTTTAAACTGATCCTTATTCTCCCTGATCCATTCCGGAAGATCGCGAAATGCTTTAATATCTGGACGGATTGCGCCACGGAAATGGCCAAGGTCATACTCATAATCATTGCGTGCATCAATGACAACTGTTTCGGGATTCTGCATTGCCTCAAAGAATTCCTTCGGCTCAAGATATTCTCCTGTCACTTCATTCGGATTGACATCATCCTCAAGCCCCAACGTGACAATCTCTTGCCTTGGACGGACATGCATCTTTTTAAATGCGTGACCATCTGCTTCATCGATCTTGAAAACCATATCAAAAAAGCGCTGGTCCTCGTGCATCACCCTTATATATTCTTCCGTCTGATCAACTGTCCCAGAAACAGTCCCATTTATCCCTTCCTCAGCCACAAGGATACGGCCTTTAAGACCTAGCTCCTTACAGAACTTTAGATGTTGCACTGCAAATTCCTCGGGATTATCGATATGGACATATTTATAATAAAGTAACACTCTATATGAATCGTTCATGATGTTTTTCTCCTGCCTGCTTTTAAGATTTTACCTATCAAGGTATTTATATAGTATACACTATTTCAATATTACTAAAGTAAAAATTGCTTTCAACTTGTGTCTGATTTTTAGTGACCAATGCGATTAATCTCCTTTCAGTTTACAATGAGTCAAGGTGACAGGTTCCTTGACTAATTTTTGGGGTGTCCGTGAGTCGAGGGACCTCTGACTCATAGAGCATGAGCTTAATAAGGAAAAAGCCATCACACCTTATTAATGAATCTATGCCATTTTTTTAGTTAACTTTTCAGATAACCAAAATGTTCTTAATCAAGATTTAATTTATATAATATAAAGAACAAAATTTAGTGCATTGAAAAGGAGAGGTTTTTTTGAAAAATAGGAGATTTTTTATGTTCTTAGCCGTTGCCTTTTTATTGATTTTCGGATTTGCCACTGTGGTTGGAGCACAATCCTATGGTCCAGATGTATCAAAACAACTTTCAGATGTCCGGAAAGCAACAGTTAAATATCATGACATTAACGTAGCTTTTGAGGAAGGGTATACAACTGATTACTTTCTAGTTCCAAACATGGGAGTTCATCTAGTAAGAGAAGATTTACTTTTTGATAACGGTAGCCTTGACCCACTCGCACCTGAAGTTCTTGTTTACGAACCTAAAAAAAATGGTGGATATAAGCTGGTAGCTGTTGAATACATGACTGTTGGTGGAGAGCGTCCATCATTATTTGGTCAAGACTTCGATAATGGACCTTTCCCTGATTCTTTTGCTTTACATGCTTGGGTTTGGCAGGCAAACCCTGATGGAATGTTTTCTCCTTTCAATCCCAATGTAGCAAACATCAAATAATCTTCATTGATATTAACAAAGAAAAATAGACAAACCACTTAATTTGTATAAAGTTGGTGGTTTGTTCTTTTTTATCTTCTTTTTCTTCTTTTGGTACCACTGTCACCACCCGAAAAGTCTTGTTTCATATAAGGTTTCACGGGATGATTTTAGTATTGACAAGCTATTTAGCTTGAGAACGGATTAAACATGGTTAACATTCTTGTTTAGTTTAATCCTATTGTGATTGACCACCTTTCAATAATACATAAAACCAGTAATCGACAAATCCCTTTGACTTGTTGATTACCGTTGCTCGATCATGAGCCAATGGACCTGTCCCTCTGACTCATGATTTTAACGAAATTAACGTCTTTTGTTGACCTCTTTTTACTTCCAGCGTAAGGGTTACGGTTTTCCCTTGCTGTTGGGATACTTCATGCATCAAATGATCGGATGCTCCGGCAGCATAGGTTTTTCCATCGGACGTGATAAAATAAAAAGCTCCAGGTTCTAGACCTACGATTTGAGCTACTACATTTATGTGATTTAAAGAAGTAGCTTCGGCATTAGGAATCTTAATCGCTTGTCCTACTTTCAGTTTTGTTGGTACCACTGCTGGATTTAGTTCTTGAATAACTGAGGGAGAGACACCTAACGTTCTACCAATTTTCGTGAATGTATCACCGCGTTTAATCACATATTCTGATAAATTATTTTGGGTGCTTTTACCGATATCATTTTTAGTTGATACTGGTTTTTTATCCGTTAAATAGGATTCACTAACAAACGATGCTTTGCCATTGAAATCAATCTCAGCCCACCCATTCTTTACGGTTTTTACAGAAACAGGATCATTTAATTTTAGCTTTCCTACGATTGAACTGTTAGTAGATGCTGATTCTCTTACTCTCAATGAAGATGCCGTTACATACATCGTTTTTTCCTGCGATTCAACTTTACTAGAACCTGTTGAAACGGTTGCAGGTACATTAATTTTTTGACCGATTTTCAGTTTTGTTGGATCCACTGTTGAGTTTAGCTTTTGAATCGTAGAGGGAGCGACACCTAACGCTCTGCCAATTTTCGTGAAAGTATCACCGCTTTTAATCACGTATACAGCTGAACGTGTGGTGGTGTTAGCTTTCATCCCTTCTTTATTTGTAAGATAGTCAGAACTAACATAATAAATTCTACCTTCAATCAGAATACCAGCCCAGCCATTTTCCTCAAATGAAACCTTAACGACATCCCCTTTTTTATATTTTGTAAAAATACTACTGTCTGTATTCGGACGGGAACGGACATTTAGTATTGAAGCTGTTACCACCCTATCTTGTACTTTCGGTAAAAGAATCTTCTTTTCCCAAATCGAAGTTATTCCATTAGCCTCAATTATTTGTTTGACTGTAACCCCATGATCCCTAGCGATATTTCCGATTTTATCATTATTTTTAACCTGATATGTATATTCCTCAACCATTGCTGCATTCGTTGAAAGTGTGTTCAAACCAAGAATTATTGTAAAAATCCCAGTCACTACTAGTTTCTTTACTGGATTTTTTTGAATCCAGTGGTTCATTTGTGAAACATATGTATTCCAATTATCTCTTATGTCATTAAGAAAGCCTTTAATATCTATAACATTTTGTATATCAAAAAGATTATTGGAATGATCATACTCCCGTTTTTCCATTCTTGAAGAGAAAACCGGTTCTATATTGCTACGTTTTCTTTTCCCATGAGTTTCTTTTCTCTCTAATACTAATTTCCCGTTTTCAAATAATTCTTTCGTCATGATAGTAAAAATCTCCTATTCTGTCATTTAATAACAAAAATTCTTTCATGCTACCAAATAATAAATTTTTGCTTCTATTATAGAATTCGTAGCTATATGTCACTTTCTGTCTGTTTATGTCGAAAAAAAGGAAAAATCATCCTTATTAACCATTATTATCCATAAAAAGTAAGGATTACCATCCATTTGAAATAGTTATTTTTCATCATAAACATTGAGTCAAAGGGTCAGGTTTCTTGACTCATTTTTGGGATGTCCGTGAGTCGAGGGACCTGTTCCTCTAACTCACTTGTTATTGACAAGATACACTATTCTGTATTACTATATACCAGTAATAAGTAATACTAAATAGCAGTAACACAGAGTACCTGTGATGACAGTTGCATAAGATCATATCGTGAAAAAAACGGGAGGAAAAATTGGAAAATATTACAGAAATGCTGAAAGGTCTACTTGAAGGTTGTGTGCTTGAAATCATCAGCCGTGGCGAAACATACGGCTATGAAATCACACAACAGCTGCGAGAACTAGGCTTCACAGATATTGTTGAAGGCACAGTTTATACGATTACAATAAGGCTGGAGAAAAATAATTTAGTGGACATTGAGAAAAAACCTTCTACTATGGGACCGCCTAGAAAATTTTATAAACTCAATGCCAAGGGTAAAGAACAACTTGAACTTTTTTGGAAAAAGTGGGAATTTGTCTCAAGCAAAATTAACGAACTCAAAAACAAAGAAAATTAAAAGGAGGAACAATCATATGAGTATTTTTGAAAAAATCATAGGCAGTCTAGATGATAAACGGGAATGGAAGGAAATGGAGGCGCGTGGAAAAGCACTTCCAGAAGAGTACCGTAACGCTTATAATGCAATCAAAAAATATATGTATAGCACTGGTGGTCTCACGGACTGGAAGGATATCAAACGTATCTTTGACGCCATTCTAGACCTCCTAGAGGAAGGGGCAGCAGAGGGAAAACAAGTAACTGACCTCACAGGTGAGGATGTAGCTGCTTTCTGCGACGAACTAGTAAAGGACTCACAAACTTGGAAGGACAAGTACCGAACGAAGTTGAACGATACAATTGGTCGTCGTGGCTAAAGCGAATCTTAGTAATCGACAAGGCCCTGTTCCTTGTCGATTACTCATGTGTTTCATTGCTAAATACCTATTATTCTTAGAAGTTTGGTTTTTGAAGGTTATGTACTACACCTGATCCGTATTATTTAGTTATTACTATTAGAAGCTTTGCTCGGAAAACAGCATATTAAGCTGTTTAACTACTACGATATTTCGTAATAAGTTTCATTGAAAACAAAAAGGACAGCCCATTTTTTAAAACTACGGCTATCCTTTTTTTGAAACGTGGAACTACTCTGGTGTTTCATCTTTTTGGACAAAGCTTTGGATGTCTAGTTTGAAGGTTATCTATCTGTAGCTTTATGTTTTCTCAAAATGAAACACGAGAACCGTCCCTCTGTTTCATAATTTATTAGCAAATCGATTTAGCTTTTCGACCATTTCTTGAATTTCTTCCATAAAGTTTACAATTTGTTTTGTTGATGTCGCTTGTTTTTCACCGATGTCGGTAATCTTTTCTATAGATCCTTCCATGGAATTCATGGATTCACGAATTTTCGTCATGGTATCATCGATTACTTTTGTTGAAGCAGCCGTCTCATTTGATAGCTTTCTAACCTCATTCGCTACAACTCCGAAGCCACGTCCCATCTCTCCAACTCGGGCTGCCTCAATTGCCGCATTTAAGCCAAGTAAGTTTGTCCGTTTCGCAACATGATCAAGGATTTCAAGAACTTCTGATGATTTATTTACATCCTCACCAGTAGAATGAGATTGAAGCAATACCTTCTGTGAATAATCAGCAAGGGAATTTGAACCACTTGATATCATTTTGATTTGTTCATTTGCCTGTAATAAAGAGTTTAGTATTTGGTCTGCTATCGACCTTAACTCCGTTTGTCTTCTTAGCTGAACTGCTATCCCTCCTATCACATTTCCTCTATCATCATGTAAAGGAGTAGCCGTTCCCGTAAACTCAAAACCATAAAATTCTGAAGGAACATGATCTTTTAGAAATTTATTCTGTTTTAAAGCGATCGAAAGTGGCTCATCTGGGTTTAACGTTTGGTTTACTTTAATATGTAGATTGATATTTTCTCCAGGAAAATAGGCAATAAACTTCTCTAAATCACATACGGCTATTGATAGATCTGCGGGTATTGCTGTTTTTAATATAGGTATTATTGAAATTAGGTTTTGTAAAGTATTCATTTTATTGTTCATTTTACTACCGGTTTCCTTTACTTTGATGATTATTCATGGGACAAAGGAACAGGTCATTGCCCCATCCCTGTACCACTCATTTTATCTTCTGATATAATTTGTGCTTACTACTAATTCCTTTATAACAGTCTGTAACCTCCATGTATGAGATGGTTTCTTTATCACCGAGACCGAGAACACCAAACATACATAGGCTTTCATGAAATAGTTTATGAACCTTTTTTTGTAGGGTTTTATTAAAATAAATTAATACATTTCTGCAGAGAATGACATGAAATTCATTAAATGATCGATCGGTTACTAAATTGTGCTGGGTAAAAATGACGTTTTTAGATAAAAAGGAGTGAAATTTAACTCCGTCATTCATGACATTGTAATAATCTGAAAATGCCCTTTCGCCACCTGCCTGCAAGTAATTATTCGTGTATTTTTTCATATTATTTAGAGGAAACAAGCCTTTTTTCGCTGCGCTAAGTGCATTTGCATTAATATCTGTAGCATATATTTTTGTTTTTTCAAGCAGACCTGCTTCATGAAGCAAGATCGCCATTGAGTACACTTCTTCCCCTGTTGAACAACCTGCATGCCATATACGGATCGAGGGATAAGTGCGTAAAAGTGGTACTATTTTTTCCCTGAAATGCAAGAAAAACAATGGATCTCTAAACATTTCGGTTACATGAATGGAAAAGTCCCCCACAAGTCTTTGCAAAACTTGTGGGTCATGTAGAACCTTGTTAAGCAACTCAGTAATTGTGTCTAAATTCTCCTCGTGTACTCGATGCCATATTCGTCGTTTTATCGATTGATACGCATAGTTTCGAAAATCATATCCACACCATTCAAATAACCCTTGTAATAATAATTTAATTTCTAATTCCTCTAAATCATTCTTGGAATTATTATGATGTAAAGACAAGTTTCCCTCTGAATTGTTCATGTCCTAGTGATTCCCTTCTCCATCGTATAACCAAACTTTTATTAAAGAGATTAACTGATCAGGATCAACTGGTTTAACTAGATAATCTGATGCCCCTACTTCTAAGCACTTCTCTCGATCTTCTTTCATGGCTTTCGCTGTAACCGCAATAATCGGAAGATTTTTGTGGTCAGGCATTTTTCTTATTCTTTCTATTGCTTCATATCCGTCCATCTCTGGCATCATAATATCCATGAGCACCAAATCTATATCTGTATGATCTTGCAATAATTCAAGGCTCTCTAAGCCATTTTCAGCAAAGATCATTTCCATTCCACTCGTTTCAAGAATGCTGGAAATCGCAAATACATTCCGAACATCATCATCAACTAAAAGAACTTTATTTCCTTTAAGCACCTTGTTCTTACCTAATTCCTCTTTCATGAAAGAATGATCCTTTTCATCCGACTGACTGCTTTCACTCAAATATAATTGAAGCTCCGCTTTTAACCGCTTCGGTGAATGTTCATTCTTGATGATAATGGTATGGGCATATTTATTTAATTGCATTTCCTCTTTTATCGTTAAGTCTCGTCCAGTATACACAAACACTTTTATTTCATGGTTATCTTCCATTATTCTTTCTAATAGATCAAAACCGCTTGTATCTGTCAATCCTAAATCTAAAATCATGCAGTCAAACTTATTTACTTTGAGTTCTTCAATTGCCTCTCGACCGGTAGAAACAGCTTTCATAATGAAATCCATCTCACTAATTAATTCCATTAAGCTATTTCTTTGTCTTAAATCGTCGTCAACAATGAGTAATCTCTTAATAGGACTATTCTCCGCTATTGGCTGTTCAGAATGAGATTGATGGGATTCATTCGTACCTAGTTGAAGGGTGGAAGTTTCAATGGATACAGCCGCTTCATCTTGTCCCATTCCCATCGTTTCATTTACTTCATTTTTATAATTTCCAACATAGAATGTGAACGTACTTCCTACGCCTTCGGTACTTTCTACCATGATTTCTCCGCCTAATAGAGCAGCGATCTCCCTGCTAATCGAGAGACCTAAGCCTGTTCCTCCATATTTACGACTCGTTGTTCCATCAGCTTGTTGGAACGCTTCAAAGATTAAATCCTGTTTTTCTTTTGAAATCCCGATGCCCGTATCAATAACAGAAAAGGCAATCCTATCTACATCATTGGTTTTTGAAATTTCTAGCTTCACTTCACCCTGTTCCGTAAACTTAAAAGCATTTGATAATAGATTTTTCAAGACTTGCTGTATTCGAGCTTCATCACTATAAATGAAAGGAGGCAAGTCATCTTGTATTTGAATATGAAAAGATAAACCTTTTTCATCTGCAACTGGTCTAAAATTCATCTCAACAAACTCTACGATATCTTTGTATATGACATTACTGAGGTTTACCCTCATTTTTCCAGACTCTATTTTTGCTAAATCGAGAATATCATTGATTAATAGCAGTAGATCCTGTCCAGAGGAGTAGATGGTTCTTGAATATTCTACTTGCTTAGCCGAAAGATTTTGTTCTGGATTGTCAGCTAGTAGTTTAGAAAGAATTAATAAACTATTTAAAGGGGTTCGAAGCTCGTGAGACATATTTGCAAGAAATTCAGATTTATATTTTGAGCTTAGTGCTAACTGTTCTGCTTTCACCTCTAGCTCTACTCGTGCTTTTTCTACCTCTCGATTTACTATTTCAAAGTTCATATTTTGTACTTCCAAGCTTTTCGCCTTTTCCTCTAATTCTACATTGGTTTGTTCAAGTTCTTCCTGTTGAATTCGCAGCGTTTCTTCAGATTGACGAAGGGCACTGGTTTGCTCCTCAAGTTCCTCATTAGTTGCTCTTAATTCCTCTTGCTGACTTTGAAGTTCTTCAGATTGAGCCTGTATTTCCTCCATTAGCATTTGAGATTCTTCTAATAAGTTTGCTAATTGAATTCTACCCATCACACTTTCAATAATGATGCCTGCATCATGCATCAATTCTTCTAAAAAGCTTTGTTGCGTTTCATTGAACGGCTTAAAGGATGCTATTTCAAGAACGGCCTTTACATCCCCTTCAAAAATGATGGGCAATACATATAAATTTAATGGAGTTGCCTCTCCTAGTCCTGATGAAACCTGTACATAATCTGATGGGACATCTGTAAGGATAATCGGTGATTTTTCTAGGATGACTTGACCAATTAGGCCTTCACCAGCCTGAATCGTATTTGTTACATGTTTTCTTTTCTTAAAGGCGTATGATGCCAGCAGTTTGTACATTTTATCTTCACTCTTAGGATCCATATCTTTTACATAAAATACAGCATGAGCCGCTTCCACTGTTGGAATCACTTTTGAAAGGAATGTTCGACCCAAGGTTTCTAAGTCGTGTACACCACTGAGGCTCGTTGTAATATCAGCTAGATTTGTTTTCGTCCATGTCAGTTCTTGTTCCTTTTGCATTTGTTCCAATAAAGTTTCACCCATCCGATTGAATGATCTTGCTACATCATCTATTTCATCATTAGATAGCACTTCCACTTTCGTATTTAAATCTGTCTTTCCATTAGCCACATTACTCATAATGCTGGACATTTTATTTAATCGAGTTGAAAGAGTCCAAATACTTTTATAAAGAATCCATAGAACGAGCATGATACATAAAGCTAATATGATTGAACTGATGATGATATCTCTTTGAAAATTATTCGTCATGGTACTTAACGATGTTCCTAGTTCGGCCTCGAATGAAGCTGATAAATCCGCAATAACCTTCGTTACTTGATCATGAAAGGGTTTCGAACTTTCATTAATGAGAGCAAGTGCTTCTTCTTTTTTATTTTCAGAAGCAAAAGTAATGACTTCTTCGATATAGGCATTAAAATCATTATTAATTTTTATCAACCTTGCCGTTGCTTCTTCTTGATCTTTTGTAGAAATCTTTGATTCCAAAAGACTAATATTTTTCTTTATGGCTTCACTTTCTAATCGTAATTGATCGATTTCCTCCTGTATGGATTCGGTTTCTGTAAAAATAACCAAATTTCTTACTAATAGCCCTTCATCCTTAATGTCTGCACGAATTTGTCCAGCCAATATAGATGCATCATAGTTATCTTCAAGCACTTTACTCGCATTAGTCAGATGACTGATTTGAATCCAGCCAGTTACAATAAGAACGATTAGGACTACCGGTAAGGTGCTTAGAGCTAATAATAGCTTTGTTCTTATTTTCATTTGTTTCTTCCCCTTCTTGAAGTTAGGCTTCCTTGATTCGGGTTCTTCTTAATTAAAGAGCGTATTCCCTTCATGCATGAACGTTTCATATACCAAAGCAATCGCTTGGATACGGTCAGTGACATTCAATTTTTGAAAAATACGAGTAATATGATTCTTAACCGTATGTTCGCTTATAAACAATTGTTCTGAAATTTCCTTGTTGGTTAACCCATCCATAATTAACGTGAATACATCCATCTCTCGACTAGAGATGGAATAGGTCTTTTGGATATAGGTAAGAGCTATATCGAGAACATCTTTTTTTATCTTTTTATCTTCGTTTATATCTGTATTTTGGGTACTAGGATTAACATAGGATGATCCATCCATGGTTGTCATTTTTGTTCCCTCTTCTCGGAACAAGAAGGGGTTCTTACTTCTAGTTACAATAAGTTTTTCAAAATCAGAAGATAACAACGGAGGACTGAATAGATACCCTTGTACCTCGTCACAATTTAAATTGTTGATTTCTTTTAATTGTTCTTCTGTTTCAATTCCTTCTGCAATAACCGACATGTTTATACTACTTGCTAAGGAGATCATAAATTGAATAATGGCTTTACTATTATTTTGCTGATTTAACATGTCATCAATGAAAGACTTATCTATTTTAATGGCATCAAAAGGAAAACGCCTTAGGTAATTCAAAGAGGAGTACCCAGTTCCAAAGTCGTCAAGGCTAATAATAATCCCTATTTTTCTAAGTTGCTGCAAAGTACTTGTTACAACATCCTCATTTCCCAAAAGTACGGACTCTGTAATCTCAATTTCTAGTTGATCAGATTTTATGTTTGTTTCGGTCAGTACCTGTTGAATATGTTCCAATAGATTTTTTTGTAAAAATTGACGTGCTGAAAAGTTAATAGCAATGCGAACCGGACTAAGACCTTTCTTATTCCATACCTGTATTTGTTCACAAACCTTTTGAAGTACCCATTTTCCGATCTCAACGATTTGGTCCGTTTCTTCAGCAATTGGAATAAACTCACTCGGAGAAATGGCCCCCCAACTTGGATGATGCCATCGTAATAAACTTTCAGCACTTGTAATTTTTCCAGATTTTGTATTTACTCTAGGCTGGAAAACAAGCTCAAGTTCCCCTTTATCGATTGCTTTTCGAAGATCATTTTGCAATAAAAAAGTTCGATAGGATTGCATATTCATTCCTGAATGATAGACTTTAAACTTGCTTTTCCCTTGCTCTTTGGCACGATATAATGCGACGTCAGCATTTTTCATTAAAGTGTTTGAATCCTCCCCATCGTAAGGGAAAACAGATAATCCGATGCATGTTGTGATAAAAAGCTCATATTGGTCGATCATAAAAGGCTGACTAAACCCTTCTACGATATTTTCAGCTACCTCTAGTGCTTTTTCACGGTCCGTATCTGCTAAGATGATGTTAAATTCATCACCGCCTCCCCTTGCGACAAGGTCTTCCTCACGAACACTTGCTAAAAGCCTTTTGGACACTTCTTTTAGTAGTCTGTCGCCAACAATATGACCGAGAGAATCATTCACATATTTGAAACGATCTAAATCTAAATACAAAACCCCAAGTGTCTGGTTCATTCTTTTGGCATGATTTAATTTTAATAGCAATTGATCATTGAACATTCTTCTGTTTGGTAGATCGGTCAACCCATCATGATAGGCCATATATTCGATCACTTTGTTCTTTTCTTCAAGAGTCTTTGCTTGATGAATAAGAGTTTGTTTCATCTTATAGATTTCAACAAAGCCTTCAACCTTTGCTTTTAAAATAATGGGATCAAAAGGTTTTAGAATATAGTCAATGGCTCCCAAAGAATAGCCCATAAAAATATGCTCATTATCAAGATTATTAGCTGTAATAAATAATATTGGAATGTTCTTTGTTTTTTCACGAGTTTTAATAATCTTTGCTGTTCCAAAACCATCCATACCAGGCATTTGAACATCCAATAGAATGGCTGCAAAATCATATTTCAACAAATGTTTCAATGCTTCTTCCCCTGATGATGCTTTAACGAGATTGTAATCGTCTCTTTCAATGATAGCCTCTAAAGCTAGTAAATTCTCTGGTCTATCATCTACTAAGAGAATATTAACCTTGTCTTCGTTTTTCAAAACCTAATATCCCCCATTCCTTATATCTTACATGTATATACTTATCTTATTATAGGATAGCATACTACTAGGAATGATGGCATAGTTCTATGCTTGGAATTGGTATCCAAGTATACCATTTGTTATTAGATATTCTTTAGAATCGTTATCAAATGATTGAAATAAGGCTTTATTACAAAATCTTTAGCCCCACTATGCAAGGCTTCTTTAATTAAGGTCTTCTGTCCCATAGCTGAGCAAATAATCACATTCGCAGAAGAATCATACTCTCGGATTTCTTTTAAGACATCCACTCCATTTACTTTAGGCATCGTTAAATCTAGAAGTAAAATGTCTGGTGAAAAAGCTTTATATTTTTGTATCGCCTCTTGACCATCCTGTGCTTCTAAAATTACGTTGAAACCGCCTTTATTCAACATATCCTTTAACCACGTTCTCATAAACAAAGAGTCATCTGCTAAAAGTACGGATTTATCCAAATTTTCTACCCCCTTATCCAGTCTCCTGAAGCTTTTTTAAAAAGGTCATTTTATCTTCATTAATAAAGTTACATTCAGGAGGAAACGCTTGTTTTTTTAATTGTATAGAAAAATGATTTAAGGTTTTAATTAGATGATCTCTTTCCTTTTCATCAATGGTGAATTCCAGCCCATACTGGTAAATATCCTTTATTTCATTTTTCCAAGTTAGATGTCCATAAAGTTCTAGCTTTTCACCCAAAATAGTCGTTACAAATTTATAGGTTATGTCAGGGCGTACTGGTAGATGGATCGATGATAAGAACCTTAGTCCTCCAGGACCGATGTCTTCGATCAATGCCTCTGTTCTCCCTACTTCAACATCTCTGCCTTGTATTGAAATTAAAGTCATATCAGCTTTTAATGGGGATATCAGCTCGATCCTATAATATTTTCTTCGATCTTTTATTTTCGGTTTGTCACTTCTCATAATGGGTCTCAGGATAACCCTTTTTAATAGGTCCTGAAAATCCTTCTCTGGGATCGGTCTACTAAAAATATATCCTTGTATTTCCGCACATTCCTGTTGTTTTAAAAAGTCTAATTGTTCTAAGGTCTCAACTCCCTCTGCAACAACATTCATCTTAAGAGCATTCGCCATATAGATAATGGACTTAATAATGATTTCTACATTCGGTGTTTTGGTAATTTGACTCACGAATGATCGGTCAATCTTAATTGTATCAATGGACAAATTCTTAATATGTGACAAAGAGGAATACCCTGTTCCAAAGTCATCTAAAGCTACTTTTATTCCGAGTTCATCTAGGAATCTCAGTGCCGATTCAACCAACGTCTCATGTTTAACAATGGTTGTTTCAGTTATCTCAAACTCTATGAGGGTAGGATCAACATTGGTTTCTTTCAAAATACGAATAATGGTCGATTTCCAATCATTTCTTAAAAATCGTTGAGCCGTAATATTGATGGATATGGGAACAACTGGAAGCTCTGCTCGTTTCCACTCTGTGATAGATTGACATACTTTCTCTAAAACCCAATCACCGATGTCGATAATAAAACCATTTTCCTCTGCAAGTGGGATAAATTCTCCTGGAGAAACTAATCCCCACACTGGATGTTGCCAACGTACTAAAGCTTCTGCACTGACAATTTTTCCAGTAGATGCTTCTACTCTTGGTTGAAAATGAATCAATAATTGATTATGATCAAGGGCTTTCCGTAAATCTCTCTCCAGTTCATATTGTTTAAATGAAGGGATATCTAAAGTAGGAGAATAAATGTGGAAATTATTCTTTCCGTTAGACTTCGCTCTGTTTAGGGCAACATCCGCATACTTCATAAACTCCTCTAAAGATACTTCATTAGAAGAGGTTATACTAATCCCAATACTAGCCGTAATAAATAATTCAAATTTCTCAACCATGAATGGTTGTTTTAGACTCTCAATGATCATCTTGGCAATTGTTTCTGGAAACTCTTTTTCCTTATACCCCCATAGGATAATTCCAAATTCATCTCCAGCAATTCGTGCAAATAAGGCCTTTTCAATCAATAACTCTTGTACTCTTTGAACAAAATGTTTCAGTAATTTGTCTCCAATAACGTGACCCAGAGTATTGTTGATATTTCTAAAACGATCCATATTTACATACAAAACGGCAATTGTTTCCTTCTTCTCTTTTGAAAAGAGAGAAGTGATTTTTTCATCAAAAAGCTTACGATTTGGTAATTCCGTTAAAGGGTCATGGAAAGCTAAATATTGAATTACTCTTTCATGCTCTTTCTGTTTTGTAATATCTCTAATAAATCCATCAACCCTAACAACATTGCCTTTCTCATCGATTTCTGGAATCGTTTTATCTTGCACCCAAATCATTTGACCATTATTATGGCATATTCGATATTGAATATTGAAACTTTTTCCTTCTGCTACCTTCGAATATTCATTTAAATAATGATTAAGATCATCAGGATGAATAATAGATTCCCAAGCTTCTCTATTATAAAAATATTTTCGAGGATACCCAGTGATCTCTTCTATACCTGGGGTGATCAAGATGTTCCCTTGATTTAATAAATCGAAGGATTTGATCCCTAAGGATAAATTCTCATATATATGTTCAAACCTTTGCTCACTTTCTTGCAACTTGTTTTCGACTAATTTTCTTTTTGTAACATCTTGTGTCATTCCAAATAGACGGATTGGTCTACCAGCTTCATCAAAAACCATTTCTACTTCTTCTGAAACATAAATAAGAGTCATATCCTTGCGAATAATTCGGTATTCAATCCTGTAGCCTCTTGACTCCTTTAAGGATTGGTTTAATGTTTTTTGATATCGGTCACGATCATCTTGGTGTACGAATTGTAAACCTTCATTCAAATTCGTCACATGATGATTATCTTTCGTTCTCCCAGTCAGTTCAAACAGGTAGTCGGACCAGTAGATTTCATCTTTAAGAACATCGTATTCCCAGCTGCCAATTTTTCCAACTTGCTGTGATAATTCTAAGCTGGTTTTTATTTTTTCTATTTCATCTTTATGCTCAATATTACCTGTAATATCCTTTGCTATAGCATAAACTGCGACTACCTTCCTATCTTGGTTTACAAATGGAAGATATGTAACATCCATTTTTAATTTGCTTATATTTTTGTAACATATCTTGACCTGGAACTTTTGCTCATCTCCCTTTAATGCTCGCTTAAAATATTTACTATTTTCCTTATTTTTCTCTTTAATATAGTTCTTAAATTCCGTTTCTAATTCTTGATCAGTAAGACTAAATTTGTCTATCACCGTTTTATTAAGATAGATTGGCTCTCCATAAACACTTAAGGCAAATACCGAATCGAGATGGTTTTCAAATAAAGTCTCAAATGTCGTTTCATTAAGCAACGTCTCACTGTCAATAAGAGAAGAGTCGTTTCTTTCATTTATTTCATTTCTTGTTCCTAGTATAAACGGGAAAATCCCCACGTGAAAAACCTCCTATTATTGATCTTTTCATCTAAATAAATTCAGTTTTCTTAATACCTTAATTTTCTATTATTTTGAAAGGTAAATGTATCCCCGTCTATTCTCATTAAAATAGGAAGAAGCTCCTTTTTTTCCCCATTTCCTATTTTTTTAGGAATCCATTCTTCCTAGTTCTACATACCTACCTTAACAATGAGTTATTTCACCAAATTCATTCCTTCAAATAAATTAATCGTGCAATCCGTTATTAATAGGGCGCTATAATTTTCGTACCTACCAAAACCTTTCTAAATATGAGCAATAAAAATGGATGACTGATCTCATTTCACGTATCTTGTAGAGTAAGAAACTGATTTCAAAGGGATAGCTTTTGCTATCTCTTTTACTTTCAGCTCCTCCTCATCAAACCGTACGTGAAGTTTTCCTTCATACGGCTTTCCGACGTTCTTCTTTCCTTGGCTTTACAGCGTCTAACTAGCTAATTTCACTAATATATGTTTCACTTCTTTTCTTACATCCTTTAAATTTCCATGTTTCTTACGATTATTTCTCTTTTTGTTATGAAATAAGGTAAGTCGTTCTAATACATACCAGTCGATTCTATTTAGCCATTTCTTTGCGTGAGCCGAGATAAGATAGTAATTCTTGAAACCTTGCAGTTTCCTATTTAGCCCTTTTACTAACTCTCTGATATCCAAGTATAATTTATTCCTTGGTTCTGTATAGGCTTTAATCTTAGAACGCATTTTCTTCATCGCATTCCTCTTAGGTATATGTGACATGACATATAACGTGTTTCCACCTTTTCGTCTGATTGGAAACTTCCGATTATGAAATCCTAGAAAATCGAAACCATCTATGTCATTCCACAGATTAACTAGTCTCGATTTATTTCTATTAATAGTAAGGTCAAGTTTCCTCATTATTGATTGGATGACCTTTATACTTTCAAGTGCTTGTTGTTTGGTTTTACACATAATGACGAAGTCATCCGCATACCTTATGAGTTCACCCAAGTCTTTGAACTTCTTCTCCCAAAGCATATCCATTGTATTTAGGTAGATATTAGCTAAAAGAGGTGAAATTACACCACCTTGCGGTGTACCAGTAATTGGATTTCTTATTTTGCCTTCCTCCATTATGCCTGACTCTAGCCATTTTCGAACAAGCTTTAAAACCCGTCGATCACTAATCCTTTGTTCTAATATTTTCATCAACTTGTATTGATTAATATTATCGAAATATCCTTGGATATCGACGTCTACTACCCAAAAACATTTCTTACTGGCTTTTCTTATCTTTGCCATCGCTTGATGGGCATTTCGCTTTGGACGAAAACCAAACGAACAGTCATGAAAGTCAGCCTCGAATATTGGTTCAATAACCATTTTCGTTGCCATCTGTACGACCCGATCTTTAATAGTTGGAATTCCTAATGGACGTTTCTTTCCATCATCCTTTGGAATATAGGTTCTTAGGACTGGACTAGGGTGATAACGCTTCTCCTTTAGTTCCAAATAGAGCTCGTTCATAAATTTCTTTTCCCCGTACTCCAAGACGATTTGTTCAATCGTCTGTCCATCGACACCTCCACTTCCTTTCTTTCGCTTCACACGTTGCCATGCCTCCCATAGAATATCAGGACGATAGATTTTGTCATATAAAGCGTGAAATCTTCGAGTTGGACATTCCTTGGCACAAAGATATAACGTCTTCCAGAGTTCTTGAGCTTTTACTTTATTGGTGTAGTTAGTCATTTTCCTGACATTCACTGACTCTTACCTCCTTCTGACATATGAACGAAGTAGGGTAATGGCTTGCGCCGTCCTTCCCTAGACAATGTTGTGTTGTCATTGTCATTAATGGTACTATGACCCCCTCCGACTCCCTCTCATCCATCCACCACTTCGTTTGCACTTATAGGTTTCTGCTTTACTTTCGTTAGAAAGTGACAAGGAGGGTATCCCCAGTTCCGCTAACTACTTTACTAACATGTCGCTCCCCATACCCCGAGAGATTCATTGGTGCTGCTATTCCAAGATCTTCACACCTTCCATGGTCTTCGCCCATTATCCCAAGGCTCGACTTCTCTTTGGCTACCGTAGGTAGGTTCTTTTGACGAGACGGCAGGATTCACTTTATGTTACAACCTGTTAGTTTGCTCGCACTCCGCTAGGGAGTTACTTTGTCACAGGGCTTCAACCTTAGAATTTCTTCACCAGTTGCCTGTCAGCTACTGAGCGTCTTGGTACTTACTCAGGTTGGACTTTCACCAACTAGCAATTAACGGCTTGCTAGGCACGCAAACAATAAAAAAAGCACCTTCTATTGAAGATGCTCATTTTTAAATATCCATTAATTTTTTTTCGTATTATTGGCTAACGGCTATCTTTGATGCTATATAGAAAAAGGCACGATTCATTCAAGAATCGTACCCTTTACTGACCTCATCCTATTTTATTATTTTTCTAAGTGCTTATTAACAATACGAAAATCTTTAACCTTAAGCAAGTTTGCAATATTTCAACTAATACTCATCATTAAAGCTAAATAACTTGAAAAGACAAATAGGACACTAAGCAAAAATGTAATCATTGCTGATGTTTTTTTAAAGAATGCGTAAAAAATCATGACCAAAAATAGAAGGGAAATAATAATGAGGAAAATACCCATTGTATTGATACTCAATTGAATATCCATCCCTGGATTATACTGACCTTGATAAAAAATTTCAAACAGGAAAGATAGTCCATCTATTTCTGGTGTACGAGCACTTGGGGGTGATTGTTGACCCATTGCCGCCGTTACAGAAAAAATAAGAAGGGCAACAATACTTTCTACTCTCACCCATGGAATCGGATTGAAATTATGGTTCTTTATTAAACTGCGACGAATCAATATGCCATTGATGGCAGCATAGACAAGCAATGAAATAATAAGTAACTGTTTCATTAATAAAAATTGCCCATAATTAACCGTCCACGAATCCGGATACTGTGAAAGATCCATGAAAAATGACATCAGGACAATCCCAGAAGCCGCTGTCAAAAGAACACAACCAATCGCAAGTGGGGTATACCAACGTAAAAACTTTAGCCAATTTGAGTGATTTTTGGAAAACCAACTGACTCCAAACAATACTCCCATCCAAATGCTAACGGCAGTAAAATGAGTCAGATGTGTTATTATCCCTATTCCTTGTTCTAAAGAACTTGCATGACTAGACCATGCAAGTCCTATGATTAAAAGAAATGTTAGAAAACATCCAATCCAAGAATATTTTGGCTGTTCCGGATGATAAAATTTTACGAGAAATATTAGCAAAAACAAAACAACAAGGGAAGTAAAAATCCATGCGTTTCCCATGTCAAACGTTAAAAGTACCGTTTGCATCCCCTCTTGCCATCCTAATCTTTTTTGCAAATTCAAAATTAACACGAGCACAGGTGTAAAGGAAAATAGGGCTACACCAACTGCAGCCAGTATCATATATCTTTTTTCCACTAAAATGGTTGGACGAAAATCATTTGAGATGAGTGATAAGATAAAACTCCCCATTAATATGGAAAAACAGAGATATAAAATGAATTCGCTAAAAATTACAGCAGCCATTGATTATTTCTTTCTCCTTAATACGAAGAAGATGATAATAATTGCCAATACTAATACGACTACAATAACAGATACGAGATTGGAAGATCCTTCATTTTCTGTTTGGTCACTAGCAACATCATTTTCTGTTGTATTGGCATTTTGTTCGGGACCTTGATTCGTCTCATCATTTGAGTTTGCTTCGCTATTCTCACCATTTTCAGTTACCGGTTCTTCATCATTGCTGTCAGCTGGTGGAGTTTCTGTTTCCGAAATATTTACTACAAATGAAAACTCCCCTTCCATTTGATGTCCGTCCGCACTAATGATGTTCCAAAGAACTTGATAATTTCCGTTTTTCAAATCATTTGGAATTTTCCCTATCACTTCAGTATCGGTAACGATAATTTCTTCTATTGAAACAGCTTGTCCATTAGGATCCAGTAATTCAAAAGTACTGCCTATTTCAACCTTACCATCAAAGGTTAATGTGATTTCACGTAATTCTTCGGTAACCACTTCTCCATTTTCAGGTGTGGAACTCTCTAAATGAGAATGTGCAAAGGTAGCAGGTGCAAATGAAAACAGGACTAGTAAAGTGATTAAAATAATTTTCTTCAAGATATTTCCTCCTAATCATTTTTATACCGTATCTGTCATTTGTGTTGTACAAACAATACAATAAAATCGACAAATGACAATCATTTTCAATTATAATATATAACAATAATAAATTTAATCTTTTTGCTCCTCTAACTTGTAACCATACTTTTATGGGTAGTGATAAATTTATGGTTACAATATATGTCTACCTTTATTTAAACTAACCCGCTTCGAGAGCTTAAGGGCATTTCTTCATATATTTATACAACGTCAAATTATAAGGGGTTTAGTATAGTTAATTTAAACTAAAAAAAAGCTGATGCATAAGGGCACCAGCTTTTTTAGTATATTTTTTCATATATTATTAGGAAGTTGTTAGGAAATACTGAAACTAGATTTGCTAAGTCACTAATATTTAGCCGCTTTTTTTTCACTTTTTAACAGTGTTTGCATAATGAGTTTACTCAAATGACTAGGTTTATAAGGCTTTACCAGGTACTCCTCTGCTCCCAAGGAAAAACCTAGTTCTTTATCATCGAGTGCTGATGATACAAAAATCGGTATATCTTTCAATTCTCTGCTTTCTTTGATTTTCTTCATAATCGTCCATCCATCTATTTCATCTTCAAGCAGAATGTCTAGAACAATCGCGTCTGGTACTGACATCTTTAATTGTTCCAACGCCTTTTTACCATTATTAAAGTGTTTTACATGAAACCCATTATCTTGCAATTCATGGTTTAAGAGTTGTGCCAAACTAAGGTCGTCCTCAATAACCATAATCGTGTATTGAAGCATCGTATCTTCTTGTATATTTTTATTTTCAGCTCCTATGCTTACTTGAGGGAATCTAGTAGTAAAAACACTCCCTTTTCCATATTCAGACGTTACAGAAATTGTTCCATCGTGTGCTTTGACAATCTCTTTGACAATAGAGAGTCCAAGTCCCGTCCCTCCAATTCTTCTTCGGTCCGAATTGTCGACTCGGTAAAATTGTTGGAATAAATGAGGAAGTGCATCTTCTGGAATACCTAGCCCTTCATCTTTAAAATCTATGGAAATCATATTGTCATACCCATACATTCTGATGAAAATGTTTCCACCATCAGGTGAGTATTTTATCGCATTACTCAATAAGTTCGTAAATACTTGTTCAAGTTTATCCCGATCTCCGAGAATAATGGTATCCTCTAATTCAATGGATAGGTTCATTTTGTGCAAGGTTGAATGAACTGCTTGGAGCTCCATTACATTCCGCAAAATGGAAGCGATGTCGATAAATTTCTTTTCATATGTCTGTTTACCAGACTCCATTCTTTGAACATCTAGAAAATCATTGATGAGTGCGGTTAGCCGCTTAGCCTCTTTATAAATGGTATTTAGATACTTTACTTTTCTCTCAGGTTTTAATTCTTTCGTGATTAATAGTTCTGTGAATCCGAGAACACTTGCCAATGGTGTCCGCAACTCATGACTCACTGTACTGACAAATTCAGACTTCATTTGAGCTACTTGATATTCTTTGGTTATATCACGATGAACAAGTAATGTTCCATAGTCTTCATTGTGTTGATTTTTAAAAGATTTACAATATACTCTAATCACTTGGTTACTATTGTTCAACCTGTATATAAACGAATGTTCTTCATCTGCACGAAGAAAGGCCGAATCTATTAATTCATTTAGGGAATCAATGAAGTCATTTTCTTGAACCTGCCCTGCCATCCTTTCACTCCATTGTTTCCATGAAAGTTCTAGCAATTCATCAGCCACATTTGTGCCCTTAAATATTTCACGAAGCTGTTGATTTACTTGAATAATTTTTCGATCCCGATCAATTAACTGGATTCCTTCTTGGACCGTATTTAAGATATCTTGATTTAATCGCCTATCATTCTCAGATTGTTCAAACAGCCTGATTTTTTCAAGATAAATAGCTATTTGCCTTGCTAAGGTATCATACTCCGCAATCTCACTTTCTGAAAAAGGATCTGCATATCTGGTAAACATCATAATCGCTACAACTTGACGTTCCATAAGAATTGGCACATACAAATCATAGCTAAAAAGCGGTATATCATGATATCCCTTCTCCTTGGGATCTTGTTCCCGCTTTACGGTAAATGGTCTTTTTTCATTTATTAAACGAAGAATGAATCCATTGTCTAAATTTCTCCTAAATTGTTCTATACCAAAGCGTGAAACGGCATAGGAAGCAAAGTTGTCTTCATCAAGGTAGGTAATAATTCCTTTATCGGCCCCCGTAACTTTACACATGCTCTTAACCATACTTTGAAGTACTTTCTCTTTATTTAGTGAAGAAGAAATACCATTTATTAACTCATTTCTCCTTATCAGTTTTTGTTCTTTTTCAGATATAATCTCCAGGGTTGCTTGTAGTTCTTGTTGTTGAGCTTGAAGCTCTTCTTGTTGGGCAATAAGCTCCTCATTATGAGCAAGTAAATCTTGTTCTTTTTCTTGAATTCTTCTTGTCATTTTTTGAAATGCTTCCGACAAAGTGCCAAGTTCATCTTTTCGATTTGAATCTACTCTTATAACCGCATCTCTGCCAGCTGCAATTTCATTGGCTGAATGGGTAAAATTAGCAATCGGTTTCGTAACGTTCTTAAAAATTTTATGAATAATCAATAATAGGAGTACCAGAAATATCATAAAAAAGAGAATAATACAGTATTGGATAACTAATTGTTTCTTCATTAAATTCTCGGCATTATCGTTGAGTTGTTCTTCAATTAACTTAATGTAAGAAGTAGTCTGTTCCAAAAACTCTTTTACCCTATTTTGATCGTTATTATTTTTTAAATCCGCACTTGAAACTTCATTAATTTCATCATCCTTCATGATAGGGAAAAGGATGTCAGTAAAATAATAGGTCGTAAAGTTATCGATAACTCGATACATGGATCTTTCTTGTTCGGTTTCAATCAATGGTTGTAGTGCGTTCATTTGTTTTCTAAGTTCATTTTCTTGATCAAGTGCAAACTTCTTTTTTTCCGGTATTTTAATAGTTATGGAATCTGACATGACTAAAATGTCTGTATTTAACTGATTATAAATATAATGGATCAATTGCTGTTTTTCTTTGAGAATTGCGCGTTTTTGAAGATAATCATCCTGAATTTTATGTTGAAAATAGAATAATCCCCCAGTCGCTACAATAAAAAAGAGAAAACATATTCCTATTAATGAAAAAACTTTATGAGATAAAGAGCTATTAAAATAATTAATTAGTTTCGTCATGTAATATACCCTGTACTAATTCCAATAGTTCCATTGGACTGAATGGTTTTGCCATAAAATAATCTGCGCCTGTTTGTAAAATCTCCTTTTGTTCATAGGATTGGTTCTTTGCAGAAAGCATAAGGACTTTTGTACGCTCCTTTGTTTCAGCATGACGAATTTTCTCTATCACCTCAAGCCCTGTAAAAACAGGCATCATATAGTCTAGGATGACGAGATCATATGGATGATTTTGCCATAAATCTAGTGCCTCCCCTCCATCTGCTGCTTCATCGACTATATACTCTTCATCTTCAAGTGTATCAACTATAAGCATGCGAAGAACTTCTTCGTCCTCCGCTAATAAAATTCGTTTCAAATGTAAATTCCTCCACTCATTTCAACTTATTTAGTATGGTTTCCATTCTTGAATGTAGTTCCCTTACATAAAATGGTTTCGTCACATAATCGTCCACACCTAGCTTTAAAGCTTGTTCGATTTCATGTTTACTTTTTCTCCCCGTAAGCATTAACACTTTATACAGATGGGCGTTTTTTCCTTTTTTAATCTTTTCAAGCACTTCTAATCCATCCATAATTGGCATTACACCATCAAGGATGACGAAATGGTTAACCTCTTCTTTTGCATGGTCGGATTGTAAAAAGGAAGGTCCATCTTCAAAAATCTTAATGTTTAATTGCAAATGCTTCATATTTAAAGAATCAAGTATTTGTGCCAGTAGAGTACGAATAATAAAGTCATCATCAATAACAGAAATATTAACAATGTTCTTTTGATAGGACTGGGACGTTTTTTGTAAACATTCCACTCTTGCTCTTCCAAGACGTTTTGCTTCATATAACGAATTGTCTGCCTCCTTAAACGCTTCTTCCCACGTAATGGAATCATTCTGTACTGTAAATACACCGGCTGAAAAAGTGACGGAGAACGTTTCTTCTTTATGGGTGTATTCAATTTGTGAAAATCCCTGTATTAGTTCACTTAAGCGTTTCTTTGCTTCCTCACTAGTGGTTTTAGGAAAGATAATCACAAATTCTTCACCCCCATACCGGTAAACCATATCCAAACCTCGGATATTCTGCTTTAAATATTGGGCAAAATCTTTAAGTATTCGATCTCCCATAAGATGGCCATATGAATCATTTATTTTTTTAAAAAAGTCAATATCAAGAATACTAATGGAAAAGGCTTGTTTTGTTCGTCTAAAGTCTTGGTAAAACCTTGGCAAACTATCAGCCAAATATTTTCGATTATAAACCTGTGTCAGTTCATCAATTAAAACGGATTCATCAAAAATCTTTTTCCGTTGTAAATGTCGTTCGACCTTTGCAACAAGTTCCTCCATATCAATCGGTTTCGGAAAAAAGTCATCTGCACCCTTTTTATAAGCGTCTATGCGTACTTGCTTGGTATTTTTAATACTGATCATAATCGTTGGGATAAAACGCTTTTCATTATGTTCCTGAATTTCCTGCAGAATGTGAAAGCCATCTTTTTTCGGTAATTCAATATCAAGAATGAGGCAATCCGGCTTCATTTCAAAATACTTTTTCACGGCTATTTCAGGATTTGTATAGGTCATCACCATACAATTCTTTGCTTCTAATACATCTTTAAGAAGCATGAGCAGCGAAACATCATCATCAATGATTTGAATAATCGGTGCACTTGTATAAATGACTGGCTCATCAGGAATGACTATTTCATCAAAGTTTTCGTGCTTATATGTCACTTCAATTAAAGGGAATAGAAACTTTTTTAATTCGATTTCCCCCCATGTTGCTTTACTTTCAGGGTTCAAATGATTTAATAGTTTTTCTGAAATTTGCATCAGATCATGAAGTTGTAGTGTACCTGAAGTTCCCTTAATCGAATGTAAAAATCGGTAAACCTCCTCGGTTGAGATCGTTGTTTCTTCTTTTAAAAAGATCCATTCCGTTAGCTTATTTTTAATATTTTTGAATAAATGATTTTTATATTTATTAAGATCCATTATGTACCTCCTTATTGGAGTTTCTTTTTAGTTAAACTTACGAATATCCGGGTAAAGTTAAAAATGATTTGAGAAAGTAAAATGAACTTGAATAGCTTCAAGTCAAGTCCCTTCTTTTGTAAATAAACTAAGAAAAATCTTCTATATTCGAATCAGATTGTACCCTTCCTTGTTCGAGTTTCATTATTAGTATGTTCATATTCAAGTTCATCTCTATGTACACGTTTAATTGCTAAAAAAGATTCTTTATTCGAAACTTTTGATGCATGATCATGAACTTTATTATCCTATGATAAATATGATTATGGAATCCGCTACTCTTCTTATTAATATATCTCTATCAAGAAATGAGAAGCTTTTCCTATTGCATCTCCTTATACGTTAAAACTCTGTGTAACAAACTTTTATTAGGTACCACAAAACGCATATGATTCAATCAGCACCAAGCACCCATCCCACTCTATATCGTATTCGATAGCTTTTATTTTTGGAAAATGCAAAGGTACCCATCACGAGATAGAGAGAATTACTTTATCAAAGAGATACCTTTACTTAAACAGAATAACGAGAAATTGAAAAAGCACATTCATAGGGTGTTCATGTCTTTTTGTTTCCTAGTTATTTCAATATTTCTTTCCAAAATCGTATCCTTTAGGCATACAACCTTTCGGATTAAAAAAAAATAGATACATTGGATTGTAGTGAAGCCAACTATTTAGGGGGAAGATACGATGAAACTTTACTTGGACCCGGGACATGGTGGTTCGGATTCCCGGAGCCGTTGGAAATGGTCTTAGGGAGAAGGACATTACCTTAGACATTGCGCTCCGTATTCGAAATATTTTACTGGATGAATATGAAAATGTGGAGATAAAAATGAGCCGTTCAAGTGATGTATTCCCAAGTTTAAGTCAACGAACCAATGAAGCGAATAGTTGGAAAGCTGATTTCTTAATCTATTCATTGTAATGCCTTTAATGGTTCAGCTTTAGGGTACGAAGATTATATTTACAGTGGACTCGATGACAGTACAAGAACCGCAAGAATTCAAGATATTGTCCATGAAGAAGTGATGAAAGTGAATGGTCTTCGTTATCGCGGGCAAAAAAAGGGGAATTTTCATGTGTTGCGGGAATCCACTATGCAAGCCCTACTTACCGAAAATGGGTTTATTGATAACAGTGGGGATGCCAGTTTGATGAGTCAACCTTCTTGGAGAGAAAAAGTCGCAAGAGGGTATGTCAACGGGATCGTGAAAGCTTATAACCTTCCGAAAAAGGCAGGAAGTTCTGGTGGTGGCCGTGGTGCTGATGGTGGAGAAACAGGAACCCTATTCCGAGTGATTGCGGGGTCTTTCCAGGATTTAGAAAATGCAGAAGAAAGAGTGGCTCGACTACGTGAAAACCAAATTGATTCCTTTGTGAATGAAGTACAAATTTCAGGTAAGACCTGGTATCGTGTACAATTGGGAGCTTTCTCTACAAGAGAAAATGCTGATGCTAGAGTAAATCAAATTCAAGCATTAGGGATCGATGCTTTTGTGATGACCTCATAATGGGTATGTCGTACACATTCAGCCGTGTGCGGTTTTTTAATATTCATTCTCTATCCCTCTCATTTGTACATTTAGATCTTTGTTTTAGCCGTAAAAAACAAAGATCGCTTTAAAAAATGCTTGGAGTCATGAGGCTCCAAGCATTTTTCTTTGTTCATTTACTTACCAAATTACTTGTTCGTTCTAATACTAATAGATATGTGAAAGATACTGTTCATTTCAAAACTGAACCCGTTATTCCAATGTTAGTAGGATTTTATTAAAAATAATTCCCTATTTAATAGCCCAGTCCAAAATTATATCGATATCGATTTCCTGATTGATCCTGATACGGATAAGCTGGACCCTCATCATACCCTGGTACATCCCCTGCTTCTTTGTTAACAACTTCTTGATTGGCGGGGATGGTGATCGGGAGTCTTCCAACAGGATTGAATTTTCCTCTAATCATGTCAACCACAGCCTCTGCTTTCGTCCCAAACGTTCCGATGACGGCTGCTGCGTTTGGTTCAATCCTGTTAATTAGCCATGGATTGGAAAAATTTATCGCCGTAATCGTTGGGACCGTTTGTTGAATTTTTACAATTCGATCTACTTGTTCAACACCCGTTTCCGGCCCGACCACAACCGTTGGCTTGTTGGCAAACAAATCTTGAAATGGCTGGATCCAAACAAAGGCATGCGTCGCATCCTCTATATTTTCTACGATGGTAATTGAACGATCGTAATTCCTTATTTTTTGCTTTAATTTATTCGTTTCTTGCCCGTTTTCTCCACCTGGGAACCTTTCAACATAGAGTCGAACATCGGCAATGGTTTGATCCTGTATTGGAAGTAGCTTCTGATCATTTCGCATGAGCACCACCGACCTGCGATGCGCATCATCAGCGAGCTTTTGTGATTCTGGATTATTGGCTACCGTTAATGCTTTGTCCCGATCGACATATGGATTTTCAAAAAGTCCTAATTTCATCATTTCTGTGAGGACATAAGTGGCTGAACGGTTGATTTGTTCTTCTTTCACTAAACCCTGTTTTACCGCATTTAAAATCGGTGCTGGATTCGGGACCCCGGAAAAAATATTGGTTCCTGCATTGATGGCTTTTGCAAATCGCTGCTCTACCGGTAAATCCTGTGCTCCCCACGCTCGATCAATCACCGCACTCGTATCTGAATTTACATATCCTAAGAATTTCAACTCATCTCGCAAATATCCGTTAATAAATGGTTCATTTAGTGCAAAAGCAACTTCTTCAAATTGTTGATCTTCACTAAATGGTGGCAATCCTTGTTTGGCGCTTTTGTTACTTGGGTAAGCATAATAAGGCATAATAGACGTTGTTTCTGCATCTATGGCTGCCTTGAAAGGTGGAATGTGATACTTTAACAAGCTGCCAGAGGTTGGATAGATATTATATTGCCCTTCTTTAAAATGAGGGTCCCTTCCCTCAGATCGTGCTCCCCCACCAGGGAAATGTTTTGTGGTTAACGACACACTGTTTTCATTTAAGACATCCCCTTGAAACCCTTTAATCACATTGTAGACCATACCAGATACCAGTTCTGGATGTTCTCCGAATGTTTCTTGATTTCTTGCCCATAAGGGGTCTGTTGCCACATCCGCTGAATATCCGTACATCTTTTGAATTCCTGCAGCCCTCCATTCTTTCGCAGCGATCTCACCAAACCTTTTGACCATCCGCGAATCACGTGAGGCTGCTAACCCTAACGTATCTGGCCAATGAGAAAACTGTCCTGGCTCTTCAATAACAGGAAACATTAAAGGATGATTTCTTGGATTCGAAATAACGACAGCCGGAATGCCTAGTCTTGAAGCCTCAGCTGCTTCTTGTAATTGATTATTATGGTTTGCAATCACATCGGCACTTGGCATTTCTCGATAAATAAAATAACGGGTATGCTGGTCAAGAAATTTGTTGGGTAACACGACCTTGCCATCCTGAATTTTTGGATATTCATTAATGGTCAGGAGCCCCGCCTTTTCTTCTAACGTCATTTGAGACAATACATCCTCTACCCTCTTTTCAGTAGACAACTGCCAATTTTCGTAGGGGTCAAGCTTTCCATTATCATTTAAATCTCTAAACCGTTTTCCTTCAACTTTTAAGATGGCTTTTGTTCTTGTTTCAACTTTTATATTATTTTGTGCCTGTACTTCTAGTCCTTCCACTGGAAATACCAACACAAACGCCATCATACCTAAAACCATATTTCTTATGTACCGGGCAACCATCATCTTCACTCCATTTTTCATTAGTCTTGTTTTCTTCCTTAATATCTCTTTCTTGGGGAAGATTATCCAACTGCTACGGAGGTTTTTATTAATCAAAAATGATTCATTATAAGCTAATTGACAAACATTTGTTATTCCATTAAAGGACTAGAATCTTACGATGTTTGGTTTGAATGATAATCAATAAACAGATTAAATACCTTTATTAAACTTTCGATTTTCAGAGAACTGTTC
Organism: Niallia sp. Kr1; assembly: GCF_050389805.1. Taxonomy (NCBI): domain Bacteria; kingdom Bacillati; phylum Bacillota; class Bacilli; order Caryophanales; family Bacillaceae; genus Niallia; species Niallia sp. Kr1. The sequence continues at coordinate 1,842,352 of NZ_CP130945.1, read as the reverse complement.
CTCCCTTAATCCGAAATGAAACATGAGAACTGTCCCCACGTTTTGTCCTGCATCCTTAGGAGTGCTGGGACTGATTAGATTTATATTTTTTTAACAAAGTCATATCGATTCCTTTATTACATATAATTCTTTTGGGATGTGAAAAAGGAGTGGTGATTAATGAATGGACAATGGAACCTTAGTGATCCGTATGTTTATGAAGCTTTAACGAGATTTCAACATAAAACTCTTGCCGTCCAAACGACACGTGGCTCTGTGCGAGGCGTATTACAAAAGATCATGCCCGATCATATCGTTATCCATATGGGGGGATCACCATTCTATATCCGTACAGCGCAAATCATTTGGTTTCATCCGATAAGTAGCGATCAGATAAAGAAGAGAGAATAGGTTAGCTTTATCCAACATAGGATGGCTATCGTTTTTATTTATGGATGGAGGTGCAAAGCGGATGATCAAACGTGTGAATAGAATCGCCATTGAACTCCCTATTCCAGAACATGGAGATATGAATGCTGCTGCAGCTGTTCAGGAATTAATGGGAGGAAAATTCGGTGAAATGTCCACCTTAAACAATTACATGTTCCAATCCTTTAATTTTCGCGAAAAGAAAAAGTTCAAACCCTTTTATGATTTAATTGCGAGTATTACAGCTGAAGAATTTGGTCATGTTGAATTAGTGGCCAATGCGATTAATCTACTATCAGTTGGCAATACAGTCCCTGGTGATCCTGACACCGCCCCACTACAAAACGGAAAGGACGCCCGTTATTCGACTCACTTTACGACTACCGCTCAAACCGCTTATCCAGGAGATGGTATGGGGAGACCTTGGAATGGTTCTTACGTAAATAATAGTGGTACACTCGTTGAAGACCTTCTCGCCAATTATTTATTGGAAATTGGTGCAAGAAACCATAAAATGAGGGTTTACGAAATGACTACACATCCAACCGCCTTAGAAATGATTGGCTACTTACTCGTTAGAGGCGGGACTCATATTATTGCTTATGCAAAAGCAATCGAAGTAGCTACAGGAGTCGATGTAGGTAAAATGCTTCCTGTTCCAAGTTTGGATAATAATAAGTTTGATTATGCCAGAAAATTTATGGATCAAGGATTGTATAATGTATTGTTTACATGGGGAGAGCCGGAATATCGAGACATCAACCAAATTTGGAAAGGACCAAACCCTGAAACGGGCGAACCACTGAGAGTAATTGATGGAATGCCTGAGGGTGCACCTGTACCAGATTTACCAGAAATTCCAGAGCAATTTGCTCCAGGGATTGATCGAGATGATTACCAGCGTATTTTAAAACGTTTAAAAAGCAATATGTAAAAGTCATTACCGGACAAAGGAAAAGGTCACTTGTCTCAAGTGTAAAGTAGAAGTTTTCTTCTTGTATGCAATCATTTTCCGAAGTGTAGTTTTAGACAAAAAAAGAAACGCCAGCATAGTCCTTGCGTTTCTTTTTTAACTAATGATTTTGGCTGTTTTGAGAATTTGATTCAAATCTTACAATAACCAACCAAGATTCTAGTCTGATGTTTTTTGAAACACTAGAACCGTCCCCGTGTTTCTAGTTTCCTATTGCTTTTTGGTAGAATTCTAATCTTTGTTGGGCATTTCCTTTTGTTACGATATCGATTGATGTGTAGATCTCTTTATTTACGTTTTCTCCGTTCGCCACTTTTGCAGAGGTTTCAATACTTAAGTAACCCATATCATACGGTGATTGAGAAACGGTTATCGGTATGACACCTTCCTTAACGAATGGAAGCATTTCCAATACGCCCCCCGTTCCCATAACCGTTACATCGACTCCTTGCTCTTGCACAACTCGTAGAGCGGGGAGCGCAACATAATCAGAAGATGTTACAACCCCTTTAATATCAGGGTACTCCTGAAGAATCGATTTCATCTCCTTCGTTACAACCTCATTTACTTTTTCATTCCCCTCTGGCAAATGATTCGATTCCACAACAATTTCGATTCCAGCAGCTTCCAAACTTTCTCTTGCACCATTTAAGCGATCGACCTCAAAACTCGACTGTCTACCCAGAAGAGCTACTTTTTCTCCTGGCTGAAGTTGAGAAGCCATTAGTATGCCTTCTTTTGCTCCTAATTCAATGTTATCGGTTCCAATATAAGCTGTTTTCTTTTCCCATTTTTCATTTGTCTGGATAAAAAGGACAGGGATATCGACTGTGTAAAACTCCTCTAGCTTCGGAAAAATTTCAGAATGAACCGGGGCTATGACTAGTACGTCAGGCTTTTCTTTTAAAACATCATCTAAAATCTTGATCTGTTCCTGTGCTGTTCCATTTTTAGCAACCACAATCTTGCCATCCATTCCAAAGTCTTTAAACCCTTTTTCTGCACCAGCTTTAACAATATCCCAATATTCTAATTTAGAATCCCATAAAACAACAAAAACTTTTGGCTTGTCCACGATAAATTGTTTATAAATAAAAGTACCCAAAATGACGATACCTAAGGTCAGAACGGTAATAAACAGTTGCTTTTTTTTTCTGGACATTCAACTTCCACCTTCCCTCTCTATTTAAGACCATTTTCACTATTTTTTGTAAACCGAATAGAGAAGGTTGTTCCATGTTGAGAAGTGTCGATATTAATATCGGCTCCATGCCGTTTAGCAATGCTATAACAAATGGCTAACCCCAAGCCTGTACCATTGTCCTTTGTTGTAAAAAACGGCGTGCCCATTTTCTCAAGCACTTCAGGACTAATGCCAGTCCCTGTATCCCTAATGTTTAATATGACAGCATGCTGCTCATCATATGTCTCAATCGTTAATATTCCGCCAGATGTCATCGCATCAAGTCCATTTAAAGCGATATTTAATATCAATTGCCGAATCTCTTTTTCATCGATAAAAATATCGCCACAATGTTGATCCAATTGAAGGATTACCTGTTTACCGGAACGAAGAGCTTCCGCTTGAATTAACGGAAATAAAGCCTCAATAATGGTATTTAATTGATTCATCTCTTTATGGCTGACCTTATTTTTAGCTAAATTGAGAAACTCGGTAATAATCGAATTGGCACGATCCAATTCATCTAACATAAGGTCAATAAACTCATTTGATACTTGACTTCCCTTTGCAATTTGAAGAAATCCATAAACCGTTGTCATGGGATTTCTAATTTCATGTGCAATCCCAGCCGCCATTTCTCCAATTAAATTTAATTGATCGAGCCGGGATATTCCTTTTTCTAGAAGAACCTTTTCCGTAATATCTGTTAATACTAATAGAATACAAGGTTCAGAATCGAGCTCAATAATCTCTGATGATAATAGAGCAGATCGTTTTTCCCCTTTTTTCGTCCAATAGTAAATTTTCATGTTTTGAACTGGTTGATCTAAGCGGATTGGATTCTCCGCCTCCTCTTCCATAAAATGGGCTAAAACCATTCTTTGATTATTTAATTCATGATAAAGGTATCCCGTGAATTGTAACCAGGTTGTATTAACATCCATATAGGTTTCATCTTTTATCGAAATAATCGCCATTAAATTCGGACTAGCATGAAAAATCTTACGAAAACGTTCTTGGGATGCTAATAAGTGATCCGCAATCTTTTTCCGCTCCTTAATTTCTTGTTTCAGCTTTTCATTGGCTGATAGGAACTCGAGTGTTCGCTCTTCCACCATCTCTTCTAAATCACTTAATTGTTTCCTTTTGATTTCCTCTAATTCGATGGAGTACTGCTCCTCGGTGCGGCTGATTTTTTCCTCAAATCTCTGATGGATTTCAACAAATTTTTCTATTTTTTGTTTTAATGTTTCAGGATGAAAGGGTTTAAAAATATAATCAATGGCCCCTACAGCATAACCGCGCTGAACATTTTCACTATCCTGACTGATCGCCGTAATAAAAATGATCGGCGTATGCTTCGTTTTTTCCCGCGCTCGAATCAATTTGGCTGTTTCAAAGCCATTTAACCCCGGCATTTGCACATCTAGCAAGATAACGGCAAATTCTTGTTTGATCAGATATTTCAATGCCTCTTTTCCCGATGTCGCACTGACTAAATGATAATTAGGTGATGAAAGCACAGCCTCTAACGCCAGTAAATTTTCAGGATGATCATCGACCATCAAAATGTTTACATTTTTCGAGGCGCTGTTATAGGACTTTCCGGTATAATTTTCCTGCTGGATCGGTTTCATCATAGTATTTTCCATAAGTAGTAAGTCGAACCCCCTCTCTATTCCCTAAACAAAGAAAACCGGATAAGCTTAGGCTTTCATAAAATAGCTTATGAACATCGTGTTGTAATTTCTGGTTAAAATAAATTAATACATTTCGACAGATGATGATATCAAACTCATTAAATGAGGAATCTGTCACTAAATTATGCTCAGCGAAGACAATATTTTTCTGAAGAAGCGGGTTAAAAACGGCCTCCCCGCCAACCACCTTATAATATTCCGAAAAAGATTTTGTCCCGCCGGCTTCCATATAATTTTTTGTGTACTGCTGCATATTGGCTAAAGAAAACGCACCTTTCTTCGCCCGTTCAATCATTCTTGCATTAATATCGGTGGCAAAGATTCTAGCTTTCTCATAAACTCCCTCTTCCTGCAACAGAATGGCCATCGAATAAACCTCTTCACCACTCGCACAACCTGCATGCCAAATGCGGATCTCGGAGTATTCTTTTACAATGGGTATCACCCTTTTCCGAAATGATTGAAAAAATGAAGGATCACGAAACATTTCGGTTACATTTATAGACAGATCGGAAAATATTTTTTTCACGGTCACCGGGTCACGCAGTACCCTTTCTTGAAGCGCTGAAATGCTTGTTACATTTTCCTTATGAACCCGATGTAAAAGCCTTCTCAGGATAAAAGGCTTCGAGTAATTTCTGAAATCATATCCATAGTAACGATATATAGACTCAAGCAGCAGATCGGCTTCAATTTGTTCAATTTCTTCTTTTTGTATCTGTTCCTGCGTCAATCTATCCATTTTCATCCCTTATCCTCTCTTTTGATACAGCCAAACATTCATGAGTGAGAATAATTGATCAATATTAATCGGCTTACTGATATAATCATTTGCCCCAGCCTCTAAACATTCTTCTCTGCTCTTTTTCATCGCCTTTGCTGTAAGGGCGATGATTGGCAATGACTGATAAATTGGCATTTCTCTAATTCTTTTAATGGCCTCGTATCCGTCCATCTCAGGCATCATAATATCCATCAGGATGATATCGATGTCGGGATTTTGCTGTAGCAGTTCAATCCCTTCATATCCATTTTCCGCTGCGATAATTTCCATCTCAACCTTCTCAAGCGCAATGGTTAACGCATACACATTTCGGATATCATCATCAACAATCAGCACCTTTTTATTTTGTAAGAATGAATTTTCCTGCTCCATGATGCTAGTAGGTTCCTCATTCAGTACATCAAATGAATATTCATCATTTTCAAGACCTGCTGATGCTTCCTCGAAAGACGCTAGCGTTTCGATTTGTTCCTTCGGTGGTTGGACCGGCAAATACAGGGTAAACTTACTGCCTTTTCCTTCAATACTGGATAACTCGATGAAGCCACCTAATAAACTGGCTAATTCACGACTAATCGCTAGCCCTAACCCCGTACCCCCATACTTTCGGCTTGTCGTACCATCAGCTTGTCTAAACACCTCAAAGATGGTTTCCTGCTTTTCTTTCGAGATGCCGATTCCTGTATCCATAACAGAGAAAGCGAGGAATTGATTCGTATTGCCAGACCTTTGCCCCCTTGGAAGCGTTTCTTTTACTTCATGATGAATATCAAGGATGACATGCCCCTTTTCTGTAAATTTAAAGGCATTAGACAAGAAATTATTTAATATTTGGAGCAAACGATGTTGATCATTGTATAAGTTTTGAGAATCGGTATTCAAATGAATTTTAAATTCTAATCCCTTTTGCCTTGCTACAGGTAGAAACTGCATCAGCAATTGTTCCTTAACCTCATCTAGATCCACTTCATTATGAATAATCTCTAATTTCCCAGACTCTACCTTAGCCAAATCTAAAATATCGTTGATTAACAGAAGGAGATCATTTCCGGAAGTATAAATGGTACGAATATATTCCTCTTGCTTTTCTGTCAGATTGCCTTCATTGTTTTCGGAAAGGATCTGCGCTAGGATGAGTAAGCTGTTCAATGGTGTTCTAAGTTCATGAGACATATTCGCTAGAAATTCAGATTTATAGTGAGAGCTCACTTCTAATTGCTGAGCCTTTTCTTCTAGTGCTATCTTCACGCCCTCTAATTCCTTTTTCTTTTGCTCGGATGCCGCGTACTGTTCCTCAAGCTTTTCATTCGTTGTCCTTAATTCTTCCTGCTGCATCTGCAGTTCCTCAGATTGTACTTGAAGTTCCTCTGTTAGGCTTTGTGATTCCTGTAATAACCTTTCTGCTTTCATATGATTTGAAATACTATTAATCGTGATCCCAAGCGTACCAACCACTTCTTTAAGAAGATTCACATGTCCGTCTCGGAAGATGTCAAAGGATGCGATTTCAACGACAGCCAGCGTTTCCCCTTCATAAAGAATTGGAAAAATCATACTGTTTGTGGGTGTGCTTTCCCCTACTCCCGAACGTATTTTCAAATAATCATTTGGCACGTCATTTAAGAGAATCGGCTTCTGCTCAAGCGCACATTGACCGACTAGTCCTTCACCTAGCTGGAAGGTTTCAAATCTGTTGTCATTCCTTGAAAAGGCGTATGCTGCTAATCTTCTTAAAAGCTGTTCTTCTCCTTCGGAACTTTTTATATAAAAAGCCCCATAACTCGCTCCAAGCATTGGAACGATTTTCGAAATAAATACATTAGCCAGCATCTTTAAATCTTTTGCCTCTGGGTACATCTGAACAATTTCTGTAATTTTAGTTTGACGCCAACTTAAGTTTTCCGCTTCTTCTAACAATTTCTTTTCGTGTTGACTATGAATCTCAAGTTCAGCAACCATCTTGTTATAGGCATTCGCAATGGAACCGATCTCATCTTTTATTGAAAGATCAATTCTTGGCAATTGTTCAGCATGGCTTTCACTGACCCCTTCCATTACTGACGTTACATAATGAAGATTCTTTGTCATTCTTCTAATCAATAAAATAATTAAACCCGCACCTGCAGCGATCGTAATCGCAAGATAAATATAAATCGTGGATACCGCTACATTATAGGTCTCTCTAGATGTAAGAAGTTCGTTTTTCATTTCTTGTTCCTGTAATCCAACAAGAAGGTTTGTCACTTGTAGCATTCTTTCCCTTGTGAGATCTAGGTCATCCAAAAACTTCTGTTCAATTTCTACATTCTGGTCAATGGATTTTATGGTGATTCCTTGTTGAATGGCTTCCTTATAGGATTCTAGCAAGATTCGATATTTTTCTAATAGCTCTTTCGATATATCTTGTTTGTCCTTATCCTTTAATAGCTCGATCCTTTGATTGATTTGTAAATTTGAACTTTCCCAATTATTAATGGCTGTTGAATCAATCTCCACTGATGGATTATCAAGCATTTCCTTGCCAACCCTTGTGAATACATCCGTTTCACTCTTAATATCCGTTGAAATTTCGATGCGTTCATATAGATCGTTGACGACTACATGCATATTAACCATAGATTGCTCAAGCATATTCATTAAATAAACAACACTAATTGAAATAAGCAAAATAATAACACCAATGCTCGCATAGAGCTTTGTTTTAAATTTCATTTTACACCCCACAATACATATAATAAGAGACTCCAAATTCTTTTAATTCAATAAATATTTTTTCTATCCAGACATTTTTATGATGAAGGAGAAAATAAACCTATGGTCTCCTTAATAGGTTTTTTCTACTATAATATCACAGGTTACAGAAAATTCACCATAATATTTATTTTAACAAAAATAAATGACGATTTTTGTCAGACTCGAACCGTTCAAATTGCCCGTTGTAAAATAGGAAAATGCTATTCGGTAAATACCCTGATCGTTTTTTCCGAGAGGTCGTTTTCTAATATAAATCCGCTAAACTTTTGATAATAAATTGTAAATAGCTATATCCTCATTACTTCATTTATTTTTATTGCATGATGAATTTGGGTTCCTAGTTCCAACGTTTAACAAGGACGGAGAGACTCCGATTTATTGGCGATTTAGAAGCACTCATTCTTGAAAATATAAGGAGTATCTTGCGTTTACATACATTGATTTCCCTTCAAATAGAAAGGGATTTTTAGAGCAAATGAATATAAAAAGGAAAAATCTAATAGATTCCGTATACATACAAAAACTCCTATTCTCAAAATAGAATAGGAGTTTTGGTTTTAAAAATTAACCGACAAGGACGAATGTGAACCCTCACACAGGTTGCCCGATCTACACCCTTTACAGGGGTGTCTCTTCAGCCATTTGAGTACTTCTCTAAAAATAAATTGGCTCCACAGGAGGATTTCAAACCTACGACCGATCGGTTAACAGACGATGAAAAATAGGGTCAGTCCCCAGCTGCGTTCATGTTTTAGCAGCTTGGGGGACTGACCCTCGTACTCTTAGATGCTTTTCGTTCGCGTTCTACGTATATCATGTTGCTCAATCATGAGATAAGGAACTTCCCCTCTCTCCCACATCACCTAAACAACCTCAAGCGAAAATGAAACCTACTTTACATATTCTGCATTAGTATTCTCTTGTAAACTAGAAACCTTTGTTTTAGAAAATGTAATAAGGGCATTCCAGCTTCCGGATGATTGTCCTTCTGCTAAATATTCAGGATGATCCTCTTCATTGATAATACCTAACAGCATCGCTAAATGGCGACCACCTGACTCTACTTTTGCCATATTTGCATATTGCGGCAGCATGTCAAAGGCAGCCTTATAATTTTTATTCATAACGAAGCCAATAAATTCTTTATCAAGGGCATGTTCCGAAAGGGTTGGCATATTATGTCTGCCCCGAACTAAACGATGGGATAGGGCACCACTTGAAATGAAAACAATCTTCTTATCCGTTTCTTGTAAAACCTTTGCAATGGTCTGCCCCCACCGGTACGTTTCATCCAAATCGGCAGCTAATGTAACGGATAAGTTAACAACCGGAATATCTTCATTTGGAACAAGATACCGTAAAGGAACAACCGTGCCATAATCCCAAACGAAGTGTTCATCCTGGACTTCGATGACCGAAAGACCCGCATCTTTTCCTGCTTGCACGAGCTGAAGTCCTAATTCCTCATCACCTGGATAGGAATATGGAACATCCTTAATGAGCTCTGGTGCTTCTTGTGCTGTCAGAAGCCCTTTATGAACAGGATAACAGTCTACATAATGGGCGAATGTAGTCGGCCAGTGACATGTAACCAATACGATGGCATCTGGCTTTATTTGCGCGATATCTTTAGCAACTTCTTTCATAGCATCAACCATTGGCTTTTGAAATTCAGGTGCTAATTCTTCATGACAAATACTTGGAACATGTGGGGCGAGTATACTTAATTCGATTGTCATTTTCCATTCCTCCTAGTCATTTTTAGAATGTGAATATTTACCTAAAGATCTACCTAATCGTTACCAAACTATTAGATTATTTGGACGGCATCACCTAATAAACGATGAGCTCCTTTATTACTAACCTCTTTTGGTGGCCATACCGATAGATCAAATGGATAATCGGATCCTGCTACGACGCGGTCCTCACCAACCATTTTGATAAGAGAATCAAGACTATTCTGATTCCAGAGGACGGTATCGTACCAAAAACGCTTTAAATATTGGGATGGCGGGGCTTGTAAACTAGAGGACACCTGCTCCCATTGCTCGTAGCCTCTATCTAACCTCCCTATTTGATAAGGAAGGAACCCGCCACCATGGGCAAATAATAGTTTGAGTTCTGGAAAGCGATCAATCATTCCACTTAATAGGATATCTGTCGCACAAACCGTTGTTTCCCACGGGATTCCAATCAGATTAGGCATCATCCTTCTCTTTAACCGAGGATCTTCACTTAATAGAGGATGAATAAAAAGAATCGCCTTTAGTCTATTCGCCTCTTCAAGAAAAGGTTGGAAAAAAGAATCTGAGAGCATATGTTGATATATTCCAGGGCCGATAATGGCACCCTTCAATCCCATACTCATCGCCTCATGTAACACTTGGGCCGCCTTTTCCGGATAGGCGAGTGGAACTGTTCCAACAGCCGACAGTTTATCCGGGTAACGTTTAACTAATTGTGCAAGCGAACGATTGTAGATTCTTGCCATTTCTATACTAATTTCAATTGGAAAATCATACATAAATAACTGTGGGATTGGGGAGATCATCGCATGTGTCACCCCGGCTTTTTCTTGGTTCTCTAAATAAAGCTCAAGATCAATAAAAGCCTTCTTTAATTCAAAGCCCCATTTTTGATTCACAACAAGAAACTCTTCTTTATTTTCGTCTTTTTTTATCCATTCCGCATGAACGGTATGCTTATTTTCCTTCAGCCAGTTCAGTACATCTGCAGGGATAAAATGGGTATGGAAATCATGCATGAAGTCTCTCACTCCTTGAAGTATCTTGTTTCATGAAAAGAAATACATTTAATAATTCAATCTATAAATATCCTTAAAAACAAAGTGCAAATATAAAGTTATTTGGTAATAAGCCTTGCATCTTTCGTTTTTTCCCATTCGATTGGCATTCCCACATAGTTTTCGGCAATCATCGTTAACCCTGCATCCGATGATGTATAGTAATCTAAATCAGCCAGTTGAATTCCCCGTTCGAATGAATCATAGGCTGGATTTGCGTGAAGCAGCTTTGTCATCAAGGAAGAGAAGCGTTCTGCTTTCCAGATACGACGAAGACAAATTTCCGAATAACGCTCAAGAATATCCTTATTTCCTGTTTGATAAAACTCCACGATCCCCCGCGCCATGACTTTGACGTCTGTCGCAGCCAAGTTAAGCCCTTTAGCACCTGTAGGCGGCACGGTATGTGCAGCATCACCTGCAATAAACAGACGGCCATATTGCATCGTTTCACATATGAAGCTGCGCATCCGGATAATTCCTTTTGAATTAATCGGTCCATCCGGAATTTGCCATCCATCATCGGTCTTCGTTCTTTCATTAAGTTCTGTCCAGATCCGATCGTCAGACCAATTGGCAATATCGTCATTTGCATCTACTTGCAAATAGTGGCGTTGAAGAATCGGAGTACGTGTACTTAATAAAGCAAATCCCCTATCATGGTTCGCATACACAAGCTCATCTGCTGCTGGAGCAGAATCAGACAGAATCCCTAACCAGCCATCCTTATATACATGCAGATGTTCTTTTCTAAGCTTTTCCGGGATCGCCTGACGGCTTGGTCCATGATACCCGTCACAGCCTGCAATAAAGTCACATACGATTTCTTCGTCCATCCCGTTTTTACGGTATCTTATTTTCGGTTGATCCGTTTCGATGTCATGTAACGTAACGTCCTCTACATCAAAGATGATGTCTTTCCCACTCGCTTGGCGTGCATTGACTAGGTCAATAATGACTTCATGTTGCGGGTAGACAACTACTTGCTTTCCACCAGAATATTTCTTCAAATCAATTCGACGTCTCTCCCCATTGAATTGAAAGTAATTTCCATCATGAAAATGACCTTCTTGATCCATGCGGTTGCCAACATCCAATTCTCTTAGAATATCAATCGTTGTTTGTTCTAAAATCCCGGCCTTTACCGTTCCTTCGATATTATCCTTTGATTTACGCTCTAATATAATAGAATCAATGCCTTGTAAATGAAGGTATTGTGCAAGTATAAGTCCAGCCGGACCAGCCCCAATAATTCCTACTTGTGTTTTCATTTTTACATCCCCTTTTTAAAGAACTTTATTATCTTATGAATATATAGTAAAATAGAAATATTCAGATTTTAACCATCAGGTTCCTATATACGGGACAGTCGCTATTTTTGAGGTGATTTTTAAGGTGTTAACGAATAAAAAAACTTCTGTCCTCCAATCGGTTCAGAGAGGACTAACGATTTTGCATCTATTTACAAAAGAAAGACCTATTTGGGGAATTACCGAAATAGCAAAGACACTAAAATTATCTAAAAGCACAGTGGGTCGTTTAGTCGCTGACTTAGTGGCTGAAGGTTTTTTACAAAAGGAACAAAATAAATATAAACTAGGGTTTTCATTTCTTACGATTAGTGGGGTCATCACCTCTCATTTAGAAATCCATCGAGAATCTAAAGATATTCTTAAGAAATTAGTAGATCATTTAAATGAATCGGCTCATATTTCCATTTTAGAAGGAAAGGAAATTACGTACGTCCATAAAATAGAGTGCAACACTCCTGTACAGCTATTATCCGCGATCGGAAAAACAAACCCTCCATCTTGTACAAGTTCCGGAAAAGTATTGTTAGCCTTTCAAAAAGAAAATGTGGTGAATAGTATGATTAACCTAGGTCTTCCCCAACTTGGACCCAATAGCGTGACAAATCCTGAAGAATTTAAAGATCAATTATCAAAAATCCAAGAACAAGGTTATGCCGTATGCATAGATGAATTACATGAAAATAGTGTAAGCATTGCTGCTCCAGTTAGAGATTATACAGGTGAGGTTGTAGCAGCTGTTAGCGTTGTTGGGACAAAAGAACGGATTCAATGTCAAAGAATTAGCCTGTTTACAGAAGCTGTTATAAAAGCGGCTAATGACATTTCCTCCCAATTGGGCTATATTCCTGCCATTTTTGAAAAGGGGGTATGATAAAATGGATCCATTTTCAATGAATAAGAGCAATTACTCGTCATTTAGAAATGCTCTTCGTATTCTTAATTTATTTTCAATGGATCAACCTGAGTTACAACTAAAGGATATTATGAAGGAATTAGGAGTGGGAAAAAGTACGGCCTTTCGATTAGTCCACAGTTTAACAGAGGAAGGATTTATAATCAGAGATTCTTCATCCAAATCCTATCGTCTTGCCGCATCTTTGTTGGCTAAGGGGCAAACCATCATTCATACAGAAGACTTATGCCACTTATCACTAGATGTATTAGAAAATCTAGCAGAGAAGACCCATGAAGCAGCACATATTAGTATTTTAAAAGACTTTCGCGTTCTATACTTACTCAAAGTAGATAGTGCCTATCCTGTGCATCTCTTATCCCATGCAGGAAGACAATCTCCTCTTCATTGTACTAGTAGCGGACAAGTATTGTTAGCCTTTCAATCAGATACGATGATTAGGCAAGTGATCGAAAAAGGATTAACTGCTTTTACAGCGAACACCATAACCAATTCGAGCAAACTAGAAAAGGTATTAGAGTACATTCGGATAAAAGGATTTGCTGTATGTAAAGAGGAACACCGGAAAGGAATAACATCAATTGCGGGCCCTGTTAAAAATACACAGAATGAAGTGATTGCTTCTGTTAGTATCGCGGGACCGATTAGTAGGATAAACGACAGAACCATTTCAAACTTAACGAGAGAAGTTCAACAAGCTGCAGATGAGATTTCGAGAAGATTACGAGAAAGTTCTTCATCAAAAGAAAAACACTTGTAGATCTCTCTGGAAATCATGTTCATACTCCAAAACTCAACTCCCAGAGGAACTATAAGTGTTTTACACCATTATTGATGGTTCAAAATGTATAGGTAACAAAAAGAAATTGCTAAATAAAGGTTTAACCAGCAAAAAGTAAAGTGAAAAATCCTGAGAGCATAATAACGATTGTAGAAATTTTTAAAAAGAGTTCTTGTTTAATCAGCTTATCAATTTTCACACCTATAATGCTTCCTAATACTAATGAAACGCAAAGCCACAGCGAGTATTGAATTACTTCTATATTGATCAGCCCGATCATTGTATAGTTAAAAAAGGTGAGGACTGCTACGACAAAGCCTAATAATGCGATGTTGGCACGGAATACATTCTTTTTGGCCTTTTGATTCGTCATGTATAGGGCAATCGGAAGTCCCATCATTCCAATACTTCCATTTAACAAACCACTTATAGAACCAACCGTAACAAGTGCGGCTTTTTCATTCTTTACTCTAAAGCTTTTCCCTTTCCAAAGACAAATACCAAATGATAACACAAGGAATCCAGTGACTACCTTTAAGTAAAGCTCATTGATCATCACTAATGAATAAGTTCCTAATGGGGTTAAAACAATGATGAAAATCAACAGCACTTTAACCTCTTTAAAGTCGATATAAGATCTTTCACGGAAATAGATATAAAAATTAATATAGATCCCTAAAATCCCTACAATAGGCACAACCATTTGCAGCGAAACAAATAAGGATAGAAAAGGAATGGCGACCACAGCAAAGCCAAACCCTGTAATGCCTTGGATAAAAGCAGCAAAAAAAATAACAATAGAACCAATCATAAGAACCGATATTTCCACATTAATCCCTCTTTAAAAACTGAATATTTTCATTCAATTATGATTAGAGTCGCATTCCTCTTTTTAATGCTTTAAAAATATCGTACTAGTGAACAAAGCCTATTTTAATTGATTGGAGACCAATTAAAATAGGCTTTTAGCATTTTAGGATCCTAAATTTATTATGTGATGTTCATTTTTCTAGAAGAACGCTGCTTCGCATATTATTTACTAACTGTTCAAGTTCCTCCTCTTGTCTCTCACCATTCAAGACTCCTTTTGTCAAACTTAATAAGTTTTTTAGAAACTGAACGTATACATCATTTTCTTCTTGAAATAATTCGTCCCATTTTTGTTCTAGTTCTTTGTGATACAAAGATAAATCTTGGTCATTTGATTGACGATCTTCCATTAAATCAATTAATCTATGAAGGTCTTGAGACCACTCTTCAAAATTGAACATATGATTTCACCCCATAAGGATTCATCTATTGGCGATAAAGCCAATAGATGAATCAATTGATTAAATTCTTTAGATTATTGGTAGCGGACTAATTCTTTTCGCTCCTAATAATTCTAAGTCTCTTCCCATAATCTTAATTGTATTTTCTAATCTGATGTTTTGTAATTCTAAAATTCTGCGTCGTTTCTCTGCTGAACCACAATATTTAATCATAATATCTCTACCTACGGCAATATGTCTCGGTTCATCAGCCACAACAGACTTTTCAATATCTGCTAATAACTCATCTGGCAATAAAATATAAGTCATGCTTTCTTCTGGTGTTAGTGTTCCATAGCCAAATAGATACGGAAGAATCACTTCACCTGTTAATTGTAAATTCACCGCGATTTCCGCAACATCATCATATTCATTCGTTAATTGGAACTGTCTGATGACTTCTGAACTTACCTCGTAATCTTGAAGTCTTGGGCTGCCTCCATAATACTTACACCATTTTCCCCATGTTCTTTGATGCTGTACTTCGTCAATAATTTGCTGTGCTAGACGAATACGGATACCCAAATCTTCTGTATTTTTCTCCAGCATCACAATTTGTTTGGACGGTGGATGAACGCCATTATAAAACTCACGCCATGCCAATCTTGCACAGAATTCAACGAGATTTACTCTACGCGTCTCTTCATCTAGTGAAACTCTCTCCCAATTTTCCTTATGGAAAAAGTTCTCAGCAAACATTTCGGACTTTTTCATCATTCTTTCCGTAAACTCTTCAGGACTCCACTCCATTAATTCCTTATCAGAAAGCTCTTGGTATTTTGGTAATTGAATAGCAACTGTCATTTAAAACCTCTCCTCTCAAATGATAGATATCTATATTTATTATCAAATTCGCCTTGGCGTATTTGCGCCCAGATTTTATCGAGCTTGCGAAGGTATTCTTTCCCCTGAAAATCTGTGGCATCCGCCGCCGGAGGCTTTAATTTCATTCATCCAGGGTTTGAACCCGGCTGAATGGTTATAAAACCTTGCATTCATCTCACCACTTATAAAAGTGGCAGACTTTTCGGCTGAATGTAGTTAAAAATTACTTTAAGACATGACGTTTTACTTCAACTTGGTCTAAATCTTCTGGGACTACAATTTCCCCTGTAAAGTATTGGGCTGTTTCACGATAAGCCTTTTCAGGATCTGCTTCAGGTAAGAAGTGAGACAGAACGACCTTTTTCACATTCGCTTCTGTGGCAATCTCTCCTACTTGCTTAGTGGAACAATGTTCCTTTTGTAATTCATCCCAGATTTTTTCTAATGCCGGACTGAATTTTCCGACAGTTAAACAAGCGTCGATTACGAGTAAATCAGCATCTTGTGCAAGCTTATTGATTCCATCATGTGGGGCTGTATCTCCAGAAAAAACAATCACTTGACCATCCACCTCAACTCGATACCCATAGGTAGGTACATTATGAACCATTGGCTCAACCGTTAGGTTTAATGAAAGTGGATTTTCTACTGGACCCGCCTGCTCGAGTTCAATGATTTGTACATCACGTATCCCCGCTTCTGATCTTCCTAGTGAACAGCGGTAATCAATATCTTCTTGATATAAATCGAGGATTTTCTCATGAAATGCCTTCGTCCCTTTCGGACCAATAATCGTTAATTCCGATCGACCACGGCCCCATCCCCCGATTAAAAACTGACCATAACCAAAAGTGTGATCAGAATGGAGATGTGTAAACCATAACTGTTTGATTGATTCTGGAGGGATGTCTGCTTTTAGCAATTGTTGAGTGGTTCCCTCACCACAGTCAATGAGAATGGTTTCATTACCGATTGTTAATGTCTGTGCCGGTCCTGATCTCTTCACATCTGGACGCGGGCTTCCTGTTCCTAACATAGTTACTGTTATGTTTTCCATCATAAACACTCCCTACATGAACTTTTTATCATACAAACATTGGATATTGACGCTTTTCCTTTTGAACAGACACCCATTTGACCGTTGTAAATTTATCAATAATCCATTGCCCTCCAAATCGACCAATTCCGGAGTCTTTTTCACCGCCAAATGGCATGGATGGTTCACTATTAACCGTTTGGTCATTGATATGAACCATTCCTGTTTGCAATTGTTTGGCAACTCCCAGCGCTCTATCCATGGATGAGCTAAATACAGAAGCGGTTAATCCATAACGTGTATCATTCGCTACAGAAATGGCTTCCTCTTCGCTATCTACTGGAATCACGAGAGCCACAGGACCAAAGATTTCCTCTTGAGCAATCCCCATCATATTATCGACATCCGTTAAGATGAACGGACTCAGTACATTTCCTTCAACTTTTCCTTCTAGGTAGACGGTTGCCCCCGATTGCTTACCTTTATTAACAAGGCCTAATACTTCATGAACTTGTTTCTCATCAATTAAGGGGCCAATGATCGTGTCATCTTGTCTCGGATCCCCAACCTTTAAAGCGCTTACCTTTTCCTTCAACTTTTCAATAAAAGCAGGATAGATGGTTCGGCTTACAATCATCCTGTTAATCGCCATGCAAATTTGACCTTGATGCAGAAACTTTCCAAAAGCAGCTGACTCAACTGCTTGCTCTAAATCGGCATCTTCCAAGACAATAAAGGCATTGTTTCCACCTAACTCAAGCGAAGCTTCCTTTAAGTTTTGTCCCGCTAAAGCTCCAATTCTTTTTCCTACTTCGGTTGAACCGGTGAAAGAAATGACTCGTGGAATAGGATGTTCGACCACTGCATCCCCTACTTCTGAACCGGCACCAATAATGACACTCATCAACCCTTTTGGTATTCCTGCGTCCTCAAATAACTTAGCAATAAAACTACCACCAGAAATAGGAGTGTTAGAAGCCGGCTTTATTACAACTCCATTTCCCGTTGCTAATGCCGGAGCAATCGAACGCATCGATAAAGATAATGGAAAATTCCATGATGTTATTACATTAACAACTCCAACTGGTTCCCGGTAGATTCGATTCTCTTTTCCAGGAATAGCAGAAGGCATCATCCTTTCATCCATTTCATACGGATACGTTGCCGCTTCCCTGATTAAGGCGATTGAAGAGTTTACTTCGATCGTAGCTTTGACCTTCGTTGAACCGGTTTCATTTCTTAACAGCTCAATCGCTTCTTCTCTCCGCTCCTGTAATAATGAAGCCGCATTTTCGATTATTCGGGCACGCTGATCCGGAGAAAGTCCGATCCACTCCTTTTGAACGCGAGCAGCCGTTTCATAGGCCTCATTGACATCTTCGCGATTTGCTAGTTTATGAGATACGAGCACTTCTTCTGTGTATGGATTTTTATTATCTACATACTTTTCACTTGATCCCTCTCGCCACACACCGCCAATCGGCATCGTATTCCATTGCGAATAATTCATGCACAACCCTCTCCCTCTAGACACTCACTTTATTGTCGGTTTATTAATGCAGTACAACGGTTGGTTCTGTTGTTACTTCCTCTTCCTTCTGTTTATGTGGTGGTCTCAAAAAGAAGAAGGTGATAATCACACCAGATAAAAGAACGATTGATGTGAGATAAAAAGCATTATTAAAGCTTTGCGTGGCTTCCACAATATATCCTGTAATGACAGGCGCAATAATACCTGGCAATGTCTGAAATACTTGTAACACACCGCCTTGTGCACCTGCTTGACCTGGCAGCGTTTCAGCAAGTACTGGACCAACCACGCCTCCTGCGCTCGCCATCGCCATGCTAGCAATTGTAAGAACCAAAATAGCTAATGTTGCCGACTCAATCGTGACGGTGAAAAACATCGCGATCGTTGATACTGCGAATGAACCTGCACACCAATAAGCTCTGGCGATTTTCCTGCTTCCCGTTCTTTCAAGAAGATAGTCCGCAATTCTTCCACCTAGCATAATCCCTACCGCTGCTCCAAGCCATGGAAACATGAGAGCGATTCCCATTGAATTCAAGTCAAACCCACGCTGGATGTTTAAATAACCAGGTAACCATGTCATGAGAAAGAATAAAGCATAGCCAAAGCAGAAGGCAGCCCACCAGTTCGCAATGATTACTTTCCGAACCCCTTTTGGAATGCTTAGCAATTCCTTGACAGACTTCTTCTCTCCACTTGATTTAGCGGATGCTGTGACTTGATTCTGTTGTTGCTGTTCGAGGATCCACTTCTTCTCACTCTCACTTATATACTTGTTATTGTCAGGACGATCCGTAAATAGTTTTTTCCATCCAATGACCCAAAAGAATCCTAATGCTCCCATGATGTAAAATGGCATTCTCCAACCAAATTGTGCAATCATCCAACCAAGAATCGGTGCTGCAATCGCAGGTCCTAAAAACACACCACCGAAAGCATAACCATAAGCCCTTGAATATTCTTTCGGGCTGACCCAGTTCGAAATGACTTTAATTCCATTTGATTGGGTAGGCCCTTCTCCTACTCCAAAGAACACACGTGCAATAAAGAAGCTAATGAGACTCCATGCTCCCGCTGTAGCAACCGTGAAAAACGACCAGACAACTACACCCCAGGTATAGATTTTTTTCGGACCAAATTTATCTGATCCAACTCCAGCGATAAAGGAGAAAGGAACAAGCCCCCAAAAGAAAGCACTTAATACCCATCCCCATTGCGATGCTGAAAATCCGAACTCTTCCATAATGGGCTCTGTGGCAAGTGAAATGACAACCCGATCCACAAAATTGATGATCATGAGGATGGAAAGAAATAAGATAATAAACCACCGGAATTTGTTTTTGAACATGGACACTCTCCCAATAAAATAGAATGGAACCTTAAACATTTATCATCAATTAAACTTAATTACTGGCTTAATACAAATTCCTTTTTCTGCATCCTCACAAGCTTGATTAATTTCTTCTAAACTATAAAAATTGATTAATTTATCAAATGGCAGTTGTCCCTGTTTATATAATTCAATTAGCTTTGGAATAAATACTTGCGGATTTCCGCTTCCTTCCACAACTCCTGTAATCGTTCGTTCTTGACGGATTGTCTTCACATCCAAACTCACTTCTGTTCCGATAGGTGGAGCACCGATAACTGCTGCTGTTCCAGATACAGCCAAGCAATCAACAGACTGTCTTAAAACTTGCGGTACGCCGCTTGTTTCTAATGAATAATTTACGCCTTTTTTCGTAATCGCCATAATTGCCTCTAGCGCATCTTCCCTCTTCGGATTGATCGTATGCGTTGCCCCCAGCTCTTTAGCCAACTCGAGCCGATCTTCATAAACATCAACGGCAATGATTGTTGTACAGCCTGCTACTTTAGCCGCCATGACAGAACTTAATCCAACAGAGCCACAGCCAAATACCGCGACACTTGAGCCTGGCTCAGGCTTCAACTTATTTAAAATAGCACCACATCCCGTTTGTATGCCACAGCCAAGTGGTCCTAATATTTCTAGCGGAACATCTTTTGGGACCTTTACGACATTTCTTGCATTTATTACCGCATAGTAAGAAAAGCTAGATTGACCGAATAAATGGGATAACGTTCCCTCTTCATCCTTCAAACGACTTGTCCCGTCACTCATTTTTCCGCCAAAATTAAGTTGGAAGAAATGTTCACAGGCATATGTTTTTCCTTCGTGACAGCTCGGGCATGTTCCACATGAGCTATAGCTTAAAACAACATGGTCTCCTTGCTCTATACCTGTCACTCCTTCTCCCACTTTTTCAACAACTCCTGAACCTTCATGCCCTAATACAGCTGGCAATTGCACTGGAAATTGTTGGTCTCTAACGATTAAATCCGTATGACAAATCCCTGTGCCTACGAGTCTTATTAGTACTTCACCAACACGTGGACCTTCTAACTGAACTTCCTTAATTTGAAAGGGAGCCCCTTTTTCTGAAACTACTGCGGCTTTTGTAAGCATTGTTTTCCTCCTTCATGAACATCTTAAGTTTCCAACAAACAGGCAGATAGATTTTCAAATAATGACAAACTCTAAACTTTTTCACAAAATGTGATAAAGTGCTATTAAAAAAACTTCTTACTTTTTCACAAAACGTGATAAAGTGCCTTTAAAAATAAGCATCTTTCTTTTTCACAAAACGTGATAAAGCGCCATCAAAAAGATCTACTTGGTTTTTCACAAAATGTGAAGAAATAGGTTTGAAGTAGATTCAATTTACATAGAGTTTGTAAGATTTATACTTACAACTTACATAATGTTCAGAATATTGTCAAGGTTTTATTTGATTGAATTTTTTTAAAATAATACATTCGAGGATTCTATGGGTGTTATTTTAGCTGATTATTGTGCTTACAAAATAGAATAAAAAGTGACGGTTATTAGTAATAGGTTAAAAAACAATCCAAATAGGATGCTGAATCGTATATGATATAGCATCCTATGTTTGGTTGGTATAAAGTGAGAATAATGATTCCCACTGATCGTTTGTCGAAATCGTTAGGAGATAAAGGGCTCATACCGAGTAACAAATGAAGTTCTGCGGACGCATGTTCCGTTATTTAGTAAAACACCTATAATTCTTGTGATAAACGGACACACGTTCCTCTATTTTAGTTATTTTAAGTTAATTTGAGTGATACGAGCTAAATAAAGGAACTGGTGTCCATGAAGACCATGATTAGGCGTTTATTTGCAATATAAGGGATTGTGTGTCCGCTTAGATAAAAGAAAAGAGCTCGGATAAGACGATCCCAGCTCCTTTTTGGTACTTATTGTCTTGTCATATATGATTCGCACCCGCTAATTGCAATGCTTTTTTCACTTTACATTCTTGAAAAAGAATCCATTACTATTTTTGCTGCAGCTCTTTATTTTTAAACTTATGTTGTTGATAAACCTTTACAAGCATGATGAAATACATCAATAGCTGCTCCAACCACCATCGCATCCCCATTAAAATCGCCTTTACTAAATTGAGTTTTTTCTCTTAGAGTCTTATTGAGTGAAATATGGTGAACAATCTCTTCGTAGTAACCGGGATAGTTGCTAATTAACGGTCCATTGATAATGACTAATTCTGAATTAAAAACTGTTGCTAAATTAGCGATACCAATCCCAAGATATTTAGCAGACTCATAAATGATCTCCCTAATATCCGTATCCTTTTCTGTTAACAAATTGTCTATTTGTTCAACTGGTGTACGGTCTGCTAACTTTTCTTGAAAAAAATGCGGGCAACGATCTTTTATTTTATCCAGAATCGCATAGAGTGAAGTATAAGCAACCATACAGCCTTTTTTTCCACAAAAACAATCTTTTCCGTTCATATTTATGACCATATGACCATAACCACTGACATCACTACTTTCGACGTTTACTAATTTTCCATCTAAAATAACGCCGCAGCCCCATGTCCAGCCAACGATCACATTTAATATATTACGATACGCTGGTTTTCTTTGATACTCTGCCAAAACCCCAGTATTAGCACCATTATCAAGTTTCACCAAAACAGGAAACGCCTTCCTTATGCTATCAACAATCGCAACATCTTCCCAACCATGTGTTAAAAAAGGCTCGGAACTTAGAATCAATCCTTTTTCTCGATCTAAAGGTCCAATTGCCCCAATGCCTATTCCAAGCAGTTCATTGATTGTAAAGTGCTCTGCGTTCATAAACTGATGAATCGTATGTTTTATTTCTTCTATCACTACTTGAGGTGTATGTTTCACAGTCATTCTAATTATTTTTTGATTCAACTTCTCAAAAAGTAAATCAAATAAAATAATCTTTATATCATACCTTGTAATCTGAATCCCAATAATATAACTGCTTTTTGGATTGATTTGATAAAGAGTAGGGGGTCTTCCCCCACCAGAATTTCCTTGTCCAACGATGCGAATATACCCTTTATCTAAAAGCTCCTTTAAAGAGCGATCCACTTTTCCTCGGTTTATTTGCGTTTGGGTAATCACTTCCGCCCTGGATATAGGCCCATGATTATAAATACATAGATAAATATCTTTCGTCAATTGATGATAACTAGACTGTTTTTCCAAAAACTGAGATAACATGTTATTACCTTCTCTTTTATGTTCTTTACTACGATCATACCATATTTCTTTTTAGATCAAGAAAAAACTCTATACTAAAAAGGCGATTAGTCAATGCTGACTTTATTATGATTCATAATTAACTCTAAAAGATCTGTTATCCAAACTTTAGAGAATCTCTGCGGCTTTCGAACCATCCATAGATTTCTTGTAAGATTGATGCCATTCATACTCACCTTCCGTAAAGTGCCTTGTTCTAATTCCCTGCTAACGGTGAGTTTAGGTAAAATACTAACACCAAGTCCTGCTTCAACAGCACTTTTTATCGCCTGTGTACTGCCAATCTCCATATAACTATCGATCTTTTCTAACACCTTATGCTCTTTTAACATATTTTCCACAATCATCCGTGTGCCGGATGTGGGTTCGCGCCATATCATCCTTTCATTTACCAGCTCTTCGATATCGATTTTTTCTACCCATCTGTGGTCAGGTGCACTGACAAGAATCAGTTCATCATCCGCAAATTTTTCAACGATTAACTCTTTATTTTCAATAATCCCTTCAACCAAAGCGAGATCAATCACATCATTCATTAAATCTTCTAAAATACTCGGCGTATTTTTAATCGTCAGTGTTAGCTTAATATTTGGCTTCTGCTTTTTAAATTTACCTAATAAACTAGGCAATAAATATTCCCCAATGGTAAAAGTAGCTCCTACGTGAAGATTCCCATGGTTCTTCTCTATTTCTTGTTGAACCGCTTCTTTTGAACGATTAAAATCATTCACAATCGTTCTAGCATAAGGATACAGGAGCTTCCCAGCTTCGGTTATCTTCAGCTTCCCCCCTGTTCGATCAAATAACAAAGTACCATAGTAATTTTCCAGTTGATTAATTTGTCTCGTTGCTGCTGGCTGTGAGACAAAGCTTAATCGAGCAGCTTGACTGATACTTCCTTCATCTACGACTAAGCAAAACATTTTCAAATTCGCGATATTCAATCGTATCCCCCCTGATTTATATAGTATTCTATCATAACAACAATATTTTTCCGAACAATCAGACTATTTTACTTGGGTATACGACTTGATTATACCCTATACCATTATTGCAATTTACGAGTACCTTTCCTTCTGCTAACGTATTGATTAAAGATGGATCAATAAACTTTCAACACTCACCGGTGCATTTTAACTTTCAAACCCATCATTATTATATTTCGAAAGAAGGAGATCCTATTGAAAAAGCAATGGAGTCTATTATTTCAAATTTTTTGGTCATTTTTCAAAATCGGTCCCATTACATTCGGCGGTGGTTATGCCATGATCCCAATGATTGAAAGAGAAGTAGTTACAAATAAAAAATGGGTAAAAAGTGAAGAAATTACAGATGTATTTGCCGTATCCGAATCCGTTCCTGGTGCCATTGGCATTAACTCCGCGACTTTTATCGGCTATCGGATTGCTGGTGTGAAAGGAGCCATCGCTGCCATGATAGGAATCCTATTACCTACATTCTCCATTGTCATTTTATTAAGTCTCATCTATCAATTTCTTAGAGGAAACCCGATCGTAGATGCAGCTTTTATGGGAATCCGCGCTGCAATTGTCGCTCTTATCACCTATGCTGGAATCAAAATCGGGAAAACAGCGATTTTTGATAAAACAACAGTTGCCATTACAGCTATAACCGTGATCGTCTTATTATTTCTAACGATTCATCCCGTACTCATTATTTTAACAGGTATCATCGTTGGGATTCTTGTCACTAAAATTAAGACCGTCATGAAGCTCCCGATTCGATTAGAGAAAGAAGAACCATCTCACACTGTGAATCATTCGATGGCAAAGGAAAAGGAGGCTAGTCATGTATCTTGACCTATTTTTAACTTTTCTCATGATTGGCTTTATTTCATTTGGCGGTGGCTACGCTATGATTCCAGTCATTGAAATGGAAGTTACCCAAAATGGCTGGTTGACGACACAAGAATTTACAAATGTGATCGCCATTGCAGGGATGTCCCCAGGTCCAATCGCTACGAATAGTGCGATCTTTGTAGGATATGAGATTGCTGGATTAACAGGAGCGATTGTTTCAGCTTTAGGGATGGTACTTCCCTCCCTACTCATTATTTTAGTGATTGCTACTTTCTTTTACAAAATTAATGAAAATCATCTAACAAAGTCCGCTTTCTATGGTCTTCGCCCGATTGTAACAGGCCTGATCATCTATGCTGCGATTAATTTTGCCATATCCAATCGGATCATCGGAAGCTTTTCATTGACTACGCTCAGTGCATTATTGATTTTTGGCGTCTCTTTATTTGCTTTACTCCGTTTAAAAATGCACCCTGTGTTTGTGATTTTACTTTCTGGCGTTGTTGGAATGGTACTTTATACTTGAGTGTATAATAAAGATTTGAAACGTAACGACAGTTTTTTTATAGGACACTCGAAAGTTTTGAGCGAAAAACGGCACCATTTAGCGTTTAGCTGCTAGATATGCCGTTTTGTGATTAGGTTATTATCTTTGAAGTTAGTGCCCATTGCATCCTACATAATATTGTTCACAATATCTTTCACTATGGAATATTTAATTTAATGTGCTGATCCCCTCTCACTACACATTTTTAACAATATTAGGTGTATCTGAAAGTTTTCTACATTATGCGATAATTGATTGCTTCTTTTTTAACGGTCTTTCTTTTCGATTTTTGCAATTTAGTAAAAAGGATAATCAATGGAAATCATTTTACAAACACAAAAACTCCTATTCTAAAAATTGAATAGGAGTTTTTTGATTTTAAAAATAACCGAGAAGGAGGGGTTTGAACCTACATTCGATCGGTTGACGGAGGATGGCTTGCCCAACTGATCTAGCCCATGCGAATTATATTTTACTAAAAAAATAAACCCCTATTAACATAGGGGTTTAACTTCGCCTGGCAACGTCCTACTCTCACAGGGGCAATGCCCCAACTACCATCGGCGCTGAGAAGCTTAACTTCCGTGTTCGGGATGGGAACGGGTGTGACCTTCTCGCCATTGTTACCAGACTATTTTATTGAAGGTTTGTTCCTTCAAAACTAGATAATGCTGACATTCATCAAAGTTTAGTGTCTAGCTTCGGCTCCTAGCTTTTTCGGCCGCTTCGATCCGTTTCTTCAAATCCAAAACCAGGATTTGTAGAAACGGCTCTCCACCGTCTTTCAAAGCTGGACAGTCGCCCGGCCCACAGGATGTGGGTCATGCAGGCGTTGCCACAGGACGTGGCGCCTTTAGCCAGCGTTCATTAATGTTGTGGTTAAGTCCTCGACCGATTAGTATTTGTCAGCTCCACATGTCACCATGCTTCCACCTCAAACCTATCAACCTGATCATCTTTCAGGGGTCTTACTAGTTTAACACTATGGGAAATCTCATCTTGAGGGGGGCTTCATGCTTAGATGCTTTCAGCACTTATCCCTTCCGCACATAGCTACCCAGCGATGCTCTTGGCAGAACAACTGGTACACCAGCGGTGCGTCCATCCCGGTCCTCTCGTACTAAGGACAGCTCCTCTCAAATTTCCTACGCCCACGACGGATAGGGACCGAACTGTCTCACGACGTTCTGAACCCAGCTCGCGTACCGCTTTAATGGGCGAACAGCCCAACCCTTGGGACCGACTACAGCCCCAGGATGCGATGAGCCGACATCGAGGTGCCAAACCTCCCCGTCGATGTGGACTCTTGGGGGAGATAAGCCTGTTATCCCCGGGGTAGCTTTTATCCGTTGAGCGATGGCCCTTCCATGCGGAACCACCGGATCACTAAGCCCGACTTTCGTCCCTGCTCGACTTGTAGGTCTCGCAGTCAAGCTCCCTTGTGCCTTTACACTCTACGAATGATTTCCAACCATTCTGAGGGAACCTTTGGGCGCCTCCGTTACTCTTTAGGAGGCGACCGCCCCAGTCAAACTGCCCACCTGACACTGTCTCCCAGCCCGATAAGGGCTGCGGGTTAGAATTTCAATACAGCCAGGGTAGTATCCCACCGATGCCTCCACCGAAGCTGGCGCTCCGGCTTCCAAGGCTCCTACCTATCCTGTACAAGCTGTACCAAAATTCAATATCAGGCTACAGTAAAGCTCCACGGGGTCTTTCCGTCCTGTCGCGGGTAACCTGCATCTTCACAGGTACTATAATTTCACCGAGTCTCTCGTTGAGACAGTGCCCAGATCGTTACGCCTTTCGTGCGGGTCGGAACTTACCCGACAAGGAATTTCGCTACCTTAGGACCGTTATAGTTACGGCCGCCGTTTACTGGGGCTTCAATTCAAAGCTTCGCCTTGCGGCTAACCTCTCCTCTTAACCTTCCAGCACCGGGCAGGCGTCAGCCCCTATACTTCGCCTTGCGGCTTCGCAGAGACCTGTGTTTTTGCTAAACAGTCGCCTGGGCCTATTCACTGCGGCTTCTCAGGGCTTTAACACCCTAAAAAGCACCCCTTCTCCCGAAGTTACGGGGTCATTTTGCCGAGTTCCTTAACGAGAGTTCTCTCGCTCACCTTAGGATTCTCTCCTTGACTACCTGTGTCGGTTTGCGGTACGGGCACCTAATCCTCGCTAGAGGCTTTTCTTGGCAGTGTGGAATCAGGAACTTCAGTACTATATTTCCCTCGCCATCACAGCTCAGCCTTCACGCAGGTGGGATTTTCCTCACCTGCAGCCTAACTGCTTGGACGCGCATATCCAACAGCGCGCTCACCCTATCCTCCTGCGTCCCCCCATCACTCAAACGGATTTTGGTGGTACAGGAATATCAACCTGTTGTCCATCGCCTACGCTTTTCAGCCTCGGCTTAGGTCCCGACTAACCCTGAGCGGACGAGCCTTCCTCAGGAAACCTTAGTCAATCGGTGGATGAGATTCTCACTCATCTTTCGCTACTCATACCGGCATTCTCACTTCTAAGCGCTCCACAAGTCCTTCCAGTCTTGCTTCAACGCCCTTAGAACGCTCTCCTACCACGGACATCGTAGATGTCCATCCACAGCTTCGGTGATACGTTTAGCCCCGGTACATTTTCGGCGCAGAGTCACTCGACCAGTGAGCTATTACGCACTCTTTAAATGGTGGCTGCTTCTAAGCCAACATCCTGGTTGTCTAAGCAACTCCACATCCTTTTCCACTTAACGTATACTTTGGGACCTTAGCTGGTGGTCTGGGCTGTTTCCCTTTTGACTACGGATCTTATCACTCGCAGTCTGACTCCCATGGATAAATCTTTGGCATTCGGAGTTTGTCTGAATTCGGTAACCCGATGGGGGCCCCTAGTCCAAACAGTGCTCTACCTCCAAGATTCTTACACATGAGGCTAGCCCTAAAGCTATTTCGGAGAGAACCAGCTATCTCCAAGTTCGATTGGAATTTCTCCGCTACCCACACCTCATCCCCGCACTTTTCAACGTACGTGGGTTCGGTCCTCCATCCAGTGTTACCTGGACTTCAACCTGGACATGGGTAGATCACCTGGTTTCGGGTCTACAACCACATACTAAAATCGCCCTATTCAGACTCGCTTTCGCTGCGGCTCCGTCTTATCAACTTAACCTTGCATGTAATCGTAACTCGCCGGTTCATTCTACAAAAGGCACGCCATCACCCGTTAAAGGGCTTTGACTACTTGTAGGCACACGGTTTCAGGAACTATTTCACTCCCCTTCCGGGGTGCTTTTCACCTTTCCCTCACGGTACTGGTTCACTATCGGTCACTAGGGAGTATTTAGCCTTGGGAGATGGTCCTCCCAGCTTCCGACGGGATTTCTCGTGTCCCGCCGTACTCAGGATCCACTCAAGAGGGAACGAAGTTTCGACTACAGGGTTTTTACCTTCTTTGACCGGCCTTTCCAGACCTGTTCATCTACCCCGTTCCTTTGTAACTCCATATAGAGTGTCCTACAACCCCAAGAGGCAAGCCTCTTGGTTTGGGCTAATCCCGTTTCGCTCGCCGCTACTGGGGGAATCGCAATTGCTTTCTCTTCCTCCGGGTACTTAGATGTTTCAGTTCCCCGGGTCTGCCTTCAATACCCTATGAATTCAGGTAAAGATTCTATCCTATTAAAGATAGAGGGTTTCCCCATTCGGAAATCTCTGGATCAAAGCTTACTTACAGCTCCCCAAAGCATATCGGTGTTAGTCCCGTCCTTCATCGGCTCCTAGTGCCAAGGCATTCACCGTGCGCCCTTTCTAACTTAACCAATGTTAATGGTCTTAAATTTAAAAAAGAACTTTTTTCAATGATGTCTTGTCATTACATTATCTAGTTTTCAAGGAACAATGTTTCGAGAGATTATTCTCTCAAAACTAAACAAAGTCAGATTCCGTCAATCGTTAGCATCTCATAAGAGATGTTCCGTATATATCCTTAGAAAGGAGGTGATCCAGCCGCACCTTCCGATACGGCTACCTTGTTACGACTTCACCCCAATCATCTGTCCCACCTTAGGCGGCTGGCTCCTTACGGTTACCCCACCGACTTCGGGTGTTACAAACTCTCGTGGTGTGACGGGCGGTGTGTACAAGACCCGGGAACGTATTCACCGCGGCATGCTGATCCGCGATTACTAGCGATTCCGGCTTCATGTAGGCGAGTTGCAGCCTACAATCCGAACTGAGAATGGTTTTATGGGATTGGCTAAACCTCGCGGTCTCGCAGCCCTTTGTACCATCCATTGTAGCACGTGTGTAGCCCAGGTCATAAGGGGCATGATGATTTGACGTCATCCCCACCTTCCTCCGGTTTGTCACCGGCAGTCTCCTTAGAGTGCCCAACCTAATGCTGGCAACTAAGAATAAGGGTTGCGCTCGTTGCGGGACTTAACCCAACATCTCACGACACGAGCTGACGACAACCATGCACCACCTGTCACTTTTGTCCCCGAAGGGAAATTCCTATCTCTAGGAAAGGCAAAAGGATGTCAAGACCTGGTAAGGTTCTTCGCGTTGCTTCGAATTAAACCACATGCTCCACCGCTTGTGCGGGTCCCCGTCAATTCCTTTGAGTTTCAGCCTTGCGGCCGTACTCCCCAGGCGGAGTGCTTAATGCGTTTGCTGCAGCACTAAAGGGCGGAAACCCTCTAACACTTAGCACTCATCGTTTACGGCGTGGACTACCAGGGTATCTAATCCTGTTTGCTCCCCACGCTTTCGCGCCTCAGCGTCAGTTACAGGCCAAAAAGTCGCCTTCGCCACTGGTGTTCCTCCACATCTCTACGCATTTCACCGCTACACGTGGAATTCCACTTTTCTCTCCTGCACTCAAGTCCCCCAGTTTCCAATGACCCTCCACGGTTGAGCCGTGGGCTTTCACATCAGACTTAAAGGACCGCCTGCGCGCGCTTTACGCCCAATAATTCCGGACAACGCTTGCCACCTACGTATTACCGCGGCTGCTGGCACGTAGTTAGCCGTGGCTTTCTGGTTAGGTACCGTCAAGGTACGAGCAGTTACTCTCGTACTTGTTCTTCCCTAACAACAGAGTTTTACGATCCGAAAACCTTCATCACTCACGCGGCGTTGCTCCGTCAGACTTTCGTCCATTGCGGAAGATTCCCTACTGCTGCCTCCCGTAGGAGTCTGGGCCGTGTCTCAGTCCCAGTGTGGCCGATCACCCTCTCAGGTCGGCTACGCATCGTTGCCTTGGTGAGCCATTACCTCACCAACTAGCTAATGCGCCGCGGGCCCATCTGTAAGTGACAGCTTACGCCGTCTTTTAGCTTATCAACATGAGTTGAAAAGAATTATCCGGTATTAGCTCCGGTTTCCCGAAGTTATCCCAGTCTTACAGGCAGGTTGCCCACGTGTTACTCACCCGTCCGCCGCTAATCTTTGGGAGCAAGCTCCCTCAGATTCGCTCGACTTGCATGTATTAGGCACGCCGCCAGCGTTCGTCCTGAGCCAGGATCAAACTCTCCAATAAAGTGTTTGATAAAGCTCATAAAGTTTGTTGCCTGAAAGGCAAATAGTTTTGTTACATATAGTAACTAGAATTAACGTTGACGTATCTGCTTTGTTTAGTTTTCAAAGAACAATCTTTTTTCTCATTCACTTCATCAGCGACAAGAATTATTGTATCATTATTTTTCGTTGAAGTCAACTGTTTTGAAAATATTTTTAAACAGTTTCTCATTACTGACATTCATTACTATAAAACTCATTTTCGTTGAAGTCAATAATTTTTTGAAGTTTTTTTTAGTTTTTAACTACAACTAACTAAATCGGAAAAGAATATCTTATATCGCATCAGCGACATTTAATAATTTATCATCTAAATTCGTCGAAGTCAACTTCTTTTTTAGAAAAATCTTCCTCTATAATTTTTCATGGCATAATATAAAAAATAATGGTGTTTCATAGTATCATTTAAACTACTTCAAATCAATACCTTAAAATCGACACACGGGAATCCTTTTCCTATTTTCCCCTACAATGAAACACTAGAACCGTCCCCATGTTCCACAAGTTCTCTTAGCATTGAGAAATAAAAAACACTTGTAGAAACCTAAATTGGGATAAACATTCCGTGTCTTTCAGGAAAATGGGGAACAGTCCCATCCCCCCCACGACCAGGCAGTGTTGTATTTGCCAAATCCCTCAATTAGAGAATTTTTCTTAATAACCGATTATTATCTCGGAAGCTAGATACATAAACACAGGTTCACTTGCTACAGATATTGTCTAGCTATTGCTAATAAGAAAAATCGCTACAGAGGTTCCCCTCATTACAATTAGTGAAACTTTGATAAAAGAAATGACGAACTTCGTGCAAAACGCTTATATTCTATGAAAAAAACTAGGTTTAAATAAACGAAAGTTTGACATATTAAGGGAAAGAACGAACTTTTGGAAGGGAGAATTTTCGTGGATTATTTATCTCGTGAACAAATCATGAACGAATTACAGCAATCTTTTCAACCCTATTTAAATAAGTATGGAATTGAAGATATCGGTATTTTTGAAGAAGAAGGACAGGACGATCGCTACTATATTGGCTATACAACTCAAAAAGATGGTAAAACCCATCATATTCATTTGCCTTTTCAAAAAAATAAGGATGGTGGGCTAGCTCCAATTGATAATAAGTGGACGGTAGAATCTGACAATCCGAGGGAAGAAGATCTAAAAGAATTTGAAAATCTTGAGCATGTATTCCGCGAAATATACTAACCATCCCTTAGGTGAAGGGCATTGTGCTTCTTCACCTACAGGATTTCTTATTATTTATCTAATATGTCTCATAGTTCATCAGGAATAATAATTAAGATGTTTTACCTTTTAATTTCCCACCCATAAAAGTTCCTCCAAACTACTAATAACCTACAGCTGAAGCGCCATAAGCAGCTTGTTCACTCGTAAATCCTTCAAATTCAAGTTGTTCAATTAAGCCTTGCTTCGAGAAACTTGAAAAATCTAAATAGTCTTGAGCCTTCTTTGTAGCTTGTTCCATCCAGTCTACTTTAATGAGATCTACTGCAAATGTAGCATCTTCTGTAGAATAGCTTCATACACAAGTTGCTCGATTAAGCCTGTTCGAGAAAATGCCGTAAAGTCTAGGTAATTTTCAGCTTGTCCAATTGCATTAAGTTGCCCCATTGTATATTTGGAACTTTCATCTGGCTGTATGGTTTCTTCTACAGGCGGATCAACAGTTTCCTCTGCAGGTTCTTCTACAGGTGAAGCAGGAGCAGTTTCTTCTTTAGCAGGCTCTATTGTTGTTTGCTCTGTTGTTTGTTCTGTTTCTGTTTGCTCTGTTTCTACAGGGGTGGTTGTTTTCTCAGCAGAAGAATCTACCGGTGTTTCTGCCGTTTCTCCGCAAGCAGAGAGGAACAGGGCAGCTGAAATAATAGAGGCCGTAACAATTGTCTTTTTCATGATCATTTCCTCTTTTCTGTTGTGTATTTTTTATATAAGGAAAGGACTAATGGATGGTGCCTGGCACCAAGTATATTAGTATACATGCAGGGATCACCCTTTCTATTCAAGAAGATAGTTATTGTAGAATAGAAAATGAGTAGAGGAAGTTATATAATGATGAAAAAATTTATAGAATCTTTCAAATCAGGGCTGGAAATGCTAGCTAATTCTATGTATGGGGATATCAATTGCAAATATAAAAGCGAGGAGGATGGTGCTCAACAAATGGAATTATCGAAAAAACATAAACCTCGAAAATCTCATAGTCATCTTAGGGTAATTAAATGAGTCAGATGGAAGGTCCCTTGACTCATCGATTATTGATGCTCAAATGGGACAAGGGACGACCCTTATCCCATTTGAGGCACGAGCAATGAGTCAAGGAACCTGTCCCTCTGACTCATCAATACACATCTCGTTAGTACCGTCCTTGTTTTTGTAGGTCATTTAAATATGCTTCGGCTGCTTCGCGTGTCATGGTGCCTTCTTTTTCGATTACTTCTAAAAGTGTGTTGTGGACGTCTTTTGCCATACGTTGCTTATCTCCACAAACATAGAAGTATGCTCCGTTTTCGAGCCATTTGAACAATTCTTGGCTATTCTCAAGCATTTTATGCTGTACATATACTTTTTGGTCTGTATCACGGGAGAATGCAGTCTCTATTCTGGCCAGTACCCTATCCCTTTGATAGTGCTCTAACTCCTCTTGATAGAGGAAATCTGATGCTGAATGTTGATCTCCAAAAAACAGCCACGATCTTCCGTTTCCTTTCGTGACGGCACGCTCCTCAATAAAGGAACGGAATGGCGCAATCCCTGTCCCTGGACCCACCATAATCATATCATGATCCCCCGAATCTGGTAGATGGAAGTGTTTATTATGTTGAATAAAGATTGGAAGTGTGTCTCCTTCTTGAAGACGTTCCGCTACTAAAACTGAACAAACCCCTTTACGATCGCGTCCGTTCGTTGTGTATCGCACAGCGCCAATCGTTAGATGCACTTCCTCAGGATGGGCTGCTATACTGCTTGCAATCGAATAGAGACGTGGTGTCATCTTTCTTAATAGAGAGACCATCTCCTGGGCAATCCCTTTCCATGGACCAAAATCGCGTAATAAATCCAGCAAATCACGCCCATAGCAATATTCTTTCAACTGGTCTGTATTTTCTACTAACACAAGTTTCTGTAACTCTTCATTTTCTGTGAAGACCTGAGCCTGTTGTAAAATCTTTTTTGTCAATAATGTAATTTCAAAGTAGGATGTTAGTGCTACTTTTAATGGAAGTGTATCCCCTTGCTTATTAATGGTCACCACTGTTTCCCCATCCCATTTCATTTCTTCAAGAAGAGAAGCCACTAGTTCTGGATCATTACTAGGAAGGATACCAAGGGCATCACCTGGGATATATGACAGACCCGATCCTTTTAACGATAATTCAATATGTCTCGTTTCTTTGCTCGATCCTACTCCATTTAAATTGATATTTTTTAGAACCTTCGCTTGAAATGGGTTGGTTCTTGAAAAGGTTGTTGGCGCCTTTTTTTCTTGTTTTATAAGTTCAGAGTTTACTATAGTCGCTTGCATCTCTACACCTCATTCATTTATTGTTCTTTAAAACCGGATTTATACGAAAGCTGGCTGTTTTTCTTCTGCTAACGCTAATAAACGCTCTTTCACGGTTTCTGGGTTAATCATTTTTCGTGCCACACCCGTTTTTATTGCCGCATTCGCAACGGCTTCCGCAACATGTGCTGCCACTCTACCGTCAAAAGGATCCGGAATCACGTAATGAGGATGAAGATCCTCTTCCGTAATTAATCCAGCAATCGCTTGAACGGCCGCAAGTTTCATTTCTTCATTAATTTCTTTTGCTCCAACGTCCAAAGCACCTCGGAAAATACCAGGGAAAGCAAGTACGTTATTAACTTGATTTGGAAAATCAGAGCGACCTGTCCCAATCACAAGTGCTCCTGCTTCTTTGGCTTCCCCCGGCATAATTTCAGGTACTGGGTTCGCCATCGCAAAAATGATGGAACGTGGATTCATGGAACGAACCATGTCTTTTGTGACAACGCCTGGTGCTGATACTCCCACAAACACATCTGCTCCTACAAGAGCATCTGCCAATGACCCTTGTTTTTGTTCTTTATTGGTCATACGGGCCATTTCCGCTTTAAACGAATTCATGCCGGATGGGCGTCCTTCATAAATAATTCCGGTTGTATCACATAAAATAACGTCTTTTACACCCATACTTAACAGCAACTTGACAATCGCCACGCCAGCAGATCCAGCACCGTTTACGACAACATGAATCTCATCTATCTTTTTGTTTGCTAGTTTCAAAGCATTGAGCAAGCCAGCTCCTGTGACAATCGCCGTCCCATGTTGATCATCATGAAAAATAGGAATATTACAGATTTTACGCAGGCGGTCTTCAATTTCAAAGCACGCTGGTGCTGCAATATCTTCTAAGTTTACTCCGCCAAAAGTAGGTTCTAATAATTTAACAGTCTCTACAATTTTGTCTGTATCTGTTGTATCTAAGCACAATGGAAATGCATCCACATCAGCAAATGATTTAAATAATAATGCTTTCCCCTCCATGACCGGCATCGCAGCTTCCGGTCCAATATTCCCAAGACCAAGTACAGCTGTTCCATTTGAAACAATAGCAACAAGATTCCCCTTTAGCGTATAATCATACACTTTGCTTTTATCTTGAAAAATGTCCTTGCATGGCTCGGCGACACCTGGAGAATAAGCGAGACTTAAATCTTCAGCGTTGCGTAATGGAACTTTTGATACAATACTAAGCTTTCCTTGATTTTCCTTGTGCATGTTTAAGGCGTCTTCACGTAAAGTAGACATCTATTCCCTCTCCTTTTTGTTTAAATATCTTCTTTTTCAATCAGCTTACGGGAACTTTCGCCTTTACAGTTGTATGATCAGATCGTTTCAGACTGTGGTTCTAACTCTGTACGGCTTTGATAAACCTCATTGCTAGCATGTTTCACAGGCACTAACGCTAAGGCGATCGCCGCAATCAAACCTGGAATCGCAAAGGCAATGAAATTCATATGGATGGGTAATGCAACCGATAAAAGAAACCCACCCAAAATAGGTCCTAACATACCGCCGATACGACCAATGCCAGACGCCATACCTAAAGCTGTTGATCTAACAGATGCCGGATAGTACTGAGATACATAGGCTTGTACAATATTTTGCGCACCGATTGTAGCCGCCCCTGCGATCGCTACCAATAAATAAATCACGAACATATTCCCGCCAAATCCAAGTAATGTTAAAGCAATAGCCCCTGAAGCATACATCGGAACGAGCATCTTTTTAGAGCCATATTTGTCACAAAGCCGGCCGATGATAAGAGTTCCGATAATGGCTCCGCTTTGAAGGGCAATAAGGAAACCCAAGCTTGAATTCAAGGCATACCCTGCTTCAATCATCAACTTAGGAAGCCATGTATTCAAACCATATACCATCAATAAACAACAGAAAAAAGCAATCCAAAACATAACCGTACTTAAAGCTCGATAATCTTTAAATAAGCCGATAACTGGAACCTTCGTCCCCGTTGCTTGTAATTCCACAATCTCATCGCTTTGATTAAACGTCGATCCCGGGCTTACTTTAGAAAGTGTAGATAATAATTCTTCTTTTCTACCTGTTCGGATTAAATGACTCGCCGTTTCTGGTAATTTCTTATACATTAATGGCAAAGCCAATAACGGCAGTCCCGCAACCCAAAAGATGGATTCCCAGCCAAAAGTCGGCATCAAAAAGATTCCTAATAAGGGTGCAAGGATTCCACCGATCGAATAACCGCATAACACGATGGATACGATCATACTCTTCATTGATTTAGGGGCATAATCTGTCAACAATGCAATCACATTTGGCATAATGCCTCCAAGTCCTAATCCCGCTAAAAAGCGGAAAATAGAGAACAGTGTTGGTGTTTCAGCAAATCCGCATAAGAATGTAAATAAACTAAAGAATATTAAAGTAATCGCAACGACGTTCTTTCTCCCAATTCGGTCAGCCAGTGTTCCAAAAAAGATCGCACCGAACATCATCCCAAATAGTCCATAGCTCCCCATTGCTCCTGCTTCAACGGAAGTGAGGTTCCATTCCTCAATCAAAACAGGTACAACAGTTCCAAAAACGACCAAATCATAACCATCAAATGCAATGATAATGAAACTCCAGACTAGTAAACTTAAATGAAACTTATTAAACTTGCTATTTGCGATGATTTCAGCGGGATTCACTTGCCCCATATAAATAACCAACTCCTCGTTCTACTTATTTTAAATGCGTTTACTCTAAAGTATGGAGTAATGGTATGAACTCGTTGACTGCTTATACTTAAAAGTAAAAAGTAAAGGTTCCCCTTATAACATTTTTGATTATATTCAACATGCTTATGTTGTTAATTGCTTAAAAAAAGAAGTTGTATAGAACTCACAACTTCATTTTTATGATCATTCTAAGCTTTTACAGCCGTTTTATTATATCCATGGAAACGATCCACAAATTGGAAGTCTTGATCCGTACGATTTTTCATAATTGTATTTCGAAGAAGAATCGCCTCAGGTGTTGTATTATGAATGATTTCTCCCCACATTCTTGCACTTGTTTGAACATCTGCTGTACGTGGAATCCGCTCTTCTTGATATTCTAAAAAGGCTTGTTCAATATTGTCGCCATGCTTTTCAAGCATATCCGTTAAAAAAGAGGCATCTTCTAAAGCTTGACAAGCACCTTGTGCTAAGTATTGAAGCATCGGATGCGCTGCATCTCCCGTAAGTGTTATGCGACCTTTTGTCCAATTATTGATGGGGTTACGATCATACATTGGCCAGCGACGCTGACGTTGAATATAGGAAATACCCGTTTGCACCAATGGACAAGTTCCGGCAAAGACCTGATCCATTTCCTCTGGTGTACCCCATTGATCTGTTTTTTCAATTGCAGGTCTATATTGAGAGCTTTTAAATACAACTACTTGGTTATAAAGTTCCCCTCTTCTCACTGGGTATTGAACAAGATGTAGATCTGGTCCAATCCACATATACACATCATCAAGGTTTCCGTGAGATGAGATATCATCAATCGGAATCGCACCACGATACGCTACATATTGTGAGCATACCGCCTCATCATCAGCGAACAACTTACGAGTATTCGACCAAATTCCATCTGCACCAATGGCTGCTTTTCCAATATGCTGTTCTCCATTAGCTGTTGTGACAGTTACAACGCCGTCGTTTTCTACTGTGTTTTCAATTTTTTGATTGGTAAACAATTCAATATATGCATTTTCTTCGCATGCTTCGACTAGAATTCGGTGAAGGTCTGAACGGTGTAACACGATATAAGGAGCTCCGTATCTTTCTCTATACACATCCCCAAGGTCTAAAGCAGAAAGCTCTTCCCCGCTGAAAGCATCCATTAACACAAGTCTTTTTGGAAAAACGGCAATCTCGCTAATCTTATCCATCACACCTAAACGTTGTAATACATTCGTAGCATTCGCTGCTAGCTGAATTCCTGCCCCTACTTCACCAAACTCTTGTGCCTGTTCCAATACTTTTACCTTTTGTTTTGTTTCTGCGATTCCAAGAGCTGTTGCTAACCCACCGATTCCGCCACCAATCACGATAAATGCTTGTTCTGCTACTTTACTCATCATAATTCCCCCTTTTATTATTTGGCTCTGTTAAACGTGGTTGTTGATTTCATTTGCAGACACTTCGCTTTCCGCTCAGCTACGCCTGAGCCACCTTGACACTACGTTTCTTATGTTTTCTTGCCTATCTAGCTTCTCTCGCAGGAGTCTACGTGCCTTCCACTGCAATAAATAGTAGTCAGAAATCAACATTGACCTTTAACACAGCCTATTATTCAAACGCAAATTACTGAATATTAGCAAAATTAAAAGCGTTTGCAAATGACATTCTATTCGTAGCCACTGGATTAAAGCCTCCCCAATGGCTACAGATCTTTATACAAGAACGGGCTTGAATTCACTTTTTACTTCTTGCTGACCTATATTTACATCCAATATTTGTCCTTGTTCCAACTGGAACTTCTCCATAATTGGCAAATCATTCACAGAGAATAAATAAGAATCTTCTGCCGCCACATGCTCATGCCATGCCCAATTTGGAATAACGAAATAATCGCCTTTTTTCCAATCGAATCGTACACCATTAATGACGGTATAGCCTGACCCTTGATGTACATGATAAATGGATGAATGTGTGTGACGATGTGCTTTCGAATGGAAGCCTTTTGGTAGTTTCTGCATCCAAGAGGCCATCGTTGGATTTGCTGTATGTCCATTAGATGGATTGATATACTCCACTGCATAGCCATCATATGGATCCGGTTCAAATTTCATTAATCCGTTAATGGCGTCAACCGTCCGTTGCCATTTATAATTTGCCAGTGGAGCAACACTTGAATAGCGATCACTAATTGGACGAACCATTCCACCACTATAGCGATGCTCTGAAAAGTTATCCGGACGTTTTGGTGTTTCTAATCGATCTGGATGAGGTTCAAAGAAAGTACCACCAAGTGAATAAATCGTTGGAATATCAAGCGCATCCATCCAAATCATCGGCTCACTACCTGTATGACCATGGCCATGCCAAAGATTTTTTGGTGTAATGAGAAAATCTCCTTCTTCCATAAAGATGCGCTCACCTTCAACAATGGTGTAAGCACCTTCCCCTTCTGAAATAAATCGAAGGGCATTTTGTGAGTGCCGATGTGACGGAGCTTCCTCCCCTGGCAGCAGTAATTGAACCGCTGCATAAAGCGTTTGTGTGGTAGAAGCCCAACCCCAAGGCTGACGGTATGTCAACCCGGGATTTTGAAAATAGATCGCCCTTCGTTCTCCACCTCGCTCTGGAGTGAATATCTCCGCTGCTTCCCACAACTTTTTCTTCAAAAGTTCATCCGTCCAAAGATAGGCTTGAGCATGCGGCTCAGGCGTTTTATTCATAATCGCTGGGATAGCCTCCCAAAGCGGGCCCAAATGGTGTTGCTGAATCTCTCTCGTAAAGTCTTTTACATCCTGATCTTGCAGGTACGCATTCATTTCAGCCATCTGTCATCCCTCCTATAAAAGATTCTCCTCTTCTTTCTTTCGCAGTTTTTCCAGGTTGCGTAGAATTTGCTTCGCATGTCCTGCTAAATGTTCCTCAATAAAATGGTCGATGATAAACGATACAGGTTTATTGCCAAATTTTGCAAAGTTACGATGTGGTGATTCCTGCTGCAACGTTTCGCTATCAAGCCCCTGCAATCCGCTCTCCACTTTTTCAATCAATAAAACGACTTCTACAAGCACATCTTTTACTAAAAGTTTCTCTGGGTCGGTTACCGCTCCAAGTCTTGCGGCATCCTGCAATCCTCTTCCCCAGCTAGTGCCAGGTTCAGTAACAACTCGTTCTACTTCCCCTAACCAATAAGGAACCGCTTCAACAAGATGGGAAAGAATTTGAAGTATGGACCACTCTTCTTCACTTGGCTTCCAACGAATGGTTTCTTCAGAAAGTTTTTCTGTCATCATCACAATGTCTTGCAATGATTGTTGAATACGGTGAATCGATTTGTTAACCGTTGTAATCATCTTTATCCCTCCTGTGTAACTGGTACTTTATTGACTGCTGACACTTTATTTTCTAGAACACCAATTTCATCAATTTCAACTCTTACGATATCTCCGTCCTTCAAGAACACTTGTGGATCGCGGGCAACCCCAACGCCACCTGGAGTACCGGTTAAGATCAAGTCACCTGGCTCAAGTGTCATTAAATTAGATAAGAATTCGACCAAATGCTGAACATCAAAGACAAAGTTTGCTGTGTTGGTCTTTTGTCGTTCTTCTCCATTCACCGTTAAGCGCACGCCTAACCCAGATGCAGATGGATCTTTTAATTCATCCTTTGTTAGAAGCCAAGGTCCGTATGGCAAGCTGCCTTCTACTGTTTTTCCTTGTAGCCATTGAAGCGTACGGCGCTGGATATCTCGGTATGTAACATCGTTAGCAATCGTATAACCGGCTACATAATCAAGAGCCTCTTCTCTTGATACGTTACGGGCACGTTTCCCGATGATAAAAGCAAACTCTGCTTCATAATCAAGCTGTTCTGAAACAGGATAGAATGGGATATCGTCCTGTGGTCCGATTACGGTATTATTAAATTTTGCAAATATAACTGGATTCTCTGGAATTTCTCTTCCCATTTCTAAAATGTGCTCACGATAGTTATGACCAACACAAATGATTTTTCCTGGATTTGGTACAGGTGCTTCTAGTTTTACTTCATCAAAAGCATGTACAAGCTTATGTTTATATACTTTCGGATGTTGAAGAGCAAATTCTACAATTTCTTGCACTAAGGAAAGGCTTTCATTTCCTCCTTCAAGGAACCCTTTCAACTCTGCTGGGATAAAAGCCTCCGCAATAATTTCTGCTCGTAGACTTCCTCTATTCTCAAGTAAAGCTTGGTAAGCATAGTTTAAGTCTATTACTTCGTTATCAGTCGTAACGGCTCCAAGTCGCGAAAATCCAGCATGGCTAAATGTGATTAATTTCATCGTGTATTTCCCCTTTTTTTGTTTTTTATTGAGGTTATCTAATAGACTTTTAATTTTTAAAATCATTTTTTACTTTTAGATAACTCTGTTCTCTATTTATAGAATATTTTATATTCTGATAATTGTCAATAATTTTATTTGACTTTTTTTTATTTTTATAGTGGATACATTTTGAACCTTTGATAGAGTCGAACCTTGGTTGATGATGTTCATCGATCTTGATCTCCAATGAATGTGAAAGCAAAAAAAAGAAAGGCGATCGATTTCACCTTTCTTTTTAGACTCTATTAAGTTATTCTTTGTTTCCAAAAATACGAGAAACTTCTTTTGCTGTGGCTAGTAACTGCTGGCTAGCTGGATGGTCTATATCTTGAGGAAAAAACTGTAAAAATCCGATAAGGGTTATTGTACCTAGTAAATCCTTCTTGTAGTTAAATACTGGAACGGCTGCTGACGTTACATTCTGAACCAGTGCCTCGTTTGAAAAAGAAATACCATTTTGCAATACTTCTTCTTCTGCTGTTTCAAGGTGTTCTTTGTCATTCTGGTTCAATTCCTTTAATTCCTTTTCCCTCCAATCATCCATAAAAGTGGTTGTATGAAAAGCTGAAAATACTTTCCCCGTCGCTGACAAAATCGGCAATTGTGATCCGATTTGAGCACCAATATTAAATAAATGATTGGTGTTCCATATGTTAGCCACTACTGGACCATTAGGAGTTCCTACTGCCAACAAAGCCGTTAAAGAGGTTTTCTGACTAAGCTCCTGAAGATAGGGAGTCGTAATCGAAATAATATCTTGGTGACCAATGGCACTCCTGCCATACTCAATCATTTTACTTCCAAGCATATACGTACCATTTTTTTTATCCCGATGCAGAAGTTGAAGGTGCGTCAAAGTATTTAAATATTTGTACAAATTACTCTTCGTGATTCCAGTAAGCTCCTGAATCTCCGTAAACTTTAAAGGCTGTTCTTTTGAAGAAATTAAATCCACAATACTCATTCCCACTTGAAGGGACTGAATCATCGCATTGCTTTTATCATTACTCATCTGTTTATATCCTCTCCATCCATAATAATAGAACGTTTTCACATCTCCTTAATTCATAGATTATACCATAGTTGATTTTTAATGAGTCAAGGGTCCCTTGACTCAGCCATTTTGCTAAACAAGACAAAATCCAGTTGTTAAGTAGTACATCATGCCTCTGATCCAAGGGTAGTTGACGTTTAAATATTGTAAATAATTGGATATACCTGTTAAAATGAGAGGAAAGGAGCTGATTAGGCGATGAGAAAAATGGATTTTTCCGAACTTAATAAGAAAATTAGTGATAAGAAAAGTGATGTAGAACGGACCATTTTACGTACAAAATCCCCTGATCGGTTGTTAAGGAAAAGGTCACGTGATCAACAAGAGGCGAAGATATTAGATGAACTATGTATAAGACGATGGAAAAAAGCGGAAGAAGAAGGAAAAATAAAATATATAAGTGATCGGGTGTGGTACTATGAATTCGATTAGGGAAGCGAAACAAATGCTCTCTGAATTAGAAACCAAAAGCACCTTTGAAAAAATGGTAAAGGTATCAGCCATCCTGACTAAACTATTAGAAAGTAAACAGATCCGCCCCGTAATCGTTGGCGGATTAGCAGTTGAAATTTATACTCGTAGTGATTATACAACAGTGGACATCGATTTGATTATTAGTGATCGCAAACTTGCGGGAGAAATTTTAGAACAGCTAGGTTTTACTGTTGAAGGCAGGCACTGGTATCACGAAAAGCTACTGGTCAGTATTGAAATCCCAAATGACATGCTAGAAGATGCTGATTATCGCAAAGTAACAGAACTACAAATAGACAGTGAAATGAGCGTTTATGTTATTGGGATTGAAGATATAATCTTAGACCGCTTAAGAGCCTGTGTACACTGGAAATCCACATCAGATTGTGAATGGGGACAGAGAATGTTTCTCCTTCATTATGAGCGCTTAGATCTTATATATATGAAAGAAATGGCCAAAAAGGATCTAACCAATGAACTCTTAGACCAATGGCTCTTAAATTGAGTCAAGGGGATAGGTCCCTTGACTCTTTTTGTCTTTGTATAGACTATCGTGAGTCAAGGAACCTGTCCCTCTGACTCACCTCTATTTTGCTACTACTAACTTAGGAATGGCTTCACTCCAAAGTGTATGAAGCTCCTCAACGGTATCTTCAATTACTTGTTCACCGTTTAATGATACAATTAATTTTCCATTGTTCGTTACCGAGCCGATTTGGTTCGCTTCTG
This sequence comes from Niallia sp. Kr1, assembly GCF_050389805.1. Classification (NCBI taxonomy): domain Bacteria; kingdom Bacillati; phylum Bacillota; class Bacilli; order Caryophanales; family Bacillaceae; genus Niallia; species Niallia sp. Kr1. The sequence goes on along the minus strand of NZ_CP130945.1, from coordinate 1,798,564 downwards.
TCCATAGGTTTTCAAATTGTTCTTTGTTTTCTGGTTTTACTGTTACTAAGAATCTTGATTGGGATTCACTAAATAATGCTACCGTTGCATCACCCGTTACGTTAACTTCAGCACCTAAGCCTTTACCTTTAAATAAACTTTCCGCTAAGGCAACCGCAAGCCCACCTTCAGATAAGTCATGTGCAGATACGACAAGACCTTTTTTAATTGCAGTCGCAAGTAAGTTTTGACGGTTCGCTTCCACTTGTAAATCTATCGCTGGGGCTTTACCTGAATATTTTCCAGCAATCACATTTTGCAGTTCACTGCCACCGAATTCAGGATGCGTTTCGCCAATTAAATAAATGAGATCCCCATTATTTTGGAAATGGCTTGGTGTCACATATTTCGTATGTTCGATTAGACCAACCATCCCAATGATTGGGGTTGGAAGAATCGCTTCGTCTTTTGATTGATTATACATAGAAACATTTCCGCTAATAACGGGTGTTTCAAGAGCAAGACATGCTTCGCTAATCCCATCAATGCTCTCTTCCATTTGCCAAAATACTTCTGGATCGTTCGGGTTCCCATAGTTCAAGCCATCTGTAATCGCAAGTGGTTTTGCACCAGAACAAACAAGATTACGTGCTGCTTCAGCCACAGCAATCTGTCCACCCACTTTTGGATCTAAATAGATATAACGAGAATTACAGTCCGTCGTAATCGCAATGGCTTTATCCGTACCATCAATTTTCACGATAGCTGCATCCGATCCAGGACCAACAAGAGTATTTCCTTGTGCCTCCGTGTCATATTGCTTGTATGCCCATTCCTTGCTTGCAATAGTCGGTTGTTGTAAAAGCTGTCTTAACATCGCCTTATGATCGTCTACTGTTGGAACTTCATTCTCCATTGCTTGAAACTCTTGATAGTAGACCGCTTCTTTTGATGGTAAATGATAAACAGGTGCTTCATCCGCTAAAATATTGACAGGAATATCTGCTACAATTTCACCATGCTGCTTAATACGGAAAGCTTTTTCTTCTATAACCTCACCGATCACTGCTGCATCCACATCATGTTTTGCAAAAATATCAAGAATTTCCTGCTCCTGCCCTTTTTTCGCGACTAATAACATTCGCTCCTGTGATTCAGACAGCATGATTTCATAGGCATTCATCCCTTCTTCACGTTGTGGGACAAGGTCAAGATTCATCTCAATTCCCGTACCTGCTTTTGCTGCCATCTCACTTCCTGATGATGTTAATCCTGCCGCACCCATATCTTGAATCCCCACTAATGCATCAGAATGGATCACTTCTAAGCATGCATTCATTAATTTTTTACCGATATGTGGATTACCGATTGCGACTGCAGATGTATTCTCTTCTTTTCCAGCTTCGACAACCTCTGAAGAAAACGATGCACCGCCAACTCCGTCTTTTCCAGTATCCCCACCAGCATAAATCACGACGTTCCCTACGCCAGCGGCAACACCTTTTTGCATATCGTCATGGTTAATTAACCCAACAACCATCGCATTGACTAATGGATTTTCTTCATATTGCTTATCAAATTGAATCTCGCCACCAACCGTTGGGACATCGACCACATTTCCATAACTTGCAATCCCACGGACAACCTCAGAAAATAACATCTTCGTATGGTCATGATCTAGATTGCCAAAACGTAATGAATTCATAGACGCAATTGGTTTTGCTCCCATTGAAAAGACATCACGCAAGATCCCACCAACACCTGTTGCTGAACCTTCAAATGGCTCGACAAAAGACGGACTATTATGACTTTCAATTTTAAAAACAACGGCTTGATTATCACCAATATCAACAACCCCAGCACCTTCACCAGGCCCTTGTAACACTTGGCTACCTTTTGTTGGGAACCTTCTCAGTAATGGTTTTGATGATTTGTAGCTACAATGCTCGGACCACATCGCAGAGAAAATGCCTGTTTCCGTATAGTTTGGAAGACGTTTTAATAATTTTTTCGCTAGTTGATACTCTTCGTCTGATAAACCCATTTCTCTGTATAATTGTTCCTGTTCAATTTGTTCTGGACTAATCTTATGTTGCGACATCAATCGTTCCCTCCAAAATTATGTAATTTGTTTGGTAAACAATGCTTATTTTTTCTGCACCAATTACCATAATTTTCTCTCTTTCATAATAGCTGTCTCGACAGATTTTGACAATAACCGAAAATCTTATGGTGAGTTAAGGGTACAGGTTCCTCGACTCATTCAGCAATTCAGACTATAAAATGAGAGAATAATCTCTATTGCTCATAATAATGCTACTTTTTTGTACTATATAGCAGAAATGTAAACCCAAAGGAATCATGAATGTCGTCACGTTCTTTCTGCACTTCTGGCTCTTTTTAGCTCAAAGCAATTTTACCAAAAATAAATATATTTCATACTTTTGTATAAGTTTACTTTACTTTTATACAATGTAAGTTTATAATTTAATTCAAGAGGTGAGGGTCATGAAGAAAGATTTTGGTGATTCGATATCAAATAAGGTTTATGAATATCGTGTGCTTGCCAGAATGTCTCAGCAAGAATTAGCAGAAAAAGTCGGAGTTTCCAAACAAACCATCTTCGTAATGGAAAAAGGAAATTATGTTCCAACTCTCCTGTTAGCTTTTCGAATTGCCGAGTTTTTTAATGTTGATGTAAACGATATTTTTACTTATATGAAAGGAAATGATCAAAATGGAAAGTAGGTCTATCTTTGATATCACTAATTCAATTTTTTACCCTTTAAAATCCTGGGCTGAACATTCTTCGGCAAATTGGAATATTCTCATTGGAGTTGGTTTCTTACTGCTTATCGGTAGCGCGATTTTTGCCTATGTATTTTATAAGCAGATTGGGCATGACGACGAACGGACAAGTAAAATCTTTTTGAAAAGCTCTTACTGTATGTTGTGGGCCATTATTCTATGTGACATCATTTTTCCTAAAGACTATATGTGGACCATCTTTTTCCTGTTCAAATATACGCTGGCATTTTTAGCAGCTGGCTTTTACTTGGCCATCCAATATAAAAAGGACTTTTTATGATGAATCATGGGGACGGTTCTCACGTTTCAATTTCAACCACATTCCTTATATATTTGTTTTTCCCAAACACCTTGGCTAATTTCCAAGGGATGATCCATAATTAGTTTGTTTCAGAGTTGATTGAGAACTTCCCAGGTATTTCTATCCAATCATGGTCGGATCAAACCTACTCTCATCTATACATTATTCTATTGGCTACCTTACACTAATCGTTTTGTTTGTGGTTGTCCAAGTTTTGATTTAGTAGTTTAAAATCGATTATTTCCTTTGGGATCGATCATTTATCTCTGATTTTCCCAGAATGAAACGTAAGAACCGTCCCCACGTTTCAAACACGGGGCCGGTTCTTGCTATGACAGAAGATCATATTTTTATAGTTTCACAAGTGTTCTTCCACGTACTTTTCCTTCTAAAATATTAGTTAGTACTTCTGGTAGTTCTTTTAATGAGATTTCATTGACCATCTCTTCATGTAAATTGGTTGGTTTCAAATCATCCCCTAGCCGCTTCCACACTTTTAAACGCTTTTCCATTGGACATTCGACCGAGTCAATGCCAAGCCAATTCACACCTCTTGAAATATATGGAAGAACGGTTGTAGAAACTTCTATCCCACCTGTTAAACCACTTGTAGCTACAGATCCACCATATTTCAATGTACTTAAGATGTACTGGAGAGTTTTCCCACCTACAGGGTCGATCGCCCCAGCCCATTTTTCTTCACGGATTGGAGTTTGATCAGTATCAATAATTTCATTACGATGAAGAATTTGTCTGGCCCCTAATCCTCTCAAATAGGCTTCTTCATTCGATTTGCCTGTACTTGCTACAACATCATAGCCTCTTTTAGCCAGAATATTAACAGCAATACTTCCAACTCCACCTGTTGCACCGGCTACCAAAACAGGTCCCTTACTAGGTTCCAATTCATTATCTTCCAATCTTTGAACGGACAACGCTGCGGTAAATCCAGCTGTTCCAAGAATCATGGATTCTTTTAACGTCAATCCTTTTGGAAGAGGAACCACCCACTCTGCTGGTACACGAGCAACTTCACTAAACCCACCAAAATGTCCTGTTCCTAATTGGTAACTCGTCACAATGACTTCATCCCCTAATTTAAAACGGTCATCTGTTGACTTCATAACTGTTCCAGCTAAATCGATGCCAGGTACTAAAGGATAAGACTCCACCATCTGATTTTTAATCGCTACTAAACCGTCCTTAAAATTCACACTCGAATAAGCAATTTTAATGGTCACTTCTCCTTTTGGTAAATCATCGATCATCAACTGTTTCAATTCTAATTTTGTTTGATCATTCACTTTATCTAATACCATGGCTTGAAACGGATCCATTTTCTACATCTTATCCTTTCTTCACTATACTTTTTAAATTCATCTTTTGTTATTTGCATATGCAAATGATCGGTAAAAAAAAGAATGAACTTCTTTCTTTTTTTAAAATCTCACTTGATTCATATAGCGCTTTTGCTAAGACATGATTATTTTCTTCACCCAAAATGGACGTGTACTGTTTGTAAAATTCATCAAAACATTCATCAATTTCCTCACAAAGGACGATTCCTTTTTCAGTAAGGTGAATATTCGTTTCTTTCCATTCTAACCGCCGATAAACTAGTTCTAGTTTTTCAAGTTTATCAATAAATCTTGTACTTGTGGACGGAGCAATGGACAATTTTTCACATAATTCCTTTTGAGTGATACCGGGATACTGATTCACAATGACTAAGAGATACACATATGTAGGAGACAGTTGAAGCTTTTCAAAAACTTCCTCAGCCATTTTTGTCATGTATCGAGCAAAACGGTTCGATGTAAAATATAAACACATCGATAAAATAGACTCATTGATTTTCACTACATTTCACCTCTCATTTGCATATACAACTTATCTTATCATTTAGGAAGAATCAAACAAATCGTATACATAGTAGCGATTATACACTTTTGGTTATAAGCTTTGGAACCCCGCGGTCATCACCCTCATCTCTTGAATGAAAATTAAAGTAGACTTATTCAAAGGTATAATATATTTATATTTAATTAGAATACTTTTGTTTAATCAGAGCCAAATGCAACAAGAACCTGACGAATTTCATGATTCCGTCAGGTTCACATATCGTTCTGGTGTAAATGATGGTTTTTGGAGGTGCATTTTATAATATTCAGTTGTAAGAAAACAGTGAGAGTGGTGCAATCGGGTGATAATATTCAATCTTAAACTTATTGATTTAGAACAGTATACAATTGCATACGGAAAATTTATAATAAATTTTATTAGTTATTTTCAACGACCATTTATATTCGCTAAGATAACATGGTTAATACTATAGATATTACAAGAATCACTTTAGACAACAACTCTACTAGCCAGTGCCCTCTATTTTGCTCTGAGCTATTAACAGCAGCATTTCCATACTGCGAAAGTCTTTTCTTTAATGAATAATCTAAAGTGAACTTCAATAAAAACAAAAATAATATGATGATTTCTAAAACTAGATCCCCATAAGTATATTTGTTTCCCATTGTGAATTGAATAAGGTCTATAACCAGCATAACGACAATAGCAGCAAATGCTACTTTATTATACCGATTCCATGCGTTAATCGAAATTCCTTCAACCAAGTTACTAAACTCTGTGCTATCTTTACGTGTTAATTGTTGTAACAATAACGGACGTACACAAACGACCATAATGATCATTCCACCGATAATAAGAGAAAGTAAGATCCGATCAACTGACATAAGGATTACTTCAAGCATATGAAAACCTCCTATATTTAATGAAATGAATGCAAGTAGTTGCTTGCATTTTTGATGAAAAATTTAACTAGAGTGTTAATCCTCTAGCTAAAACGCTGACCGTATTCTTTAGAAATTCTTCTTCAGTTAAATCCGTAATCTTGTTATCATGTTGTGATCGAGACATAAAAAAACTAAAATTCATCCATATTAAAGCCATTGCTTGAGCTTCAACATTTGTTTCAATCAAAATCCCTTTCTCTCTCATTGAATTCAGATATTCCATTAAACGTTCTTTCAATTGCCTAGGAATATCTGTCATTTGCTGTTGAAGTTCAGAAAATAAGGCTGCTTCTTTTAAGCCAATCATAATTAAATCTCGGTTTTCATCTAAAAGTTGTTGATACAATTTGGAAAACATCATTAAGTCTTTTTCTAAATCCCATTCAACCTTTTCTTTTAGGACCTTTGAAAGAGAAGGAACATAAGATACTTTTTCAATAACAGCTTTTACAATCCCCTTCTTATTATTAAAATGACGAAACAATGTGATTTCATTGACACCAGCTTTCTGTGCAATTGCACGAGTAGTTGCCCCTTTAAATCCTTTTTCCATTATTAATTCGATCGTTGCTTGTAAAATTCTTTCACGTGTATCCAAAATTTGTTCCATGATTAACTCCTATTTACGTTATGAATGTAAGTGATTACTTGCATTATAAAATGAATTCCAGTATATGTCAATTAACAATAGTCAATGATTCTATACTCCTCAGAACTTAGGGCTAGGAGAATGCAAGTTGCCAGTCCCTGCTATCCCACGCTTGAACGAATGAAACAGGGAGAACCGTCCCCCTGTTTCAAAGCTTACGATACTTTTTCAAGGCGAATAGGTTTAAAATAATGAATACTGTTGCAAAAGCCAATAAGATATATAAGTTATTACTAACTTCAGCCAAGCTTAATCCTTGATACATTACTCCTTTTAAAGCGTCGGCTGCATAGTACAACGGCATAATATTTGCGAATACTTGGAGCCAATCCGCCATTCCCTCAATAGAAAAAATACCTGAGAAAAATATTTGTGGCACAATAATGATCGGGATGAACTGAATCATCTGAAACTCTGAACTTGCGAAAGAAGATAATAAGATTCCAAGTGACAAAGCCACCAGTGCTAAGATCAGATTGATTAATATAACAGTCCAAATTGAACCCACTAAAACCATATCGAGTACATGGATGGAGAACAACACAACAATAATCGTTTGTATCAATGCTAGTAAGCCGTAGCCAATAAGGTAGCCTGTGACAATCTCTCCTCTTTTAATAGGCGTTGCTAATAAACGTTCTAGCGTGCCAGTTGTTCTGTCATTTAATAAGCCTATGCCAGAGATTAAGAAAACAAAAAAGAAGACAAAGAACCCTACTAAAATAGGACTAAAGGTATCAAAAAGCTCGGTTTCACTACTTCCATAAACATATTTTGTTTTCATTGTATCCTGAGATAGTAAGTCACTCTGCATTCCCTTTATTTCTATTAATTGTAATTGTTTCTCCCAACTATAACTTTGCTTCACTTTCATTTCTAAGCTTTTCGCTACTGTAGGATCGTCATTAAGCAACGTTATGATTGTGTCATCGCCTTCTACATGTAAAAAGCCATCTAAATTTTCATCCAATATCGTTTCATTAACATTCGTAACGTTGTTATATTCCTTTACTTCAATATCCTCTTCTTCTAATTTTTCTATGATTTGCTGATTACCATTAGCAACTCCTAAAACGGGATGAACGGTATTTCCATTAAAGACTAGGTTCATTAGGGTTAATACTAATAACGGAGCTACAAAGAGAAGAGCCAGCGTCCGTTTGTCTCTGAGTATTTGCAATAAAATTCTCTTAATAAGCGCGACGGTTCTCATTGTTTTTTTCTCCCTGCATTTAAGAATACTTCATCTAAACTATTAACCTCATATTGTTCTTTCAATTGATTAGGTGTGCCCGTTGCTATAAATGAACCATCTCTAACCATTGCGATATAATCACATTTTTCTGCTTCATCCATTACATGCGTTGTGACAATAATGGTTTTTCCTTCCTCGTTTTTTAATCTTAATAGCTCATTCCAAATACTTAATCTTAATTCCGGATCAATTCCCACAGTCGGTTCGTCTAATATCAGAACTTGAGGATTGTGAATGATTGCAATTGCTAGGGATAATCGACGCTTCATACCCCCAGAGTAGGTAGATACTCTTTTATCAAGGTCTGCAGTTAAGTTAACGAGTTGTACAGCATAGGCCATGCGTTTTTGTTTTTCCGTTCGATCTAATTTAAAAAGTGATGCAAAAAACAGTAAATTTTCCTTTCCTGTAAGTGCTTCATATAATGCATCAGATTGTGCCATAAAGCCAATTTGCTGCAAGATATTTAAATTAGGCATTTTTTCACCTAATAAATAGATGGAACCATTATCTGGAATATCCATTCCAATCATCATCTTGATTAGGGTTGTTTTTCCAGCTCCTGAAGGTCCTATAAAACCATAGATATGACCTTTTTTAATATCAAAGTTGATATCTTTTAATACCACTTTCTTACCGAAACTTTTCGTTACTTCTTGAACTTGGATCGTATTGGTTTCGCTCATTTTTATCCCTCCTCTTTACTCTTATCGACAAGTCACTGTACTTATCGACCGACCTCTATCCGATTCAGATAACATTTAAGATTTGAACAAATAATGATACACATAGACTTATGAAGAAGGTTATCATCCAATTTACTTTTTTGGTTGTCTTTAAAAGAATATTTAGTACCGAACCTATAGTCATACAAACTAAAAAGGCGAATAAAATCAGAATAAATTCCAAAAAATTCCCTCCTATCATTTTCACTTTACCACATACAACCAAATTCCTTTTTGAAATATTCTACTTAATCGAATCGCTAAAGGTTCTTTCTTCTATCGTCAAGTTTTTTTGATAAATAGAAACATACTAAACCAGAACTTAATGAAATCAGAAAAGGAAGAATAGCCAGTAAAGGCATAATCATTGTCCAATAGAGTAAGTATGCACTTATGGAAAATATCAATAAACTTACAATAAATAAAAAACTCGATACAAACTCTTTTAATGCAGACAAAGGAATCGCCCCCACTGAGACATTTTTAGCACTTTCTATCATTAAACTGCTTTTAAGTGAACAAGTTTGAATTTGATTTATCAGTAGAAGCACCCCTTTTATGAAGAACATTCAATCACCACTACTGCCGTCTAAATCTATATTTATAAAATCATCCCACTTTCATAATCGTAATATTTTTTCTCCTAGGGCCCAAGTATCTTTCCTACTCTGTTTAATCTAATTTGTTTAATAACAATGGCTAATAGAAACCCTACCAATGCTACACATAGTAAATAAATGTTTTTGAAAGTTAAAGTTAAAGCCAAGAGTAACAAAGAAGACACTACGATTATTGCTTATACTTTATTCATAAAAAATTCCAATCACCTCAATTAAAATATAATTGAGACTATCTAATCGTACGATTTACGGATCATGAATGTTTCACAATCTCTCGTTACTTCAGTATCAAACTTGTAACACAACTAATAAGAAAAAGCGATTTCTTATTAGTTACATTCAAAAAATCATTTTTGTTAGGATACACCTTCTTTCATTAGTATTGTTTAAAGTGTTCTTGAAAATATTTATTATCATAAAGGTCTGTGCTTGAATGGCGTTGCCTTATACTATTCCATTTATATAAAAAACAAGCACAAAACCTTATTTCGGAAAAGCACTTTTAGTTGTAGAACAATAGTTTAAGTGAGATTAAAAATTCGTTTTACATGGCCCTCTAATTCAAATTACTAAGGTCAAATCGGGCGACCTCCTCATCCTCAATCGTTACAATTAACGCTGCATCTATAGCATTTTTCTTCAACCTATCCAATTGTTGGGAGGAAGGGGCAACTCTAATCTCAGAGTTTTCTTCTACTGCTCCTAAATCAAGATCAAAGGTATATTCTCCTTCTTGGTTGGGTTCAATAACGGGAATACTCGTTTTCCCCACACTTAAATTAGCTTTTTTCAATTCTGCTTCGTCATAAATATTAAAACCGATGATTTCTTCTGAAACTGATTTTAGCAGTTGATTGGGTTCGATATAAACGTTGATCCCATCATCAACCTCAAATGTATCATTATTGATATTTTCCATTCCTCCAAGAGTCTTCTTACCCGTATTCTTTAAGACAAAATGATAACTAAGTGAAATCGGCTGTATGATCTCACCTTGCTTGTCGCCAGTTGAAACACTAATACCTGTTGACCGATTACTTATTTCTACTGTTGCATCTATCAACTCTAAAGAAGGATTACTTGAACAACCTGACAATAGCAGTAATATAATGAAAATACTCGTTAAACCCCTCATGAAATCTCCCCCTCCATCATGCATATCTACTATTATTTTACAATAAAAAGGTGCCAGGCACCTTCCATTTTTTAGGAAATACCTGACACCATTTACGTGCGCTATGGCAAATGGATTAGGGGATTGTAAAAGTTCTGTTTCCGATTGAGAAGCAATTCGATACGTATGTAGAAATAATTTTTGAATCTCGACGTGAACATAAACCCATGTTCTTCATCCGTTTTTAATTTTTATTTCACTAACTTATTTGAAACTCGTTTGTTACTAGCAGATTCAGGAATAATGGTCTGTAGATACTGAAATGATGAAGGCTTTGCAAAGTACAATTAGAGACCAGAAAAAAGCACCTTCCAATATTTGGAAGGTGCTGGCACCTAATTTAGCATTTTGATGCGTTTTTCAACTTCAAGAAAAAACTCGCTTAAAAGCATATCAAACGCATTAATTATTTTCAGAAGGGTGGTTATTAAAGGATTGCCCTGACCTTTTTCAAATTTGCAAATTGTTTTGATATCTAGACCTGATTTTACCGCTAATTCTTTTTGTGTCCATTTGCGAATTCTCCTATTCTTCTCAATTTCATTACCTATTTCTAAAAAAATGTCAGTAGTTTTCAATGAAATTCCTCCTTTATAAGACTATTAAACACTTTTTTAAAATAATCGTACATTGAAGTTTTTAAGAAAAAGTTGGAGGAGTGCAAAACTTTTCAAAACACAGGTAAAACACTGGGACGGTTCTCACGTTTCAAAAAAGTAAAATCAAACATAAGTTTACCTTCCACATGTTTCCGAGAGAGTGAATGGGAGAACGTACCTGTCACTGCTGACCCATTTTCGAACAAAACTAGACTAATCTTTAATGATCAATCCCATTAGGGAAGCGAACTGAATAGCCTGATAGGTTGATACTTTGCATCCCTTTAAATCATTTATTGAAACAGTAAGTGATTCAAAATTCGAGGATCTGATATCTATACCTTTTAATGATGTTTGTTCGAAGTTTGCATCATTAAGGTTACATATCTCGAATTCAACCTTTTTTAGGTTACAATCATAAAAATCTGCATTCTGTAATGAAACTTCTTTAAATATAACTTTTTCCAGTTTTGAGTTTCCGAATGCAGCTAAGTTTAATACCGAGTTCTCAAATTTTACATGACCTATGTAGGATTCTGGAAATTCACAACCGACTAATTTGCTGTTCATAAATTCGACTCTATGAATGGAGGCTTTGCTCATATTAACATTTGATAAGTCACAATTCTCAAAACAGACATCCGTCATATCTATATTACTGAAATCGGTATTCGTAAATTTGCAATTCTTTATCACTGCATTATATAGTCGTACCTTATCTACAACTTCATTTGAAAAATCAATGTCGGTGATGACACACGCTTCAAGCATTAGATCCTCTGCAGTGTAGATATCATGAAAATCCCTTTCAGATAACTCTCGTGATATTTTGGGGAAATCAATTTTCATACAATACCTTCTTTCAGATAATGAAGAAACGCGGGGACGGTTATCGCGTTTCATTTTCTCAGAATGAAACACGGAGAACCGTCCCCCTGTTCATCCTGTCAGAATGCTTTCACTTGGATAGCGAATGTTGGTTTTATCTGGTTTCGCTAATGAGAAAGCTAGAGTTAGGGGACCGAGTTTTCCTAGAAACATGATAAATATGATCATGACTTTCCCAAAAGTCGTAAGTGTGGCGGTTATCCCCATCGATAATCCAACGGTTCCAAACGCTGAGACTACTTCAAATAATAAAGGCAGAAATGACGCTTCTTCTGTGATATTTAACAAGAATACTGCAATAAATATAAAGGTTAAGGAAATCGTTGAAATCGCTAAGGAGCGAAAAACAATTTCATTGCTAATCGATTTTCTTCCCGCTACCACTTCTTTTTTTCCTTTCAGATAAGTGATAACGGCTAAAATCATCACGATAAAGGTCGTTAGCTTAATTCCGCCACCGGTTGATGCACTTCCCGCTCCAACGAACATAAGCAGTACCATAAGAAAAATCGTCGATTCATCTAAACTTCCTATATCCAATGAATTAAAACCCGCTGTTCTTGTTGTGACAGCTTGAAAATAGGCCGCCCACCATTTATCCCCTACTGAGGACAGTCCTCCTAAAGTATTCGGATTATTCACTTCTATCGCAAATATGACCAACATCGACACAATATTGATGACAAACGTACCCACGATCATTAATTTTGAATGGAGAGACATTTTTTTAAATTTCTTTTTGGACCATAAATCCATTAAAACCGTAAACCCAAGTCCTCCAATAATAAATAAAAGGGATATAACGATATTAATTACAGGATCCCCTACGTAACCCATTAAACTATCCGACCACAGGGCAAATCCTGCATTATTAAAAGCTGAAATAGAATGAAAGAAACTATAATATAATCCCTGTCCCCATCCCATTTCGGGAACCCATCGAAAGGCTAAAAAAATCATGGCAATTCCTTCAATGGCTAAAGAGAAGATCAATAAATGACGAACTAAATAGATCACGCCACCAATTGAAGTTTGGTTTAAGGATTGTTGTATCACAATACGCTCTTTTAAACTAATTTTCCTCCCTAATGCGATAAAAATGAGAACCGCAAATGACATGATCCCTAATCCGCCTAGTTGAATGAGGGAAACAATCACAAGTTGACCGAATAACGTAAACGTTGTTCCTGTGTCAACAACGACGAGTCCCGTTACGGTCATCGCAGATGTTGCTGTAAATAAAGCATCGATATAACGAATGGGTTCGGTCGTGGCGATTGGTAGCTTTAACAGCATGGACCCAATACCAATCGATACAAGAAAGATTAAAATTAATAGCTGCGAAGGAGACAGATTTATTTTTCTATGATTCATTTTCATACTCCTTTCTGGTCAAACCGATTGATATCTTCGTTCCGACCAATCACCACTAAGACATCCCCTTTTAGAATCTTCTTATCTGGATCTAGTGATACAACAATTTCGTTACCTCTTTGAATGGCTACAATATTACAACCAAATCTAGATCGGATATCTAGTTCAATTAACGTTTTATTATGGATTTTTTCAGTCGCAACGACTTCTGCTATACTAAATTCTTTTGATAATTCGATGTAATCGATGATTTTGTGAGAGGCAATATAATGAGCCACTCGGATCGCCATATCTCTTTCAGGATGAATGACACGATCAACACCGATCTTTTCAAGCACTTTCGCGTGGTAATCATCATGTGCCTTAGCCCACACTTGGGGAACCCCTACTTCCTTTAACAGTAAGCATGTCAGAACACTGGATTTCATATCTTCTCCAAAAGACACAATCGCATGGTCAATGTTCCGAATGCCTAATTTTTTCAAACTGCTTTCATCTAGCTCATTGACGACAACGGCATAAGTAGCAAATTCAGAGTAACGGCTTACTTTTGCTTCATCAATATCCACCGCTAAGACTTCAATCCCTAATTCTGCAAATTCCTTTACTAATGTGCCTCCGAATCTCCCTAAGCCAAAAACTGCAAATGACTTCTTCATTCACCCTCGTCCTCTCTTCAATACATGTAAAAAGACCATTCTTAAGAAAAGAATGGTCAACGATTCTCATCAACCCTTCTCTCAATTAACGCTTACGAGGTTAGCTGTCGGATTAGGGATGAGAGTATCCCTTCTAAACAATTTTGTTAAGATTCACCCCAAGATAAACAAATGTTTATCCAATTTGGTTCCCCCGCTCAAAGACTCAGCCAAAAGGTCTATTTATACATTTTTTACCAACATCACTAAAATACTCCTAGAAACTTTGAATGTCAATCATACATTGAAACAGAGGGACGGTTCTCCGTGTTTCATTTTTTATGCAGACTTTAATAGGTTCGGTATAAGTTAGTATCTTGAGTCCTATATTTTACTGCCATTTTATAAGGGTGTTACCTCTTTCCCTCAGAATGAAACATCAGAACGCCCCCATGTTCCATTCAAATACCTGCTCCCTCGAAAAAAAATTGAACTTTTATTATCGCACAATATCGATTTTTCAATAAACTTCCCTAAAAAATGAAGAAATAAAAGGTAAAAGATCCCTTTAATCGCCACGACATCCCAAACCGTAAATCCGAAAGTCTCGACTCCAGCATTTTTCTAATTCTTCACGACCATGCGAATCGTTCATTTTCTTCAGCTGAAACATATGCATACTCTGTATTTCCTAGCTGGGGATTTGTCGGAAGCTTGTACCGATAAAATTTTGACCTGTACACCTAGTTATTCAACCATGCAACAAAATCCAAACAACATATCCTAATCCCAACACGATTCTTCTAAGAAAGGAGGAAAATGTGTATGTACCCGTATAAGCCTGTATATTTTAGGAATCAAAGGCAGACATTTCCTAACCAAATTCCGGCTTTCCCATTCCATTTACAGAATCAATTGCCCCTACTTAACCAAATGAATGGGATTGGAAGACCAGGTGGCTGGAGTAGTTTAGTTCATCCAGGTGGTTTCTGGAATCCAGGTGGATTAGGAAGCTTTGGTAGTTTAGGACATAAAAATTGGACTGCACCAGTAAATCAGATGGGTTTAAATGTTTTTGGACAGATGATGGGTTTGGGAGGTCTTGGGGGTCCGCCAGGCTGGGGAAGTTATGGAAATCCGATGAGCTTGATGGGCTTGGGGAATAACATCGGATATGGCCAACCAGGAATGTTAGGAGGAATGCTTAACATTGGAAAAGGAGCATTAGGCGGACTGGGAATGCTCAGTAATCTAATCAGCCTAGGAAAGTTCTTTATTTAAGAAAGTTGTGTTAAATTTTGTTGTTATTCCATAAGCCACCATATATGGGGTCATATCATTCGATATGACCCCAAAGTTAGATTATTTCATTAAGCTTTTCGGCAAATTCAAACTATAACATACTACCATTTTTGAGGATGGAACGCCGGGACGGTTCTCCGTGTTTCAATTTTTTGTGGAGGTCTTAATGGGTTCGGCATAAAGAGCACCCTTCAGTCCCTTTTAATTGCCATTTTATATAGTCCCTCCCTTACCTCAGAATGAAACACGGAGAACCGTCCCCCTGTTCCATGATTTTTCTGTGAACGTTTCCAGTTTTTACTGGAAATATGTTTTGTTTTCTAGTATCCTAGTATACAAGAATGTTATTTCGATAAAACTTTTTGAAATAATGCATTCTATATTGGGAAACCTATCACTATTCGAAATTCTATCTTATCAATAAGGAGTGTACATAATGACAAGAGTAGATTTAAAGGCAAAACCTTTTAACTTAACGGATTCTGACATCCAATGGGTAGAAGAAACAATTCAATCCATGTCTACTGAAGAAAAAATCGGTCAATTATTCGTTAACATGGGATCTGAACGTACGGAAGAGTATTTAACAAACGTGCTAAATACCTATCATATTGGCGCTGTTCGCTATAACCCAGGTAAAGCGGAAGAAGTTTATGACCAAAATAAAATTCTTCAAGAAAACAGCAAGATTCCGATGCTGATTGCGGCAAATACGGAAGCTGGCGGTAACGGTGCTTGTACTGATGGTACGGAAGTCGGCGTTGAAGTTAAAATCGGTGCAACAAAGGATCCAAAATGGGCATATGAAATGGGTCGTGTTTCCGGTGTTGAAGCAGCTGCTATCGGTTGTAACTGGAGTTTCGCCCCGATCGTTGACATTAACTATAACTGGCGCAACCCAATCATTTCTAGCCGCTCATTCAGTTCTGATCCAGATTTAGTATTAGAAATGAGCCTTGCTTACATGAAAGGTATCCAAGAAAGCGGAATCGCTCCTGCTGCTAAACACTGGCCTGGTGATGGTGTGGACGAGCGCGATCAGCATTTATCTTTCAGTGTTAACGACTTAACGACTGAAGCATGGGACCAAACTTATGGAAAAGTATACAAAGGTTTAATCGATGCTGGACTGCCATCAATCATGGCTGGACACATTCATTTACCTGCTTATCAAAGACATTTTAATCCAGGTGTAAAAGATGAGGATCTATTACCTGCAACTCTTTCTAAAGAAATCACAACCGATTTATTACGTGGAAAGTTAGGTTTCAATGGAGTTGTTGTTACAGATGCTAGCCATATGCTTGGTTTAACAGGTGCGATGAAGAGAAGCGAACTTATTCCTACATCTATCGCAGCAGGCTGTGATTTATTCTTATTCTTTAACGATCCAGACGAAGACTTTGGCTTCATGATGGACGGTTATAAAAATGGAATTATTACCGAGGAACGTTTACAAGAAGCATTAGAGCGTATTTTAGGCTTGAAAGCGATGCTAGGTCTTCATAAAAAAGCTAAAACCGAAATTTTACCACCAAAAGAAGAAGCACTAGCAAAAATTGGTCTTCCTGAAAACAAAGCTTTATTCAAGGAAGTGGCTGACCACGCGATCACGTTAGTAAAAGACAAACAAGACATCTGGCCTGTTACTCCTGAAAAATACAAGCGTGTATTATTAGTAGATGTAAAAGGTGTACAAGGTGGATTTGGTGCGATGCTCGGCGGAAAAGAAAAAGTAGTCGACATCATGAAAGAATTGCTTGAAGCACAGGGTTTTGAAGTGTCCATTTGGGAATCAACGGAAGAAAGAATTATGAAACTTCCAGAGGAAGAAAGAGCTGCAGCGATTGCAAATGTCTATGCACAAAAGAGACCGATCGCTGAGTTAACCGAAAACTATGATCTCATCATTAACCTTGCCAATGTAAACCCTGGAACAGTACAACGTATCGTATGGCCAGCAAGTAAAGGAACACCGGACATTCCTTTCTACGTCCATGAAGTTCCAACAATCTTTGTATCTGTTCAATATCCATACCATCTAGCTGATGTACCACAAGTAAAAACATACATCAATGCGTATGATAGCAGAAGAGCAAACTTAGAAGTACTTGTTGAAAAACTAATGGGACGCTCTGAATTTAAAGGCGACAGCCCTGTAGATCCATTCTGCGGATTTGTGGATACGTATATCTAATTTTAGACAGAAAAAGCGAATGATTGGTTCAAAAAGCAAAAATCCCTTAGTCCATGACTAAGGGGTTTTTCACTATTAAAATCTTACAAAGCTTAATCCCACAATACCTTCACGACCGCTTTTCTAATCGGTTGTGGTTGATCATCACACATGCCTGGTCTATGGGCATCTTCTGGTGTAAAAATGGCAAAAGAACCTTCTTTTACAAGGAATGTATCCCCTTCTGCTTCTAGGAACATCAGATCCTTCTCTTTGTCAGCCTCAACTACCTTCGTCTCACCAATGTGCGTATACTCCATTTTCTCTTGACCTTTTATTACATATTGAATATCCGCGTAACGGTAATGTGCCTCAAAACGGCAGACCTCCGGTAATTTCGTGTCATACTCTTGAATCATGACAAACACTTTATCTTCTTCAACCGGATAAGTACCCACCTCAAGCGAATCCAAATCATTTTCAAGCAGAAAACGAAGTCCCTTCGTTAATCTCGGGTGCAACTGATCATACATCTTCGCATTCGTTAATTTATCAAGTATCAAAGTAATTCCTCCATTATGTAATATCAAAGCTGATTTTACCATTATAAAACAATCTTCTTAGAAATGAAACAGGGGGACGGTTCTTGTTGTTTCGCCTCTATTTCAATTTCTATTAAATTTTTAGCGCTAGACATGTCATTGACAATCTACCCTTTTTTTATTATCCTTTTAAAAGTCTTTATAAATTCAATATAATTTCGTATAACTCCAATAATATGGTTTGGAGGTCTCTACCAGGAACCGAAATTCCTGATTACGAAGAAAATACAAACCTTGTACTTTCTTCGTATTCAGGAATTTTTTTATTATATCTATATAATTCTTTATTTGGAGGTCAAAATGAACTTTTTAGCATTGCCAAAAATTGAACTTCACTGTCATTTGGATGGGAGCGTTAGGCTTGAAACCATTATTGATATTGCCCAAAAGGAAGGAATCCCATTACCGTTTTCTGATAAGAAAGATTTGGAACAAAAATTGATCGCTCCTTTGGATTGCGATTCCCTTGATGAATATTTAAAAAGATTTTCCCTTCCTAATTTAGTCATGCAGTCCAAAGAAAGTTTAAGGAGAATAACTTTTGAGCTTTTTGAGGATGCAGCACAGGAAAACGTGAAATATATGGAGGTCAGATTTGGACCATTACTTCACATATTAAAAGGACTTGATATCGAAGAAGTGATTCAAAGCGTTATAGAGGGAATGAGGGAAGCGGAAAGCATTTACGAAATAAAAGGAAATATTATCCTGTCTTGCTTGAGGACCATGTCAGTAGAAAGTTCATTTGAAGTGGTCGAAAAGGGGAAAAAGTTCCTTGGAAAAGGTGTAGTAGCGATTGATTTATGTGCATCAGAAAATGAAGGCTTTTGCGAAAGATACGTAGAACCCATCGCATTAGCCAAAGAATATGGATACAGAGTCACGATTCATGCAGGTGAAACGGGTATCGGTAAAAACGTTTTAGATGCTATTGAATTGTTGGATGCTGAAAGAATAGGACACGGAGTATTTATTAAAGATTGTCCTGAGGCTTATAGGAAAGTGAAGGAAAAACAGGTCGTGCTTGAAATGTGTCCAACCAGTAATGTCCAAACAAAAGCCGTTCAGCATTATTCTGACCATCCGATCTTTCAGTTTCATAAAGATGGAATAAAAGTGACAATTAATACGGATAACAGAACAGTATCTGATACGACCATGTCAAAAGAATTCCATTGTGTTAACAATGAATTCAATCTAAGTGAAGAAGATTACCGACAAATCTATTTAAATAGTGTAGAAGCATCCTTTGCCGAACAAGAAACCAAAAAATGGTGCTTAGCACAATTTCAAAAGAAACACGGGGACGGTTCTTCTTGTTTCACTTCTATTTCCATTTAAATCTATTTTTACATTTCTATAAACAAGTAAGAACCTTTTCAATGATTGAAAAGGTTCTTACTAATAGGCTACCGCTATCTTGTGGGATGATTAATTAGAGAAACACTATGTGGCAAACATCAACTGCTCATGAATAATCCTGATGCCTAATTTTTCACTCACACTTAATTGCGTTTGTTCTCCTACTTTTGATAATTTAGTAACCATCCGATTCCAAATTGATCGATTAAGTTAGCATGTAGCGCTCCCCAAAATGTCTGTTGCCATTCAAAAGTAATTTGTCCATCTTGTCTAAGTGAGTCATAAACCCTTCTAATTTCTTCTTCACTATCACATTCTAAAGTAATCCGTACGTTGTCACCTTGATTTACTTTGCTAAATATATCCGAAAAGTGTATGGTACTAGCCCCAAGATGAAGTTCAGCATGTAAACATTTCCCATCATCACTTTTTTGAATATTAGTCATTTCCCCTCCCAATAAATCTTTATAATACTCCATTACTTGTAGACAGTTTTCTACAAACACATAGGGATTTGCACTCTTCAAATTAATCCCTCCCTAAATTTGTTTATAATTAATATTAACACTAATGTTTATTAAATTAACCTCGTTAATGGGTAATAAGCAATTTAATAAAAGGCTTTTTCAACTAAAAGATTACTGATCATTCTATTAACAGGGTGGGGTACAGAGGATTTCAATAGAACCTAGTAAAATTTTGTATGATTTTCCTCAGCCCTATCATCTACTGCACATTGTTTATGTTGAGGAGTTAATAAAAAAATCAATGCAAAAAAAGATGATCACCAAATAATGGTAGTCACCTCTTTATCGTAAAAAAATCACGTTTTATTTCGTTAATCCTAAAATTAATTCTTTATAGATATCAAAGAATGCAAAGTAGTACTCTTTATAGACATATTCATCTGTTTTGTGTGCCATTTTAGTTTCGCCTGGACCAAACATCATGAACGGGAAGTTGTCATCTTTCCCTCGTAATAAGTTTGAGGCATCCGTCACCCCTGGCGAACCTTTAACCGAAATGTCTAAACCTAAATGTTTTTTACCGAGTTCTTTCGAAAGATCCACCATGTTAGACTGTCCTGAAGTGAACACACTTGGTAATGACATGGTCACTTCAACATTAATTTTTGAACCTTCTTGATTGTATTTATTAGCAGTTGTGTTGAATAAGTCAATCACTTCATCGTTATCAAATTCTGGAATCGTACGCACGTTTATTTCAGCTATCGCTTTTTCTGGTACGGAGTTTACTTGGTTCCCTGCATTGAAAATCGTTGTACTCATCACCAATTTATCTAGAACTTCATTTTTACGATTATCGCCATTCAATTTCTCGTCTACTTCTAATAGATATTTCATCAATGGATTAATCGCGTTATACCCATGTTCAGGCATAGAACTATGTGCGGCTTCACCAATAGACGTTACACGCAAGTTAAGCGATCCTTTGTGAGCATAAATAATCGTGTCATGAGAAGGTTCAGCTACCCATAGATAATTGACATCATCCATATAGCCTTCTTCGTATAATTTTTTAGAACCTGCACCACCGACTTCTTCCCCAGTCGTTGCCATAAAACGGACCGTTCCCTTTTTCAGTTCATTATTTTCTTTGAGTTCAATCATCACTAAAGCAAGGTTGACTAAACCTCCTTTCATGTCATTGGTTCCACGTCCGTATAATTTTCCGTCTCTTTCTGTCAATGTGAATGGATCTGACGTCCATTCGCTTTCATCACCGGGAGAAACGACATCCATATGCCCAGAAATGCCAATGACTGGACTCCCGCTTCCAATTTCAGCCACTAAATTAACTCGAGTGTCTGTAACGGGAACGATTTTAGATTCAATGCCGTATTGGGAAAATAAATCCTTCAAATAATTGGCCACTTCAATTTCGTTTTCATTAACAGATTTAATCGCAATTATGTCAGATAAAATCTTTATCTTTTCTTCTCCTGTAAATTGTTTCATCGTAATTCCCTCCAAAATTTTATCCCATCTATCCTCAATAAAAATACAACAGTATTTTACCCAAAAGTCCATTAATAAATGAAACATGGGGACGGTTCTACTTGTTTCACTACCTTCGATTTAAAATTTTTATAAACAAGGAAGAGCTTTTAGAATGATTGAAATGAAGGTTACCCATGGGATAAAGTATGTAGTGGAAGTTATCAATTGCTCATGAAAACGTGGTTGCGTTGGTTCACTAGAAAAGTGAACTGGCACAGTTAATTAAGGCTATTCCTTTTCTCCAACTTCTGCGGACATTGAGTACGGTATTATCATAAATAACGTTATTTTTGAAGACTTCTGGACATTGAGTACTCTATTAATATTTAATTGCTAATAAATAATAACCTTTCAATTAAATAGAGGAACAGATGTCCAACAGAATGTTAAATCACTATTTTTAACTCAAATTACGGAACATATGTCCTCTTTCACACAAAATCACAACCCCCATTAAACCCAGGAAAACTACAGGATGTTACATCATTTAAAAATCTATCGAAGCTTAATGTTCCCCTTTTCTTTCAAGGAAATCCATTATACGACTCTTAATAATCAACAAGGTCCGGTCCGATAAAAGATCTTTAGCTACTCTAATTCTTCATATTTCTAAATCATAGTGAAACTTTTCCTGTATCCATAACGTAAATAAATTCATAAGTAAACAGATGGAGGATTATCAATTGAAAAAAGTATGGATGGGAATATTAATAAGCATCGGGTTAGTTCTAGGAGGATGTTCCTTCATTGAAGAAGCGGGCAACACGGTCAATTATGTCAATGAGGCAACCGATTATGTGAGTGTGGTCAACGACTTTGTGAATGAGGTTCCAACCCTTGCGAATGAGGCGATCACAGACCAGCAGGCTTTTACGGAATTAGAAACGAGACTTCTCGACATGAAAGATGAAATTCAAACTTTCACAGATGTCCAAGCTCCCGAATTCGCTGCAGACTTGCATCAGCAAATCCTTGATTATAGTGAACAAGCGGAACAAGGAATTGATGTCTATTTAAACAGTATGGAAAATGGAGAATTGGACCCTGCCTTATTGGAAAACACAGAAATATTCCAAACGCTAGAAGAGATTTCTACATTCGTGAATGATATTAAGCAATTAGGTCAGGAATAAACGAAATGAGTGAAAAGGAAGTGGATCCTTTGCAAGGAACGATTAGGGAAAATATAAAAATAGGCTTGAAAGTTAAAGTTGTCCAAAAACAAGATCAACGAACCGGAAAATTAACAGAAGGCATCGTATCAAAAATACTAACCAAATCGCCTAATCATCATCATGGAATTAAGGTCATGTTAGAAAACGGAATCGTTGGTAGAGTGAAAGAAATTGAAGGTTAAAAAGCCTGTAAGTCTCTAGGAACGGTCCGAAGCCACTGAAAAAGTTTGTCTTTTTTCAGTGGCTTCGGACCGTTTTCGTATTTCCTTTTTAAAAATATTGGAATCATAAAGCTCTTTTACTAGCATGAATCTACTATGTTTTTAATGTAGTAATAAAATTAAATAACCGTACATCTGATAAAACAAGTCATGATATACGGGTTATTTGTCATGCGTTCCGGAAAGGTGCGCATATTTAATAATTTCGGACTTATTGATCATAAGTGGAAAACGATGAACCTAATAAAATGGTGGATTACACGTGATTATATTTAAGTGAGAAGCATGGGATCGGTCCTAAAATTACGAATTTATTATGTCAAAGTTACGTTAGTTCCATTTAAAAATTGGCAGCTATTCACTTTTTTTCATTAAGACTATTAGTTGTTGTCCTCACCATGTAATCTTTTTATATTAATTTGTTTTCAAATATGTGTTACTGTCCTGTTGTAAAAGCTTATACATATGGATTTTCTTAAGAATAGACTGGTAAAAAAGGAGTTGTTACTAATGACCGATTACAATTACTGTTCGCGTTGCAAATCAAATCCAATTGATATTGATCTTAATCTTGATAATGAGAATAGAATCGAAAATAATCCGGGGAACACAAATACATTCAATCCAGTGATTACAGTCAGTCCTTGTTGCTGCCCTAACAACCAACAGCCCCCTATACCCGTACCACAATCGGCGTTCAGGGCTATTAAAAATAATACCTCGCAATCTATTGAAAATAATCTTGAACTAGTCACGTTTGAAATTGAAGAATTTGATTTAAACAATGAATATATTCCGGGAAACCTATCGGCATTTGTTCCGCAACAAGATGGAGTATATTTAATTAGGGCAAGTATAGCCTATACAACAAATGACCCCACAGCAGATAATTTAGCTGCATTGGTTATAGTTCTTAACGGTGATCCAACTGGTGCAGGTAACATCTTAGAAGTTAAGAACGATTATATGCTTGAGGGTATCCAAAATATTACAACTATTACTTCTATCATTCAATTACAGGCTGGGAAGCCGGTGCAAATCTATGCTGCTTCTAGAGAGCCAGGTTCAATATCTAGTGGATTATTAGCAAATTTTGAAGCAGCAAGGTTAGCCACATTATCAACTATAGGTAATTCCCCGATAATCAACTCTTTATCCCGACAATCAAATCTAACGCTTGAAGAGCTTCAAAAATCAATATTTTAAACTTTGATAAATTTCAGTTACTTATCGGAAACAGGAGAAGACATACATCCAATTCAGAAGGAACTAGGACAAGTAATCCAAAGGTAACGGCAAGATATTCGCAAAAATTAATAATAGAATAGTCCAAAATATATCATAAAAGATGATGCCTCTTTAAAAAAAGACTAAGCCCTTAAAATCTTTTTTATAAGAGCTTGGTCTTTTTAGTTAGCATATAAACTACATATAAACGAACGTTTAAAAAATAGGATAAATAATGCCGGAATGTCTTCTGTATTGTCATGACTTTTTTTTACACCAGCCGATCTAGAAATACCTCACACCCTTAATGGGTGTTTTTTGTATGGAAGGGATATAGTCAGGATGATCCGGATTTACTATTTATCTTTGAATAAGTCGGAATTGGGCAAAATTGATTAAAGGAAAAAAGAATGATGCTATCAATCATAGGTAAGGTTATAAAGCGTGTGGTTGAATTAGTCAATGAAATATTATCAAAGATAGGAATATATGGAGTCATTATATCGACAATATTAGTTTTAGCGAAAATAAATCCGATACCTTCTATTTCATCTAGTTGGGTAGAATTGAAGTTGTCCACTAAAGAAAACAGGGTATATTCGGATAATATGGACTTTTATTAAAGATATTTTTTATTTACTTTTTCTTTTAATGATTACGATATATTTGTTTCTAATAAAAAAATATAAATTCCACAGATTACAGTTCTCTGTGGAATTATACTCTTAGTGATATTTATTTGGATTTACATTTTAGATCTAAAAGAAAACTCATGTTTTGACCTTGTAAAATCTAATAAAAAGAAATAGAAAAAAGTTTTGTTATACATGTTGTTCTTATTGCATTTTATTTTAACTGTATTTACATTACCTTCTTACCATTATTCTACAAATAAAAGTTACGAAACGCTGGGACAGTTCTCTTTTTTATAAATATTGGAATCATAAAGCTCTTTTACTAGCAGGCATCCAATATGTTTTATGAGGGCGTTCACCCCCGCTCTTCCCAGAATGAAACAACGAGAACCGTCCCCTTGTTTCACTGAGTCCCTCTGGCTCCCCTTTTTGTGATGTAAAACATGCCTGGTATTAGGATAAAGGATACTACGAGTAGAACGATGGTCATTCCGTTTTTGCTTTCATCATTGATGCCTGATGCAAACATGATCCCGTATACACTTGAGGCCAGGATGTTTCCGATAAATCTGGATGTCATGAGTAACCCTGAAGCAATTCCACTTTGTTTGGTCGTCACAAACGAATACAGAAGGTTTTGCAAGCTAATGCTCAGCGTTCCGTTGCTGATCCCCATGATTGCTAAAATCAGAAAAAGCCAGTACAGTGGGCTATTTTCATTAGCCGTTAGCAGCAATCCAACCCCTACGATTCCGACCATTCCCCCAAATAGTAAAGGGATTTTAAATCCAAATGATTCCGTCCAACGCGTCGTAATCGGTGTCATGAGCATCGAAAAGACGGAAATGGAAAGCATCATCATCCCGGCTGTTTTGGAGTCCAACATCATGACCTTTTGTAAGTACGTGGGGATCGATAACAGCAGGGCGAAAAAAATCACCGTCGTTAACACATATTGAATATAAATAAAAGAAATGTTGAGATTTTTCGTTAAAAAGTGAACATTGATAAACGGCTCAGATCGTCTTTTTTCATAGTAATAAAAGAAAAGAGTGATGACGATTGAAAAAATAAGTTTCCATAAATCGAACCCTTTTTCCAATGATTCTAAAAAGATCATCCAACTTGTCATGAGTAAAGCAAATGATAAGATGCCAATAAAATCCCATTTATACCGACCATCTGTCCTTTTCTGATCATTCGGGATCATCTTAAACGCCAATAAAGCAGATAGAATGATAACAGGAAAATTCACATAAAAGATCACAGGCCAACCGCCATACTGGATTAATAATCCACTGATGGTAGGTCCAAATGCAGCAGAGGTGGTAGCGAAGACAGCTAGTGTCGCAATAACCCGATTTTGATTTTTTTCAATATAGGAACGGACCATTCCAATTCCAGCCGGATAAAGGGCTGAGGTTCCGATTGCTTGAATCGATCTCATGCCTAGCAACACCATCATATTCGGTGATAATGGGGCGAAAAAGGAAGAAATGGCGACTAATCCGAGTCCGCCTAGAAAAATTCTTTTCCTTCCATAATAATCACTAAGTTTGCCAAAAAGAGGTAAAAAGATGGCACTAATAATAAAATACGAGGCAATTAACCAAGAAATATCTCCAGCGGACAGTTGAAATTCATTTTGGATCGATGGTAGCGCCACCGTAATCATCGTGGTATTCAAAGGGTTTAAAATGACCCCTAGTGCGATGGCCACGATTAATAATCTTGGTTTTTTCACTTCCGATATAACATTTTGCTCTGACATAAATAAAACATTCTCCTCATATTTAAAAATACAAATTCAACATTCTCACGTACTTATTTAATCAATAAAGTCCTTCCACATCAAATAAATGGATTAATAGTTTTCACGTAAATCTGAGTTTATTTGATTGTAAGGTTCTTTTCAAGTCTTATTCATTTATGAATATGTGGATAAACAGAGTCGACGATTTGGTTGGTTTAGACAAGCATAAACCACCATTAATCATAGCAAAAAAAGGAATAGGAACCCTACCCCTTTTTCTAAAGCTTTTTACATCATGATTAGTTTCTTGGATCTACATAATCTGGATAATCAGAAATAATGGCGTCAACTCCCATATCGAATAAGAAGTCTGCTGCTGCTTGACTACGCACTGTCCATGATCCAATTTGCATACCGAGAGAATGCACTTCATCCACTAATTCTTCTGTAACAATTCCATAACTCGGGTTAAACCAATCAGCATAGGTGGCAAATTCTTGTAAAGCTTCTGATGTTGTGTGCGCACGATTTGAAGTTAACACACCAATTGGCGTTTTAGGAAGAAGCTCATTCATTTTTTTCATCGATTCAAAGTTAAAAGATTGAATAATAATCTTTTCATTTTGTGGTTTATCAAGATTTCGTTCTTTTAATGCTTCTGCCACTTGTTCTTCAATCCCAGGGTAGAGTTCCGGAGCCTTTAATTCAATTAAAATACCAATTTTTCCACGATAACGGTCAAGGATCTCTTCAAATGTTGGGATTTGTTCACCAGCAAATTGTTCCCCTTTCCAGCTACCCGCATCAAGGCTTCTAAGCTGTTCAAACGTTAAATCCCCTACTCTACCGGTTCCATCTGTTGTCCGATCTACCGTTGTATCATGGATCAGTACTAATTTGCCATCCTTACTTCTTTGAACATCAATTTCAATATAATCGGCTTTCATATCTACTGCCAAATCAAAACCAGCAATTGTATTTTCGGGTGCATATGCGGTGGCGCCACGGTGTGCTACATTATCCACCTGTTTTCTTTCGCCTACTGTTGGTTCCGCTGCAAACGCCTGACTAAATGGGTTGACTAACAGCGTTAATGCTAACCCTGCACCTACTATTAATTTTTTGTTCATTCTCTCCATCTCCCTATCTATGATATGTATACAACTGTTATTCTAGAATAGGGATGTTGATCTAGTATGTGATTATGTTTAAAGCTCTTTGCAATTTCTGTTAACAAAATTCAACCTTTCTTCTTAAGATCTTTTACAAAACTACCATTGATTTTAATTAAAAGGAAAATTATACCATTACCTATTACCTGACATTTATGGCTAGAAGCACAAGGTATTCCTTATACTATAATATTGGAGTGAAGTATGCAGAAACAGAGGGTTGCCATTTCATAAAAGCAAAAAAATCCTGCTTTTGCGAAATCAGGATTTTAATCAAACTTTAAAATTATGAATGATCTTAAAAAAACAGCTTATTTAATGGATCTGAGGTTTATAGTCCACTATGTCTCCCTCGTCATAAGCTTCTTGAAATAATGGCGGTGTTTTCGCTTCAGACTGATTTTGTGATGAGGAACGAATACCATTTTCGGCTAAGATATCCAAAATTTTTTGAATATCTTCTTTGGTTGCCGGTGCTTTGTTTGGCTTTAGGATAGTTGATATCTTACCATTTGACTCTAATAATGCCAATTCAACATCTGCGACACTTCCTATGCTTTTTTGGCGAAGTGCACTTTGCATCTCATCTGTCGTTAATCTGGCTTTTTTTAGCTCTTCTAACTTCATCTTTCCATCTTTAACTAGTACTGATGGTACTCCATTAATAAACTTCCTAGATTTAGGTAACCATATTTGTATTTTTGCTACTAATACAATTCCTATAATAAGTAAAGTTCCAGCATATATTGCTTACCATTCATCCTTTAATGATAAAAGTTGGATTAGGACAGCACCAATCGAAATCCTCAACACAGCTTCCGAAACTATCGTTTCTGCAAGCGATCTCTTTCCAGCGAAATGTAGAAGATATATTGCAGCACCAAAATTAACAATGCCTTTAATAGATAAGGTAAATTAGATAGATCTTCTAAAACATCCATTATTTCTCTCATTCCTTGAAATTTTTTTGTTATTATCTGTTAAATCAACCAAAAATGTAGATAGTCGTTAGAAATTAGATAATAACAAAAATTCAGGTAAGGTGTTTTTTAAAATGTAAATATAGGCTTATACCCTAATTTTCTACATCAACTAAACCGTCCGTTCGTACAATAACTTCAACATAAAAAGGGTTAATCCTTTTTGGTCATAACTCCCCCCATTAGCTTAAGTAGGTTCTTCTCAATAAGCTATTTCCCCTGTATTGAGATTTACAAGATCTTTAAGATCCCTATTTATACGACTTAATCAATACAAAGCAATAAGTATTTTTTGTCCTTCAATAAGCAAAATAAAATATGGCTGATGCCTATAAGATGTGAAAGTGAGGAAAACCATGTATTTTTACAGAGAAGATTTAATTAATATTATTGTACCAGACAAACCTGATCCGGCTGCAGCAAAGGTCATGCAGGAAATCCTTGGCGGGCACTTTGGTGAAATGCGTACTATGATGCAGTATTTTTTCCAGAGTTCAAATTTTCGCGGAAAAGATAAGAAATACCGGGATCTGCTTCGGGGAATTTTTTTAGAAGAAATCGCGCATGTTGAACTTGTGCAGACGACAATCAATCAATTGCTGAATGAATCTGGGGAGCCGGGAGTAGGTTCGGATAGTCCAAGTGGTGCACCATTGTCAAGTCCGGTACAACAAGCTAATCCTCATCATTATATTATTGGTGCACAGGCTTCTCTTCCAGTAGATGCAGCAGGAAATCCATGGAATGGTTCCTAGGTGTACAGTCATGGGAATTTGATAGGAGACTTGTTGGATAACCTTACATTGGAATCAACTGGAGTTCTGCAAAAGTCAAGAATATATGAAATGAGTTCAAATAAAACGTTTAGAGAAACACTTGCGTTTCTAATTGTTCGGGACAATGCGCATCAAAATGCGTTTGCCAAAGCCCTTGAAACACTTGGAGTAGACTGGGGGAAATTATTGCCGGTTCCAAACTATGATATAAATAAATACCATGAATTCCGGAAGTATGTAGATATGGGCCTCCACAATGCCCAGTTTAATTTCAGGCTGGATGATACTTTAATTGCGGAGGTTTTCTCTGGAAAATCTCCAAGCAGGAATGACCATGAGCTTCAGGTTATTCCTCCACCGGTAGGTCATCCAGTTTCAGAAATGCCTGAGATGCCAAATGAACACGCCCCAGGAATAAGTGATTTGACTAGATAATGAATGACCTACTCTTTAGAGTGGGTCTATTTTTGTATTGGTTATGCATGATTTTGAAGCAAGGTAGCTGCATAAAAAGGGATTTTATGAAATCTTTTATTCACTAAAGCCCCCTTTAAATTTATCATATACGCAAAAATTGAATGAGAAATTTGATAAATAGAAAGAACTTTGGTTTGCACCCGACGATAGTTGAATAAGAATAGTAAAATTTATCCCTTTAGGAAGCCTTATTTAATTGGCTCTACTTTATCATAATCCCTTTCACCAGTATCTTCATTTATTGCGTGAATAAACTCAATTCCATCTGATGATCTCATATAAGAATAAGTATAATTTCTTTCTTCGTAGAAAACGATTTCTATGCTTTTTACTCGAAGCCCTTTCATAACTTTCCTTTTAACATATTTAGGTGTGGAGTATTCTTTAGGCGTAAATCCTTTATTATTTAAATAATCTATAACTTCATTTTTAAAATCTTCTACTTTTTTATATTCCGAATAACAAAATATTCCGATAAATATCAATAAAAAACAAACAATCAAGATATATTTTTTCATCGTACACCTACTATTTTTAATATTACCCTAAAAAAATAGTTGCATAACTCAATAAGAATCGTTTTTCACCTCTACATTCAAAATAACATGTCCATATAATTCCTTACCTTCTAACTTCTATATACCTGCATTTGGTAACATCCTCATTGAAGGAATGTGTTGTCTGTCCCATTGTCGACCACATTATCGATACTTCCGAAAACTTGATATCCATTTATAAAGATCTTATATTAGATAAAAATTGTAATATTAGGTTACAACTTCTGTTTTTAAATATGTAAATGTCATTCGATCTCAATCTCTCTACTACCATTATACTACCATCTTCTCATTATTTATAGACTACTCTTTTCGTAATCGCTATACTATACTGTTATACACAAATATAAAATATATGAGGTGTATAAGGATGAATGACAAAAAAGATGTATTAGATCGTGGTCCTTTTTTTCATGGTACGAAAGCAGAATTAAAAATTGGAGATTTATTAGAACCCTATCACTTATCCAATTACCAGGATAAAAAATCGAACTATATCTATTTTACCGCTACATTAGAAGCTGCTAAATGGGGGGCTGAATTGGCAACATCTAATTCAAAAGAAAGAATCTATATGGTCGAGCCATTAGGTGATTTTGAAAATGATCCGAACGTAACGGACAAAAGATTTCCTGGAAACCCAACACGCTCTTATCGGTCTAAATCTCCTTTGAAAATCATAGCTGAATTAGGTTCATGGGAAAGACATTCCGATGAACAAATCAATCATATGCTTACCTCTTTAAAACAGTTACGTGAACAAGGAAAAGCTGTAATAGACGATTAATCCTTAAAAAAGATAATTTAAGAGAACAAAAAATCAATTTGCTTTCGGCTTTTGCACGCAATGGTGAGCAAAAGCCAGGTTTTGAACGTTGCAAACATCCGTCAAATTTTCTTAATTTAGACAATGAACATTAACTCCCTACCCCTCAATACTTGAGGGCTCCCTTTCTCATAAAAATGTTCGTTTGTTAAAGAAGCCTTAAAATGGCAATATTCCACCTTATATCGGTAGCAAAAGTATAATTTAATGATTCAGAGAAACGAGTTACCTCGTTAAATGTACTATAAATCAAAAAAATCTCCCAAATGTGGACTGGGAGATTTTTAGTAATGAATCTTATTATTGATCATAAGCGGACGGACTCTATATTCCTCCACTGTATTATATTGCTCTTGTAGCCATTCCACTACATTAGGAGAGTCTAGAGCAATTCTTAAAAGCTGATCGGTCATTTGCGACTTGCTCAAGTCACATGAAAGAGATAATTTAGACAGTTTCTGATCATATTCATCGTTAATCGAGATACTGAGCCGAATATTTCGGTTGTTTCCCAATCCTCTTTTTTCTACAGCTGCTGAACGCTTTTTTAATAGTTTCATCACATATCCTCCTTACAAATCTATTAATCATTAGGTAATCGTTTATGTTTACCATAAAATATGCTAGTCCTATTATATTCAGAACTCTTATTTAATAGATTTTCGAAATTGAAGGAAAAATGGTCAAGGGAGACTGATACCTTGTCTCACCCACACTATCGATACTTCCGATTACCTGATCACCATTCTTTTTATAAAAATCCAATGCAACATCAATTGTTAAAAAAGTGATAAATTTTCATAACAACCCAAACAATCATTACACCCCAGATCAAGACGATAAGTGAACCAACTATCCAATTTTTTGGCTTCACATTTTTCATCATTTCTTCTGCCATAACTTCACAATCAGTTAATACATCCTTTGGTATCATCTTCACTGCGAACATGATTCCTAATGGAAGGAGAATTACCTCATCTAAAAAGCCAATAAGAGGTATGAAGTCTGGTATTAGGTCAATTGGACTGAACGCATAAGCGACAACACAAGCAGTAAATACTTTTGCATACCAAGGTACTCTTTCATCTTTATAAGCATAGTAGAGAATAAATATCTGTCGTTTTAATTCTCTTGCCCAATCCTTAATTTTCTTAAACATCTTATTCCTTCTTTAAGTAAATTTTTATTTTTTTCATATTAACAAAGATTTTTGTGCTTTAACTATCTTGCCACATTCGAATCAGAAAGCAATAGCCATAGTAACCCTCCCACCAACACTTGCACCCTTTTGTTGTATTCATTAAAAGCGGTCTACTCCTATTCGTCATAAACCATATGTATTAAAAATTTCCCGAAACGAAAGGATTAGTACTAATCCTATAATTACAGTTGCAAAAAAACAAATCCAGCTTATTATTTTTACTTTTTATCCATGTCAGCTTTTTTCTCTAAATTATGAATGTAATTCATTACTAACGCGAAACTACCAAAAGAAATTACTCCTATATAACTGGAACCTAAAACAGATTTATCTATCGAAAATAAAACGACCACTAATAGCATAATTGCCATTGATATTATATTTATTATTGTTCCGATCGAAATTCCCCCTAACTTCCATTTTTAAAGATAACCACCTTAGTGAAACAATTCAATTTTAACATATAATATCCATTTAAAATTCCGTTTCGTAACGAACCAGACTGTTCGTACAACCATTTCAATAAAAAATGCGTTAATCCTCATAGATCAACGCATCCCTTTTATATTTCCCAATCAGATACAGTATTTTATAAAACATTCCCGCTTATTTTTCACCTCGACGAGATCCCATCACCACCGGAATGAGTAATAAGGATAGAATTCCTCCAGAAATGGACAATGCTAGATAACTTGAACCGGCAACAATCATTCCAGACAATACTCCGCCCGCAGCTCCTGACAATGCAATCAAAACATCCACGGTCCCTTGAGTTTGCGCCCGTGTGGAGGCTTCAGTTGAATCAACAATAAGCGCCGTTCCACTAATTAATCCAAAATTCCAACCTAATCCAAGTAAAGAAAGAGCAATGACGAGAAGAACCGTAGAATCTCCTGGTGCAAAGGCTGCTATTAATCCAGCAGAGAGTAACGTCATTCCAGAAACAATAGACATCGCCGTACGCCCCAGTTTATCAACAAGGACACCTGTAAACAATGAAGGGAGATACATCGCACCTATATGAAAACCAATTACAAGACCTACCGCACCCAAGTCATGTCCATAATCTCTCATATGAACGGGTGTCATAGTCATAATGGCTACCATGACCATTTGAGTAAGAACCATAATGGTTGCCCCAACGATGATGCCTCTTTTGTTTCCAATAGGTACAGTAGTTGCCATATCTTCTAGATTACTAAGTTTTTCGTTGCTTTCTTCTAACATTCTAGCAATAACGAGTGGATCTGGTCGAAGCATGATAAAAAGGACAAGACCTGCTAAGATATAAGCTGCCGCTGCCAAAATGAAAGGACCTGCAAGTGCTGGAACACCAATCGAAAGAGCAAAATCTCCCATCACATTCACTAAATTCGGACCTGCGACGGCACCAAATGTGGTAAAAACCATCGTTGTACTAATAGCAGTTGCTCGCTGTTTACGATTCGCTAAATCTGTACCTGCATAACGAGCTTGCAAATTTGTTGCGGTTCCAGCACCATAAACAAGTAAAGAACCAAATAATAATAAAACACTATTGATGATGGCTGCAAGGATCACTCCTATTGCTCCAACTCCACCTAGCATAAAACCGGCTGTAAGACCTGTTCGACGACCAAACTTTTGAGAAAGTCTCCCAACGAATAAAGCGGCTCCTGCTGACCCTAACGTAAATAAAGCTGTAGGAATTCCAGCAAACGCATCCGTACCGAGCATTTGCTGTGCAAGAAGTGCTCCCACCGTAACACCTGCTGCTAACCCTGCCCCACCAAATATTTGTGAAACACTTACTACAAATAACGTACGTTTGTATAATGCCCTTTGCTTTTCCAAAGCACCTATATAGCTTTGTTCCACTGCTGGTTTGGCGCTTAACTCATTACCATTATCACTCTCTGTCATAAATAGCCCTACCTTTTTAAAAATCCGATTTCCATTTCATTTTATCTTCTACAAAATTTGCATGCTCTTAACCGCCTAAAAAACACAGAACCTTAAATAAGGCTAGTTTATTTAGCAGTCATCTAAGAATCTTTTCTTCTAAAGCAATTAAACTGGATGGTTCAACTTATCCGATAATTTTTTCATAAAAAAGGCCGGGACTTGGAGACAGGCACTTTCCCTCTACAAAAAAGCTACCTCAATAACTTATAAAAACGAATTTGAGTTTTCAAAAATCATCTGTTGAGTCAACGGACCTGTCCCTCTGACTCATCTCTCCTCTCTCGATTTAATATATAGGTGTATCTCCTTCAATCCACTTCGTCTTTTCTTTAAAGGAAATTCTTTTTCCCTCCGGTTGAGGCATTTCTGGATATCCGATATAAATAAACCCTAACACCTCATCCCTTTCTCCTAATCCGAATAATTGTTTCATTTTTGGATGGTAGGTAGGCTTTCCTGTGCGCCAAATCGCGCCGAGTCCAAGAGCATGAGCAGCTAACAGCATATTTTGTATCGCAGCACTTACGGCACCCACCTCTTCGATTTCGATGGCTTTTGGATTGTCAGAAGGAGTGACCGCTACCGTAATAATAACAGGTGCCCGGAAAGGCTTTTCCTCCGCCTTTTTTAACTTCTCTTGATTTTCCTTTGTTTCAGGATCTTCCATATTCTCCTTTGCAATTTGGGCTAATGTTCTACCTAAAGGGCGTCTCCCTTCCCCAGTTAAGACAAAGAATTTCCAAGGTTCCGTACGAAAATGATTCGGAGCCCAAATAGCCGCTTCCAATATTTTTTCAATTTTTTCTTTCTCGATTGGATCCTGTTTCACCTTACCAATTGATCTCCTTTTGACTATTGCTTCAAATATATCCATTTTACATCCACCTTTCTCTTCATCCATTCAGTCAACATATCTATTCAAGCTTTAATATAAAAATAACGGGGCTTTTTATTCTTTCTCTTCCACCATCGTATCTATAACAAAATCCCAAGTCTCCATTAACGTCACTCTCCGAATGATTCAGTCTTATAAATGAGCGAACGATGCCAAGCACTGTTTAATTGATCCCTTACTCATGAATCAAATGGCTGGTTGTGTTGGCATAACTACATCGGAAAATCCATAATTTTCATGTTCGAATTGCTTCATTTGATCGATATATATATCATGCTCTTCCTTTAAGTTTCTTAAAGCGGTTTCCCGCATTTGTTTTTCCTCTTTTTCGGTGTTTAGATCCCTTTTTAACTGGTTTACATCCCTTTCCATAAGAAGAATCCGCTCCCGTTCAGCCTTGAATATTGAACAATTTGACAGAAGGATATCATTGACCATTTTCTCCAATATTGGTTCTAGCTTTTTTTCTTCCTCTAGGATCTCTAGTGGATTTACGAGATTTGTCCATTTACTGCTAATTTTCTTCAAAATATTTGGTGATGCTGGATGTTGTTCCTTAGCATCCTTTAGCTCTTTAATTTTAGCAACCACTTCTTGATATTCTATTCTGTGTTTCTCAAAAGAAGATGAGATGTCTAACCCATCAAAATTTATTGCCATTAAGGCCGATTGAAGTTTCTGCTTCTCTTCCTTTATTCTGCCTGTTTTCTCACCCATTTGCCTATCATAGTCCTTTATTCTGGTGTCATTTCGCAGAATGCTGTCCCTTAACTCTTTTTGTTCCCTTTCGATTCTCTCTAATTCCACATGGAAACTTCGGTATTGATTATATCGTCTTGCCCATTCTTGAATGAATGGCTCAAATTCAGCATCCTCTTCCTTATTCATATTAGGAAGAGACACTTGTAACAAAATAATCGGAAGTAACTTTTTCTTTAATGATTTATTTTGATAGTTTATCAGGATTGCACCACCGCCTACTAGAAGTGGAAACAAAAAAAATGGATTTGTCAGGATAGCGACCGACGATGTTACACCCGTGTAGAAACCAAATGGTAACGTGAAACCAAATAAACTAGAAAATCTAGTAACGAAAGAGGTTGCAGTTGAATAAAAGGCAGATCCACTTACCTCAGCAATAATCGCGAATACCATACTTGTCCCATTCATCATAATGGCCTTGCCTATCATGATGTCGTTTAATTCCGGTATGTCGAGCTCTTCTTGAATCACCCTTTTCTGTTCTTCTGGCAAACTCTGAATATATTCATTCACTTGAGAGGCAAATCTCATTTGATCCTCTAAGGAAAAGTCTTGAAAGCTCCCGTCTAACTCACGAAAAACATGACTCATTTGAAACCGAATCATTTGTTGAAGCTTGCTTGATTGGGGCATGTCCTCTATAAAGATGCGAAACTGCTTATCTTGTTTTTGAAACTGTTCATATACCTCATTCACGACCGTTTCACATTGATCCTCAATATCTTGTTTTAGTGTATACTTTCTGCCACTAAGTTTTAATAATTCCGTTAATTTTAAAAATAGATCGACCTGCAACTCATGATCGTCTTTGTTTTCTATCTTCTTTACCTCGTCTTCCAAATGCTTCGTAAAATAGTCTTGACCTTCTTTTGAAAATAACCCCTTTGTCTTTGATGATAAAAGGTGACCTACATTTGTTTTGCACAATAAGGCATATACCATTCGAAGATCCGTTCCCTTTAACGAAACGATCCCATTGGCAAGAATTCGACCATCCAAATCATCCACTCCCCATTTTCAGTTTATTACCACTATTATAATAACATGAAACAGGGGGACGGTTCTCGTGTTGCAATTTGGGTCAGTGGTAAGTCATGGGGCAGGCTTCTTGATCATTTTTAAGTTGTCCATGAATCAAGCGACCTCTACCTCTCTACCTCTCCTTTACAAAAGGATATAAAACTTATTAAACCTTTACAAAAAATCCATCAGTACTCAAAAAATGAATTTTATCATTTAATCAATAAGCCACCAACTACGAAAAAGGAGAGGAAACAACATGTATCAATATACCATCTATGTCACGTTACAGGATAAAATGTATCAAACCAATGTCATTACAAACAAGAGTCAACCAGATGAAGAAGTGTACCAAATGGCGAAAGAGCAAGTAATGAAACAATGGGCAAATTAAAAAAACATGCGGAATGATCGTCTGTTCTCTCAATCTAACGCTGGATAACTTTCCTCTTTGTCCAATTTAGCATGACGATTTTCACTCTATGCTTTCCCCTTTTGAAAATAAAAAGAGCATGACTGAAATTCGGTCATGCATCAATTCGTTGATCGCCCCATAATCTTATAACCAAAAAAGTCAGGGATTTTAGTTGAATAAGAAGATCATTTATGATGAATCACGAAGAAACTGGAAATATATTTATTTTTAATAAACCCGCCCCTCTTAAACACTCCTTACAAACCTACTTTTTTTATTACTGCTTCCCCATTTTTCTAATTTTCGGGTTAAAATTGTAAAATGATGTTTTCACTATTACCGAATTAAAATGGAATCGACATGTCCCTGTAACGCGCCGTTTATCCTTAACGTTCAACTAAACCAAAAAAAGGAAAGCATTCTGTTCAGGTACAAAACGCTTTCCTATTAGATCGATTAATTTAGATTGGGTCCCTAACACCATGCTCTGTCCAAACTCTCATCTAAATGGAATGAACCTCAGCATGTGCAGTAATCCATTCATATCCATTTTCATACCAATCTACAGGTTTCTCAGTATCACAAATGACTTTTGTTATGTTGGATATCGGACAAATCTCAAATAAAGATTTCTTATTCAATTTCCATGAATCTGTCAATAAAATCGATTCCTGACTGTACTGGATCATAGCTTCGGATACAAGAGATTCGTCCATATCAAAATCATAAATAGCCTCTTTTGTTACCCCACCACAGGAAATAAAGGCAAGATTAAAATTGAATCTCCGCAAAAATTCTACTGTATAGGTCCCTTTTACAGAAGCTTGATAGGGATTAGTCACACCCGGCAGCATGATCACTTGACCTGTCATTCTTTTCTCTTCAATGGCCAAATTAAATCGGCTGGCCGCGCTTAACGAGTTTGTGACAACCGTTAACCCTTGGACATATTCAATCATATCCGCTATATGAACAGTCGTCGATCCGACATCAACAGCAATCGTATCGCCATCCTGAATAAGCTCGGCTGCTCGCTTCGCAATTTTCCTTTTCTCTTCTATATGCAGTGACATTTTTTTATCATAAACCATTTCTTTATGGGTTGGTACAAATGGGACCGCCCCACCATGTATACGTGATAACTGTTCGTTCATCTCAAGTTCAGCTAAATCTCGACGAATCGTTTCAGGAGTAACATCCAGTAGTTTTGCTAAATCAATAACAAGAACCTTTTGGTCCGTTTCCAATTTTTCTAAAATATAGGCATGCCGTTCATCCTTGTTCATTTCAATTACCTCCAAGGTTTTATTCTGGCAATCTAGTCATTACGTATTCATACAATTGATTATAATTAAAGTATACCAAAAAGGTTGGAATTTCTATAGACAAATATCCTCTGAACTTAAACTTTGTTTTCTATAATCCTTCCTTGAAAATGAGAAGGCAATTTAATTTGTACGATAAAATCAAAGGCAGACATTCTCCAACTACTCTCTCAATATTCTGTACCTAGATCTAGTTTCATCTTTAATAATACAAACTTTCTTCTCTCGATTTTTTAAACATCTTAAAAAACCCTCGAACGGAAAGACTTTTGCCTTGAAAGATGGGGAA
This sequence comes from Niallia sp. Kr1, assembly GCF_050389805.1. NCBI lineage: Bacteria > Bacillati > Bacillota > Bacilli > Caryophanales > Bacillaceae > Niallia > Niallia sp. Kr1. The sequence continues at coordinate 1,759,634 of NZ_CP130945.1, read as the reverse complement.
AACCAGTTTCATCATAACAAAGGCTGGAAAACTCATTCCGATAAATAAGATAAAGCCAGGTAATTGACTGAAAATAAATTGAATCACAAAGAATAGAGCAGCAAGTAAAATCATCGAAAATAGATTCGTTATCGGAAAAAGAATCGTATTTTTAATATATTGGAAAAGTGATAGTTGATAATGTGAGTAAATCGGAAACAATATAAATAATGACAATAAAGAGAAAGCCAACAAGATTAAAACGATATATCCTAATGCAAGCATACCGAGATTTGCGATTGAACTTACAAATTGATAATCTGCCCAAAGAATGATCGCTACTAGCAAAAAGAAATAGCCTAATAGATTACTTTTCCAAAAATCTTTTTTATAGTACCGGAAAAATTCAGAAACAATCTTCACACGATCATTCCCAATAAACCATTTACGCATCACTGAGAACAACGCACTTGTGGCTGGAAAAATACCAAGAATTCCAAGTCCTAAAACACTGAAACCCATCCATAGAAAATTTAGAAATACTAAACGAATGACCCATTCTCCAAAATGATTAAACTTCTCATTAAAAGCTTGCATCTCTTTCCCTCTTCCTCTTTATAATCATTTCATTTCTTTACCCTCTGCTTGTCCCGGTCAACGATTTTCTGCTACACTTCCCAACAAATGAATCGTAACCCCGACCTACATCTTTCAAGCTATGCGAATCTGAACCATAGACGAATGTCACGCCTTTTTCTATTACCTTGTCCATCACATGACTCGACGGATAGGTTTCACCACAGTATTTTTTAAAAAGACCCGCAGTATTAAAATCGAGCTCATATCCTTTTTCTTTCACTATATCCAAAATGTTATCTATTAAAATCAATGATGTATGACTTAAATTCGTTGCTTCCTTTTCAAAATAGGTTTGGAATTTTTGACATAAAGTTAAATGCCCCATTCGTTTGGGTTTATAGGAACCTAGGTCACTTTCGACCATTTGTAAATAAACGGAAAAATAATTTTCTTGGGCTTTTTGAAAACTGCCGTAATGCTGAACAAGACCAGCATCAAATTCTTCCGGGCTAAAATCATTTGATCTAAATCCACCAACACCGTTTTGGAAATGCAACGAGAGGATACTATCATCGATCAGTTTTCCATATTCATTCAAAAAGTCGATTGTCCAGTTTTCAAAGCCTGGTAAATAATCGATTTCAAAACCGACATTAATTTTTATATCGCTTTTATATTTCTGTTTTAAACGCTGCATTTTTTGTAGATAGGTCTCTACATCATTTACATTCATTCCACCTGTGACAATTGCCTCACTCGGACCTTTTGCTTCGTCCATAAAACGTTTTGGCAGTGGATTATGTTCTGTGATACTATATTCGTCAAACCCTAATGCAATCGCCCTTTGTATAAATTGTTCTACATCTTCACCTGATCCATGCGGGCAGAACTCTGTATGTGTATGACCATCTTTCTTCAAATATCTCACCTTTCTCTTGCTGATTATAAAAAAATATAAATGTTACAAACTTATCCTTTTCCTATCACATAAAAATGACTCGTTCACAATCTTCACCCTATCGAATTAACGTTTGACAGACCATCTTATGTTCCCTCTTGTTCAAATATTTGAATGTGCTGCCAAGATTCATTTTTCCAGCGCTTATACATCAACATGGCTCGAGTCCATTCATCTAAAATAAATACGATCCATACCCCGATTAGTCCATAGCCAAAATATACGCCGACCAAAAAACTCATGGGAACCGTAAAGATAAATGTAAATAAGATTGAAATCATAGTCGGGTATTTAACATCCCCTGCAGTATTCAGTGCACCAATTAAAATTTCATTCACCATTCGTCCTGGCTCTAAGAAAATACTCAACCATAATAATGTCAAAACCATTTGTTTGATAGGAGGATGATCCGTGAACAATTGAATAATGAACGAACCTGAACAAGCTAAGATAAGTGATGTCGCTACTCCTACTACTAATGAACGGACCATGATTTTTTTTGTATATTCTTTTGCATGTTGTTTTAAATCCAATCCGATATAACGTCCAACAATAACTTGATTCGCCATTGAAATAGAGGCAGCTAACGTAAAGATAATGGTTGTAATATTTTGCGAGTAAATTTTAGAGGTAATCATCGCCGCACCAAATGTTGCAATAATCCCTGTAATGATCATTTGTGATGTTGTATAGGAAACATTTTCCATTGCGGATGGGAAACCTAGTTTAAAAATAGAGCGAACCGTATGTTTTTCTAATTTTAACGAATGAAAAGCATCCCGATGCTGCGGCAGTAATTTAATAAAATAAAGGATCATTAGGGCAGCACCCACAAAACGAGCAATTAAAGTCGAATTGGCAACTCCGCTAATCCCAGTGCCAAGAAAGTCCCATGGAGATAAAATGACAATATAATTGCCGATAATATTTAAGATGTTCGTCAAGATCGAAATCATCATCACAATTTTTACAATTGCAAAGCTGCGAAACACCGTACTCATACTTGTTGTAATCGACTGAAAAATAAGGCTGATTCCGACAACAACAAGATACGTATTGGCACCATTTAATAATTCGGTCGGCGTTTGAATCATCGTTAGAAATGTTCGACCAAAGATGAAAAACACAAGTGCTAAAAGGATCGAAATCATCACGTTTAAGTAAATCGAATGTTTAATGACAGATTTCAAGTATTGTTGTTTTGGTGAACTAACCAATTGCATAAGCTGAACAGAACTGCCGAGTGCAACAATACCAAGAATCATCAGCCCAACCATAACCAGTTGATTGGACATCCCAACTGCCGCTACTGCATCATCGCTATATTGGCTGAGCATCAGCACATCAATATTTCCGAGAATCATATTAAATAGTTGTTCGATAAAGATTGGTAAAAATAAAACGCTAAAACGGGGAATATTCAGCTGTTCAGATGCAAGTACCTGTTTAGAATTCACGTTCAGCAACGGTTTTCGTCTCCATGCCATTCGCTGTTAATCGAATCAATCGTGCACCTCTTTCATTGTCCCCATAACATTGATACCCGCTGACTTGACCGTATACCAATTTAATTCCATGATGTTCACCGACAAAATTATTATCATGATCATGTCCGCAAAATACAGCTGCCACTTGCCCATTCATATAAGCTGAGGCAAACAAACCTGTATTAATATATGGAGCTGAAATCATATCATTTGTTTCCTTACATTCACCTGATAAAATATTTTCCGCAGCTTGCCAGTATTCAGGAAGAGGAATATGCATAAACATTAAATCGGACTTCACTCCGCGCTCATGCTTGTACTGTTTTGAAACTTCTCGGAACCAATTGACTTGTTCTGGAAGAACCCAATCATAAATGCCGACCGGAAGTGGAGCCGCTGCACCAGAATCGATCACATACAACACATTTTGAATGCTTTCGTCTTTTTCATCGTAAATCTCAACGGTATAGCTTTCCCGATCCTCTACAATAAAGGAATTTTTCTTTTCAACAAAATGGTCTAAAATGCCTTCCATTTTCCGCATATCCGCACGAACAAATTCATCCTCAGAATCATGATTTCCATACGTAATGGCTACTGGAACACGGTGTTTGTTGATGCGCTCTAGTAATTCAATAAAAACTTTATCTGCATTCGGAACCCCTTCACTCCAAATTAGGTCGCCTGTAATCATGACTAAATCGGCATCTAATTTTTCAAAAGCTTTATCAATCAGGTCAAATGTTTGATAGTCATGTTCGTGATGTGGGATTGATCCGATATGCAAGTCTGTTAATTGTACGATGTTAAATGTGCCGTCTTCACGATATTTTAGTTTCATTGTATTCACCTCGAAATTATTCTTTAATCGAACCTACTGTAATTCCTTTAACAAAATATTTTTGAATAAATGGATAAATCACAACCATTGGGATCATAACAACAATAATGGTCGCCATTTGTAGAGACTCACTTGTAACCGTGATTTTATCGAGCTGTGCGTAGGCCATCGTGCCGGAATTTCTCAATAAGATATCTGAAAGTGCCGCTTGCCTTGTCAACATTTCTTGTAAAAGGGTTGCTAGCGGTTTTAAACTTGCATCCCGTACGTAGAATGAACCGGAAAACCAATCATTCCAATGTCCGACCGCTGTAAATAGAGAAATCGTTGCAAGCACTGGTTTACTCATCGGAATCACAATGCTTCTAAAAATCTTAAATTCACTGCACCCATCAATTCTTGCTGCTTCAATAACGGAGAATGGCAATTGATTGAAAGAAGTTCGTAATAAGAGAATATTAGTTACACTATATAAACTCGGGATAATGTACACCCAAATGGTATTCGTTAAATTTAATTCGGTTAAAACGAGATAATAAGGTACAGTCCCACCACTAAAGAGCATTGTAAAGAAAACAAAGAATGTAATTTGTTTTCTTCCTGGTAGTGTTTTAATGGTCATTGCATAAGCAGCCATTGACATTAACGCGACACCTACAACCGTACCAACAACTGTTCTAAAAATCGAAATAAATAAGCCGTTGACTAAATTATCTTGTTTAAACACTTCCATATAATTTTCCAATGACCATTCCCTTGGCCAAAAACCAATGCCGCCTTTTTGCGCGTCAACTCCGCTGTTAAATGACATGGCTAATACATGTAAAAATGGTAGAATAATGGCTAAACAAAACAATACAATCAACGCGATATTCAGTATCCTTAATGATGTTGAACCAGTTTGTGATTTACTCATTCGTTTAGTCTCCTTATCAAGTGACTTTTTTCTAAAGTTGTTTACTAAAAAACACCTCCCCTGCTCCATATAGGGATTAGGAGAGGAGCATTGAAAACCTACATTCGTCTTCGTTGACAGCTCTTTTCCAATCTATCAGTCAAATTAATATTGGGGGAATTTAACTTTTTTCTAAGGAGAGCTGTTCACTTCAGACAGTACTGGTTGATTACAATCAAATTCGCCTGTCGAATTTCCTTTTAAAAAATCCGAGACATCCGCCGGAGGCTTTAACTTCATTCAGCCGGGGGTTGACCCCCACTGAATTGATAAAAGCTTGCATCCCATCTCGCCACTTATAGAAGTGGGAGACTTTGCTGAAAAAAAGTTAAAACTTAATGGTTACACCTTCAGCTTCTTTTTGTTCTACTAATTTTAAGAAGTCTTGTAATCCATTCTTTTCGAGATTTTGTAGAGATTCAGCTAAAATACTTTGTGCTTCTTCAACTGATTTTGCATAGTAAGCACGAAGAAGATCTTCATTATAACGATTTAATGCTGTTGCAAGACCGCCATCGTCACCTTCAAATTCATATAGGAACGATTGGACGGTCATTCCATCTATCATTCTTGCATTTTCAAGTCTTTCATCATAGTTATATAAATCTAGTATTTCTTTTGCTGCAGACGTGTCTTCACTCGCTACACTGTCTCCATAGCTAACTTCACCAAAATCACCCAAGTTGTCCATATCTGTATAAGCTAAATGTTCACCCCAATAAGCACCCACACCACGGAAGCCACGTTTTTTCGCTTCTTCTGGATTTGATTCAATTAAATCTAATACTTCTTGTGTAGGAACCGGGTTACCATTTTCGTCTAATTCATAGTCTCTTCCTTCAAGACCGTAGAAATAGAGTCTTTTACCTTCTTCACTTGCTAACCAATCAGCAAATTGCATCACATGTTCTGGCATTTCTGTTGTTGAAGGAATCGCCCAACCTGCATAACCCGATTTATACGGAATTACCATATCGTTTGTACCATCAACACGTTCAATTGGACCTAATGGAATATATGTCATATCATTATTTTCTGGCATATAGTTGTGCATATCAGAAACAATGCCGAATGAACCATTCACGATGCCTTCTTTCGCACGCGTTTCTTCCATTGTGTAATATTCTGGTGTCATTAAGCCCTCGCTCATTAATTTTTGAACAAATTTCACACGTTCCATCCCATAATCTGTTTGTGCTTCATGTACGATTTTTCCATTTTCATCTTTCATAAATTTCTCGCCGCTTACACCTGTCCATACAAGATCGTTGTATAACCAATCACGGTCAGAACCGCCCCATGCTGTTGGACCCATTACTGTAATTTCTTTTCCATTGTCATCCTTGAATTGACCAGCTTTAATCTCTTTTGCTAATTCATAGATTTCTTCAGATGTTGTTACTTCAAGAGGATCAATTCCTAAAGCGTCCACAATCTCTTTTTTAATGTACAAACCACCAACAGATGGACGACCTACATCCCCTGCATTACGGTTAATGGCCATATGCACGAGGTAACTTGCTCCATCCCATTCTTCACGGAACATAATGTTATCGCGTGTATCTTGTGGTAAATAGTCTTCTTCTAAATATTTAGAGTAAATTTTTGTTTCTTTCATTAAAGGAGTTAAATCATGGAACATTCCTTCATTGGCTGCTTTTAATAACAGGTTCATTTCTGGACGACCACTATTATTTAAATAGAAGGCAACAAAGTCTGGTAAATCACCGGCTGCTAAACCAGCTGCTAAAGCTTCTGTTGAATCATCATTTGTGACGGTTTGTAATTCTAATGTGATCCCTGTTCTTTCTTTAATATAAGCGAGAACGTCTTCGTTCATATCGACCCCTGCATCATTGGCAGATTGGAATACTAAGCCTGTAATGGTACGATCTGCAATCCATGTATCTGGTGCGCCCTCAGGTTTTTCCGTATTAATGGTCGCTTTATCATTTGAACAAGCGACCGCAACAAATGCGGTTAAAATCACTAGAAATGTGGCCAAAATCTTTTTCAAAGATGTTTTCATTTTGTATTCTTCTCCTTTTTTTACCATAATGAAGTTCCGAATTTTTTACTTGTAATTTTATTCACGATAATGGTGAAAATTAAACCAATAACCCCTTGCATTAAGCCAATTGCTGTTGCATAACCGAATTGTCCGCCTTGTAAACCGGTGTTGACAATATACGTATCAATGGTTTCAGAAACATCGGCGTTTCCTGGATTTTGCATTAAGAAAATTTGATCAAATCCAGAAGATAAAATACTGCCTAATGACAAGATGAAAAGGATAATGATCGTTGCTGATATTCCTGGTAATGTAACGTGCCAGATTTGACGTAATTTCCCTGCACCATCAATAGCTGCTGCTTCATATAAGGTTGGAACTATCGCTACAATCGCGGCAAAGTATATGATAGAATCCCATCCAATACTTTTCCAAAGATAACTGATGAATACGAGTGGATAGAATAATCCTTCTTCCATCATGTAAAAAGTACTGCCGTCAGCTCCGAATGATGCGACTGCTTGGTTTATCATTCCTGTTCCCGGTGCTAGCATTCTGTTCATTAACCCAACCACAACGACCCATGAAATAAAGTAAGGCAGATACGTGATACTTTGGAAAGCACCTCGTAGCTTATTGCTTTTCACTTCATTTAGCATTAACGCTAGTAGAATAGGAAACGGTAAATATACGAATAGTTTTAAGAAACTAACAATCAACGTATTTTTTACGTATAACCAGCTTCTTGAATCAGAAAAAAACTGCTCAAAATACTTGAGTCCAACCCAGTCTCCTCCAAAAACTCCTGTATTAAAGCCGTACTCTTTGAAGGCTAAGATTAAACCACCCATTGGCCAATACGAGAAAATGAAGAAGAAAACGAGACACGGAAACAGCATCATATAAAATACGTTATGTTTTTTCATTTTTGTCCAAATATTTTCTTTGACTGGGTTATAATGCAACTCCAGTTCATCTTTTGTTTTTAGTACGCCATTATGAACTACTACATTTTCCAAAATTCTGTCGTCCCTCCTCTACCTCTCTCTAATAAATATAGATTGGATTTGTAAAAGCTACTCTTTCTAGTTGCTCATTTAACACCTCAATTCGGAGCAGTGAATATCCATTGTTCCGGAGCAAGACTTCCTTCTGCCATTGACGTTCACCCGTAAAGACTTCTTCAAAAACGAGGCCATCCTGCGAATAAATCCGGAGAAGATCACCACCTTTAAGTTGGTCTAAGGTAATCGAAAGTTTCAATTCACCTGTCGTATCCTCCACTCGATCTCCTAAAATATGAATCTCGTTTACCTTGAAATCAATTTGCGGACGGATCGAAATATAGGTTCTACCTAGTTTAAGAGAGTTTAAAATCTCATCTTCTGTTTCGTTTTGAGATATGAGTAAATACGTATAGGCAATCTCTTCACCTGGATATAGTCTGTGCCAGTCCCTTCCGCTTGATGCAGCGATTTCATAGCCTTGTTTTAAAACCCTTGTCCATTGATGAAAAGCATCTTCATTCGATAAAGATTTTTGAGGATTTGTACCATTCCAAACCTCAATCGCATCAACAAATTTGAGATTTTCTAAAACATATTCCCACCGGCATCCTGTACAAAATGGATTTCCGCCATCAAAAGGATGAGCAATCGTTATATATACATCATCTTGTTGGAGCTTTTCTAGATAGTGAGATAATGTTTTCTTAGAAAGCTTTGTCCAATCAAAGATGATTTTGTCTCTTTCACCATGCACTAAAAAGTGTCCAAAAAACGTGGTGTACTCAATACCATTTAAAATCTGAACTTGACGCTGAAAGTTTTTATTTTGCTCTGCCTCTAGTAAAGCTGAAATCGTATTATGATCTGTAATCGCCAAATAATCGATTTCTTCCTTTTCCGCTTGACTAATTAATTCCTCTGTTGTTTGCGGAGCATCACTGTGAACTGTATGACTATGAAGTTCCGTCCGTTTGACTGACATAGGTTCAACTGCTGTTTTGCGCTCGCGGTCTTTTACGATTTGCTGTATTCCAAGTTCTTTAAATGGAATCGTTTCTTCCACTTTATTAAAATCAAACTCTGTCATCGCGAAAACATGTAAGCTACCGGTTACTTCTTCTGAAAAAACACCATGACAGCTAATGATAAACTCCCAATAGCCTTCATGAATCGGCCCTGCGATAAATCCTTCTGTTGCACGTTCATCGGAAATAATTAGTGTTTGATCTTCATTGAAGTTATGATGTGCACCGCGAAAGCTTTCCGGGTCATTGATTGAAACTGTTAGTAAATTTCTTACGGTTGTGTCTTCTCCAATCACTGACTCTGGTAACCCTTCTCGGACAACCGCTTTTCGAATCGTTTCTTTTTCAGTTTCTAAAATAGGTCCATATTGAAAGTGAACGACAATTTCTGATACATTCTCAGGCACATACACTCTGTAAACAAGATGCGCTTGGTGAGCGGATTGATTGATTTTAAAAGCTTGTTTAAAAAGTTCTACCCTCATGCAGTCAGAGTTTCCTTTTCTTCCCTTTTTTGAACTTCATCCATTGTTGGAACACGAAGTTCTGTTTCTTTATCAAAGAAATGAATGTGATCGAAGTTTATACCTAACTGAATTTTTTGTCCCGCATCAAATTGATCCATACTATTTATCTTCGAAATCACGGTCTCACTGTTTAACTTAATGTAAACTAATGTTTCCGCACCCATTAATTCAGAAAGTTCAACTTCTGCTAAAATCGAAACATCTTTCTGCTCACCTTCATCTAATTGAAGGTCTTCTGGTCGAATTCCGATTAACATCTCTTTATTTACATATCTTTGATCAGCTAATCTTTGTTTCACACTTTGTGGTAAAGGAAAATTTAAATCTCCAATGACCAACCTATTTTCTGTTACAGATACATGGACAAAGTTCATTGCCGGAGATCCGATAAATTTACCAACAAACACATTCGCAGGTTTTAAGTAGATTTCTTTCGGTGTCCCAATTTGTTGAATCAACCCGTCTTTCATCACAACAATTCGTGTTGCCATCGACATCGCTTCTGTTTGGTCATGCGTTACATAAATCGTTGTCGCTTTTAAATTTCTATGAAGTTTCGTGATTTCAGCACGTGTTTGGAACCGAAGCTTTGCGTCTAAGTTTGATAATGGCTCGTCCATCAAGAATACTTTTGCTTCTCGGACAATCGCCCGACCTAATGCAACCCGTTGTCTTTGACCGCCAGATAATTCCGCTGGCTTTCGATCTAATAGTTTTTCAATATCAAGAATTTTTGCTGCATTTTTGACGCGGCGCTCGATTTCATCTTTCGGAGTTTTCCGCATTTTCAAACCAAAAGCCATGTTGTCATATACATTCATATGAGGATATAACGCATAGTTTTGGAATACCATGGCAATGTCACGATCTTTTGGGTGAAGATTATTTTGTTGCTTACCATCTATAGTTATTTCTCCGGAAGATATGTCTTCAAGACCTGCAATCATTCGCAATGTCGTTGATTTCCCGCATCCAGATGGTCCAACTAACACAATGAATTCTTCATTTTCAATTGTTAAATCAAAATCTGTAACAGCATGTACACCATCAACATAATCCTTATATAAATGCTTTAACTCAATTCTTGCCACTCACTTCTCCTCCATTTTCAAATCAGAAGTTCTTTGTATTTGTTTTTACATTCTTAATGTTTGTTTTGTTTTAAAATTAGTAATCTTTTATTAGTAAACCCTAAACAAACATTATTCAAACGTATTATCTGTCTGTTTTGTTTTTGTTTCGTTTTTGTTTACTTTTCCAATATACTTTCCAAATGTTAATCAAACACATTTGATTCGTAAACATTATGTAAATTCATATTATTTCGTTTTAGTTCCTAGTAACATGTCATTTCACACTCAAACGATCTCCGATCTACACGTCACAAGACCTTATGACACTTACTTTTTTAATTGTAAATAAACAAACATTTATTTTAAAAACCAAACAAAATACAACTACTTTACTTTAAAAACAAAAAGAAAACCCAAACTTTTGTAAAAAGTATGGGTCATTTTTCATATATGAGAATTACAATTCCTTAACAAACTTAATATTTTTTTCATAATCATTACACTTTTCACTGAACAGGTTATATAGATGCTATTACTCTTTTTGAATTAATAACTACGATTGTTAATAAGGATAATCATAATCCAAACGTTGGCAAAATAAAGGAGTTTATGTACCGTATATTCAGAAAACTATTAATTACAAAATTCCTTTCCAAGAATCGCTCAGAAACAATTGCAAAAGTAATAAAAAAAACAACCCTGCTGTTTGCAAACACAAACAGACAGGGTTGTTAAATCGTACATTGGGGGCATCAAGGCTTCTTCACACTACCACCCACATCGACATACCATCTATTTCATTTCTTTTAGTACCGCCAGGAAATATTCCCAATTATTTAGCATAGACGGGATGCTAACATGCTCATTTGGAGTATGTACATCAAACGTATCGGGACCAATCGAAATTGCATCTAAACCGGGAATTTTTTCGATAAAAATCCCGCACTCGATCCCTGCATGCACGGCAATCACTTCAATCTCTTTTCCTTCTCTTTCAAAATAGACCTTTTCAAATAATTGACGTAATGCTGAATCAGGATTGTATGGCCATTCTGGGTAATCAGAGGTAACCGTAAACTTGCAATCTAAGCTCTCAGCCACCAATCGAGATTGTTCTGTAATCGCATATTTGCGGCTTTTCACTGAACTTCTGACGTCACTTTCGATAATAATGGAGGTTTTTGTTGTATCCACTACACCTACATTTACCGAACTCTCTACGAGCCCTTTCAATTCCATACTCATATTTTGAATTCCATTTGGCAATAGCATGAGGGCTGTGATGACCTTACGTGTTGTTTCTTCTGAGAAACAAGTCGACAAGGAGCCTTCTTCTCTCTTCAGCTCAACGAACACATCTGGGTCTGAAATGGCAAACTCGTTTTTTAGCGTATTGGTCCATATTTGTATTTTTTCTTGTAATGAATCGACTTCCCCTTCTGGAAAAGCGATGGTCACAAATACTTCGCGAGGAATGGCATTGGATGCCATTCCTCCACGGATTTGTTGGATGACAAATGAAAAATCAGTGGACAGGTCATACAGCAGGCGTCCGATTATTTTAAGAGCATTACCTCTTTCCTGATCAATTTCAATTCCAGAGTGTCCCCCGATTAACCCTTTCACCGATAGAGTAAAACTTTCGTATCCCGCACGCTCAGTTTCTTCGATAATCGGAATCTCTAAAATGGTCTGTAATCCCCCTGCACTACTGACCAACAGTTTATCGTCTTCCTCTGAATCAATATTGATCAACATTTTTCCTTCAAAATGGCTAGGATCAACGGATAAAGCACCCTTCATCGTTGTTTCTTCCTCTGTCGTAATGACAACTTCCAGTGCTGGATGTGGGATATCCGTAGAATCCAATAACGCTAATGCATACGCGACCGCAATGCCATTATCCGCTCCTAGTGTCGTATCTGTCGCATATAACATATCGTCTTGGATCCGTAACTTTAATGGATCTTTATTAAAATCATGAATGGTCCCCTCATTTTTCTCACAGACCATATCCATATGTCCCTGGATAATCACAGTTGGACCCTGTTCATATCCTTGGGTAGCAGGTTTTTTGATAATGACATTTAATGTCTCATCTTGAATAACTTCTAAATTACGTTCATGAGCAAAGCGGACTAAATAATCACTAATTTCTTTTTCGTTTCCTGAACATCTCGGGATTTGGGATATTTCGGAAAAGAAATGAAATACGGGGATCTCATTTAGTTTCTGTAAACTATCGTACATCGTGTTCTCCCTTTCTACTTATAAGCAATTTTATTAAAATACCCATACGAATTGATGGATAATGAGAAGGTAAATGAAACCAACCACATAAAGGATGAGTAATAATGGAATAAGGAATCTTGCCCACTTAATCCAGGATAATCCAGCAATGGCTAAAGCGGCCATCAAATGTCCATTGGTAGGTGTAAGTGCATTGGAAACACCATCACCAATTTGAAAGGCTAGAACGGCCGTTTGTCTGTGTACTTCAAGTAAATCCGCTAATGGCGCCATGAGCGGCATCGTTAAGGCGGCTTGTCCACTTCCTGAACTCACAATATAGTTGATCACACTCTGCACACCATAGATTCCACCTACTGCAAATGTTGACGGTAGCCCATCAATTAAACTAGATAACGAGTAGACGATTGTATCAATCGCATCCGAATTTTCTAGGATGACGACTGCACTATGCGCTAAACCAACAGCCAATGCTGCGACAACCATATCATTACATCCCTTTGTAAAGGATTCGGCGATCTCATTATAATTCATTTTTGCAATAATCCCTACAATCACACCCATAACTAAAAATAGAGAAGCGATTTCCTTCATATACCATCCGTACTTGATGATTCCAAAAGGAATGATGAAAATGGTAAGAAGAAAGAGCAGTAAAATAACCACTTTGCTTTTCGTTAATTGCTGACTAAATGTTACGTTTTCATTATCTGAAATAAACGGTTTATTTCCGTAGTCAAGACTTCTCTCGGGATTTGCGAGGATCATTTTAGAATATCGCATAAGATAAATATTTGTCACAATAATCAAGATGGCTAGTAAAACAATTCGTACGGACATTCCAGAGAACAAGGGTAATTCTGAAATCCCTTGTGCCACCCCAACATTAAATGGATTGGTAACGGCTCCCGCATAGCCAATGGATGTGCCAATCAGGGAGGTTGCTACTGCAATGATTCGGTCAAATCCTAGTTTAAGAAGGAAAGGTAAAAGAATAATTAAGTATGGGATACTCTCTTCAGCCATTCCAAACGTTGCTCCACAGATCGCAAAAAAAGTCGTAAGTATTGGGATTAAATAAACCTCATTACCTTTTAGCTTTGTCATTAATCTGTTAAACAATCCTTCAATCGCACCCGTACTTGATAAAATGCCAAATGATCCACCAACAATAAACAATAAAAAGATGATATCGGCACTTTGAACCATTCCATCAAATACGGAGGTGAAGATATCTAGGAAACCTGCCGGACTTGCTTCGGTTTCATGATAGGTTCCATTGATCACAACCGTTCTTCCATCTTCATTCGTTTCTCGATCATATTGACCAGATGGAATGAAATACGTCGCAATGGCGAGGAGAACAATAATACCAAATAGGATTATAAAAGTATGTGGTATTTTTGATATTTTCATATTTTTTTGTTCCTGATTCTCTACTTTTTCTGCTAACATGATTACATTCTCTCCTATAAAAATAGTAAATATATTTCTTCTTTTTCATCTAATAGATCTGTTGAATCTTCTCCAGAGGTATGAAAACTTAACAAATCATATCAAAACACAATGCGCTTTATTCTGATAAAGCGGTAAAACAATACAGTCATTGTATCCTATTAAATTTATCTAGACAAGATGTTATTGTAGAAAAACTTTCCAAAGCTGATGTGTTTTCTTTAGATGGGAGATCATTTATAAAAATGAATTTGCTTTTCACCATGCTTTATTTAAATCATTTATTGAATAATCTTGCTCGTTATCTTAAATAAATCTTTTCACATGCTTATTTGATTAATCTGGTTGCCCTATTTTATTATTGTTGACCTTTACGAAAAAGAACGGTTAATATGATGTATAAAAATAGATTTATAGGAAGTAGAGTATTTTTACGGATGTTTAACAGAATTAGAAAGTATGGGATAAAATGAAGAATTACGATATTATATTTTTCGATATAGATGACACGCTTTTTGATTTTACTAAAGCGGAGCAAGAAGCTTTTAATAAAGTCTTTAATCAATACAATTTATTAAATAACTTAAAGCTATACGAGAAGAGTTACCAAGAAATTAGTAACATGTTGTGGAGAGAATTAGAAAATGGAAAAATGAGCCTTGTTGAACTAGGTTCTGAAAGGTTTAGGAGATTATTTATAGCACACGGACTTGACATTGACGGAGATGTATTCAATCAGGATTATTTAACATTACTTAAAGAACTAACGCACCTTGTTCAAGGTGCTGAAAAAGTCATTCGTGCTCTTTCACATAAACGCTTGGGCATTATTACGAACGGGTTTACAGATGTTCAAACATCAAGAATTAACAATTCCCCGTTAAAAGGTCTATTTGAACATATCATTATTTCAGAATCCACTCGTTTCCAAAAACCACAAACCGAAATTTTTGATTTTGCTTTTAGCAAGCTGCGGATCACAGAAAAATCCAACGTATTAATGGTGGGAGATTCCTTAACTTCTGATATTCAAGGCGGAATGAACTATGGAATTGATACCTGTTGGTTCAATCCGAGATACAAGGAAAATCATACATCGTCGATAAAACCTACATACGAAATAAATAAACTAGAAAGCTTACTAGAGATAATAAAATAGTGCATACAGGGACGGTTCTGACATTTCATTTTTGGGTGCTAACAGTAAGTATTTGGGTTTGGATTTTGTGCCATCCCCTATTCACAAAATGAAACACTAGAACCGTCCCCCTTGTTTTCCCCTTGTTTTATAAAGTTTGGGAGATCTTGATTTCTTTGGCTTTCTTTAGCTCCCTTAATATTCCTTTGATAAACTCTTCTTGATCCTCACTGATACTAAAATCCATAAGACGAAACTCAAAATGAGCAATACGTCTATCCAACTCCTCTAAAGAAAGGTTAACGGTATTTTTCATAAAACCTACAACTCCTCTTTTTATCTTATTTATCAACAAACATAAAACATAGATTAACAAAATTGGGCAGTTTCTTCATAGATTTCAAGCACAGAAAGTGACACTAATTCCACTTGTTCTACATCCCGCTTCTTAATTTCACAATTTCCATTGTCATATAGCCATCTAATCGTATATTTTTCTCCATTAAATATCACGGGTGTACCAATCTTCATCAATATTCACCTCTTATATGTACATGTTTTATTTACACATATGTTAAAACAATTTTTAGATTTAAAGATGTAACATTTATCACAAAAAAATATAATAATCAGATTTATATGTAAATTCATTCTTTTTACACAGGACATGCTAACTATGAAGATATAAAGAAAACTTTTACAGGTAGCCTTATATGCCCATTGAAAAGATTGGAAGATTCGGGACCACTGAAAAAGTCTATACTCAAAATAAATGCAAGCACTCAAGTTTTCCCTTCTCCTTTTTCTTTAACTACATACAGTAATGGTTTAACAGTAATCTTATTTAAATCATTAAGGCTATTAACCTTACTACCCTTCTGTATAATTACTTATACTAATTATACATTAGCCGTATTCTCCATCATTCCTATAATATTCGTCTACAAAAAGCGTATGTTTGTTGCATACGCTTTTACTCATAGTACATAAATCCAGTAGATAAATATGGAACTTTCTAATATCTCGCACGATTGTCCATTACAAAAAATTAGGATTTGCATATTGTTATAGTAGGATATCCTCTGGTATCCGTTTTATAAACAGGAGGTGTTAATTATGTCAGATCATGGACATGGAATGGGAATGGGGTTTGCTTTGATTGTAGTATTATTCATTCTCCTTATCATTGTAGGAGTTTCTTTTGTTGGAGGCGGTTATTAATTAATATTGCTTGATAATTACAACATTCTTTCTAAAAGGAAGTGATAAAATAAATGAATCCAATGATGAGATACCGAGGCGAACCGGTTGAAGTAAGAATGCGTAACGGTAGAGTATATCGGGGAGTAATTAGTGGAGATCCACCTCGAGGAGGTTTCTTCTTGATATCAGGCTTCAGAAGAAGATTTGTACCCTTTGTAGCAGTCATTTTCGTCTTTTCATTTCGATTAAGAAGACGTATTTTTTAAATTACCCTCAAAACCCTTCTTTAAGTTTTTCAAGACCTAAATCGTAAAAAGTCAAAAAAATAGAAGTTGATGTATATTAGTTTATCTAATATGTATCAACCTCTTTCTTTTTGTTCAACAAACGCACCCGTTCGTATAAAAAAGATAACCTATAAACCTTCTTTAACTAACACTTGATTAAATTGTTCTTGAAACGCCTCTAATTTTCTTTTGTCTTTTAAGATAATTTCAATTTCCTAATTTTAAATATATTTTCTAAAGGGTTTTATTAAAGATAAATAAATTCTTTTTTAATTCCTTATACCAATCTTTTGACTTAATAACTTGAATTTTATTATTGAATAAACTATTTTTCTTAGAAGGGAGCCAATTCGATTAATCCTTCAAAAAGTCCTAAAAGGACAGCTTTTAATAAATCAATAACTTCCATTTTGTATTCCCTTATGATTTCTAATTACATAAGAATATCAAGGAAGTGTAAAGGTTATAATCGAAGTAACTTACAGAATGAGAACAAATCTTACATTTTTGTCTCAATTACCTATCCATAAATAATAACCATTCCACAATCTTGCTCTGAAAATGAAAAAAGGGCACTATCCTTATTACAGAAAGGTATCCAATTGCAGAAGATCCAAAAGTTTTTTATAAAATATTGTTAGATGATAACTTTTACAAGTTTGAACAAATTGATTGAAAGAACATATCGTTTCGAAGAGCATTCATTCTTAAAATACTTTCCTGCTATAAATACGGATCGAGAACATCCATGAAAGAATGTAGAGACATCCAACCGCTAGCAAGATTCCCACATACAACAGTGAATTTTCAGAAGAAAGGACCATGATCATTCCTTCTCTTACTCTATCATTAAAATTAGGGATAAATGTATTGACCACCACAATATAAAGGACAAACAAAGCCCCGAGAACAAACATTAAATATTGACTTTTAAATAGATAAGAAAATGGAAATGCAAGTGAAATAAACAGCGCAACCATACTGATGATCATCAATAGTGGTTCCCATTGGATGATTTCTCTATGAATGAGTAAATTCCCTAAAAAAATAGTCAGCACAACCAGGAAAGTAAAAACACCTGCACTCATATATTTTGAACTGACGATTTCTTTTCGAGTATAAGGCAAAGAATTCAATAGGAGATGGATAGAGGATTTTTCATCCATTGAAAAGCTTTGCATAATGATGGCCATACAAAATAAAACACCCACGAAGATAGAAGAAGAACCTAAAGATAAATAGATCAATAACAAAGGGATCATAATTATTAATGTATTTTTCTGTAATGCAATATCTTTACGAATGAGATTGAACATATTGATCTTCTCCCTTCTTGGTATATAGCATAATATCTTCAAGGGTTGGCTTCTCCAACATAACCGTATCGCCAAAGACCCTTAACGTACGCTGCTTATTTGTCGTTAATGCTTCAAATCCATGTTTACTTTTTCGAATCCCGATAAATTCTCGTTCTGTATCACGGTCTAATAGATTACTTTCTCCTTTTACAATCGCATATTCTTCTTCAATTTTATAATTTTCTTTTGTAAAAATATGTTCTCCATTATGAATAAAGGTAATATAATCCGCAATTCGATCTAAGTCTGTTGTAATATGCGTCGAGAAGAAAATCGTTCTTTCCCCATCCTGCATGAGATCTCGAAGAACATCTAACAGCTCTCTACGAAAAATGGGGTCTAATCCCGATGTTGGTTCATCCATAATAATTAACTCAGGATGATGAGATAACGCAATGGCTAATGAAGCCTTCATCATCATTCCTTTTGAAAAAGTTTTTAGCTTTTTCTTTAATGGTAGTTCGAACCGATCTACATAATCATTGAATAGAGAATCGTCCCATCTTTTATAGCTTGGTTTTATGATTTTTTTAATATCTGATAAGGAAATAGTTTCATAAAAAACATTATGATCAAACACAAAGCCAATTCGTTGTTTGATTTCTTTTTCATTCTTCTTATAATTCATACCAAAAATGGTAACCTCTCCGCTATCTGGTTGTAATAAATTCATAATCAACTTGATGGTTGTGGATTTTCCTGCTCCATTTCCGCCAATAAATCCTGTAACAAAGCCTTTCTTAACTGAGACTGATAAATCTTTCAGTTCAAATCCTTTGAACGCCTTATTTACATGTTGGAGTTCAATTACGTTTTCCATCATTGGTCCTCCTTATATAGCATAGTAAGTAATTCCTGTAATTCGGTTAATTCTACTCCTATTTCTTTACTATTTTGGATTGCCGCCATTAACTGTTCTTCGATGACTTTCATTTTCCGTTCCAGAATCATTTCATTATTTTGTTCAGACACAAACGACCCTTTTCCGACGATTGAGAAAATAAACCCATTTTTCTCAAGCTCTTCATACGCCCGTTTGGTTGTGATCACACTTATATCTAAGTCTTTGGCTAATTGCCGCATAGAGGGTAACGCCTCTCCTGCTTTTAGTTCATTCGTCAAAATCTGCTTCTTTATTTGCATATAAATCTGCTCATAAAGGGGTTCTTTCGAAGTATTGGAAATGATTATATGCATGCCGCATCCCTCTTCTAATAAATAATGTATATATACTTTATATACATTATACACAGTTTTTATGTGAATGACAATATTTTCTTTGCAATATATATTGTTTTAATAACAATAAAAAACCCTACTCCATTTAGAAGTAGAGGTTTATTAGTGTATTTCATTTTTATACATTGATTTAGGACTTTGATGTTGCTTATATCGTATTGAATCCTTAATTTTGATCATTAAACGGGGAAATATAGCTTAAATTAAAGATTACTTAAAAGTACCCTTCAATCTTGTTTCGTGGCAAATAGAGTGTTTTATTAATCGCGCATGGCTCCTGCTTCACGGGAAGTCATTGCACCTTGTCCTTCGCTTACATCTTTTTGAATTTGCTTTTTTACTTTTTGTGCATCCGTTCCAGCAAATCCTGGTTTCATAATAGAACTTACATTTTCAGTGGATTGATGATCTTCTTGTTGCATACGAATCCGCCTCCATATATTGTTTAACAATCTTATTATTCACAAAATCATTCGATATATCCCTGGTGTCACTTTAGGTGATCATCCCCGCTGATTTTAAAAGGATTTGACTAAATTCTAAGAAAATCACTTAGTTAAATCTATCGTTTAATAGCCCTTTAAAACGCAGTCGTTCCTCTTTATCCCTTAGCAATTTTCTAACCATCTTTCTCGATGAAAAATATTGCCTGATTTCTTTATCTCCATCTATTAATTTAAGTAAATAAGCGCTGATCCTTGCTACAGGAAAGCGCCCTTGGAATGGTTTCCTTATTTTATTTTCCCTTTTAAAGCGTTAAGATCCCTTTGAATGATTCTAATATGATGTGCTTCATGTATAGCTAAAAGTTGAATAGCTTGAATAAGATTTGGATAGTTCGCTACAGGGTCCAAAAAGAAGATATGTCCTGCGATATCTTCATCAATATCCTCCACTAGTTTCCATACTTTTGAAGTTTCATTGATTAGAAGTTGATTCAATTCATTAAAATCCATCGTATGATAAATTTTATTTGGTGGATTCAAAATAAATGGCGACTTCATCCCTCTCCCATGTTTTTCTTTATACTCCTTATAAATATCATGTATATAACAATCGTATGGTTTATTTCTCGTCATTCGTGCATATAACTTGGTACACGGTATGGTAATGATTGCTGCAACTCGCAACATTTTTGTAATAAGAAATAAATGATAAAGGGATTCTCCAATCGACCATTTATTTTCTACAGGTCTTTCCCATAATTGTGCCCTTGATAATGGTTGAAGTGTCGGAAGAAGATTGTCTCTTTGTTGTTTTAGTGTTATAAAGTGGGTTCTCATGATTTGAGATTTCATCGTGTACCTCCCATTTTTCTAAATCTCATGTTTAACTACTACATTCAACCTGTATTAATTCAACCTTCGCCTTACCAGTTCCTTCTTCATTTTGATAATCTGATTCTTATATGAAACAAACGCTTCCTTTATTTAGAAATGCGCCATTAATGGAATAACTAAAATAGGATCTCCATCCTAAAATAACTTAGATCCTTTTTTCACCTACGCTACCTTAGCGTTAAAGTACATTATTTCACTCGATCCTCAATTATAGTATGTATTTTAGTTTTATTAACAAAAAAACTACCTGAGAATTAAGTGATGATTTAATCTTGACTGATATAAACGAATCAATAATATTAGCCTTAATCCATCATACCTTTATAGAAAAAGGTTCACATAGTGAAACAAAATATTGATTTATTGATACAACATTACTTATTAATTAGAAAGAGGGCTTTATCATGACAAAACAAGTACGACTAGGCAAATCAAATTTACATGTGAATCCAATCGGTTTAGGGACAAATGCTGGGGGGGCATAATTTATTTCCAAACGTAGATGAGGAAACAGGCAAACAATTAGTTCGTACTGCCCTTGATAATGGGATCAACTTTTTAGACACAGCCTATTTATATGGTCCTGGTCGCTCAGAAGAACTTTTAGGTGAAGTCGTAAAAGAAAGTGGAAAACGAGGAGACTTCATTATCGCAACGAAGGTCTCTCCAAAATTTGTTGATAAGCAAATGTTGAACGATAATTCTCCTACTTTTTTACGTGCAGAGGTAGAAATTGGTCATATTTTTTCATAAGGAAAGGATGAGAAGGAAAGGTATATCATACTTTTCCTTTTCCTTCACGGATAAAATTTTACCGTTATTGCTATCTTTTAAAAAAGTCCCCTTCAAATCCATTCAGAATTAGACAAGAACATAGAGAGCCGAATGGCTCTTAGTCATTATTTCACAAGCCCTGCTCTCAATTGATTAACGTTTGATTCTAAATAGGCCTTCAAACAAGTTAGCATAAAGACCCATCCTTCTTTATTATCCAAAATTTGGCTTATAAAATCAGCGTCATTTTCATTAAATCCTTCTTCCTTAACTTCAACAATGGTACTAGAATCATCTAACTCAATAAGAGTGATCGTAACGGTATGTCCTTCCCCATTTGCACCCCATTGAAACACAATTCTCCTATTTCGCTCTATTTCTTTTACTTCCATAGGAACCTCAGCATTGTATTCATTATACATTAACGTAATTTTCTTTCCCCGCTCCCAACGTTCAGAACTAGAAGAAAACCAAAAGTTCCCAATTTTTGCAGGATCAACAAAAGCTTCAAACACTTCATTTACAGACTTAGATATTTTCATTTTGGTAAGGTTATTCATATTAGAGTCCCTCTTTCACACATGTTTTTTCTTGTCTAATTATGTGAATTACCTTTCTAAATTGCAAATTTTTAAGTACATTACTTCACAATATCATCTAAATTTAAACATGAATTTTCCGAAGTCGTTATTCAATTATTGCCCAATACAAGTTTTTATTCTCTTCAACCAACCCCGTTAGAATAAATAAGGTCAGTCCCCCAACATGATCATGCATTAATCCAATGGAGATACTGACCTTATTTAAACTAATAACTAAGACCTGTTATTGGAATGAGTCCAAATACATCGAAATGATAGGTCCGAACTCAGTCTTTTCTGTCAGTTCAATTTCAAGGAAGAATAAACAAACCTCTATTTGAACAGAAACACACTTCGTTCATTCTCTACATCCTTAGCGTGACGGTTTTGGTGGTTGGCAAACATCACATTTACGCTGATGGTTATTTTTAAATTTCGTAAATGGTTTTTCAAATTGGTTCCCACATGCACATTTAAATAATAATTTTTGCGAAAAACCGTGATATTCCGTCGTTAGCAACTTACTTTCTGAATTTTTCTCTACAAATTCTCTAATTTTATCGATCGTCCATCGTTTATTCATTTCTTACACCTCTATGTTTTTTTCATTATGGGGCGGCTTACCTTGACACCCTCCTTTAAATGACGAACTAGTCCTCATCATCTTAAGCTCCTCATTATACCACGAAAATAGTTGACGGTTTTGAGCAGTCCATTAATTTAATAAACGGAAAATCTCTATGTGCAACATCCATCATTTTTTTAAAATAGATATCTACATCCTGATCACTCGGATTTCTATTGTATAGTATATAATAGATGAAAATGAATTCAAAAACGAATAACCATAATAAAACCTTTAAAACGGGGAAAGAAGAAGTAGAATTTTCATCATGTGGTTTTGACATACACATGAGAGACAAATAGAATAGTAGAATATAATCGATCAAATACATGTGGACTTCGCCACGACAGAACGAAAGCAGTAACATCTTTACACAAATGTATGTCTTAGCTAGCGGGATGAACCAGAGAGGAGCGGAAAAATATATAATGAAAGAATCTGAACTGTTTGGACCCGTAAAGAAGTTTTTATTAGAACAAGGCTGCACCGATATTTATGGAGAAGTCATGAATTGTGATGTATTGGGAATTAACGGGGACATCAACTATATTGTAGAAATGAAAACATCCTTAACATTTAAATTAATTGACCAAGCCCTTAAACGAGTTCGGTTAGGTCAATATGTGTATATCGCCATTCCTAAGCGGAAACAGGCCATTCCGAGATGTGTGAAGGAAATTTTAACTTCATACAAGATTGGATTGATTCAAGTTGGGAAACGGAAAACGATGATCTCCATCCCTGCTCAATATAATTCCCTCGCCGATAAAAGAAAAGCGTATCAACGTATCCGCAGACAGATACGAGAACACCATGAAACTCAAGTAGGTGGCGTGAAAAAAGGAGAAGGTGTCACTTCCTATTCGATTACCATTGACAAAATAAAAGCGTATATGCGTACCAGAGAGGGAGAGTGGGTGACCGTAGACGAAATACTGGAACATTGTGAAACCCATTATCGAAATCCTAAAGCTAGTGTCATGGCAACGTTAAAGGAAAAATGGAATCAAAACTGGTGTGAAACCAAACTAGAAAACCGAAGAAGGTATTTTCGTATAAAGTGAAACGTGGGGACGGTTCTCACGTTTCACTTTTTATTTAAAGCTATGTATGTCAGGTTTGAGTTTATCAAGTAATTAATTTCTTGAATAATAAATAGATTCCCAAATAGGAGGATTCTTATGCTCAAAGACAAAGATATGTAATTAAGCATCTATCATTCATTTCTTTTCGTATAGCAGGGAAATATCATGCAATAAAGGCACAATTCTATTTCAGAAATGTGCCCGATTTTGGAAAAACCATCCAAACTAAAGGTTCGTTTTAATATTATTAATAAAAAACCAGTTATTCCACAAAGTTTTCCACTTCTTGAAGAGTTGGCAAGGCGCTGATTCCGCCTTTTTTCGTTGTTGTTAAGGCTCCACTTGCATTTGCAAACAACAATAATTCGTTTGCATGCTCTTCTACATATGTTTTAAGATTCATTATACTCACATGATTTCTTAATAAAACAAATAGGAAACCACCGATAAAAGCATCTCCGGCCCCTGTTGTATCTATTACGTTTACTTTGTAACCCTCATGAAAAAACACCTTGTCCTTTGTTAAAACAGATGCCCCTTTTCCTCCCTGGGTATATACAACCACCTCAACATCCCCTTGAAATAAGGATTGCAAAGCTTTCTTTTCATCAGAAATACCTGTTATAAATTCAAGTTCTTCATCCGAAATCTTTACAATATGGGCTGATGGGATAAATTCCAAAATAGTATCACGACATTCCTGTTCTTTTTTCCACAACGGTAAACGCACATTTGGGTCAAAACTGATAATTCCTTGCTTTGATTTGATCAGGTCTATGGCTTTTTTATGTGCATATTTCATTGGAGATTCTACCAAATCAACAGAACAAAAATGGAGATAAGCTCCTTTTTCAAAAATAGTTGAATCCAAATCCTCTGCTTTATAGAGCATATCTGCAGATGGGTTACGGTAAAAAGAAAAATCACGCTCCCCATTTTCTTTAAGGGACACAAATGCTAGAGCAGTATTGGCTTCATCGGTTCGAATAATATGGTCAGTACGAACGCCTGCCTGCTGAAGTTTTTCTACTAAAAAGTCACCGAAAGCATCCTTACCTAATTTTGAAATCATCCATGCTTCCTCACCATATTTGGCAACGGCTGCTGCTACATTTGCCGGAGCACCACCCGGAGCTCTTTCAAAAGAAATAACATCTTTTAAAGCAACCCCCTTTTCATGGGGAATAAAATCAATGAGTACTTCTCCTATGGAAAAAAACTTTCCCATCCCATCACCTCCAACATGATACTACCTTTTGAATAAAATACATTCAATTGTTTGGCAGATTTCCACTAGTCTTTTAATGCATCTTGAGGAGATAAACCAGTATAAGCCATGATAGTGTTCTCTGATCATTTGGATTAGATACTTTGACCCGTATACGTAAAGGGCTTAAGTTCCCACTTGGTTATATTCATTTCAACATGATCTCCAAAAAACTGAATCGTTTCATTCTCTGAATCAGGGAAATAACGGGCCGTAAATACCTCTTCCCCATCATTAATAAAAATTTCTATCGAAGATCGATCCATAAAAACATGGAGTTTATCCAAATCGGAAAGCTTGCATCTTCTTATTTCGTGGCCACCCGTCTTAATATTTCTTCTTTGCAAACGAATTTCTTCCCTTTCCGGTTCATAGGTTAAAACCGCTTCATTACGAAATGAAATCCCAAACTTGTTTCCTTCTATTTTTAAAAAATCAACAATTAATTCCAATGCTTTTCCTTTTATCCCTTGTATTTCGATGTTCTGATTCTCTGTTAAATTTACGTGGTTAACCTTGAGCCTCTCTTTTCGAAGTCCTTTTAATTCTTCCAACGGTTTTTGATAAAGTTTTCCTTTTCTCAGCTCCAACTCTCTCGGAATGGTCAATGCATGAACCCAATGATGGTTAATTGTTGGATGATACGGTTCCATATCATCTGTGATCCCCATCCACCCGTAAAGAATCGTTCTTCCTGATGCATCCTTAAAGGTTTGTGGAGCATAGAAGTCGAATCCGCGATCAAGTTCGACAAAAGGTCCGTGCTGAAATTGAACATGATCATAATCCATTTTTCCCACAAAATATCCCGATTGAAATACATTATGATAGAAGTGTCCAGATGGCTCTAACCCTTGAGGAGAAACCAATAATAAATCCTGACCATTTAGGTGAATCAAATCTGGGCATTCCCACATATAGCCAAAATCATTTAATCCATTCATATCCGCTCCGGCAATTCGTCCGGCTTCCTTCCAGTGATACAAATCCTTGGATTGAAAAATAACGGCAGTTCCTTTTTCATCCAATGTTTGAGCGCCTACAATCATATACCAATCATCATCATGTTTCCAAACCTTTGGATCACGAAAATGGGCTGTATACCCTTCCGGAAGCTCTAAAACTGGCCCCTTTTTTTCAAAATGAATGCCATCATCAGAAATTGCCATACATTGATAGGTTTCCCGATCTCCATTTTCTTTTTTGACATTCCCTGTATAAAAGAGATAAAGTTTCCCAGCCCATTCCACTGCACTTCCAGAATAACAGCCATTTTTTTCATACCATTCGCTTGGGGCCAAAGCGACGGACTCCTTCTTCCAATGAATCAGATCCTTTGATGAGTAATGCCCCCAGAATTTCGAACCATGTGTTGTATCAAATGGATTCCACTGAAAAAACACATGATACACATCGTTGTATTGAATTAAACCGTTGGGGTCGTTCAATAATCCAACAGGAGGCATAAGGTGAAAGGTTAATCGATAAGGATCTTTCTCAACCTGTTCCTCGTATTTTTTCACTTCTTCGTAAGCTTTATGAATCAGGTGAGCTTCTCTTTCTGTCATAATCACACCCCTATGTTGTCAGTTTTGCTATAAAAGGAAAGAAGGTGTCCGAAAATGTCCGGTTCAACTGTACACACAATATCTAGAATGATAAGGTTCTCTAGAAATTTTGTCGTAGTACCTGACTTATTGTTTAGGACACCTCTTTTGAACAAGCTTATTGCTCTATTTCTTTTTTTTCTTTATCGGAAAAACCAAACATCCAAGTTAGAACGAATGCTGATCCAATTGCAATCAGGTTTACTAAAATATACGGTAATAATTGTCCATTTAAATAAAGAAGAGTTCCTGGAATCACGGTTACCGCCATCCCAGTTGCTTTCAGTTGTAGAAGAGAAGCCACAAACCCTCCTGCTGCACCGCCAATAAGCCCCATAATAAATGGTTTTCCGTATCGTAAATTCACTCCAAAAATAGCAGGCTCCGTAATCCCCAAAAATGCTGAAAATGCAGATGGGAAGGAAAGTGCTTTTAATTTAGCTGATTTTGTTTTTAGTGCTACCGCTAAAGTGGCACCGCCTTGTGCAGCAACGGCACAAGTAACAATGGCATTGTAAGGATTGCTTTGATATTGGGCTAACAATTGTATTTCCAACATATTAAACACATGATGAACCCCTGTAATGACAATCAGTTGGTTTAGTCCGCCGATCAAAATCCCACTAATTCCAAACGGCCATGAAAGGACATTGGTTACAACATCTAGCAAGCCATTTTCAACCGCATGGAACACGGGTCCAATCACAAGTAAGGCGACAATGATCATCACAAGTAATGTTAAGAAAGGAGTAACAATTAAGTCCAGTGATTCTGGTACACGTTTTCTAATCGCTCTTTCTAGCTTTGCCCCAAGAATACCCGAAATGAAAGCTGGTAACACAGAAGCTTGGTAACCAACTACCGGAATAAAATCAAAAAAGTAAATCGGTGTTACGTCGCCACCTGCTACAGACCATGCATTTGGCAGCGAAGGACTAACCAGCATTAAGCCAAGAACCAGACCAATAATCGGAGTCCCGCCGAATACCCTGAATGTGGACCAGGCAACTAGAGCAGGAAGGAAAATAAAGGCTGTGTCAGTAAGAACCTGGGTAAACAAGATAAAATTTTGAGATATATCGGCTGGTGTAAGTCCCAATAGAGCCAAGATTTGTTCCTGCATAATTAATCCGCGAAGTCCCATAAATAAACCGGTTGCTACAAGAACAGGGATGATCGGAACAAAGACATCTCCAAATGTACGAATCGCTCGTTGAAATCTGGAACCACTCTTAACCGCTTCTTTTTTCTGATCTGATGTGGACAGGGTACTAAGTCCTAAATTGGAAACTTCCTCATAAATTTTATTTACCGTTCCAGTTCCAAAAATAATCTGGTACTGTCCTGAATTAAAGAAGGCTCCTTTTACTTTTTGGATATTTTCAATTTGTTCCTGATTAATTTTTTCCTTATCGTCCACGATGATTCGAAGACGGGTTGCACAATGGGCAATGGAATGAATGTTTTCTTGCCCACCGACAGCCTCGATGACTTCTTCAGCAATTTTTCGATTTTCGGTCATTTTGTTCACCTCTGTTTTAATGTGGTTGGTTATCCATAGGTATACCCTACTTAACCTTAATAATGAGTAATAATAAAAAGATAGTACTAAAGAATATGGAATCGATTCCCTATCTTCCAAAAAAATATAAGTTCGTTAATATGGAATCGATTACATCTTTTCTTAAATAATTTTGTTAAATCTATGGAATCGATTCCTTACAAGAAAAAATAATATGTAATCGATCCTCTCAATGATGTGGAATCGATTACATAACAAATTATATACGATCTCGTTCAATAAGTCTATATGAAATTGTATGAATCACTTCATCGAAATTTTCCCCATTTATCTGTTCTAAAATGAAAGAAGCTGCCCTTCGTCCTGCATCTTCAATTGAAAAATCAATGGTTGTAATTGCGGGTGTTATAAATCTTGATAACTCGGAAGCTCCCATTCCTGCAACGGCTACCCTTCTAGGAACTTCCACTCCTCTTTCTTTCAAAAACTCGAGGGCGCCTATTGCAAGTCGGTCTGTGACAGCTAGCACGGCTGTTGGTTTGTCAACAGAGGAATCCCAAATATCGTTCATACATGTACTTCCAGATGCTACATCAAAAATTCCTTTTTGGACCCAGCTGTCTTCAACCGTTATATCGTTTTCCTTCATTGCATCAAGATAACCTTTTTTACGAAAATAGCCTACAGAACGGTCCTTTTCATCTACACCGATAAAAGCAATATTTTTATGTCCTTTTTGTATCAAATATTGAACCATTTCCTTTGTGGCATGATAATCATCAAACAGAACATTAACCAAACCTGGAATATACTGTCCAACCGTGACAAATGGGATGTTTAATTGGTTAATCTCCTCCACCAAAGATTGGTTAACATTCGTTGCAGAAAGGATAATTCCATCCACATGTCTGCCTTTTAGCAATCTTAGAAATTCAATCTCCTTTTCGGCTTCCAAATTCGTAATCGTCAAGAGAATTTGATATCCTTGCTTCGCTAAAACATCATCTATTCCATTCACTAAGCGACTGGAGGTTTCTGTACTTATCTTTGGAAGAATCACCCCAATTACTTTTGTCTTTTTCGTTCTTAGCGATTTTGCATTTTCACTTGGTACATATCCCGTTTCTTTAATTATTTTTAATACTCTATTTCTCGCCTCTTCGCTCACGTAACCCGAATTATTGATTACCCTGGATACAGTAGTTCGAGAAACATTCGCTCTTTCAGCAATTTCCTTGATCGTAATCATCATTGACCCCTTTAAAATAAATGAACTTTACTTTCATGTTTTCTAATTTATATATTTACTACTAAATGATTTCCTCGCCTGTATTTTCTATTTTACCATAAATGTAACGTGGATTTGAGGGACAGGTCGAAGCCACTGAAAAAAGCACTTTTTTATGAAGGGTTTTTGGATCTTCAAACACAATTTTTACGGGAAATAATATTTCCTGATAGACATATTATCAAAATGAGAAAAACATTAAAATTAATCCCTTTTAAAGGGATAGTATGGCTGCTATCCTCTTTAAATTTACCGCGAATGCGGTTAGTTTTGCTTGTAACTCCATGCTTAAATGATCGTACCCTTTGGCACGACCTAGCCCGTGGAAATTCTTCATCTCACCTTTTTTCACTCTTGGCAAGACCATTCCTTATATTTTTCTTTAAATTCGTCTGTCTTTTGTTGTTGGCTATACCCGTAGAATTCCGGTGTATTGAGTCCTATCGTTAATATTCTACCAACGGAATTGCCTGACTTTATACATTGGTCTTTAATGGACAATTACTACAGGTTTCCTTTTCAAAATAGTATTTATAATGCTCTTTTCCGTCCTTTCTTTTTTATACACTTTTCTATAAGTTTTATTTCCTTGGCGCAAAACCATTCATCAGAATCTTTATTGTAACTGAATAAATCCTCATCAATCCTATACGCCATCTCACTTACTGGTATGTATGCTTTTGCTTTATTTTCTTTAATTTTATCAAGGATTGTTCTTCTAAAATAGGTTTTATCTCCAAATACTTCTCCTACAGTTAACCCACTTTTCTTAGTTAATTCTAATAATAATGAGGTCTTCCTCAATCCAATTATGTAGAAATTGCTTCATCATCTCACCCATGGTGGTGTACGAACTTTCTTCTAATTTTATCCCTAGTTTGTTTCGGCGGAATTTGGTTAACAGACTTGGATGAGGTAAATCATCCTCAGGATTAATCCCTAATGTAAAAGTAACATCTTCACTATAAGCTCAGGTACTTTAGCTGGTCGACCATATTTACTAGCATAAGTTTCTCGTAAAATGTCATTAATAAAACTAAAATCAAGTCCTTCTTTTAATATTTTAAGAATATGATTTCAGGAATTTTGTTATATAATATTGAATAGAGGGCTCCCTCTCTATCTTAAAAAAAACCCAATACCAAAATACCATTAAGCAAGATTTAACCCACACTCAATCTGATACGGTACCGGTAGAACTAGTCTACGATGGAAAGATCCTACACAAAAACTTTTCAAAACAAAATACCTACGATGATACTTGGTTCATGAATGAAATAAAAAAGGGAACCTTACCGTTTTGGATATCTCGTATGCTGTCGTAGCAACAAAAGGACGTGAAACATGGGGAAACATGGGGACGGTTCTCGCGTTTCATTATTTTCCAAATCTTAGGATGGTTAGTTTGATTGTTGAAGCATTATAGCTTGTCCCCTATTTTCCTATCTTTCTGCTTTTCCCAGAATGAAAACCAGATCCGTCGCGTGTTTTTAGACATCTAAAAAGGAAGTTGATTTACTATATCTAGTAGGGAATCAACTTCCTTTATATTCATATCCTTTTATCTTTGTGACAGTGAACGGTTTATTGTATCAATCCCTTTTCTTGTAGAAAATTCTTCGC
This sequence comes from Niallia sp. Kr1, assembly GCF_050389805.1. Taxonomy (NCBI): domain Bacteria; kingdom Bacillati; phylum Bacillota; class Bacilli; order Caryophanales; family Bacillaceae; genus Niallia; species Niallia sp. Kr1. The sequence continues at coordinate 1,728,550 of NZ_CP130945.1, read as the reverse complement.
TACTTCGGAAGGACTGATTCCTTCAACATTAACTCGATAATTCATCTTTCTCATCTCATCATCCGTCACTTTTCCGGCTAATTGATTTAAGGCTTCCACGATTTCAGGATATTTTTCAACAGTTTCTTTTCTTAACAAGGGAGCTCCTTGGTAGGGTGGGAATAGATTTTTATCATCCTGTAATACGTTAAGGTTATATTGCTGTAACTCGCTATCTGTCGAATAGGCATCCACTAAATTAATTTCACCTGATTCAACTGCTACATAACGTAGTTTAGGTTCCATTGTGATGAGATTGGGAAACTGAATCCCATAAAGAGATTGAATCCCTCGATACCCATCTTCCCGATCTGAAAATTCCAGTGTAAAGCCCGCTTTTACTTCGGATTCAATGCTCTTTAGATCAGATATCTTTTCTAGTTGATATTGATGTGCAAGTTCTTGGGTTACAGCTAATGTATAGGTGTTGTTATATTGCATCGGTTCCAACATGACAAGACTAAACTGTTCCAACAGTCCCTCTTTTGCTTGTTGATAGACTTCTTCACGATCGTTACTTTTCGCTGTTTCCTTTAAAAATTCAGAAATAGCTGTTCCCGTAAATTCTGGATAGAGATCAATACTCCCTGATTGCAAAGCATTGAAAACAAAGGACGTTTTCCCAAGACCTGGTTTTAGTTCCACGTTTAGATCGGTTTCTTCTTCGATCAGTAATTTATACATATTGATTAAGATTTCAGGCTCCGCCCCTAATTTCCCGGCAATGACAATTTCTTTATCTTGATTGGATAATAGAGGAGTGACAATGATGACTAGAGCGAAAAATGCAATGCCTCCGATTGTGAATAAAGCCTTCTTAAAGGATAGATGTTCAAATTTTTTAAGGAGAAAATCAAATACGATCGCTAATATTGCAGCAGGTATCGCTCCTAGCAGAATGAGATTGGTATCATTTCTGTCAATCCCAAGCAATATCAGATCCCCTAATCCACCAGCCCCAATTAATGCTGCAAGAGTGGCTGTCCCAATAATTAAAACCATGGCCGTACGAATTCCGGCCATCATGACCGGCATCGCAAGAGGGATTTCTACTTTTATGAGCCTTCTCTTTGTATTCATTCCCATCGCACGAGCTGCTTCAATTAAGGAAGGGTCTACTTCTTTGATCCCTGTATATGTATTTCTTAAAATCGGGAGCAAGGCATAAGCAACTAGTGCGATGGTAGCTGGAACTTTTCCGATCCCAAAAAGTGGAATGAGGATTCCTAAAAGAGCTAATGAAGGGATCGTTTGCAGTACCGCTGTTATGCCGATAATCCCATCCGCGATCTTTTCTCTTTTTGTCAGAAAAATACCTAGAGGAATCGCGATAAGGGCCGCTAACAAGATCGCAATGAATGAAATTTGGATATGCTCGATGATCGCACCGAATAGTTCCCCTTTTCTTTCTTCGAAAACATTTATGAAGTTACTCATTTGCGATCCCTCTTTTCTGCAGCCTTGTAGACAAATACTGGATAATCCTTTGTCTATTAATCATGCCGATGATTTCACCATCTTGTTCAACGGCTAGTTGATCCTCATCTGATAGTTTTTCGAGTAGTTCTTTTAGTGGAGCGGATACCGAAACGGTTATTGAACTCTCAGTCGTTCTTGTGTCATCAATTGGCAGAAGAAACTTCCCTAGATTCATCTCTTCTCCCCTAAAAGAGTTATCTCCTACAAATTGTTTAACAAATTCGTTAGCAGGTTGATGCATCAGTTCTTGAGGGGTCCCTACTTGAACGATTTTCCCATCCTTCATGATACAAATCCGATCGGCTAGTTTGAGAGCCTCCTGCATATCATGGGTGACAAATACTGTTGTCTTTTTGAGCTCTTTCTTTAAAAATAGCAAATCGTCTTGTAGTTTTTCACGACTAATCGGATCCAAGGCACTAAAAGGTTCGTCCATTAAGATGATCCCTGGATTCGCTGCAAGTGCCCGAATTACGCCGACCCTTTGCTGTTCACCACCCGATAATTGGCTTGGTTTTCTGTCGCTATAAGTATTCGGGTCTAAGCCTACCACTTCCATCAGTTCATGGGCTCTTTGCTTCATCTTCTCTTTTGACCATTTTTTCATTTCAGGAACAACAGTTATGTTCTCCTCAATCGTCATATGCGGAAAAAGAGCAATCTGTTGTAAAACATATCCGATATTCCATCTTAAATCATGGATGTCGTACTCGTTTATTTCTTTGCCATCAATGAAAATCATGCCATCTGATAACGGGAGCAACCTGTTCATCATTTTTAATGTGGTTGTCTTCCCACATCCGCTTGGCCCAATAATGACAAAAAATTCTCCTCTATGAATCTCCAAATCTAATCCTTCAACTGCAACAGTACCGTCATCGTAACGTTTCGTTACCTTTTCAAATTTGATCATCACATGTTACCCCTTACCTTTATTTACCCTGAACAAGCTTGAACGATGTCTGTTGCCAATACGGAATCGTTCCACCCCATCACAGGTTTAAAACCTTATTTAGTTAGAATAACATAGGAGAATGAAAATTTCGTATATTGTGCCTTCAATAAAAAAGGTGTAGGTCTAATTTTGGCAACAAATCTATATAGGTATCTACACAGTCTTTTAGGTAGTACCTACATATATTATAGAAGGGCTTTAGGATCTATCAAAAAACGTTTAACATGAATGAGGACTCCGTTGATTTCCACGCAGCTCAATACAGCCAAACTGAGAAAAAATCATGAGTCCTAACGAATATCGAAAATATGATCGTATGCTATTCATAAAAATTTTTTTTTTTAAAACCATGGAGGTTGGGTATGACTAATTTTTATTCCTTTCGCGGGACTGTCACAATGATTAGTGATTTTTTTTCAGGTCAAAACGGAGAAGGAGAAGGCTGTTATCAATTAATAACCGTGGAGAATGGATCGGGAGCAATCGTAAATTTCGTGGCTTCACCCACTACTTACATTGTAAACCATGAAATGGTATCCGTAGGAGATCTTGTTACTGGATATTACGACGGAGATAAACCTACTATACTTATTTACCCTCCACAATATCAAGCACTCGTTATAGTTAGAGAAAATCAGAATCAGAATGTCAAAGTAGACTTTTTTAATGGTCAGTTAGTGAGTAGCGATGGACAATTACGTTTAAATCTTTCCCCCTATACGAGAACCGTATTAACAAATGGGCAACTCTTTACAAGAAATCCAGCGAACCGAGATCTAATTGTCATCTATGGTCCCACCACTCAAAGTATCCCCGCACAAACCACACCCTATCAAATCATCGTCTTGTGTTCATAATCATCTCCATTTGAAAAGCCTCATTAGTTTCCATCAACACAAAAAACTCGTCCGGTTATTGGCGAGTTTTTTAATGGCTTTTTGGGGACCAGTGACCTTGTATGATCATTGCATCAAAAAAAGGGTATTCACTGACTACAATTTGTCCTTCAGACTTGAACAGTAGGGGTTCCCAAACGGTTTAAATATGGATTTCAATTAACAATTGTGAAAGTTGGGAAAAGAAATAAGTGAAACGCTCAGAACCGTCCCCCTGTTTCATAACAATTACATAACCGATTAACGTGTAGGATGTAAATTTCGTTTTCCATTCATGAACCTCCTTCCATCATCATCGTCACAGGGGTATCCCGAGAGAAATATTCACGCAAACTTCCATAAATGGATCAGGCTTTTCGAAGTGTACGTCGTGAGCGGTGTTTTCGATTATTATTAACTTTTTATAAGGACTGTCGATGATTTCCATATATTCTTCAACTAACGAGTAAGGGGTTATGTAATCAAATTGGCCCGTTAAAAAATAAACGGGGATTTCTACTTTTTTCACTTGCTCTTTAAAGTTTATCTTGACTATTTCGCTCCTAAAATGTTTTGTCAGGTAATGGATCCCTTTTAGCCAATGATAAATATCTTTAATTCTATAATGCTTAGACGTTATCATTTCTTTTATATCATTCCATAAATTCATCCTTTGTTGATAGCGAAAGCCGCCATATTGATCGAGAACTTTTCGAAACTGTGCGGTCTTTTTTAGGGAAGGATAAGGTGGGGAACCAAGTCTTACTAACGTTTGATAATTGGAACGATGATGATATAATTTTGATTGTTGGAGTGCATAATCGTATCCTCTTCCTTCTCCCTCTTCTAAATCAATAACCTGACCAATTCCAAGATAACACTGAAATAACTCTGGATATTTTTCAACCGCCAAAAGACCAATAATGGTCCCCCAAGAATGCCCGACTAAAAAGATTTTATCTTTGTTAAACCGTTTTAATAACAGCTGGGATAATACTTTAATATCTTCCACATATTGATTGATCGTCAACTTCCGATTCAAAGATTTTTTATTGTAGCTTTTTCCTGAACCTCTTTGGTCCCAATCCACCACAATGAAATCCTCTTCTAATTTCTCAAAATAACGATCGACACAATAAATTTGTGCAGCCCCTGGACCACCGTGTAAAAATAGCAGAATCGGTTTATCCTCATTTTTCGTTCGAACATAAATCCACTGTTGGGAACCATTTATGTCAACCGCTTCTAATGTCTTCATTTCATCCATCCCCTATGAATCAATTAATCTTTTTTTATTTTACCATAGGATATACATTCGAGGCATCACAGTGACTGGCATGACCGATACTCTTTCCGATAAAAAGAAGTCAGTCCTCACTTGTTAACCGAAACTGACCTCAAAAAAGTAAATCACCGACTACATATAGATGGTTTGCTTTTAAAAAACATTCTTTATTTAATCCCTTGGAACCTTTTTGGACGTTAATGTTAATAAATTAACTTACTGCCCTTGGCGATACATAGACCGAATTGTTTCTAGATCCCTTATAAACAGGTTAATTTCTTCTTGGCTCAACATGATCGGAATTTGATCATTTAACGTAATGATTTGACCATCTATGTCGTTCCGGTGCTTCATTAAATAATCATAAAGACTTTTTATTTGGCTTTCTTTAATCGTTGATTGGGTGGTAAGTGATTTTACTCCTTGTAATGAAAATTCGTTCATATGTTCATCAAACTCTCCTGAAATAATGTTCCCCGTCAGCAACATGTGATCACTCCTAAACAACATATTCGTGCTGTTAGTTTAACCCAAAATTTAATCGGCAAGTCACAGGGGCTTTTCGATTAACTCATCCCTTTTGAAGATATTCCTTGCAAATAAGAACCCATCAAAAATCACGAATGGGAGCTAATTTTTATTTTTTCATTAGATGAAATTAAAATGTAAATATCATGTAACAACAATGCCGTTGTAGTCAGGGGTTTTTGAGTATAAACTCTAACTATTAGAGGAGTGGATTTATTGAAAACAGTATCCGTCAATAAGCTAAAATTTAAGAAAAAATTATCTATGATTGAGCAATACGTAATCAAAGATTTCCTATATCAATGGATCGGTCAACCATCAGAAGGATTAGATGAGATTCTACCACTTGATTACACAGAAGATGTGTTTGCAAAGATGGAGGCAAGTCTGGAAACACCCTTCCTTGTTAATGGGAATGAACATTTAAGATATGCGACAATAACTGAAGATGATCAATTTGTCTTAGGCGTTTTAAATTGGAATCAAGAGTTAGAGCATCGATTCATTTATTTATAGACAAGCCACAGGGACTTTTTGGTTAGCAACCGCCTATATCGAAGAATGGAGAGATTAGAAGCTTTCCTTTATCCCGCTACCACTTATTTTTTTCTTTCGTTACCAATCAAAATAAACTGTAATGCACAAAAAGGGAACGAATGACTCTCATACGTTCCCTTAGACATGTTTACATTCCTTAAAAATTATACTTACCTCGGCAAATTTGCTCCCAGACTAGACCGTAGTTTGTACAGAAGGGATTATTTTCCATTGACATCTGGGTATCCTCCAAAGGCTTTAAATCCATTGAATTCAGCAAAGCTTTTTATCTAGTGCTTTAATATTACACCAAATACCGAAACCACATTTACAAAATGGTGGGGCCAGCAACCTGTCACTATGTCCATTCTGTTATCATTTCTTTTCCCTGGTCCTCCTTATAATTTGAATATGATATATAACCAAGGAAATGATATGAATACTAAATGGTAAGAAAATCATTCCAAGTATAAACCATCTACATGTTAATACACACGTAAGGAGAATGAAAATGGATATTACGTTAATTTGGCAAGCGATTCTTATCTTTGTGATAGGAACGTTATTTTAAGAATCAGTGGAAGGAGATCGATATCTCAAATGACGATTCCCCAAACTGTTATCATGATAGCGATTGGTACACTTCTTATTCAGCCTGTTACTGGAAAGGGATTTTGGACGACATTTGGTGTAGCCATCACATTGGTACTAAGTCTAATTCTGACGGAATACATTTTATTAAAATTTGATGGAGCTGAGACTGCCATTACTGGTAAAGCTGTTCCGGTTATTGAGAATGGTTTTAAATGAAAAAAATTTAAGAAAACTCCGGCTAACCGTCGATAAATTAGAAGAACGACTCCGCCAAATTGGGATTTCTTCCATTAGTGATGTTGAATTCGCTACACTTGAAACGAGTGGATAATTGGGATATACGTAAAAAAAAAGAAAACAACCTGCAACAAAAGAGGATATTCAAAACCTCATTCAATTGATTGAAAAAGGTCATCTCATGTCGCAAACAATCAAACAACCAAACGGGACAATATCTTCACTGAAACGTTGCGTAAAGATTCTTCTCATATACCCAAACATTTACAATAATGCATAATGTGAAACTTCCATGAATTCCGTATCCATTTATAAATATTCTTGGATCGCTCGTATTGCTTACAATTTTTCATCATTTTTCGGCTTCAAAAATGAGCCTATAGAGTGACCGATACACCATAACAAAACAAGTTACCTTTTTTGGTAACTTGTTTGGAGCTGGTCCATTACGGTTGTTTCTAGGAAGTCCATTCAGAATATCTTATTACTTAAAAAGATAGCATCCCACTATACAATTAACACAATTGAGAAAAGTCGTATGAATTGATTAGAGATAAAGCCGACAATCCCTAATACCCATCTGGATGATCGGCTTTATCTCTATTTCTCTAAATACATTAGATCATAAATATTGTTAAAATTTTAATTACTTTCACTTTCATGTTCGTGTTCATGTTCTTGTTCGTGTTCATGTTCGTGTTCCAAGGATTCTTCTCTAAATCCCCAGAACATGTCCCACGGTCCCCTCCATGGTCCTCGTCTATTCGTTCCATGTTCTATATCGGACTCATGTCTTGTATGTTTGTTTATAATTTTAACTGTGTCAGCGTGTATCACTAAATCCTTCACCTTTATGACCCTTTTTTCATCCTCCACCAAAATCACTCCTTTTATTAAATTTCTTATGAAACTAGAAAATTTTCATTGCTCATTATTATGTCGTTTCATATAAATTGGATGTAAACCCATTTCCATTACCATTTTTATATTTTCGAATCTTTATTTCGTTCCTTAACTTGTGCTGAGTATATATATCACTACAAAAGGTTACTTAAAAGTAACCTTTAAATTACAAAATTTTCCCTTATTTATAAAATCAGTTGAGTTTAACATCAAGCTGTACCAACGATAATGAGAAATAATACGACGGTTAGTGCAATTCAACTGCCTACACGATAACCACCGTAACTGGCTCCATAACCAAATCGTCCAAAGCCCATCATGATCCTCATAACCTAATTTATTAAGAATCTAGTAACCATATCCACCAACCCAAGATGCTCCTACAATAATAAGGAGAATAAATAATACTACTATTAAGGCAAAACCAGCACCGTAGCCACCAACTGCTCCACTCATTTATATTCACCCCCCTTTTACAGTCAATCTATGTTATTTTGTTAATGTTTGAAATGGACAATAACCCACATGATTTTTTGCCATCCTAAGTTTTTTCAAAAAACATCCTAATCAAGAAAGGCAGAGAGAGGTTTCTATTCACAGCATACATGATTAGACCGTTGGGATAAGGCAAACTTTATTTAACAATATTAGCTTAAATACCATACAAATATTTTCTAAAAATAGTGATTTCCCTGTAGTAAAAAAACTTTTCAGTTAGGCTCTTTTGTATAGACCATAAACATAGTCTTCAGTCTTTTTTAAAGGTTCTTTTGATATTGTTCATTTATTTCTAAAAATAACGAGTATATTTCACGGAAAAACAATCCTAGATTGTTTTCCTATAGTAAAATTCCGGGTTTGCCATGGGGGAATGTTTAAAGAGTTCTGGGCAATCAGATATATTTCAATCAACATCAAATGTTGAAGTCATATCATAAGATTCTAAATCATTAACAGTCAGATAAGACTTTTTTAATCCTTCACGTTTTATATTTTTAATTAAATCCGAATAAGTAGCAAAATGGTGTTGGTTCATATATTGACAGTATGAGGTATACTAATTGATTTCTTCGTGAGAAGGTCGAGATCGTACTACTTATATAAACGCAACGAACACCTATTCCACTCCTCGATACAGTCTAGTATAATTTATGCTCTCTCGTCTGGTTGTTAAACTTATTTTAAAAGAAAAAAAGGGAACGAATGACTTCCACTCGTTCCCTAAAATATATTCAACTTTTTAAAATCAATCTGCTCCGTCGACATTACGTGTATATAATCCCCTAGATATGCACAGGTTAAAAATAACGTGGGAATAAGATATTATTCTCCAAGTGAACATGCATAAAGGTATCGCCTTCTAGCATTTCTAAACGCTTATAAACAAGGCGGTATGTGCCGCAACCATCTACAGGTGGTGTAAAATCGTTCGTGATTTCACGGAGTTGCTTTAAAATATCTCCAGCATGATCGTGTTCTTTTTCAAGCTCACGAATTTCTTCAATAATTTCTTCTTTATTCTCTATTTGAGGATTCGCTTCTAATGTCAGAATATGCGGGAAGCTTGTTGCTTCTTCTTTTCCTGTATGCTCTAGTAATTCCTGTTTAAGTTCTTTAAATAATTCTTGGACTTTTAATAATTCTGGATGACCTCCACCATGTACTCTTGCCACTTTGGTTACATAGGGACTTAATGCATGTAATTCCTCATCCAATGGGCGATGGTAACGCTCAATAATATGTTGAATAATCTCTTCAGAAGAGCTGTTTGTCCAAACCGCTACATCATCGCTTTGATCTGCGTTTTCATTGGCATTGTTTAATTCTTGAACAAGCTCATCTAGTTGAACAGGTTTTCCACTAACAGCTGTTGATAATGGAGTATTGCCTCCACAACAAAAATCAATTCTGTATTTTTTAAATATATCACTCGTCTTAGGCGCTATATTGACGATATCCTTAACTAAACTATTGGTTGTAAATGTTACACTCATTTTTATTTTTCCTCCTTTAAAGCTCATTAACTCTATATTCATCATATAAGAATTTTCCAGTGACCATGGTGACATATATCACATTTAAGACATCAATATAAAAAGAAGCAGAACTATATTATGGGATTGCTTTACTCCCATTAGGATTGATTAACCATTTATTTAGCTGGTTTTAGTACTCATAGAAGGATTAATCTAATAAATAATTGGATATTGATATTTTATATAAGATATTTAGGAGGATGAAATGAAAAAACAAATAAAAGTTGTCGCCGCTATTATCGAAAATGAACAAAATGAGATCTTATGTGCACTTCGGTCACCTTCTATGTCGAATCCTAATAGATGGGAATTTCCAGGGGGGAAGGTGAAAAAGGATGAAGATCTTTATTCAGCGATTAAACGAGAAATATCGGAAGAGCTCGGGTGTAAAGTAGAAACACATCATGAAATCTTCCATGATCACATCCACGAGTATGATGAAATTTTGGTCGATCTGATTTGTATTAAATGTAGAGTTGTCGAAGGCTACCCAAAGGTCCATGAACACTCCAAAATCATTTGGCTCAAACGAGAAAACATTGATTCTTTAAAATGGGCACCTGCTGATTTACCTGCAGTAAAACAATTAATAAACGAAAAAGAATGAAACGCCGGAACGGTTCTAGTGTTTCATTTTTTTATAAATTCTAAAATGTTCCGATTTCATGGAAAGTTTTTAGAAGCTTAATCCTTTAATTAGCTGTTTTCTTTTTTTGAGGACTGTTACCTTTCTTGATCCAAAATGAAACACGAGAATTCCTGCATCTCTCTTGACCCAAAATGAAACACGAGAACCGTCCCCCTGTTTCAACGTTGTTCTCTAAACTTGAATTTTCTTCTTCTCATGCCAATATTCTTATACTTTTAACCAGATATTTATCACATAGTTAGTTTTTCTTAAGCCATTATATAAAAGAACTACACATTCAAAAGGAGTGAGTTACATGAAAAAAGGGTTGATGTTGGTAGGTGCAACAGTTTTATCGTTATCCCTTACAGGTTGTGGCGGAGATGATAACGCAGCAGGTATAAACAACAATGGTAATAACCAATCAAACGAAGTTAGACCGATTGCGAACTACAATAATAACAACAATAATAACAATGACCGCAACCTTAGAATTTCGGATCGTGCTGAACGGCAAGTTGAGCGTTTAAATGAAGTCGATGATGCACATGTCATCATTTCAAACAACAATGCCTATGTAACGGTTAGGTTAGCTAACGACAAGAATACGAATAATCGTACAAACAATGCAAATATGAACACAAACAATAACAACACTAGAGGCACAGGAAACTTTTTAGAAAATGGAACAGTTAATCAAAATGGAAATGATGGCATCATAAATGGTCGAGGAGATGCCGGAACTCGTGATAATAGAACATCAGATCCAGGTACGGCTGATAATGCCCGTATTCGTACCAATAATGATAACGATGGATTAGGAACTAGAAACAATATGAATAACACGAATACTAGAGGAAATGGAACGAACTATAGCGAGGTATCTAATTCGTTTGAGCAAAAAATAGCAGACCAGGTGCGTCAAGCAGACAAAAACATTCACAACGTGTATGTTTCTGTAAACCCTGACTTGTACAATCGAATGAATACGTTTGCGGATGATATCCGCACCAATCGAAATCGAGATGGCTTATTTGATGATTTCAGTAATACCATTAATGACTTTTTTGGAAGAGGCAATACTCAATAAAAGCTTCCTCAATGTAGTGGAGATTCAACAAAAAAGCCCCTTTTTACTAGTAGCGTCAGAATCATAAAAATTCTGACGCTTCTATTAATAAAAAGTAAGTCCTTTCGGCATTAAATGAATAAGAAGAAAAACGCCTTAAACTTCCTATTCTCTACGCTTATCTAACTTTTTTTGGTATTCAGGGACAATCCTAATATCCCTATTCATCTAAATTTATGGAGTACGCTGTCCCCTATTTTTTCCATGTTTCCGGAAGAAGCTGTCGGTATGGTTGCTGTAAAAAGCGATCGTCAATGAGGACGATCGTTCCGTGGTCTTTTTCAGAACGAATCAACCTTCCCCCTGCTTGAAGCACCTTATTCATCCCTGGAAAGACGTATGCGTAGTGATAGCCATTTTTCCCTTGCTTGTTAAAATAATCCTTGATCAAATTCCGTTCAAAACCAATTTGCGGTAACCCTACCCCTACAACAATTACGCCATTCAAACGGTCACCAATTAAATCAATCCCCTCCGAAAAGATTCCACCGAGGACCGCAAAGCCCAGTAATGTATCTTTTGAATTTGGCTGAAAGGCAGCTAAAAAGGCTTCTCGTTCTTCTTCGGTCATCCCTGTCTGTTGAATCAGTGTTTGGATTTCAGGATTTTCTTGTTTAAACAAATCGTAGACGGTCAGTAAATACTGATAAGACGGGAAAAAGATTAAATAATGACCAGGACGATGACGAAGCAATGAGGTTATGATCGAAACGATCTTGGCCTTTGTGTGATCTCGATCTCGGTATCGGGTAGACAATGGTTCAATGAACACTTCTGTTTGTTCCGAGGAAAAGGGTGATGGAAGGGAAAGGACATAATCCACCTCTTGTCCACCTAGGATATCTTGATAATACGGAAGAGGCGAAAGCGTTGCTGAGAAAAAAATCTTAGATCGATACCCTTTCCCCATTTTCTTAAGAGGCTCCGCTGGATTGATGCAAAATAATTTAATATGGATATCATTTCGCTCTTTCTCCCCGTATATGAGATAAGAATCATCCAGAAGGTCAGTAATTTTTAAAAAATTCTTCACTTCGTAATATGCATCCAATAACTGAGCGGATGGATCTGTTTTTAAAGCCAGTTCAGTAACCTCCATAAAAGAAAGGAGTAACTGCTTTAGATGGTCGTCTAATTCATCCAAGACAAACTCATGTTGTTCTTTCTCTTTTTTTAAAGCGATGAACCATGCATTGATTCGATGAGCAGAAACATAGATCGATTCATTTGTTCCTTTATAATCTTTCTTTAATTGAAGAAATGTCCTTTTATGTAAGGTAGCAGAGAACATGTCACGACCTCGGTCAACCAAATTATGTGCCTCATCGACCAGTAAAACGGTCGACTTCTTTTGTTCCTCGATTAGCCGTTTCAATGATACACGCGGGTCAAAAATATAATTATAATCACAAATGACTGCATCCACTTCATAGGCAAGGTCAATCGAAAATTCAAACGGACAGATTCTATGCTTTCGGGCATACGTTTCCACCACTTCACGAGTGATTCCCTGTTCATTTTTTAAAATATCGAGAATGGCTTCATTGATTCGATCGTAATAGCCATTTGCATATTCACAAACCTCTTTTTGGCAAATCGTTTCATCCTTAAAACAAACCTTATCCTTAGCTGTTATCGTGATTGTCTTGAAACAAAGACCACTCTGTCGCATTTTCGTGAATGCTTCCTCTGCCGTAGTTCGGGTGATGGTTTTCGCCGTTAGGTAAAAAATACGATTGGAATGACCTTCTCCGATTGCTTTTACAGATGGAAAGAGCGTCGAAATCGTTTTGCCAATTCCAGTTGGAGCTTGAGTAAACAGACTTTTTTCGTCAAGTATGGACTTATACACAACCCCTGCTAATTTCCGCTGCCCAGCACGGTAGGATTCAAACGGAAAAGGAAGTTCTTTTATGCGATCATTTCGCTGGATGAGATGTTCCTGTTTTTGGATCGCAAAAGGTGCATACCCTTCTATCATTTCGAAGGCAAAACGCTCTAACTCTGGAAAAGAGAATGTCTTTTGATAATATATTTTTTCATCTGATTCAACGTGAACATACGTTAGCTGAACCGTCATATCGCTAAATTCATGGTCCTTCGAATAGATATAGGCATACATTTTGGCTTGTGCCCAATGCACGGGATACCCCTCACCCTGTTCGTCGAAAGTTTGTGAAAATGACTTAATTTCATCCACAATGACTTCATCTTCACGAAACAAAAGCCCATCACAGCGACCTTCTATGACGAAGGTAAGTGAATGATAGGGAATTTCAGTCCGCAGGTAAACCTCTTTCTCGTCTGTTTCTTGATACGTTTTTTGGATTTTTTGGTGTATCCTTGTCCCCTCTACTAAAGTGGATGGGGAGTGAAAACGGGAATCAATGCTACCGCTTCGGTATACATATTCAACAAGCGTCCGTACGGAAAGATGTATATCATTTCCCATAAAATCCCCCCTTTCATCTTTTAGCAAACAGGGGGACGGTTCCTTTTGTTCCCCTAATTTTTACCATTTTATTTGAATTTAAAAAAAGTAGAGAAACACAAGAACCGTCCCGGTGTTTCCACTTATTTTTCTAAATACCCCTTTAACGCATCCAAATCTTTTGCACAAGCTTTTTTAAAGGAACCTGCCATCAGCTTTCCGAATAACTTTGTCAAGCCAGTCAGTCCCTTTATCTCACCCTTAAGTGTGATTTCTGAGTATTCTCCTGTTGAAGTGATCAAGTAAGTAAAAATATATTCTCCTTTACCCGTGGTTCCTTTCGTCCCATCACAGCGAAGGACAATCTTTTCTGGTTCATTTAATTCGATTACCTCAAAATGTTCAGTAGCCTTATGTCCGAACATCTTTCTTGTTTCCTTCCACTCGCTACCCTCTTTCATGGGACCCATATCCAATCGTTCTATTCCGACGAACCCTTGCATCCAATGGCTGGCAGCGTCAAGATCTAATAAACTTTCGTAAGCTTTTTGATTGGATACGTGAAGCGTACGTTTCACTTCAAAATCAATACTCATTATGACGTCCTCCTTAACACATATTTCTAAATTATAGCATGAAACAGGAATTTTAGGAGGAAGTCGTCATAATGACAGCCTTTCTGCGGCTTGTAGAGTTATTTTAAGCAATTGGATGGCATCGTTGCGATATTATTCAGACTCATACCATCCAATTTTTGCGACTCTTACTCTCTTGTTTTCATTCTAAAGTGCACCTATGTTTAATAGATTAAACACTTATTAGCTTGTGTAGTCTATTAGTGCCTATTTACTAAACTTTCTTTATAATGAAACGTGAGAAACTTCCTCATATTTCATTTCTTAATATGATCGCCGGGACCGTCCCCATTTTTCATTCAATCCTCTGGATAATGCTAATTACAAATCTCTTCCACATCTTCCCAGTCTGAAAACATACGGACGATATCCGTTTCACTTAATTCGGTTCCCATTTGAATTTCAATCAATTCTAAATCGCTATCTGCTCTAATTCCGTGCCAAGCACCAGTTGGAATTTGCAGAACATCTCCAGCCTTCACCTTACTCATTTTTTGATTGAGTGCAAACCTTCCTTCACCTGATATGATGACCCATATCTCATTTCTATTTTGATGTTTTTGATAACTTATATTTCTGTTCTTGAAAATTTTCAGCCGTTTTGTTAAAATTGTCCGTTCATCTTGCAATGGAAAATGCTCGTAAACCCGGTACCACCCCCATTGTTTTTCTTCATACATGGGTCGTTGTCTCACTTTTTGGAGTAATTCTTTCGTATTTTTTCGGTCGGATAGATTTGTCACCATAATACCGTCTGGACTTACAGCGGCAAGAATATTGGATAAATTTTGGATGACAACCGGGGTGTTCAATTCATTGATAACAAAGGTATTTGTGGAATCATTGCTAATAATTCCATTACCAATAATGTTTGAAGGCAGTTCTTCTATCAAAGTACTCCAGTCTCCAAGATCTTTCCAACTTCCGTGATAAGGGATAACTACCGAATTAGTTAACTCCTCAACAACTTCATAGTCAAAACTTCTTTTTGGCAATTGCCCATATTGCTCATATAAATGGTGATAATCGAGAGAATAATTTTTTTGTTTTAACATGGAAAGGAAATTTCCAAGTCTAAACGCAAACACTCCGCAGTTCCATAAGGCTTGTTTTTGGACTAAGTTTTCGGCTGTTTCCTTGTCCGGCTTTTCTACAAAGTGGCTGACATGGATATATTTTTGGTTTACGGCTGTTTCTGATGTATCCTGTTTTGGAATAATATACCCGTAGTGATCAGATGGAAATTTAGGTGTAACTCCAATCATCGCCAAATCAGCATGGGATGTTGTCAAGATGGTATCCATTTCCTTCATCTTATTTATAAATTCCGGTTCCATATATAAATCTACAGGAAGAACACAAATTACTTCGTCTGGATGGACTTTTTCCTGCGCGTGTAAATAAAGGCATGCTAATGTGATTGCTGGAAAGGTGTCCATCTGCTGTGGTTCGATCAGGGTGGGAATCTGATTGCCAAGTTGATTTTGCAAAATACCAATTTGTTCTTGATTTGTTGTAATATAGGATGAATTGGTGAGTTCAGCCTCTTCTAATTGCCGCCATACCCGCTGAACCATTGATTCTAGGGTACCGTCATCTCTTTTGAGAACTTTCACAAACTGCTTGGACCGAGATGCATTGGATATTGGCCATAATCTCCGACCTGAGCCTCCGGATAATAAAATAAGTTTCATTACAATCACCCTTTTTTTATATTCGGGGTATTTAAAATCTCCACCAATTATGAACATCATATGGATTTTTCGCGTTATGGAAACAGCACCTTGCCTATAGAAGGTTTTTTTATAATCTATCTTCGTTTTAGTTTGCATAAATAGACTTCTACTAACAAGAAATTCTCCTAAGGCGAAACATAATGATTAAAGATTCGCAATATGGTTTCAAGTGGTCATCAGTAAATGAAAGAACCTAAAGGTTTTTAGATAAAATGTGTTCTTGTTTCAAAACATTAGCCCTGTCCTAGAACAAAATTTTACATATAAAGTAGTATTCGAGTTAAAGGAGGTTATATCGTTTGGGTATTCAATTTGAGAATCATAACCAAGTCATTGCTCCAACACATACTGCTGTTTTGGATGTCGAGCAGCCGTGTAATGGCCAGGCGTATGAATATTTTCGGGATGAAACAAAGGACCATAACGCGATCATGATCACCCTGGATAATGATTCAGAGGATTGTGATATGCAGTTAATTGTCAATGGAAAGATGGAAGCAGTTGTTCCAGTGGGAAGATCATTTGCACTCCAAAAGGAAAATGTTAGATCTGTTAAGGTTAAATGTGGTCCTCCTCAACCACCATCAACTACTACCATTACCACTACTGTAACTACTACAGTAACTACTACTGTTACCACTACACTCATACCTACTGAAATGCAAAACGGCAAAAAACAGGCGATTTTGCAACCGGTTGTTCCCGTCTGTACTGGAACGCTGACACTTAATAAAACATTCTGCTTTTCCTGTAAAGACGAGCATGTTAAATCCTATAAAAACTATCGCAAAGAGGATTAAAAATATCCATTGATGAACGTTAGAAGACCATATTCTAGTTTTTATAAGCGTTAAACAGAGAGGTGCTCGTTTCCAACTTTAGATTGGAAAACGGCACCTTCTTTCATTTTTCAGGAATAAAAAAACATAATCTGTAAAAAAGCACAGACTATGTTTTTAGCAATATTAAAATTGGATTAACATAAGATTTTACCAGATGTAGATGTTAATCCCCTGGACGGTTATGAAACGAGACAGAATTGTAGGTCTTTGCCAGTTTATTTAAATCTTCCGGCGTATACTTATGGAATTCCTTTGCTTTAATACCTAGGTTTTTTGCACGTGCAAGATATACGTTTCCTTTAAATTTATTGAGCATAAAATTTCCATAGGTTTCATATTCAGAGAAAGGAACAGTGGATGTAGGATCAATGGTATCTAATATCGCCTCATACCATTTTTTCTTATGAATCGATTCAATCCACTTTTTTAACTCAGCAAGGTGGTATTTTGTGAAAAACATGGAATGATTTACCATACAAACTTTTGCTAGAGGTTCGAGCTTGGTCAATCTCCGGAAATGATCGAATACATATTTATTTCGCCAAGGAACTTCTCCACAATAAAATACCGTTTTGTTTTCGAACATGTAAATATGAGGAGCAATAAAAATGGTATCAGCATCAACAATTAAATAATGATCCATTGTACAAATGGTGTCACAACTTAATTTCAGAAGTTGCTGAAGCATCCAGCCTCTCGCATATATTTTATTTTTATCTACAGGCAGAACGGAGTCTTCGAAAATATAGATACAGTTTTTTTGTTTGCATAGTTCCTTAATTTTGGAACTGTCTGGTGCAACAATATATATATTTTCAATGGGGTGAAGAACATTGTTTCTGATTCCGTCAATAACAGAGGGAAGTACAGGCAAGTCTTTATCGATTGCGGGGATAAGAACATCTATTTTTACAGGGTTGACGGAATAGTGCTCTTCTGTAACCGTAGTACCTGGATGTTTATCATTCATTAGTAAGGTCATCCTTTCAATTCGTGTTATTTTTACTAAATAGAATACGTAACAGAGACTCTTTAAGTATGGATGATTGCATTACTAAAGTGGAAAATCTTTTGTAACGTGCTGATAATGGAATTCTCGCAATCGGAAAAATGGCCGGGGAAGGACAGCTACTTAAAGGATTAAATGAAGGACGATACTGGTTGCATGCCCTGATCACTCCCTTGCTTGTTCTCTTTGCTTGGAAAACGTTAGTAAAAGCCGATCTACAGTGGGCTAAGAATAAAATGATTCAATGGCTCGTAGTCTTATATATGCTTTGCCTGATGATCATTGAACTTGTGACCGTGGTATGGGACATTTCTTTAAAACCAACATGGGAGTACGGTGTCTTAAGCTATGACAATCTAGCAGACGGATCTCCGATCATGATCATAGGGGTATCAGTCATGCTCGTGATCACGTCCATCCTTGTAGGGTGGAAGCAAAAATGGCCCTGGTACTTTTTCGGAATCATGTTCATGGGCATCATCCCTCGCGTCCATCTATTCGTCAAAACAAATGCCGCCCATAATATTGGAGAATTCGTCCTCATGACAGCCCTCCTTGCGACAAAGGCTTATCTTGATCGAAAAACTTTCTGAAACAAGGGGACGGTTCTGCCTGTTTCACTACTATTTTCCATTCAATGTTCGAGAATTTTACCTAGTAGAAAACGGGGCACGGTTCTGCAAACTTAGTGAAACAAGCAGAACCGTCCCCTTGTTTCAGAACACAAAATAGGACAGAGGTTCAAGCCCCCTGTCCATTAAATTCCTAAATAAATTTCTTTGATCTTACTATCGTTCATCAATTCTTGCTGATCGCCTTTATAGACGACTTCCCCGGTTTCGATGACATAGCCGTAGTCCGAAATCGATAAGGCTAGATTTGCATTTTGTTCAATTAGTAAAATCGTTGTGCCCATTTCATTAATCTCTTTAATGATCTTAAAAATTTCTTTCGCCATAATTGGAGCAAGCCCCATGGAAGGTTCATCTAGTAAAAGCAACTGAGGTCTAGCCATTAGGGCACGGGCAATAGAAAGCATTTGCTGTTCCCCACCACTTAGCGTCCCTGCCACTTGGTTTTTTCTTTCAGCTAGACGAGTGAATAAACGATACATGTTCTCCTCATCTGCTTTTATCTCAGCCTTATCCTTACGGGTATAAGCCCCAATTCGAAGGTTTTCATAAACCTTTAATTCGGGGAAAATCCCCCTTCCTTCTGGTACATGTGAAATGCCAGAATGAACAATTTTATGAGTTGGCACTTTATTGATAAGGTTTCCATTAAAGGTAATCTCTCCGCTATCTACCGGTGTGATAGCAGAGATTGCCTTTAAAATCGACGTTTTCCCTGAACCATTTGTCCCAATTAATGCGACAATTTGCCCTTTTTTCACATGAAGACTCACATTTCGAACGGCTGTAATCGCTCCATATTTAATGGTCACATCTGAGAGTTCAAGGATATTATTTCTTTCATTTTGTATATTCATCGTTTACTCACCTAAATAAGCCCTAACAACTTTTTCATCATGCTGTATGACTTCTCCTGGTCCTTCAGCAATTTTTTCTCCATGATCAAGAACCACCACGTTTTTCGCTAAATTCATGACGAGCCTCATATCGTGTTCAATGATCAAAATAGTTTTTTCATATTGTTTCGCAATCGTTTGAATGATCTCGATTAGCTTCTGGCGTTCCACATGATTCATTCCTGCTGCAGGCTCATCCAGCAAAAGAAGCTGACATCCTGTAACCAGCGCTCTGGCAATTTCAACTAATCGTTGCTCCCCGTATGGTAAATTACCCGCCAAAACATCGAGCTTATCTTCCATCCCAACAATCTTCAACACTTCAATACAATCTTTCACATTTTGTTTGCGTTTCGCTTTTGTCTTTTTTCCTGGAAAAAGGACTGTAAAGAATCGTTCCGTATTTACAGCTGGATGTGCATTCAATACATTTTCCAGTACCGTTAAATTCTTAATTAATCGGATATTTTGAAACGTACGTGCAATCCCTTTTCTTACTCGAACATAAGGCTTCATCCGGTTAATGACTTCTCCATTAAAGGTAATCGTCCCTGATGTAGGGGTGTAAATTCCGGTAAACAGATTAAATAATGTTGTCTTCCCTGCCCCATTCGGTCCGATTAAGCCAAGAATTTCACCCTTCTGCAATTGAAAACTCACATTTTGGATTGCTTTAATCCCACCAAAATTAATTGAAACGGAATCCACGTGAAGCAATGCATCCATCCCATTATTCCTTTCCATAAATGTTTTTCCTTCTATATTTTTCACCTAAGAATCCTTCAGGTTTCCAAATCATCATGATCACAATAATGAAACCAATGATAATCATTCGATATTCACTCGTAAATCGTAATAATTCTGGTGAGATTGTTAAAATAAAGGCACCCAGAATCGATCCTGGAATACTACCCGAACCCCCAATTACAACCATTGATAGGATATTGACGGATTCCATATACTGGAACGAATCCGGACTGATGTAAGAAATATAAGATGCCCAAAATCCTCCTGCAATCCCTGCAATCGTAGAAGATACAATAAAAACAAATAATTTCATCTTAAATGGTTTAATTCCTACAGAAGCAGCCACTGTGTTATCTTCTCTTAATGTTAATAAGGAAAGTCCAATTCCCGAATAAACAATCTTACGCATCAACCAAATGGTTGCGATGACGAGAATAATAATGAGAAAATAATAATGAATGGAACTCGAAAATTCAAACCCAAATAGAGAAACAGGTGGAATCCCTGGTATCCCCATTGGTCCTCTTGTTAACGACATCCAGTTTACAAAAATAAGACGAATGATTTCACCGAAACCCAATGTAACGATTCCTAAATAATCCCCACTCGTTCTTAACACCAGTCCACCTAGTATCCAACCAAAAAGCCCAGATATAAGGGCTCCACCAATAATCGCAGGGATGAAGCTCAATTCTAATTCGATCATTAATAGTGCTGTAGCATAAGCCCCGATTCCATAAAAGGCAGCATGTCCTAAAATAAATTGGCCTGAATACCCAACGAGTAAGTTTAGACTTAACGTTAAGATGGTATAGACTCCACACATAATAAGAATATGGAGAAAATAGCTATTCCAGGAATCCAGAAAAAATGGCAAACCAAGAAGGATTGCAAAACCTATGACATAGAGTAATCTTTTGTTTGTCAACTTTCTCACCTAAACTTTTTTAATATCCTTTTTCCCTAATATTCCTGTCGGCCTTAGCACTAACACTAAGATCAAAATGACAAAGGCAATCATATCTTGATATTGCGTTGAAATATAGGTTCCGCCCAAATTTTCAACAACACCTAGTAAAAGGCCCCCAATCATGGCTCCTGGAATACTACCAATTCCCCCAAGTACGGCGGCTGTAAATGCCTTAAGTCCAAACATATAGCCCATCGTTGGATAAACAGCATCATAGTACATACTTACGAGTATTCCAGCTAATGCCGCTAGAACGGATCCAATCCCAAATGTCATCGCAATCACGGAGTTGATGTTAATTCCCATCAAACTCGCATTTTCGATACTTTGAGCCGTTGCCCTCATGGCCACACCCATTCTAGTCTTATTGGTAAAAAGGTAAAGGGCGATCATCAGCACAAACGATGTACCTAAAATGATCAATTGCAAATTTGAAATCGTAATATTCATCACTTCGTAAGTCTTAATGGAAAAGGGGGTTCCGTAATTATGTGTACCAGAACCCCAAATTAATTGAGCTAAATTGGCTAGTATGATTGAAACACCCATCGCACTGATAAGTGAAGCAATCCTTTCATATTTTCGTAACGGCCGATAAGCAAATCGTTCAATGACAATCCCCAATATTGCTGTACAAACAGCTGCAAGGGTAAATGCTACAAGAAAATGCATTTGGAAAGTCTTCATGAACACCAAGCCTAAAAAACTTCCAAACATCATCACATCGCCATGTGCAAAGTTAACAATTCGAAGGATTCCATAAACCATTGTATAGCCTAAGGCTATCAACGAATAGACCGAACCGATAATCAGACCGTTCACGATTAGTTGTGCAAGCATGTTCTTCTACTCCTTTTTAACGTTCGGGCGGTCTTAATAGGCTACAAATTGACCATCTTTAACAATCAACTTTTGAGGCTCGGTTTCAACATCCCCATTTTCATCGAATGTTAAGTTCCCAGTAACTCCCTCAAAATCAGCTAAATCGTATAATTTTTCCTTTACTTCTTCTCTTGTTGTTGCACCTGATTTAAAAGCCTCAATTAAAACAGAAGCAGAGTCAAAAGAGTATGCTGCATAGGCACCAGGGCTTTTACCGTACTCTTCTTTATAAGCATTGATAAAAGCTTGTGTTGCTTCACGGTCACTGTTTGGATCATAAAAACCAGGAAGCAATAGTCCCTCAACACTCTCTCCACCAAGTTCCGTTAAAGTCGCAGAATAAAGACTATCTACACCGATAAATACTGATTCAATTCCAGCATTTCTAGCTTGTTTCGTAATAGTAGCCGCATCATTAGCTAATCCCCCAATAAAAATCACATCAGGGCTATTTTGTTTAATTTTCGTTAAAATTGTACTAAAGTCTTTTGTTTGTCCAGCTACATATGATTCACTATTCACAATATCAAGCCCATTTTCAGCGGCGCGTTCTGTATAGACCTCCTTTAAACCTGTTCCAAAATCAGTTTGATCATAAATGACTGCAGCAGTTTTAAATCCTTCTTCTGAAGACCAATCACTTACAAATTCAGCCTGAAATGCATCGGACGTAATAACACGGAAAATATAATCTCCAGCATCTGTTACGTTTGGTGAACTTGAAGCAGGTGCAACAGTAACCAATTGATTTTTATTATAAGTTGGAGCTGCCGCTAACGTAGCAGAACTATTGAAATGACCAACTACACCTAATACTGATTTTTCGTTTCCAAATGAACTTGCTACCGATGTAGCTTCTTTTGGATCACTTTTATCATCCTTAATCACGGTTTCAATTTCTTTTCCGTCAATACCACCAGCATCATTCGCTAATTTGACGGCTAATTCAGCACCGTTCTTAAGATCTTCCCCATATTCTGCTGATGAACCTGATAGTGGAAGTGCAATTCCGATTGCATATCCATCGCTTGCAGCTTCTTGTCCACTTGAGCAACCTGCTAAAAGGAGTCCTGTTAAACTTGCACCTAATAAAGCTTTATAAAATCTTTTCTTCATTTTTCTTTCCCCCAAAGTATATATTTAAATGATGAACGGCATTGCCGTTGGTTTTTCCAGTTTTTAATGTGAACGATCTAATTTTAGAAGGGTTCGGTATAAGACTTCTGTTCCAAGCACCACATCTTCCTCTGAAGAAAACTCTCTCGGATTATGGCTAAGACCATCCTTGGAGCGGACAAAAATCATCCCGATAGGCCATGTATCCTTAAATTGCATTCCATCATGACCAGCCCCACTCGGCAATGCGACTGTCGGGACTCCCAATTCTTCTATACTACTTTTAATAGCAGTTTGTATTTCTTCAGAACATGGTGCAGGTGAAACCCGTTGAAGGACCTCAATGTTATAGGTTAGTTCACGGTCGGTTGCAATGGTTTCGATGGTTTTCTTAATATCCTGTTCCAATTGGTCACGCATGTTTTCTTGAACATGTCTGATATCAATCGTAAATTCTGTATAACCAGGAATCACATTTGTCCCATTTGGCAGGACTTTTATTGAACCAACGGTTGCAACAGCTTCCGGATACTTTTTAGCCAATTCCTCGATTTGAAGGATCATATGACTCGCTCCAGTTAATGAATCCTTTCGTTGGTTCATCGGTGTAGCACCTGCATGCTCTGCTAGCCCTTCCACTTTTACTCTTAACCAAAGTGGTCCAGCTATTCCTGTTACAACTCCTACTCCTACGTCATGTGATTCGAGTATTTTACCTTGTTCAATGTGTAATTCAAGATACAGTTTGACATCATCCAGTTTTGCATTCTCGATTTGCTGGGATCGGTAACCTGCGTTTTGCATTGCTTCTTTAATACTGATTCCATTTGAATCCGTAGCTTCAAGCATTTGGGATGTCAATGTACCTGCAACAGCGCGACTCCCTAACATGCCGATTCCAAATCTTGATCCTTCTTCATCTTTAAACGCATAAATTTTAATCGTATGATGTAACTCCACCTGATGCTCTTCCATCGATTGCAATACTTCAATAGCAGATAGTACTCCGAGTGCCCCATCATATTTCCCACCATTGGGAACCGTATCAATATGAGAACCAAGAAGGATCGTTGGATAACCCTCTTTTCCTTTTTTCGTACCCACTAAATTTCCGACAGTATCATAGGATGTTTCTAAACCTGCTTTTTCCATATAGGATCTGACAAGTTCATTTGCTTTGGATTCTTCATTTGTATATGAAAAACGCGTCACACCATCATCTGCTGTTCTACCTATTTCTGACAATTGTTCAATACGCTTAGACAGTCGCGAGATATTAATCATTTAATCTTCCTTACTTTCCTTTAATTTAAAGTTAAAATGACAAACGCCTTCTTCTAAAATATATCTGTCATGTTCCACTTCAAATTTAGGATTATAACCTTTTGCAATTGCCGGGTCAATCATCTGACAATACAGGATTCCATATTTATGCATATCATCATCTGCCCACTGCTGACCTAGTGGACATTTCGTAAACGTTTGTTCAATATTCTCTGGCTGAAAAATACTTTCATATTCGAACAGATCACTTCTACCCATATCATAATTAGAAAGATAGTGGTTAATCGTATTATCCTCTCCATTCACACGGGCACGTTGGGCAATCCCCTTTCCACGCTTTTCACCGAAGGCATAGACTCCTGCTTTAATCGCCTCTTCTCCTTCTTTACCGTAGAAATCAACAACCGCTTTTGCTACTTGTGCAAATAATTTTGAAAACAAAGCGAAAGAAGTCAGACCTTGATACTGGTTATTCATGTTATGATTTTTTGGAATATAATCGAATAAGCTATGGTTGACACCTTCTTTTGTCGCTTTAATCGCGATATCTTCTGCATCTTTGTAACCAAACTTTTCAATTCCTTGTTGGAGTAATTCTCTTCCATTATCTTTAAATTTTGAAAGGACAATGGTTTCAATTTCCGTGAAAATATTGGCTGTCATAGCCTCCATGGTAGATACCGGTAAAACATGTTTTTCAATATTCAATCTGAACACTCACTTTCTCGGTTTCTTATTTTCAACGTTTTCAATCTCTACTTATCAACGAATCTATCGTTATGATTCAAGAATAAATTTTATACGTTAGCCAAAATACATAATTCCTATGAATTTACTCTAGATTACTTGTATTATAAATTCACTCTTTATATAAATCAAATGAATATTTATAATACGTTATATGAAAGATATTAATACATGGAGTGAATAAAACATTTATGATGAAATATGAAATTTTTAGAACGATTGTAGAAACAGGCAGTATCTCGAAAGCAGCTGAAGCCATTGGTTTAACCCAATCTGCTGTAAGCCATTCGCTTGCAAGTCTTGAAAAAGAAGTGGGATTTAGTTTGATCACTAGGGGTCGATCGGGGATTAAGTTAACGAGTAATGGTGAACAGCTCCTCATTTACATACGTGAAATATTAAAGTGGAATGAATTAATGGTACAAGAAATTGCAAAAATTAATGGACTCGAAACCGGGGTTGTTCGGATTGGCACTCTACCAAGTGTTTCAATTCAGTGGCTGCCCTCCATCATCTTGCAATTCAATCAAGACTTTCCCCTTATAGATATTAAATTGTTTGAAGGAGACTATGATGATATTGATCAATGGATTTTAGATGGTACGATTGATTTTGGCTTTTTATCCTTACCTGTTTCAAAAGTTTATGAAGTCATTCCACTTAAAAAAGACCCACTTCTATGTATTTTACCCGATGCCCATCCGTTAAGTGATCATAAGAAGATTTCATTGGAACAACTTTGTGATGAAATGTTTATTATGCCTAAATCAAGTATCGATAAAGATGTGAGAAGAATATTAAAAAAACATAAAATGAAGCCAAAAGTCAAATATGAGATATCTGAGGATGCCACCATTATTGCCATGGTTCAAAACGGGCTAGGGATCAGCATCTTACCTGAAATGACCTTACATTTTCTCCCCGAATCCGTTCGCTGCATTCCACTGGAAGGAGATTATTATCGCTCGATTGGGATTGCTGCCACCTCTTTTAAATCGATGTCTCCAGGAGCCAAAAAACTCATTTCATTCATTAAAGAATGGCTAACACAAAAAGGCGAAACGGAGTTACAGTGAAAAATGGGGTTGGTTCTGCCTGTTTCACTACTATTTCCAACAACTCTTCTTTCGAGAATTGTACTTAATAGAAAACGGGGACCGGTTCTGCACATTTAGTGAAACAAAGAGAACCGTCCCCCTGTTTCAATAAATACCACTTTACTTTTCATTGTTACTATAATAATATTAGTATTTGTATTAATCATACTAACTTTATATGTTTAAGAGGTGAATGGATTGTCACAGACTACTTTAGAATCAACATCTAAGCCAAAATTTCAATCCTGGGTTAAGCATCCGACTACTCGTGTTACAAATCTTAGCCCAATGCAAAAAGGATATGTTTCAGTTGGGCTTATTATTGCACTTATCTTGCTGTTCACAATTGTGAATACAGCTGGTTGGATACAAGGATCACTATTTATCATCGGTTTAGCATTAGGAGCAACGTTGCTCTATGCTCGTTTTGGATTTACATCTGCCTTTCGTAGACTGGTATCTGTAGGAAATGTACAGGGACTTCAAGCACATATGCTGATGTTTGCCGTTTCTACTACTCTATTTGCCATCATTCTAAGTACTGGATTTAGTTTTACCGGTGCAACGCCAGCAGGTTATGTCTCACCTGTCGGAATTCCTGTTCTACTCGGTGCTTTTCTTTTCGGAATCGGGATGCAGCTTGGAAATGGCTGTGCTTCAGGGACGTTGTATAATTTAGGCGGAGGTTCATCTTCCATGATCTTAACGCTTATTTTCTTTATTACGGGTTCCACTCTTGGTGCCTACCATTTCAACTTTTGGATGGAGGAAACACCATCTCTGCCGCCGATTTCATTGGCAACATCTACAGACCTTGGATATTTTGGCGCTTGGGTCGTTCAAATGGCATTATTTGCTTTAATATACTGGATTACGATTCAGATTGCGAAAAAGAAAAACCCTCCAATGATGAAGCCACTCGCGACAACAACAGGTTGGAAAAAAGTATTGCGCGGTTCATGGCCATTATTCGTTGCAGGGATTATTCTAGCGCTACTAAATGCTTTAGTCTTAACCGTTAGAGGAACTCCTTGGGGAATTACATCTGCCTTTGCTCTTTGGGGCGGTAAATTCTTGAATACGGCTGGAGTCGATGTAGCCAGCTGGGGTTATTTTGCTGGTCCAAACGGTGCAGCTTTGACAAACTCTGTTTTAGCAGACTCTACAAGCGTACTGAACTTTGGAATTATTTTAGGAGCCTTTATTGCTGCTTCTTTCCAAGGAACATTTAAACCGAAGAAAATAAAGCCAGGTATTGCCGGAGCTTCTATCGTTGGTGGTTTACTGATGGGATATGGCTCCCGTCTTGCTTTCGGTTGTAACATTGGAGCTTATTTTGGCGGAATTTCTTCCTTTAGTCTACATGGATGGGTTTGGGCTATCATGGCCTTACTCGGAACCTTCCTAGCCATCTTTATTCGCCCATTATTCGGCCTTAAAAATCCAAGCTCAAAAGATACATTTTGCTAAACTACCGGGATAAGGGAAAACCTTATCCCTTTTTTATTTAAAATAAAGTTTCCGGTTATTTTGACAATTGTCTACACTTGAAGCCATTGAAACTGCTTTACTTCTATGATTTCCCAAACTTCTCTGTTTAATTAAACCCTTGCTTTTACCCTATTTTTCAAATACCCCACTCCTTCAGCTACCGTGTCATATTTCGCAAATGACACCCCAACGACCTTCACCGAGTATTTCCACATAATAGACAAGCGAGGTAAAGTCTTGGTGTATTAATAAAATATGTTGAAAAACATAATTGTTTCTCATTATTGTTCCTGAAGTAGTAGATCATAAATTATGAGGAACTAATGAAATCTCGTGCTTATGAAAGAATTTTTTTTGATTTCTTTATCTAAAGTAAAAACACCCAGGAAGCGGACAGTTTAGTCCGCTTCTTTCTTCATTACATATTATTTTTCAAATTTAAAATCAACTCTTGATTTGTTTGTAAATTCTGCACGAACATCTGCTTTTGTGATATCTGTTGCTTGAATTCCAAGTATCACTGATACTTGTTCTAATTGCTCGTTCAAAGTTATATTTTTTTGTGTAATAAGTCCTTCCTGAATTCGATTGATTTCAGTTAAGGCCTTCAAATCTTTTAATTTTTCTTCCCCATCCTCTGTCCGTTTCTTCACCATTGCTTGGATGTCACCATTTCCTTTTAAATGGTATTGGATATCATAAAAGCTTCCATCATTCGCTTCCAGTTTTACTTGCAATTGACGAAGTTCATCCGTATCAACAGCTTTAGATTTGTTCCCTTGTTTATAGGAGAAGGAGGACGTTGCATCATTGGTGAACGTAATATCGGCATCTGCTTTATTTACCTCTGAAGGACTTACACCTAAAGTAGCAGATAGACGATTAACTACTTCTTCCTTACTTAAATTCTTTGATGAATTAAGATCTTTTACAAATTTGATGAAACGCTGATTTGCTTCTTCACCTGTTATCTTAATCTCTTCTTTTCCTGTGTCCTTCTTAATGTCCACTGATACCTTACCGTCTTTATCCTTATAAGTTACATTATATCTTCCATCTTCAAGTACGACTGTAGCTTTAAAACTAGAAATGGTTTTCCACAATTCAGAGCCTTCTACATTTTGTACCACTGGAGCGGGCTCCTTAACCTCCTCAGCAAAAACTGGGACAGTTAAATTAACAGTTAGAATGGCTGCCAAAAGAGCAGTTGTTACTTTTTTCATTTACATTCATCCTTTCAATTTAATTTTTTTGACAGTAAACCAGTTGGGGCTAAGATAAAATTGACGCGAGGTTTGTTCGTTTATTTCCTTGTATTTCACCTTGCTTAATCGGTCTCTTCCAATTGACACATTCTCAACTTCATATTTTCTAGCTTCTTCCGTTGTATAACAATTTCGGTTGTCAAAGATGATTGGTTTTTCATAAAAAGCTCAGATAGGAATCATGTTTTTTCTACAATTTTATTCCACTTTGTTAAAAGAAACACAATATCTGCCATATTGATAGCATCTTCCATCTGGTCTACGTACTTCACACAATCTGAAAAAAGTTTTTTAATAAAATTTCGTTACAGAAGGGACATCCTTAATTATATATGTCGCAACACTTGGAAAAGTGCATCTATTATCACCTTATTTTTCCTAACTCGGTGACTAAGGGACAGATTTGAACTGCACCCCAATTTTTAAACACAACAAATGTAGAAGAAGGAATTCTTTTAACTCCTTGTAATTCAATCCATATGTTTTTTGGTACACCGTTTATTATTAAAATTGGAGAAAAATATAAGACGGAACCAAAAAAGAATACTAGAACGCTATAATAACCGGTCACTGACTATTAGGTATTTGGTTCAGTGTCTTTTCTTTTAGGAGTTGGCTATTACCATTTAATGTCCTAATTTTGGATAGTTTGGGAAAGCAAGTAGTTCCGATCATGTGGAGAAAAACTCAAAAAACATTTTATATATCACGTTATTTCACAGCAAAAGTCGCATATCAATTAACCCGTAATAACGCTCAGAGATCATCACTCTGAGCGTTTCTTTTTATGTTGTACTTATTCATTTAGTACACCTTTCATTTGCAAAAAAATTGAAAAGTCATAATCCCTGTGTCATAACATACATTCTTGAAAGAAGAATAACTCTTTGCGTTTAGTTTTTGAATGATAACCCCTTTTCTATTAACGCAGACCTGAGTTTCGGTAAAGAAGCTGGTCCCATACCGTGAAATTGCAATATCTCTTTTTCACTGTATTTTGATAGCTCCTCCAAAGATTTGATTCCATTGTTCTCCAATGCTCGTCTTGCAGGTGCCGAAAGTAATGATAGAAATCCATTTTCAGGTTTGCGTTCTTGCTCACAAGTCGGGCATGTTGGACAATCGCTACTTTTATAGTATTTGTGTCCCTCAACACAAGTTCTTAAAGTCTTTTTTGAAGTTGTCATGTAGTATGTCTCCTAATGATTTGAATTTTTTTCCTTTCAACACTCTACTCGTTATGGAATAGGTTTTTCTTCCGGAATATCTCTCATCTTCCAAAGTTTGCTCTATTGCATATTTCATGTTTCGACATTTCCTTATTCAACATTCCTGTCCAATCCCTTTGGTACAATTTCCCATATTTATTAAATTTTATTTTAACATAGAACTCCATGAACTTTCTTTCATTGAATCCAAGGTTAGGTATGAGACTATCATGAACAATGGATTTAACCATTTAAGTGGTAGATGACACAGTTTGCATAAAAAAAAGAATAGACCAAATCATATGCGATTTGGTCTGTAAATAAATATACTTTTACTATGCTTCTCCATAAAAACGGAACTACCTACATTTATCGTTTCCCTGTTTTTGTGTACCTTTACTTTTTCACTTCATAATGTAATTCAACAAATTGATTGAAGTTCCTTATTCTTTTTAATGAAAGATTTAATTGAGAATCTCCCTCTCTAAATAACGGAATCCCTTTACCTAGTATAGTTGGGGCAACGGTTATAATGAGCTCATCGACCAACTTTTCCTGTATAAACGCTTGTAACAATTCTCCTCCCCCAACCAACCATATGTTTTTCCCACCTTGACTTTTTAGTTTGTTTACAAAATGAGTGACATCGCCATTTACAAATTTTACATCCTCGGTATTTTCTGCTGCAGCCCTTGTAAACACATAACATTCTTTATTTTTATAGGGGAATTCCTCCAGATCTTGGTTCATTACCCAATCGTATGTCCTCTTCCCCATTAAAATCGTATCAACCGTATCATAAAATTCCGAAAATCCATTATCCCCTTCGCCTTCGACCTGAAAAAGCCATTCAAGAGATTCATCCTTTGTCGCAATATATCCGTCTAAACTGGAAGCAATAAATAATACCAAATTTCGTTTACTCATAAAATCCTCCTCTAATCCATCATGAATATTCTACCATCCAATTATTCCTTTAGTTTAATTAGAACTACCATTAAATTTTGACAGTCGTAACCTATCATAAGGATTTATCATTTCAAATACAATGATTAGAATTTTCACCATGTTTTCCTAACTTTCTGTTGCTAATTCCACTCAAGTGTTTAAAATGCATTTGTTTCATGCATTGTACAGCGACTGTATCTAACAAAAATCGCCACCAGAGTCACCCTTCTATTTAACAGATTCACACAGGGAAATGTCCAATATTTTTTCCGGATTTAACAACGTGATCAGTTATCGCGAAGTGCTGTTCTTAAGGCAAAAAACTATGTTAATAGCCGTTTCCGATTGTACAAGCCATTCATAAAATATTGTGGAGTTGATTATGCAATGGGAAATTGTAATTCGGGTGGAAATGTAGATACTTGTAGTTGTGACACTTGTAGACTTGCAAGATTAGAGCGCAGTGTTAACCAGTTAGAACGTAACGTTGCACGTCTTGATCGTGAACTTAGACAGGTAGATCGCGAACTCAGAGTGTTAGATCGCAGAGTTAACAGAATCGAACGTAGGTTAGGGATAGATTCAACAAGTCAACCAATGGATGAGGCTTAAACGTAAGTCCTTTCTATGGTTGCAAGTTGGTGATGAAAAGAATTTAATTAGGAACTATTTTCTAAGTTTCATCCTTTTATAAACCTGGAGAGTAAATTCTTCAGGTTTTTTCTTATTTTAATTACAGATACTAATGGAATGCTAAGGCATTTTTCGATGATTCTTTATTTTTACGTTCTTGAAATGGTTTGTTTGAATGATTAAATCCTTGCATGTTGAGTCCCGTATTAAACTGTTATTAAAAGGAGCTCGCTTTCCTTTGTTCCCCCTAAAATGAATCACGAGAAACCCCGTATCAATTTGAAAAATATTTTATTTAAATATCTCAAATTGCACAAAATAAAAAAAAGGAGTGGTTTTTGGTGGCAGAAACTAAATTTGATTCGAAGGTTCTTTCTATTTTAGAAGATAAAATTCAACTGATCAAAACGGAAAAGGGGGCGATTTATTTAGTAGGTCCTATAAAACTCCCCGTTAATTTGTACGGAGAAACGGTTGAATTTAAATGGTATTGCTGGTTAAATTGCGATGAAGTAACAGAGGATTTTGAAAGAATTATACATAAGTTATCTTCCGTTAATTTAGCCGAATTGCAACAGTCGAGTGTTCTTGCGTATGGCGACTTTGAATACGGCGACGACGCTATTATTCGTATGCATTCGATTTGTCATACAGGAGATATATTCGGAAGCAAGCGCTGTGACTGTGGATTTCAATTGAAACAATCAATGAAAATGATCAAAGAACATGGAACTGGCGCCTTATTTTATTTAGCCAATCATGAAGGAAGAGGCATTGGCTTATTTAGTAAAGCAATGGCCTATCTCCTACAGGAAAATGAGTACGACACGGTAGATGCAAATCGAGCACTCGGTTTTGTTGATGATTCGCGAAATTATAGCGATGCGATCCAGGTTTTAAAAGCATTACGTAAAAAACCGGTTACCCTTATCACCAACAATCCCAAAAAAGTGGAGGCTCTAAAAAACTCTGGCTTACCTGTATCAGGTAGAGAACAGCTATGGGGCGATGTATCAGAGTATAACGAAAAATACCTCGAAACCAAAATAAACCGATCAGGTCACATCAAAGAAGATGATCCCTGTTGCAATGACTGAAACGCCGGGACGGTTCCGGCGTTTCATTTTTCGTACAAATCCAAGTAATTAGTAATCTGAATCCACTATTGAACTGTTATTTTATGGGGCGGTCGTACACCTTAACTTTTCTCAAGATGAAACACGAGAACCGTCCCCCTGTTTCAGAGAAATGCATCAGGGTCGATACGCAAGGCATAACAGATGTTCACGAGATTCAGTTTAAAGCTAGAGTAATCGAAGTCTTCTCCTTTTTTTAATTGGCGAACTCCGTCTTCGATGGTTTTCCAATCTCGTTTTAATCCTGTTGACAATTTTTGTTCATGTGCGCGTACGGATTTAAGGGTGTCGAGGTGACGGTCGATCACGGTTTGGTAATCGATTTTTTCAAGAAGCTCAGGGGGACTATGTATATCTTCTTTCTTAAAATAATACCAACCATCCTGGATCACGTCTTTTGAGGGAATTTCCCTTTGATTCCATAGATACTCTTCAATTCGATCGAGATGTCTATTCAAAAATGGCAATCCAGCTTGATGAAATTGCTGGATCTCCTCGTCGATAAAGCCCTCCGGAAGTTCCCTAAACTCGTTTTCCTCTTTATCCAGCAGTTTAATGATAAGCTCCTGTTGCTCCTTGTTTCTTATTGAGTGAAACAATTCTTTTTGTTTTTCATCCATCAGACCATACGCTTTTTTGAAAAGTTGCTCTTCCTTATACGCTTCAATCAAACGGAGAACTTTTTCTTTTTGCTTATCGGTTAGTGGAAGCCCCAGTCTATCTTGTTCCACGATCTCATTTGGAATGTTTTCTATATGAAGATATGGTTTTATATTCCAATGCTCTCCCTGGGAGAATTTGATTAACACTTCATCCCTTTCTAAATCAATCGTGTGAAATCCCTTTAAAATATCTTTTACAATAT
Source organism: Niallia sp. Kr1 (assembly GCF_050389805.1). Taxonomy (NCBI): domain Bacteria; kingdom Bacillati; phylum Bacillota; class Bacilli; order Caryophanales; family Bacillaceae; genus Niallia; species Niallia sp. Kr1. The sequence continues at coordinate 1,694,755 of NZ_CP130945.1, read as the reverse complement.
CGGGTGATAGATTAGTATGTTGTTCGAAACAGGAAACCCCATATCCATATTCTTTTTGTTCCTTTTTATGTAAAACACGATATTGAAACCGCAAGGATCGACCACATTCACAACGATAATGTCTGTTTCCAAATCCACTATCCAGAACATCAACAAGAACCCAATCATCAACCAATGGTTCGATTTCTTCATAAGGAGTTTCCTCTGTGACAATGATCCCTTTTCTTCTTGCAATCGCCTCAATCCATTTACTTTTCTTACCTTGTTTACCGTACTTTTCGATAAATTCTCGTTGCTCACGGTTCAATAACGACATCAGTCGATGAACCTCACTCTTCGATAATGGCTGTGACACCTAACTCCCCTCCCCTACAACCGTTTTTACTTATCCCCATTATAGCAAATGCAACGTGGGGACGGTTCTGAGTGTTACATTTTTTAAAACGATTAGTTTGTTTTGTTTAAAATTAAATAACAAATTCATGTCCATTCTTTTATCGACCCACTTGCTTCTTATCGTTAGAAACACAATTGGTGTGATGATGCTGACTCAAGTTCTGTTAGTAACGTTAAGTGCAATCATGAATCTATTTATTTAACATGTAATAGGCATTTACATCCATATTCTTGATGTATGTACATACTACTATTTAAACCTTGATGCTATACATACTCTACGAACCAATCAGAATAGTTAAAGAAGAGGTTTACCGTTATAATGTAATCGTCCTTAAATTTATCCGATTATTTTTAAAAAGTGAAAACTACGTAAGCCAAATGATACTTTGGTTTGTCTAATAGATAAGACAAAAAACGAAAGGGTGAATTCCCATTATTAGATTAGTTAAAAAAGCTCAAAAAGGAAATGATAAAGCCTTTTTAAAGCTTTTTCAGCAATATGAAGAGGATATTTATCGAATGGCTTATGTATATGTAAAAAACAAAGACGATGCGTTAGATGTTGTTCAAGAAGTAGCCTACCAATCATTTAAGAAGATACATACATTGAAAATGCCGGAGTATTTCAAAACATGGTTAATGAAAATTACAATGAACTGTGCAACAAATGTAATAAGGAAAAATAAAAAAGTGGTTCATTTAAAACCCGAATATGAGGAATTTATCGGAATAGAGAATGAAGATATACCTCTTTCTTTATCATTAAAGAATTTGATAGAAGTATTAGATGAAAATGAAAAAAGTATTGTTTTACTAAGATTTTATCATGATCATACATTTAAAGAAATATCGGAACTATTAGAAATACCACTTGGAACAGCAAAATCGATTCTTTATCGTGCATTAGATAAACTTCGCAAACAATATAAAGAGGGTGATATTTGTGAACAATAAAATAAATCAAGAGTTACATAAAATTGAAATTCCAAAAGAATTACATGAAAGGTCTAAATTAGGTATAAAAAAAGCGAAAGCAGAGAAGCAAAAAAAACGATTTAAAAATCCATTAGCTGCGGCAGTCATAATTTTGGGATTTTCTACTACATCAGTTGCTTTTGCTTTTCCGTCTATTGCATCTCAAATTCCATTTATGGACAATGTCATTCGTTTTTTTAATGAGGAGGAGAGGGACTACAAAAGTTTTGAAAGCTTCTCGACAGATATTAATCTTGCACAGACGAGCAATGGTACAACTGTTATGATAGACAAGGCGGTATACGACGGAACGAATATTACGATTTCCTACGCACTCGAAACAGAACGAGAAATAAAACAAGAAATGGAAATTCGTGCAATGAATTGGTTTGATGTTGTGGGCGCAAGCGGTATGGGAGGTACTGAAAAAATCACAAAGATTAGTGATAATCGCTATGTCGGATTGGCCTCTTTCACTCCATATTTCAAAGAAAAAGAACATCCAGAAACCATTGAAGTTACTTGGAAACCCGAAGCCTTTAATAGTCTATCAAATGACTTCGAGATAGTAGGTGATTGGTCATTTGCTTTTTCACTAGATCGTTTAGAAGGCGATATAGAATTGTTAAATAAAACAGTAAAGAATGAAGATAGTAGCTTCATGCTTCAATCTATTGAGTTCACTGATGTATCCACTATTATTAGCTATGAACAAGTGGTATCGGATGAACTCCTAAAAGAGTGGCAAAGTGTGACACCTGTTTTCCATATAACGGATGACCTCGGTAATGTGTATATGGATGGAACTGGTGGTGGAGGTGTGTCACCTGATAATGGCAGAACATTCATAGGTACCATCGATTTCGGTCCAATTCAAGATGAGGCTAGTAAACTCATCATTCAACCTGTACAAATTGCAAGTCTTAATAATGGAAAGGGTCATACAAAAATTGAGCTTGAGCCCATTGTCATCGACCTAGAAAAATAATAATGAATTTGTAAAAAGCCGTAACCTAATTATTAATTATCAATTTCTCCTGATTTATCCAGAGTGAAACGCGAGAACCGTCCCCTCTTCCGAAAAACTCCATGCAACTTCCCCTAGCAGCATTTAAGGTGGAAGTTTTTATACAAATGGTAAAAAGGTCAGTCCCTAGTATTCTTTTACGGGACTGACTTTTTTTACACCGATTGAAAGATGACAGGCACCATCCATAATTTACTAGACGATTGAATCCCTTGCAGTCGAAGGTTTCATCTGTTTTTTAATTTCTGTAAGGTGCCTGTCACCTTTTTCTAATTAACTTAAGTCTGTAGAAACACCCGCAGTGATTGATTCTTCCTTTTTTTGATCAGGGGATGAACTAGAGACTTTATCTAATCGTACATTCTTTGTTTCCGGGAATACCCATGCCCATATAGCGAGCATCATAAACAAGGCTGCTCCTCCTAAAATAATCGGACTATACCCGTATACCGGGAATACCGCAGCTGTTATAAGTGGAGGAAACGCGGATAATCCTCGACCAATTTGTAAGGACCACGAAATACCCGTTGATCGGACATCTGTTGGGAAAATTTCACTAAATAACGATCCGAACACAGAGGCACCATTTGAGCCAAAGTATAAGAAAAACATGGGTAGTAAAATCCATAATGAATCAATTAAGCTTGACCAAGTAAAGAAAAGGGCAATACCACCAAGTGCTGCCACAAATCCTAAGTAAGATAATGTAATTCTTCTTCCCCATTTATCTGCCGTGTAACCCGCAATAAATGAACCGACTAATCCAGCGAAAGCTGTAAAGAATAACCACCAACCCGCTGTTCCCATTTCAAACCCTTCGTACTTTACTAAATACGTAGGCAAGAAATTGGTAATTCCGTAGTAAGCAAAATATTGTAATACCGCTGCAATTAAAGCAATTGTAAAGGGTTTCCAAAATCTTCTCAATCCGTATTTTTTCCAAATATTTACTTTTACCTTTGCGGATTTGCCTATTTCTTTTTCCCAAACCTTGGATTCTTCGACATCCTTTCGGAGATAGAGAGCAAAAAGAACGGGCAAAGCTGAAATGACAAATGTCCAACGCCAACCGATTAACGGTAAAATAAATCCCCCTACAGTGGCACCTATGAAAATTCCCATATAAGCGCCGCCATATAGCATAGAGCTCCAAAACCCTCTTTGTTTGGAAGGCACTGTTTCACTTACTAATGCTTGGGCAGCACCATACTCTCCTCCTAACCCAAAACCCGCTATCGCCGTCCAAAAGATTAGCCATTCATAATCAAAAGTGAAGGCACGCATAAAAGTAGCTAAACAGAATATCACTAATGTAGCAATTAGGATTTTCTTTCGCCCAACCTTGTCACCTAAATAACCAAATACCACCCCACCGAGTGCTAAAAAGGCCAATTGTACTGAAAAGACGGAAGCAACTTGTGTAGTCGATAGCGAAAGGGCAGCTGCCATTGGAATGACCAAAAAGCTTAATAAAAAAACTTCATAATAGTCAAAAATCCAGCCTATATAGGCTCCAAAGAATATTTTATATTTTTTCTTATCCATTTTTTCTGATTGGATCCTGATGTCATTTGCAACCATACGCAACACCCCTTTACTAATTGTGAATTATTTTTTCGAATCTTTCTGCAAACCGTATAGCGTTAATCCTTCTTTTTTCACTTTAATGCGCCATACCTCATTTTTTGAGGACTCAGTAATATACAAGTAGCCATTGGAAAACGCTAGATTGGTTGTAAAGGTTCCAGCATCTTCAGGCAGACGAATCGTACCGTATATAAAGCCTCTTGCATCAAGGACAACGATTTCACCTGCTTGGAAGTGTGCGACATATAAATTCCCTTCCGCATCGACCGCTAATCCATCTGGACCAATTCCTCCTTCAAACGAACCGAAAACAAATGGTGTTTCAGGGGATTCTTTTGCATCCCTTGAAGGAATAGAGAGTACTCGGTTTTTGTCAAATTCAGAAATGTAAACACGCTGCCCATCTGCGGAGATCGCGACTCCATTTGGATAAGCAATATTCTCAGCAAACAGTTCAGGTTCCTTGCTACCATCTGGTAAGTAGAAGACTCGACCCACTGGATGAGTCGCACTTGACCCCATTGGCTCCGTAAAATACAAGCCGCCAGATTCATCAAATACGAGATCATTCAATCCATTTAACGATTTACCATCGTAGGTGCTTACAATCGTTTCACTCGTACCGGTTTTAGGGTTATAGACATTAATTTTTCCTGAAAGATCCGTCATAAAAATGCGTCCATCACTGTGAATTTTTGCTCCAACAGGCACTATTCCCTCTTCTACAACTGGAACGACCTTGTCCCCTTCAACAGTTAGGAGTTCTCCTGATAGCGGGCTAACCATCCAAATATTCCCTTTTCTATCGAAGTTAATTCCTTCCATAAATCTGTTTGTCTCGCCTTCACCTGTAACCACCTTTTCCCATTTGGCGTTAGCAGGTATAATCTCTGAAATATTGTGTCTTTCACCTTTTGGAACTGATTTTGTTTCATACTTTGCCTTAGCTCCTACAATGCTGGCGGTAATAAGAAAGATGAAAAGGGATACACCTACCACTAACGTTCTTTTTTTCATTGATTCAATACCTCCATTTTTATAATGAGAAACGATCTTTTGAATCTCCATTCCGGTATATAAAAATTCACTAGATAAAGTAATCCCGCTTATGGCAAATAAACTATTTCCACTCGAATACAATTACCCAACCAATGAACGCTCAACGATTTCAACAATATCCATCGTTGCAACCGTATCTTCAACTTCCTTCGCTTTCGTTCCATCACTTAACATAGTTAAACAGTAAGGACAATTACTACCAAGCATGGTCGGATTAAGCTGTAAAGCTTGTTCTGTGCGTTCCACATTAATCCGTTTCCCTTGCGTTTCTTCCATCCACATCATTCCACCACCGGCACCACAGCACATCGAATCGGATTTATTTCGTGCCATTTCTAACACGTTCACACCTGGAATCGCCTTAAGAATTTGGCGTGGAATATCATAAATATTGTTATAACGTCCGATATAACAAGAATCATGATAGGCAATAGACTCAGAAACGGCCTTCGATGGCTTAATACGGCCTTCTTGGATCCATTTATAAATCAGTTCTGTATGATGATATACTTCAGCTTCCAATCCAAATTCAGGATATTCGTGTTTAAAGGTATTGTAGGCGTGAGGATCAATCGTAACGATTTTCTTGGCATCATATTTTTGAAAATTAGCAATATTTTCTTCGCAAAGCTGTTGGAATAGGAATTCATTCCCCATTCTACGAGCAGTATCGCCAGAATTACGCTCCTCATTGCCAAGAATCGCAAACTCTATTCCTGCTAGATTCATAATTTTAGAGAAAGATTGGACAACCTTTTGGCTACGCTTATCAAAAGAACCCATCGAACCAACCCATAATAAATACTCAAATTCATCTGTTTCCTTTACGGTCTTAACCGTGATATCTTCACGCTCTTCACGCCATTTAATTCGTTCTTTTCGGTTAATTCCCCATGGATTGCTTTGTCTTTCAATATTTTGAAAGTAACGAGTCGCATCACTTGGGATATTGCCTTCAGTCATTACTAAATAACGTCTTAAATCAATAATCTTATCCACATGTTCATTACCAACTGGACATTGATCTTCACAATTTCGGCATGTCGTACAAGCCCATAATTCCTCTTCAGTAATGACATCGCCAATTAAGCTTGGCAGTTCAACAGTAGCTGCTGATTCTTGTTGAGCTGCATCTACTGCTAAGGCAGATGATCCAAAAACATTAGCAGGTAACCACGGACTTCTTGATGTAACACTTGCTCCTTTTTCTGTTAGGTGATCTCTCATCTTGACGATAAGATCCATTGGTGAAAGGGTTTTGCCTGTTCCTGATGCTGGACACATATTCGTGCATCGTCCACATTCCGCACAAGCGTATAAATCAATCAACTGATGCTGAGTGAAATCCTCAATTTTTCCCACACCAAACTCTTCTGCTTCTTCGTCCTCAAAATCGATTTTGCTTAATTTCCCAACAGGTCCCTGTTTTTTGAAAAAGATATTGACCATCGCAAATAATTCATGAAATTGCTTTGACTGTGGAACAAATACGAGAAAAGAAAATACGACGAGCATATGAATCCACCAAAATACGTAAAACAACACCGTTCCTGCCGTTGTTCCGATGCCAGAAAATAATAGCGCAATGATTCCAGAAAACGGAGCATATACTAGATTCGGTTCATGACCAACCATAATGGCCTCAAAACCTAATGTAATCAAAATCGATAAAGTTAGCGTACTTAAAGCGATATAAACAAAAGCTGCCTTCCCATCTCGTCTCCATTGCAATCGTTTTAATTTTTCACCATAACGACGATAAAAACCATATACGACTGCTAAAAACATGAGAAATGTTGCCCATTCCTGCAAAAGACTAAAGTATTTATGGGCTTCGCCTAAAGGATATTCATATCCTGTAATAAAACCTTTAATGATCAATTCGATAAGTCCTATTTGAATGATAAAGAAGGTATAAAATAAGACTAGATGCATGAGACCGCTTTTCTTATCTTTGAATAATTTTTTATGACCTAATGCATTACTAGCTACTGTGCTAATTCGTTCCTTTAGTTTTGGCTGGAACTCACTTTTTTTCCCAAGTTTGATAAACAAATAGCGCGTATATACAAGATTAATAAACAAATAAACGGCATATCCAGATACAGCTAGAAAAAACAATAAATTCACTAATGTCATCATCTTTCTTCAACCTCCCTTGTTGAGTCTTACGTTGAGACTTTGCTGGTCATACAGACGTTGCTGTTTGCATTTTAGTCTGTGTCCATTTTCGTGTCTTTACGAGCAGTTGTTCCTCTAGGAAACTATCGAATAACTTGAGAGAAAGGTCTTACTGCCAGTTAAAACGAAATGGGAGAAATTGAATTCCTCCCATTGTCATCGTTAAACGCCTGTTGCAACCGTCAATTTTTTGAACTCCTCTGTTAACAATGGCACGACTTCGAACAGATCTCCGACAATCCCATAATCTGCTACTGAGAAAATCGGAGCTTCCGGGTCTTTATTAATCGCGACAATGACCTTTGAATTGGACATCCCTGCCAAGTGTTGAATCGCACCAGAAATTCCACAGGCTATGTACAAGTCTGGGGTCACTACTTTTCCTGTTTGCCCGACTTGCATAGAATAATCACAGTACCCTGCATCGCAAGCTCCCCGAGATGCTCCGACCGCACCACCTAAAACTTTAGCCAGTTCATCGAGGAGCTTAAATCCTTCCTCATTTTTTACTCCTCTTCCACCGGAAACGATTACTTTGGCTTCAGTCAGATCGACTCCGCCAACAGACTTTTGAACAATATCTTTTACAACTGTTCGAATATCCGTAATCGTTGGATTGAAGGTAATAGACTCGGCATTTCGGCTAGAATCTGCTTCTACCAATGGAATATTATTTGGACGGATCGTGGCAAATATCGTGCCCGATACGATTTTCTTTTTTTGGAACGCTTTGCCAGCATAAATAGGACGGGTAAAAATAATCTCGTTTTCTTCTAGCTCAATATGCGTGACATCCGAAATCAAGCCGACTCCTAGCTTTGTTGCTAGACGAGGAGACACATCCTTACCCACAGCTGTATGCCCCATCAAAATTACATCCGGCTTCACTTGTTCTACTAATTGAAATAATGCTTGAAGATATCCATCCGGAGTATACTGTTTCAGCCTTTCATCCGGAATCATGTAGACTTTATCGGCACCAAACTCAGCCAAAGAAGAAACAAATTGAGGTTCGGAGCTTCCTAGAATAACGGCGGTAATTTCAGCGCTATCTATATTTTGAGCTGCAGATAATGCTTCAAAAGATACGTTTCTTATTTGATCATCTCTTACTTCTACTAGTACTAACGTTCTTCTCATCTTTCATTCCTCCCTTATATGACTTTGGCTTCTTGATGAAGCAACTGGACTAATTCTTGAGCTTGCCCTGACAATTCCCCTGACAATACTTTTCCGGCTTCCTTCTTTGGGGGAAGAAATTGATCTAAAGTGACGGACTTCGCAGCACTCTCCTCTTGATTTAACTCAAGATCTTCGATACTCAAACGCTCGATCGGCTTCTTTTTCGCCTTCATAATCCCAGGGAGAGAAGGATAACGAGGCTCATTCAAGCCTTGTTGTGCCGTTACAAGTAAAGGAAGTGATGCTTCAATTACTTCTGAATTCCCCTCTACATCCTTAACAACCGTAACCTTGTCTGAATCGATCGTTAATTCTACTGCTGTAGCAACATGAGCTAGATTTAGCTCTTCAGCGACTCTTACGGCCACTTGACTGGCACCGTTATCAACCGACATGCTTCCTGTTAAAACGAGATCATAGTCACGATCTTTGATCGTAGCAGTTAGTATCTTTGAAATGGAGTGTTCATCGAGATTAAGAGATTCGTCATCTTCAATTAGAATCGCTTTGTCTGCACCCATGGCAAGAGCCGTACGTAACGCACTTTCTGCACGTGGCGGACCAAATGTGACCACCGTTACTTGGGCACCTTGAGTTTCCTTCAGCTTAACCGCCTCTTCCACCGCATACTCATCGTATGGATTAATCACATACTCTGGACCGTCTTCTACAATTTGACCGTTCTCTATGACAATCCTTTCTTCTGTATCAAAGGTTTGTTTTAATAAAACAATTATATTCATCGTTTTTCTCCTTTCTATCATTCATACTAAAATTCTCACGTATTAACAGGTCTGCCGCTTCCAAATGCTTCAATCGCAGTCGCAGTAACTGCAACCGATTTAGGCAAGCATAAATCAACAATGATGTTTGCGATATCAATCGGCTTCAGCCAGCCTTCCTTATTCACATTCGGTCCCAAATCATCTGTCATTTTCGTGTCAACCGGACCTGGACATACCGCATTCACTCTCACACGATATGGCTTCAGCTCTTCACCCAGCGCTTTTGTAAATCCCATGACCGCATACTTTGATGTGATATAAGCACTCCGGTCTGGACCTCCCTTTGTTCCCCAAATCGAAGAAATATTGATGATGACCCCATCTTGTTTTTCCTTCATACTTGGAACAACCTCACGAGCAAAAAGAAAAGGCGCTCTACTATTAATATTCTGGACAAAGTCCCATTCTTCGATCGATGTTTCATCAAATGGCTTTAAAAGCATAGTGCCTGCATTATTTACGAGGATATCAACGCTCCCTAACAGGTATCTCGTCTGTTGGATCGCCCTTTTTACATCCTCTTCTACACAGGCATCTCCTGTTACAAAAATCGCTTCACCACTTAATACTTCATTTATATAGTTAGCGGTTTCTGCAACTTCAGCTTGACTTCTAGAAAAAACAGCCACTTTCGCACCATGTTTGGCTAATAAAATACAAGTCTCTCGGCCAATTCCTCTACCACCACCTGTTACGAAAGCCACTTTTCCTTGTAACTCCACCTAAATCACCCTTTTCATTAATCAAATTCGCTCCGTCGAATTTTCGCCCGGATCTAATACCTGAGCTCGCTCGATAAAAATCCCCTAAAAAATCCGTGGCATCCGCCGGAGGCTTAACTTTATTCAGCTGATTTACAATACCTATTAATTAGTGAATCCATTTGCATTCATCCCATAACTTTAAAAGCGGATTACACTTGCTAAATAAAGTTAACTAGTAATCTAGCATTTTATGAAAAAGCAAAAATGGTAGGGAAACTCCTTCATTTTTGCTTTTTCATGTTCGTTATTTTTATCGTTTTCTAGTTATCAGCTGTCTTTATACACCCATTTTCTCAGCATTGGACACATATGAAACCGCATGTTCACCAGCTCGGCGTCCAAATACAAGTCCCCTTAAAACAGACGTCCCACCAGGGTATTTTCCATAATAAAGACCAGCTGTTTCACCGGCAGCATATAATCCAGGGATGACGTCATCATCCTGTGAAAGAACAGAGCCGTTCGTATCTGTTGCTAACCCACCATTTGTAAACACGTTCGAACATACAACTGGATACGCAATAAACGGACCCTGATCAATGGTGATTGCCCAATTTGATTTCGGTGGTGTAATCCCAACCGCTTGCTTGCCATCTTTTTTATCATATTGGAATTCTCCCGGCTGTACTGCCGCATTGAATTCTTGAACAGTCGCTGCCAGTTGCTGGGCTGGTACTCCAATTTTCTCTGCTAACTCCTCAAGTGTACCTGCTGTAATTGGTGGTTTATCTGTTTCCAATGCCTGTTCATAATTAGGAATGTCATACATCTTTTGATCAGTAATCATATAGGCAATATGATCAGGAAGATCGTAGAAAATCGTACGTGCTACTTGTTCATACTGCTCATCTACCGTGGATTTCCCTTCATCCACAAAGCGCTTACCGTTTTTATCAACGAGAATCGCGTAAGGATAGACCATGACACCCGCTTCTTCACGATTACTCCTCGGATCAACTGGTTCAGCATGAAAGGCATCAAACTGTCCAGCAGGTTTTGCCCCGATATCCATTGCCATTCGAATGGCTTCCCCTTTGTTAAATAATCCGCCTTCACAAACAGTCCGGATTCTATGAGCGTCCCTGCCAATATATTGAGCCATCATTTCCTGATTTCCTTGGAAACCGCCTGAAGCAAGCACAACAGCGCCAACTTTCAATTGAACAGAAGTTCCTCCTTTTACTCGAATCATGAGGCCGTCAACAACCCCTTCCTCATCAAGGAGTAATTTCCATGCTGTTGCTTCATAGATAATTTCTACGCCAAGACCTGCTGCACGTTGAGATATTGTGTCAATAATGGCACGACCGCCACCAACCGGCAGTAAACGCGGTTTGTTAGATGTTAAAAACATTGTTGGTAAGTAGTCGAATTCAACCCCTTTCTCCTCCACCCAACGCAGAGTGCTTCCTGCATTTTCTGCGAGCGTCTCAATATATTTTCGGTCCGAGTAATTATCGGAAAAGTCCATCATATCTTCGACAAAATGGTCGGCAATTTCATCAATATTCTTCATGCGCATGTAAGATGCTGTCCATCTGGAATTCCCGCCTCTATGATCAAAATCAGAACGTTCCAAAATCGCAATTTTTAATTTCTTTCCTTGCTTTTTAGCTGTTTCTGCTGCAGATAGAGCCGCTGATGTCCCTGCAACCCCACAACCAATTACAACAATGTCATAGTCCACTTCTCTTCCCATATTTATAACCTCCGTGTTTTGTAAAATTATTAAATGCACCCGCCGAATTTGCGTCCGGATTCAATACCTGAGCTCGCTCGATAATATACCTTTAAAAAATCCGCCCCATTCGCCGGAGGCTTAACTACATTCAGTCGGGTTTGAACCCTCACAGAATCGGAAAAACATTTTGCATTCAGCTTTCGTTCGGTACAAAAACATTTTCTGAATGTAGTTAAACTTAAAAGCTAGCACTATAAGATAAACGTTTTAGCCGATCTTCTGCCTTAGGGCTTCCGTTAGAGCAGGGATGACCGTCTTATAGTCAGCCACGATCCCCAAGTTTGCCCTTTTAAAAATAGGAGCCTCAGCGTCATTGTTAATGGCTACCACTGTTTTAGCGTTGGTAATTCCTGAAAGGTGCTGACTTGCCCCTGATATGCCAATCGCAATATACAAATCTGGTGCGACAACCGCACCTGTTTGGCCGACTTGATATTGAGATGGCACCCATCCTGCATCACAGGCAGCTCTTGATGCACCGACTGCACCCTTTAAGACGTCCGCTAATTCTTGGAGTTCACCAAAAGCTTCGGAACTGCCAAGTCCTCTCCCACCAGAAACAATGACACGTGCATCTTCTAGGCGAATTCCAGATAAACTGGACTCGATTTTTTCAACCAGTTTTGTCACAACCATCTCTTCTGATAATTCACAATCGATAGCGGTAATGGTTCCCGTTCTGTTTTCATCCGCTACTATTTTTTCGCAGGATTTCGGACGAAGACCTACAACGACCTTTTTACGATTGGCTTTATATTCACCATAAGCTTTGTCCCCGTAAATCGGACGGATCCAGTTTATTTCGTCAGCCTCTGATCTAAAATCAACGACTTCGGTGATGGCAGCTGCAGAAACACGTGTTGCGATGCGTCCGAGCAAATCCTTGCCTTTTTTATCAAAAGGAAGAATGAATGTATCGGCTTCAGACTGCTGAAAAGCGGTGGTTATTGCATAGGAATACAACTCAGTCTGATAATCATCTAATAAAGGATTTTCGATTGTATAAACTTGCTGTGCTCCGTAGGATATGGCTTCTTTACTACCTTCCTTTGCACCTGTACCGACAAGAAGCGCCTCCATTTCAATTGAAGTGGCTTCAGCCAAGCGTGCGCCAAAGGATAACGCTTCGATTGCATTGGAATCCAATTTCCCTTCTTGTTGGGCTGCATAAATGAGCACTTTGACCATCTGGATCACCTCCTACAAAACTTTTAATTCTTGCAACTTATGAGTCAGACCACTAGCGATTTGAACGTCATCACTGCCAGTTAGGATTTCACAATTCACTTCCCGATCGGGAACAAAAACCTTCTGGAGTGTAACAGCCGGCTGACAAAGTTCTGAATTCAAGCCGTCAAAGTCATCGATCCCAAGTTCTTTAATCGGTTTACTTCTCGCCAAACGAATATCCTTTACCTTTGGAAGGCGTGGTACATTATTTTCAGAGCTAACGATCGTAATCACGGCAGGCATTGGGACATCCTTTACCGCATGGCTGGTTTCTGTTTCACAGACTGCTTTGATGCTGCTGCCTTCTGTCTCAAACTTGGAGACAAGTGTCACACTTGGAATGTTAAGTTCCTCTGCAATTATAGTCCCAACTAGACCCTCTTCTATGTCACTTGCTTGGTAACCGGTCAAAACTAAATCCACGTCACCGAATCTTTTAATGGCCTGAGCAAGGATATACCCAACCGCTTGTCCGTCTAAATTTTCCCATTCATCATCCCAAACGCGAACTGCCTGATCAGCAGTGAAGGCTAGTGCTCTGCGAAGAACATCCTCCGATTCTTCATCCCCAAGACAAAGGGCTGTCACCGTTGCTCCATCGATCTTGTCTCTGAGTTGAATCGCTGCTTCAAGAGCATTTTCGGCGTAGGAATCCATTACCATATCTCCGCTTCCTTCCTCAGGTCGGTTTGTTGCAGGATCGATTTTGAAATAACGCGGTGGGATCTCCGGATCAACGACCTGCTTTAGACATACAACGATATGCATGTATGGTTCACCTCTCAATATGTGTTTATGGATTGCGAATATTGCAAATCTTTAACGCGGGCTATATAGACGCTTTTTGTCCACCTCTAACTGGGAGTCCGTGATCATTTTTCGGATCTGGAACAGGTTCTAATCCATATAATTCCCGAAGCCTTGCGACCGCATCACGAGGTGGCTTGGCATTATAGTATCCCTGACGTGTCATATACACCCCAGAGTTTTCTTTCAAATCAACTAAGGCTTCACACATTTTAATTCCTGACGCAAACGAGTCAACAATTGGAACATCCCCAATTCGAGAAACTCCATGTGTTGCTAAAAATACATTCATAGGTCCTTCACCTGGAACGATGACATCGGCTCCTTGGGAAATCGCCTTCTGCGCTGCCTTTTTAAAAGCTTCGATAACCGGTTCTGGATTTTGGAACCCACCTAGAATGTCATTAAAACCAACTTCTGTTTGAACAATCGGTCCTAGTTTTCCACCTAGTCCATAGCGTTCGGCATTTTGACGAAGTTCATCAGCAAGCGGTGCCAAGAAATTGACAACGCCAATGTGATCACCCAGCATGGATGCCATATGAAAGGATGCCTGACCATATCCCACAACAGGAATATCGACAAGTGTGCGCGCTTCAAGCAACCCCACATCTGGGATCGTTCCGATAAACATGGCATCATATCCTGCACTTTCAGCCATTAAAGCGGCACGGACAAATTGCTCTCGGTGAAGATTTTGCAGATAGGAATACGTAATAAAGTGACCCGGATATTGGCTAGGATACGTACCCTTTGACATTCCGTGTAGCACAACCTCTACGCCTGGACGTGCTACACGATCAATATGTTTGATGACTGCGTCCCGGTATGGAACTACTTCTTCAATACTTGTTAAACTTTGATGCCAAATTTTCACTGCTTTTTCCCTCCTTCTTTCAGGTTTCTATCGATTTTTGTAAACGGTCTACTCTATATCTTTCTATCAAACTTTGATTTCCTTTTTTAATGCGTTACGAACAGCCAATCTTCCGAATACAGCACATTTGCCAAGAGATGAACCTGTTACATAACCAGCACCATGGAATCCGCCTGTTACTTCTCCTGCTGCATAAAGACCTGAAATCGGCTCATTGAAAGCGTTGAGGACTTGTCCTTTGGAATTTACAGCTACCCCAGCATAAGTGGCTAACATCGCAACGGTTGATTCAAACGCGTAAAATGGTGCTTTTTCGATCGGAGTTGGAGTTCCATAATTATGTGTAAGTGATTTACGACCAAATTCAGGTTCTGCCCCGTTTTGAATACCGTTATTATAAGTTGTAATCGTTTCTGATAATACCTCAACCGGTACATCAATGCAGTCAGCTAGTTCCTCTAATGTATCTACTTGGTAAAGGAGACGACGACGTTTTAATAATTGAAAATCATATAGCGGATCATCATGGACCGCTTGATCCATCACCGTCTGATCCCAGATTTGATAAGTGATGCCTTCAGGTTGCTGCAGCGCGGCATTCCCTAGTAATTTATAAGAGAGGGATTCATCAATAAAGCGCTTTCCATTTTGATTTACGATAATACCACCCTTATAAAAAGCTAGTCCTTGCGACTTTACTGCACTATTGGCCGATGGGTGAAATCCGTATGTTCCACTTAAGTATTGACGGTCAAGGATAGTGGCTCCATGTTCCCATGCCATTTTTAAGCCTTCTCCAACATTTCCTTCCCCACCTATTCTTAAAGCGCCCTCAAGATGTGGAGCAAACTTTTGGAGAAGTTCTTCACTATTAGCAAAACCACCAGAAGATAGCAAAACACCTTTTGTTGCAGCAACAATTACGCTTTCACCTTCTGTTTCGTACAAAACACGATCAATGATGTCTTCACTGTTCTTTAATAGCCTCTTTGCAGGGGCATTAAAGCGGATCGTTACATTTGGAAGCTCCTTCACTCGTTTATATAATGCCTGGATTCCTTGATGCGGATCAATCGTATGCCCGCGCGGTACACTGTGTCCGCTTACCGCTTGCAGCGTTCGAAATTCTACCCCATGGTCTTTAAGCCATCGATACGTTTCGAATTGATACTGTCCATAAGTTTTAATCAACTCGGGGTTATTTACGCCTCCTCCGACTTCAATCAAATCGTTCATGAGTGATTCGACTGTATCGGTAATTCCAGCATTCTCTTGCATATCTGTACCAGCAAAAGCCATATATCCTGAGCTAAGAACGGTGCTGCCGCCTAACTCATCCTGTTTTTCGAGAAGAAGGACGCTAGCGCCCTCTTCCCCTGCCTCAACAGCTGCACACATTCCAGCTAATCCGCCACCCAATATAATTAAGTCATATGTTTCCATGATTTCTCATCTTCCTTATTCTAGGTTTTTTAACACTTCTAATGCCGCTTCACATACTTGCATATCATGTGTGTAATGACCGCCGCTAACGCCAATTCCACCGATTAGCTCTCCATTGATTTTAATTGGATAGCCTCCGCCAAAGATGACCAATCTTTCTGTATGAACGATTCCGTGTAGCAATGGCGGATCATCCTTAATTCTGTCATACCATTCATGCGTTGCTCTGTTGTATACGGCTGCTGAGAACGCTTTATTTTGGGCGACTTCTATACTTAAAGGAAGAGCACCATCCATTGCTGCAAACGCTCTTAAATTTCCTGGTTTATCAACAATTGTAATGCTAAATGGCATTCCAAGTTCTTTTCCTTTTGCTACTGCTGCTTCAATCATTTTATTTGCTAAATCAAGACTAATGCTTTTCGATTGTACTGTTGTTACCAAGTTTTCCATTCCTTTTACCACCTTTTCCATTTTTTAATAACCACCTTTGACTCTTGTCATTAGAAATGTGATCTTAACTATGTGAATACTCTTTTTCCCATTGCTTAATTTGATCGAGTTTGAAAAGGGATTGTCTTTCTTCCCAAGTACAAATCAAGTCATGAACATTCTCATGAGATCCTTCTTCTTTTAAAACTCTTAAAGAATCGGTAACCCCTTTTATGGCTGAGCGAAGAGCTGTATTTGCACATAACATAATCTTAAATCCTAACTCCTCAGCTTCATTTAATGAAACAAGTGGCGTTTTCCCACCCTCTACTAAATTAAGAACTTGTGGAATTCCTTTTAATGAACTTGTGATTTGCTTTAATTGTTCAATCGTGGTTGGAGCTTCAACAAAGATGATATCCGCCCCTGCTTCCGCATATGCATGAGCTCTTTCAATCGCCTCTTCCATTCCATAGACGGCTAATGCATCGGTTCTTGCGATTATCGCCAAGTTTTCATCCTGTCTGGTATCCAGTGCAGCCTTAATTTTGCCCACCATTTCTTCTTTTGAAATCACATCTTTTCCATTAAAATGCCCACATTTCTTCGGCGAAACTTGATCTTCCAGTTGAATCGCAGCAACTCCCGCTCTTTCAAATTCTCTTACTGTTCGCATTACGTTAATCGCATTTCCAAACCCCGTATCCGCGTCTACCACAATCGGGATGGATGTTACGTCCGCCATACGAGTGACGATATCAACCACTTCTTTTAAGCTTGTTAAACCTACATCCGCCCATCCTAATTGAGCATTTGAGATCCCTGCACCTGTCGCATAGATTGCCTTATATCCAATTTCTTCAATTAGTCTAGCTGACATCGCATCATAAGCACCTGGCAGGATAAAAGCACCTGGTTCTGTTATAAGTTTCTGAAATTCTTTTGTTTTTGACATGATTGATAACCACCTATTTACAAAATTTTAGTTTCAACTGTATTTTTGAATTCTTAGATAATATGAATCAACTTCTTTTCAACCATGGCGGTTTCTTCATATATTTGTTGATGCCATTTGATTGTAAGTGGGCCACGATAACTAGAAAGAAATGTAGTCATAATATCTAGTGGGATTAACTGTTTTTGATCATTTACGATCACTTCGAACTCTTGATTACTAGAGTCCCCTATTAACATTACGGTATATCTGCCTGGACGAGGCAATGTATAGTAAGGTTTAACCTTAAGGGAAGCACCGTTCCATTCACACTCCACTTCATAGGGGCGTCCCAGTAATTTACTTACCTCCTCCACTTTTCCTTGTGCTAATTTCTCACGAAGAGAGGTTGAACTAATTTTTTCTCCTTGGCACTCTACTTTGGATACTTTTGTCACTTCTAGAAGACCACCGGAATCGGCTTTCAGCCGGTCCATATTGCCAATGCCCTTTGATCCGTACGTATAATCGAAGCCTGCAACTGCATGGGTGACACCAAGTCCCAATAAATATTGGGCTGTAAACATTTCTGGTGAAAGTGTTGCAAATTCTTTCGTGAATTGAACAATATAGAATCTGTCCACACCTAAATCACTCAGCAGTTTCTCCTTTGAAGAAAGAGGCATTAAATAATCAATCGTTTTTCTTCCGTTGGATAAAACGGATTTTGGATGAGGAAAAAAACTCATCACAGTCAGTAGCTGATTTTTTTCTCTGGCTATTTGATCGGCCGTCTCAATAACTTTTAAATGACCTTTATGAACTCCGTCAAAAAATCCTAACGCCATGACGCTCAGGTCTGCCTTTTTCTGCCAAAGTATTAGATTGTCTTGATTCAGATAAATCGTTTCCATGCAGTTGCAGCCCTCCTTTTTTATTTTTCCTTTCGTGACCTTGATTAAATATTAGAAAATTCCGTATATTTTTTCTAGAGGAAAAAACCGTTAACTTCTCTCTATGTTTTCAATGATTTTTATTGGTTTTTACTAGACTAGCACTCGGAAAATATTTAATTACTATCAATATTTCATGATTTATAGCCCAAATTTCCCGAAAACATAGAAATGGGTCCTACAAACCTGGACCCATCATGATTGATTATTTTCTTTTTACAAGAAATAGATAGGATATCACAGCGATCATTTCACATAATAAGATCACGATCGCCATTGGCCAAGCTGAATGTCCGTTTCCGATACCTGCTAATGGAGCTGTCATTGCACCTAAAACGAAAGGCATGAGTCCTAAAAAAGCGGCAGCACTTCCTGCCGATTTCCCTTGACTTTCCATCGCTAAGGAAAAAACGGAAGTCCCGACAATTCCTACACTAGAGACAACAAAAAATAAGGCAAAAAGCACACCAATAAGCCCAATTTCTAATAACAGCATGATAGAGAGTAGCAACCCGCCAAATGTGGCGGTACTCAATCCAATCTTAAGAAGAGTTGCTTCTTTTACCCGCCCAGCAAGCCGACCCGTAGTCTGACCTGCGATAATAATCCCTAATCCATTTAAGGCAAAAATAAAACTGAACATCTGCGGAGAGGTTCCATAAATATTTTGGATTACAAATGGAGATCCAGAAATGTAAGAAAACATGGCTGCAGTGACAAATCCTTGTGTAAAGACATACCCCATGAATATTCGGTCCTTAAGAAGACCTTTGATCGTAAGGAGTGTATTCTTAAATCCAGCGGCAATACGGTTTTCAGTGGAAAGAGTCTCCTGTATGCTAAAAATTGCACCCAAGATCATCAGAATTCCTAAAAACCCTAATACCACAAAAATCCCACGCCAAGAGGTAAACTGCAGAAGCTGCCCACCAATGACTGGTGCCACGATCGGTCCTGCCCCATTAATCAGCATCAATAGTGCAAAAAACTTCGTTAACTCACTGCCGCTATATAAATCCCGAACAATGGCTCGAGAAATAACCATTCCCCCGGCCCCTGAAACCCCTTGAATAAAACGAAAAATGATGAGCAGATCAATAGAGGGGGCAATCGTACACAAAAAAGAGGATAGGCAATACACGGTCAATGAAATGATCAGAGGCATCCGTCTTCCTCTTTGATCACTCAACGTACCTAGCCATAGTTGACCCAGTCCTAAACCGAGTAAATTTGCCGTTAACGTAAGTTGTGCGACCGAGGTATTACTTTGTAGATCTTCTGCTAATGCTGGTAATGAAGGTAGATACATATCTGTTGACAAAGGAGCAATTGCAGCAAAGGACCCTAATAATAGGGCCAACCACAATCGTCTTGATTTGTCTATTTTTAATGGCATCATGCTTAATTGACTTTGACTCATTTTCAATATCCACCTTCGTTTTTTCAAATTTAAAGCCTATGAGAAATCTCCATCTAAAAATTAAAATTCCATCAGTGGGGGCTATACTACACATCGAACACCACGATGTTAGCCTTCTTCTACCCCCACTGATGGTTTATATTAAAATATCATTCCTCAAATTTTTATTTTCGGTTCAGTGATGCCCCCTGATGCGTCAATGGTTGGATTATTTTCTGGAATCGTATCGGTTTGATCACCCCAGAATGTAAAGCCCACATCCATTTCATCAAGTGTCCACTCAATTGGCTCCCAATCTGGTTCAAAGATTAAATAGCCATTTGTAAATAACTCAACACGTAGACCGCTTCCCGGGTCACAAACGTAGACATACATCGCTTGAGAAATTCCATGTTTACCAGGTCCTTTAAATGTGAGTCCATGCTCTTTTAAGATATCTGCTGCACGAATTAAATCTTGCGCATTATCCAACCAGTAAGAAATATGGTGAATCTGATGCGTTGTTGGTGAATGCGGGTCCCCACTGACGGCAATATCGTGCACAAGCGGAGTTACACTCATCCATCCTGCTAAATAGGAATTATCAGGCGCCTTAATATATTCACGCATTTTAAATCCTAATTTTTCATGTAAGAAGTCTGTAATGATCTTTACATCCATTGATGTCATCACATTCACGTGATCAATTCTTCGTGGTGATACACCGCGTGCCCATGCCTTATACGTTTGATTCTTTAACACTGAACGTCTTGCAGGATCCGCTAAAGTTTTTTCCATATCATAATAAATTTCAAAACGGTGTTGACTTGGCAAGTGGAAGCGAATTGCTTTCCCTTGACCAGCTTCGACTCCAGCTTCGACCCATTCTACTTCGGTACCAGCTTCTTCTAGTAACTTAGCAAACTCTGCTACATCTTCCCGACGTTTTGTTCTCCAAGCAATGTGATCCACATAAGCACGGTCGCCTGCTGTTAAGGATAGGGTATGATGTTCAAAGTCCCCCCAAGCCCGTAAATAGACCGTACCATTTACGGTTTCAGTTTCTTCTAAACCAATTAATTCTTTAAAGAACCATAAAGACTTCTCAAGATCTGGTGTCACCAATGCAACGTGTCCTAATTTAGCGATTTCTGGTAATATCATTTTTTATTCCCCCATTTTATATGAAATTTTAATATTTAGAAAATTTAACAACTCTTATTTCTCTTCTTAAACAAAATACGTATTTGGCTCTTGATCGCACAGCACTCTCCCGTATGTTTCAATTAAGCTAGACGGTGTGATAAATCCATGTAAATGCATGGTTGTGAAGTCCCGATACACTCTTTGGAATGCATTGTTTTCATACGTAAATACAGATCCAGCTCCTGCTAACAACAGTTCAATGGCTTCTTTACATAATTGGTTCACATAACCAAAGTCAGCTTTCATTTGGACAATTTCTTCCATTGTCATCTTGTGTCCTGCTTCTGAGAATGCATCAAGCCTATCAACTGCGCGATATAAATGAAGTTCGGCAGAATCAATTTTTAACTGAGCTTGTGCAATTTGTAAGTGAGTAATAGGTGCCTCACTCATCTTTGTATAGAAGGTATTCCCAATGCCAGCTCGTTTCACTCGTTCCATATGAAGATCCATGGCAGCTTGTGCAAGCCCTAACGCTGGACCGACAATTGACAACGTCAGTGATGGAACAAATGGTGTTTGATATAATGGAACCGATTGAAGGGGTTCAATCATGTAATGTCCTTTCGTTGCCAGCCTGTCCAAAGAAACGCGATGTTCTGGTACAAACGCATCTTTGATTCTTACACTGTTACTTCCAGAGCCTTTTAATCCCATTACATGCCAATCGTCAAGGATTTCGATATCTTCTTTTGGGACAACCATGATCGCCATTTCCATTCCACCATTGCCGTCATCGACGGGGAATCCAAAATAGCACCAATGGGCATGTGGTCCACCAGAAACAAACGGCCACTGAGCTTCGTCAATATAATATCCGCCCTCTACTTTTCTAATTTCACATTTAATTGGTTTAAAATTTCCAGCCAACACAATTTCTTTGCCAGGTTCATAGATTTCATTTAATGCTTTTTCACCAAATGCGTAGGAAACCATATAATCCCGGATGTTACTAAGAGAAACGAACCATCCAGCCGATCCATCTCCACGTGAAATTTCTGTTACAACCTCTGTATAGGTACGCATATTGGTTTGGTGCCCACCAAACATTTTCGGCCGCAATACTTTTAACAAACCATTATCCTTTAACTCCTGTATAGTTGCTTCTGGAATACGGTTGTATTTTTCTGTTTCTTCTCCCCGTTCACGTAAAGCCGGAATTAACGATCGCGCTCTATCCACCAATTCCTTGTTTATTTCCAAAACACTTTGACTCATAGTAAATCCCCCTTTGCTAAAATATAATTAGAATGCATTTCTAGGAAACTTATCAAATTCGCCCGTCGAATTTGCGTCCGGATTGTTCTCGAGCTCGCTCGAGAAATTACCCTTAAAAAATCCGAGACATCCGCCGGAGTCTTTAACTTCCTTCAGCCAGGGTTTGAATCCCCACTGAGGACAGCGTATGCTGGTCATGCAGACATTGCCAAGGGCGTATTTAGTCTGCATTCATCTCGCCACTTATAGAAGTGGGTGACTTCTGTACCTGCCGCAAGCTTTCGGTACAAAAACATTTGCTGAAGGAAATTAATATCTCATTGCATTTGACTGCAATCCGGATAAAATTCTGCCGTAATTTTCTTTTGTAATGGATGGTGATAGTGAACGGTGTGAATAAAGTGTCCAGAAATCACGGAATATTCGTTGAAGCGGGTGGCCGTCATAAGCGAAACCAGAACCGCTAGCAAGCATTAAAATGTCAAGCGCTTCTTTACACAATTGATTGGCAAAACCAATATCGCCTAAGGCTTTAACACGTGCAGGGCGATCCATGTATTCGCCGCTTTCTGCCCACTTGTCAAGCTCATCAGCAACTCTAAAGTAGTGCATTTCGGCTGAATCGATCTTTAAGGCAGCTTCAGCGAGTTGTACATGTAAACTTGGAGAATCCTTTAAATACTCAACCCCAATATGAGCAGCCCTTTTGTTCGGAAGGAACTCTTGAAAGAACGATAATGCCGCTTTTACAAGTCCTAATCCTGGTAGACCTAACGATAAAATCAGCGCTGGGAAAAGAGCAGTATTGTATAATGGAATATTGCGCAAATGTTCGGATTGGAAGTTTCCATTTAGGGCTTCATCAAACGATACAACTCGGTGTTCTGGGATAAACACATTATGCATTTTCACGCTATTGCTTCCAGTTCCTCGTAGTCCTAACGTGTGCCAATCATCGATAATTTCCATCTCATCAAACGGCACAGTCATTAAAGCCTGGTCGACCAGTTTTCCTTCCTCATCCACGATCGCCATCCCGAAATAGCCCCAATTTGCGTGCAGGGAACCTGAACAAAAACCCCAGTACCCTTCTTCGATTAAATAGCCGCCATCCACTTTTTTGGCAATACACTTTCTTGGCTCATATACGCCCGCAAATATAACATCTTCTCCACTACCAAAAATTTCTTGATGGGCTTTTTCTGTAAAGGATTCTGCGACCATTAATTCTCGGATACTGCATAGTGCTAAGATCCATCCTGTGGAAGCACAGCCCTTGGAAATCTCGACAATAACGTCTGAATACGTTCTCATATTTGTTTCATAACCACCATACTGTTTTGGGCGAAGCATTGAAATCAACCCTGCTTCTTTTAATTCCTTCATGGTTGCCTCAGGTATACGGCGAATTTTTTCTGTTTCTGGTGCGCGTTCCCATAGTTTCGGGACTAACTCGCGGGCTTTTTCTAGAAAAACAGATTCTTCTTGAGCCACTTTAACCATTTTTATCTCTCCCTTTTCATCCATTTTTTGTTTTCTTAATCTTCTGATAATATTTTCACGATTTATACTATTTATTTCTATTAAGCTATTGATTAATTAAATTGCGTTTCACATATTGGGCTGCATTTTCTCCAGCAATTTTTCCAAACACTGATCCTGCCATTAATCCGGAGCCACCAGGATAGTTAAAATAGAATAGCCCGCCAACCAATTCACCTGCTGCATAAAGACCTGGAATCGATTGAGAAATTAAATCCTGAACTTCCGTTTGCGAGTTGATCTTTAAACCACCAAAAGTAAACGTAATTCCGCACGTCACGGCATAAGCCTCAAATGGTCCTTCATCTAGCGGATTTGCCCAGTTAGACTTATTTATAGCCAAGCCCTCTGTTTTGCGGCCATCTTTAATATTTGGATTAAATGGGACATCTTGACGAACGGCTTCATTGTATTCCTTTACTGTTTGTAAAAACTTCTCTGGATCGACCCCTTCTAATTTGGAGGCCAACTCTTCTAATGTATTGGCTTTTACTTTTGTCACCGTTCTCAATTTGTACTCATCACGCAATAAATGAGTCACCTTTGAATCAAAAATTTGCCAAGCAAATTGATTTGGCTGTTCAAGGATCAATCTTCCTAATTTTGCATATGTGTAATTCCGGAAATCTTCTCCTTCATCAACGAACCGTTTTCCATCCCCATTAACGATAATTCCAAACGGATAGCTCAGTTTTTGGAAACCTTCCCCTAATGATTCAGCATAACGGTCACCGCCGACAGCATGCGCTCCAGACCAATTTCCATGTGGCATGGCCCCTATATTTAACGCCATTTGAATTCCTTCACCTGTGTTAAAGCGGCTCCCCCTTGGTCTTGCCAAATCCCATTTCGGACCTAAATAACGAGTCCTCATTTCCGTGTTCGCATGAAAACCACCTGATGCAATGATCACCGATTTTGCATGTACTTCCGTTGTTTTGCCTTTATGCTTAAAAATCACTCCATGTACACCTTCATCATCATGGATGAGTTCGGTCGCCATCGCATCATATAATACGGTGACACCTAAATCTTTCGCTTCTTGGTGTAAGGAATCGATTAAACCGTGACCGCCCCCGACAGATTCAACAATCATTCCACCCCAAAATTTAAATTTCCCATCGATTTTGAAGGCTTGTCGCCCATAAATCGGTACAAACCTTACCTTATGATTTCTTAGCCATTTCATGGTTTCAAAGCTTTTACCTGTTAAAATAGAAGCTAATTCTGGATCTGTTCGATAATCGGTAAGCTTGCACATGTCTTCAAAAAAGTCTTCCTCTGTATAAGAGCCAAAATCAGACATATCTAGCTCCTCTTGGGTCAATTCGGGCATAATTTGCTTTAAATCTTCCACCCCGTTATAGGCGAAACGAATTGATCCATGTGTATACGTACTATTTCCACCTTTTTCCGCTTCTGGGGATTTTTCTAAAACCATTACATTGGCCCCATTTTCCCTTGCTGCTATCGCTGCACACATTGCTGCATTTCCAGCCCCGACGACAACGATGTCGGTTTCATAATGACTACTCAATATAAATCCTCCTTTCATACAGAAACTTATACGTTTTACTTGTTCTTAGCCCTTTATCCCTGTAGCGGTCGCATTTTTGGGATTGTTTAACTTGACAGGTTGTTTGAACTGAACAATTCCCATACCTGTTACCCATTCTGGAATCGGCTCATAGTAAACAACTTCAGCCTCTAAGTCTTGTGCGGCTCCAAGCAATGCAATCCAGTTTCGGATTTCCTGTCCGCCATTTCCGCCATTTTCTTCAATCTCTTCTGAACTCCAGTTTCTCAATGTTTCATAATCGCGATTTTTAATAAGCTGCAAGAATTCACGATCCCATTGCTCATTTACAGGTCCTGATTGAATTTTCGTGACTCGTTCAATTCTACCTTGATAGAATTCTTCAATTGGCACGTCTACAACACTTAGACCATTTTTCATTAAATGAATCATTTCCTGCTCTTCAGGTTTTTCACTATCCACCTTTGGAACGGGAACCCAATGGGATAATCCACCAGAAGCTGCAATCGCGACCTTTTTATCGGCATCCCACGATCCTATTGCTTTTTTTAACAGCTCTCCTAACTGGAAACAACGGTCCATTGTCGGTAGCGGTGGGGCAACCGTATTGATCGCAATGGGAACAACTGGAATGTCTAGATCTGGGTTTAAAAAGTAAATTCCTTGTGTGTGGCCATGATCCACTTTCATCGACATCGTGAATGAAAAATCAATATTATTTTTCAGCCCTGTATGAAGAATATGTTTGGCTAAATCTTTCTCAACAGGAACCTTGTATTTTGGTAGCAGCCAATCCCCTAAGCCATCGCACTGATCAATTCCAATCGTAAAGGTTGGCATATGATTATAGAAATATTCGTTAAAGTGGTCATCCGAAATGAGTACTAATACATCTGCTCCCACCTCTTCTAACCATTCCTTCATTTCCCTCGATTTTTGTAAAAACCTTTGTCCCTTCTCTCCACCCCTTTCCTCATTCGACATAATTAAGGGGCTATGTGAAATTGCCACACCAGCAACGATTTCAGCCATTAATGCTCCACTCCTTTTTAGGTATGTTTTTAAATCAAATTCGCTCGACGAATTTGCACACGGATTTTTATCGAGTTTGCTCTATCAAATACATTTAAAAATCCGTGGCATCTGCCGTAGGCTTAACTTCATTCAGTCAAAATTTGCACCCTACTTTATCTGAGAACCTACTTTTATATCCATCCCTTCGCTTAAATAGTGAAGGGCTTTTGCTGAATGAAGTTAAATGGAATTGTTAAAGTAATTAAGAATTAATGAATTAAAACTGTCTTTATTTTCGATTTGTGTCCAATGACCACATTGTCCGTATACATGCATTTGAACATTTTGCAGATGCGACAAGAGGTAATAACTGGACTCAACCGAACAAACCATATCGTCACGTCCATGAATTAACAAAACAGGTTGTTTAATTCGTTTAAGTGCTGTCACAGGAACCGGAACAGCCGCAGTAGCAAAAATGGAATTATTAGAAGCTTGGATTTCGGGACGCATCGCTGTTTCATAACGTGTTTCTGCTAACGCATCGATTTCCGGTGCGAGCTTTTCATCATCATAGACAAACCAGCTCATAATTTGACGCATCTTCTTTTCAGTAGGATTGTCATAAAAGCCTTTAGCGCGACCAAGTTCTAAGCTTAGTTTTGTGTTTGGTGTCCCACCAGGCCCCATTAATACCACTTTTTCAAACCGTTCGGGGTGTTCTAGTAAAAGCTCTAGTGCGATTGAGCATCCTAGTGAATTTCCTACAAGGTGGGCCTTTTGAATTCCTAGTTCATCGAGAAGTTCAATCATTTGAGCGACCCAATGATCCATCCACCCTTGTCTATTCTTCGGTAGTGTTTCTGGGTGACTACTTTTACCAAACCCTGCCAAGTCTGGAGCCAAACAATCATATTGCACACCGCAGTCATCTAGCGCATAACGCCAGTTTGCCCAAGCAAAAACTCCTGGTCCAGAACCATGTAGAAACAAAATAGTCTCTGAATTTCCTTTACCAGCACGATTTAAAAATGTTTCATACTTTCCTGTGTTAATTAGTTGTTGTGTAATTTCAGCCATTTGTAAATCTTCTCCTCCCTTTATATCCAAAGTTGATTTTCTATTAAACTCTTTCTTTGGAAACCTTTTCATAACTAAATTTTAGAAAATTCAAGCTATTAATACTAGAGGAAAAATTGTTTGACTATTCTGTTCATTTTCAATGATATTTATTGGTTTTTTTATTCATGAGGAAAAAAGGAGCAATTTCTTCCTATTTATAAATTTGATTTACAGAAATGAAAAAGAGCATTCCAGTCACGAAATACTCTTAAAGGGGTTTCTTATATTTTCAGTTCACCCATCGCGATCATCGAATCTAAAATAAGGAGTAGCTGATAGCTTTGGGAGGAATCTCGCAAATCTTTTTTCAGGAGATTTTCTAGTTTATTGATTCGATAGGTTAGTCCGCTCATCGATAATGAAAGATCCTCCATCGTCTTATGCAGTTTCCCACCATTATTCAAAAATACATATAAGGTCTTAATTAGTTCCTTCGTTTTTGCATCATTCGAATGATATAAAGGACCGAGTTCTTGTTTAACAATTTTTCTGATTCCATTGATATTTTTGGAATTTATCAGAACACCAACAATTCCTAGATCACTAAAGTGGATTATTTTTTTGTCCGTAGACATCCGTAGTGAAATTAGACACTCATCCACATGTTCTGATATATTAGCAATATCATTCGATTCATCACTTTTCCCTATTTTATAACTGTAGGAAGGGTTTGTATTTTCGATATGCTTAAGGATTTTCCTCAAATCTACCTGTTGACTTGCTACTGACGGAATATACATAATGATCCGCCCTTCATATGAACAAAAAAGGGTTTTATAGCCTTGAATATCCATATATTTCGTTATGGATTCTAACAATTGTAAGTTAAAATCCTTCTTCTGGGTTTTCACACCTTTTTTGACATATTCAATGACAGCAATTCGATAAGGAGATCTGAAGTCATACCCCATAAAACTACCGCGTTTTATTATCTCTTCTTTTGAGGGAAATTCGCCTTTTAAAATGAGTTCTAAAAAATGACCCTTCATTTTCTCAAGTGCTTCATAACTCATCTTTTCATTCAAAAGATAAAGCGAGGCTGCGTTTGCCACTCTCTCAATAAACATCGTGTCATTGTCTGTAGTATCATATTCATTTTTGTAGTAAAGGAATGTACAATATCCAATAATCTTCTTTTGAACCATGATAGGGGTGATTAATCGCACTTGATTTTCCGTGACTAGCTTTGTTGTTTGATCGTAGTCCGGTAGCAAATGTTTATTTCCCTGTGTGCAATTTTCTTCTATATCAGCATTGAGCCCAAGGTACTCCTCTTCAGATACTCCTGAAATCGCGATTTTTTGAAAGCCCAAATCCTCTATCGCAATGGGAATCTGAAGGAACTTATAGGTGGTATCGGCAATATCCTGTAAATTACTACCGTTTGAAATGCTATCAGTCAATTTCTTTTGAAAGGTTGAGAGCTTTTCTATATAGTTGCGTTGTTCTAGAAGCTGCTCATAAGTGCCCTCTAACTCTTCAATAATATTCATATCATGATACATCTGCAGTTGTTCCTGAACTTCCTTTCCCCAATCCTCTTGTAATCTCACCTCAAAACAACACTCGGGATCTCCCTTGGCAATGCAGCTAATTTCCTTTGCAAATACTGGTCTTTGACAAATGGTCGTCATATACCCTGTAGCATAGCCTGTTAATGTTAGACATTCTGGGGTATCTGATTTACCAAGATGTTTTACATGTTCATTCGCTTCAATCGAGTCAATCCATTTACCTGTTGCTCGAATATAGGTCACTTTTCCGAAATCGTCCATTTCTATATGTCTCTCAGACTCTATATCTGATATATGCCCTGTACTTAAATGAAGTGTAGACGCCTTATTAATAAGATCATCAACAGAAGAACTTGTTTTCATTGCTTCTGTTGCATCATTTACACCTAAATTCCACCCGTAACGCAGGAGAAAACCTGTAGCCCTTCTTTTTCCTAAGTTTTTAATTAACCCATTTCTTAAAACACCAAAAGCAACTGTATTTGTTAGGATCTTTTTACTATTCTCTGCTATAACGTCTTGGATTTCCATCCTTTTCACCTCACGAATAAGGGATTCGATACTTCTACTCGCTTCTGAAACTCTCCTCTACCGATTCGGAAATTCGGCGGACATGTTTCTCCATAAGTATTTTGGCTAAATGACTATCCCGGTCTTTAATCGCTTGATAGATCATCCAGTGCTCCCTCTGAGAGCGCTTTCTTTTCTCGCTTGAAAAAAGTATGTCTGGATTTCCAATATATTGTAAATAATCCCAAATTTGTCTCGTTAATTCCATGGTGTATGTAAGCTCTGAAGCAGCATAAATGACTGAATGAAATTCAATATTGAGAATGGAATAGTCTTGCGTTGATAATTCTGAACAATCCATCTTAATTAATAATTCTTCCAGATCGTGTATGGTTTCTTCACTTATTCTTGGTACAGCTTGTTCTGCCAAAAGTACGTCTAAATTGGAACACACCAATATGCGCTCCATTACTTCTGATTTCTTCGGTTTTTTAACAAAAACTCCGACTTGTGGAATGATTGTTAGAAACCCCTCTTGTTGTAATTGTGTTAGAGCCTTATGGATAGGTGTCCGGCTCATTTGAAGATGTTCCGTAATTTCATTGACATTAATGGGTTCTTCCACATCCCATTTTCCATCCATAATTAGTCTTTTAATATAGGCATATGCCTTTTCTTTTTTCAATCCATGCACCCCGGCTCTCTTATTTTAATAATCTAATAATATGATAGTTATTCGTGAAATTCTAATAGGAAGCTTTATCGATAAAACCAATAAGAGAACCGAATGTGAATGGAGAAGTTATCGTTTTGTCAGCTTAAATTTCACCAGTGAAGAAATCTCTTGTTAGTTTTAGAAATCTTTCTTTTTGTTCGATCTGCGCCCAATGTCCACAATTTTTAAATACGTGAAGCTGTGCATTCGGTAAATAATCCATCACATAAAGGCTACTTTGAAGCGGTACAAAACGGTCCTCATGTCCGTGAATAAGAAGAAATGGATTGTCCATTCTTTTTAGTGCAGAAGGTGGTACGAGCATATCGGATAAATGGGACACGGAAAAATTCGCCTCATATGACCTGCGAACTTCTGGTCTACTAAATGCTTCCAATCTTTCTTGAACAATTTGATCAAGTTCATGTTCTACAACACTTTCATCTGCTACAAACCATCTCAACAAGTTTTTAAAATTAACCGGATCTGGATCTCTATGAAAATTTGCTAGTTTCGCCAATTCTGGTGTTGGTTCTTTTAAACCACCGCCCGCTCCCATAAGTACTACTCGGTCAAAACGCTCCGGTGCATACATCACTAAAAAGAGTGATATAACCCCTCCAAGCGAATTCCCTACTAAATGAGCTTTCTCAATTTCTAAATTGTCCATCAATGTTAGAATTTGTTTGACCCTTTCATTCATCCATTGCGCTCCGTTTTTCGGAGGATCGTCAGGATGATCCGTTTCCCCAAATCCATAAATATCTGGTGCGATTACACGGAATTTATCCTGAAAATGCGGCAAAATTTTACGCCAGTTTGTTTGTGCACTAACCCCTGGGCCACTTCCATGAAGAAAAATAATCGTTTCAGAAGAGCGATCACCGCCTTCATTAATAAATGTTTGATAATTTCCTGTTTGAACTTTACGAGTACTAATACCTGTCATCACATATCCCTCACTTTTTATTAATAACTATTCCAACGATCCTTTAACTGAAATTCTAGTAGCTTAATTTTTTCCATGTATTTCGTAAAAAGCCTGTAATTATAACGCTATAATTACACATCTATAATTCTAGTATTTGTTTTTTAAAAAGTCAATATTTTTAGAAAATTAATAAAAGTTATAGATTTATATGCTCTACTGAAGAGTTCAAAAGCATGACTCCCTTATTTAATCATTGATATTTTCCTGATGACTGCCTTGACCAAAACCTATCACAAAAAAACGCTGTCGCAAATGCTCGCTACAGCGTTTCCTCTACTCTTTTGTATCCAATATTGGTAACTTATTAATGATATCGTAATCCAAATGATCACTTAATAACTCCCATTGCCTCTCGGGATCTCCCACATTTCCAAACTGCATGCATTCGATGAATTTCTGCTTCACTTCATTAACGGAGGTTTCAGAGTCTATCCGTTTAATCTTTCTTTTTGTGCCACGGGTACCGATCACTTTGAGATCCCCTAATGGAATTCCAGGTGCATCCTCTTGCGTTTGTTCAATTTTAATCCGGTCTGTAAATGCTAAAATTAGCGGATCCTTTAAGGACTCCTCGGTTAAATTATTCAAATTCACCCTTCCGTGAATAAAAGAAAAGGCGACCATATATGGAATGCTGAACTTAGCATCTTGTATGGTTGTTGGGCGGCAGCGTTGTTCAAGGGGCTGACATAGCATATTTGCTGTATGATTTATCCCAATAACGATCTCCTTAATTTCATCCAACCTAAACTGTTTTCTAAGTTCCAGAGCTGATTGGATAAAAGGATGAGAATAACGACAACTAGGGAAAAGCTTGATTGATGTATGAGAGAATGCCCATGTTTCTGTGTTCAATAATACGCTGTGATGTTCTTCCGTTAAATTTTCACCAAGATAATTTCTAAAAAAACCCGTTTTTCCATCTAAGCAACTTGCGGGTGCTGTTATTCCGGCATGAGCTAATAACGCGGCTTGCACCCCTCCCATTGAGGAAAAGGCTGGATAAATGGCTCTCGCTTGCGAACCAGTCCCCACCCCCGACTCTTTCCCCCCTGCAGCCTGCATATAGGCTAGTCCAAGTGCATGTATCAATTCATCATCATTTAACCCAAGAATAAGTCCGGCAGTAATGGCTGCACCCAAATAACCGAACAGTTGACTTAAAAACCATTTGGAATCTGCACCAGTCCCACAAGGTTTAATCGCATGTCCAAGCCGACACAGCAACTCATTGCCTAATCCAACAGCCGTTATAAGATCCGTTCCTCTCGAAGGTCCCGCATCAGCAGCTGCTAATGCAGCGGCTAAAGTTACAGGCGTTGGATGAATTCGTGCTAAATCATTGATGTCATCATAATCTAAAGCATGAGCTAAAGCGGTGTTTGCAAAAGAAGCATAAGCCGGCGGCAAGCAACGTGCACTTCCGATCACTCTCCCCATGCCACCCTCAACTCCAAATGAAATCCCCTGGATTGCACGTAAAGCGACCGGTGCGCCTTTATAAGCAGCCAAGGAAATCCCAATCGTATCCATAATGTGAAGAATAACCTTACTGCGGATATCCTCTGACAACCCTTGGCTCTGTCTTTGTCGTACAGCACGTACGATCTCATTGCTTAATGACAAAATTGTTTCCTCCTTATGAATACGGGCTTTGTTTAAAAGACTTCCAATTAAATAGAAATCTAGTTTTCAGAACGACGTTCTACGCAGGGTGGATTCATTCATTAATTTTTGCTATAAATTACTCGGCAGAAACAACACAATCTCAGGGATGACATAAATCAGAACAATTAAGGCAAGAATCGGAATACAGAAGATTACTCCTCCCTTATAGATATTGCTTAGCTTTAACTGGGGTGCTACACCATTTAATACAAATGTACTCATTCCAATTGGCGGTGTAATGAGTGCCAATTCCATTAAAATACACATCACAACACCAAACCAGATTAGGTCGTATCCTAATGTTTCCACTAACGGCAATACAATTGGAAATGTAACCAGCATTGCTGCCATGGAATCCATAAAAGCGCCTAAAATAAGGTACATGATCACAATTAAAATAAAAATAAAAACTGGTGCTAATGTTAAACCTGTCAAAAATTCATTAAGATAGGTTGGCAAACCTGACTGAACAATGAAACTATTTAAAAGCAGTGCAGATAATAAAATTCCAAACAAAGTCCCTACTGTTTTTAATGTTTTTTCCAATACTTCTCCTATTACTCTTAGTGTAAGTTTTCTTCTAATCATCGCAATGATGGCCGCACCAAATGCACCCATACTTGCTGCTTCCGTTGGTCCGAATAGGCCGATGAATAGACCACCAATCACAAACACAAAAAGAACCACGATAGGAACCGTACTTGATAAACTCTTAAATCGTTTACCCCAGGAATGGCCTTCACCTTTTTCCGCTGCGTCTGGTTTTATTCTCACATAAATAACGACTGTTAAAATATAGAGAAGGGTTAGCAAAAGTCCTGGCATGAGCCCGGCGATTAATAGCTTCCCTATATGCTGCTGAGCTAACACACCGTACATGACCATAAA
Organism: Niallia sp. Kr1; assembly: GCF_050389805.1. NCBI lineage: Bacteria > Bacillati > Bacillota > Bacilli > Caryophanales > Bacillaceae > Niallia > Niallia sp. Kr1. Next base: position 1,661,055 of record NZ_CP130945.1, on the reverse strand, counting down.
GGTACTAGGCGGAATCAAAATACCCAAGGAACCACCTGCAATGATTGATCCGCTAGTAAGAGCTTTACTATAGTTGCTTTTCATCATTTCTTTCGATGCAACGGTGCCAAGCGATGCTGTTGTAGCAATACTTGATCCTGAAGAAGCCGCAAACATCGCACCTGCAGTAACCGTTGCCAGCGCCAACCCACCGCGAATTTTTCCAAACCATATTTTAAAAGAACTAAATAAATTACTACTGATTCCTGAGGAGTTCATTAATTCCCCCATCAGAACAAACATCGCGATGGTGGTCATCGTATAACTGAGCGAGTTATTCATAATCGTTTGATCAACCACATTCACTAAAACATTCCAGTTCCGTAAATACAAGATCCCTACTATCGCCGGAACTGCCATTGCAATAGCTACGGGGACCCTAATAGCCAACAACACAAACATGATGATAATAAAAATAATTCCAATCATTGCACTAGACATCTGTTGTCACTCCCTTCTTTTCTAAAGGAGTTTTGAAGCGTATTTGGCTGAGGGATACCAGTCCCCAAACAAAAAAACCAATTGTAACAATGATTTTCAAGATTCGGAAAGGAAAGTCAAATAATAAAGTCCTTTTCGTTTCTTCCATTGAAATCGTAAAAAACACGTAACTTATGACCATGCAAACAGAAACGGTTAACAAATAAGCAATATTGTCAAAGATCATCTGAACTTTTGGTGAAAATCGATCAACTAACAGACCAATCGAAATATGCTCCTTTTTGGATTGTGTATACGCAAAGGCAAAAAGGATCACAACAAAATGGATAATTTCAGCTAACTCAACGACACCTAATAATGGATGACCCACTAATCGTGAAATAACCCCAACAGTGACGATCAGCATTACTAAACCCAAACAAATCATTCCAATCATTTTTAAGATGTTCATAATATAGAACACCCCTTTTGAAAATACATTCATACAATCACCCTTAAAAATAAGTTTTAGTTCTATTAGTTTGCTAGAAAAAAAGAGATTTGATTTCTAAGAAGAAGGTGCATGTACAGATTTGACATACACCTTCATTTGCTAATTATTATTTTAGGAACTCTAATTCCACACCATGTTTTTTAGAAATTTCAATATAACGCTCTAGCATTTCATCTCCTGGATAGCCTCTCTTATTAGCATTCTTTGCCCACTGCTCCCAAACAGGTTTAGCATAGCGTTGGAATTCTAGTAACTCTCTTTCAGAAAATTTCGTCACACTTCCACCTGCATCTTTAGCCATTTTTTCAATTTCAGGATCGTTTTCCATGATTTTTCGAGCATTTTCTTCGAACAACTCTTCCCATTTTGGATTCAAATCTTCAACAAATAAGGTTTGTACATCTTCAGGCAAAGAGTTAAAGAAGTCTTCATTCATAACCGCTGTACCCACAACAAATTTCATTGGATCGCCCATAAAATATGGGGATACCTCCACTAACTGTAAATTTGAATACACATCGTGTGTACTAAAGAAGGAGTTGATCATCCCTTTATCAAGAGAGTTATAGAGTTCTTCAAAAGTTACTTGTGTAGGAGTCCCTCCCATACTCTTAACGAGCAAGGCCTCGAGTTCTGTTGAAACGCGAGCAGATTTTCCTTTCAAGTAATCAATACTTTCAATGGGTTCAGTTGAATAAATATAGTTCGGCGGTGGCGAGCCTACTCCAACTTTAACAACTCCGTCCCAAATCTCATCTGCATATTCTGCAGAGAATTCCTGCATGATCTGGGCTGCTTTATCAGGATCACCACTTGCGGTAAACGGCAGCTCCCCAATTGATAATGGGAACAATTGAGAGTCTTCGTAATAGAGTGCTAATGCCATTCCGACATCAAATAATCCACTTTGCACCCCTTCTAGGACTTCGTTCGATGAGGCAAGCGCCCCATTATAATGAATGGTTACTTTCACTCTTCCATCTGTTTTTTCTTCCACATATTTTGCCCAAGGTTTCCAAACATTGTTTGGAACGTCAGCATCACTTGAAAACCAACTATTTACCACTAATTCGATGACATCACCTTCAGACCCCCCTGCTTTAGATGAACTCTTGTTTGAGCCCCCGCAAGCAGCAAGTAATACAACTAAACTTGTCATCACAATTAATAATATGGACCATTTTTTCCTTACAGCTTTCACTTTAACCCCCCTCAGTTTTGTAAAAAATATTACACGTCTGATTATTCCGAATTTAAATAATCAACTTTCTTCTTTGCCTATTCAACTATTTTGGAACCTGCCATTGTTCCTCCATTAGTTAAATTCACTTCGAGCAATCGATTCCATTCTACTAAAGTAATTTTAGACATTATCGTCTCTTTATGAATTCCTGCATTATTCACGAGAATATCAATTTTCCCAAAGACTTCCTTCGACTGTTCCATCACAATTTTCCAATTTTCTTCTGAGGCTATATCGAGGTTAAGTGCTATTGCAGTTCCATATTTTGCTTGGTTCTCTGGGCAACTTTTACTGCTTGTCCAACATCAATATCAGTAACGACAACAGCCGCACCCTCTTTAGCAAAGAGGTCCGCTTCAAAAGCTCCTTGCCCATTGCCAGCACCTGTTATATTAGCGACCTTATTCTTCAATCTAGAAATTTCATCGATCTTTTCTCAAAACTAGCAGTCTTGATCCCTATCAAAAAGCTAAACCGAAGAAATTTCCGCATCTACCTACTTAAATAATCTATTGATTTTATCGATTTAAGGTAACTTCTAAATCCTGCTTTGGTGCTTTTGTTCCACTTAATACCCAAACAATGGCCAATAAAATTAAACCGATGGAACTTACAGCTAATGGGAAACGACCAATGCCCTGATTGAAGATATTTTGAACAACTTGGAAACCAAATGGTCCTAAAATTCCGCCAACACCTTGAGCGGCAACCACCAAACCAACACCAGCAGAAGTAATGGCGGCAGGAGTAATATCAGAAACCCTTGCAAAGATTCCTGGAAGCCCAATTCCCATTCCAGCTCCCCCGATAATGCTTCCTAAAAAAATAAGCGTTAAATTTGGTGAGACATAGCAGATGGCCATTCCAATTCCCGTAATTAGAATCCCAACAGGCATATACATTCTTGGCAGCATATGCTTAAATCTTCCAAAAACAAATCCTGCAAGTAAGGTACCAAATGTAAAGACAGAAATTGCCATTCCGGCTTCGGTTGCATTTCCTAGGTTATCTGCTTGAATCACAACAGAGATATTTGTAACGTAGCCAAAAATTAAAGCAGAATAGAACACTTGAGCCAAAACAGTCCAGTAAACCGCTTTTGGCATTTTAACCTTTTTCTGTCCTTCAACATTTGATGTATTCGAATGCTCTTTCTTCTCAGGCTCTGGAAGATAAAGGAAAGTAACCGCCAAAATCCAAATAGGAAATAAGTAAGTTAGGAAACCATATTGCCATCCGTAAGCATCAGCAAGCATTCCGCCTCCTAGTTGGAAGAAAATGGCCCCGATACAAGCAATCGTTGAAGTTCCAAAACCAATTAAGAAGTCTTTCTCCCTTCCTTCAAAGAATTCCGTGATGATATCAACGGAAAGCGGCATTGTTATCCCAACACCGAGACCTAATATCCCACGTGCCGCGATAATCAAAGGCAAGCTATCAATGAAAGTTGGAAGAGTTCCACCAATAATAAACAGCGTTAAACCTGTAAATAACAAGGTTCTCTTATTAAATCTTTTCGATAGTTTCCCATAAAATAGTGCTGGAATGATTTGGATTAATCCAGGAAACGTAGCAACCATCATGACAATGGTCGGATCATAATTTGGATAAGCATTAATGATATCAGCCAAGATTGACCCAGCTACACCTGCTGCAACATCCTGAAACGCGATTATGACAACCAGAAACATAAGCATTTTTTTCCCAACACTTCTTCTCAAACCTTTTCCCCCTCGTATTAAGATAAATCTGAAATACTTCCTTATCCTTTTGTTTCGTTATTCTTCTCCTGTATTTTTTGTTGGCCATCAAAAAATACAGTTTCGAATCACTACTAAAATTTTACTATCACATTTCTGATCAATTAGTTCTCGTTGTTAAAAGCGCTTTCTTCAACTAACTGTAATATTAATTGCAGAGTTCATATTTGTCAATATTTTCTGAAAATTAATAATTAAAACTTTTAGGAGACTTTTATAATATTATTTCAATAAAAAATCTATCTCGGTGACAAAATAATTTTATCAAGAAACAGCACCCATAATAACCCCTTATGACATAGTTATATTCTCTTTTCGGTTGTCGTAACGTGTAAATCAAATTTTCAAACCAACGAAAGAAAGAAAGTTATTAATATAATTTATTGCATGGTATATATTTATTTTTCTCCACTCGATTATTTTATTATTCAAAATTTATCGACATATCGGAACCCAACAACTAGAATTATAGCTAGGATTTCAGAATAAAATCTAGCTCATTATCAAAAACGAAAAAGGCAGAAGTAAAATTATAGTTTCGCAAATTGATGATAGTTAAATACAACAATCACGAAAGCTATTAAGGATTTAGTTAATGCACGATTTCAGAATTTGGGAAGTATGACATTTTAATAAAGTGTGCGGGTGGTACATTTGGTGCATATGGCACGAGTGACCACATTAATATGGAGGATTGGGATCGAACATTGACTTAAACCTTAATGACACACTACATCCAAGCCAGAAATTTTACCACAATCAAAAAACAAAAATATGGAAAAATCATCAACTTCACTTCAATGGGAGCATTTGATGCCTACACAGTTGTCTTACATTACCATGCTGTTAAGGCAGCCGTTTGAGAGCCTCACTCACAACCTTACATTCGAATTAGCACTGCAATGTAAAATCATCTGGACCGGAGCGTGTTCAATTTTACGGAAACCTTAGCTAAGAAAGAAATGCTAATACAGCGGATGGGCACAGCTAGAGATTGCCGGAGTCTGTTTATTTTTAGCTTTTGGTTTATCTGATTATGTAACAGGTCAAAAATTTGTCGGTGGCGGGATGAGAAATATCCTTTCACAAAACTCCACATTCCTCGCTTCCAATGATAACAAACTAGTAAACCAATAGACTATTTTGACCAAAACTCAAAAAAATCGGTTTCCAGTGTTATAACGGAACCGATTTTCTATGCTATCAGCTTCACTTTGTCATTCCTTTCCGGTAACTACCTCATATATTGGACGATAGAAAACTTAATACAGAAAGGAATCCTTTTTAGCCTAAATATAATACATCGCTTGTATATTAGGCTCTCTTTTCATTCATATAGATATTACCTAATAGCATTTATTGATTGCCAAATATAGGTTTGAGGAAAAGAACCCCTGCCTACTTGAACCAAAATGAAACAGGAGAACCGTCCCCCTGTTTCACTACTTGGCAAAGACGTGGTTTCCGATTGATGTTACGACTTCACGGCTGCGAATCCAATTGTCTGTTGCAATTTCTGGATTGTAAAAGTAAATGGAGTCATGTAAACGATCGTCTCTTGTCAATGCTTCGTCTACTGCTTGTTTTGACTCTTCTGATGCCGGTTTATTGATTTCACCGTTTTGTACAGGTGAAAAGGCATAGGCGTTGCCTACCACTTCAGTAATAACATTTCTCACCGTATCTGGAAATTCAGGAGACTCCACTCGGTTTAAAACAACCGTTGCAACAGCTTCTTTTCCCTCAAAGGGTTCGCCTTTTGCTTCCGCTTCTACTAATCTAGCCAGCAAGTCTTTTTCTTCAGTTGTAAGAGAAATCGCTGGTTCTGCTGGTTCCTCTTTTTTTATTTCTACTTTCGGCTCAATCGGTTGATCTTCATCCACCTGTATTAGTGTAGACAGCGGTAAGGCTGCGTTTTTTTGTTCTAATATCTGCATGGTTTCATCGATAAGAATCACATTGTCTGTCAGATCATTTTTTACGACATCAATAGTGCCTCTCTCTTCTATTGCGGCCTTGACCGTAACCGTAGGATGATTTACCCCTATAAATGCAATTACAGCTGCACAAGCAGTAATGAATGTTTTCATGTATAAATTTTTCATAAGTGCAATAACCTCCTCGTAAACACGAATGTTATAACACTAACATGAGCTTGTATACCTTTGACAGAACGATAAGGTTACATTTCTTTAGGGTTTCATGAATAACATTACAGCTAAGGTATGAACATGATATACTGCCTATAGAACTGTAACATTAGAACCATATTTAGATAACAGAGGAACATTTTGACATTCTTTTTACCTACAATTCCCAGTTTTATTTAAAGGCTTTATCTTATCTTTCATTTAACACATTCTTAACATGTTTCCCATACCATGTTAAACATCATTTGCGAATATATGATTTACTTTTTTTGTTCTACACTCACCCAGTCGACAAGTCACAGGGGCTTGTCCCCAAATTTCTCCTTGAGAAAACGCCTCATGGACTTTTTTCGCTACTTTTCCCAATTTTTGTCCTTGAGAACCTGCTCAGCTCATAGACCTTTTTTCACCGCTGCACTCCCAACCTTTCATCCACAACTCCATCACATAAAACCTTTCGAGGTGTTTCAATATTTAAGAACAAAGACAGGTTGATTGGGTGTCCATTCAGCATACAGAACGGTTTTAGGATCCTTAATATTTTGCGCAGTTAATTGCTCCTTTAACCATTGATGATGAAGGCCATATTCTTGTAGATTTTCATGAACAATCTTTCCATCAAGTATTAACGTGATCGGTAAATGGACTGGCTTTACAGGCACATTTAAATCACTTGCTTTTGGTGTATCGTATTCGAATTTTGGAAGCACACTGACCATACCATTTGTTTCTAGTATGGCATATTCGATTTCCTGAATGGAAAAGTAGCCTTGTTGTCTTATAAGACTTAACAGTTGATTGATATCCATTTTACTTTTCTTTAATGAGTCATGTAGGATTTTCCCCTTATGGATTATAATATTCGGTTCACCTTCTAGAAACTTTCTTGTAGATTTAAACTTGAGCGTAATAATTCCCATTAAATAAATAAGGATCCCCCATACGAGAGCTGCAAAAATGATTTCACGAAGTCTTGTCTCGTGGTCATATATGGCGTTCCCGACTAATTCCCCTAATATAAGCGCCGAAATAAAGTCGAAAGGCGTAATCTGTGAAAATTGCGTTTTCCCTAATACTTTAAGAACCAAAAATAAAATAACTAACCCTGAAACTAGCTCAATTGCAACAGAAACATAATGATTCATATCAAAAATACCTTCCTCTTTTTCTCCTCCCCATTATGGAATCATTCTCCTGCATTTATACTTGAAACAGGGGGGACGGTTCTCCCGTTTCATTTTGTACAAATCTTAAAATGTTGAGTGTGCTTGTGAAGCCATTAATAGCTTAAATTCCTTATTGGAAATTTTTATGATGATACATAACCCAACGTGAAACAGGAGAACCGTCCCCATGTTTCATCCCTTCATCACCTGCTCGTACCAATGATTCTTATATTCTTCCTTTTTTAAATTCCATAATGTTCCATAAATCACTTGGTAAAAATAGCCTTCAAATGTGGATTTGATTTTCCCCATTTTATACATAAAAATGACCTTTTTAAAATCAGTCAGAATCCGTTCCATTATGTCTTCTAGACTCGCCATTAAACTCACTTTTTTATGGGCTAAATGTATTTTTGCCCAAAGCTTATAAATATCGTTCGTATGAAAATAAGGCTGTGCTGCTTGGATAAAGTCTTTGTTCACGTAGTTTGGTAGAAAACTAGAATCAAAGTTTTTTTCATAGTTTGGCTTAAACGTAACTTGAACTTGTTGATCGATCTCCTGGCTTAAAGATAGATTTTGATCTTCCTTTTCATTCGAATTTGATTGAGTATGTATATTTTGACTTAGATCCTCTTTTGTTACGATTGTTTCGTTACTCGTAACAGGATGACATAAAGGCTGTCTTTGCTTCTTTTCGATAATACGACTTTGTTTATTCTCACAGAGTGAACTTTGTTTACTCTCTGCTTTATTAGGAGTGACAATTGCAGTGACATCCTGGGGTGACACCGGCTGTAAAAAGGAATCAATCTTTTCAAAAGGTTGAATCACACAAAGATTAACCCCCTGCTTCCCATTCATTCGAACGGTTGGAATTTTTGTAATAAACCCAAGATCCTCTAGCGTTTTAACAGCACGAATCACCGTTCTGCGACTTATACCAATCGCTTCAGCAATCGTTTCGTATTTGGCAAATGACACCCCAACGACTTTCACGGAGTATCTCCAAATAAAATTCAAAACCTTCACCGCTCCATCAGACAAGGTCGATTTGAATCTATATAAAAATCCACGAACCGCCTGATCCATGTCCTCAACGCTTTTAAATGATTGATACGTTTTGATCGTGTCATAGTTTAGCTTTTCCATTATTTATATTCCTCCTGCTGGAATCCCATTGTCGTTGTAAAAAGGCATACTTCTACAACCCAATGTATAAAAAGACACAGGATTTGTACATTTACCTAATAACGCGAAAGCAGCGTGAAAAACACCAAATGGCGGGCGAATTTGCTCATTTGCCCCGCGAATTTGTGCATTTGTACGCTACAAAAGCAAATTTGGTATTAATTTTAAAAAAGGTACCAGCGTATAAAGGTAAATGAGTAAATGAATCAAGAACTCATTTACCACCCTTATACGCTGGCACCTCATGTCATTTTCTCTCCAGTGATTTTTTCATGACCAAAGCCTCTCCGTCTACGACCTTTTCGTTAAGCTGATTCCATACCTCTGTTTTCAATCTGATGAATTTCTTATCATCTTGTTTGTCAATCACTTTGACGGTGGCGTTTATCGTATCCCCAATTTTCACAGGTGCTGTAAATGTAAAGCTTTGTGATAAGTAAATGGAGTTTGGTCCCGGAAGTTTCATCCCAAGAACGGTTGAAATAAAGCTGCCTGTTAAAAGGCCATGGGCAATCCGATCCTCAAAAAAGGTCTTAGATGCAAATTCTTCATTGATATGCATCGGGTTAAAATCACCAGTCAATCCTGCAAACTGATAAATATCAAATTCAGAAATTGTTTTAGAAAAATTCGCTGTATCTCCAATCTGAATATCCTCATAGCTCAACTCTTTTTGCATCACTGCCATCTCCTTTAACACTATATCCAGCATCCACATAAATGGTTTGACCCGTGATCCCGGTACTCATGTCACTTAATAGAAAAAGAGAGGCATTTGCAATTTCTTCCCGTGTTGCGTTTCTTTTTAAAAGGGAATGCTGACTGGAGTAATCATATAACTGATCAAATTCACCAATTCCACTAGCAGCTCGTGTTTTTACCGTTCCTGGTGAAAGAGCATTGATCCGAATTCCATATTCGCCTAAATCTGCAGCCAAATATCGGACACTACTTTCAAGCGCTGCTTTTGCCACGCCCATGACATTATAGTTTTTGACTACTTTCTCCGAGCCATAATAGGACAGCGTCATAATCGAAGCATGACGATCTTTCAACATGTGATGTGTTCTTTTCACGATATCGGTTAGTGAATAGACGCTGATCAACATGGAATGTAGAAATCCTTCCTGCGATACATCCATATATTTACCTGATAGTTCGCCTTTTTTCGGACCTCCCGCAACCGCATGGACAATGAAATCAAGCTCGCCATTGAAATGACGATCTAGTTTCTCAATCATCGTCAAAACTTCTTCCGGATTCGTTACATCCACCCTTTCATAAAATAGACTTTCGATGGATTGGAACAAAGGAATAACATATGATCCTGTTTTTTCATTTTGATACGTAAAAGCAAGTTGTGCGCCCTCATCCGCTAAGCGTTTAGAAATGTCCCATGCAATACTCTGCTCATTTGAAACCCCAAGAACTAATCCTTTTTTTCCTTCCATTAACCTCTGCATAGCAACCTCTTTTCTTTCATGAAGAATTTAATTTTCCAAACCCATTCAATACACCGCTCATTTTTCACAAATCTTAATCTAAGATGAATGTATTCCTTAGAAAATGGAGGATATCAAAAGCTAGTTATGTACCTAAATTCACGAAAGAGACAGATTAAATGGTTTTAAAAATCAATACATCTAAATATATAAAAAATCATTCTATTTATGCTTTTTTTAATCAAAAAGAAAATGGCGCCAGGCACCTTCCATTTTTTGGAAGTAACCAGTCACCTATTAATTTTCAAGATAATCAAGCTTGCTTTTTTCTTCATTTCTTTGTATCGTTGATGTTGAAAATTTATATTTTTTATATTTTCGGAATATTAAATGAATCGATTTGGTATCTATCTGCCCTTGGTCACTTAGCTAGAAACAATAGGCTGCTAAGGTAATAGAAATCTATTTTAGATAAGGATGGTTTTATATGTCTACTATTCAAAATAAAGTTGTAATAATTACTGGAGCATCTAGCGGAATAGGCGAAGCTGTTGCAAAAGAACTTGCTTCTAAAGGAGCTAAGTTGGTGTTGGCTGCTCGTCGTGAAGACCGGTTATTGAAATTACAGAGTGAGATTAATCGAAATAACGGACAAGCTATTTATAAAGTGACAGACGTGACTTCTCCTATTAGTATGGAAGAACTTGCTGAGGTAGCTCTTAAGGAGTACGGAAAGATTGACGTACTGATTAATAACGCGGGGGTTATGCCACAATCAAAGCTATATAAGAAAAAAATTGATGAGTGGGACAGAATGATTGATGTCAATATTAAAGGTGTCCTATACGGGATTGCAGCTGTCCTACCATTCATGAGGGAACAAAAATCAGGGCATATTATTTCTCTTTCTTCTCTTGCCGGATACGGAGTGTGGCCAGCCAGTTCCGTTTACAGTGCAACCAAATTTGCCGTACGTGCCATTATGGAGGGGCTTCGAAAAGAAGAGTTTAAAAATAATATTCGAACTACTATTATCTCTCCCGGAGCTGTTAATACTGAATTAACCGAAACTATTACAGACACACATCTTAAAGAAGCATTTGATAAAATTTATCAGGGTGCCATTGAAGCAGACAACATCGCCCGTGCCATTGCCTTTTCCATTGAACAACCCCATGATGTTGCGATTGGTGAATTGATTATTCGACCAACAAGCTCAGAGCTATAGGCATTAGGCGGATTATCACTTTATTGCTATAGTGACGATAAATAGGGACTTTCAAAATCAAAGGACATTCGAGAAAGCCCCCACTTTTAATTTATTCCTAATTGTTATAAGGACTTTTTCAAAGCCATAACAGGATACTATCAGGGTCCAACGGTCCCCCAATTAATAGCGCATGGACTGAGCAAAGCGATTCAGACAATCGAACCTTTTGAAATAATGACAGAAGGTACAGATATTCCGGTGTTAACATGGCTACTAAAAGAAGACTTAACATCAAACTAGTTCCTGCACAACATTCGCCATTAATTTTGAAAATTGGAGAAGACATCTAGGACTGAGACTTATTGATCAGTCTTTTTTTATTAGCCAAGATGCTTAGCGTTGTTTATTCTATGGGTAGCTAAATTGTCCTTTCACCTATTTTCCATGATACGTCAGAACCGCCGCTGTGTTTCAAAGTGGAAGATAAGTTTTCCATTGCATATCAGAAAGAAAACTTATATACTTGCAACAGTCACGTATTGATTGAACTATTGAGGTGAAATGATTGTTAGAACTATTGTTAGACTTAGTTAACGGTCAAACTGATTACTCGATGATGATCGGGTTATTGATTGGCTTTTCCTTTCAATTTATTTGGGTCTTTAAAACTGAATACAAATTAGTTCAACACATTCATTCCCCATCAGCTATACAAATGGCAAAAAATTCGCCTAAAAGGTTGAATACATGGATCTATGTGGATAAACGAATCATGTGGATCGTTAAAATTATACGAAGAAAAGAAAATCCAGGTGAAGAGTCAGATTTATCTATTTCCAAACCAATTTTTTAACTATTACAATCAAAATTGGAGGAAATAGACATATGCTGAAAAAGAAAAATAGGATTATCTTTATATTTATTACGTTTACTATATTGTTATTATCTGCATGTTCTTCTGAAAGTGGTCAAAGTAGTGACTTTTTTAATCATTATTTTGTTGGTCCATTCACTTCTTTAATTATTTGGACTGCCCATCTTTTTCATGATAATTATGGGATTGGGATTATTTTAGTCACGCTTCTTATCCGTTTTGCTTTATTCCCATTCATGCTTAAACAGTATAAAACCCAATCTACAATGAAAGTAAAAATGGATAGCTTGAAACCGGAAATGGAACAAATTCAGAAAAAGTTAAAACAAACAAAAGATCCAAAAGAACAGCAAAATCTTCAAAGAGAATTAATGGGTCTATATCAAAAACATGGTGTTAATCCTTTAAACATGGGGTGTCTCCCTTTACTGATTCAAATGCCCATTTTAATGGCCTTTTATCAAGCGATTCGTAACTCCCATGAAATAGCGACACACTCATTTTTATGGTTTAATCTTGGACAGCCTGATCTTTGGTTAACTTTACTAGCGGGTATCGTTTATTTTGTACAATTTAAGATATCTCAAACGAATCTTCCATCAGCTCAACAAGAGCAAATGAAATTCATGGGACTTCTATCTCCCATTATGATTATGGTCGTTTCGTTTAATGCACCTGCTGCACTCCCCCTATATTGGGTTGTGGGTGGACTGTTTATTATTTTTCAAACCTACATTGGTCGCAAAATGTATTCTATACCCGAATCAAAAGCGCTGATAAAATTATAATGTACAAAAAAACCTGTCAAAAGATATTTTGACAGGTTTTTCTAGCATCCAAAATTCTTAACTTGTCTTTTTATTACCTGACAGAAATTCGTCTATCCAAAAACCGATAAATATTCAAACTATTTAACATATCGATCCGAGTATTAGGATCATCTAAATCAATTCGAAAGAGCTCCTTTATTTTGTCAAGCCGATAAACACAAGTATTTCGATGAATATATAGCTGTGTAGAGGTTTTGCTAATATTACCATTATTTAAAATATAAGCTTCTATTGTTTGTAGAAAAAAAGTTCGATTTCTTTCATCATATTCTTTTATTTCCTTTAGAAAAGAGTCAGCATATTCCTTTATTTCATCGAAGTCTAACGCATTCAAAAGCAAACGAGGAAAACCAAGTTCTTCGTAATCAATAATTCTTTTTTCCTTCGTGCAAAGAGGAATGGACTTGACGGACTTCAAATAGCTGCAGTGGACATCCGATAAAGAGGTGCACGTATTGCCAATTCCCATGTATAACATATCCGGATATTTTTCACTTAACATAGAAAATACAGATTTCATTAACTTTTTTGCTTTTTTAATAGAACTAGGAACAGCAAAGGTCAACGTGATGATGTATGGACTAAAAATCATGGTCAGAAAATGAATATGGGGATCTCCCAAATTCAATTGTAACGAAACCTCTATCTGTTCAAGTTTCGAGGGATCCTCTGAATATAAGGTCGTAATAAAACAGTTATCATCCTCATGGATGCCAATATGTATCATATACTCTTCAAAACCTTTTTGACTAGGGTTTTCAGAGAATAGGATATTATAGAAGAAATGATTGATATAATCCACTTTCTCTTGTTTATGAATAATATAAGTGCTGATATCTTTTGTTATATCCAATATTTTTGTACGATAGTCCATCTCGAACAAAGGAAGCTGTTCTTTATTGGAAAGATTGATGATTTCTTCATTTAAGAGGGATTCATTTTGCTCATTTTTAAGGACCACAACAGCGGACAAATGTTTTGTTGCAGCCTCTTCAACAATTTGCAATACATTTTGATGATTGACCACAAACATTATTTCCCCACCATGGACCCAATCTTCTAAAAATGGTGTGGTTAACACATATACCCACGTTACTTGCCGGCCCAAGCCAGCTTCACCGGAAACTAAGTGAATATTTTTAAATGATGGAATTTTCATAAGCTCGTAACATTGTACCAGCATAAAAACACCTCCCTATTTATACTATTCTACCATAGGGAGGTGATGAAGCTCATATGACTATTTTTTGAAATAGACTGACATTTATCACAATTAATAAGCAGGAGTTAAAATTTTTCCTACATTACTTTGACTAACTTTTAAATAGTTAAGATTTGTGTCAATCACTTCTGGTGCGCGACGGAAAAGGAAGTCTCCATTACGAACAGAGGCTGCTACACTTACACGACGTACCACGGCATCAAAAGGAGTTTTTGCATTCAGAACAATAAAGTTGGCCGGTTTTCCTACTTCAATGCCATATTTATCAGTAAGCATCATTGTTTTTGCACCATTTACAGTAATCAAGTCAAGAGCATTGTCCATTTCTTCAAATGTCATCATCTGTGCGGCATGAATTCCGTTGTCAAGCACATTCATCAAATTGCCGCTTCCTGCTGGATACCATGGATCTTCGATACTATCCTGTGCAAAGCAAATGTTCATACCCGCTTCGTTAATTTCCTTTACTCTGGTTATCCCACGACGTTTAGGATATGTATCATAGCGACCTTGCAAATATAGATTTTCTGTTGGACAAACGATGAAATTAATATTAGAAAGACCTAATACTTTCATTAATTTAAATGCATATGCATTATTGTAGGAACCCATTGCACATGTATGAGAAGCAGCTGTTTTTTCACCAATTCCTTCCATATAGGCTAAAGTTGCAAGCAACTCTAAATAACGTGATTGTTCATCATCGGTTTCATCACAGTGAACATCAATCATTTTGTCATATTTAAGGGCAAGATCGATGGTTGTATGGACACTCTTTTCACCAAACTCACGGGCAAATTCAAAGTGCGGAATTCCACCGACACAATCAGCACCCATTTTAAGCCCTTCTTCTACCAGTTCAGCCCCACCTTTATAGGCGTACATCCCCTCTTGCGGGAAAGAGACAATTTGGATAGTGACAATGTCTTTTAACTCTTCTCTTAATTCCAATAACGCCTTTAATGCTGTTAAATTTGGATCTGTCACATCCGCATGAGTACGAATAAATTGCACCCCCTGCAATACTTCTGCTTTAATTGCCCTCTTCGCTCTTTCTTTAATTTCTTCAACGGTCAGGTCATTTTTTGTTTCACTCCAGCGCTGGATCCCTTCAAATAAAGTACCAGTATCGTTCGTAGCACCTTCTTTACGAGCAGTGTATACATAATCTAAATGAATATGAGGATCTACATATGGAGGAACCGCTAAATGGCCGTCCATATCAATAACTTCTTCGCATTCTACCTGAAGATTCGGGCCTATTTCTTTAAAAACTCCATTTTCCACATAAAGATCCACTGCTTCTTTTTTGCCTTTTAAGTGTACGTTTTTGTAAAGCTTTTTCATTGTTTGAACCTCCCGATTAAGTAGTTTGGTGAAACTTGATCCGTTTTTAAAGTGAAATAAATAACGGTATGACTACACTTTAATTTTTTTTCATCCCACTGTCATTGGCAGAAACTATAAAAAAGAATGGAGTTCGTTGTGTATAAAAAATCCAATGAAAAGCCAAAACAGTTGTCTATTTTACACATTGTTTTCAAAAATTCCTGGGGATAAAATAAAGAATAAGTGAAATAAATATATCGGTAAAAAACAAATTCCCTCTTATGTAGATCTGTTACATAATCTGTGGTAGGTAGGAGGAAGAAATATGGAACAAGGAAAAGAAAAATTTCCATGGTTGATATTAATGCTAATGTCCAGCGTTACCTTTATGGGAATATTATCGGAGTTAGTACCATCGGGAATCTTACCGCAAATGAGTGAAGGTTTGGGTGTATCTTACTCATCTATTGGGTTATTAGTAAGCGTTTATGCCATTGCGTCAGCAGTCGGAACGATTCCGTTAATTACTTGGACGATGCCGATGAATAGAAAGAAACTATTACAGATCTTAATGATCATATTCGGCGTTTCAAATTTAGTAATCGCAATTAGTTCTTCTTATTATGTGGTAGCTGTGGCTAGACTTGCCGGGGGAATTAGTGCGGGTGTGCTGTGGCCAATGGTTTCTGCCTATGCCATGCGACTTGTTCCTTCTAAACAACATGGGAAAGCCATTGCGGTTACCATGTCCGGATCTACCTTTGGGCTTGGGATTGGAATGCCGATTATGACAGCAATCGGTACACAAATTGGGTGGAGAATTGAATTTGGCGTTCTTTCAGCTGTTATTTTTATTATTGCCATTTTAGGGCATTTCATTTTACCATCTGTTGAAGGAGAAAAACGAACAAAAACGAATTCACCCTTTTATATTATTCGTAATAAATCCGTTGTGATTTGTTTGGTCGTGACCCTCCTAACCATCATGGCACATTATGGTTTGTATACGTATATTGCACCCCTTGTAGAACATTTTGAATTTGCCGGCGGAATTAATATGGCTTCCATCCTGTTCGGGATTGGAACGATTATATCTGTTGTAATAGCGGGTAAAGTAATCGACGACCATCTTGGTGCTCTAACCGTATTCATGTTAACTTTAGCTTTTGGAACGATGCTATTGTTTGTAGGCTTTAAAGGAATGTTGATTATCTCACATATTGGTTTCCTGTTATGGGGCGTATCATTCGGGGCACTTGTTACCCTATTCCAAGCCGCAGTAACGCGGCAAGTGGAAACGGGAAAAGATGTCGCCACTTCACTACAGTCTAGTACCTTTAATTTTGGAATTGTGATTGGAAGTGCAGTAGGTGGTACGATATTAGATTACTTTTCGGTATTCCATATTGTATTTTTAACCATTGCCTTACTAATGGTTCCGATCATCCTAAGTATATTTTCCAAAAAAACGTTTTGGCAGTCTAACACCGATTCCGTTATACCAGATCAACAAAAAGTAGCAAATGAATTGTAAGTAGAAAGGCGTCCTTCCCGGACGCCCTTCTTTATTTCTGCTTCACTTCATTGTAAAGAGCTACAATAAGATCAATATTATTATCGATAAAGTTGAGTCGTTCTCTTGAAACCTGCGACCACTCACTTGATAAATGCTTAGCCGATATGATATGTCTAAGGCTAAAGGTATAGGTGTGATGCAATTCTGAAATCAGAAAACTAACACCTGCATATTCTTCCTTGCTCACGATGCTTTCAACATCATTCTTCAACCAATCTGGTGCTGCTTCTACCGCTTTTTTTAAGAGTAATTCATATTCTGTATTAGACACTATATGTTCTCCCTTTCTTACTGAAGATAACTTATTTCCTTTTATAAGTTTATTGTGCTTTTTATATTACACTTTTTATTCACAAAAGCAACCTTATCCCCTAAAAACACATCGCTATAGTTGATCATGTTCCACTTTTGAGATCCGAAATCTTTGACCATCAAAATACTTTCTTCCTATGTACTAAAAAAAATTATAATAGTCAAAGCGGATCACCCTCAATTTAGTCGAATGATCACGGCCCCATACCATCTCATCAACATCTGCACCACAGTTTTCTACGGACATAGACAGGTTTTACATTTTTCACCCCCTTCTCTCTTATCCAAATTTTTTTCAATTCCTTCGACCCAAACATCATATTTATTAATAGGTCTTCATACACATTACAGGTAGTCAAATGGGGAGGTGTTGTCGTTTGCTTTATACTATTCTATTGTTAATTCATGTATTAGCAGCGATTATTGGGATTGGAGCAACCTTTGCTTTTCCAGTAATCTCAAATTCTGCTAAAAATTTACCACAATTAAAGCACATACTTGTCTTAGTGAAAAAATTAGAATTGTACCCAAAGATTGGCGGAGCTTTATTAATTATTACCGGTCTCATGATGGGATTTATTTCTCCAGGATATTTCAAGGAGATTTGGTTCATGGGTTCTATTGCTCTTTACATCATTATTGAAATATTAATTTATGGTGTGATCGGTTCGAAAATGAAAAAGATTGTTCCCGTTGTCATGACTTCTGTGGGTGAAAAAATCCCAGAGGAGTACCAATTGGTCGCCAAATCAACGGCCCCCATTCATATGGTTGCCTCACTTCTAGCAATCGTCATCATTATCCTCATGTCAGTTAAACCTTTTTAACCCATATAGAAATAGGAGCTGTCGCTAAGACATCTCCTATTAAAACTCTTGCCCCTATTCCCTATTCTTATTTCCATAAACTCGTAAGGAAATTTTTCCCAATTAACTCTTCAAGAAAGGTTGATTCACGATTCCCCTGATTATATCTGTTTTTGATCGTTTCTATTAATCTAAGTGGAACTGGTTTCCCTTCAATGATCGGATAATATTGATGGTATGCTTTTTTTAAATGCTCCCATCTTAAATCATCTCCGGGTTGAAGATATTCGGAAACATCAATGATTTTGGCTCTTCCATTTTGTAGAAAGATGTTTTTCAAATGAATGTCACGTGGATTTAATCCTCTTTGACGCGCATACTGTCTTGCATGGTCCACATCTTCAATCACCTGTCTTGGAATCGGAATCCCTTGAAGTAAACAATCATATAAAGTGGGACCTTCTTCAAAACTTAGAACAAGATAATGATCTTTATAACCAAAACAAGTTGAAAAATAAGGGGAATCCCCTAATAATTCATAAACTCTTTTCTCTCTGGGAATCTTCGATATTTTATCATCTGCATACACTTTAAAAGCATAGCCTGGGTTTTCAAGGGATTGAAAAACAGCCGCATCCGTCCCTCTTCCAATACATCTTAATGAATCAGACGATCCTTGGATTGTAACCGGCTCATTGTTTGGGTTTGATAAAATCGTGATTTTTGACAATTCTTTATCAGCAAACATCCAATCCTCTTTCATGAAAACGTTTCCCCCTATAAAGATTAATTTTTTATCGATCGGATCAAAATGTGTGTACCCCACTTTTTCTTCATTTCACCTAAAAAAGTTGATCATTTTTATTGAGATATTTCCACTTTCTCATTAGTTCTTTTAGTAAGTTTATGTCTATTTCCTTTATAAAAATAGATAATTTCTAGAAAAGAGATACAGATTACTAGCCATACAATTCCAGCTATAAATCCTGCCAACACATCAGAAGGGTAATGCACTCCTAAATAAATACGACTGATCCCAATTCCTAAAATAACGAGACCAAGCAGAATCCCCAAACCTACCTTTGTTAGGGGCTTTTGTTTACTTCGTAAAACTAGATAGATTAAAAATCCGTAATACGTCATACTGCCCATGGAATGCCCACTTGGAAAACTGAATCCATCCTCCTCAATGATTCGATTAACGTTGGGACGTTCTCTCTCAAAATAGCTCTTTAACAAAAGATTTACTAAACCTCCACCTGCTACCGTAAGGAAGTATAAGCGCACTCCCCATTTATCTTTACGTTTCACGTATAGCCATATCATACTAATGACGAGAAGAAGTCCAAGCATGAACTTGGAGCCCATTTCCGTCATAACTAACATGATTCCGTCCATGGCTGGTGAAGAATAAGATCGGACATTATCAATCACGATCCCATCAAAATGAAATGGCTTCTTTTCTATTAAAATAGTGGATAAACGAATAAACAGGTATATACCAATAATAGAAAATGAAAGACCCGTAATGGTCCACATCGTCAAGTGAGGCGAGATAGACAGAGCCTCTTTCCGTTTTCGATACAATGTAATTCACTCCTATCTAGTAACATATTTTATTAAATGCGTCTTGGCGTCTTGGCACCCTATCCTCATAAGCTTGCTTGAAACATTTCCTTTGAAAAAGATCAACGAATAACTTCCCCAATAGTAAAAAGACCTTCACTACTGTAGTAAAGGTCTCTAAAAATAAAAAGAGACCTTTACCAACTATACTGGTAAAGGTCTCGCTAGCAATGGATATTGCCAACAAAGCCGAGGACTCTCATCCCGGAATGACGACTTTGTTATTAAAGCTACTCCCCTTTAAAGGATCACGTTCAATTAAATTACTATTATTTTACCCTTAAAATAGTAAAAAGTCAAAAGATCCATATACCTAATTACGGACGAAGTTGTTTATGTTTGAAAGGTCAGAAGTCACAAATTTAAGTATTAAACAGGTTATTAATTAAGTTTTAACATGAAGATATGTTAGACTAATAAAATACAAAAAATCAATTAGAAATGAGGTAAATGATGTTTAGGAAAATACTAAAACAAATTCAGCAGCTTTCTCAGGGCAGCAGTGAGCGAAGACATAAACATTATCGCCGAGGCTCAAGTAGTGACCGAAGAAATCGTTATTATCACCGAAGTAGTAGTAGCAGTAACCGACATTATAAACGATCCCCGATGAGTGGAAGTAACTACTACAAACGGAGAGGTCGAAGCAGTAGTTAATCCTCTTCTATGGTGCTAATCTTTATCATTTGCTCTAATGGCTGCCTGAAGATCGGCTGAAATTTCACTAGTATTTGAATAAGGTTCCTTAATCTGTAGTAGTCTTTTTAGCAAATAAACGGTTTCCTTTTCTAAAGAAAGTTCTTCTGTCCAAGGAAGAGCTTTTTTGTTTTTAGAAGAGTACGTCGTATAAAGTAAATATAAAAGGATTTCCCCTAAATCATAGTAATCCTGGTGTTTCATCTCTAGAATACTATATGGTTTGTTAGACGTTGAATGAGATGGAAAGTGTAATGAGTCAACTGCGGCTCGATGCTCTGATAAGCCAAAATCTATTAAAAAAATCTCCTTATTTTTTAGCAAAAGGTTTGGAATTCGTAAGTCTCGATGGTAAATGTCCTTTTCGTGAAGATAATGGATTAATTCAAGTAGCTGAGCAAGAATGTGCAATGACTCTTTCTCGTTGAACATTTTTTTATTGTAAAAAATCTGATCCTCCAGATTATCACCTTCAATGAAGCTCATTGCATAAAAAGGGCAACTATCACTGGAAAAGGTTTCATATAGCCTTGGGATATTTGGGTGGTTCAGCATATGCAAAACAGAGATTTCCTTTTCAAACATCTCAACCTCTTTTTTGTTACGGCGCTTACTTGGACGAAGTTGTTTGACCACTATATTCTCTTTGGTAGTTAACTCCTTGCAAAGATAGACAATGCCATAACTACCAGTCCCTATCACCCTCAAAACCTTGTAGCGATCGTTTAAGACCATCCCTTTTTTCACTGGTTTATCTACAAAAAACTGATAAATTTTTCGAATTGTACGCAAAACGGTAAATACCCTCTCCTCTTCTGAATTTAACATGATGCTTTTATTTTAATTAAAAAAACTTCTATTATAATAAGATATCATAGGAAGTCTAAGGTATGAAACAGAGGGACGGTTCTTTCTGTTTCAAGGAAGCGGCTTTCCCTTTCCTTCCGTCCCTATTAAGAGGAAAAACATTTAAAAAAATATAGTGAAAAATTTGAAGGATGAAATCGCTAGCGTTGTTATTAAAAGCAATAACCCTAAAACACAAAACAGCACATCGAGCAGGTAACACTGCTGAATATGCTGCTTTTGCGCAAAACTTCCGACTATCCGCAATAAAACCGTATCCGAAACAAATACTTTTCCTATTCTCGAATGAAGTCAAGTTTGTAATAGGCTACTGCTCTATTTTCCATAAGAAATTAAGAATAAAGTCTATTTGATATCAACTATGCTGAAATTAATGCTGATACTTCTGTTTCAAGGACTTTTTCATCTTTATGATTGTAAGTGGATAATAGTAACGTGATAATCCCAGCTTCTTCGTTCTTTTTAATTTTTTCAGTGGCTTCGGCGAAAACATGTAACTCATCACCTGGATAAACGGGTTTGATAAATTTCACCTGTTTCATTCCTACTCCTGCAATAAGATCCTCACCAAATACATCACATTCAATCCAAAGTTTCATAGAAATACTTAGCGTATGGGTTCCTGGAGCAATAATATCTTTAAATCTACCTTTTTTCGCTTTTTCTTCATCTAAATGTAAATATTGCGGATCAAATTCTTTAGCAAATTCAATTACTTTTTCTCTTGTCACTTTATAAGATTTTGTTTTATATATATTGCCAAGCTTCATTTCATCAAACTTCATTTTTACACCCCATCTATAAATCAATGAAATAATCACTTTTAAAGTCTAAGTTCTCATATAAAAACGATAAACTGAATATCAAAAAGATAATTATCTATATGAACTACTTACCTCATTCAGTTAATACCCATCTTAATTCATTACTGATAAACCAGCCTCAATAGAAAAGTGAGCATTTGTTTTTTCAGCAACTTCCTTAACGGATACGCCATCCATTAATTCGACTAAAACCATCTCGTTATCTGTAAACTCAAACACTGCAAGGTCTGTAATTAATTTGTGTACGACCCCTTTTCCTGTCAACGGCAAGGTACATTCTCGTTTAATTTTTGATTCACCATATTTATTCACGTGTTCCATGACAACGACTACTCTTTTGGCTCCGTTAACCAAGTCCATTGCTCCACCCATACCTTTTACCATTTTCCCTGGTATCATCCAATTTGCCAGATCACCCTTTTCCGATACTTCCATTCCTCCTAAAATTGCAAGGTCGATATGACCTCCACGAATCATCGAAAAGGATTCTGCACTATCAAAGAATGCTGAGCCAGGAACGGTTGTAATCGTTTCTTTTCCTGCATTGATTAGATCTGGATCTTCCTCTCCTTCAAATGGATAAGGTCCGATTCCTAGTAGTCCATTTTCCGATTGCAATAAGACATTCAAGTTTTCTGGGATTTCATTGGCGACAAGTGTTGGCATCCCAATTCCGAGATTTACATTCATCCCATCTTTTATTTCCTGAACCGTACGTTTTATGATCGTTAGACGTGTATCCTTCATGAAAATCACTCCCTTTACACTTGAACGACTGTACGGCGTTCAATTCGTTTTTGATAATCTGTTCCAACTAGTAATCTCTGTACATAAATGCCAGGTGTATGGATTTCATCGGGGTTAAGCTGCCCTGGTTCAACGATTTCTTCAACTTCAGCTATCGTAATTTTTCCTGCCATAGCTGCTAGCGGATTAAAGTTTCTTGATGTTTTTCGATAAACTAGATTTCCAAGTGTATCAGCCTTCCAAGCCTTCACAAGAGCAAAGTCTCCTACAATCCCTTCTTCCAGCAAGTATGGTTTTCCGTTAAATAGTTTCGTTTCTTTTCCTTCTGCAACAGGGGTACCGACACCTGTTGCCGTATAAAATCCTGGAATCCCTGATCCACCTGCTCTCATCCGTTCAGCAAGAGTCCCCTGTGGAACAAGTTCAACTTCCAATTCTCCTGATAAATATTGCTGCTCAAAAATTTTATTTTCACCCACATAGGAGGAAACCATTTTTTTAATCTGTTTATTGGCTAATAAGAGACCTAGTCCCCAATCATCAATACCGCAATTATTACTATAAACCGTTAGATTTTTTGTACCTTGATGGCAAAGTGCCTCAATCGACTTCTCAGGGATGCCACACACCCCAAAACCTCCGACAATAAGCGTAGCACCGTCTTTAATATCGGATACTGCTTCTGAAAAAGAACTCATGACTTTTCCCACACTCATTCACTCCTCTCATTTTTCTCCTCGTACATTTAGGTTCTCAATTTCATTAATTCTAAGAACTGTTCGTCACGCTTCCGAACTTTTTCTATTCCTGCATCTCCATCGTAAGTATAAAAACCTTTTCCCGATTTCATTCCAAGATGTCCCGCTCGGATCATTTTATTTAAGAATTCAGGTGGTTCTTTCGAAGCTGATAGCACTGGAAATAAGCTTTCGCTCACAAAGTTAGCTGTATCCAGTCCAGTTAAATCTGCTCCCTCAAATGGTCCTTGAAAGGCATATCTAAACCCTAAACTTTCTTTCATAACAATATCTATGTCTTCAGCTGTTGCAACCCCATTTTCCAAAAGCCAGAATACTTCACGGACAACCGCTAATTGAATTCGATTAGCAATAAAGCCTGGAACTTCTTTTTGAAGCACAACTGGTCGTTTTCCAATTAACTCCATTAATTCGAAAGTGGTTTGTATCACCTTTTCATCTGTATGGTGGGATTTAATGATTTCCACAAGCGGAACAAGCTGTGGTGGATTAAAAAAATGTGTGATGATAAATCTTTCTGGATGCTTTGTTTTCTCTATTAATCTTGTTAACGGTATAGCAGAAGTATTTGATGCAATAATGGAATCTTTTGAGACGATCCTTTCAATCTTTAAATAGGTTTCCCATTTTAGAGTCAGAACTTCTGGTACAACTTCAACGATGAATTCCGCATTTTCTAATGATTCCTCTATATCTATCGAATAAACTAGTTTTTTGGTTGCTAATTCAAAACTTTCTTCCGTTAATAGCCCTTTTTCAACTAGTCTTTTCATACTGTTTTGGATCATCAGTTTCGCCTTATCAAGTGAAGCTTGATTTGTATCATAAAGGCGAACATTTTTCCCCACTTGTGCAAATAATTGCGCAATTCCATGGCCCATAATTCCTGCACCAATAACTGTAATATTTTTCATCGTGTTCACCCCAAATCTCGCTACTATTCAGAAAACTACAATGGTCCAAAACCATCCGTTCATGAAGATAAAATAAATCCATCTTATTAGAGCGGTGCGTATTAGATTCCTCCTGAGACACTCATCGCATCTCCAGTTATAGCAGCTGCACCCTCAGATGCCAAAAACACAGCGACTGCCCCTATTTCAGATGGCTCTAGCAAACGTTTCATCGGTTGTTTATCTAAGAAATGTTTATCGAGCACTTCTTGGTTGCTAATGCCATCTACTTCTGCCAGCTTGGCTACTTGATTTTCAATCAGTTCTGTACGCACCGGTCCAGGCATGATCGTATTACAAGTAATCCCTAATTCTGCTGTTTCTAAAGCTACTGTTCGTGTAAGTCCAACTACTCCATGTTTGGCTGAAATATAAGCTGACTTAAATGGTGAAGCCATTTTTCCATGAACGGAAGATACATTAATAATCCGTCCATATGATTGTCCCTTCATATAAGGTAGTGTGTGCTTAATCATTAGGAATGGTCCTGTTAGCATAATATCAATCACTAATCTCCATTTATCCACCGGAAAGTCTTCTACTTTATCTACGTGCTGTATTCCTGCATTGTTGACAACAACATCTATTGATCCACGCTCTTTGACAAGCTCGTCCACAAAGTTTTTTACGCTTTCTTCATTCGAAACATCTACTTGATAGCTTTTTGCATTTTCAAGTTTTTCTGCAGCATGATTAGCTGCCTCTATATTAATGTCACAAATCGCAACAAAATCTCCGTTCTTTACGAAAGCTTCTGCGATCCCATATCCGATTCCTTGAGCAGCCCCTGTAATAACGACTGTACGTTCTTTAAAATTGCTCACCCTAAATCCCCCTATCAATGATGAAAGTCTATAACTTTCTTTTAGCTAGTAAACGAATAATATGATCTCTTAAATCGAATTTTGTTGTAATTCTACTGTATGATTATTCGTAGCAATTCTTTGTTTGAAAGTGAGTAATAACACGCTTGCTAGTAGTATTAAGAAGGCGATTAAGTACATTCCATTCGTAAAACTCAGTACTCCCAATAAGGCTGGTCCAACAAAACCACCTAAGCTTCCTAATGTATTAACCGTTGCAATACCAACAGGTGCTGTAGATTCAGTAAATGCCATCGTAACGTAAGAAAAAAAGACTCCTATAAATCCATTCAATCCAATAGCTGCAATCGAAATTAACAGAATCGTCAACCCTGCACCTTCCACAAAACCACTAAGTGTAAATCCAAAAGTAACTAACAAACAAGCAACAATCAAATGGTTTCTATGTTCATTATGTTTGTCAGAACTCCATGCCCAAATCAACATTGAAGGAATTCCTATTAACGAAGGAATGATCGATAACCAGCCTATATCCGTATTACTTAAGCCACCCGATAGTGATTTGATAATGCTTGGTAACCAAAAGGCTAAAGCATAATTGGCACAATAAACGGCGAAATAAATAAACGATAGTTTCCAGATTTTTGAATCCTTAAACATAGCTAGTTTCGACGTTTTATTCACAGTACGACTTTCAGTTCTTTCAACCTCTAACTCATTTTCAATCCAATTTCTCTCTTCCTCTGTTAACCACTTTGCATTTTTAGGGCGATTCTCTAGGTAAAAGATTGTAATGATCCCTAAAATAATGGCTGGTAATCCCTCAAGGATAAACATCCATCTCCAACCAGCTATTCCAGCCCAATTGATATTATCCATAATCCAAACGGATAGTGGCGCCCCAATGATGGCACATACTGGCATGGCGAGCATAAACGCTGCAGATGCACGTGCTCTTTCTTTACTTCTAAACCAATACGTTAAATAAAGGACAATCCCAGGGAAAAATCCCGCTTCCGCTACTCCGAGTAAAAATCGTACAATATAGAGATGTGTAGCGCTCTGTACAAAAGCTGTAAATAAAGAGATAATCCCCCAAGTAATCATAATTCTTGCAATCCAGAACTTCGCTCCGACTTTTTGCATAATCATATTACTTGGAATTTCAAAGATAATATATCCAATAAAGAAAATTCCTGATAATAATCCAAAAACTTCGGCGGATATGGCTAAATCAGCATTCATCTCTAAGGCAGCAAAACCTAAATTGATTCGATCTAAATATGCAACAACATAACAAATGAATATAAAAGGTAAAATTCTCAACATAATTTTTTTCACTGTTGTCTTTTCAATTGATTGATTTATTGAATTCATCTCATCATCCCCATACTTTTCATTTTCCAAAAAGACATTGTTGAAGCTTAAATACTTTTACTTCTTACGCTAGTTCACCTAACGATCATGTTAGAAGACTCTAAATCACACTTGAGGCTAACATTTACAAGTTACTAGTTTGATAATTGACCTAGTTTTTCATTATCTTTAGTCTGACTCCCTGCTTTCTTTAAACCTAATATCTCTCTTGCTTCATCAGGTGTGGCAATTTCTCGCCCTAAAGTTCTGGATAAGTTAACAATTCGTTCAACAAATTGGGCATTGGTTTTCGCTAGCTCTCCTTTGCGATAATAGACGCTGTCCTCCATCCCAACGCGTACATGACCCCCTAATAAAATAGACATCGTATTAATCGCTAATTGATCCTTGCTTGCTCCTACGGCTGACCATATTGATCCTTCTGGAATACTATTTTTAAAAAATAGTAAGTTTTCTGGTGTAGCTGGCATTCCACCCGGTACGCCTAAAACAAATTGGAAGAAATATGGGGGCTTGATTAGCCCCTTTTTTGCCACACTCATAGCATTTTGAATCATTCCAATATCAAATACTTCTATTTCTGGTTTTACCTGATATTCCTTCATGCTTCCTGCTAAACGCTCTAAAAATTCAGGAGAATTCAAAAAAACATTAGGACCAAAATTTAATGATCCCGCATCATAAGAGGCCAGTTCAGGACTTAATTCGCATACTCTGTATCGATCTTCATCACTCGTTAGATTAGGACCACCTGCTGTTGTTAAGTTGATAATGATATCACAGTTTTTTTCCTTTAAACGATCCAAGACCTCACGATATGTATCTAAGTCCAATGTAGATTCACCATACTCATCTCTTACATGAATATGTGCAACAGCTGCTCCTGCTTTCCACGCTTCATATACTGAATCAGCAATCTCTTCAGGTGTAATTGGTACGTATGGAGTATGCTCTCTACTAGTAAACCCACCTGTTGTTGCAACTGAAATGATCAATTTTTCCAAAATAAACACACCTTTCTACATATGAATATCTACTTTTTGCCACAAACTTTTCTTGTCAACTGACATAGTCAACCCATGTTCGATCATTACTTGTGTTATTGAATGAAATATTATGATAGCGCTATCTTTAAACCAATTGTATATTTAATATTCAGAATTGTGAAACACATAAAATGAATTACTGTTATTCCAAATTTGCTTTAGTTGAAAACTTGCAATGGGGATGGTAATATTCTATTATTATAATTTTCTAAAATATTTTAATGGTTTTATATTAGGGAGTTGTTACTTTGGATAGTATCCGATTAAAATATTTTCTTGAAGTTGCCAAACACTTGAATTTTAGCGAAGCAAGTAAACAACTTTATGTATCACAATCCACCATCAGCAAACAAATTGCTCTACTAGAAGAAGAGTTGCAGGTAAAATTATTTATAAGGGATAAACGATCTGTCGAGTTAACGCCACCTGGTGCCGTTTTTTTAAAAAAGGCAAAAGAATTACTTGACCACTATAACGAAGCCATTATTTTGACACAGAAAGCGCATAAAGGAATTGTAGGAACTTTAAATATAGGGGTTATTTCGTATATGGAGTTTCTCCCAGAATTCCTAATGGATTTTCAAAAAGCATATCCATTAATAGAAGTGAATCTTAAACATTTAAATCCAGCCGGAATTATTCAATCGATCAACAAGAGAGAGATAGATCTTGGTTTTACGGTTTCACACGGAGTACAAAACAATACAAATCTAATGTGGGAAAGCTTTCGTACGGATAAAATGATGTTAATTGTGAGTAAGCATCATCACCTAGCCACCCAACGAACTGTTCCCATTTCCGTATTATCAGACGAACCGATTGTCATTATGTCCCCATCTGTAGTACCTGAAAACTATGAACAGTTTATAACATTATGTAAAAGTGAAGGTTTTAATCCTAAAATTTCCTATGAAGTAGAACGAATAGAAACTCTCTATCTCCTTGTTGAATCGGGTATGGGGATTTCAGTGCTCCCTAAATACATTAGTTCTATTCGAATGGGTAACACCAAAATGATCCCCTTTGCTGGACAAAATGCAACATATGAACTGGGAATTACGATGCTCAAAGAACAGACGAACCCTTCACTTCGTATTTTTTTAGAGGAATTTAGGAGCAATACATCCATGAAGAGATAATGCTAAAAAAATGCTAAGCTCCATCCAATTTATGGATTTTGCTTAGCATCTATTTCCCTAAATATAATTCTATTTTTACCAAATCAATTTTTTAAATCACTGGGTAGCATAACACCCTTTGTACTTAATAAAAGGTCAGTCCAACCATCGTTCATGTAGAGAAGACCTAGATACCGTCCCTTCTTAACAAATCGTCATAAAAAGTACAAGGGTATCCCAACCGAGGCGGAATTCATGCACGTTGAAACGCCCAGAACCGTCCCCGTGTTTCACTCTCCCTGATAAATCCGAAACGCCGGTACAATGGTATCCGATACGATTTCTTTGCCTTTTTCTCGAATGAAGTCGAGTTTGTAATAGGCTTCGAATCGTTGGCTGATTTCGGTTTTGACTAGTTCCGGTGGAGTGACGACGATGAATTGGAACTTGAGTTTTTCCGCAACCGCGAAGATCGGGTCAAGGACATGGGCTGAGGCTGCTTGTCCAAATGGATTATCACAGACTAGTGGCACCCAGCTCTGATCGGTTTCACTCTTGACCGATAGGAGCATCATCATCATAACCATGCGGGCGGATAACTTCTGACCACCACTTCCATCCGATTTTGTCTTCGAACCTTGATTGATCGTCTGCCATGTGGAATAATGCTCTCTTTGTGGTTTCCCATACATAAAGGCATTATCTGTTCGCATGTTATAAACAAGCAGTTCCGGATAACGATTTCGAAGTGCGACAAATAATATTTGCTCATCACTGATTAGTTTTCTAATTTCCTCATCTAACGTGCGATTTTGCTCATCAATTCGATCAAATTGGTTCGTGATTTTGTTTATGGCCGTGATAAAATGCTGCTTCAACAGTGGCTCTACCTCTTCTGCCTTTTTCGGCAGGATATCTTCTTTGAGCATGACGAGTGGAAAAGACCCTCGTTCATTTTTCAGCTTCATTTTTGCAATCATCGAACGAATCGCCTCTGAGATACTCATAACCTTCATACTCGCTCGGCTCGCCCAGAAATTCTGTGCCTTTTCTGCTCTTTCTTTATCTCGCTCTAATTGTTCTAAGCCGCTTTGCGAAAATCGCTTCATATTTTTCACAACACTTTGAATATGACTATAATGCCTTGTATCCATATGGTCTAGCGTGGTTAAGACTTCATTTTTGAAACGAACCTCCCAATCCTTCCCTTCAATCGTCAGCTTTAAATTCCGTAGGGATTGTTCGATTTTCGCATGCTTTTCCTTGCCTTCTTCTTCGATTCTCTGATGTTTTTCACACCAAGATAAGATGCAGGCTTTGCCTTGACTCTTAATTTTTTCAATATCCTCGTCTGTAAAAGCTGCCGCTTCTTCTTTGAGGATCATCGACAACGTCAACATATCCCCATCATATCCGGTAATATTCGCCTCTGTTTCCTTTTGACGTTTTTCGGTCTTCTTGACTTCCGCTTTTGCGATTTTCGTTTGGTCTTTAATTTCGACTTCCTTTACTTCTAAGTCAAGGTCTGCCCATTCTTCAGGCTCTTTTTCATGCTTGGCAACTTTTTTTCCAGCCTTTTCTCGTTGATCAGAAGCATGCTTTAAAGAGGTTTCAGCTGCGGTGATCGCCTTATCTTGTTCACGTTCTTCTTTTTCTGCTGCCTTGAGTTCTTTCTGCGCTGTTTGCAGCATATTTTCCAAGATACTGATCGGTTCATCCGGCTCCTGTGTCTCTTTCCATTCTTGGTTATGCGTCTTTAGTTTTTTCTCCAATTTCGTTTGTTGCTTTTGTTCCGATTCTCTTTTTGCTTGTAAAACAAGTAATTCTCCTGCCTGTTCTTCCTTAGATTTCTGAAGCTGTTTTAACTCTTCCATCTTCCCATTGATCTCTTCTAATAAATGAGAAGATAGACGTGGAACCTCTTCACTAGACTCTGCCTTTTCGGAAGGTGGAAAAACGGCTTCTTCAATAAAAATAGCAATCTCTTTAATATTTTGTTCGATCGACACTTTCCATTCTACATACGTTTGATTCCATTCATTTTGCAGGTCCGTCATAGATCCATGCTCGTCTGCGATTTCTTGCTGCTGTTTGACCAAGGCTTCTTTCTGTTTTTCTTTTTCTTGCTTCACTCGAATATTTTCTAGATGAAGCGTCTTTTCACGGTAATACGCCTCTAAGGTTTCGAGGTCTTTTTTCAGCTCGCCGATTTTCCGCTTTGTCTTATCCTGCTTTTCTCTAGACTGTAGCTGTACTTCCTTTTCATTTTCCTGTTGAGTCACAATTTCCTGCAATTGCGCTTGCTTAGAAAGGAGTGAATTCTGTTCTTGATTCAAGGTCTTTTCGATATCACTGGAAAGCTCACTTGATAGAAACCGGTCGATTTCTTTTAAAATCCGACGGTAGGATGTTTCTGTTTTTTCCATTTCCATCAAGGTTTCTTTCTTGTCATCAATTCGTTTTTCAATCTCAATTTTCCAATCGTTGAATTGATGTTTATCCCCTAACAGATTTTGTTCGGTTCCATTCAAGATCACAAAGGAGGATGCATGAGGGTCGCTATTAATGTCTTCCCGCTTAAAAATCGGAACGGGACTGTTAAACATTCTTCCAGAAAGAAGCTGCACATTAATTTTTTGCCATTGCTGTCCGCTCACGACTAATCCATAAGGTAAAAGCGGATTTTCCTGTAAGGCTCTAACCATTTCTTCTGCTGGTAAGGATTGGAGAAATTGTGTTCCGTAAAACACATCAATGCCGGTCTTCTCATCAATCCATTCCTTTAATTCCTTCACATCTTTGTTGGCAATCCAAAAAGGCTCATCGTTTAAGGAATGGTCCAACTGAACTTCCCAAAGCTCTTTTTTAATTTGTTCCGCTGACTCTTTATTGTTAGCTAGTAATTCTTCCATTTGAATCGCATATTTAGAGAGAATCGCATGCGTGAACGGTCCTGTCACGTGATCGAGGAACCCCTGAAGCCGATCTACTAGTTTGTCCTCTTTTTGCTGTTGTTTTTCATGGGCTGCCTTTAACCCTTCGCATTTTTCTTCTGAAAATTGAATCGCTTGAAGGACAGTCCCATGTGAAGTGGCCAGTTCATTTTGACGTTCACGTGATTCCTTCATTTTTGCCTGCAACTCTTCTAAGATAGCCTTTTTCTCTTCGATTTGTTTGGAGAGACTACTGATAAAGCCGTCGAAATCATAGGTTAAGCGGTCACCAAATTCTTTAATGAGGGCTTCTTCCTTTGTTTGGAAATGATGGATTTGCGTATAAAGGGAATCAATTTCCGTTCCAAGCTGTGCTATTTCGGTTGTCTTTTGTTTCTCTTGCTTCGCCAACCCGTTTGCTTTTTTCTTTAAATACGCTTGGTAGCCCCAATAGTTTTTTACGACTTCCTGCAAGGCAAGGGCAGACTCCTTCCACAGCTCCCTTGCTTCTTTTTTAATTTCATCCATTCGCTGATTGGTTTGCTCCAATCCACTATTTTGCTCCAATGTCGTCATCTGTTGAGAAAGAGACCGTATCGTTTGTTCGTTCTCATGCCACTCTTTTAATAAAAGCTGAAAGGAAAGATCATCTTTTCGTTCTTGCTTTTCCTTCACAATCTCCTGAAAAGACGTATGTTTTTTTCTTTCTTCTATTAATTTCTTCTCCCAATCTAGTACTTCTCTATGTGCCTTCGCATACTCTAGATTGTCTTTTTGAAAGCGCAAATCTGCTTGTTTTAGCACTAATTGTTCCATTTCTTTTTCTAAACTTAAGAGGGTTTCTTCTTCTGATTTTTTCAAATGCTGTAAAGCACCCAGCAGCTGTCTTCCAGCCTTTATACTGTCGTCCACAATTTCTTTATGCTGTACACCCTTTTCGATATGCTCTTCAAATGGAACAATATCCTCTAAAAATTCCTTATGCGCCTGCTCTCTTTTTAATAGAATTGGCAGATCCTTGGCGATACTAGCCTGACTCTTAAAAATTTCAACTAGATCGTTCTTCTGATGCTCAGTTCGATGCAGAACTTGACTGACTGTCGGTATGATTCGTTTTTGAAAAAGAGAATGATCATCCTCAGCGCCCTCAAAATATTTCCCGACTCCGCCTTCGTCCTTATTGATTTCCTTCATAATATCCCAGTCTTTACGGTTAATTCCGTATGTATCCAAAATCCGATAATGTTTCTTCGTATCTCGGTAAACATCATAACCGTTCCATTTTAAGTAGTCCTTCAAGTTCTCCGTATCAGCAACCTCATCATTTTCATAAAGAGGAATATGCTCAAGCGCGGCCTCTTCTCTACTCTCAAATTCTCTTGTATAAAAGGTAATATTAGGCAAGATTTTCGCTTCTTGCTCCAATGTTTTCCCTTCCGTACCGTTTTCTTCATTCATGGAAATCCGCTGCTCGGCTGAGAACATACCACCCGTAACCAAATGCCTTCGGTCACCACCATCTAATTCCCATTGCATGACCACATGGAAGGTATAAGGAATAAATTGCTCTTTATTATTGAAAAAGAACTGCTGATAATAGCGGTTGTTTTGCTTTCCCCAAGACGTCCCAGGTTTCAAAATTTGGAAGATCGTTTGGAGAAAAACTCCCTTTCCGCCTCCATTCATCATCGAAATCAGACCATTGGTAGAGGTCTCTTCATTATGAAAATTAAACGTCGTATCTTTATATTGCTTTTGCATGCCATCATACTTCAGGCCGACTATTCTAATTCGATGGATCTTCGGCATGCTCATCCTCCTCTATGGTCATCAGTTTTTTAAACATTTCATACCGATCGTAATCATGATACAGATATTCAATCCGCTCAAATAGCTCTTGTTTGGGAATCGCTTTTGGAATATCATCCCGATCCAGTACGACAATCAGCCCTTCCGTTTCTAATATTCGCATTGCACTGGCAATCAAGCCGATTCGAGTCCGACGATTGCCTTTTTTAATCCCGTAATCGTCTGAATCCACCTCCATGTATTTCCAGGTGGTGACGACATCCTTCATATCAATTCGTTCTTCTTCTCCAAAATTCGACTTACTCTTCAACATTGAATCCCAGTTCATGATGCATTCATTTACCTGACGTTCTAATGCATAGTAGCTGATGCCTTCCCGTTTCGTACGGATTTTGGCCGCTTGGTTTTGGTCAATGGCTGCTAAAAAAGCCATGATCACAACACTGATAAGATGAAAATGTTTTTTCGTCTCGACTTGCTTATGCTTGTCTTTCATATGGGTAAAATTGGTCGCAAAAACGGAGCCGGTTGGCTGGACGACCAAGTGAATCCGTTTCGGCGATTCAATGATAAACGTGCCCGATTCATCCGCTAATAAAAGGACCGTCTGTCTTACTTCAGGATCAAAGTAGGTTTGAAAGTGTTCACTGTTTTCGTCGATGACTTTTTCTTTTAAGAGTGAAAAATAAACCGCTGATGCTTTTTTGATACTGTCTGCATTCATTCCTTCTCCTCCTTTATACATATTTTAAATGGGGTTATTTTCATGCGTTGCCAACGGAAAGGCTCCGCTTTATGATCAAATTTCGTATAAATTTTCAATCCTTCAAACATTTGAAATTGAGGGTATTCCTTCATCAATTTATAGAGAAGGATTTCTCGTTCATCACTTAAGGTTTCTTCCTGCCGATGCAGCACTTGTACCTTCAACGGCTTTTTATCAAACATCATCCATAAATCGATCGTTTCGGATTCTTCCACCCACAAATCCTGAACCTCTAATGGCAGCGTTTCTAAATCGACCAGGGAGAACTCTCCGTATGTTTGTAAGTATTGAAACACATAGCTCCATGCCTGAATGACCGAATCCCAATTCGTTATCCGCTTCCTTGTTATTTCTTCTTCTGCCTCTTCTTCGATGACTGGCTCTGTCTGTTGGTGTTCGTCGAATTCCTGTTCACCCCAAATCCAATCTAACGGCAAAATGAATTCATTTTTAGGAGAAAATAATGGTGATAGGACTTTTTCAACGATTTCAAAATCCCTAACGCCCTCCTTCATGAACCAATTTTCATAAAGATGCTCTCGAAACGAAACCAGACTCGTTTCCCAGAACAAGGAGGGGTTCTCTGCTTTCAACTTCATTTCATAAGAAATATTTTGAATAACCAGCTTCGCAAACCGATCGTGCAGCTGCCTTGTATGACCTATCTTTTCTTGAAGTAACATCAATTCCTTCTGAATTTCATCCTCTTCTTCATTTCTTCGTTTCGTTTTTTCAATCATACTGGTGATCGTACGGAAGTGATTTTTTTCTTCTTCAAATTGCTTCTCAATTTCACTACGATTGTCGGCCCGTTGCCATTCTTCTTCAATCAATAAAATTTTGGGATTGTTGATCATTTCCTTTTGAAATGTAAATTCCTTTGCCATTAAGCGGTTGACCCGTGAAATGAGGTTATCGAGGTTTCGAGTGGCTTTTCTAAAATTACCGTTTTTAATGAGCTGCATGCTATAAAGCTGTTCAATCGTAATAGAGAATTCCTCCGCCATTTCTCTACTCATAAAAATCATTTCCTGGGCGATATCTGTTAATTTGTATACAATCGTGCTGCCCATCTCTAAATTGGTATATAATTCATCCATCGTGACATAGCGGAACACTTGCGTCTCCCATGATTGTTTGATTTCATCATAATACAAGGCTTCAAACGGTTTGCTATACTCTTCCTTTCCTTGATAGAGAAGCCCGCTTGTAATCCGTTCAATTTGCTTGTCGTCTGCTAAAAGCTTCATTTGTTTAATAGTATCTTCTACCATGTAGCGAATATCTGTTTTTCTTCGATGATCATCGTCATTTAATTCTCTGTAGAAGATCATGAGTAGCACTTGCATGAGAATCGTTTGAAGATGTGGCTTTAACTCACCTACCTCCATTCCCCTTCCAAGCTCAAACAGTGGATTTAATCGTTGCATTCGCTCGGCGAATCCTTCCCATGATTCATTCACATCCATTTCCTCCATGTTTCAATTGTTAGGACCTCTTGAGGAATCCGTTTATTTTCTTGCCATAACTGTTGTAATAAGACCTGTTCTTCTTCCGTAAACCATTGGAAGAAGCCGTCACGGTATTTAGCATTCTGTGTTTGACCGTGTTTCTGGTCATTCCTTTGGTCAAAGCATTGGAGCATTTTGCGATAAATTTTCAATGCAGGTTGGATACAGCACTCCTGATATTTTTCAATCAAGCGAATAAGAATTCCGTACCCTTCTGCATCCAGATCGCCAGCATAATAGAAAAGATAGTTTTTGGCCGGAAACATTTGGAAGAAAAAGGAAAAACTCTTTTCGATTTTCATTCCTTCCCCATAAATAATCAGCTCAGGTTCGTAATCGAGTTGGTTTTGTTCCAATAGTTTAATAGCCGTATGGAAAAAAGATAGATTCTCGACAATCAAAACCCGCTGAATATCCTTGATTTCTTTCCCCTGTTTCATCCAAAAGACAAACGGCTCTCCGTAATGCGTCATGTTCAGCTTGTCTTCGCTTACCCCAATTCGGGTTAAAAACCCCTTTCCTTCAGGAAATTCGTCACTGTCTAGTAAGAACTTTTCATGACCAAACAGCTCAAGACTTCTTTCTTCGATCGACACCTTTTCGCGATCTTGTCCCGACTTTAGAAATTCATATATATTCTCGATCCGTTGCCATTCCTCTTGGGTCTGCCACTCCGGATGTTTTTCATAATAGGAAAAGTCAAACACATCACTTAACTTCATCATCTCAAGCCGGTCCCACTTGACTTCCTGCATCTTTACATTGACCCAATAAAATAATGGGAGGCTAGGCGTTCGCCCATTGTATTGATGATTTTGAATCGGCGTCAGCAGCCCTTCCTCTTGCAGAACTCCAATGGCTTGATAAAACAACGAATATCCATCCATCTCAAAATAATCATCCACAAGCCTACGTAACTGCAATTCTAAATCATTTATATTAATCTTCCTCTTTTGTTGCGGATGTTGAATATCCTCAATAAACCCTCTTACTCTCGTCTCAATCACATCGATTGTAATCACCTGCTTCTGAAACAGGGGGACGGTTCTCCTGTTTCATTCCTATTTACAATTCTATCATAAGAAAAAAATAATTTATTGAAACACGAGAACCGTCCCCGTGTTTCCCCGTGTTTCGTTTTGTCTATCTATTTATTATAAACTAGTTATATTATTGTTGGATAATGATTTTTACAAAAAAAGTCAGTCCCCCCGCTGCGTTACTGCTTAGCAGACAAGGGGACTGACCCTATTTTATTAATGGCAACGGTTATAGCCAATGTTTCGGGTATTGTCTTTTCGGAAATAGATTATTATACAGCATCGATATAAAAACGAGTAGAATGGATCCAATGACAATTGGTACTAGATAGCCCCAACCTACCTCAAAGTTTATCGCTACTAAAGCACTTGCTGCTGCAGGAGGATGAATGGTATCGGTAAGTGACATGAAAAGTAGTACAACCACTAAAGAGATGACCAGGATAAACAAACTTTTCCCAAAAACGTCCCAAATCACAAGTCCTGTTACAGTGGATAAAATATGCCCCCCAATTACTTGTCTAGGCTGTGATAGCGGTCCCTGATGCGCAATAAATACGAGCACACAGCTTGCCCCTAAAGGACCGATTGCCATCGGATAATGAAAGAACACCGCTAATAAACAGAGAATGCTAACAGCTAGAAATACGCCTGTGGCAGAAATCAGTGAATCCTTATAGTCAAATCTCGTTTCGCTTCTCGTTTCTCCCTTCATTTTATTTAGATATTGAAAGAACCCTTCATAAGAGCTGTTTTTTATATTTTCATTTGATTTTTCTAACGTATTCATTTTCTTCCCCTTATATATCCCCGTTCAATCAAGAGAGGTTTCTACTATATACATATTATATAGTATATAATATAGGAAAACTATGAATATTTAAACACCTTTTTATTAGG
Source organism: Niallia sp. Kr1 (assembly GCF_050389805.1). Classification (NCBI taxonomy): domain Bacteria; kingdom Bacillati; phylum Bacillota; class Bacilli; order Caryophanales; family Bacillaceae; genus Niallia; species Niallia sp. Kr1. The sequence goes on along the minus strand of NZ_CP130945.1, from coordinate 1,623,176 downwards.
ATACCAGATTCAAAAACAGGATCCGTCCCCATCACTTTTTATTTTTTAACAAAGTGGAGGATTGATCCCATTACTATTCTTCAAAAATGGTCTAACTACCTTCCTGAATTTTGTTTACCTCTTTAAGCGTATATTTTACTATTTTGTTGAGTTAAACTGTATTTCTCCATTTTGTCTATCATCGATGTCCAAAATTAGGCTGTTATTTAATCCCCTCTCCCCATCAAACAAAGCCGTTTCCCATCTACTGGTCGCTTTTTCATTTTATACTTTAGTAGTATAATAATGTCGAATCCAAAAGACATATAAAAGAGTTGATTCTATGTTTGATTTACTGTTATTGATGATTGAACGCTTAGGCATCATTGTGATGATTGCCTTTATCTTAACAAGACTCTCCTTTTTCAGAAAGATGGCGCTTTCCGATAAACTTAATAAACGTCAACAATTATTCGCCATGATCTTTTTTGGCGTTTTCGGGATCATCGGAACGTATTCCGGCTTTACCTTTAATTCAGATTCCTTATCATTTGAACGGTGGAAAACCGATCTTTTATCCGATGAAGCAATTGCGAACTTTCGAGTAATTGGGGTGGTGATGGCTGGAATATTAGGTGGCTACAAGATCGGGCTTGGTGCCGGAATAATAGCCGGTACCCATCGTTTGTTGCTCGGAGGATATACAGCTTTTAGCTGTGGCATTGCCACGATCATTGCTGGTTTCCTTGCCGGAGTTTTTTACCGAAAAGATAGTAAGTGGTCATTGTCGAAGACGTTTGTAATTACAGCCTTGGCTGAAGTCATTCAAATGATTCTTATCCTACTTGTTTCTAGACCTTTTGACAAAGTGGTCCATTTAGTCGAGATCATTGGTTTACCTATGGTGATTGCCAATGGATTTGGTGGGGCATTGTTTATGTTAATTATTCAAAACGTCTTCCAACAAGAAGAGAAAATCAGTGCGAATCAGGCGCAACTCACTTTACGAATTGCGGGTAAAACACTGGCTCACTTACGAAAAGGCTTGAATGAACGTTCTGCTATCGAAGTATGCGACATTTTACATCGTGAAACCGGTGCGGTTGCGGTTTCCATCACCAATAAAGTTGACATATTAGCTCATGTTGGATTAGGTGATGACCACCATAAACAAAAAAATCCCATTCAAACCGAAATCACAAAAGAGGCCCTTCAAACTGGAAATTTGGTTATGGCTTCCGGAAAAAAGATTCACTGCCAGCAAGAAGACTGTCCACTTCACTCCGTTGTTGTGGCACCTTTAAAACCAGGAGGAACAACGATCGGAACACTGAAGTTTTATTTTCAATCGAAAAGGGAAATCAGTCCTATTGTGAAAGAAACCGTATCGGGTCTAAGCAATCTTTTAAGTAATCAACTTGAACTTGCAGCGGCTCATCAAACGCTTCAATTAGCAAAGGAAGCAGAGATCAAAGCACTTCAAGCTCAAATGAACCCACACTTTTTGTTTAATTCATTAAATACGATTGTTTCCTTAATTCGGACCAATCCCATGAAAGCTCGAAAATTATTGGTATCCCTTTCCCATTTTCTACGACAAAATGTTACCTCCACAACGGTTACAGTGACAACGGTTGAACAAGAATTAAAGCATTTAAAGGCGTTTCTTGATATTGCAGAAACTCGGTTTCAAGATCGATTGTACGTTCATTACAAAATCGATGATACCACCCTACATGCGAAAATTCCGCCATTTACGTTACAGCCGATTGTAGAGAATGCGATGAAGCATGGGTTAAAGAACAAAAAAACAGATTGTCATATAACCATTACAATTCAATCAAAAGAAAACCATATTTCCGTCTCCGTTTCTGATAATGGAATCGGGATCACCTCAGAGCGATTGGATGAAATCGGCAAAGGAATTACCGATTCAGAATCAGGTACTGGTTTGGCCTTATACAATATCAATCAAAGACTTTGCAAGATGTATGGAAAAGATGCCGCACTTATGATTGATAGCATCTACCGTGAAGGGACAAATGTTCATTTTACAATTCCAAAATAATGAATGGGAGGATTCATCATGCAACCAACAATTAGCACCATCGTTGTAGATGACGAACCGTATAACAGAGAAGAACTAATCTACTTACTTCAAGCCTATTCGTCTATCCAAATTGTTGGGGAGGCAGATTCAGGAGAAGCCTGTGTGATGCAAGCCATTCAAAAGCAGCCAGATCTTATCTTTTTGGATGTTGAAATGCCTGCCATGAATGGATTACAGGTAGCTGAGATTTTAAATGAATTAAAAAAGCCTCCTTTAATCGTATTTGCGACTGCTTTTCCTGAATTTGCTGTCCAGGCATTTCGATATGAAGCGATTGATTATCTCTTAAAACCATATGATGAAGACCAACTCCACCAAACAATTCAGCGAATTGAAAAAAGAATATTCCCTACTGATGATGCCGATCGGGATCTCGGGACCGCTAACAAACTTGGCGTCGAAAATGACGGAGAAGTGGTATATTTAGATCCAAATGACATTCTCTATATTTATAGTGAAGAAAAGCGAGTGAATATTGTAACAAGTACACAATCGTTTGAAACGAAAAAAACATTAAAGGATTTGGAATTACGTCTATCCACCTACCCTTTCTTTCGTACGCATAAAAGCTATTTAGTCAATTTACATTATATAACAAGGCTAACACCATGGTTTAACGGAGCATTTAATTTAACGATAAAAGGAAAAGACAAACCCATTCCGGTTAGTAGAAATTATGTAAAAGCTCTTAGAGAGCAACTTGAACTTTAATGAAGTGATTCTATTAGGCACCTATGTTTATTTCAGAAGAGTAACCAAAAATAAATCTATATCAATATAAACCATAGGAATCTGTAAAATTCCTATGGTTTTTTGACGTTATCTTTCAACACGTTAGGGCTGATAAATGACGTTTTGTCCTGTTTTTAAACGTTTTCATTCTATTTATGATTAAATAATCCATGTAATCGTTATCATTATTTAGGAGGTCCTCATATATGTATACCTTTTTGGGTGGAATTGCCCTTTTAATCATTGGATATTTTACTTATGGAAAATTTGTTGAAAAAGTGTTTGGGATTAAAGAAAATCGCCCTACACCAGCATTCTCAAAAAGAGATGATGTTGATTATTTACCACTCAACAAAACAAAAAATTCATTAATTGAATTAATTAGTATTGCAGGGGTCGGTCCTATCTTCGGTCCGATTATGGGTGCTTTATATGGACCTGTTGCTTTTATTTGGATTGTGGTCGGCTGTATTTTTGCAGGAGCTGTTCATGATTATTTAACGGGAATGATTTCCATACGAAATGGTGGAGCACATCTGCCAGCTTTAGTGGGGAAATTTCTCGGTAAACCAATGAAGCATGTAGTTAATATTTTCTCGATTCTTCTTTTACTTCTTGTTGGGACTGTATTCGTCAGTTCATCCGCTACCTTAATTTATGATCTAGCAGGAGGCGCCATCGGTTTAACCGCATTAATTGCAATTGTCTTCGTTTATTATATTTTATCAACGATGCTTCCAATTGATAAAATGATTGGTAAAATTTTCCCTGTATTTGGAGCATTACTTTTACTTGGAACCGTTTCATTAGGAGTCAGCCTTGTATTTAATGGAGCACCTGTACCAGAATTAAGTATTTCGAATATGCATCCAGAAAATACACCCATTTTCCCATTATTATTCTTAGTTATTTCTTGTGGAGCGATCTCTGGTTTCCATGCCACTCAATCACCTATTATCGCTAGAACCACTAGAAACGAAAAAGAAGGCCGTGGCATTTTTTACGGAATGATGATTGGGGAAGGATTAATTGCGATGGTTTGGGCTGCAGCAGCGATGAGCTTGTTTGATGGTCCTGTAACCTTAAATGAACTTATTAATACAATCGGTACAAGTGGAATTGTAAATGAAGTAGCGACCATGATGCTTGGATCTGTTCTTGGTACCGTGCTGGTTCTCTCTGTTATCGTTCTTCCGCTTTCATCTGGAGATACAGCCTTTAGAAGTGCCAGAATGATTATTGCCGATTATATCAACATTCCACAGAAGAAAATTTCCAAACGTTTGTTAATTGCTGTTCCACTATTTTTAGCTTCTGTTCTATTAACAACAGTAGACTTTACGCTATTATGGAATTATTTCTCTTGGGCCAACCAATCGTTAGCGGCGATTTCATTATGGGTCGGCAGCATGTATCTCTTTATTTCAAAGAAAAATTATTGGATTGCGATGATCCCTGGGACTTTCATGACTTACGTGGTTACCGTCTATATCCTTAACGCACCAATTGGATTCAGATTACCATTAAATATCTCCTATCTCATCGGTGCCATTACAACAGTAGGGATTATCCTATTATTCTACAAATACGCTCGTAAAAATCGAGCAAACGAACTATCTTGTGATGAGGACGCCGCTGTATTAGCAAATAAAGTTGCATAATAAACACGGGGACGGTTCTCCTGTTTCACTTCAATAAATAGTGCCAGGCACCTTCCACTTTTTGGAAGGTGCCTGGCACTTATTTTCTATTACATGTATGAGATCGAAACTTTTAAATTGGCATTTCTTTCCCGAATGGCATTTAATAAATCTTGGTCCCTTGTTGATACTTTAAGATCGTAATGAATTTCATCACTTTTACATAAGATGTCTACTTCATTTTTAAATTCAATAAAAAAACAGAATGAGCTTTTTGTTTGGCGCTTTTCCTTTAAGAAGCTATTATGGAACTGGCTACATTAAATGTTTCATAGCTTAACAGGAGAAAGAGAGGCGTTTTTAATGGAGAATGATCTTTTTCAAAAAGAATATGAAACGATTATCGTTGGAGGCGGGTTAGCTGGGCTTACGGCCGCGGCATTGCTCGCAAAGCAAGGCAAAAAGGTTCTTGTCCTTGAACGGGGACGCTTAGGGGGAAGAGCCATTACAATGAATTTAAAGGGTTTTAAATTTAACTTTGGCGCACATGCGATTTACGGTCGTGACACTTCTACGCTAAAAAATATAGAAAAGGAGTTAGATATCCGTATCGGATGGCGTGATTTTAATCCTCAAAAAGCAAAGTATGACATTGGATCCCAATTGACTGATGTTCCAGCCAATATTGTCGGACTATTTCGAACAAGAGTCATGAATAATGCAGATAAGGTTAAATTCACCTTTGAAATCTTTAAAACCTTAATTGGAACAGAAAAAGGTCACCCCCATATTTCAATTAAAAAATGGATGGAGGATAAGCAAGTTGCTGAAGACGTTCAGGAAATGATGTTAACATTAGCTTCCTCTAATTTTTTTACAAGCGAGCCTGAAAAAATTCCATCAGATGTATTTTTTAACTACTACAATCGCTTATTCTCGACGACCAAGCCGGTCACGTATATTGAAGGTGGATGGCAAGCATTGATTGATGAGTTTGTCAGAGTAATTGAAGAAAATGGAGGAGAAATCCGAACAAAAGCCAAGGTCACTAGTGTAAAAACAGTAGAGAATCAAATTGTAGAAGTGGCAACAACCAAAGAAACGTTTAAAGGATCCAACTTTATTTTTTGTATCCCTCCTGCTGAACTAGTTAAAGTATTTGAAGGAACAAAAATTGAACATTTGCTTCAGCATTATGCACATTATGATGCAAGCTATGTGTTTGTATATGATATTGGCCTTAAAACACGGATCGATACGCCTTATACGTATATTTATGATAAAAAGAATAAAATTTTTATTACCGATATTTCCTATTATGATGAATCCTGTGTTCCAGAAGGAGGACAATTGCTTCAAGCCATCGCGTATTTGAAGCAAGACGAATTAGGAAATAAAGAACGAATTGATAAACATCAAGAGAAAATCGAGCAGCTATACGACAAGCATTTTCCAGGCTGGCGTGAGGAATTGACGGTTCCTCGTATTTCTAAACGGGCAAGTGCACAAGAAATTAAATGGACCATGGAGCAGCAAGCGATGCCCATTTTAATCCCAGATTATCGCAATTTATTCTTTGCAGGAGACTGGTGTCAAGCAAAAGGACAATTATCTGAGCTCTCTTTTTCAAGTGCCTATGAAGCTAGTAAACTTGTCCTACAGAAGTAATTTACTGTGAAACCAAACCTTTTATTAGCTATACAAATAGGTACTAGCTTACTTCAAAATAACCGATATAGAAAAAAGAAGCAGATCGCAAGTTATGTTGGATCTGCTTCTTTTCAAGCCACTGACTTTCTCTATTCGTTGCGGAGAATCATTATTCGTTCATTTTCTTTCTCTAGTGCACCGACATTTTTGAATCCGTAACGTTCAAAATATTTCTGTTGCTCATCGTTTTCTACAATAAGTGTGATCGGTGATTGAAGGTGGTTCGATAAATCCATCACCTTTTTCATAATTTTGAACCCTTCTCCTTTTTGAAGGGAATGGATATTCAAGATTTCTAAAACAAAATCAAGTTCTTCCACAAATGGTTTTAATTCCTCATGCGGACGGTTTAATCCAATCACCAGTACCGCTTTTGAATTTTGCTTCAATAATACTAAGCCTTGACCTTTCGGAAGCAGTGCCAAATAAAAGTTAAATTCGGTTTGTTTCAGAATCCACTTCAAGTATTGCTTGGCTTTTTCATCTGCCTTTTGGTCCTTCTCCATTGCAGCTATTTCAGCCATTAACGTGGACCTTGATTGAGGGTGCATCATTTTCACGTTTTGAATAAAAGCGTCATTCTGCAGACTTTCTGCGGATTGTGATGTATTCTTTTCTATAATGTCCAATAGTTTCTTCCCCTTTATTGATTTTGACTCTAGCAAAGTAAATTGTTCCCTTTCACACTATTTCGCTAGAGGATTCATCTTTGTGTAACAACTCATTCCTATTATGTCATAAAATCATATAACCTGAGGAAAAAAGGTCAGTCCTCCTTTGTTTGATGTGTTAGCAAATGGGTAGATTGACCCTTCATTAATTTAGATACATCACTATATTTAATCATTACGACTATACTTTTATCCCCCATTGCAAAGCACCTGTCCATCTCTTTTTCAAAAAAAATTATCCTTACTTTTGAGGTTTTGCCCAAACTAAATAAAGGTACCCTAGCATCCCGCGTTCATGTTTCATAACGTTCAAATCGGATTGTTTAACAATTTCTAAAATATCACGATCTTGATGACATCCTAACGTTTGAACTGCAACCTTATCCAATTTCTTTTGAATCCAAGCTAAGGTTGGGACAGAAAATAACCCATGTTCTAAAAGCAATATCTGTCCATCTTCTTTACACCATTGATTAAAAAGGTTTAACACATGAACTGGATTTTCATAACTGCAAAATGAACCGGATGAAACAATCGTATCAAAAGAATTTTCAGGAAAGTTGAGGCATTCAACATCAGATTCCATAAATGTAGAGTTTACTTCATACTTTTTTGCAGTTTCTTTCGCATGCTCGATCATTTTACTGCTAAAATCAACTCCTGTATACTCGATATCTTGAGGATAGAAGGAAAAATTCATTCCAGCCCCAACTGCCACTTCCAACGTTTTTCCTCTAACTGATTGAAAAATTTGTTTTCTCCATTTATTTTGCTCTTGGTTTTTACGCATTCTCGAATATTTAACCGCTTGTTTATCAAACTTTTTTATTAATTGTCCCTTTTTCATCATTCCATTCACTTCCTACCACTTATCTGTAACACCACTTTTTTTCTAACTAGGATATTAATAGCTCAAAAAGTAGGGATTTCTATAGCCCAAAATTTAGCAGGAAAAGCTCATCAAACTTAATTTACCTCCCCTATTAAACTATCATTTCACTTTTAAGCAGTCGTAAAACGAGTGTAAATTTGACATCCTCCCTAAAATATTAAAATAAGCTCCTCTATAATAAAACGGGAACGGTTCTGATCGTAGGCTAACATTACCCATCCGTCTTGATTGAATATAATTAGCGAAATAGTGAGAGAACCTTCTCCTCGGACTCATTTTTCAAATATTTATAATTTTTTTGTAAATTACATTGAAGTAATCAATAAAGTCAGTTATCATTATAACAAGAACAATTGTTCGTAAAAAATAAGTGGGTGAACATGGATGAAATTGTATTTAGTAAATAGCATTCGAACAAATAATTTTACGGATGCTCAAATGACCGTGAAGATTAAAAAATTATGGGAAGATTCCTCACGCAAAATCGTACTTGGACAAAAGAATGTTTATGGTGTTTATTATGACTATGAGAGTGACTATAAGGGAAATTATTCATTAAGTGTTGCTATCGATGAAAATAATGGGAACCCTTTTATTGAAATCCCATTAAACGAACGTTATGAGATTTTCAGAGTGGATTCAGCAGACGAACAAGGGATTGTTAAAACCTGGAAAAAGATATGGGACCAAGAGGCTTCAGGTTTACTAGAACGAGCTTATACCTACGATTTTGAAAAATATTCTACTAATGGGGAAGTTGAAATTTATATAGCGATTAAATAACCCTAGAGAAAGCCAACCACCTTATATCTTTTATTATATGTTTAAGAATTGTAAATTTTCAAACTAAGTTTCCACACATTGGATTATATAATGGGAGTATGGGTAACAATGAAAATTGGTACAGCCGTTAAATCGTTCCATTTTAAATTTTATTATTGTTTAGATTAAAAATAGAGCCAAGGAGTTGTTTCATGATGGCAATGAGTTTGTCCCCTTATTTAATGATGAATGGAAATGCAAAAGAAGCGATCGAATTTTACGAAAAAGTATTAGGTGCAGAAGTTCTTTTTAATCAGACCTTTGGAGAAATGCCCGAAAACCCTGAATTTCCTATAGCAGAAGAGGCAAAAGAACTTGTGTCACATGCGATGCTAAAAATTGGTGAATCAGAACTCATGTTTTCAGATAATTACCCAGGTCAGGCTAGTCAATCTGGAGATCAAGTCACAATCTGTATCTCAACGGACGACATCGAAAAATCAAAACAAATATTTAATGACTTGAAGCAAGACGGCCAAATAAAAATGCCACTGCAGGACACTTTTTTTAGCCCTGCTTATGGGATCGTTACGGACAAGTTCGGTGTAACCTTTCAAATTTACACAGAGGGACAACATTAAACGTAAAGTTGAACATGCAGAACATGTCCCGACTCGGTTAAAGAAATGGTTGAAACCTTTACCTAAATTAGTTTTTATGCAAGCAAAGTTATTGAAGAACAATGAACAAACCAATCTTTGAATGAAGTGCAAACAGCATTTGGCAGAAAAGAAATTACTGCTCAAATTTTAGTGGGACTCATTAAAATTAAATAGATTGTCCATCTTCGTGGACAAGTTACCGTTCTGATGCGGCAATCAGGAATTCAACCTTTTGGAGTTTATGGACCCCCTAAAGAAGATTGGATTCACTTAGGTGTGGAAAATCCACCACTCTAATACTCTTTTGAATAATAGGAATGGGAAACCCAATTGTATTAGGGTTTCCCTTAATTTTGATCGATTATCAATCGGTCGTTTAACAGAGCCTAGAAATTAGCCTTTCTTAAAATATACAGACCATTTTTTGCGAAACACGAGAACCATCCCCATGTTTCACTGTGCGGTATATCCACCATCTAATACAATGGCCTGACCTGTGACCCCTTTCGCTTTTTCACTTGCTAAAAAGAGTGCATAATCCGCTATTTCCGATACATCTAATAATCTCTTTTGGGGAACTAACGGATACAGGACTTCATCTAATACTTTTTCCACAGGTATTTTCCGTGTTTGAGCAAGGTCGTTAAATTGCCCTCTTACAAGGGGCGTATCTACATACCCTGGGCAAAGCGCATTTACGGTAATCCCATACGATGCGGTTTCTAATGCCGCTACTTTCGTTAAACCCACGACACCATGCTTTGCACTATTGTATGCTGCTTTTCCAGCAAAGCCAATTAACCCATTAATCGATGAGATATTTATAATCCGTCCAAAATGATGTTCTTTCATGATGGGGAGTGCATGTTTGATTGTCAAAAATGAACCAACAAGCATCACTTGTATCATCTGTTGAAACTTTTCAGTTGGAAACTCTTCAATCATCGATACGTACTGTAAGCCTGCATTGTTAATTAAAACATCTAGGCTCCCATAATGTTGTTTTGTCTCGTTAATGGCTCCAATAATATCAGATTCTATAGATACATCACATGAAAGCCCAGCGGCATCAAAACCCTGATCACAAAGCGCCTTAGCTGCTTCTTGGACTTTTTCCGAATTAAGATCAGAAAGGGCAATTTTGGCCCCTTCCCTAGCAAAAGCTTCTGCAATTTTAAATCCGATTCCTTGTGCAGCACCTGTAACAAAGACCACTCTTTCCTTTACCAATACGAAAGAACCTCCTAATATGTTAAATTCCTAATCCAAACGAGAATAGAACAATCGCTAAAATCGTTCCGAGTAAAGGAACTATAACCGTTAAGGCTCCAAGTGCATTATAAGCATCTTGGTGTGACTCCCCACATATCCCTTTGATGGTTGTGACCGCATAACCGTTATGTGGAAGTGTATCGAGCGCACCTGACGAGATCGCAACAGTACGGTGTAATGCTTCTGGATTGACACCCATATCCATATAATGCGGAGCAAGAAGTGGCAAGGCAATGGCCTGACCTCCGGAAGATGATCCTGTCATCCCCGCAATCACACTGACCGCAATCGCTCCACCAATTAAAGGGCTACCTGGAATATTCGTCATCGCATTTACCGCTGTTTCAAAGGCTGGAACCGCTTTAGCAACCCCACCAAAACCTACTACCGCAGCTGTGTTAGCAATAGCGATTAGTGCTCCTGTGGTCCCATCTGAAACGGCATTCCAAAAGGATTTAAAATATTTACGATTTAAGACATAAGTTGCGATACATCCACCTAAAAGAGCGATAATTAAGGCGGATTGCATTAAAGCATCATGGAAAATAAATGAAATCACTAATACGACAAGTAGAGGAATTAAACTCGTGAATGGATTTGGCAGTTCACGATCCTCAGCATCAGCTGGATCATTGTCACGACTAATGAAACGTTCACCCTTTGCCACCGCTTTGGTAATCATTCTCTTTAGCCACCAATAACCAAAAATCATCATAAAGACAGCAACAATTGCACTAACTTCCCAACCTGCATAAGGAGTGGTACCTAAATATTCAATCGGAATCCAGTTTTGAATTTCGGGTGAGCCGGCAGATGTCATCGTAAAGGTTACAGAACCAAAAGCTAATGCAGCCGGAATAAACCGACGCGGAAGATCTGCTTGTTTAAATAAACTTAAAGCCATTGGATAAACACAGAATGCTACCACAAACAAACTAACCCCACCATACGTTAACACTGCACAAGCGATGACAATCGCTAATACCGCTTGTTTCATCCCCAGTTTACCAACGATCCACTGGGACACACTGCTCGCTGCGCCACTATCCTCCATGAGTTTCCCAAAAATGGCTCCTAGTAAGAACATGAGGTACCAAGAGGTCACAAAACCTGTAAATCCAGTCATATAATTTCCAACAAAGTTCGCTTCCCCTTCCCCTACTAATTGCGGAAATAATGGCATTCCACTCAACACAGCAACAAATAAGGCACTTAGTGGTCCCGCAATTAGAAGGTTCATCCCTCTCATTGTTAAGATAATAAGGATGGCTAAACCCCCAACTAAACCAATCATGCTTAACATCGCTTTTCCTCCTCTTTTCGTTAGTAACCGCTTACGGACAACAGACAGAACAGAATATAGAAAAGAAGTCCTACATGACTATTTATATAAGCCAACCTATCATTCTAGAATAAACTTTGAAAAATTTTTAAAAAAATCTAGGGACCTTTCTCATATAAAATATTTAAGCATAATAAAAAATCCCCCTGATGATTCTAAATAGGAGGATTTTCTGGTTACTGAAATTACGTGACTACACGATGTCATTTCTAGCTTTCACCCGCGTTTTACAAATAGGCCACTGTTGGGTCATTACCCAATTCTTCTATAGTAAGAAAATCGAAACGAACTTCTTGCTCTTTCCCTTGAGGACTACATGCGTATACTCCGGCTAGGATAGATGAGTTCTATGGAATATCTACGTGGGCAATTCTAATTTGATTCCACTCTTTTCCATCCCATGAATAATTTACATAACAATTTTGTTCGATTCTCGAGATCTGATAGTACAATTCTACTGTATCTTCACAATCTACATATTGGGTTGACCAATCCGAATATCCTCGGTTGGTGACGACTGCACCTAATTTACTAAATCCATCTGGTATGTATTCCAAAGACGTCTTCACCCATGTATCTTCAGAAAGTCGGATCATTAATCCTGCTTGGTCATACTTATTCCTCGGTGACAACTTCACTTTTGTTGTCATTCTAAAATTTTTATTCGTTGTTGCATAAAGAAAATGTCCATTATCTGCTTGAAAACCATAATGGGTTTTTTGCCAATAATCCGTTTCTTCATCCGTTTCTAAAACAAGTTGAGAAGCGTTTTTGTCCAAAAACCATTTTCTAGGCTCACATCTCCACTGCAACTCGTTACTTAAACGTTCACTTTCAAAATTCTCATTAAGGATCCCATTTTTCTCCATAGATATACCTCTTTCTACATCTTTGGTTCTATTGAAACACTGGACTACTTCACTATGATTTTATGATAATTAAAAATGTTCGATGGGACAGAATAACTGTCCCCGTTTCATTTTGGAACTTCAAATTCAACGGAGTAACTTCCTTTTGTTTTTGACCTTCACATTGTACGGAATGCCACTTGCTTTCTGTAATAAATTCGAAATTCCCTTCTGCATCCTCTGCAAAAGTTTTTGTAAATAGTTCTCCAGCTTTATTACGCAGCGTCATCGTAATCGTTCCCTTCTCGACCTTAACTAAATATTTCAATATAACTGTAGTCGCGTTGGGAAAACGATAATAAAAATATTTACCCCATTAAAATAGCGATATTTAGCTCGACAAGAACGAAAATGATGAGACTGATAACCTACAAAGGTATTCATTCGAAATCGGGGAATTCCTTTTTTTCATAGAATCAAGAAGACCGCAAATATAGTCAGCGTATATATAAACCCAAAAACAATTTTAACCAGTTGTGTATCCAAAAAGCGAACCCCCATACAAGTAGACCCCATTCGATTAATAGAATGGCTGTTTCCTATAAACATTGCCCTAAAAGGGCTTTTCTCTTTATCTCAAAAAATTTACGTAATAGGTTATGATAAAATTTCAGTCTGCGAGAAAACACAGATAAAAGTCCTATTTGAATAAGGCTACTAGGCACCACCTATTTGGAAATCTTCGATTCTTTAAAATGAGTACGGGCTGAATTTCCCACTCCACCATGAATCAATGAATGAACGAAAAGTAGTCATTATATTCATAAATAGATGGATCATCCCCTACCGCTAAGAAGCTGTTCCTTTACTTTTTCGTAATAAACGAGAGTAGTCCTTATCTCATTTTAAGGACTCTTGATCCTGTTTTTCTAAAAAATTTTTGTGCGATTAACTCGATCGTACCGAAACAAATAAAGGAAAGCAAATCAACATACCGTTGATTTGCTTTCCTATTATTTATCTTACTTGTATTCGATCTAGTTTTGGTGCAGAAATGGATCCCTCATAGTTTTTAATATATTCAACCATAGTATCCAGATCTGTCGGACCTGTTACCACGTTAGTCCCTTCTTTAAATACAGTAAACCCATCACCGCCAGTGGCTAAGAAATTGTTCACGGCCACACTGTAGCTTTGTTCAGGATTTAGTGGATTTCCATTCTCATCCGTAATTTCCACAATTCGTTGTCCGATAGGAGCATCTTTCTCCCATATGTAGTTCAAACCAGAGATTTGCAGCATTTTCGGATAGCTTCCACTCCATTGTTGTTCCAATGTATCCTTAATTTGTTGACCCGTCATGTCCATTGTCACGATACTATTTCCAAAAGGTTGAACGTTATAAGCCTCACCCCAAGTGATCTCACCTTGATCCAGATCTGCACGAATTCCTCCTGGATTCATGATTGCAAAATCGGTACCCATGATGGCACGTTGCGAATCTGCAACCACATTGCCAAGAGCCGATTCTCCGCTATCATCTTGTTCTCTTGTTAGGGCTGTATCTGCTTGTCCGATGACTTCATTGACTAATGGAGCAATTTGTTCGCTATAGGATTCTACCATTGCTTTGATTTCAGCATCAGGTTGGATTCCTTCATGGTAAGTCGTTACAATTTCAGCTTCCTTTTTCACAATATCCTTTGTTTTGGGGTCGATCAATAAATCGACATCCGAGAAAGCAGTTCCGTTTGCATAAGATTGTACAATTAACTTATTATCAACGGTTGTATTGGCATAGCCGTGATTATGGGCACCAAAAATGACATCCACTTCATCATCCACATGATTAGCGATTTCTACGACATCTCCAGAAGGATTGGAGCCATCTTGATTAGAAGAAACAGGGTTATGGGCTAATACAACGATTGCCTCGACCCCTTTTTCCTTTAATTCTTGGGCTGCCTTATTAATGGCTTCCACTTCATCAGTAAATTCAACACTTTCAATCCCGCTTGGAAGAACAATACTTTTTGTTTCCGTTGTCACTACCCCAATAAAACCGATTGGCATCCCATTTACCTTTTTAATCACATATGGAGGTAAAATCGGTTCACCTGTTTCTTTATCGACTACATTTGCCGAGGTAAATGGAAAGTTTGCCCCTTCAAAATAGCCTGTTGTTTCATGTTCTCCCCCATATAATAGGCGGTTTAATTCGTCCACCCCTTCGTCAAATTCATGATTTCCGAGTCCACCTACATCAAACCCTACCTTATTTAAAAATTCAATGGTGGGTTCATCTTGTAGCAAGGATGAAACGGGAGCACTTGCTCCAACAGCATCTCCAACTTGAACAAGTAATGTATTTTTATTCTCCTGTTCGTACTTTTTCAAATAAGCGGCTAAATATTCAGCTCCACCTACTTGTTTTCCCCCTACAGTCCGATACACATCCAATTGTCCGTGAAAATCATTAATCCCTAATAATTGAACAGGAATATACCTATTTTCATGGTTTGCATGCTCTGGGGGCGCAGCAGAAACGGTTGTTCCTAGCAGTGATAGTGATAAAACACAAGCTGGAATGATTTTTTTCATTTTTATCATTTTCATAACCTCCTAAATCTATTACTTTTACAATATACTAATAGTGTTAATTTAATAGATAAGGAAGAATAAAAATTGTGTAAATAAAAATAGGTCCTTTTTCGATATGACAAATGACTTATTTGTTCGACTATTGTACTCAAAAATCTTTCATTACTTTCTAACTTTTTTATCGCTTTTTCACTTAGAAAATTTGTAGCATTTATGAATCCAAAATCTAACTTCTATACAAATACGATCCAGTTCCTATTCTATTAATTCATCATGCTAGGAACTGGTATCTTATTTTAAAACAAATATTCCTTCGCCTTCTTACCCCATCACAACGTTTAAATAATTCCCGCAATCATTCCTTATGGCCACTCCCTGTTCCTCTAATTCCTTCCAAATGACCCGATCCAAAGAATAGGGACCTTTTGTCTGAAGGTGATGAATGTCCTGGTCAGTTAATTGTAGGCTATAAAAAGTATCATTGTGATTAATGACAAATTCATATTGTACGCCTTTCATGACCATGACTTCATAGGTTTCATCCCATTCCTTCAGCTGTCTTTCTACTGAGATCGCAACATGTTTTAGAAAATTCTCTGTGCTGTAATTTTTGGCCATGATTCCTCTCGCAAATCCGTTTGTATTCATTTTATCTCTCTCCTTCTTAATTTTTGTTATCAAGGTCAGGCTTTTACTCCAATAAAAAACCCCTTTTAGCCATGGAAGCAAAAGGGGTTTTCGTCCGATTTATCATCCAAAGCAATTGCTTTGCTGGTTGAAGCACCTTACCTTAGCAGGTTGCTGTGACGTCATTGAGCCAGATCTCTTAGCCACTCTTGATAACTATTCATTTATAAATCTATTATAACGGATTCGTGAATGGTCGACAAGTCACAAAGGAATTTGTCACTTTAGGGATGCCTCATATAGTGGCTATTCAACCATTTTTGTGTTTACATATCCAAGTAAAATAATATAACCAATGATCATGATAGAGAATAGTATTTTTTCGCTATTAGGGTAGTTTAAAAAACCTCCAACCAACATAACAATCCCAATCATCAAGCTATAAGAACCAACTATTTTTGCTAATTTATCTTGCTCTTTAACACGTTTTTGATTGAATCCTGATAATATCCAAGTTTGCTTTTTAATTCCTATCAGAAAAGCCAGGACAAACAGAACAATTGCAGTAATTAGTAACGGTTGATTCATTTTTACACCTCTTTGTGTTCATTTTATTTTCTTCTCACGATCAAAGGAACAATATAGTAAGAAAGAACGAATGTGATGGTTAGATAAATCAGTAAATAACTTGTATTGATTGAAAATCTGTTGAGGATTTGTTCTGAAACTAACAAGTAAACAAAAAGCAGAAGGTTTGAAATTGAAAAGGTTTGTAGGGATGCTTGTTTAATGTTGTGATTAACTCTTTCGTCAAATTCAATTTCGTCACTTGTTTCTTGCTTCTTTACTCTGAACCATTTTGCACTTCCTACTCCAATAAGAAGCCCAACTATTATTCCCCATTGTATTTGTCCTGTTATTGTGTACACGATTCCGTAACCGATAACCGAACTAATTAATATAGTTAGAAAATGAAGTTGCATGGACTAATTCCTCCTTTATATGTTATTCCTCTACCCAAAATAATTCATCCAATGAACGTTCTAAATGCTTGCTAATGAGTAAACAAACTTTAATAGTCGGATTATATTTTTGTGCTTCGATTAGACTCATCGTTTGTCTTGTTACCCCAACTAATTTTGCCAATTCTCCTTGAGTTAAATTTTCTTTTTCAATACGGGCAATTTTTACTTTATTTTTTACTGATATCTCCTTCAACCTTTTTATTCACTCCCTTGGATTACACACTTAAATTGTAACATATAATTTACATTATTAAAATATAAATTACTTTTTTCTTTTAATTGAAACACGAGAACCGGCCCCATGTTGCTAGACAAATTTGTTAGATTCAGTAATAATTAGAATTATTTAACAATAAAGGGTGATTTTTATTAATAAAGATAAATTAACAAGAATGATCAAGGAAATCTTGTGGATGGACACGACGAATTACAGTCTACAAAACCTTACATTATCTAACCTAGAAAAGAAAATGAAAGAAGAACATTTCGATAACAACCTGATAAAAGACTTAATTAAAATTTTGGAACAGAGGATAGACAAATTGGGAGAAAAAGAATTTCAAAATTGGCTTTATCATCTCGACTTCAAATGCCCAGAAGAATTTCAAGATGAAAGTGTTACCATCAAGATGTATGAAAACTCTTCTTCTTGGATCGAAGAAGAAATCGTTAAGTTAGAAAAAGAAATAAAACTCTCTTGGGAAGAACAATCTGAAGACCTAGAAGAATTCCATATAAAAGCTAGAAAAGTCCAATTAGTAATTAGACATCGGTTATACGAGGTTGTTTTAGCCTTATTGTAATCTCAATAACTCAAAGAAATTCATTGATTCGTAAAAAACAGGGTCAGTCTTTCCTGCTTGACTGTTTAAGCAAACAAGGAGACTGACCCTTATAGATATAACTTATATATTCTACTCAAGAAAAACTTCTTATCATTTGAATCGTCGCTTGTTTCTACAAAATGAAACAGCAAGAACCGTCCCCGTGTTTATCCTCCTACAATCGTTCCACCGTTGACGTGGAGGGTTTGTCCACTGACATAAGCAGAATCATCTGAGGCCAGATAAACATAGGTAGGCGCTAATTCGTATGGTTGTCCTGCTCTTCCCATTGGTGTATTTGAGCCGAACGTGGCAACCTGATCGGCTGGAAACGTGGAGGGAATCAGCGGTGTCCAAATCGGTCCCGGGGCTACCGCATTGACTCGGATTCCTTGAGAGGCAAGTGACATGGCCAGTGAGCGCGTAAAGGAAACAACCGCCCCTTTTGTTGCGGAATAATCAATCAACTGTTCATTCCCCTTATAGGCTGTAATGGAAGCTGTATTAATGATAGAAGCCCCTTCTTTCAAATTAGGTAATACCTGTTGGGTCATGTAGAAAAAGGAAAAAATATTAGTCCGGAACGTTTTCTCCAGCTGTGCAGATGTGATATCTAATAGACTCTTTTGCGGATGCTGCTCAGCCGCATTATTAACGAGAATTTCTAAGTGACCGAACTCTGACTGTATTTTACCGACAACATCTTTACAAAAATCTTCATTGCCGATATCCCCGGCATACAATAGGCATTTACGCCCTTCCTTCTCAATCAGTCGCTTTGTTTCATCGGCATCCTCATGTTCGTCTAAATACACAATCGCAACATCCGCCCCTTCTTTCGCAAATAAAAGGGCAACAGCCTTTCCAATCCCACTATCTCCACCCGTAATGATCGCTGTTTTACCAGCAAGTTTTCCACTCGCTTTGTATGTAGGGCTTTGTGAAATGGGACGGGGATTCATTTCTGTTTCGACTCCAGGCTGCTTGTTTTGATGTTGTGCGGGAAACGTTGGCTTTTTTTGATTTTGACTGCTACTCATTCCTAACTACCTCCAAGTGATCAATTCACCTATTAGTTTTAGAAATAAGGCTTAAAATTATTAGCTTGAAACACGAGAACCGTCCCCTCGTTTCACCTTTTTTGTAAACGATACAAATCCATCGTTTTATATCCTTGGGACAACACGTCTACCATTTGTGCCTGCCGATTTTCCCTAGTGACTTGTTGCTTTGCGGAAAAGATATAACGTGCCCAATCTCTCCGATATCCAGGTGTTAGCCCTTGATAGAATTTTAGCTCATTCGGATGATCTGCTAACAGCTTTTCTACATCAGGAACTTGATTTTCGTAATCCGCTACACATTGGCTTGAGGCTGTGGACTTTTTCATTTTTCGTTTTTCCCGCTTTAAACCAACGACCGTAAAGACGTCATCCATCCCGACCATCCTCGAAAATTTGATTTCACTATCTTTTACATACCCATCTTTGTCAACTTTCAATGTTGGAAAGATTTCATCTCGATGTATAAAGGTTTCATACCGCTTATTCCCTTTTTTCGGATAAGCAAAGAACAAGTATCCTTTTTCAAGTAGCAGCTCTTCATCTATCACTTTTTTCGTAAACTCTACCATCTCGTCAATCGTTTCAATAAAAATAAAAATGGCATCATGATTGCCTGTTAACTTTGTTTGATATCCCTGAAATAAATCAAAATCATTCGGTTCATTCAAAACGGGTAGATTTTTATATTTAATAAGGTTTAATTTATCAATTATGGTCATCCTTTTCTCCTTTTTATCATTTATAGTATAATTTCCTATTCATCTCTTCTAACCTTAATTCTACTGTTCCTTCTTATAGATCGTAAAGAGATTAAAATGATTTGTGCCCCGTTAAATTTGATACAGAATAAGGTGGGCACATATGAATACACTACGAATACTTATCACTTTTGAATGGTGTGAACTTTTTCATATTTCGATAGTATTTATTGTTATATTATTAATGATAGAGTTTAATTTCTAAAACCGATAAGGAGGAAATGAAAATGGAATCAACGAGAGAGGAAAAGACCATGCGTCTACATGATCTTCTTCAAGATGCCTTAAAACCTATGATAGAGAAAATAGAAACATTAGAAGAAGAACTAAAAGTCTTACGTGAAGGGCAAGAAAAAATTCTAAAACGATTAGCTGAAAAGACAGAATCATAAGTATAGGTCAAATATGAAACCTATATTAAAGAGTCCAATTTCAAGGGTTCGCACACAAATGAAATTGGACTTTTTACGTTTTCTCAAGACTTCCTATTATAGGATTCATCTCATCCAATTCCAAACCCACTTTCTCCTCTTTTCCCCCCTTTTCTTCCTTCATTTTCCCTGAATAAAGCAATTACAAATATTTGCACTTTTAAAAGATATCTCTGACATAAATACGAAAAAAAGATTAATACTAATGCAAGGAAGTCATTGCATTGGGGATCGAATGGAGGAAATTATGGCACAAAAAGAAAGTATATTAAAAAAAGGAAATAAATCATCTCTTATTGCAGCAATTGTTAATACAATTATTGCCACCATTAAAGGAACGGCTTACTTTATTACGGGAAATGTCGCGATGTTTGCAGAGACGATGCATTCTCTAGGAGACGCCGCCAACCAATTTTTCGTTTTCATCGGAAGTGCGTTAAGTAAAAAAGCGCCGACAGACCGTTATCCAAATGGATTCGGTCGGCTTGTCAATTTAGTTTTATTGGGAGCGGTTATTATCGTCGGGATCATGAGTTACGAAACGATTAAAGAAGGATATCTTCATATTCTCCACCCGGTCGAATCAACGGGAATTCTCATTAATCTTTCCGTCCTAGCAGCAGCCGTTCTATTAGAGTCATATGTTCTTTATAAAGCCATGAAAGAAGTGCTCCATGAAACTCATGTTGAGGCTAAAGGACTTGCAATTGTTGGTAAAAGTTTTAGTAGTTTAAACCGAGCGAAGCCTGCGACAAAACTGGTTTTTATGGAAGATTTAGTCGCTACATTTGGTGGAATCATTGCGATTATTGGAATATTGCTTTCCTATTTTGCAGGATGGCATGCCGCGGAAGGGATCGCTTCTATTATAATTGGGGTCATGATGTTTTATGTAGTTGGAAGAGTATTTTTAGATAATGCAAGGGGTGCCCTTGGTGAAACAGATGACGATTTGGAAGCCGAAATTGCCCAATATATCTTCCAAAACCCAGAGATTAGGGACATTCAAACGTTATTTGCCATAAAAGAAGGGGAAGACTTTCATATCGAGATGAAACTGGAAATTGATCCTTCACTAACCGTAGCTCAAGCAGACGATATAAAAGATCGCCTTAGAGGTCAAATCCTCCAAATCAAAGGGGTCACCCATGTCATCATTGAATTTGATGAAGACGATGGCAAGCAAACCTGGGAAAATTCCCTCATTTCCGGAGGTTCATCATGAATTGGACTCATTAAATAAATGAAGGTGCTAGGGACCGTCCAGAAATCCGGATGATCCCTAGCACCTTCATTTTAGCCGTGATATAATTGGCTTCTCAATAGATCATGGGGTGAGTATATGGATCAACCATTAACCGAGTTTCAAATTTCGCTGAAGAATATTCAATTTTTATCTCCAAGAATGAATCAAGGTTTGCAGTTTATTTTTGTTATTAACGGGGAGTTGACGGTGGAAACCGATCGTCGTTTTTTTGTCCTAAAAGAACAAGATTTGCTCCTCATTAATCGAAATCAACTTTATCAAGCACAAGGAAATGGAACCAATTGTGTATTAATGTTAACGATATCAGATTCTTTTATGGATCAGTACTATTCCACTTATCGAAACAGTCGATTTGATTTATTTTCTCAAGATATCGACATGGGCAGAGAAACCATGCTGGATCAAATGAGAAAGTGGCTTGTTGAATTAATGATTGCTTATAGCCGAAAAGAAGAGAGCTATCAAATAGAAATTCATCGATTCCTATGTGATATTTTACTAATCTTAATCCGCCGCTTTAAGCAAAAAGGCAGCCCCATTGAAAAAATGGATACAAACGATATTCGCTTGACGAAGATGATTGAATATATGGAAAGAAATTATCAACAAGTGATTACGCTAGACGAGATGGCCAAAAAGTTCTACCTATCGACCGGATATTTATCTCGTTATTTTAAACAAAAGATGGGCATGGGGTTTAGCCGTTATTTAATGAACATCCGCCTAAAGCACAGTGTGAAAGATTTGCTTTATACCAATGAAACGATTTTACAAATTTCGATGAAAAATGGATTTGCTAATACAAAGTCTTTTACCAATCTTTTTAAAGAAATGTATGGTATGACCCCTCATGTCTATCGCGAAACTCATCGCGAAGAACAAATCAATTCGTTTGAAAGTTTTTCGATTGAGGATGCCGAAGCCTTTATCCAGTCACCTGAAATTTTGGCCAATTTAGGAAGTATTCTGACTAAACACGATCAATCCTACAGCAATTCAGAGTCGCGTTTTGAGGAATTGCGATTAGATGTTTCAAAGTCCATTGATCGAAAAATATCCCGCCCATGTCATGTATTAATTATTCGCGAATTAAAAGAGCTGCTCAAGGATGGCGTACGATCTCAAATCCTGATGACTAAAGAAGAAATGGGTCTTGATTATGTCGGGATCAGCCATTTATTAAGTGGAAAAACGATTACAGAAGAGGTTGAAACCGATGAAGAAATTGCAACAAGTTCGCCTTACTTTAAATCGGATGTTGCTTTACATTTTATGAAAAAGAATGGACTTTCTCTTTTTATTCGAATCGAATATCAAGAAATTTCGACGAATGAGGAGGTTTATTTTCAAAAGCTGTATGGCTTTATGAAGCATTGTTTACAAGTATATGGACCCTCCTATGTAAAAAAATGGCACTTTCTCTTTTATGAACCTTATTATACCGCCGCTAAAGCGTCAGAACTAAGACGCGTGTATTTAAAAATGTATCATTTATTAAAAAAACTTGTTCACGATATACATGTGGGTGTATATTTACCATTCTCCTTTAAAGAAGAGAAAACCAGTGATCCTCATAAATGGATATTAACGGACGGAGATCATATTGATTTCATTGGCTATCATTCCAATCAAAATGAAATCGTGGATTTTCAGAATTGGAGTGATGATCGTTTTTTCTTAACGAAAGATTATTTAAAAGAAAAAACGAAAAAGATTCAATCCTTTCTTAAAAAGCATCATATGGAAAAACCGCTTCATTTGAATTCGTGGAATACCCTTTCTGGAAATACTCGTTTCACAAACGGAACTTTTTTTCGTGGCGCATTAGTGTTGAAAAGCGTTTTGGATGTAGCAAATGACGTTGAGTCGGTAGGCTTTTGGATAAATACTTCCCTACATGAAGGCCAAGGGCAAAAAATTCGTATGGAGGGTTTAGAATTATTTCATTATTTCAATGGGAAACGTCCTGCCTTTTTTGCAATGGTGTTTGCAAATAAACTAGATGGGACCATTATTGCTAAAGGTCCAGATTATCTTTTGACCAAAAATGATCGAGGCTACCAATTAGTGCTCATGAACTGTAAAACCGTGAATCCTTACTATTCCATCGAAGATGCTTTTCTACAAAAATTAAATAAAGAAATTTTTGTGCGGATTACAGGGTTAGAGAGCGGTGAATATCAGATTCGTAAACATACATTTGATAAGGATCATGGGGCGTTATATACAAAATGGTGGGATTTAAATAGTAGGCATGGAATGGATTGGGAGATTATCGAATACATTAATCGATCAAGTCACCCGGAATTAGAGCTATTTGATGAAACGATTGAAAATGAATGGTCTTTTTATACTTATTTAACCATCAATGCGATTCATTTTTTCGATATTCGAAAAGCGATCCTTTAAAAAAGTCATTGTAGCGATGTAGCTGCATTGGCTTTTTTATATTTTGGGGAGAAATGTCAAAAAACAACCTTCCTTTTTTGACATTCATCTTCGTTAGTTAAATATTTCACTTTGTGAAAGAGAAAGATGAACGAATAATGACTCACGATTTTAAGGAATGAATCTTATAATCAACTTATAGCAAACTAGATAGTAGGAAGTGAAGGAGGAAGGATTAAGAGAAACCACTGAAAAGTTCTCGTGGGTAACAGTATACCAGACCATGCATTCATCTAATTATTTTTTAAAATTCACGTTGTCGTAAATGATTTAAAAAGATCACGACAATACTAGTACTACAGCTGTTTAACTTTACTGAAGAAAAAGAGGAGGTTTTTTGTTTTGGAAACAAGTTATAAAGGCACAGACAAAATGATCATAGGAATTGTATTTGGTGTTATTACCTTCTGGTTATTTGCACAAGCTATGGTCAATGTCGTTCCAGCTGTTCAAGAAGATTTAGGAATTTCGCTTGGAACGTTAAATATTGCCATCAGTTTAACGGCTTTATTCTCAGGAATGTTTATTGTGGCTGCCGGTGGGCTTGCCGATAAAATTGGGCGTAAAAAGATTGCTAATATTGGTTTTATCTTAAGTATCATTGGTTCCCTTTGCCTCGTTTTCGCTCAAGGCTCTGCATTGCTCATTATTGGTCGTGTGATTCAAGGTCTTTCAGCAGCATGTATCATGCCTTCAACCATTGCTCTCATGAAAGCCTATTTTGAAGGAGCTGAACGCCAACGTGCACTCAGTTTCTGGTCCATTGGTTCTTGGGGCGGATCAGGGGTTGCCTCGTTTGCAGGTGGTACAATCGCAACCTATTTAGGTTGGAGATGGATTTTTATTTTTTCAATTGTCTTTGCTATCATTGGGTTGTTTTTATTAAAAGACACACCAGAAAGCAAACAAGAATCTGCAGGTCGTTTTAAATTTGACTACGCAGGCTTAGCTATCTTTATCGTTACCATGCTTGCTTTAAATGTATTTATTAGTTATGGGGCCGACTTTGGATGGACAAGCCCGCTAACTCTTGGTTTACTAGCTGTTACCATTGTTGGTTTAATTGCTTTCATTCAAGTTGAGAGAAAGAAAGACATCGTACTGATTGACTTTGCTGTTTTCAAAAACAAACCTTACACAGGTGCAACGATTTCCAATTTCTTATTGAATGGAATTGCAGGGACACTCGTTGTTGCCAATACGTACGTACAAGTCGGTCGCGGATTTTCTTCTTTCCAATCAGGGATGCTTTCTCTAGGCTATTTAGTTGCCGTACTTGCCATGATTCGTGTTGGAGAGAAAATTTTACAAAAAGTAGGAGCAAAATCACCTATGGTTTGGGGTTCCCTTATCACAACCGTTGGGGTAGCCATGATGGGATTAACGTTCTTACCTGATCTTACGTATACAATCGTCGTCTTCATTGGATTTGCCCTATTTGGTCTAGGTCTTGGAATTTATGCAACTCCATCAACTGATACCTCTGTATCAAATGCGCCTGCTGACAAAGTCGGTGAAGCTGCAGGAGTATATAAAATGGCCAGCTCTCTTGGAAGTGCATTCGGTGTAGCTATTTCAGCAACCGTGTACGGAGCCATTGCAGCAAATGGAAATCTTGAAGCAGCCGCTTCTACTGGAATTGTCGTAAACGTTATTTTCGGAATCCTTGCTATACTATCCATTATCTTTTTAGTACCAAGCGATGCCGGAAAATCCTCAAATACTGTCAAAAAAGAAACCATTAGCAACAAAAGACAGCAGATTGCTGAATAATGAAAAGAAACACGGGGACGGTTCTCCGTGTTTCATGTTAAATCCTTTGAAACGTGGGGACGGTTCTCGCGTTTCACATTAAATACTGAAGGGATGACAAGATGATGAGAAGCCAATTAATGGAAATGTTAGAATCTCGTAAGGATGAAATCATTGAAATCCGCAGACATCTACATGAAAATCCTGAGCTTTCTTTTAAAGAAGAAAAAACCTCACAATATATTTTAGATTTTTATAAAGACAAGGACGTAGAAGTTCAATCAAATGTCGGAAATGGATACGGAATTGTCGTGACAATCAAAGGTGGCAAACCCGGTAAAAACATTGGGTTGCGTGCCGATTTTGATGCACTCCCAATCGTCGAAGAAACCGATGTCCCTTTTAAATCTAAAAATGAAGGCGTTATGCATGCGTGTGGTCATGATGGTCATACAGCCTATTTGTTAGTGTTAGCAGACTGCTTGATTCAATTAAAAGATGAAATCCCAGGTACGATCAAAATTATTCACCAGCATGCGGAAGAAGTACCACCAGGCGGGGCCAAAAGTATCGTAGAATCTGGCGTACTTGACGATTTAGATCATGTCTTTGGTATCCATATATTGCCTATCGGTCCAGCTGGAATGGTTGGATATCATGCGGGATATACGTTTAACGGTCGTGCTTATATGAAATTAAAAATTCAAGGTCGCGGCGGACACGGTTCTTCCCCTCATCTAGCAAATGATGCCATTGTAGCGGGGGCGCATTTTGTGACAGCTGCTCAAACCATTATTAGCCGTCGCTTAAGTCCTTTTGATATTGGAGTTATTACCATTGGGTCTTTTGATGGAAAAGGAACGTTCAATGTCATTAAAGACAGCGTAGAGCTTGAAGGCGATATTCGTTATATGACCGTTGAAACAAAAGAAAAGATTGAAAAAGAAGTGAAACGGATTTCCAAAGGAATTGAAGAAGAATTTGGTGTAACATGTGAATTAACGTATGAGAATGATTATCCACCTTTATATAATGATCCTGAGTTAACAGAACAAGTTGCCGAAATTCTTAAAAATGCGAATGATCCAGCCATTAAAGAAGTGAAAGAAAGTCCAGCGATGTCGCCATCTGAAGACTTTGCTTATTATGCGGAAAAATTCCCATCCTGCTTCTTCTTTATTGGTTGTACACCAAAAGGAGAAAAGGATCCATATTTTAATCATCACCCTAAATTTGATATCGACGAAGACTCCCTTCTCGTTGCTGCAAAAGCAGTCGGACATGTTGTTTGCGGTTTTTATGGAATAGAATAGCACAAATAAGGTCAGTCCCCCACTGCTTTGATACTGTAGCAGACAGGAGGATGACCTTTTTTTAATATGTATTTAATTTTCTTATCGGTTCTCCCTCTAAGTAAGCTTGAATATCTTCTACAGCTTGCTTATAAAAGTAGTCATATTACGATGATTATTTTAGGTCTTTACCAACCATATCACTTGGTATGTTGAAAAAAAAGTGCAGGCATTATCCGATGGATTAATACCTGCCACTCTCACTCTCTTTGAGCTACGCGTATAAATTTCGGGGTGGATGCTCCCCCTTCAGCATGTTCTTACTGGTTCAATCTGGAGTCATTCTCTTTTTATCCGCTTATCTTTTTAAGAGCAGATGTTCATTGCCTTTCTTAGTGGGACACGGGACCTGTCCCTTTGTCCCTGTTACCTTGGAGTTTTTTATTCTCCTTTTTAAGATGCTCATTTTCTATTTTAAGTTCATCTACAGCTTTCTCTAAAGTTTCCATTTTTCTTACATCATCTAGGGACTTCCTTAAGTGTACTAAGCGGAGATCGATGTCCTTGATGGACTGCTCCATACTTTGTTTTTCTAATTGTTTCTCATATAAAGTATGTTTTAATTCACCAATCTCATCGTTTAAGGTTTTAACCTTACGTCCTAGTGTTGTTACATCATCTCGAGTAGACTTTTTTACTCCCTTTTGTAACTCAAAGCCTTGCTTCTGCAAATACCTTAAAAACTCAGACTGAATCCACCGTAGTTCCGTTTGATTAAAGACATGTTTTCCTTGTAACTTCCCATTGCGCATTGGTACTACTCCTATACGGATATAGGATTTTTTTTCATCACTAATTACAATCGCATAGGCAATGTTCTGACTTCCATATCGCATCGAGAACCAGCTATAGCTCTCTTCAAAAAAGCGCTTTTGATCATTTGAAGGCAATTGATCAAAGAAATTCTGATCAGACGTAATCAATAACTCGTTGACAAGGACGGCATCCTTCCTTATTTTTCTTGCATCGTTTTTTTGACTTTCAATGATCTCTTGCGCTCGTCTGTAATAGTCTATTCTCCCATCATTCACTAAATCATACATGAACTGATTCTGTTTCCAATCGATCTGGCTTTCTCTCAGTTTTAAAAATTGATTATCTTTTAAATCATGCGATTTCATTTTCCTCATGAAGCAAATAATCTCACTCATACTTATCCACCACTTTAACTCTTCAATATGTCGTGTTAAAAGAGTGAAGGGATAGAATACCTACGCTAATCTATAAATCTATGGGGTATGGGAATTTTTTAAAAATGACCCTTAATAAAAAAGCGTTGGTTAAAATACCAATCTTTCTACCTTTCGATTCTAATCCCTCTCCGTTCAATTTCCTTTCTTAATAAAAGGATAAAGTCCTTATCTAACTTCTGTTCGACGGCTTTATCATAAGCCTCTACTAATTTTTCATTGCTTACACTCGAAAACATATCAAACTCCTATCAGTGGAATGGCATCCTATCCCTCCACCAATTTCCATTATAAGCTATATAAGATAATAAATAACTATAAAAAGTTTTGTAAATGTTACCAATATTGCTTAGCTTTTTGGGGAAAATAAAATATATTACCTTTTTTTGAAAGGAGCCTACTTATTTTGGAATCAAAACAATCCTCAGAGTTAAGCACCTATATTAGTAAAATTCTTCGGAGTAACTTTGGTAAAGGACCGGAGTCTGTATATGTTTCGATCAGTGATACCTTTATTACCTTTTATATCAGAAATTTTCTATCCCCTACAGAAAAGGTTTTAATGGCACAAAAGCAAGAAGAAATCGTTCAACAGACAAGAGATTTGGTCATGCAAACATTGGTCCCTGAAATAAAAGCCTACATAGAAATTGTGACGGGGATGGAAATCCGGGAGTTTTATTTTGATTGGGGACTTCATAATAAATCAGCGATGTTTACAGGAATATCTACAGATTCAACTCGTACGGAAAAGGCTGTAATGGAAGATTATTTGGGAAAAGAAGACATTCATCGTGAAATTGTAAACTTGAGCAGAGAATCCGAAAAGATACCCGAAGAAATCTATTCTTGCAAATTAAATCCACGTACATTACTTGTCATTCGAAATGGAATATTGGTCAGAATTGAAAAACAATTAATTAGACAAGGAATGAGAGAACATCTCACCTTAGCCAAAAGAGCCGTTGAAAAAGAACTCTTACATAATAACAACCATTTTGAACAGATTTTACAAACAAAAGTGATGGATATTTATGTTGACTGGGACTTTGACTTAGACAAAAGTGTCATCGTTTTCATTACAAACCCCACTCAATAAGAGGTACCTGCACAAAATAAGGTGCCAGGCACCATCCAATTTTTGGAAGGTACCTGGCACTTCTTTTTAAACCTCTCACATTCCCCTCTTCCCTTTCCCCATAAACGTTCTACGACAAATCTAGCGTAAAATATTTTATATCAGACTTAAGTTTTATAATTAAGTAAAACCTTATTAAAAATCATGACTATTAGACTAGTCGTTTCTCCACCAAACGTCAGGATGTACCCCTTTCTGTGTTAATTTTACAAAATTCTATCTATTAATTTACATTAGATTGATAGATTTGAAGTGTTCATTCTATTTAATAAGGAAAGGAAGAGGAAAAACGTGGAGAGACAACTGAGATTGAAAAAGTTTTTGGCGATTGTATTAGCGCTTGTTCTAGTGATTTCGAACTTTAGTAGCGCTCTATCAATTTTGCCAGTACACGCGGAATCTAGCATTTCTCTATCAAATGGTAAAATTGAAAAG
This sequence comes from Niallia sp. Kr1, assembly GCF_050389805.1. Classification (NCBI taxonomy): domain Bacteria; kingdom Bacillati; phylum Bacillota; class Bacilli; order Caryophanales; family Bacillaceae; genus Niallia; species Niallia sp. Kr1. The sequence goes on along the minus strand of NZ_CP130945.1, from coordinate 1,593,644 downwards.
CAATCGACGGTGAATATTGCACCTGGTGTTCAACAGACCCAACTTGATGTGAGTACAGAAAAAGGTCCATTGAAAATGTACAATTTGGATATTGATCCTACGAATGACTTTGTTGAATTTGAAGCAGGTCTTTCCCAAGGGAAATTGGCTGGCTTTCAAACTGTAAGAAAACAAGCAGACGCCATCAGTAAGCCTGGATATGAGGTAGTTGGTGGAATTAATGGTGATTTTTACAATACATCTAATGGAATTCCAATCGAGGCCGTGATCCATAATGGAGAAATAATAAGAAGTGGTGGCGGTAGAAATGTCGTAGGAATTTTAAAGAATGGGGAAGTAAAAATTGGCGTGCCAAAGATCCAAATTGAAATGGATATCACTCCACAACTTACTGAGTCACAGCCAGCTTCAGTAGAACAACAAGCAGCAGCTACTCAAACTGCTCCAGTTATAGAGAATGAAACTCAAACAGAAGAGGAACCTGCTTCTACTAAGACTACAACAGAGGCAACAAACGAAAACGAAGCTGCTTCAACTGAATCGTCGTCAGAAACGAAAAATAAAAATGAAACCGATTCTTCTGAATCAACATCAGAAACGACAGACAGTAAGGAAGCAGAAGTTGACGAAACCCCTGCTCAAGAAACCATACAGCCGGATGAACTCTTAGAAGAAACAAAGAGTATTGAAGAACCAACACAATCAGAAACAACTGAAGAACAAAAAAACGAACTAGAAGCGACTGAACCAGCTGCAGAAGAACCAAAAGCTGAACAGGCCGACGGTATTTCTGCAAAAGCAGCTACTACAAACGAACCTACTTTAAATGTGCAAGCTGTACAAAATATGAAAATTAACAGCATCAATCGAGAACGAAGTGCCAATGATATTGTTTTATTTACCCCTTTTTATGACGCATCTACATTTACAAATAACAATGGAACAGAGGTCATTTTAGAGGGTGCCACCGATGTTCTAAAACCGAAAGGCGAAGTAACGGCAACGGTTAAAGAAATTCGCAAAGATCAAGGAAACTCCCCACTAGCCCAAGGACAAATGGTGTTATCTGGTGCAGGAACTGGGAAAGCAGCATTAGAACAACTTCAACCGGGCGATACCGTAACGATTCGTACAACCGTTGATGCCCCATGGGACAGTCTAGAAGAAGCCATTGGCGGTAATCATCATCTGGTACGTAATGGACAGGCTGTCGTTTCATCTGATCCATATGTTCATCCAAGAACAGCTGTCGGAATTAAAGCAGATGGATCCGTCTTTTTCACTGTGATTGATGGAAGACAACCGGGCTTTAGTGAAGGAGTTAGCCTAACGGACCTTGGTCAGATCATGAAGGACATGGGAGCTGTTGAAGCCCTTAACCTTGATGGTGGAGGTTCAGCAACATTTGTCGCACGTCAGCCAGGCGATGCTGTATTAAGTGTGGTCAACACCCCTTCTGATGGTGGCGAAAGAAATGTGGCCAACTCCTTATTGGTTGTCAGCACCGCTCCAAAAGGAACCTTGAACCATCTTACGGTTTTACCGGATAAAACCAATATTTTAACAGGAAGTCATTCAACTTTCGAAGTAAAGGGACAAGACGAATATTATCATCCTGCTGAAATCACTGGAAATGTGACATGGACCGCTGATCAAAGTCTGGGTCAATTTGATGAAAACAATGTATTCACTGCAGGTAACACAGCAGGTTCAGGATCTATAACCGCTTCTATTAATGGCATTGAAGGAAAAGCAACAGTCAACGTCGTGGACCATCTTGACAACATCACCCTCTCCCAAACACAGTTAGCCCTTGGTCAAGGGGAAACCGCGAAAATCACCGCAACAGGGTATGTAAATGGTGAAAAAGTGACCGTAGATGAAACAGCATTTACCTACAGTGTCGAAGGGGATATCGGTACAATCGATGAAAAAGGAAACTTCAAAGCCACCGATGGTACGGCGTCTGGGGTCATAAAGGTGTCATTCGGTGAACTGGTGGAGGAAATCAAAGTTGATGTTGGGAAGCCTCCGGTTATTTTAGAAGACTTTGAAGACGGAATTGCAGGCTGGTCCAAATCTGGAGCTCGTTACAACAGCATCAATATCAGCGCTGCCACGGATCCTGTTCGTTTTGGTGAGAAATCATTGCGGATTGATTATGACTTTGTCGGTCAAAAAGGAACATCGGGTGTCTATGCATGGCCTACAGAAGATATTATTATTGAAGGCTATCCCGATAAAATCGGCATGTGGTTCTACGGGGCCGGCGACGGACACTGGATTCGCGCCCAAATGCGTGACGGAAATAATGCCGCATTCCCAGTTGATTTCACGGGATCCAATCCAGGGGCTGACTGGACAGGCTGGAAGTATATTGAAGCCGAAATTCCGAAAGGCAAGACCACACCGCTTAAATTAGACCTTGCTGTGCGGGTTATGCAAACAAGTGACTCTAAGAAAAATGCAGGCACTGTGTATGTCGATAACATTCGTGCCGTATATGGGAAAACAAACGATGATTTAACCAATCCAACCTTAACCGAGGCTTTCCCGGCAGACGGTCAGGAAACCCCTGCTTTCCAACCAACAATCTCTGTGATCGCAAAAGATAATAAAGGTGGAACAGGAATTGATCCTTCTAAAATTATAATGACGCTTGATGGAGAACTTGTTTCACATACGTATGATGAAGAAACGGGAAAAATCAGCTATATACCGGAATCCTTTTTAGCTGGTGGATATCATACGGTTACGGTTCAAGTGAAAGATGGTTTTGAAAATCCTGCCAAATTGACATGGAGCTTCTTCATCACAGCCGGTTCTCACTATACCATCGAAGGACCCGAACATGTCTATGCAGGTGGAGAATTTACGCTAGATCTTACAGGTAAAGGATTAAAAGACTTAACGAAAACAAAGGCCATTTTAACCTTTGATCCAACAGCCTTACAAGTAATCGATCAAGATCAGGATGCTGAGGGAATTCAAATCAAATCTGGCGGAAATCTAAAACCTGAGAACATCGAGACGTTAACAGTGGATAATGCCAAAGGGGAAATAACACTCCAGTTACAAAACCTTGATGGAAATATGACTTTAAAAGCTACCGATTTACTTGCAAGTATTCCATTTAAAGTAAGTAACTCTGCTTCTGAAACCCTTAGAGTATCCCTTGTTGATGGGGAATTTACGTATGTTCGAGGTGATGTGAAAAATGTTTTCCATCAACCTTATGAAGTAGATGTACGCTATAAATACTCACTAGATGTTGAAGGCATTTCAGTCGGCTCAAATACGAAGCTAACAGTTAAGGATGAAGCTGGTCAACCAGTTAAAGATGTAAACATTCATCTATTAGCCCCTTCTGATTTAACAAAAGTCGGAACGGTAAAAGAGGACTCTGTTTCGATTCATAAAACAGAAGATTCAGCTTCCGAAGAAATCGATGTACTGAATAAAGATCAAAAAGTATGGGTGTTTTCTCAAGAAGCAGAAATGACTGAAATTTATTTACCAAATGGTGGAAGAGGCTTTGTGAATGCCGAGCTACTTGACATCCGTTCTGTTCCTACCCCACTAGGAACAACCGATGAAAATGGAGAAGTTTCAAGTGATCTCATTGCGTTATCTCAGCTTTCCCTTCAACTACAAGCAGAAAAAGCTGGTGAAGTCAGTGCTGTGAAAGACGTACAAATCGTTCCAGTCATCGGAGGTAAGAAACCAGAACATGTGAAACTTTCATGGAAACAAAACCCAGAAGACTCACAATCGATTACATGGAGAACCCATCCAGCTACGAAAGGAACGGTCGTTCAATACGGAAAAGCACATCCTAAAAAGGATTTTGAAGACATTAAAGTAACAACAGTAGAAGGTTCCTCTCATTTGCTAACAGACAAAGCTGGTGAAATGCGAATTCATGAAGTGACGCTTGAGGACTTAAAGCAGAAAACCACTTATTTGTATCGTGTTGGTGATGGTACGGACGAAGGCTGGTCAGAAGTCTATTCATTCACAACAGAGGCAAAGAAAGATCAACCATTTACTTTTCTTTATACGACAGATTCACAAGCACACAATGCTGCCGGAAACCAAATTTATGGCGAACTTTTACACAATGCGTTGAACGAATATCCTGAATCCCGCTTTATTTTACACGGTGGCGATATCGTTGATGACGCAGCGTTGATGAACCAATGGGAAGGTTTCTTCGATGCTACAGATGGCATTTTTGCGAAAACTCCATTCCATGCCGTACTTGGTAATCATGATGTTTATGGTGAGGGAGAAAACTACTTTAAGTCATTCTTTGAAAATCCAGAAAATGGTCCAGAGGGTCAGAAAGAATGGGTGTATTCCTTCGACTATGGCGATGTCCATTTTGCCATGTTAAATTCTGAAACCGATTCGGATGGCCTGAAGGCTCAAACAGAATGGTTAAAGCAAGATATGGCAAAAACCGATAAAAAGTGGAAGGTGGTTATGTTCCACCGTGCACCTTATGAAAGTAATCCACTCCGTGGAACAGATGCAACAAGAGCCCATTTTGCACCTGTGATTGAAGAGCTCGGCATTGATTTAGCCTTAGTTGGCCATGATCATGCTTATGCAAGAACACATGCAATGAAAGATGGACAACCCGTTCAACCTGGAGAAGGAACGGTCTATGTCATCGGCGGTTCCTCAGGTCCAAAATTCTACCCTGAAGAACACTACGACTACTTCGACTACGTCTACGGTGAAGACAAACAAATCTACACAGCCGTTCACGTAGAAAGAAACAAACTAATCATCGAAGCTAAAACCATCGATGGAGAAGTTGTAGATCGTTTTGAGTTGAAATAGAAAAACAGGGTCAGCCCCTACTGCGTTTATACTTTAGCAGACTGGGACTGACCCCTTTACATGTTTTTACCTACTGATGAATCGCTGTTTTGTATGTCAATCGCTGTCTTCGTTCTCGTTCCCCTCTCTGCTACTAGAATCGCTGAATATAAAACCAATACGATTCCTAACATCTGCCAGCCCTGAAGGCTTTCCCCTAGAAAAAGAACTCCTGTTAAGACAGCAACGATTGGTTCCATTGTTGCTAAAATGGAGGCTTTACTTGCTTCTAAATGCTTGAGTCCAAAAGTGTATAAAAGATAAGCTGTAACCGTAGCGACTAACGCTAACAATATAGATGATACCCAGACATCCCCATATTGAAATCGATCGGTCTTTTTTAAAATATCACTCGTTAATAACATAAAAATACTAGTATAAAAAAACGTGTATGTGGTTATGGTTAATGCTGAATACCGTTTACTTACCGGTTTGCTAAAGATACTATATAACGCATAACAAAATCCAGATAGAATCCCCATGAACAAAACGCTTAAAGGGATGCTTTCTTGACCAAGTGGCAGCAACCCCACAACAAATGCACACCCGATGATGGCAAGTGAGAGTGCCAGTCCCTTACGAATCGTCAAGGGTTCTTTAAAAAAGAGTCTAGAAAGAACTATTACAAACAAAGGACCTGTGTATAAAAGGGTCACCGCAAGAGATAAACTCGATTGAGAAAAAGCTTCAAAGTAAAAATAATTAAAGAAGGCGATACTAAAAATTCCAGCACCAGCAAAAAAAAGATGATCTTTCAATCTGGTACGTAATTGATCCCGACAACATAAGGTCATAAATAAAAATAAGAAAACAAAGGTAAAAATTCCTCGAATGGCCACAACGTCCCAAGCCGTAAAGCCTCGATCATATAATGGAGCGATAAATAACCCAATTAATCCCCAGCATGCTGCACCAGCAATGGTCATAGTGTAAACTTTTATATTTGATGTTTTCTCCATTTTATACACCTCGTATATAGTCAGCATACATTCAATATTGAATGAGAAGCTGTATTTAAGACCTTGATAAAGCTTTACACCATTCCATTTTTTTTGAAAATAATATAGTAAAACCGTTCTTTTATATGATCCTATTACATTTTAATTATCTGAATGTTTAGTTTCACGGAATAATAGGTAAATTATATACATTGCACATTATACTATACTCATTTTTAACCGTTCCTAAAAACATAGACATTTATAGACATTCTATAAAATAATCTGTTCAAGAGGAAAAACTCTTGCACGTAAGACGAACAGTTTTTCTTACGAATCACGTTGGAGAGTCACACTCCAAAACAAGAATGGAAACATCCATCTAAATAAGTTTTACACTCTAGTAGATTTCAACGTTTCCGTCACATGCCCATGACGATGCCCTTATTGGCGCAACGTACGTAAATGGATACAGGAGTTTGTTCTCGCTGTACTCTTGTCAGGCTGTTAGCCTCGCTATAGAAAAAAAGCCTAAAAGTGACGAGAACGGAAGTACGTGGTCCCTTTATTCCTTACAGGTATCAGGGAAGCGTTGCCCCCGTTCCAACCTAGTTAACGATCTGCTTTTAATAGTTCAATTTTGTCTTGGAACGCATAATTTCTTTTTATATATTGGGTGAGGCTCATCCATTTTCTATAATTAGATTTTTCTTTGTCAAACGTCTTTGGAAGTCCTAATACCGTATCGTATCTTGGTTGTTCTGTCCGGAAGCGAAAGGATTTTCTCGCAATCATGCAGGCCGCGGAACCGTGTGAACTAAGACCATAACGAGCCATAAACTTCATATGGCCAATTTGACTTGTATAAGCAGGATGGATCAAGACGATACCTACACCAAGTTTTTTTGCTTTTGATTGGATCAACTCTTGAAATTGAGCATAAGCGAATCCAGATAACATACGTGCATATTTTTTATTCTTTTCCCCTAATGCAACTCTTTTCTTGGAGAAGTTTAAGTTTTCAATCACTACTTGTTTTCCGTTTTCTTTTGCATATAGTAAGACACTTTGAATGGCATCACTCAATGAAGCTGAAACCTGCTCTTTTCTTCTGTCATACATGGGACAGGAAATCTTCCATTCTCGTAATGGATTCCCAAAACGATCAATTTCACACGCGGTTAAAAAGCCTGCATTTAAATCAATTCCGATGGCCCCTCCAAGATTAGAGGTCTCAATTTCGGATGTATCTCTGTCTACTGTTGCGTAAAGATACCATCCTTTTTTCTTTCGTACAAAACGGTAGGTGACTGCTTTAAAATATTTTTGTGTTTTACCACCTTTTGTGATCCCGGTATACGCTTTCTTGGCTTCATCTAAAAAGGGTTGTCCATAGGGAAACAACACATCGGGAATACAAATATACTTCCCGTATTTTTCCTCAAAATAACGGGCAACACGTAAACGAAGTTCATTCTTTGTATTGTAGGAAGCACTTTGATTTCCAAACGTTTCGTCTTTCGAGCCAACGACGAGAAATTGAGCGCTCCGTGCGCATTGCCACTCATGTTTCCATTCTTCATGGGATGTGTATCCGTTCTCTTCTAGATGAAATTGCTTGTGAAATAGTTTCTTCGAGCCAAAACAAATCCTTACCCGATTAACCTCTATGTCACATGTTAACTTTTCTCGTTTCTGTTGGAGATTTCGTAATTTCCGCTTCTTTTGGTGGAGGACAAACTTGATGTTTTGATATCTTTTGACGGTGTTCTCAAAACGAGGATTTGTTGGACTCAGGTTTTGAATCTTTTCCAACCATGTCTCTTTTTGTTTATGCTTTTTATCAATGGACTTCTCTACTTCAGCGATCTTAACCGTTAATTGTTCCATTCGGAAATTGGTGTTTTCTTTGACTGAATCAATTTTTCCTTCCAATTGAATCCGAAGAGAATTAAATTGTCTTGCCGTGATTCCATGCTGTTTCGAAAAGGAAGATTTAATCGAAGAGACGGTTTGTTTTTTTACATATAATTGCACAAACAGTTTACGTTCTAGTATGCCAAAAAACTTACCGAATTCCTGGAGGTAGTCTTCTGGACACAAACCGTTATTCAGAAGGACGCTCCTCAACTTTGTCTGGTAAGTTTGTAACATCGTGAATAGCCCCTTTCACTTTGTCTTGGTGATGACATTTTTACGACTTCTGCTTCCGTATAATTTACCAAAAAATGAATCAATTAACTTTATTTCTTTCAATCCTGTGCTTAAACGATTTGAAACGTTTCCTTTCCATTTATATGGTTATTGGAACATATGTTCTACTTAAAATATACAAAATTTTATATAATTTGTCAATCATTTTAGAAATATACATTTGATTAATAAAAAAGCAAAAATGTTCCTCCGTTTTAGCTTATTAAAATGAATGAAAGGATAACCTTTCCTAGGTTATTTTTCATAAGGAGTTATCAATTTAAAGGCATCATCCCAATATTCCTATATTTTCATTACTATATATAAATAAAACATTTGTCTATAAATGTCTCGAAATATACAAACAGTTTTAAACCCTCAAGACAAAAAGAGAGCTTCCCCCGCTGTGTTTATACAGTAGCAGACTTTAAGATTGCCCTTTTTGTTATCGTTTTAATAGAAATCGATCTTATTAAGTATTATAATAGAAAATGCAAATAATGATAAATTTTTTAAATAATAGGAGGGCATTTTTATCAACAACTTGAAAACCATTTTTATCGATATCACCCATTCTGTATTCAATAATGACACTAAAGCCACGATGTATATAACGAAAGACTTCCACAGTAAAAGCTACATGATTTCCATTCCTGTTATTACTTTTAGTTTTATCATAAGAGAAGAAAATGCAAACAACGACTATGAAATGCTAAGAGTAAGATTACCCTATAAAGAACCCATTATTTACGTAGATAAACTAATACATGACATAAAAGGAGGAATTGAAAAAATGAATGAAAATCTTGTTCGGTAAAATATTCTTAAATTTCACTCAACCATTCAAAAAGAGGTCTGATCCCAGCTGTACCAACACTTTAACAGTCTAGGGATCTGACCCCTTTTATTGTCAAATTAATTTCGAACCTTGCACTTGTTCCCAAACCTGTTTCATAGCGAGATATTCTAAGTGATCATCTAAAGGGACCATCCAATCAAGGGTGGGTTCTGCGCCATATCGATATTCCAAAGCCTTTTGAATTAAATAGTCAGCTATAGTTGGATTTTTTGGAAGGATGGGACCATGCAAATAGGTGCCAATAATGTTTTTATAGAATAATCCCTCTTCCTTATCTACCTCATTATTTCCAAAGCCTTTTTCTACCTTTCCCAGTGTTGGATAGCCATGATAGGTCCTTCCTGCATGGTTTTCAAACCCAACGATTTCCCCAAACAGCGGGGAGCGTATTAACGCATTGCCCACGAGTCTTGGATATTTGGCGACCGTATAAAAATCTAAAATGCCTAAACCTTCCATTTCATTGCCGACCGAATCAATATATTGATTCCCCAAAAATTGATATCCACCACAAATCATTAGTCCGGGGACGCCGTTCTCAATTTTTTCTTTTAATCCGTCTTTCATTTTTTTGAGTTCACGGGTAACGAGTGCCTGCTCTCGATCACTTCCCCCGCCAATTAAAAATAAATCCATTTCTTCTAATGAACATTCATCCATTCTTCTAATTTCTTTTATGACTAAATGAATGCCGCGCCAATCACATCTCTTTGCCAAACATAGTGCATTCCCACGATCACCATAGAGATTCAGTTTATCTGGAAAAAAATGAAACATAGTCAATGATTTAAACGGGCGTGAAAGATCATTGTTTCTCAAGCCTATCTCCCCTATCCGTGTCTTAAGCGTTTGACTAACGCCTTTCTAGTTGGTCCTAGCGCCGTGTAGTTTGGAACGATATAACTATTCACATGTTTGTTCAATAATTCTTCGACAGCCTGATTGATATTTTTAATAATCTCAATCTTATCTTGTGGAAATCCTGTATATTTGATGCGCACCGCCATATCTTCCGCACGTAATCCACTGCAAATCACTCGTTCAGTTAGACTAGGATTAATTTTTTCGTAATCCGCATCCCAAATCCATGAAACATCCTGCCCGTCATTGTCTGTATCGTTTAATACCAATAAATATTGTTTTCTATCCAGATTTCCATTCGATTCAGACAAACTCACATTGACCCCCGCTGGATTTTTAGCCAAATTTAAGATGACTGGTTTTTCTTTGTGATGAAACCCTTCCATTCTGCCATTTTCGATTTGAAAAGTAGATAAAGCCCTTTGAATTTGTTCGGAAGATACCCCTAATTCAATGGCTAAACTAATCGCTGCTAATGTATTCATTGCATTATAGGAGCCTAAAATGGGAATAGAAAAATCACCATGATTCGTTTTTAACGATAAACCTTTATCCATGTCCAAATGGTTTAGCTCATATTTTGGGTTTTTGCGTTTAAAACCACATTCACAATGATAATAACCTAGTTGTCCATAATGATAATGATCATATCGAAGTGGTCCATCGCATTGAGGACAATAAGTCGATTCGGTTACATTATGGTTCTCAAAAGAGAATGCATTTTTGTCAATACCAAAATATTCGCAGTCCAAACCAATTTGCCCCAACCTGCTTGTAAAGGGATCATCTGCATTAAGGATTAGCTTAGCTGAGGTTTGACTTAAAATCCCACAAATTTTATTAACCAAAGCATCAATTTCACCAAAACGGTCGAGCTGATCACGGAAGAAATTGGTAAAGACCATTAAATCGAACCGAATTTCTTTGGAGACTCTTGCAATAGACCCTTCATCAATTTCAATAATGGCCATATCCGCTTTTTTTCTCATTACAAACTTTTCGTGGTTGATAAAAGCTGTCGTAATCCCTGAAATCATATTGGAACCTTCAGCATTATGTATGATATGATATCCGTTTTCTTTTAAGATATGGCCAATGATTTGAGAAGTAGTGGTTTTCCCATTGGTCCCACTAATTAAAACGATTTTCTCCGTTTTACTAGCTAATTTCCTTAAAATATTGGGATCGATTTTTCTCGCTACGACCCCAGGGATGTTACTCCCGCTTTTATTAAGCAATCGACTCGCCTTTTGAGTCATCTTTGCCGCTAAAACTGTAGGCATGACTGGCACGGTTTTTTCCTCTCCTTACATGCATTGACAAATTAGGATGAATAGAACAACAACGCTCTTAATTTTACTTTACTAGGCTAATAAAATTCATGTTAGGATCAACTTCATAAATTTTCCATTTCACGGTTAAACCGTTATTCATTTCTTAGTTATCTTAAATATAAAAAACCGATTTCTTATAAATAGTAGAAATCGGTTAAGCTATGATATTTCAGAAAGAAAATTGTCTAGCACTTAATTATTATACATGCTGATTAAACGAATAAGTTGTAGCAGCCCAATGCGCAGAACTGGTTTGATGCCTTCCCTTCCACTCCAATTTTTTAAATTGCTTTCCAATCAAGTTATTAAAAAATCCGTGTCCAACCAAAACGACATAGTGATGCTCGTTTGCACATTGAATTAAAAACGTTGCAGCCTTCTCAGCCCTTTTAGTAGCATCTTTCAAAGACTCGCACCCACGTGTATACCCACAGAACCATAACACTCGTAACATGACCGCCCAAATATTTGCATGTAACTTTAATCCCCCGAATTTAGCTAAAGGAGTAGGTAGTTCTATTTCACGAAAAATAGGATCTGAAATCGTTGGTAAATGGGGATTTAAATAATTCGCAGACTCAATCGCCCTTTTCAAATCACTAGTAACAATCATAGTTGCTTGATCTAATTTTTCAAGAGTGTTTGGAGGATAGGTTTTCTCTTCAAACACCCCATGACAATCATATTTTTCAACCCAATTTTTAAACTCTTGACAAGTGATAGGCTTATTTTCAACCCATAAAGATTTACCATGTCTTATTAATGTGATTTCCATATAAAACTCCTATTAATTACTGATTGTAACTCCTTCCATAAAATGGAAGGTGCCTGGCACCCCATTACACAACAGATTTCTTTTGTCTAAACAATAACCTTTCAAAATCCTTAGCTGGAACAGGTCGGCTGAAAAGATAGCCTTGACCCTCGTTGCAGCTTAGATTTTTCAAATAGCTTAATTGTTCTTGTGTTTCAATGCCTTCCGCAACCACACGAACTTGTAAATACGCGGCCATATTAATAATCATGTCAATAATCGCTTCACCACGGCTGCTTATCTCTGCAACAAAGGAACGATCGATTTTCAAACGATCAATCGGAAAATCTCGTAAATAGGCCAATGATGAATACCCTGTGCCAAAGTCATCTATGGATAAGGAAACGCCTATTCTTTTCAGTTGATGAAGGATTGGAATCGTTAACTCCGGTGTTTGCATCGAGCTTTCCGTAATTTCCAGATCCAAATCAGATGGCTGCAATCCCGTATCATCTAAAATATGATTCACCATGCCCACGATATCCTTTTTAAACAAAACAGAGGAAATATTTACTCCCATTTTCACATTTGAAAATCCCGCAATCTTCCATTTCTTATTTTGTTTGCACGCTTCTTCTAATACCCATTCTGTCATGGGAATAATTAATCCTGTTTCTTCAGCTAACGGGATGAACTCTGAAGGTGAAACCATCCCTTTTGTCGGGTGATTCCAGCGAATGAGCGCCTCTGCACCTGTAATTTGACCAGATGGTAAATGGATTTTAGGCTGATAAAAAAGAACAAACTCATTTTCCTTCACCGCATGCCTTAAATCGCTTTCCAAATTCATTCTTTTTGATATATGTCGAGAGGTACCGGATGGATAAAATTGGTATCCGTTAACTCCGTGTTCTTTCGCTAGATACATCGCACTATCCGCTTTCTTCAACAACGTACTCGCATCTAAAGCATCTTCAGGATAAAGACTGACCCCAAGACTGGCCGTAATATAAAGCCTTCGTTGCTGTAAATAAAACGGTTGTAAAAATAAGGTAAGGATGTGTTGAACAAACTCCTCTACTTCATGTTTGGTTTGATTTTTGAGAACGATGATAAATTCATCTCCTCCAAATCGATACAAATCCGCTTGATGAGTCAAGTGTTCCTGCAAACGATTCGCTACATCAATCAACAATTGATCGCCAGCCATGTGACTTAACGTATCATTGATATATTTAAATCGGTTTAAATCAATAAAAATCAAAGCCAATTGATCATTCTTCCTACTTTGAGCAATCCATTGAATGATTTCCTCTCTGAAGCAGCGTCGATTACGTAAGCCTGTTAATTCATCATGGTAGGCATTAAATAAAATTTGCTCCCCAATTTCCTTTTGTTTCGAGATATCCTGCCGAATTGACATATATTGATAAGGCTTGCCATTGGCATCAACAAAAGGAACAATGGTCGTTTTCACCCAATAATAAGTTCCATCTTTAGCTCGATTTCTAAATTCCCCGTACCAGACCTTTCCATTTTGAATGGTTTCCCACATTTCCCGAACATGTGCTTTCGAATGATATCCAGAATTTATAATCCTGTGATCCTTTCCAATCAATTCTTCCCTAGTGCATTTTGATATCTCACAAAACTTATGGTTCACGTACGAAATTTTCCCCTTATGATCGGTCGTGGCTACAATGGATGATTCATCCAAGGCAAACTTAAAGTCGGCTAACTCCTTGATCGTGGTATCTAATTCAAGCTCTTTTAGCTTCGAAAAAGTAATTTCTTGCCCTAACATTAAAATAGCCTTACGACTTCCATCCTGATGATAAAAGGGAATTTTATAAACTTTTACGATTTGATATATCCCGCCTTTATTTAAGAATTCCCATTCAAACTCCGTTACGGTCCTTTTACTCCACGTTTCTTCATCTGAAACAATACAGTCCTCAAATATTTCTTTAAACCGAGGAAGCCTTTTCGCTAACTCCTGATCTTTTTTGCCGATCAATTCCCCTAGTGGCATATCCAATAAATGGTGAATGGCTTCATTGGCATCTACCCAATAGCCATCACCGTCTTTTAAACAGGCATATTCCATAATCGCCGTTAGAATTTTACTCAATTCATTCTCATTGATTTTATATTTTTCAATTAACCCCTTCATTACATCCCCTACCCAAATGAAATTCCCCTTCTTCTTCATCCAAATGCTTTTTATAAACCATTTTAGTTAGGTTGACATGACATTGGGTATTTTCATCGTTGCATGCTCTATCTCAGTCAAGGTGTAGACCCATAATCTTTGAAACCACTAAATGGTATAAAGAAATTTATCTATCAATCTAGCTATCTTTGATTATTAAAATATTTAATATTATTGAATAAAATTTAAATTATTAATATTGTACTATATTCATTTTTTTCAATCAATTATTTTATTAAAATAATACTGTTTTGAAATAATTAAGCTGAAAAACGAGAAGACCCAAAAAAGGGCTTTGGTCTCTTTATTAAAAATAAAATAGCACGGATTGTTTATGCCCAAAAATTGTCAAATTATGTTATTATTAGATAAACAAACTTAAAACTATTTAAATTATAATTGGGTTATTAAAAGAGTGAAGATAAGGTATAGAAACCGAACTTATACAACACTCGCTAGTAAGACTTTTTTTTTATGTCTATCATGCAAATTTTGTCGTGATCTGATTCTATTTGTAGAAATCTATAATCTTGCAATATGGGGGTAATGAAGTGTTTAGGGGAAAAAAATTAAACACTAGAGGAAAAACGGCGCTTTTGTTTCTAGTTGCAATTATCGTCATTCTGATACCGGGAATCGTCGTGAATGATGGACAGAAAGCAGCGAAGGTAAATGAATCTACTATCGATCCTTCATTGGAATTGGTATCCTTTCCGTCAGAGCCGGTAACTGCATTTGCTGATTCTCCGTTAAGTCAATCCATTATGGAAAAAGATCGTGAACATAGAGAAGCTGCGCGAATAGAAGCCGTCGATAAGCAAAACCAGCTTGATCTACAGGAAAATACGATCTATCTTACTTTTGATGACGGACCTTCAAAGCTGTCAAACCAATTATTGGACATCTTAGACGCGTATGGGATGAAAGCAACCTTTTTTATGTTAGGTCCAAACATAAAGGAATACCCAGAAGTGGTGAAACGGAAGCAAAAAGAAGGTCACGGACTTGCGCTACATAGCATGACACATGATGTAGGAAAACTCTACAGTAGTCAGACAGCCCCTTCAGAAGAAATGAAACAGAACCAAGAAATATTGAAAAGCGTCACAGGAATAACCTCTAACATCGTCCGACTTCCTTATGGCAGTATTCCTTACTTAACAGAAGGGATGCGCTATGAACTTGACCAAAATGGCTTTATCGTTTGGGATTGGAACGTAGACAGTCGTGACTGGGAATTCAATAATCATCGATATGTGAACCATACCATCTGGGCTATACAAAAAATGAAACAAAAAGGCGAGACCCCGGTTGTTCTTCTTCATGATAAACCCGAGACAGTCAAATTTTTACCAAAACTATTATCCTATCTTCAAAAGCAAGGATATCAAACGAAAGTATTAACAAGCGATATGCCGCCATTAACCTTTCAATGTAATGGTCGCTGTCTTCCAATCTCCGGTTTAACTGTAGGAGGGTAACAGGATTTGAATCGATTACTAGCATTTATATTTATTTTAGGTTTGATGGTTTTTCTATTAGGCTGTCAATCCGATCAGAAACAGACTGCAAAGATACAGAAAACATTAGTAGAATCTGCCTCATTTGAACATCATTTCACCGCTAATCTATCTGACTTAAATGAAACGAGAAAATCGGCACAATCCATCTATGTGGAACTGATTAGCCTCGATATCAATGACCAAAACCAAATTCACCAACAGATAGATAAAGCCCAATCCTACACGAAAGAACAGCAGAAACTCTTAGAAGAAGCCACAGAAAACTTCCAAAAGGCTTATCAAATGGTGGTCACCCTTGAGGAACCGATTCAAAAAATGAAAGACAAGAAACTAAAAAAACAAGCATCCAAACTCATCACCATGATGAACGAAAGAAAGAATGTAATAGATTCCTTTTTTGAAAACTATCATAAAAACATTGAAACACAAAACACATTCTATCAACAACTTGCAGACGAAAACTATCACTTAAAAAACCTAAATGAACTGATTCATGAAATCAACAATCGCACTCAAAGCATGGAAGCAATCATTCAGGAATTTAATCAATCCACTCAACAATACATTGATCTGGAAAAGAAAATACTTAATCACTAGGAGTCGCTCCATCTGAAAAGGTGCCAGGCACCTTCCATTTTTTGGAAGGTGTTTTTTGTATCGTTTATCCCAAATAATATCGCTCTCTTTGTAAATAATATGTTTGATAAGTTCCCAACTTATTTTGCTTCGACTCTATCCCAAAATTCAAAAAGGAGTCATGACATGTCAAATTTAGAACCAGTAGAATATGAAACAGGAACGATGATTCGGGATTATGACATCATTGACATTAAGTCCACACCACTCGGGTTTCAAGTCCTTCTAGATGTCAATCTAGACAGCGGCTATTCTCTATCTCGTACAACAATGGAAATTACTCACGAGGATTTAGCCGGATATGAAACCGATCATGTAGAAGAAGCAATCAAATGTGCTCTCGGATTCTTCGAGCATTCATTAGATTGAGAAAACAGAAGATACGGAGCACACATAAAAGAACAAGCACATTCAGTTGCTTGTTCTTTTAAATGTGCTTATAAAGTCTGTTCCAAGTAAAAAACCTAGGAAAAAGCGCTACTTCATATAAATTTGATTTGAAAAGCTGGCACTCTTGTACTATTATCGATTTTCTCATCCTCTTTTTTGATGATGAATATAAAAATATCCCCTATAAATATACTTCGCCTGCCTGGCAACACCCCTACCCTCATAGGGAAATGCCCAAACTACCATCGGCACTGAAAAGCTTATTTTTTCGTAATGGGAACAGGTTTGACTTTCTTACCATTGTTACTAGAACTATACATTGCATAAAAGTCCCTTCTGACCTACGATGAGCTTTCATTATGCTTCCTTGAATCATCTTTCATGCAGGAACAGTTACAAATGTATATATATTTCCATAATTTATTTGCAAAGACGACAAGCAACTTCCAACTTCTGAACAATACTCATCATTATCTTATGAATAAAATAACGACAAAGGAAATACTAAGATTACTTGTTAAATGTAGGAGGGTATAAAATTGACTACGTCCGAAAACATGCTATCTATTTTTGCCTTAGGTGGTATTAATGAAATTGGTAAAAATATGTATGCCATCGAATATTCAAATGATATTATCGTCATCGATTGTGGTGGGAAATTTCCAGATGAAACTTTATTCGGTATTGATTTAATTATTCCTGATGTTACCTACTTAGAAGAAAATAAAGAAAAAATACGTGCTTTAATCGTGACACATGGACATGAAGATCATATCGGTGGGATCCCTTATTTCTTAAGAAAATTAAATGTGCCGATTTATGCAACTCGTTTTACCCTTGGTTTAATTGAATTAAAATTAGATGAACATCGACTTACAAGCGATACAACACTTATTCCGATTGACTCAGATTCAACTCTAGAATTAGGGAGTATTCAGGTTACATTTTTTAAAGTCAGTCATAGTATCCCGGATTGTCTTGGAGTCGTATTTCACACACCAGAAGGGACTGTTGTTCATACAGGGGACTTTAAATTTGATTTAACACCTGCCAATAATCAACAATACTCTGATATTCATAAAATGGCTCAAATAGGAGAACAAGGTGTCTTAGTTCTAATATCAGAAAGTACAAATGCAGAACGAAAAGGGTTAACACCATCCGAAAGCATCGTAAGTGACCATCTGAACGAAGCCTTTACAAAGGCCGAAGGGAAAATATTTGTCTCCACCTTTGCTTCCAATGTAAATCGTATTCAACAAGTGGTAGAGGCTTCTATTAAGACCCGACGAAAGATAGCACTTTTAGGACGGAGTATGGTAAACGTGGTATCTGTTGCTATTGAACGGGGTTACTTACATATTCCTGATGGAATGCTTATTCATGCGAATGAAGTAGAAAACTTAGATGCTGAACGGGTTGTGATCCTTTGTACTGGAAGTCAAGGGGAGCCCATGGCAGCTCTTGCCCGTTTAGCTAATGGAAGTTATCGGGATGTTTCTGTTTATCCAGGAGATACCGTTATTTTGGCGGCAGGACCGATCCCTGGAAACGAAAAAGATGTTTCGCGTATCGTCGATAACTTATTCCAACTTGGTGCAAACGTCATTTATGGTTCAGGAAGCTCCACAGGAATGCATGTTTCTGGTCATGGCTATCAAGAAGATTTAAAACTTATGCTCACCTTGATGAAACCCAAATACTTTATTCCAATTCATGGCGAACATAGAATGCTACACCACCACCGTTTACTAGCAGAATCCGTTGGTGTTGAAGCGGGTAACACCTTCATCATAAATAATGGAGATGTTGTCGATGTTTCAAACTCCATTGCACGTCAAACTAGAACCATACCTTCTGGAAACACATTTGTAGATGGACTAGGTATTGGCGATGTTGGAAGTATCGTATTACGAGATAGAAAACAACTGTCCGAGGATGGGATGTTGGTCATTGTGATCACTCTAAGTAAAGCAGATAAAACCATTATTACTGGACCAGATACCATTTCCCGAGGATTCGTTTATGCACGTGAATCTGAGGATCTCTTGAAAGAAGTTAATCGATTAGTGACAAAAGCCGTTACTGATTTACAGGCAGCCAACATACACCGTTGGAATACCATAAAGCAAAATATTAAAAAGTCGGTAGGTCAGTACTTATATACCCACACAAAGAAAAAGCCAATGATTCTTCCAATTATCATTGAAGTTTAATTGGTACTGATTATAGGTATAGTCAGTAATTTTGTATGTATGGAGAAAAAGGGAGTTTTAAACACTTATTCTGGTGGTTCGATTTATGCCCTATCTATATGTACTTTTGGTTTGAGTCCACATAATATTTAATATCTGCGAAACCAAAAGAAAACCCCTATAAAAAGGGGTTTTCTTATATTGCCTGGCAACGTCCTACTCTCACAGGGGCAAAGCCCCAACTACCATCGGCGCTGAGAAACTTAACTTCCGTGTTCGGGATGGGAACGGGTGTGACCTTCTCGCCATTGTTACCAGACTATTTTGTTGAAGGATTGTTCCTTCAAAACTAGATAATGCTGACATTCATCAAAGTTTAGTGTCTAGCTTCGGCTCCTAGCTTTTCGGCCGCTTCGATCCGTTTCTTCAAATCCAAAACCAGGATTTGTAGAACCGGCTCTCCACCGTCTTTCAAAGCTGGACAGTCGCCCGGCCCACAGGATGTGGGTCATGCAGGCGTTGCCACAGGACGTGGCGCCTTTAGCCAGCGTTCATTAATGTTGTGGTTAAGTCCTCGACCGATTAGTATTTGTCAGCTCCACATGTCACCATGCTTCCACCTCAAACCTATCAACCTGATCATCTTTCAGGGGTCTTACTAGTTTAACACTATGGGAAATCTCATCTTGAGGGGGGCTTCATGCTTAGATGCTTTCAGCACTTATCCCTTCCGCACATAGCTACCCAGCGATGCTCTTGGCAGAACAACTGGTACACCAGCGGTGCGTCCATCCCGGTCCTCTCGTACTAAGGACAGCTCCTCTCAAATTTCCTACGCCCACGACGGATAGGGACCGAACTGTCTCACGACGTTCTGAACCCAGCTCGCGTACCGCTTTAATGGGCGAACAGCCCAACCCTTGGGACCGACTACAGCCCCAGGATGCGATGAGCCGACATCGAGGTGCCAAACCTCCCCGTCGATGTGGACTCTTGGGGGAGATAAGCCTGTTATCCCCGGGGTAGCTTTTATCCGTTGAGCGATGGCCCTTCCATGCGGAACCACCGGATCACTAAGCCCGACTTTCGTCCCTGCTCGACTTGTAGGTCTCGCAGTCAAGCTCCCTTGTGCCTTTACACTCTACGAATGATTTCCAACCATTCTGAGGGAACCTTTGGGCGCCTCCGTTACTCTTTAGGAGGCGACCGCCCCAGTCAAACTGCCCACCTGACACTGTCTCCCAGCCCGATAAGGGCTGCGGGTTAGAATGTCAATACAGCCAGGGTAGTATCCCACCGATGCCTCCACCGAAGCTGGCGCTCCGGCTTCCAAGGCTCCTACCTATTCTGTACAAGCTGTACCAAAATTCAATATCAGGCTACAGTAAAGCTCCACGGGGTCTTTCCGTCCTGTCGCGGGTAACCTGCATCTTCACAGGTACTATAATTTCACCGAGTCTCTCGTTGAGACAGTGCCCAGATCGTTACGCCTTTCGTGCGGGTCGGAACTTACCCGACAAGGAATTTCGCTACCTTAGGACCGTTATAGTTACGGCCGCCGTTTACTGGGGCTTCAATTCAAAGCTTCGCGCTTAGCGCTAACCTCTCCTCTTAACCTTCCAGCACCGGGCAGGCGTCAGCCCCTATACTTCGCCTTGCGGCTTCGCAGAGACCTGTGTTTTTGCTAAACAGTCGCCTGGGCCTATTCACTGCGGCTTCTCAGGGCTTTAACACCCTAAAAAGCACCCCTTCTCCCGAAGTTACGGGGTCATTTTGCCGAGTTCCTTAACGAGAGTTCTCTCGCTCACCTTAGGATTCTCTCCTTGACTACCTGTGTCGGTTTGCGGTACGGGCACCTAATCCTCGCTAGAGGCTTTTCTTGGCAGTGTGGAATCAGGAACTTCGGTACTCTATTTCCCTCGCCATCACAGCTCAGCCTTCACGCAGGTGGGATTTTCCTCACCTGCAGCCTAACTGCTTGGACGCGCATATCCAACAGCGCGCTTACCCTATCCTCCTGCGTCCCCCCATCACTCAAACGGATTTTGGTGGTACAGGAATATCAACCTGTTGTCCATCGCCTACGCTTTTCAGCCTCGGCTTAGGTCCCGACTAACCCTGAGCGGACGAGCCTTCCTCAGGAAACCTTAGTCAATCGGTGGATGAGATTCTCACTCATCTTTCGCTACTCATACCGGCATTCTCACTTCTAAGCGCTCCACAAGTCCTTCCGGTCTTGCTTCAACGCCCTTAGAACGCTCTCCTACCACGGACATCGTAGATGTCCATCCACAGCTTCGGTGATACGTTTAGCCCCGGTACATTTTCGGCGCAGAGTCACTCGACCAGTGAGCTATTACGC
>NZ_CP130945.1:1120000-1567500 GCF_050389805.1 Niallia sp. Kr1 | reverse complement strand
AGCGCCCATTTTTCATTTCTTTTCATTTTAATAAAAGTTCCAATTCTCAGGTCCAGCTCATCATATACTTTTTCGTTTGTATCTACGGTTCGCGAGATATAATGGATTTTTTCTTCTTCTAACTTTTTAAACCAGCCATAAACTGTGTTCATATGTAATTTTTCTTCATTTAACGTTTTCTTAATTTCTTCAACAAAATCACTTATTTTCCAATACAAAATGTCACCCCTCATATAGAACATATATGGATCACACTATCCATGCGGACTACAATATGTTGAGTATATGTAGTTAACATTCTACATATGGAGCTCATTTCCTTTTATAAAAACACATTTAAAAGAAGTTCCGAATGACATCAACATTTATTTATTATTCTTTTTAAACTACAAATGACCTTGGTTTTTTATAGTTCCCAACTGGGTACGACTACTAGATTCAGAAAATAAAAGAAGTCGAATGTTACCTAAATGTCTAAAATTTCGTACATAGCTATTATTAATTCATTTTATACATTAATTCAAATGATTTCTTACGCAAAAGGATATTCATTATTTAAAATAACAACACCGTTTTTTGTTAACCTTCCTTTAAGGAAAGTTGACTTAAGTTTTATTTTATGGTAAAGTAAAAATTTAATGTAAAATTCACCCAATAAATATTTACAAGAAATAGGGGGTATGAAAATGAAAATAACTGAATACTGTGGCAACATTGAATTTTCTATTCTGCATTTCATATTTTCCTTAACTGATGAAATAAGCGAGAAAATTGCCCAAAAGAAGTTATTTTATAAAGAGCAAATTAAACGCTATATTCGGAAACAAATTGATTTCTTCTTCAGAGCATTCAAGTTAAAAAAAGCTCTTTTATACACTTACAAGTACGAAACGTATAACACGATTATGTTTAAATTAAAAAGCACTTTAAAAGAACATAACGTCTTCCAATGTGTATAAAATTAGGTAATCCTACAAAAAACGAAAAATATCCACTTCAAATTTATCCCTAATAAGTATCATGAATTTTATAACGAAAATGTTAATCAGAATCCATGCTTCGTCAGAAGAGTGGATTCTTTCCTTTAGATGGTTAATCGTGTTATGTTCACTCGTAAAGTTAGGTTCTTTTTTCTAAGATGTTTTCTTTCACCTTTTATCTAGCCATCTTATCTGGCAAAGAGGTACAATATACCTAAAACAAAGAGGCGATTCTTATGGGATATTTCATATTCATTTTAGTTGTTATTGCACTCATTTACTTAATAAAAAGATTTGATCAGACAGATCCTATCATTATGGAAAATGAAAAGCCCGGATTACCTACCGAACTAGAATCTAACGGTACATCAGTAATCACATCTCCAATTGTTGTTCCAAATTCTATCACTTCACATCCTCAAAGATATGAGGACAGAAGATTAATAGAAAGACGACGCATCCATCATAATCGTAAAGAGTTGCATAAGGTAACACAAATCAAAAATTATGAGAGAAAGAAGGATGAGTGTGTAGTTGGAACCCCATATTTTTCTGGACTTTATCTTAAATCGAGGCATGATGAGTCGTTGGACGGGTTAGAAGAGAAGTGGGATTTCAACCGTTATGAAAACGAAAGAAATTCTACTAGTTTCGATGATATCGATTGTTTTGAATATGACAAAGATTCCCGTGTTTCTGACTATGATTATTGTGAACAGGATCGTTTTGAATATGAAGATACTATTTATCAGGATAGGGATAACTATTAAATATTTAGCAGACCAAAACCACAAGAACCTTTTCTTGTGGTTTTGGTCTGATTAATCCTTAATCGTCAGGAACTCAATATAAGTAGGTTAGAAGAGGAAAGTTCCCCATCATACACTCGCAGTCAAAGAACTCACAAGACGCAAGACCGCCTGCTCCATCTTATTCATCCTTTTTGAATTCAGCCATTGGTCAGGAATGATGATACATTCACGATCATGGCTATTCATATAACGATAAATAATGGCTGCCTCGTCAATTTCATCTTTCTTAATCTTCTTCATAGACTGTTTAGGCTGTGAAAAATAGGAAAGAATCTCCGATTTTATTTGTTGAACTAATTTTTCCAAGTTGGTATGGTCTAATCCATATACTTTAGAAAACAATATCTGATTACGTCTTATGAGGAACATTTTTACGCGATTGTCCCCAATATATTCCATCATGACGATATTTTGATCTTCTTCGATAAATCGAATCACTTGTTCTTTTTTCAATAAAGATTGGACCCATTCGATTCGATCTCTAACCTTAGCTGCCTCTTCAAAGTCAAACTGACTAGAAGCCTGAATCATCCTTTGCTCCATTTCCTCAAGGAGGCTACTATCGGTTCCCTCTAGCAATCCAATGATTCTATCAATCATATGATGGTATTGTTTTAGGGCTGAAGGATCAAAACACATTCCCATACACAAACCTAATGAGTAATTTAGACATGGGCTGTTCTTTGTAGTCGATTGATTGCAATCTAGTTTAAACATTTCTTTCAAGCCTTGAATGGCTTTTTCCGTTGTCCCTATGCTTGAAAAGGGACCAAAATATAGATGACGATCCCCTTCCTCCATCTCATGGACGAATTCAATACGTCGGTAGCTTTGATCCCTTTTGACGCTTATATAGCTATAAGATCGAGGATTTTTCATCATCCGATTATAAAGAGGTTGAATGTCTTTTATTAGCTTGCACTCTAGCATAAAAGCTTCAAATTCTGTATCCGTATGAATAATGTCAAAATCCTTTAAATGATGAACCAGTTTAATCACCTTATTGGAATGTTGACTAGAATGTTGAAAATAAGAGCTTACTCGACTTTTAAGATTTTTCGATTTACCCACATAGATAATGCTGCCATGGGAATCTTTCATTAAATACACACCAGGGGTTGATGGAAGTTGTTTGGCTTTATCTATCAGATTCAACGATGTCACCCCTATCACTTTTTCACACTTGTCTTCATTATACCTCACTCTCTCCTTTTAGAGGGGGTGGTATTTTTCGACATGAATCAATCTTAGTACCATTCACAAAAAACTCTCAGCACATAACCCAATTATTTACAATCCCCTTTTAAATAATCATGATATTTCTGCAGATGGGATAAATCTCTACTTTTAATACGAACGATATTAACCATCGTATTTACTTAAAAACAGTCATGATTCCTGTAAGATCAATGCAGATGGTGTTTTTTAAAAAAAAAGATGTAGGAGACACTCATAATGTTTAGCAGTATTGGGGACTATGGAGATTCACACCATTACACTAGCACTAACGAAGAAAAATCCACCTATAGTAAGTGGATTCTGATATTAGTATTAGAACGACAGAACTTTAATTCTACCAATGTACTTCGGATCGCGAACAATTCTAGGTTGACCCGGTAACCAATTGGCAGTGATTCCTTCTCCAGTTCCTCTACTATATTGGATGCCTTGAACGACTCTTACGATTTCATAAACATTTCGCCCTACTTCCGGAGGATTTACAAACCTTGAAACAATTGTACCTTCCGGATCGATTATGATGGTTGCTCTATATGTTGCCCCGTTTTTTCATTTAGCACCCTATACGCTTTGCTAATCTGTTGGGTTCGGTCACTTAATAGAGGAAACATCACTTGGGATTCAGAAGGAGAAATTTTAGTAAAAATTTTATGGGCATATACACTATCTGTACTTATGGCAAGTACTTCTATATTATTAGACCTTAGTTGCGGATAAATAGCAGCGACCGCTGCCAACTCTGTCGGTCAAACAAACGTAAAATCACTACCATAAAAAAATAAAATCACCCATTTTCCACGAAAACTTTCTAAGCGAATCTCCTTCATTTTCTTTTCCACATTGTCGAAAGCTTCCGCCACAAAAGCGGTGCTTTATCATTTGTTTGTGCGCAAAATGGTTGCAAACAGTCATCACACATATACATTTGTCCTCCGTTCAAAAAGTTCAACACATTTATCCATATGTGTTACAGGAAAAGTTTGTGTTAAGTTTTTGTATCCTTAGTGCAGAAGACTTAAAAAATTGGGAGAGACGATTGAAATGATGTCAAACTAGTAAAAGGAAATAACTTGTCCAGCTCATTAAACCATTTATGACACATAGTCCATTCTTTCGCAAAAAAAGAACGCCAAAATTTCAGCGTTCTTTAATAAGTTATTCGTTTTCCCAAGGAATGATCTTTTCGATTGTTTGATTTTTCGAGTATTGATTCGTTACTACAAGATCTCCAACGAGTTTTTGACCTTCACTACCGTAAGCTTCTTGAATTTCGTCCCATTGATATTGCGGATTAAAGGTAATCTCAAAATCTTCGTTTTCTTTGTATCGATACTTGATTTTCAAATCAAATGTACCATCTGGTTTAATTTGCGTTTTCTCTGTATTTGAAGCAAAGGACCCTTTAATCTCAGCCCCTTCTAGAAGATTACTTTTCCCGCTAAGGTAATAAAATTCACCATCTTCCGTAATCTCATCGACTTCAATCCAAACTCGAGGTTCCCCGTAATCTTCAGGACGTTTTTCCCATTGTGGCTCTTTAAATACAAGATCTGTTTCTTCATCTGGATGATACGTTAAGCTAACTTCAGCTTTTTTATTGATATCTCCTAGTACTTCATGTTTATAGATGTACGGCCCTTTCAGCTTTTGCCCTCTTTCTCCATAATGTCTTTTAATCGGATCATCTTGAGCGGATTCAAAATCAAAGCGGACTACAAATGTTGCTTCCCCATATTGATGGTGGTCAAGTTCCATTGTAAAGCTGCCATCTTCTTCGACCAATTCGGTTGTATCCGTATATAGTTCATCCTTAGATACCCATAATTCTCCTACCACTCTCGAACCTGGAATCAAGTTACTCTTACCTTCAATTACAAACTTATCATCCTGTTCATCAATTTCTCCACCAAGCACAATCTGGTAATCTCCTAATTCACTTTTGGACTTTATCTCTTGCTTCGTTTCTGTTGAAGCTGCTTCATTCTCCCCGCTTCCGCATCCTGTCAAGAGCAGCCCTAAAGATAACCCACACGCGATCCAAACCTTTTTCTTCATGGTTTTCTCCTTCCCCCTTATCCTTTATTTCTTTAAATCGATAACAATTTCGACTCGTCTGTTTTTGGCTTGTCCAGTTTCATCGTCATTAGACGCAATCGGCTTTGTCATTCCGTATCCTTTTGTTGTGATTTGAACCTTAGAAAAATCACCTTGTGTGGTTAAGAAGTTTTTCACTTCATCTGCTCTTTTTTGTGACAATTCTAGATTATATTGCTTGTCACCTACATTATCCGTATGTCCATTGATTTCAATATGAATATCTTTCTCATACGATTGAATTGTTTGAGCAATATCTTGCAACATGGTCTTTGATTCTTCTTTTAACTGATACTGGTCAAAATCAAACATCAAATGATCCGGAACAAGCATAGTAACCTCTGTTCCTTCAATTTTTACCTCAACATTGTCAGGAACTTTGATTTCAGTAGAGTTTAGCTTTTCTACCTTTTCAATATACAAATTATCGGAATAACGATTTTGGACAACGAGGTCCCCGACTAGCTTTTGACCTTTTTCCCCGTAGGTTTCCTTAATAACATTCCATTGATAATAGAGGGACGGATCAAATTTTAACTCAAATTCAGCATTTTCCTTGTATTCATACTTAAATTTCATATTAAACGATCCGTCTGGAAGAACGCTTGCTTGGTCATTATCAAATACAAAGCTCCCATGTAAGATACTGCCTTCAAGTAGATTACTTCTTCCATGCAGATAGTAGTAATTTTCATCATTTTTAATCTCTTCGATTTCAATCCAAACCCGTGGCTCTCCCATATCCTCTGGAATCTGATACCAGCTCGGTTCAGAAAATTGCCGGACCGCCATTTCTTCACCCTGATCAAAGGTTACTTCCGTTTTCGCCATTTTATATATGTTTTGTGGATCTCCTCCACCTACTTTTCCTTTATGAGTATAAATATAATTGCCTGTTAATTTCTGACCACGTTCTCCGTAATTTCTTTTGATCGAATCATCTTGTTGACCATCAAAGTGGAATTTAAGAGCAACCTTTGTGGTTTCATCCAAGTCATGATGATCAATCTCCATTGTGAAAGATCCATCTTCTTGTACGATTTCAGTCGTATCAGCAAAGAACTTTTCATCGTCCACTAACACTTCTCCTACGACTCGTGAACCAGGAAGTAAGTTACTTTCTCCCTTAATTGTAATTTTCCCTTCTGTTTCAATCATCTCTCCACCAAGAAAAACATTGTAATCCCCTAAAGTGACTCCATTACTCTTTTCTTCTGAGCTACTTTTGGCTATTTTTTTCTGTTCTTCCTCAGAAGAATTAGTCTGCTCGGTATCCTTCACTTGAGTTTCATCCTTCTTTTCTCCCTCAGTCTTTTTCTCTGATTCTTCTACTTGGGATGATTCCTCTGCATTATTGTTCGTTTCTTGATTACATCCTACTAGTAAAAATAAACAAAGAATAAAAGCCATCATACTTAAGGTTTTCCCTTTCACCGATCGTACCTCCTCTTTTCGTAATCAAAACAAACCTGTCTTTATGTCACATTTAGGACATAATTCACCAATCCTAATGCTAACAAAGACCGAAAATTTGAAAAGTGTAAATTTTCCTACACCGATGAAGTCAAAAATTGACCCGTAATCATCGATTGGGGTTAAAAAACATTCATTTTTTAGGAAGAAACTCCTCTATACAAAAAAACAACACATTCTTTAGAACTATCTATAATGGACTAAGGTTTCGTTCGTCGTTCTACAAAAAAAGGATCTAATACCCAAAAGTAACTAAAATAAGTAGTTTGATATAGCATTTTTTTCCAATTTATGGGTGGTGCCTGTCACCCAGGTTTCATATAATAGATTGAGAAAGGATGATGGTAATGGAACGGATTATATTTTGGGTTTTCTTCGTTGTGATAGTAGGGACTATCTTAATCGGAGTCTTCCGTCAAAATAAACACACACACACTCGCAGTTCTGATGCCTCGAATGATCAAAGTAGTTGGTGGTGGTTTCTCAGTGCCTCCGACTCAGGAGATCATAGTAATAATTATTCTAGTGGTAGCGACAGTGGTGGAGATGGCGGTGGTGGCGGAGATTAATAAGTTTTGTGAAATTAATTCCTGCCTAAAAAGTACTCATTCTACTTGAATAGGACCTTTCCCTCTAGTTTGAAGAAGTATTACCTTGTTCAAAGGATGATCTAGAATCTTTTAGGAGAATCTAATGAGTAGGAGGGAATGCCGTGCCTAAAAAAGTTTTACTATTTATATTACTTTTCTTTTTTCCGTTTATTCCTGTGACAAAAGCAGAACTTCCCTTGACAGCAGCGTTTGTTCGTGACCATCAATTATGGATCAAAGAGGGAGATCAAGAAATACAATTGACAAAAGATCAATATGTATCCTCTCCCAAATGGTCCTTTGATGGACGATTTATTGCCTATATCGACGGCGATGAGCAGGGAGAAAAATCGAATCTATGGATTTATGATACAAAGAGGCAAGAAAACTATGAACCATACTCTAGCATTGATACTTCTTCTTTTAGTTGGTCCCCTGTCGCAAATGAACTGGCTTATACTTCTGGGTGGGTTTTAAATGTGACAAAGACGAAGGATGGCAAACCTTATGGGTTTGAAAATGTGGCATTAGGTGTTAGTAGCTTTGAATGGTATCCAAATGGAAAAGATCTTATAGTGTCTGCGACCTCAAACCGAATACCTACAGGCTGGGAGCCGATCAAATTGTTTCGTATTCCAAAGGATATGAATCTTAATGAAAACAAAGCGAAGCTACTATACTCCATCCCCATCGATGAAAATGATTTATTTGCTGTTACTGTTGGTGACTTTAAGTGGAGCTATGACGGCAAATGGGTCAGTTTTCTTGGAACCCCAACACCTTCTTGGGCAATGGACAGTAATCCTTTATGTGTTTTATCTTCAGATGGAAAAGTGTTCAAGGACCTCGGTAGAATGTTAGGCTATCGTGACTGGTTCAAATGGGCTCCGCAAGCCGACCAACTAGCTTACATTTCAGGAGAAGGACGATTCTTTGTTGAAAATAAGATAATGAAGATTGCGGATTTAGAGGTATCTACCAAGCAGGTAGAATATACACCGAAAGGATATGTTGATCTAGATTTGGAATGGGTGTCACCTTCCAAAGTGATTGTCGCACGGTCACTGGAAAATAAATCCTGGAAAGAAGGACCAGTTCCAACCATGCACACCTCTCTATATGAGATCGATTTGGGCTCAAGCACACAGACTCCAATCACATTTCCAAAAGAAAATGAATTAGATGTTGATCCTCAGGTCACTGGACCTTATCTCACATGGGTGCGTAAACAAGTAGAAACGAACAAAGGTGATGTATGGATTAAACAAGATAAGCAACAAGAGGCAACCATATGGATTGAAGATGTAGACGTTGCACCTGTTTTATTGTATAAAGGGAAAATCACGAATTGAGACCCTTTACTTTGTTACATAAGAAATACTGTAAAGAACCTTAAAACGTAGGATAAGCACAAAAGATATCCATTTTTAATTGTAGAAGAAAAAAACATAAAAATGTTTAACTAGGAATTACTACTACTGTGTGCTATATTTAGTCTACCATTTGTACGATTACTGTTTGTGTTTCATGGTTATTACAGAAGCCCTATTCTTTTTTTGAATAGGGCTTCATTCATTTTGTTGATAAAGGTATCATCTTGAATGGGTAATCCTACTGTCCCTTCATACAGATAAAATCAATTTAGGCACAAAAAAACAGACCCTCTATTAGGGTCTGCCTCTAGCCATTATTAAGCTTTTTGAACGTTTGCAGCTTGTGGTCCACGTTGACCTTGTTCAACTTCAAAAGTTACACTTTGACCTTCGTCTAAAGATTTGAAGCCTTCGCCTTGGATAGCTGAGAAATGTACGAATACGTCTTCTCCTGCTTCACGCTCGATGAATCCAAAACCTTTTTCTGCATTAAACCACTTAACTTTACCTTGTTCCATAATTGTTGCCTCCTCGTGTGGGTTTTCCACACATTATGTTACTATCCTTGCTCAAATACCTTAGACGAAAACCAAAATCTATTCTCAATCTGAAAAAAGAACAAAAATAATTCTTCCTAAGAATAACAGATCTATCATAAAAAAGCAAATGGTATAAATTTTATTGTTCTTGAAGACGTTTTTATCTCATATTATTGTGCACAATATGACCTGATTGTTTAATAAGGTAAACAGATCAAACCTCAACAGAACTGCTTTTTCGTTGAATCTTTAAAAGAAACAAGAACAATTACCATGACGGTTCCTGTTGTTGTGTAACTAATGCAGTTAGCTCAATAAGGATTTTTTGAATATAGATATAAATAAACGAAAGATATCATTGCAATTAATATAAGAACAGTTGCAGATGATACTATCCATGTTTTAATTTTCTTTGCTATTCCGTTTCTTATTCCCATTAATGCAGCTATCGAAAGAATAATAAACAGAACCATACCACTTCACTCCATTATTTAAAAAGTAATGTTAAAGGAATGTCTTTTTCTACAAAGTCATTGGAGAACTTTTGAAGTGACTCCTTCTTCCGTTTTTTCAAGTAGTACAAAATTACTTAATAACAACATTCCCTACATATTGAGCACTGCCGGCTGAATTAATAAATTCAACTTCTAAAAAATAATTCCCTTTGTCTGTTGGAAAATGAAATCCTCTAGTTTCATCCAATACAAGCTCGGTTCTTTCTCCATTCTTTAGTAAGGCAACGGTGATCTTTGGATTAGTCCAAATATCCCCACCATTATCTTCGTTCTCTTTAAATTCCAAGAACACTTTTTGACCTGAAAAAACCTGTATTTCATCAAGTGATGATGCGTATTTTTCAATATCTTTTATTGAATTCTGCACATCTTCACTTTCGGTATTCCAACGAATATTCGCTTCAGTTAATTGCACCGATGAAGTATCGAGAGATATGTGAGCTGTTGGAACTCCTACATCGTAATCTTCGCCAATACAACCAGTTAGTGCAAAAGCAAAGATCAAGACTATAAATATTTTAAAAAATATTTTCATATCACACCTCATTTATTTTATCTTTCACTTTACTATCATTAATTGATCAAGAATTATTCGTTTTGATAACAAGTTTCAAACTCGTTCTTCATGATCCAACTATCACAAACCCGTCCACTCTCATCATAAACTTCCTTCCCAATTTCTAACTCTATACTTCTATCAGAATCTGGATATTCCGGACCCTCGTCATTTCTAATATAGATGACGTTATCATCCTTCCATTCCATAGAAAAGTTGCTTTTCCCGTTGCTATAATAGATATTTCGAGCTTCGCTGTTCTCGTTATTCGTTATTTCTACCCAGATATGAGCACCTCCAGTTGCACCGCCCCACGTTTTATAATAAGAATCTGCCGTATATTTTCCATTTGGAGAATATACAGGTCCTTTGTAATAGATTCCTTGACCGAGATGTTCAAGCGTAAAGAAATATTTTTTATATCCCATTACCAATAGAACTGTAATGAAAATTAGTATGAGTAATTGATATCTCTTCTTCAAATCATCATCCTCACTTGATTAGTTATAACAACTATTTATATGTATATCGTCCATATTATAAAAACCTTTTTCTTTCCTCTGGAGAAAGCAACTTACAACTTTCTTTTTTTCCAAACCATTTATATCTATTTTTGGCGATAAACTCATAAAATAGGTCTCTGAAAGATTTTGGAATAACAAATAGGATATACAGCAACTTCCACGCTCCGGTTAAGTTTCTACAAACTCGAAGGGCTGCTGAAGACTTAACATAACAATGATTACCTTCTATAAGTACGAAACTATCGAGGTCCTCTGCAACATGATGCTTATTCAATAATTCTTTACCCATATCACTTTGCAGGGAAGCGAATTTAAAATGTCCAATCGGGTCTCTTTTAATGATGAATTGCACGCTTCGGTCGCAAAAATTACAATCTCCATCAAATAGAACAATTCTTTCTATTCCAATCGCACCTTTCTTTTTATTATCGTAAAACTCCTAATCTGCTTAAGTAGAATAAAGACCGCCATTTTGAATCTTTTAGCATCCTAAATTGAATTTCCATGAAATACTTTAATTGACTTCTCCATTATTTTGGGAGATCCTTTTTTAAAATAAAGGGATAGTTTAAAATAAGGATAGATAGACCAAAGACCAATAAAAACAGATTAAATGACACTGGGTCCCCCACCATATTATTTTCATCCGCTGTAATCCCTATATCCCACATGGTTTTTGCAGAAGTGATGGTGCAAATTAAAGACATCATACTCATCGCTACCCCAATAATGAATTTGTGTTTCCCTTTATAAAAAATAGAAACGAACAAACAAACAAATAAAAAGACAATAAACGTAAATAAAATAGGTCTAAAATCATCAACGATCATCAAGTTCCCCTCCCTTAAAATTTAATTCCTAAAAAAAGTGGTTATTCATGCTCCCTCTTTCTTACATGTCACCATCAAAAATTTTATGGATGGTTTGTTCTTCTTGTCCTTACTTGGCTCGTCTATTTCTGAAACGTCTACAAGTCCATATTTTCCAAAGTCTTGTTTGATTGTGTCTTCATCATAAAAAAACATTTTGACGCCTTCCAAGGTCTCATAATAATCCGTATCCAATTGCTTTCCCTTCCCATACATGGGAGCTTCTTTTGACACGGTTGTCAAAATCATATATCCATTTGGTTTTAACTGATTATAGCAATCATGAATAAACTTCTCTCTCTCATGATGATCTAACAAGTGAAGAAGGGCATGTGAAAAGACTCCGTCATAAAGCTTTTGTTCAAAAGGCATGTCAGCTACGGAACCATGAAAAATATCTATATCCAGTCCATTCTTCCTCGCCAACTCAATTGCTGTTTTTGAAATCTCAATACCTGTCACATCTATACCATTGTCAAGAAATACCTTTGCATTTCTACCATATCCAATGCCTGGTATGAGGATATCATTTATATTCTTTTCGAGAAAAAAATCCTTTGTTAAGATGGCGGAGTCTGTAGGTTCGAATCCCCACATCGTTTGTTTTTCACTAAAACTTGATTCCCAAAATTCCATAGTATTTCTTCTCCCTTTTGCTTAATTCCTTATGATGCTACGATTTATGAAAATAAATGATTACTTTTTATTTTTTTCTTCTGCTTTCCTTTTATTTTCTTCAACCCTAAACTTGACAATTTGACTGATTAAATCATAGGGAAGTGGTTTGTCTATAGGAAATTGAACAGCTCCTTTTGACGTTTTGTATCCCGCTAATTCTTGTTTAAACATGTCGATTCCACTTGGAGTCGGATAAAATCCGATATGTTTTTTATATGCCGCAAAATGGACCAAATTTCTATGGTAAACAAAAGTAGGCATTCCATAACTGATTTTTTCCTCAGCCTCAGGTGCAGCCTCTTTAATCACATGTCTTAAGTTCGTCAGGACTTGTTGCACATCAAGTGGAAATTGTTGAATATATTCATCTATTAATGGTTCAGAACCCATTCGGTTTCTCCTTTCACAACTATAATCTACTTTTGAATTTTGCTTCTAAACAAGGATTCCCATTCATGAAAAATCGTATGTATTGGATCTGTTTCCTTTCATTTGGTTGCTAACTTTCCTTTTTTAAATAAAGAAATACTAAGATGGCAGCACCGATGATTACATAAAAGACTACAAGAGCATTATCAATTACGAAAGCTGAATGGATGAGTACATGATCATCGGCTTCCATATACTCAATCACCTTGAACACTGGCGGGAAGATCCATAAGATCCATTTAAACCACATAGAAATTTCGATTATGGATTTTGAGGCAAGCGAAACAACGATGACAAATACCGCCGATAACCAGGCATACTTTTTTGTTGCCAGTTTAGTAGCCGAAAACAAGTTCCCTACTAATATCCCAAAAACCGAAAAAATCACATGACTGTAAAACGCAAAAGCATATAGCGTAATTGACACTCCCTCTTTGAAGCTATCTGTGATAATGGGGAAAAAGATCGCAAACAAAAGCAATGGAATCATCACGACTAAAATTGTTAGCCATTTGCCAAATAAGTACTTCACTTTTTTTCCAAGATGGGCCATTAATATATGCTTTTCGCTTTCTTCATCTTGAGTAAAAATTGACATGGTGATCCAAGTCATGGTTAAGTACAAGGCAATTGAAGATACGGCATAACTACTAAGAATTGGCACATTTTTGTAAGCGTATAAAATAAACACCCATGCCAAAAATAGAAATACGGGTGGAATAAATTTTAATGATCGAATATGGCTAATGCATTGATAACGGACAAAAGCTGTCACCTTCCTACCTCTTCTCTATTAATTCTAATACGGAACATTTTCTTTCAAGCAACATGATCAAAACCCGATCAGACTCTCTAGCGGAAACGGTTATTTCCACAATATCCTCCTCTACCCATTTATGTCTAACGGATGGAATCTCACCCATCATCTCTTTTCTTGGGATTTTAGCTTTTATCGTTCTCTCTTTCTCTTTTTTGGTTGTTGCAACATCAGAAACAATTCTCCCACTCTCGATTGTTAATACTCTATTAGCCAAGCCTTCAATAAGCAGCGGATCATGCGCAGTAAAAATTATCGTCTGATCCCGGTCGAGTGAATGTAGCGTATTTAAAAGTTCCTTTTTCGACTTGTCATCTAACCCAGTAAGCGGCTCGTCTAATAGAAATAAATCGGGATTCTGTAGCAAGACCTGAATAATTCCAACTTTCTGCTTTGTCCCTTTTGAACATTTTTTTAAAGGAGTATGTAGAAATTCTGAAATCGCAAACCCTTCTGTGTAATCCTCCATTCTTTTTAACCATTTTGGATCCGTATGGGAAGACATGTTTCCCAATAACCTTAAATATTCAGAGACAGTAAATCGAATATTTTCCGGAAAGAGTTCTGGGACATAGCCTATTTTTACTTGAGCTCGTTTTACCTGCCCTTCCGTTTCTCTATAAATACCCCCAATCAGTTTCAACAGGCTACTTTTCCCTGAACCATTTTTTCCAGTGATCGCCATTTTTTCTCCCTTGGCAATATGGATCGAAACGTCTTTAATAAGCATTTTACCATTCATTTTCTTACAAGCATGATTTGCCTCAAATATGTTCATGAAAACCTCTTCCATTGTTTTAAAATAAATTCTAGTGAATAAGCAACTTCGTATTTTATCTATTATACAATAATTCCAATTTTTTCTTTTGTCTTTACGATGAGATTATTTAATGATAGTAGAAAATTAGGGAATCTTAATTTTTAAATATTAAACCATTTATAGAGGTCCATCATGATTCGAAAACATAAGAAAATCAGAATGTGGCACATCATCATATTTCTGATCACGATTTTAATGAGCCTTAACTCGTGGCGTGGGATCCCCCAATTTTATAAAAATATGATTATTCAACTTCCTTTAATACTCTTTATTATGTACTGTGTAGAAGACATTTGGTTTGGGAATTTGTCCCTGCTGGCATTCATTGGAAGTTCATCCGGTTCCTGTATGTGGTCGTTGTAACGCCATTATTAACTCTTACCTTTTTATCCAAATACCCTAAGCACCTTTTGAATCAGATTGTATATATGATTCAATGGGTCGCCACCGCTTCTTCCTTTGAATATGTCGCACATAAGAAGAAGTTAATTCGCTATGCCCATGGTTGGAATGGGTATTGGTCAAGTGTCATCTATACATTGATGTTTACCTTTAGTATCCTCATTACGAAAAAAACGATTATTACGCTGTTTTTATCTCTGTGTTCAACTGTCTTTTTTATCGTTATATTTAAAGTTCCCATGAAGCGAAAACATCTTTCCAGCAAAGTAGAACCGCTTGTGGACCTTTACTACCATACCTTTTTGAAAAATCTATATATCCGTTAAAAAAGTCAGTACATAGATTGTATTGCCCAAGCGAATACTCCTGTTGTAGAACATGTAGAAAGAAGGTTAAAAATGGACATTGCGATTATGGGGGCGGGATTATCTGGTTTAGCCTGTGCGATTACGCTGGAGAAAAATGGAATTACCCCGAAAATATTCGAAAAACGAGGAAGAGTTGGAGATCGGTTTGTAAATGGTGAGGTTCTGTTATCAATCTTTTCAAGACCCGTTCATGACTGTATTGCCTCCCTGTCAGAAGACTTTGGCATTTACCTCAAACCCGCTTCCAACATCCAAAAAATGGAACTTTTTTCAAAAAACGAAAAAGCGATTCTCGAGGGTCAACTTGGTTTTACCAATATTCGCGGCAGGGAACAGGATTCATTTGAGTCCCAATTACATCGACAGGTTCAGTCACCGATCCATTTTCATTCCGAACATACATATGAACAGCTGCTGAGTCAATTTTCGCATGTTGTTATGGCCACTGGGGACGGAGCCTACGCTAAAGAGACGAGGAACTTCAGAGAAGATTTAACCGTTTCAATTAAAGGAACCACAGTGGAAGGTCAGTTTGATCGATATACGATCATGGCTTGGGTTGATTATACAATTGCACCCTATGGGTATGGTTTTCTCATTCCTTATTCAGAAAAAGAAGCCGTGATCTCCATAGCGATACCAGACTATCCGAATATAGGGCATTCAATGGACCAACTATGGGATCTTTTTTATCAAAAAGTTCGTCATCAGTTAAATCAAGATTTACCGGTAACGGATCAGTTTCAAATAACGGAGTATCCCATTGGCATCTGTCGGTCGGCACGAATAGGTAATACATTTTATGTAGGAAATTGTTTTGGAAGCATGATGCCGTTCATGGGCTTTGGACAGTATGCCGCTCTTTTAAGCGGCGTGTATGCGGCGTACGATCTATGCGGTTTGGGAAAATATGAGGAGTTAATGGAACCCTTGCGTCAAAGCTATGACCATTCACTTGTTTTACGAAGGGCAATCGAGCAACTATCCGATGAAGGAATTGATCGAATTGTACGAGCCATGCAAGGTTATTGGGGTGAAAAATTATTCCAAACGAAAACCGTTAATCCATTAAAAGTGGCAAGCTATTTACTTCGACCTTATGTAAAAATAAAAAAAGGAGTTACGTCATAATGAGAAATCAAAAGTCCATTGCCGTTACAGCATCCGAACTTGGTTATCTTTGGACTGGCTATACCATTAATCAAATGTCCCAATGGTATTAAACCGCTTTTCAGGAACAAACAAGGGACAAAGACATTAAAACTTTATATGGCTACGTCTTGCAACAGAATACGGAAATTATAAATAAACGAAAAAAGATACTAAGTGACGAAGTATATCCGACTCCAGTTGGATTTTCCGAAGAGGATATCCAGACTCCCCCACCTGCTTTGTTTTCTTATCGTTTCTTATTATATTTTCTTCATATTGGAGCTCGAATCGGAATAGAGTTCCACGTCAAATCGTTGGCTTCTGCAATTTAACTTCAAGAAGGTTTCCTGAACTATAAAGTCCCTTTCCAAAACTAACACGGACATTTTTATGGAACGAACGTGAATAAAAATCTACTCCCTTTCATCTGACTTTCGGAAAAACATGTTTCTTTTGAAAAGAAAAATGTTTTCAACTTAAACATTTTTAATGTTACTTGGTTTGAAATTTATCATATTTTGCCATAATGGACAATGTTAGTATCAACCTTTTAAAAAGAGTTCATCAAATCCTGGTATTGGTGACCTTATTGAAACAAATTATTTTAGCTAGAGGTGATTGTATGACTTTACAACGAACGTTTATCATGGTCAAACCTGATGGTGTAAGACGAGGGTTAATCGGAGAAATTATCAAACGCTTTGAGCAAAAGGGTTTTACTTTATTAAATGCAGAGCTTATGATCATTGACCGTTCTAAAGCTGAGTATCATTATATAGAGCATCAGAACAAGCCGTTTTTCGGTGAATTAGTGGATTTTATTACATCAGGTCCTGTGTTTGCCATGGTTTGGGAAGGGGAAAATATCATTGAGATTTCTAGACTTATGATTGGAAAGACAAGTCCATCGGAAGCCATGCCAGGTACAATTCGTGGTGACTTTGCATTTACAAAGGAAGAGAATGTCATCCATGGTTCAGATTCTCTCTTAAGTGCAGAACGAGAAATTGAGAATTTCTTTGGTCTTATGAAAAAGCATATCTCAGAAGACGATTTTCCATTCGAAGATCGACAATCTAGTTAGACTGTTTTAGTCAATCCCCTTGACATATTCGTGCTAAGGGGATTGACTTTTAACGGATCTTAGTACTTTGTATATAGTTCGTGATTACTTCTTAGTCCATGTATCACAAATCATATCCTTTAATGACACCTACTTAGTCAAATTGAAACACTTAGCAAGTATGTATACATCCGGCTTCGATCGATTTCATAGTAATTATACTACTTAATACCAGTGGAACCGAATCCGCCTTCATCACCCTCTTACCGTTGGGCTACGCACTTCTCACGCTTGAAGAGAGAGACTTCTTTCGGAGATCCGTCTCTATGAAAATTTAACGATAAACAAACAGAACACCGTTCACAAGTGGAGCGGTGTTCAAGAAATAATTGTTTAATTTTTTATTAATACTCATTTTCCTCAAAAAACCATCATAGAATCATTTAAAAACTTATTTTGAGACCCATACCTAACTTGAATATATTTGCATTTTAGCGATAACTTCTACAAACTCATTCCGATGTCGTCATGGACGCCTGGACTTCCGGACTAATTTCTTCCACAGGATAGTTAATTTGTTCATCAAATTCTACCCAGTCAAGATTTGACATCAGTAGCAGGTAGCGTTTGCCGCTAGACGGGTCACTGATAATGATGTGGTCACGACCAGCCGTTTCTACGCGCCCGCGGTAAACCATCGCATTCCATTTGTTGTTACCTTGGTAAGTAAAGTAGAATGTACCAATCTTACCTTTGTTGAAACGTATGATATTTTCGATAAATGATTCTTGCCTCACACCTCCCAACGGGACCGTCGGGACGGCATACGAGGGTCCGGAATGCATAGCCATCGGGAAGCCGGCAGGTTGTACTCCAGCGGGTATCGTCGACGGGAAGCCGCCGACAGGTTGTTGTGCGCTCCGCATCATGGAATCTGGATAATAACCAGGAAAATAATTCGTTGAATAATAATTCATTGGATGATAATAATTAGAGTCTTCGCAAATCATGTGTAGATCCACTCCTTTTTCATTTATCTATAAAACTCTGGGCAGTAGCCCGGTACAGCGACATAAAAGCAATGATTCCTGTGTGCAAAATCGAACTGTGTCATGGGTGATCTTGGCATCGTGGGGCTACAAGGAGCTCGGTACCTTTTCCCCGGACTAGGGTTAAAAAACCACAAATTCATTCTGGACCGAGGTTCTCTATCGCCATGCAACAAATTCCTAGCCCTCTGGAGGTCAGCTTCTTTGGGACGTTGTGTATATAATGATCCATTTAAGACGGGCTCAAAGTGGGGAATGTCAGTTCCAGGTATGGTTTGATAAATCGCATGTCTGATATTGCGCAACCCTTTGAAGTCAGGAGCACAGTCAGCCTCGACCCGATTGGCCACAACTGTTCCTACCATGTTCATCCCTTCGACTCCTTCACCGATCGCTTCCGCCAGCATGAGCCTCGCTAACTCCTCAACGTCACGTGAAGTATGTTTTATTCGTCTCCCCATGTTCTCACTCCCTTCGGCTTATACAAGTAACTTATTACTTATAGCTGGTTTTGGTAACTTGCCTATCAGCCCAATTACTGCACTTCCATCCGCTGATCATATTACATATGCATCCGCCCAAAATATATAAATGTTTATCAATCCATAGACTATGAATTCTATTTACTAGAGTTTTCTTTCTGATTTTGATATCACATCAAGATTTACAAATACATCAATGATCGAAGTAGCTTATTGGCACTAAAAAAATTACATTAGGTTTTTACTTACTTCTATTTCAACGACATCTCCGTCTTTCATAAGGTCTTGCGGGCAACAGACGGCTTAGGTGTCTTTAATTTAGCCAGGCTTATTGAAATGGTGAAAGAAAATGCCAACCGCATAACTGATTTAATATCAGAACCAATATAGGAATGAGCGCCAGCATCCTTCTAGAAACCGCAAGTCTCCTGGCGCTCTTTACAATGAGTTAACATCTAACTAACATTTCATTACAAAACGGTTAAAACCCTTTCCTTAATACTTGGGACCAGTTATAAATGAAGATGACATTCATTATGTTACAGAGTCCATATGGAAAGGGTGAAAATCTTGAAAACAAGAGATGCCTATTATGATAACGCCAAGTTTTTACTAATTTTTCTAGTCGTATTGGGTCATTTCATTCAATCCTATATTCACGACAGTAAATTTATTTTTACCCTATATACTACGATTTATCTCTTTCACATGCCGGCCTTTATTCTGATTTCTGGATATTTTGCTAAAGGTTTTCGCCGGAAAGGGTATTTAACGAATATTACCAAAAAATTGATTGGTCCCTATCTCATTTTTCAAGGGATCTACTCGTTTTATTATTATTTTATACAAGGTAAAGACGTTGCGAGTTTAGATCCATTAAATCCCCAATGGTCCCTTTGGTTTTTATTAAGTTTATTTTCATGGAACTTATTACTATTCCTCTTTACAAAATGGAACGTGAAAACGAGTATGCTCTTAGCATTTGCTCTCGGTATTTTAGTCGGGTATATAAACTTCATTGATTCTTATTTAAGCTTATCAAGAACCATTGTCTTTTTCCCTTTGTTTCTTTTGGGCTTTTATTTTAAGAAAGAACATTTCGTGAAGCTTCGAACTCATAAGGTCCAATTTCTGTCACTTTTATTTTTCATTAGTTTCTTCATCATTATCTACTTGTTACCAGAAATTGAATATAAATGGCTCTTTGGTTCAAAGCCATATGAAGTGCTAGATCAAGAAGGTTTGAAGGCTGGAATGATTCGTTTGGCGGTTTATAGTTTGACTTTAGTAGCAACGGTCGGATTCCTAGCGCTTGTACCTAAAAAGAATGTATTTTTCACAAAGTGGGGTACAAGATCAATATACATCTATCTCCTACATGGATTTTTCATTCAATATTTTAGAAATAGCGAATGGGTCAATGCGTTAAATGAACCATGGCAATTCTCTTTACTCATCCTTGCCTCCTTCTTATTAACAGCCTTCTTAGCGAGTAATCTCATTAAAACTCTCACACAACCGTTGATTGAATTTAAAAAGGGGTGACAGACTTCTTCCAGAAACTGGAAGGTGCCTGTCACCCTCTTTTCATTTATACATGATCTCGATCAATATCAGCTTTCCATGTTTTGTGAAAGACTTTCTTCTCACCCTCATAGGCGGTTAGTGTGTTGACTAAGTAGAACTTGGTTTCATCACTCCACATTTCGCTATCGGTTTCAAGTCGTACTGACCAATCCTCTCGAGCTAAAGTTAATTCCCATTCGGATTTGGTCCGTGCAGATAATGGATCATTTTCTTTAATGGTCCATGTATTTTTATTTTTACTTCCGTATTGAATCCCATTTGAAGGCAAGCGACGTTCCCCTTCATCTGAGAAATCCGCGAGCGTCCAAACGCCAGTAATGGGATTATGAATGACTTCACGCGTTCTTTCTTCTTTACGAATGATTTCTCGCTCCATAACTTGTGCAGTTTCTGGAATTTCAAACTTCCCACACTTTTCATCTTCAGCTTGCGGAGTCCGCACAGGCAGCTCCATAAATGTATGTTCTCCCATACTAATGGTCAAATCAACCGATTTTGGTGAAGGCCATGCCGCAGGCCAATAGGTTGGTGAAAGCGCCACTTCCAAACGATGTCCTTCTGGAATTTCCTGCCCAAGCGAATCTAATTTCACTTGGATTTGATATTTCTTCCCTGGCACTAATTTTTCAGGATGCTCATGGGAATTTCGATGAGTTAAATTGAGCATTCCCCAGCTAATTAACGTAGACTCCCCTGTTGGCGCTTTATCCATTAATCGTACGGCAATAAGCGCATCTTCTTGATTGGCTGAAAGTTCAGCATGAAATACAGGGTGACCCAGTAGTTCAATCTTTTCTTTTAATGGCTTTGATGTAAAGACGACAGCTTTCCCATTTTCCAATCGTTGATCTGCAGGCAAGTCCCCTGGCTGTCCGAATGGACAGAATACACCAGAATAAAAGCCATGTTCTTGTACGCTAGGAATAAGGACCTCTTCCCCTGTCTCTGGAGGATCAGTTTGTAATTGCCCGTCTTGTAACCACCAGTTCTGTGACTTTACATATGGGGATGGCCATGAAGGATCGCCTACCCATTTTCCTGGTCGTTCATCATAACTGACAGCAGGCTTTTCACTATTTTGAATATAGGAAATCAACTTAGGCTCGTCCATGATTCCTGTATCAATTCCTTTTAACCATTGATCATACCAACGCAACGCTTCTTGTAAAAATCCGATGGCTGGTTCAGGAGTAGCTACTTCTGGATATTCATGTGCCCATGGACCAATCAAACCTTTACTTTCTTTTGGTAAATGTTCTAACAGACGAAAAACAGAATCCGTATAACCATCTTGCCAACCACTTACCGCAAAAACAGGGATTTGGATATCATCATAATTTTCACAAATGGAACCATGTTTCCAATAATCATCACGACGCTGATGACGAACCCATTCTTCTACAAATGGTGGTGTGTTTTCTAAACGGTCCAGCCAATTCTCCTTCCAACGCTCCCCTACAACTGCCGGATCCTGCGGTCTTGCATTGTAAGCGAACATTGTTGATGCCCACCACACCATATCGGAAGCGAGGATGTTTCCACCACGGTAATGCACATCATCGGCATAACGATCATCTGTGGAACAAAGCGTGATAATGGTCTTGAGTGCTGGATGGTTTCTGGCTGCAACTTGTAATCCGTTAAAGCCACCCCATGATTTTCCGATCATGCCAATAGCACCTGTACACCAAGGTTGCTCCGCTAGCCAACTTAATACATCTAGTGCATCATCCTGCTCTTGTTTTAAATACTCATCTAACAAAATTCCATCTGAATCCCCAGCCCCGCGAATATCCACACGAATCCCCGCATATCCGTGACCGGCAAAATAAGGATGACGCACAGAATCACGAATCGCAGTAAAATCATTTTTTCGATAAGGCAAATACTCTAAAATTGCGGGTACAGGATTTTCCTCTGCATCGACCGGAAGCCAAATACAAGCAGATAGTTTTGCACCATCTGACATTGGAATCCATACATGTTCAATCTTTTTCACTTCACGCGGAAAATCGGTTTTGATTCTCCGTCTTCCTGAATCTTTTATATTAAAAACCAAACCTTACCATCCTTTCCTAAAAACGATCAAAGTTAATTTCATTCCGTCTTTCCGGCTCTACGACATTCATGACACAATTGGTGACTAACTCTAGTGTTCGTTTGATCGCCTCTTCTTTCGAATACCCTCGACGTTTGTTCATATACGTATTCATCATGCCTTTCCAAATCATCAAGGTGGTGTCGGCAATCATTTGTACATCTTCTTCTTTCAAAAATCCTTCTTCAACAGCAGCTTGAATGTAAATCGCACTACGTTTAGAAAAATCATATTCCATTAAGATGGATTGAAGGTCCTCTGGTAGACCGGTCAAATCATGTTGATGGATCGCGTAATAATTATCAAATAACGCTTGTGGAGAAGATCCCAGATTGTCCATGAAAATAACCGAATACATCTCAGGTCTTTCAAAGGAATGCTTACAAAAGCATTCCCATGAATACAACCATCTTTCAACCGTATTATTGCCTAACTTTAAATAGTCCGGAAGTTCTTTAACATAATCTGACGTAAACCGCATAGCTGTGAAAAACTTCAAGTGAGAAAGATCCTTAAAATAATTGTACACAGTCGATGCAGTAAACCCTGCTCGATCAGCAATCTTCCGAATCGTCATATGTTCAATTCCTTCTTCTTCAATAATTTCCGTTGCTGCATCAAGAAAGTATTTCCACATACGTGCACGTTGAAGCCCTTTTCTCTCTTTAGCCAATTTTTTACGTCCTCCATTTACTCACTTTTTTTATTAACATAAATATGAATTTTTTCATTTTTCTTCAACCATTTGATTAAAGACATAGCCATTAAAATGTACATCAGTAATACTGGAACACTTACCAACACAGATGAAGTTTGAACAACATCCAGTCCACCTGTCATCGTAAGACTAATCGCAAGGGCAGATAAAACGATCCCCCATAGCAAGCGATGCCAGCGTGCGGGTTGTGCTTCCCCATCAAGTTCTTTTGTTGCTACACTTGCAATCACTAAACTTGCCGAGTCAAGGGATGTGGACAAGAAGATAAACCCGAGAATGACGAAGAAGATCGAAACAAGTGTTGACAGTGGAAGTGAATTAAGAACAGCAACGATTACTGAAGGATCTCCCATTGTCGCTTGAATTTCCGTTAACATGACTTTTCCTGTTAGT
Organism: Niallia sp. Kr1; assembly: GCF_050389805.1. Classification (NCBI taxonomy): domain Bacteria; kingdom Bacillati; phylum Bacillota; class Bacilli; order Caryophanales; family Bacillaceae; genus Niallia; species Niallia sp. Kr1. The sequence goes on along the minus strand of NZ_CP130945.1, from coordinate 1,543,880 downwards.
TCAAGATCCATGGCATATCCACCAAAAACGGCAAAATAGAGCCAACTACCTACAGATCCCCAAAGAAGGACATGGAAAACAAGTTCGCGAATCGTACGTCCTTTTGAAATTCGAGCAATAAAAATCCCTGCAAACGGAGCCGTAGCAGCAAACCAAGCCCAATAAAAAACGGTCCAAGCTTGCGGAAATCCGCCTTGATTAATAGGATCTGTGTAAAGACTCATTTTAAAGAATTGATCAAGCATTAACCCAAAGCTATTGGTAAAATAAGATAAGATAAATAAGGTAGGTCCAACAATAATCACAAATAGAGCCAGACCAAAAGCTAAATAGACATTAATATCACTTAATCTACGAATTCCTTTATATAAACCTAGGTATGAACTCGAAGTAAAGATAATCGTCCATAATATAATGATTGCAATATTTAATCCTAAAGAGGATTCGATGCCAAAAAGATCTCCGATAATAGCAGAAATCATCGGTACACCCAGACCAAGAGAAGTTCCTAGTCCTCCAATCATACTCCAAATGACTAAAATATCGATGACTTTTCCTACAAAGCCATCTGCATGTTTTCCAAGCACACCTCGACAGGCAGAACTGATTTTCAATGAAGGGTTTTTTAGCACATAAAAGCTATAGGCCATGACAACAGATGGCAAAGCATAAAGTGCCCATGCAGAAAGCCCCCAATGGAATAATCCGTAAGTTACCGCATATTCTGCAGCCTCTGCCGTTTTACCTTCGATTCCAAACGGCGGTCCCACATAGTAATATAGCGGTTCAACAATGGACCAGAACATAATACTGGTACCCATACTTGTTGTAAATAACATGCCTCCCCAACTGAGCTTGGAAAATTCAGGTCGATCATTTAATCCACCTAGCTTGACTTGACCAAATCGGCCAAACATTAACCATATTAATAGTATAAACAAACCAATGGTTAGAAACTCAAATGCCCAGTCTAGTTTAAACGTGATCGACGTCAACATCCCCGAAAGAACGGGACCTGCAGAGTCCTTAAAAATAACGAGTAAACCTGTAACCAAAATAATAAATAAGATTGACGGCCAAAATATTGACTTTTCTAGTTTTGAATCATTCATCGAACTTTACATTCCTCCCCAAATCATAGATTTATAACATGAACATGTTCATTTTAAGAACACATTCATTTTATGAACATGTTCATACTAACATACATATTCATAATAGGACAAGGTAAAATTCAGAAAAAAAGAAAAAAAGTAGTTACCATTTTCTGGAGGGTTCCTGTCACCCTCAATGAAACTCTTAAAATATTAAAATGCAAATGACTCCATTTCATGAAACAAAATCATTCGTCAATCCTATCACGCGTAAATGATTTTAAAGCGATCATTTTGCTAAGTTTAAGAGAGAATAAAATTTAAAAACAGGTGTAATAACCCAGTCATGATAAAGACTAGCCAGGAATCCCTAACATTACCATCAGTTTAAAACGTCAAAAGAAAGCTGAAGTTTAAAAAGGTTTATGTTGTTTTTTTAGATTTTTTCAAAAATAGACGGCATCTACAACACGCCATGATTTATGTAAAATATGAACAAAGTAGCGAATAAAATGAGTATGTGGAGTTTTAAGAAATAGTTAGGTTTTCAAAGCTAGGAATAAACTATATAAAACACATTTTAATTAGGGGATTGTCAAAATGGAATCTAATAGAATGAATACCAATATCCGTATTTAAAATTTGCTTATTATGCACAGCTATTGTTCGGAATCCTGATTATTGCATTCTTTATTCAAGGATTGGTACAAGGTGGTGTTTACAACCTATATGGGGAAAGTCTAACCTTCGGCCTCTTTATTTATCCGGCTATTGTTTTAGGAGTGTCCATTTACGGCACAAAAAAAACCGAAAAATGGTTTGTCATGCCCATCATTACGCTCATTATCTTACCTCCTTTTTTTGAAATCGTCACATATGATGATAGTATTCTCTTTCTAATTTATTTAATACTCTCCATTATAGGAAGTATAGGTACTCGATTAAGTGACAAAAGAATACAATGAAATAAAACAAGACATGAACCTACCAGATTCTTGAAGATGCAATGTCACTCTTCTTATCGAAGGAAAAATACCGTTATTGTCATATAAGCTATAGACATTAAACTAAGTAGGAAAATAAAAGAAGCAATAAATAAAATTTTAATCTTTTTATCCATGTCTCTACCATTCTCAAATATTGATGATGCGCCTAGTAACATCCCGCCTAAAATGGTGATTAATCCAAATAACGGATCCACCATGCTTCCCATCCATATTCCAGTTACAAAAAGCAGTAAAGCAAATACCGGATGAAAAAGAAAATTTACAATCATACGGACCTTCCCCTTTTTTATATAAATCTAAAATCCGATTATTTATTTTTATAATAATACGAATGAACAATTAGAGGAACAAGACATTCTGGACGGTTCTCTACCACATCCAATACTTGTACATTGCTCAACATATGGTTGCGTTTTAACGTACCCACTTCATCATCATCTTGAGATAAGGATATGATAGATGAAATTGACGTAGCAGAAGAGAGATAGGTTTGATCATCTATAACATATGTTATGGCTTCTTTAAATTTAGCTGTGTTTTTTAAATTTATCATCGTTTGTGCGAAGCCAATGGGGGTTCCATTTTTATAAATCCACCAATGATCCTGCTGATCAAACCATTTTTCCCGGTACCAGCGAACATCATATAGATCTTGGTCTATTTGGATTCTTAGGGACAAGTACCAGTTATAGCCCAAAATATCTCCTAAGGCATACTGCCATTTCTGTGGAAAATACCGTTTCACATAGCCTCTTCTCTCGTTCCCTTTAAAAAGCGGTTTTCGAATCATTAGCGATTTTTGAGCATTATAAAATGACCATGCTTCTATATCTTTCGGCTTATAAGCACGCTCTTTATCAGCAAGCTTTTTACTAATGAGGAAAATGACCAAAGCTGCAACCGGAAATAGAAAAATCATTGAGAACATCACTGGCTCAAACGCACCATATACAAGATAACGAGCAAGCGCAGTTAGTAATAACAAAACAAATAGTAAAATTGACTCAATCATTCCATCACCTCTGAATTCTTACGAATGGTTTCACTTGAATTTTCTTCATTCTCTATTATTTAATATTATTATCTAAATGGTAATCTATTAAATCTAATTTTAATAGAGATATTTGTGTCCTTCACCATGAAAGACGACAGACATTTTCTAGTAACAAGAGGTTATCTGTCGCCCTTTTCTTAAACTAGTCTTATAATACTTTGCCCGAGGGTTTCGCTTCCCCAGTGTAGGGTAAGGCTGTCCCCATCTTGAACAGGACCGACTCCTTCAGGGGTTCCGGTAAAAATAATGTCCCCTTCCCCTAACCCAAAATGCTTAGCTGAGAAATCGATGATAGTTTGCAGATCAAACAGTAAATTCGTGATATTGCCATTTTGAACTTGCTCCCCATTTTTGAACAAGGAGAAATTCTTCCTTTTACAAGCGGCTTCTCCTGGGAATTCAATAAATTTCGTAAGGAGTGCTGAATTCGGAAAACCTTTTGCTAGTAACCATGGATAACGTTTTTCTTTTAATTCGCTTTGTACATCTCTTAATGTAAAGTCAATTCCTAACGCCATTTTATCAACAAGTTCATCAACGTTCATTCCTTCTTTATAATCTTTTCCAATATGAAGAACAAGCTCGGTTTCAAAATGCACGGGCCCTTGATCCCCTGGTAAAACGACCTCTTGTCCATTTGCCTCAACTAAGGCATGGGTTGGTTTCGAAAATAAGAATGGAGATGTTGGTACTGCATTATTTAATTCCTTTGCATGTGAAACGTAATTTCTACCGACACAATAGATATTTTTAATTGGTTTCATTTTTTTACCTCATCATCTTTTTATCATTTATAAAAGAAAAGCGACTTTTTTTAGTAAGTATTATGAGGATTCATATCGAAGGTTAATTTATGAGATTAAGACCTACAAAAAATTAATACTTTTCTAAAAAGTTAGCTTTCTATTTTTAGAATAAAGGAATTATTAAATAAGGACAAGGAGAAAGACATGAACACTTTGTAGATAATGAGGAAAAGGTTAGCCAAAATACACTTGTACTTTACCTTCTTTTTTAGATGTTGTTAAACAGTTTTCAATAAACTCCGAGATTTGCCTAAGATCCCATGGCAATTTATCACGGTGATTAGATTTGGAAGAGTAGCCGTTTATTTTTAGCAGATGATTGAATTCTTCCATGGCCTTTTCACAATGTTGCATTGAAAAAGTTGTACTACCACCACTTCCACTAACTCCTGCATAATATTCTTCTGCATGAAGTACCTCGTAAAGGATAATCGAATTATAATTTCCCATACTAAATCGCGCATAAGCAATTTCTTCCCCCGCTCGATTAAAACCAAAAATATCGTGACCCATTATGATGTCCTCCTCTAAATGATAAATATATAAACTGGAATACGTTTATATCGCTTTTAAAAGAAAATAAATGATATCAAGATTAGAAAGATATATGGAATAATGAGAGTTGTAAATAGCAATAACGTGATGATTCAATGAAGATCAAAAACGTGGTAAATATTTGAATTTATTAAGATGATTGAATGGTATTTGAACAGAAATTCTTTATGGAAAAAATGATTGGCTCCTTTTTCGAGGTTTTGTTTGGAGTAAAACGGGATATCAAATCAAGATAGAATGGTATAGTGGAATACTTTCCTAGTAGAGTATAACATAATCAGAGATTGATAAAATCGAATGACTAGAATATTCACAAATCTGTAAAGATACAGATAAAAACAGAGGTCCACTAGTAGTAAATACGATTTATGATCGTTCTTAAATGGCGTTTTTACACTGTTGAATAACTTTATAAGCCTATGTGACAATAGTAACAATGACCTTTGACAGATAAATCATCTAAAGTATAAGGATAACTACATCCTCTTTTATTCTGAATTTACAAAATTTACAATACCTTTATGACTTTTATCCCTACCGATACTCTATAATGGAAATTGCAAAGGATTTAATAGAAACGTATATGAGGGGATGATTATATGTTTGCTGGACACTTCGGGGTTGCTACTGCGGTTAAAAGCAAAGTTCCAGAACTGCCGCTTTGGGCGCTATTGGTCAGTACACAATTAATAGATCTTGCGTTTATTCCATTTAATTTAGCCGGGCTAGAATGGATGGAGCCGATTGGTGAAGGCGGCTATGGAAAGATGATGATTTTTGCATTCTACACTCATTCATTCTTAGGTGCCTTTATTCTTAGCTTATTGGCAGGATTTCTGTCTGGTTGCTTTTGGGGAAGGAGATCAGGGATCATCATCGGTTCTGTGGCCTTTAGCCATTGGATTCTTGATTTACTTGTTCATCGACCTGATTTGCCCATTCTCCCTGGAAATGCAGGGAATCTACCACTCCTTGGTTTTGGCATATGGGAGTTTGTTTATGTAAGCATCCTGATCGAATTTCTTCTCCTTGCGGTTGGTTCCTTTATGTATATAAAGTACTTACTCAATACATCTGAATCGAATCATCGAACAAAATCCATTGTTACTGGTTGTACGGTCACGCTTTTTCTTTTCCTGTCATTAGGATTCGATGCTTTTTTATAAAAAGGGGATATTTGATTTTTCAAAAAAGTAGGGATGAATGTGACTTCTTCAAAATACAATGGTGGATGGAGAGAAAAAACGAATCAAATTTCCCATATCGATGTTGATACATATAGGAGTTAATGTTCACGAGACTACATTAAACCTGTACTCCCTATTTGTCTTTGTTTCTATACCAACATCCATTTCTTCTCATACCTTCTTTTATGAAAGTGAGGAATCCTATGTCTGTTTTAGAGGTTAAACATTTAAAGAAGTCTTTCGGAACTATTCGAGCCGTTCAGGACATTAGCTTTTCGGTCGATGGTGGTGAAGTTTTCACCATCATTGGTCCCAATGGTGCAGGAAAAACGACTACACTCGAAATGATTGAGGGATTGGTAACACCAGACCAAGGGGAGATCCATTTTGGAGATTGGAATTGGAATCGTGATGCAAACACGATCAAAAAAATGATTGGCGTTCAGCCGCAATCCAGTGCCATGTTTGACTTGTTAACCCCTGAGGAAAATTTACATCTTTTTTCTACCTTTTATAGCCATTCACGACCTACTGAAGAGATTTTGGAATTAATCAACCTAACAGATCATCGAAATAATCATGTCAAAAAACTTTCAGGTGGCCAACGCCAACGACTTGCGATTGGCCTTGCGATGATTAGTGATCCCGACATTATTTTTCTTGATGAACCCACAACTGGACTAGACCCTCAAGCACGCAGGAATATCTGGGATATTATTTTGGAACTAAGGAATCTCGGGAAAACCATTATTCTAACCACCCATTACATGGAGGAAGCGGAAAAATTAAGCGATCGCGTTTGTATCATCGACCAAGGGCTGATTGTTGCTGTTGATACGCCATCTGCCCTTATCGAACAGTTATCAAAAGAAAGAGAAGTCCGCTTATCTTTTCTTGACGGTGAAGAAGCTGCGATTGAAGGTGAATTATTTCTAAAAACGCTTGATTCTGTAAAAAAAATAGAACGGGATGATACATCATTAAAATTATGGACCTTACATCCTGAGGACACCCTTTATGATTTGTTTAAATTTACAAAAGAGAATGAATACAAAGTGGAACAGATTTCCATTCGCGAAAAAAGCCTTGAAGATGTCTTTATCTCCTTTACAGGAAAGGAATGGAGGGACTAAGGATGAGACAATTTAAACAAATGTTTCTAGCACAATTAAAATTAACCCTTCGAGAAAAACAAGCTTGGTTTTGGGGGATCTTCTTTCCTGTGATCTTGATGTCTATTTTTATGGTGATTTTCTCAGGAAATTCTGATGAAGAATTCCAAACAAGTATTGCAATTGTCAACGAAAAACCAAATGAAACCTCTGATCGAATGTTAGATCAGCTTAAACAAGTAACTGGTATGGAAATTAAATCAGAAAAACCAGTTAGTTTAGATGATGCAACGCAGTGGGTCGAAGAACAAGAAGTGGATGCTGCTATCATCTTACCAGATTCTGCACAGTCAACGGCTATTGAACTAGTGGTAAATAAAGAAAACGAACAAAATATGACGACTCAAGTCATCTTTGGAATCTTGGATCAATTTGTTCAACAATCGAATTTACAAATGGCTGGAGCCGAACCAATATATCAAGTAGAATACACATCCATTTCAGCCGGAGATCATTCACTAGACTATACAGACTTCCTTTTAACTGGAATGATTGCTTTGTCCATTGCACAGGGTGGATTGTTCGGAATGGTTGATCTCGTGGAGATGCGGAGAAAGGGATTAATTAAAAGACTGCGTATGACACCCGCCAATATGGGTATCTTCGGAATAAGTGATATGATCATGCGACTTCTTTTTAGCATCGTTCAAATCATTCTCTTATCTCTAATCGGAGTCTTTGTTTTTGGAGCAAACCTCTATATTAATTTTCTCAGTTTAATTGTGGTCTTTTTAGTGGGCGCGCTCTCCTTCAATGCTTTAGGTTATCTCATTTCATCGTTTAGCAAAACAACAGAGGCTTATATGGGCGTTGCCAATATTACAAGCTTTATTATGATGTTTTTGAGTGGTATCTTTTTCCCTATTGAATCGATGCCAGAGTGGCTTCACCCTGTATCGAACATTCTCCCCCTCACCTATTTTGCTGAAGGATTAAGGGATAGTATGGTCTATGAAACGAGCATCTTTACTAGTTCCATCTGGTTAGGATTCGGCAATATGGTCATTTGGGGCGTGATTTCCTTTATCTTCGGATCCTTGTTTTACAAAAGAAAATCGCTTGTTGCGACAAGGTAATGAAAAAAGATTGACATCTTCCGGTTTATGGGAGATGTCAATCTTTTATGAATGTGCTAATTCTTCTACCTTTTTCTCGCTTAATCCTGTTATTTCAGCAATCATTGAAAACGTCATACCTTGATTCAACTCATTATTAACAACTTTTTTAAGACTTAGTTCCATTCCTTGCGCTAAACCTTCTTGAATGCCTTCTTGTCTTCCTTCTTCTCTGCCCTCTTGCATTCCTTCTTCCCTTGCCCGTTTCTTTTCAGATAGTATCCATGCAAGCTCACCACGAAGAAACTTTAATCTCGCTTCATACAAAACTTTATTTTCTTTATTTCTGCTTATTGTTTCCCATTCAATTAAGGCTTCACGAATTTCTTGTTCTTTCATCGCAAATTCCTCCAGGTCTTGAATCATTTCTTCGTTTACCGTTTTATTTTGGATATTGGTTGCTGCTAACATCATCAGCCATGGATATTCAGATGACGATTTCTTTTTAACTCACGTCTTTACTTTTTCCATTTTAAAATGAATTGATATAGATTCTTGTGGGTTTTTGAGAAAAACGCAATTCCATTTAAATAAGATGTCTTGTCCTTAAACGAGAATCAGCGAAAGTAAATAAGCGGAAATTTTCCGGTTAGATATCAGAATACAGCTCGCTTCAGGGTATATAAGGGGAGATGTTCCGATTATGCAAAGCAGAATCTCCCCTTTGCGAACTTTTCGGGCCAATAGGCGGACTCTCTCTGTCTATTTAAGCTTTTTTTAATCATATTTTCTATTTAAGGGAAATTTTTCCGTATATTTATTTGGTCTCCCCTCTTGATTTTGATAAGAGAATCAGCAGCTTTTTAACGATCCGCTAAAAAATTAAAAAAATATTGTTCCCCAAGACAGCACTGCCAATAATGGTAGTTTTGACCCTTTTTTAATTGTATACTACCTATTGCGCACCATCAGAATGATGTCATCTATTCCTTTATCTTAACAGGTGTACAAACCGCATATAAGCTTTCTGTAGGGCTTGATACATTGACCTCAATGACCTTGAAATCATGATACCCTTCATATGTCTGGGTGTTTTCACCGTTCGTGGATGTTGTCACTAAATCTTTATTCATCGCCATTCTTCCTTCCTCTATATACTCACAGTAGCCACTATATGTCAGAAGGAAAATTAGGTGCTTAGCCCAATTTAATCATTTTTCTGCTTTACTCCCCTTACCCCAATTAAATGATAAGAAGGAAATACTGCCATATCTTAATCCTCAAACGCTATAACAAATTACAGGTCCCGACCCTTCTTTTCATCATTAAAAACAAGCTCAATCCTCGTCCCTTTCCCTAATTCACTCCCAACAAAAACCTCACCACCATGGACTTCCACCACTTGTTTACTAATCGCTAGTCCCAATCCGCTGCCTTTATGGCTTTCTCCGGTATTGGTTCCACGGTAATAACGAGTAAATAAATTTCCGAGGTCTTCTGCAGCAATGCCAACCCCATTGTCTTCAATCATGATCGAAAGTCGACCTTGTTTATTCTTGATTTCAACCTTTATCCTAGTATCTTTCGGATTATGAACAATCCCGTTGTAAATCAAATTCATAATCGCCCGTTGAATCAACGTTTTATCGCAAGAAAAGAAAAACTGTTCCATTTCTGTAGAAAATTCGATATTTCTTTCCTCGTATAATGGGTGATTCAAAATCTCTATAATTGATTCTCTTACGATTTCTACTAAATCCTCTTCCTTCCTTTTTAACGGAAAGAGCGTGCTTTTCAGCTGATAGGTAATGTTTAAATCATCAACAAGCTGATGGATATAATCCGATTTATTCAGGATGATGTCCACATATCGGTTCTTTTCGGTTTTATCCAGTTCGTATTCTCCAATTAATTCAGCATATCCCTTGATCGAAGAGAGTGGCGTTTTAATATCATGGGTAATATTTGTGACCCATTCTTCCCTTGTCTTCTCGATTTTTCTCCGTTCCGCCTCATTCACCTTAAGCACCCGTGACAAATCATTCAAATTTTGGAAAACATTTTTATAAATCCCCTTAGGATGATAATGATGTTGAAAATTTCCTTTCACTAAATGTTGGATTCCATCTACGATCTTCACAAGTGGTTTTGCTAATCGTTTACTAAAAAAGTAACCAAATAACAAAGCAATAAACGTAACGACTGTAACGACGGTTAAAACGACTATTAAGAAATCTCGCAGAAGCGTTTCTGTTCGATAATTAATCGTCGCCTTCCCAATCACGGCTTCAGGAAATCCCATGATATAACTATAATCTCGATTACCAAGTTCCAGCATCCCAATAAAAATGGTCGATTTAGCTAGTGCTCCCGTAAATTTATGATAATGAATCAATTGAGCAGGCGTATAGTGAACTGGTACTTTTTCCGGTTTAAATCGACTATAGATTTCAGTTCCATTTTCATCGAGAACCTGAATCCAAATATCACCTTCCTCAAGCTCAGCCAACCTAGCATCGGGAATGGTTACTTTTCCATCAGAAAGAACAATATGATCTGCAAAATCTAGCGTATACGTACTTGGATTCTGATAGGGCAAGATACGATCCTGTTTCCCAAAATTATTAAAAAAGAAAACAAAATTCAGGATAAGAAATACAAAAAAGGAAAGCAGTAAACTGAGAATCATATAAATCAGAAACTGCGTGGTGATTTTCCATTTCATGATTGGCTCCCTCGAACTTGCAGTTTATACCCAAGCCCTTTCACGGTGACAATCCATTTCGGTTTACTCGGATCCTCTTCGATTTTTTCTCGAAGACGTCGAATGTGGACCATGATGGTATTATCCATGCCGATTTCATCTTCTCCCCAAACCGCTTCACAAATTTTACTTTTGCTAAAAATTTGATTCGGATGGCTTGCAAGATAAATCAGCAACTGAAGCTCCTTTGCAGTCATTGAAATCAGTCGATCTCTTTTTCTCACTTCCCCTTTATTTGGAAATATCATCACATCACCAAATTCAATTTTGTCATCCTCGACACCACTTTGCACTAAATATGAATTTCTTCGCAACTGTGCCTTGATTCGAAAAACGACTTCTTTCGTACTAAACGGCTTAGTGACATAATCATCACCACCAATACCAAGACCAAGCAGTTTATCAATTTCTTCTGATTTTGCGGACAAGAAAATAATCGGGGCATACGTGATTTTTCGCATTCTCTGACAAACCTCATATCCCTCCATATCTGGAAGCATGATATCCAGGATAATAACATCCGGTTTATTATTTTCACAAAGTTGTAATCCTTCTTGTCCGGTAGTCGCCTTGTCAATCTTATGAAAGCCGTCTTTCTTAAGGACCGTTTCTAGCAAATTTAATAAATCGACTTCATCATCGACAAGCAAAATTCGTTTATTATTTAAACCCGTTAATGACATGATGTATGTGCCATCCTTTCTATTTCACCTAAAGAACATCTTTCGCTCGAAATCGAAAATACCCGATGAATACAGATAATAGAAAAATCGAAATCGAGACCAGTAACATGATGACATTTTTTCCACCAGTTTCAAACACATAACTCATGGATGATACAATAGGATAATCCCATGGATAGAAGATCCAATATTTCTCTGAATTCGCAACAAGCATCGATGGAAAAGCAAGTCCGGCACCAATGACCATAGGAACGCCAAAATGAGAAAACCGGTAACTACTATAAAAAATAATTCCCGTAATCGCGAAAGAAGACAGAAACAAGATACTATACCGCTCGAGCATCCATTCATGAGGAATTTTTTCAATGCCAAGCAAAAACGCAGCACTCAGCATCCCGACATAGAGTAACACATGACTGTATAACATGATTCCCATTCCAACGACTAGTTTAGATAGATAGACCTTTCCTCTTTCAACCGGCAACGCCAGCAACTGTTTCCAACTGTTATTGCTATGCTCCATACGCGCCATCATCGCCAGTACAACCGTGATGATTAAGGGAAGAACAAGCCAGCTGTAGACCGCCATTGTCCCTTGATATAAAAATCCTCTAAATACTTCATCTGCATTTTCTTCTATTCCCATTTTAGCAAAATCATAGCCCTGATAGAGAGCCAATAAGGTTAAAATCGTTGTCGTTAAGATGATTTTTGTACGCTTTAATTTATATAATTCTACTTGTAGCAGAACGTTCATGTTCCTCCCCCTTACAATATATCTTTTCTTTTAAAATGCCATGTGCCAAGTCCTAAAAATAGGAGCATCAGGATCACGCTGTTTCTAAACACCTCTGTTTGCTCCTGATAAACCAAACCATCTGTGAAAAACACAAAGGCATATGGGTATACCGTAGCTGTTTCTGGAAAACTAAAAATCACAAAAGACGATAAAATAACTCCTGCAAATCCGATCACAATCGGAATGATCATATTTTTAAAATAGGAGCTTAACCAATTATGAATACTTGCAACCGCGAGTATCATCAAAATTTGTTTTCCTACATAAGAGAAATACTTTCCCCACTCGATTTGTTCTGGAAAGTTCATGATCTTTCCAACTAAAAGAAGACCTAGCATATTCAACAAAATTAAAAGACTACTCAAAACGACACCAACAAGAAATTTTGAAACATAGACGCTCTCACGTTGGACAGGCAAAGAAAGGATTTTTTTCCAACTATTTTGCGATTCTTCCACCTGATATAAAAAGGCATAAATAATCCCAATAAACATCGGCACAAACAATCCCCACCCAAGGATTCGGTGATTTTCCAATAACAACAGATCCCATGAAGAGAATCCAGGTTGTGCCGTATCAAGAAGATAATCATAACGGATCGTGAAATCCAAAAACATCGCCAACGTGGTACCTGATGGGATAACCACTAAAAATAGCCAGATCCAACCCTTTTTCTGCTTATACAATTCAAGCCATAACAACGTTGTGATCTTCATTGGATGATTTCCCCCTTCCCTGTTGTCATCGATAAGAAGATTTCCTCTAGAGAATGCTTTTTCACCAGAACTTGATGTACCTCAAACCCATTCATAATCAACTCCCGATTGATTCTTGATGGTTGATAATTGGCATTTAAATAGAAATAATGATCATCTTTTTTATAGGGAATCCCAATCTCGTTTAAATAATCCTCAACCACTGCTTGTGGTTCCACCTCCAATGCAATCTCTGCTTTTTGCTTCGCTCGTAACTCATCCATTGTTCCCTGAAAGAGTAATTGTCCTTTGTTAATAATGCCTACATGGGTTGCCATTAGCTCGATTTCACTTAAAATGTGACTTGATAGTAAGACAGTCATTCCGTATTTTTCCGGAAGGCTTTTAATCAACTCCCGCATTTCAATAATCCCTGATGGATCGAGCCCATTTGTCGGTTCATCAAGTATCAACAGTTCGGGGCTACCTAAAAGAGCTTGGGCAATTCCAAGTCTTTGCTTCATCCCTAGGGAAAACTTTTTTACGACCTTATTCTGTACGTCCGTCAATTTTACAATCTCTAATACTCGGTTAATTTCCTTTTTCTCAATCCCTAAGATTTTTCTCGTCACTTCTAAATTTTCATAAGCTGATAGATGACCATAATAAGAAGGAGTTTCAACCATCGAACCCACTCTTTTCAAGATCTCCAACCGTTCTTCTTTTATCGATTTTCCAAATATATGGACCTGCCCGCCTGTTTCCTTCATCAACCCTAGCAGCATCCGAATCGTCGTCGATTTCCCTGCACCATTCGGTCCTAAAAACCCATAAATTCCACCCTTTGGAACCTGTAAATCTAATGAATCTACCGCCAAAAACTTACCAAACTTCTTCGTTAAATTCGTTGTTTCAATCACATTAGTCGCCATCATTTCTCCTCCAGTATCGTTCGTTCCCCCTATTCTAAACGTTCTACCTTAACTCTAAATGGGGTGAACCTTAACTCAACCTTAAAAATGGAAAAACGGTTCTTTTTTTCTTCTAAACGAATGAGAATTAACATTTAGACCTATACAAATTCATATGAATACCATATCGATAAAGAGATAAATTCTTAAATTTGGAGGAATGAGATGGTTCCCGAAAATAGTAGCAACAACTTTAATCAAGGAGGTCCAGCTGCTGGATATTCCATCCTAGGTCCAACTTATCTCTCGCCAGAGCAGATGGACCAGTTTATTAAAAGGATTAATCCTAACGCATTGGAGTTAGGCATATATTATTTAATCTTCGGGGAATATTACGGAATTCGAGGAGATGTCGCCTTTGCCCAAGCGATGCATGAAACCAATTATCTTCGCTTTACAGGAGTGGTGAATCCTGAACAAAATAACTTTTCAGGTATAGGGACAACAGGACCCGATCAGCCGGGCGCAGTCTTTCAATCACCAAGGGATGGGGTGCTTGCCCAAATTCAACACTTATTTGCTTATGCCACAACAAATTCTTTACCTGATCGATATCCATTGATGGATCCACGTTTTCATCTCGTCACTAGAGGGTCTGCAAGCAAATGGGTAGATCTAAACGGAAAGTGGGCAGTCCCTGGGACAACTTACGGGCAATCAATTTTAAATCTATACAACAACATGATTCTTGAAGCGAGACAAAATCTAAATCATATATTTATAGAAGTAAAAAACTCTCTTCACTAGTATTAATCTCTTCTTTCCATATAAAAAAGGAAAACCCATAAAATTAATAGGTTTTCCTTTTTTGCATTTCTTTTTATTTCAAGAACCCTAAGTTGAGAATCTAATTGCTATAAGTCCATCTTTAATTATCCGATATCCCTAAAAACCCTTCCCCAAATACATTCCGCACATCTTGAACGGTAATGAATGCCTTGGGATCCACTTCTAATATAATTTTTCTGAGTCGGGTAATTTCTTGTTTACTGACAATGATGTATAAAATATCCTTTTTCTGTTTCGTATAGTAACCGTAACCGGTTAGAACCGTTACCCCCCGATACATTTCTTCATTCACTTTCTCGGCGATACCCTGATAATTATTCGATACAATCGTGATCGCTCGTTTAGAAGATAAACCCTCTATCATATAATCCATCACTTTCGTAGCGATGTATAACATTAAAACGGTTAACATGGTTCCCTCTGTTCCAATGATAAACCAAGAAGCCATTACGACCAACAAATCAAAAAATAGCAATCCATAGCTAACATTCCAACGTAAATATTTATGAGTTATTTTGGCTAATATCGTCGTCCCTGCACTCGTTCCTCCTGCGCGTAAAATCATTCCTAAGCCAATGCCTGTAAGAACCCCGGCAAAAATACTATTTAAAATAAGTTCATCTGATTGAATCGTCCATCCTTTTGTCAAATCCAAGGCAATGGATAAACTAATCACACAAATAATCGTATAAATGGTCGTCGTTTTATTTAAAAACTTATACCCTACTAGAATTAACATGCCATTTAAGACGAAACTGGTGATACTGGGAGACCATCCAAATAAATAATAAAGGATGATCGTAATTCCCGTAACTCCACCCTCACCTAATTCATTCGGAATAATAAATACATTAACCGACATCGCAAAAAGAAAAGAACCGATAATAACCGCTAAGATTTCAAAAAATGTTTTTTTCATATAACTATCCCTTTCTCTCTATAAGCACAACGTAAACCTCAACCACTTGAATCATATAGTTATTTCCCCATAAAATCAATATTGAAAACACGGGGACAGTTCTAAGTGTTTCACCCCATTTTTCACTCTTTTCTACAAACAAAAAGGTGACAGGCACCTTCCAGAAACTGGAATATCCCCATCACCAATCACCCTTATTAGAACAGAAGTAACATCATTTCAAATTCATCACACAAGTCCGAGTGACAGCCTCTGTCCTAGTTACGAAAACAAAGCTTTATGATGTAAAATCAAAATAACATCTAGACCATATTTTAAAAGAGACCAAAAGTTCACTTTCCTTTTTTTGTAAATGAAAGAAAGTGCATACAAATAAGGAGGTTCCCAGACTTTAAGAACCTCCCCCATTTTTAATCACCCAGTAAGCCTACCCCATTATCAATCGATTTCTCTTGCCCTCTTTGTATCTCGAATATTTTTCTGAACGGTGATTGCTGCAAAGATACTTAGCACATAGGACATCCCGTAAAATCCTTTTTCACTTAGAACAATACTGCCTGCGTTGTATAAACCAATACCCATTAATGCAATTGAAATAATAAGGGCTAACCAGCTGATCCCATAATAAATCCCCGTAACCGGGACTCCTTCTTCCTTATCTCGTACTGCTTTTTGTAAAGAAACCGCTGCATAAAGTCCAAATACTAAAATAGCAAAATAATACCCTTTTTCATTCAGTTCCATGGTTGCGTTAAACAATCCGATTAAATAAGCTCCAACCCCTACAATCAGGGCTCCCCAAGATGCCCCTTTAAAAGCTGAAGTGGGTTCCCCTTCTTTTCTTTCCACTTTCGGCTTTGGCTCATTTGGTGTTCCATTCTCAAACAAAACCTCTTGATCATTAGACATTGATTCATTTCCCCCATCTCTTTTTTGTGAAATTGAAATACACTCCCACCCTATATTATAAAGATAATTCTAATAATTTAAAGAAAATTTACCTTTTGTTGGAAAACTTAGAAAACCATTAAAAATATTAAAGGATTTACTCTCTATTTTATTATTCACTTAGCAGAAAATGAACGATATCCAATGAATCGCTGTTCAAGTGTTAATCGTAAAAACCACTCTGCATGATTAAGCTTTTTGATTCCTTTTATTTAACCTTATCTTCAAATATGAATACCAACTTATTTAAATTTCTAAACATATAAAAAATCAGTGTCAATTACCTTGTTAGCACATAGTATGTATGGACCCATACTTATATCCTCCTAATTCTGAAGGAGGTGATTTTATGTCTGGAGCAGTTGGTTTCGGTGGCGGAGGTTTCGCCTTATTAATCGTATTATTTATTCTTTTAATCATCATTGGTGCTAGTTATTGGGGCGGAGGTTTCTATTAATCGATAAATCACCATTTTGTATAAATTAGCTTCACCAGAATAAAATCAAAGCCGATACCATTAGCGTTCGGCTTTTTTTTATTGAAAGTCTTTATGACATGTGTACCATCATTCTTTTCAAAGTTGCCTTTCCTGATAGCCAACTTCAATCTAACGTAAGTATAAATAAACATAACCAAAAGCAAACTAAGGGAGCATGATTTTTCAGCAGGGGGATTAAGGTGAATAAAATAAAGCTAACTGGGCTAGAGAAATGGATCCTCATCCTTAAAATGGTGATCGGTTCAGCCATTTCATAGGAATTGTCCATTTTGTTCGGCTCCAAATATCCATATTTAGGTCCTATATCACTTATTCTTCGTTTACAGGCCACTCTTTTTAAAAGCATTAGATTTGGTATAGCTAGAATTTTAGGAACAATCATCGGAGGTGTATCTGTATATTTTCTAGCATCTTCTTTACATGCCAACGGCTTATCTATAGCGGTTGTTATGTTAGTCAGTCTGATTATTCCATTTTTCTTAAGAGCCAACGGAACCACCCTTCATCAAATTGCCCTCAGTGTCTTACTTGTACTTGAATTTGAACATAAATTACACGGTTATGGATTTGATGGAATTCGAGATTCGCTTATTAGCGTAGGAGTAGCCCTTATTTTGCAATATGTATATCCACCCAATTTTACAAAAAGGGCTATTCAATACATTGACCCATTACCCCTTCAGTTTGCGGACAGCCTTAAATCCTTGTCTGCTTGGGTTAATATAGGAGCATCTCAACCAAACGAAATCCATCAACAATTTAATCACATCCATCAAAAGTTACTGGAATCAGAAAAACAAATCCAAAAAGCAAAATTAAGTTTGAAATTTAACCCATTTTGCACACAAAAGCCAATTTCAACTCCACAATGGTGAAATGCGGTTAAAAACATTGAATAAAATAAATGATGATATTCTTTTTTTATTTACGATAATCGATGAATGGAGTCAAACGGGTTCATTAACAACAGAATGCAGACAAGCCTGGGTCCAAAATTATTCCTTATTAGAAACTTCACTCCGTAATTGGAATGAAGGAATACATTTTCCCGAACTAAGTTTTATTGAAACTGCAATAAATTATAAATATCATATCCCGGCAATTTGGCATGCACAGCATCTGATCGAAACACTTAAAAAAAATTCACGCCCAGTCTTTTTTCCATAACCTTTTTAGCCCTTATCCTTGAATTATTTTTTGAGGATATTTTTCCAAAACAGTCAAGCTGTCAAAAAACCCCTGCGCAAATCACGCGCAAGGGTCAGTTATTGTGCATATTTCATTTCATTGACTTCTTTTACTTTCCAATCCTTCCCATCAAATTCAAGCTTTGACACACTGCCGTTTTTACAAATTTCCTTTGGCACTTTACTCTCATCTATTTTTTCAAGAATAGCGTTAATGGTAATCCCATGGGAAACCACCAAAATATCGCCACCGCCATTTTTATAGACCTGTTCCGCAATTTCGTTAAATCCTTTAAAGGTACGGTCTGTTAATTCCTGATAACTCTCCGCCTCACCTGATTCATCCAATTCTGAAAGAATTTTAATTAACTCTTTATAGGGATGATCGACTCTTGTGAAAAATTCCCGTTCATTTCTTAGTTCTAAATGATTTGCCGCCAACTTCCAAAGTACGCCCATTTTCTCTCCTTCAAATTTCCCGAAATAGACCTCACGTATCCCTTGGTTTTCAATAAGGTGCAAATCCTTTGCGTTCGTTTGATTTTCGCCTAAAATCAATTTTGCTGTTTGTCTCGCTCTCCCACTATCACTCGAATAAGCTCCAACAAACAATACATCTGTTAACCCTCTTCCTACTCTTTTAATTAACTCTTCACCAGAAGATGTGAGTGGTCCATCCGCCCACCCTTGGGCACGGTCATGAAGATTCAAAATGGTTTGACCATGACGTATCAGGTAAATGGTCACGATTCCAGAATCATTTTGATTAACTGCCGCTTTACTTATCGTTGTATCTCCATTTTTGGCATAAATCGGATTTACAAAGATAGTGAAGCAAAGCATCATGACAGACAGAAACGCAATAGGTAGCCTCTTTCTCAACTTGTATTCCAACTCCTTTTATAAGACAAACCCAATTAAGTAGTTAATAAATTTAGTTTGTTCAAAGTTAATAGAGTTATCCTATCCATACAAGCTTTTTATAAATACCTGCTTTAAAGACTAATATCCTATATTTTCAGAAGTACTTTTTCAATTATAAAGATGATCGGTTTTGCATCCTTCTTAATACCCCCATAATCATGATGATGATTGCCACGTCTAACGCAAAAACGTTTATCCAATTATTCATATGTATTTCTAAGTATTTTTCAATAAATACAAGTGGAGTTTTGGTGATCGGATCTTTAACAATGCTTAAAATAGCCATATGTGCTATTAATCCGCTGGCTATAACTTGTATCCATGAGGTGTTTCCTAACAAATCTGTGAACGATCTATATAGAATAAAAAGGGTTGAAACACTTAAACCAATTCCTATCGCTATAAAAGAAGGATTTGATGATAGCTCTGAAGTTATGATGACACTATCCAAACAAATCGAAAAATCAGTAGCCATTACAATCAACATCATTTGAAAAATCGATATGTTTGGAATGATTTTGACTCTTTTGTCCTTTTCAATGGACCATGCTAACCGAACGGCCAAACTTAGGATGATCATTCCTGTAACGAAGCGTAAACTTGGAAAATCCACTAACGAATGAATCACCAGTACATAAAGTGTTCGACTTAAGGTAAGACAGACCACAATATAAATAAATAATGTTTTTACCGTATAACCATATTTGCGAATGACCGTAGTAATAATTAGAAGGTTATCAAGATCGTTAATGAAGTTCATGAAAAAAATCTTTAAAATATCAGTCAAAACAAATCCTCCTGAATGAAGATAGCTTCCCTTTCTCTTTAGCAGAAAGGAAATGCACTTAATTATTCCCGATAACCACCCCAAGCCATTTAAAAAGTTATTCTAAAAAAAACAGACTTCTACCAGAAATAATGTTCCTTTTCTAGTAGAAGTCATGAGTGTCTCGATAATTTTGGCAAACTCCCTCGCCCATTCCATTTGTTTACATTAACTATATACAGGTTCTTTTAAGAATATGTCCTAAACGTAACTATCCTAGTGATCTTATATACCCATTCTCATTCACTTTATTTAAACTTTTATCGCACCTGCTCCCAAAGTCTCAAAGAATTTATGGAATCCATTAAACCTTTTTCGTTGAGATGTATGGACCATTTCATTCCACTTCCTTGAAATGCAATGTAACCAAAATTTTGAAAAAATGTAATCATAATGGCGATAAGTTGAAATCTAAATATGGAATAATGATCTTTCAATAGATTTTAAACTAGTCAAATCTCATTATATTTTGCTTACCTAACTAAGCAGGTTAGATCATAAATCGAGTTACAAAGTATTCATTATATAGATTAGGTGGTGCGAAATTGGCACGGTCGAAAAAGAAAGTTAAAGTTCGATGGGGAAGAATTTTTGGAGCACTCTTTTTCATCGGAATCTTCATGGTTGGACTTGTTCAAGTGATTGATTACATTGGAACTACAATACAAGCACTAAACCAACCGCTAAAAAAAGTAGAAGCCAATCAATCGTTTCAAGGAGAGAAAACTAACCATAAAACAGATCCGTTTAATGTCCTTCTATTAGGAAGTGATTCACGCGGCGAAGAACAAGCGAGAACGGATACCATTATGGTTGCCCATTATAACCCGCAAACTCACAAAATAAAGCTGATTTCACTCATGCGCGATATGTATGTATCGATACCAGATCATCGTAAACAAAAATTAAATGCTGCCTATTCATTGGGAGGTCCAGATTTACTAAGAGAAACGATCAAAGAAAATTTCGGACTAGATATTCATTATTATGCAACAATTGATTTCCAGGGTTTCGAGAAGGCGGTCGACCTCCTGGCTCCAAATGGAATTGAGGTGGAAGTCCCATATGAAATGACCGCAGGAATAGGGATGACGCTCGAACAAGGAACACAAGTACTGCATGGAAAAGAGTTATTAGGATTTGTTCGTTTTCGTCAGGATCGTTTAAGTGACTTCGGACGGGTACAACGGCAGCAAGAAGTCATCTCGAAATTATCGGAAGAAGTGGCGAGTTTTAATAGTGTGAAGAAACTTCCTGAACTATTAGGCCTTTTACATACACACGTGGATACGAACTTGGAACCTTCTACTCTTTTAAAAATTGGAAAAGATGTATTAACGGAAAAAGGTGGAGAGATCGACACATTACGAATCCCTGAAGATGATAGTTTTGAGAATAATCGTTATGAAGGGATTGGCGAGGTGTTGGAAGTGGACTTTGAACAAAATAAAGAAAGACTGAAAGAATTTCTAGGAGAAAATGAAAGTTTGCAAGACTGACAGCTTATTGGATAAAAGTTAGAAGGTACACCCATACCCACTTCTCTTCTTTTTTAAAATACACCCTCAAGCTCATTAAATGAAGATTTTATCACAAGAGAAATACACCCAATTGTTAGAATCGACTAAAAATTGGGTGTCGATCATTTTAAATGGCACCAAACGTTATTGTTTTTACCATTTTAAAAAACTTTGAGTATCGTCCAAAGCAGCTCCCTTTTGAACCACCTGATCAACTAACCTTTTGCAGAGTCTTTTTCCTGGCCCAACGCTTTGAAACCCAGCGTTTTAATGCAAAAAATCCACGAATCCATTCATCTAGCCCTTGTGCAAGCCATACTCCTAATAGTCCCATGCCCAATGTGATTCCGAAAAGGTAACTAAAGAGAACAGCTACTCCCCACATGCAGATAATGCCAATCACAACAGGAAATCTTACATCCCCAACTGATTTTAAAGAGCCCATGAGTACAATATTCATAGCTCGACCCGGTTCAATGAATACAATGGCCCAAAGCACAGGAAGAGCGACAGCAATGATCGCTGGATCTTTTGTAAAAACAGTTAATGTAGGCTCGCCAATGAACGCAACTGCAAGGGAAAATAATGTTGAAACCATCATGGCTATTTTTAAAGTTCTAAGTCCTCGCTTTAATGCACGATCATAATTTCCAGCTCCCATATATCGTGCAATTAATAGCTGTGTTCCTTGGGCAATTGCCATTGAAAAGAGAAAACAAAGCATGGATATATTAAAAATATACATACGGGCTGCCAATGATGCATCCCCTAAAAAGGCAATAAAACCTGTAATAACCACTTGTGAAAATTGGTAGGAGAGGTTTTCTCCAGCAGATGGAACTCCAATTGAGAGTAGACCCTTCACATCAGACTTATTGATGACAAATATATCTTTAATATACAGTCTTATATGGAGCTTTTTATATACAAAATAAAAAAGAGCTACAATAATGAAGACTCTTGCAACGATAATGGAAAAAGCAACCCCAGCCACTCCTGTAACGGGGAGTCCGAACCAGCCTTTAATGGCAATGAAAAAACCGAAAACACTTATAACATTCATCATAACCGTAACAATCATCGTTTCTTTAGTATGCCCATAGCTCCGTAAAACCGCACTTAAAGCTAAAGAGATTGCTTCAAGGAAAAGAGATAATCCTGTGATGGTAAGAAAGGTGTAAGCAAAGTCATAAACCTCACCAATAAGTCCGTAAAATTTTAAAAATCCACCACTAAAAGAAACAACAATGATCGTCATGACGATCCCAACCCAAACATTAACCCCAAATGCAGATCTAGCAAGTTGTCTCGCCCGGTCCAATTGGTTAGCACCTAAATTTTGACCAATTAGAATGGTAGCCCCAATGGCAATAACGTTGAAAACTAAAATAAAGATATTCGTAATTTGATTAGCTACACCAACTCCCGCTACGGCATTATCCGAATAACTACTTAAAATTAATGTAGCAATAATTCCCATACTCATATGAAGAGAGATTTCAATGAAAAGAGGCCATGTGATGCTAAAAAGTGATTGATCTTGATAGTTATTATTTTCTGTGGTCAAGCATTTTCCCCTTCTTTACTTAAATTTGTTACGAAAACTGTAGAATTCAGTCAATTCCCAGTTTCTGGATGGTTCCTTTATCATCTATTTCTGCATTGAAACGACTAAAAAATGATAAATAATAGAAAATCCCCCAATTGGTAGCAATTCGCCACCAAAGTGGGGGTTTTTTTACTATATAAAGCTGATGAGCTTTTAGTAAAAACAATAAAAAGTTTATTTCAGTTTTATGTCAGATATCCATTGAATTTTACTGGAACATATCCATACTTACGATTAACTACTATATTATAAGAGATTAATAGCCATTAAACAACATAATCAAATTGCAAAAAATTTACTTTCAACAATAGTTGCGCTAGGCAGAATGTAAAAATTGACTATTTTTTTACTTAAGACTAAAATGTTTCCTATGATAAAAATTTTTTACCTAATCAAATTTAGTTTAAGATAAAGGAGTCCTTCTTATGGTTCACTTTTTTCAAAATTTCAATCCAATCACTCAAGCATTTATCGCTACCTTATTTACGTGGGGAATGACTGCGCTTGGGGCCTCGCTAGTCTTTGCAACTAAAACCATAAGCCAACGATTATTAGATAGTATGCTAGGATTTGCTGGAGGTGTAATGATTGCAGCCAGTTATTGGTCTTTACTAGGACCAGCGATCGAAATGTCCGAGCACAACGCCATAGGAGCATGGTTTCCAGCAGCATTTGGATTTTTATTAGGCGGGATATTTTTATGGGGCATTGATAAGATATTGCCTCACCTTCACCCTAATACTCCTCGTAGCCAAGCAGAAGGGTTATATCATAAAGAAAGAAAAAGAAGTACATTGTTGGTACTAGCCATCACCCTTCATAATATCCCAGAGGGGTTAGCTGTCGGGATTGCCTTCGGAGCACTAGCAAATGGTGGAACAGAAGCTTCTTTAGCCGGTGCCTTGACCCTTGCACTTGGAATCGGAATTCAAAACTTTCCAGAAGGTGTTGCTGTTTCAATGCCTCTAAGAGGTGAAGGAATGTCTCGCAGAAAAAGCTTTTTCTACGGACAATTTTCAGGTATGGTTGAACCGATCGCTGCCGTCATTGGTGCCTTGGCTGTTTCATTTATCGAACCATTACTACCTTATGCATTGAGCTTTGCCGCTGGAGCGATGATTTTTGTAGTAGCAGAGGAAGTTATTCCAAGCTCGCAAGAAAAAGGCAATAAAGATCTTGCTTCTATGAGTTTAATGGTTGGTTTTGTATTGATGATGATCCTTGATGTCGCATTGGGTTAACTAAAATTTTAAAAACTGGAGACGGTTCTCCCGTTTCCTCTTCTTCCATCAAATCTCCCCTTGTTTCTTCTCCAAAAGAACATATATATCCATTTCGTTGAATCATAAAAATTTATTAGAGGTGATCTCATTGAATCTTATAAAAAAACTTCGCAATCGGATGTATAAGACTAGCAGGAGAAACAAAGAGAATACGATTTTAATAGATACGACAGAGCTTTATTCCACCAAAAGCGGCTTGTATACACCTCCAAACCTTCCTTAGCTTTGGCAAAACCTCCGATACAGAACACCAAGATATATAAGATAGTAGAAGCAGTATTGATTTCTGCTTTGCTTAATAGCCAGCTACCGAAAATTAAGAGGCCACTTAAAAGCGTAGCTAATAATTCTCCATGCTCCATAATCTTATCTTTTATCTGGCTTTCCTTAACTTTAATCTGTACCTCTATATTTCGTGACAATTTTTGCTTTTGAACTTACGTTGTCTCCCTCCTAATTGATAATAATATTCAAAATCACTACCCTTAAAATGCGCGAAAGCTGCCATGATTTGGCAGCTTTCAAAATATATTCATCGTTTTTTAGTTTCCTAAACCCAGCCAAAATACCTAGCAACAGTAGCTGTAATGAATGTGACACCAATGGCAATAGCTGTTGGGATCGCAAATGACATAAAGGTCCATTTCTTACTTTTGGTTTCTTTATAAATATTCACTAGTGTTGTTCCACACGGATAATGCAATAGCGAAAACAACATCATATTCAAAGCCGTTAACCAGGTCCATCCGTGGTCGATAAACACTTGCTTTAACTTCCCTAAATCCTCAATTTCTAGCATAGACCCTTGAGATAAATAGGCCATGATGAGGATAGGAACCACAATTTCATTGGCAGGTAACCCTAGGATAAAGGCGGCTATGATGAATCCATCTAATCCCAATGCCTTTCCAAATGGATCTAGGAAGTTAATCAAATACATTAATATACTTATATCGCCAATAAACACATTAGCTAAAATCCATGTAATAATGGATGCTGGAGCCGCTACTATGACTGCTCTTTTTAAGACATTCCAAGCTTTATCAATACTTGCTCTTACTATGGTGTTTATAATCTTTGGCCTTCTGAAAGGAGGAAGTTCCAGTGTGTAATGAGAAGGAACCCCTTTTAAAGCCGTTTTAGAGAGTACCCATGATACCATTAAAGTAACAATTACTCCGAGAAGGACAAATCCCATTAATATACCTGCTGTTGCTAATGCGCCCCCCGCACCGGCAAAACCAGCTGTCATGAAAAGTGAGGCAAGTAAAATCAACGTGGGCCATCTTCCGTTACATGGGACAAAGTTATTGGTAAGGATCGCCAGCATCCTCTCTCTTGGTGATTCAATAATTCTCGTAGATAAAATGGCTGCTGCATTGCATCCAAAGCCCATTGCCATGGTGAGTGATTGCTTTCCATGCCCACCAGCCCGTTTAAATAAACGGTCCATGTTAAAGGCTACCCTTGGCAAGTAGCCATAATTCTCTAGCAAAGCAAAAATCGGAAAAAAAATGGTCATTGGTGGCAGCATGACGCTTATCACCCAGCCTGTTCCTCTAAACAATCCAAGAACTAGAACTCCGTGCAGCCATTGGGGTGCATGGATAGCTTGAAAGCCTACTGTTAGTTTACCTTCTGCCCAGCCAAAACCCTCAGCAAGCATGGAAGATGGAATATTTGCACCTGCAATGGTCATGTAAAATACGACACCAAGCATGAGCAGCATAATAGGAAAGCCTAAGATTCGAGAAGTGAATATAGAATCCAAGGTATCCGATCGGTTAGGTTTTTCTTTTTGATAACTTACCGCTTCCTTACATAACGATTTACTTGTATCATAAATACTGCTTACAATTTCATCCCTGATAGCTGTATTTAGTTTAGACTTCCCCTCATCTATTAAACTTTCTAATGAATTATGAATGGAGGATGTTTCCAAATTCATATGGATTACTTCCTTTACTCTTTATTTGTTCGTGGATTTTCTTCAGCAAAGCATCATCTCCATCTAGAAGTCTCAGTGCGACCCACCTTGATGGATATCCATCACCTATCAACTCACGAACGATAGGTTCTAATTTATTGATTTGTTCTTCAATTTCCGGTCGATAGGTCAATCGATAGGGCTTTATTTGAATATCCCCTCTTAACAGTCTTGCTATAGTATCAAGTAAAGATTGAATTCCTTTTTTATTTCGTGCTGATATCTTTACAACAGGAACACCAAGCTTAGACGATAGTCTTTCTTCGTCAATCACAATCCCTTTTTTCTCTGCTTCATCCATAAGATTAATACAAATGATGACATGACCGGTCATCTCTAAAACTTGGAGGGCTAGATTTAGATTTCGTTCCATTGATGTACCATCTACCACAACCAATGTCACATCTGGCTGCTCAAATACAATGTAGTCCCTAGCTACTTCTTCATCCGTTGAATTAGAAAACAAAGAATAAGTACCGGGTAAATCAATGAGCAGATACTCTTGCCCCTGATGTTGAAATGTCCCTTCTGCATGAGCTACCGTTTTTCCTGGCCAATTTCCTGTATGCTGCTTTAATCCTGTTAAAGTATTGAACAAGGTACTTTTCCCAGTATTCGGGTTACCTGCTAAAGCTATTCGATGTACTATCACTTGGGTCCCTCCTAATTTCACCCAGTATTTTTGAACTTTCCTCTTTCCGAAGAGCGACCGTTGTGCCGCTAACCCGATATGCTACTGGATCTCCTAATGGACTTCTTTGAAGCACCAATACCTCTACCCCTTTTACAAAACCTAAATCTAATAATCTTCTTCTCATAACTCCTTCTAGTTCTAATTCCTGGATGACAAAGCGCTCTCCTTTTGAACAGTCAGAAAGTGACTTTAACACTTTGGACAAATTCATGTTTTATTCCCCCACCTCATTATTTTTACCTTAATCATGTAATGGACCTAAATCAAAATTTCCCCTTAAGCATAAATGTTTCCCTAGGGAAAAACTAAAGGTAAAAAAATGTACATTTACCTACAGTTCATTATGGACCCTCACTTTCTGATTGAATTTATTTGCTATGATTTGACTGAATCTTATTAACAATAGAATGATAATCCTCTTCGTTTATCACACCTAGTACCTTATATAGATAGGCATTTACAATAATCTTTTTTTTGATCCGTTTAGATAGATACATTTTTAAATCAACTCACTTTATTTGTATTATATTTTCCATCTTCAAAATGTTTCCTTTGACCAACAAAAATTCAATACTTAAATTCTATTTAACCCATGCAACTTTTTTTTATTCACTTAATGTGTTTTTCAATGCCTTTTTTCAGGTTGAATGGAACCTACACTATTCATAAATAAGGACTTTAAAACATCCGAGAATTCGATTTATCGAAAAGGCTTGTCTCTATAATGAATGTATATAAAGCAACTTAGCCTATATTTTTTATTTCAAATATAGGCAATTCAATCACAGTTAATTTCAGAATACATAAGATGATTTTTATGCATGCATCATACTGATTACCACTTAACTAGCTAACTACGAAAAATTAGTTAAAAAACATCGTGAAAGAGGAAGCAACCGTGGAATATAAAAAGCGAGAGAAAGGTTTTATATTGGAATTTAATGAAACAGAGGAAATCAACTTTGAAGGTTTCGTGAATAACCTTAAAAAAACACGAAGAATTCAGTAGTCTTTCATCAAACAATGAATTCTTAGTGTTGATACTGAATGAAGGCGTCGCTTCATAACACATAAAATAAACGTTGTAAAATGGAATTATTGGTACAAACTTTTGTCCATATTATCGAAAATTCACAAAAATGCCCCTACTTGTCATTTCTTTGAACTCTTTTCCACTGTCATAAACTAATTCCATTGTTTCAGCATCAAAAATGTAGAATAGTATTAAATTATTCAAATAACTGCTTTAGAGTATCGTTCATGTCATTTTTAGGTTGTTTTTTCGTAAAAATCATACATATCTGCTAATTTGTAGAATCCTCTGATTCCTCGAATTGTTTCCTTACCCCTTTTCTAACGTTTTTTATAAAAACAAAAAGTACCAGTCTCTATTAAATTACTAACTACAATATGTCATAACCGGCTGGAACCTTGATATATTTTTTCTTTATGGTATTTTTCACGATTTCTTCATTGCCAGACACATTATATTCTAAAACTTCATATACAGTTGATAAAAGTTCAAATTTTGGAGGTATCAGATGCAACGTTATATGTGTAAAGGGAAAATCCACAGAGCTACTGTAACTGAAGCGGATTTAGATTATCCAGGAAGCATTACAATCGATAAGGAACTTATGAAAGCAGTCGATCTCTTGCCTTATGAAATCGTTCAAATTACCAATCTCCGGAATGCAGCCCGCTGGAAAACCTATGCCATTCCTGGGGAGTCACATTCGGGTGTTATTTGTTTAAACGGTCCTCCTGCACATCTTTTTCGTAAAGATGACATTGTCATTATTTTAAGTACTGGTATCTTTACGGAGGAAGAAATCAAACAGTTAAAGACAAAAGTAGCTTATGTAGATGGTCATAATCAAATCAATAAGGTTGTCGAAAACCCATTGATGGAATCATGGGAGGATTAGTACATTGTCACCTATTGTGGATCCAAACAGAGAGTTTATTAACAAATGGGAGATGTATAAATTATTAATACGTCACCCCGTAAAAAACGTACAAATCCCTGAAACCCAATTATATTCAACAGAATCCTTGTCATCTATGCTGATGAAATATCCCGTTCTTTATATAAAGCCAATTGCCTCTTGGGGTGGAACGGATATCAGTACCCTTCAACTAAATGAGAACTCCTATATTTGGAGGGTTCAAGGAAAAGATTCTGTCATTCTTGATGACTTTAATGAAATCTATCATCAAATTGGAGAGTTTTACCAGGATACAAACATCATCATACAAAGAGGAATCCCTACTATTCGATATGACAATCAACCATTCGATATAAGGTCTCATTTATATAAGGAGATGGATGGTTCTTGGTTATATGGGGGTAATTTAGTAAGAATTGGCGGGGCAGGATCCATCGTTTCCAATATTGAAATTAGTAATGGTACCGTTAAACCGACCGATGAAGTGATCTCTGCACTATTTCCAAACCAACCCTTTTCCATAGATACATTAAAGACCATCTCCATGGATATTTGCCATATGCTAGATCAATACCATTTTTTCACGGAAGTCGGAATTGATTTTGGATTAGATCATGATGGAAACCTATGGATTATTGAGGTAAATACAGATGATACCCAGGGCTGTCCCGATCCCTATTTGTTTTCCCTTCTTCCTGACCAAACCTCCTATAATCAAATCATCCAACATAAAGCTAAAATTTATGAAAATTGGATGAGGCATATGATTGATTCATTTGAAGCTTATTTAACGGAAAAAAGTAAAAAAACAGATTGATCTAGACCTTCTATTTATTTTCTATTATTTAAATTTATGTCAGAAGGTGGTTACAATGAAAATGCCAATCTATTTAGACTTCTTGTCTAAGTTTGGTGTTGGTGGTGCCCATCCAGGGGGCATTGACCTGACAAAAGAACTATTCAGGTATGAAAGAATCACCCCTACAACAAGAATCCTAGATGTTGGGTGTGGCACTGGTCAAAGTGCAGCTTATTTAGCCGCAACATACGGAGCCATCGTAACCGGAATAGACATTAATCCAATTATGGTCGAAAAAGCAAGATCGAGAATGACCAGAAACCAATTACCGGCTAAAATTATCCAAGGATCGATCGAGAACTGTTCATTAACAGATGAAACATTTGATTATATTATTTCTGAATCTGTTCTTTCTTTTGTCAATAAACCCAAATCTCTAACTGAAATTTTTCGATTATTAAAGAGTGGGGGTCGTTTTATCGCAAATGAACTGATCATTAATCAACATCTTCATCCAAGCCATACGAAGGAAATTACCCAATTTTATGGAGTCGATTCCTTACTAATGGAAAAAGACTGGCTTACTTTACTACAACAAACAGGATTTAAAGGGATAGAAAGTCGTAAGCAGACACAATCAATCTTACAACAAAATGTGACACCAGAATTCTTATATTCAGATTATATTGAGCCTGAACTGTACACCATCATGAATCAACATTTCTATATAATGGGCAAATATCACGGAATTTTAGACTATCGGGTATTTTCTTGTACAAAATAGTTGCTTAGAAATCCTTAAAGGACCGCAAAAAAATTGCGGTCCTTTCTTGTGTAACTAAATTAAACTTTGAACGATATTTAAATGTAGAGTAAGAAACTGATTTCAAAGGGATAGCTTTTGCTATCTCTTTTACTTTCAGCTCCTCCTCATCAAACCGTACGTGAAGTTTTCCTTCATACGGCTTTCCGACGTTCTTCTTTCCTTGGCTTTACAGCGTCTAACTAGCTAATTTCACTAATATATGTTTCACTTCTTTTCTTACATCCTTTAAATTTCCATGTTTCTTACGATTATTTCTCTTTTTGTTATGAAATAAGGTAAGTCGTTCTAATACATACCAGTCGATTCTATTTAGCCATTTCTTTGCGTGAGCCGAGATAAGATAGTAATTCTTGAAACCTTGCAGTTTCCTATTTAGCCCTTTTACTAACTCTCTGATATCCAAGTATAATTTATTCCTTGGTTCTGTATAGGCTTTAATCTTAGAACGCATTTTCTTCATCGCATTCCTCTTAGGTATATGTGACATGACATATAACGTGTTTCCACCTTTTCGTCTGATTGGAAACTTCCGATTATGAAATCCTAGAAAATCGAAACCATCTATGTCATTCCACAGATTAACTAGTCTCGATTTATTTCTATTAATAGTAAGGTCAAGTTTCCTCATTATTGATTGGATGACCTTTATACTTTCAAGTGCTTGTTGTTTGGTTTTACACATAATGACGAAGTCATCCGCATACCTTATGAGTTCACCCAAGTCTTTGAACTTCTTCTCCCAAAGCATATCCATTGTATTTAGGTAGATATTAGCTAAAAGAGGTGAAATTACACCACCTTGCGGTGTACCAGTAATTGGATTTCTTATTTTGCCTTCCTCCATTATGCCTGACTCTAGCCATTTTCGAACAAGCTTTAAAACCCGTCGATCACTAATCCTTTGTTCTAATATTTTCATCAACTTGTATTGATTAATATTATCGAAATATCCTTGGATATCGACGTCTACTACCCAAAAACATTTCTTACTGGCTTTTCTTATCTTTGCCATCGCTTGATGGGCATTTCGCTTTGGACGAAAACCAAACGAACAGTCATGAAAGTCAGGCCTCGAATATTGGTTCAATAACCATTTTCGTTGCCATCTGTACGACCCGATCTTTAATAGTTGGAATTCCTAATGGACGTTTCTTTCCATCATCCTTTGGAATATAGGTTCTTAGGACTGGACTAGGGTGATAACGCTTCTCCTTTAGTTCCAAATAGAGCTCGTTCATAAATTTCTTTTCCCCGTACTCCAAGACGATTTGTTCAATCGTCTGTCCATCGACACCTCCACTTCCTTTCTTTCGCTTCACACGTTGCCATGCCTCCCATAGAATATCAGGACGATAGATTTTGTCATATAAAGCGTGAAATCTTCGAGTTGGACATTCCTTGGCACAAAGATATAACGTCTTCCAGAGTTCTTGAGCTTTTACTTTATTGGTGTAGTTAGTCATTTTCCTGACATTCACTGACTCTTACCTCCTTCTGACATATGAACGAAGTAGGGTAATGGCTTGCGCCGTCCTTCCCTAGACAATGTTGTGTTGTCATTGTCATTAATGGTACTATACCCCCTCCGACTCCCTCTCATCCATCCACCACTTCGTTTGCACTTATAGGTTTCTGCTTTACTTTCGTTAGAAAGTGACAAGGAGGGTATCCCCAGTTCCGCTAACTACTTTACTAACATGTCGCTCCCCATACCCCGAGAGATTCATCGGTGCTGCTATTCCAAGATCTTCACACCTTCCATGGTCTTCGCCCATTATCCCAAGGCTCGACTTCTCTTTGGCTACCGTAGGTAGGTTCTTTTGACGAGACGGCAGAATTCACTTTATGTTACAACCTGTTAGTTTGCTCGCACTCCGCTAGGGAGTTACTTTGTCACAGGGCTTCAACCTTAGAATTTCTTCACCAGTTGCCTGTCAGCTACTGAGCGTCTTGGTACTTACTCAGGTTGGACTTTCACCAACTAGCAATTAACGGCTTGCTGGGCACGCGAAGATAAAAAGACTTGCTGAGCTCGCAAGTCTTTTTTGTTATATTTAAATAAAGAACGGGAAAAATGGGCCAAACCTTCTAACTCCAAAGAATGGAAAACCAAACAATCCAAATGGTCCAAAGAAAGGAAAGAACTGTCTACTACTGCTACTCTCATCTTCCATATGCATAAACTCATGGTGATGGTGATGATGATGCTCAAGATGCATTTTTGGCATAAGAATATACATTTTCTCTCTGTCATAGCTATGAAGAATCCCTTGATAAATAGTACCATCATTTAATTCCACTTGAATAAATTGATATAAATGCTTTCTGCACTTATGGTGATGATCATGGTGATGATCATGATGATGTTCATGATCCCTTTCGTTATAAATAGTATTTTGATTTATATATGGTTGCATGAAGCGCCCTCCTCTATTTTTATACCTTTACAGCTTATTCATAGACAAGTTTTTCTGCTACCAGTTTTTGTAAAACCTTTATTACGTTTGAACCATTTCGTCTATAAAGGTAAGAATAAGTCAATTATGAAAAATCAAATCTCTTTCTCCATTAATGTTGATACTACTTTGAAACCAAGATTTTGATAAAGTTGTTTGGCAAAATTGCCTGTAAATACTTGTAACTGGACTTTATGAATACCCTGTTCTTGCAACTTATTAATCCCTTCCACACACAACTGTCGTGCGATTCCTTTCCTTCGATATTCCGGAAGAACATATACTTCTGTGATCACGCCAACCCATTTACCACCATAATAGCTGCATGTATTAGCGATACCGATCCAGCCCTTGATGACGTTATTTTCTGAATAAACAAGGTAATAACCACCATCTTCTAAAAAGGACGAAATTAGTGGAACCTCTTGAGTTTCTTTTACATCGATCAATCCCATTGTGGATTCCTTGAATACATTCAGAGAACAGTTGAAAATCTCTTCGGTTTCTTGATATGTCGCTTTTCTTATCGTCATCCTCTGCTCCAACCCCTTTATGGTTGTGGTTTAACCGAGTGCTTTTTACATGTTAAACACAACATCTAAACACACGAAAGCCTAGTACATTTTGATATTTTTTGGTTAATTGTTCATGGTGGTCAAGGATATCATACAGCTCTTCATCCAACTGTTCAGAAAGGTAAAAATCAGTAGTATTTTCAAATTCTGGCTGTTCCAACGTCATTTGAGATTTCTCTATCTTTATTTGATGAAAACCGGCTTTTTGTAAATAGGAATTCCACTGAGACTCCGTTAGAATTCGAGAAACTCCATAAAATTCCATTATTGAAGTTTGTTCTTTCTCAGATAGTGGTTTCTCAAGAACCATTTCAATAGCCAATAAGACACCATTTGGTTTCAAAACTCTTATTAACTCAGAAAGGGATTGACGGATATCTGTAAATGCGACTACCGATTCAGATAGAACCAAATCAAATGACTTCTCACCGAATGGTAAATTTTCGATCGTCCCAAGCCTAGCATCGATAGGAAGATTTTTAGATCGAAATCGTTTTGTCGCTTTTTCCAACATCATTTCATTATGATCTAAACAGGTCATTTTACATTTATATTTTTCTGCTAAAAAGGCAGACGTTTGTCCTGTACCACACCCAACATCGAGAATGGTCGTTTTTTCGTCTATTTGTTCCTTTGAAAACATTTCCTTAGTCAGTGAAAGACCGCCGGGATGGGCACCTCCAACACCGAATTGTGCCAAACAATCAAGATATGTGTATTTCACTCTTTTCCCCATCTTTTATTAAAATTTTATTTTCACAAAGTTTTTTCTCTACAACATGATGCAGTAACCATTTTATTTTTTATTCGCTTTAGTAAAAATGGGACTGATCTCACTATAAAGTTGTTTTAAACTTTCAGCAGTATTTTTCATCTTCTCTACATCTAAATTCCCTACCGTATCGTAAATTTCTGAAAAAATATTTGGCTTTGTTGGATTTTTACGATGATACATTTGTCTTTGATGCCTATATCGTGGTGGGAATGGGCGTCTAGGTCTCAATGGAAACATGATAAATACCTCCTTTTGTAATCGGTATATCCTATTCAAAAAGTAGATTTGGGTTAGGGTATCCGCCCTGTATTTAGCATTTAATTTTATAAAATTGGTATTTTCATCCTACACGTTTTTATAGGGTCGGGATCGAATTAATACGGTCACTTCATGTTACATTGTGCATATTTTATTAAAATGAAGGATGCTAGGAGTGTTGAGATGAGCGTAATTGAAACCGATAAATGGTTGTTAGAATCATATAATAGACCCATAGAAATTTGTGAAAAATTAAGATTGTTTTTTGATGGTGTTTATGCCTCTGAGATTTATGATTATTTATTACTACATGGTATGTACGATCCTCTAACAAATGGAAAGGATCAAATAACAAAGTTACAAAGAAAACAAGTCTGGGAAATCGTTCAACATGAAGTGCAGATCCTTCAAAAATTGTGGAAAGGGCCAGATATTCCCATTTTTATTTTCCCTTCCGATACACGGAACGAAATAATGAAAAAGGAATTTAACGGGAAGGCCGGTTTATCCTTTAAGGATAAAATATTTTTGTTTATCTCGGAGGAGAACCATGAAGCGGAAATAAGATCATTACTAACCCATGAATACAACCATGTTTGTCGGTTGACCTATTATTCAAAAGTTGAAGACGACTACACATTATTAGATACCATTATTTTAGAGGGTTTAGCTGAAAATGCCGTAAGAGAAAGAATTGGGGAAAAGTTTATGTCATCTTGGACCTCTTACTATACCGATAAAGAATTGCAAATCATGTGGGAAAAATTTATGGCCCCAAACCGTACTATTTTAAAAACAGACCCTAAACACCATGAGATACTATATGGATCAGCCTTATACCCAAAAATGGCGGGTTACTCAGTTGGTTATTTTTTGGTTAAAAAATACATGGCCATTCATCATCTCACATCAAAAGATGTACTATCCACCGAACCTGCACAGTTTTCTCTTTGAGATAAGTTCATGAATAGAATTTTTTCAAAACCAATTGGTTCTTTACTTCATTAGTAAAGGGTGCCGGTACAATCCCGACACCCTTTTTTTGTTTAATGGTTATTTTAGTTCCAAATTACGGCACCAACAATAATGAGAAGGATAAATAAAACAACGATTAACGCAAATCCTCCGCCATAGCCTCCGCCATATCCATAGCCACCATATCCATAACCACCATATCCACATCCAAAGCCCATTTATAACACTCCTAACTTGTTATTTTTAAATCTTAGTAGCCCCACCAAGAAGCTCCAATAATGATAAGCAGAATAAATAATACGACTAACAAAGCAAATCCAGATCCATAGCCAACTCCAGCTCCGCCCATATCTATCACCTCCAACGTTATAACATAGACTATGTCATTACAGGGTGATTTGATTGGATAAAACCCTAACTTTTTATTTTTGGGCTTAAAGTAATTTCAGCTCAATAAAAAAACCTTTAAAAGGTGTACTATACTTCAGGAGAAGAAATTCAGTATAAAAATTAAATACACTCTCAATACACAATGGTAAAACAACTTAGATGTCTATGTTTCCTTTAATCATGTCTAAGCCTTTTAGTTAACTGCTACCACAGCAATGCAGTGGGCTTTCACGTTCAGGAAGTTCTATAAACCTTGTATGTTTGTCCATTCCGATTTTAAATGAATCGCATAAGATATCTTGTACACAAATTCGAATGGAGGAAAAACGTATGTCAATTGGTTATTATCATGGTTTATGTAACAGATACAGAGGTAGGGCTGTTGAAATCAGAACCCGTGATGGAAGAGTCCATAGAGGGATTATACATCGTGTTGGTGGAAACAGAGTCTATCTTCGACCGCTGGGACCTAGAAGAAACTTAGGTGGATTTGGTTATGGATACTGGGGTTGGGGCTTCGGCGCAGGAATAGCCTTAGGTGCAATAGCCGGAATAGCTTTACTCGGATTCTGGTGGTGAGGCATTAGGTAGGACATTAAAGCATCATTTCAAGCTTTTTATCATTCCTTATGGACTAAAATGGTACAAACTCAAACTTGTCTAAACCTCACAAAAGTCTCCTTGTAGAAATCAGGAATTTATAAAATGCTAAAAAAAGGGCTTCTGGGAATTCAGAAGCCCTTTTTATTAGACTCTCCAAAGGAAGACTCGTCATCTTCAATAACAATATCCGTATATGGAAGGTTTTCTTCAGATGGGTGGGTTGCTGCCTCTGAGGATGAATCATCATGCTGAGTGTCATCTGGCTTGTCCGTACTGGGCTGACTATTTTCCATCTCCTCTTTCATTTCCTTCATTTTGTCCATATCCTCTTTTACTTGCTCCGTGACTTTCTTGGGAATCGCTTCTTTCCCGTATGTTGCACCAATATTTAAAGCACCACTTAACGTTTTAATGCCTAGCTGTGCAAAATTATTATTTTGCTCATATTTATCTAAATATAGCTTATCTACATAAAGTGTTTTAAAAATAGGTTCCTTCTCCTTCATAGCATCCTCTGTTTCGTTCAAATGTTTCATAAGTATATCACTTTTTTCACTTAGTTCCTCGAGCCTTTTCAACAACCCGGACTGGACTTCATTTACCAACAATAAATTATGTTCTAAGAGTTGAACTCTCATGTCAATCTGCGTATAAAAGACTTCCCTCTCAGCCATTTTCTCATTTGAAGGTTCACGTGTTGAAAAATCTTCAGCTGGCATCTCTCGATGATCGTCTATTTTTGAATTCGCTACATGATCATTGAGCATCGAAATTTGATTTTCTAAAGCTTGTATTTTCTCAACCATCTGTTTTTCTATTTGGAGATGAATGGCTTCTTTTTCTAAAATTTGTTCGATGAAAGGAATTAAGCGCTTATCCACTTTATTTTCCACTTCACTTAGAAGGGGATTTGTGGGAAATGTTCTTTTTTCTTCTATAGAATGTTCCAACTGGTACACCCTTTGTCCCAGTTTTTCTAATTTTTTGTTTAGGTCATCAAATTTCTGAACGTTCCCCCTATTTTGGCCTTGAGAATCTTGCCTCTGATTCTTTTGTCCTTTCTCCTTTTTTTCTTCAACGCTGTCTCTGTACATGGTTGTTCGAATCTGCTTTTCAAACTCTAATAAGCCTTTTATTTGAACCTCAAGCGTATTGATTCTTAAAATTTGCTTTTCCCACTCAATCTCGTTTTTCTTTTGGGCTTTTTGATTAAACATCCCTTTTATAGGCATCCGCTCTCCCCACAGTAAATCAATTTATTTATTTATTTTCCGATCCGTTGATTACTCAATATTTACGCGCTCTTCTTTCAAAAATTGCCGTTTATATGAAACAAATAAAAGCCCATTATTAAATTTTGCACGAATTTGATTCGGATACGTCGGTTCAGGGAGCTGGATCTCTCGTTCAAATGCTCCGTGAAATCTTTCTTGCTGCACTGGCTCTCCTGAAATCATTTGCTGGTTAGTACCTTTGATTAATAGGCTGGTACCTAACACAGATAATTGAATATTTTCCTTTACATAACCTGCCAACTCCGCAATTAATAAAACTTCTTCGTCCGTTAGGAAAATATCGATGGGAGGAAATTTCTGTTCCCTCCCCATTTTCATCGTATTATTTCCCCCCGATTGATGTGAATCAGTATTGTTTTTCATAAATTCATCGAAGGAGGATTGTTCAAATATTCCATCCCAAAAATCACCAGTTTGGTATTTTTTTGCCAAATCCATCCATTGTAAAATCTTATTCATATCCATGATGGATCATCCCCTTATAATGCTCAATATGAAACACGGTCCATTTCTTCATTTATAATTAATGATATTTATCATTTATGAAATCATTCATAAAATTTGTCCACTCCTAAATTTAAACCTTAGGATTTACAAGGTCCATCCAGACTTCTTCGACTAAAAACATATTTTTTAGAGATCAAACATATAGTTAAATATTCAAGTTAAAAGAAAGGATAAATAAGTCATGTTCTTTATACCAACGAAAGTAAATATTACTGAAATAAAACTAAATAACATAGATCATTGTAGTTCAATATCTTTTAGTTCTACCTTAAAACAAAACAGAAATGTGAAGGCAAAAAAAAATCAAGGATTTGGTCAGCAATTGGGGGATGAGTGTTTAAGAATCTACACAACAAGTGCTACTATGGATCATGATGTCGAGGATTCATTCTCACAAAAGGCAACTGATAAACGTCTTTGATTAAAGTATGTAGGAGGATTTAAATCGTGGGACCTGTTCCGTACATTAATATTAATATCAATATCATTAAAGTAAATTCATTTGAGAATGCATCCGCCATCAATGTAGGGCAAAATTTATTAGCAGAATGGCATAATTCCGATAAAAAAAACCAAGGGGTAGGCCAAAACATGGGGGATGGAACCCATTTTATCGGTACGAGAAGTGCTGTCGATGACCGGGATCAAATTGATTCAAATTCCTCTTTTGAAACGGCTAATCTTCCGAATCCATAAGGAGTAAAAGAATGACATTTGCACCTGTAACATTAAATATTTTAGGAATTAAGATTAATGCAATTGATCATGCAGCCGTCGTTAATCTCGGTCCAAGTCAACACTTGGACCAGTTTGTTTCTTATAAACGGAATCAAGGGATAGGAGAACAAAACGGAGATTTTTCTCCCACGATTCTGTCTAATTCTTCGGTTTTAGATCCAGATATCTCTGACAGTAACTCCGTTAAAACAAGCCTACTATAGTCTATAAGACATTTGTTACGAACAGTTGTGAAAAACTGAAAAGACAGGGGTGTTTCATATGTTTTTTGTTTCACCAGGAGTCATCAATATTCTTGGATTTAAAATCAATACAATCGATAATGGTGCCATATCAAATATGGGAACCTTGCAATTAGTTGATCAACTCGTCACATATAAGCGAAATCAAGCCTTTGGAGAACAAAACGGAGACCTTTCACCAGTAGCCGTCCCAGCTGCAATAGTTATCGATCCCGATGTTAGTGATAGTAACGCCATTAAAAACAGTGTCTTGTAAAAAACAAGGAGAATTCTTTAAAGTAATGGAAAAAAGATATCTAAACAGAAAAATCCCCTAATTTGAGGAAAAAGACAATCATCAAATTGGGGGTTTTTTGCAGCAAAAATACACTAGAAAAAATTAGAGAAGACAGAAGCGCTCTGTTTCAGTTGGTCTTCGTTTTTTTACTAGACTTCCATTCAATCCCACTAGCAACACATCCCATACTTACAATTAATAAAATAACATTTATTGTGTTATGTAACCAATTTGGCATATAAATCCCCCCAAAAGTATTTTCAATCTAATGAGTAATAAAGTGAAAAATAAAAAAAGAGTTTCATAATTTAAAATAATCAAATCCAACTTCCTTATTATAAAAGATTAACCGTTATATAACAACATCCCCATATTGTAAATAGATTTCTTTTAACCGCTAATATGTATGATTTAAAGTTAAAAGTAAAAAAAGGAGTGCTTAATCAAATAATGAACGATAATGCCCCTTTTTTATAAAAAACGTATTAAATTTTAAACCATCGAAACAATATGACATGAGTGTTTTTATACGATTATAAGGAGTTAAAAAAATGGCGTTTCCATAATTAATCCGTTCTGATATCCATTCTATCTCTGATGTTTCTTATGCAAAAATTCAAAAAGACGGTACCCTATACATTGACACCAAAAATGATGTTCTTCATTGATAAATGCTATGTTTGAAATTGGTCCATCGTTTTCCGTCCAATTCTTTTTCAATCTATTATTATTAACTATTCAGCTGATGATGGGTTTCCAATTTGACCTTGATCACTAATATCAGGATCTTGGACATTTGTATTAATCAAAGCTTTAGCTGGTGAAAAGTTCCCCATTGAAAAATTTGCACCAGATAACTTTAAATTTGACGTGTGACTATTTTGTATATTTCTTCCTACATCAATGTTTGCATTTT
This sequence comes from Niallia sp. Kr1, assembly GCF_050389805.1. Taxonomy (NCBI): domain Bacteria; kingdom Bacillati; phylum Bacillota; class Bacilli; order Caryophanales; family Bacillaceae; genus Niallia; species Niallia sp. Kr1. The sequence goes on along the minus strand of NZ_CP130945.1, from coordinate 1,503,272 downwards.
GTGTAAGACCATTCACAACTAAATTATAAATCTTAATTTGATTTGACATAAGTACCTCCTATAGTGCGTATTCTTACAATAAAATATGTCAACCCTTCTAATTGAGAAATGGACAAAGATGGAATAAAAATAAAAAAAGGATATGAAACGTAAATAATGTACTAGACACCTTCCAAACACTGGAAGATGTCTAGTACCCTTAATGTCACTCTTTTAATACAGGTTTTAATAAGCATCGTACCGGAAATGAACGCTTTTACTTATAAAATATAATATAAACTATATAACTATCTTTTTCTTATTTCTTTCAAATCTATAAAGCTTTGCTTATGAAATCCTTGCACGATTAACCATACTGCCAACGTCATTTCATACAAACCCACTGGCAAGGCAAGGAATCCCTTGACTGTAGAAATAGGAACAATGATCCCGAACATATCTAGGATGCCAGCCAGAAATACCATAACTGCAGTGATTATCCCAAATATCGCTAATGGTTTTGGCACTAACCCTGTTTTTAGAAATATATAGCTGTACAAAACAGTATTTAAGCCTAACATCAAATTAGGACCTAACATAAACGTCCAACGATGAAAACTTTGCAGCATGAAACCTACAGCTTGAAGGTCAACATCACTTAATTCACCTGTTTCATAGAAGCTTGAAAGATACAATAAGCCTAAAATACCCACTAAACCAATCGCAATAAAAACAGCTTCCATGAACCGAAAACAAAGATATCCTAATGCGATATGCTCATTCCAATGGCGAAGATAAGGAAAGAGCATTACCGCTGTTCCAATAACCGCCATTACAAGAATAAGATCATTGAACACACCCATCAAAATCTTTGGTTCGTAACCATTTGCCACAGACATCACCCATTGGTCGGATAAAATCGGCTGATATAAGACAACTGCGATAACAGAAGAAACCGCAGCAACAATATACAATAGACCAATGATCATTCCATTCCATCTCTCTCGTGTCATTCTTTTTCCTCCATTCATAAATACATAACAAGAGACTTATGTTATACTAATGACAAAATATTTTAAAAATTAAGGAGTTATTATGGACCATTGTGAAATCGTTGAGGATGCTTTGTTCTATATTGAAAACCATTTGCATGAACCATTATCAATAGAGTCTGTTGCCAATACTTTCAACATGTCCAAATACTATTTTCATCGATTATTTTCGGCCATGATGGGCTGTTCCTTAAATCAATACATCCTATCGAGAAGATTGAATGCTGCCCTAACATACATTCAAGACACCCACTTCTCGCTCACAGAAATTTCTTACCGACTCAACTTTGGCACTCAGGCTTCCTTCACGCGCGCATTCAAACGTCATTATGGTATGACCCCAAGTTCTCTAAGATTAGAAAATAAGACCCTATCACAGATGCCGATCCCTTCTGTCGTAAAAAGACCTATTAAAAATCTCAATGGGGATATCGTTACTGATTTTACATTAATGGACTTTGAAACGATTAGTGTGAGTGGGATTGCTTTTGAAGTCGATCTAGGCACGGATGATTACAAAAAGAAGATTCGCTGGCATGCCAATATGCTTTTGGCAAACATAGATGAAACGGTTAACGGTTCCTGCTATGTCATTTATTCAGATTGTCAACCAAATTCCACCCGTTTCAAGGTCTTGTTCGGAATTCCCCAAGATATACAGATGAATCACCCTTATTATTTTACAGTCGATGTCCCACAACTTTTTTGTGCTAGGTTCAAGTATGATGGGGATCTCCTTGACATAGGAGATGTCTTAAGTACCGACTATGCAAGATTTTTAAAAATATCTAAACTGGAAACGGGAAATTCACATATCGAACTTATTCAGGTTTTTGATAATATACACGAGCTTGATTCAGACTATCACATTTATACACCAATCAAAAAACTGCCGCTTGACTTAGTTGATTAATTCCCCCTCCATTTCACCACACTGATAAAATAACATGAATAGGGTTATTAGACTTTCCAATTCTTGCTGTAATGAAATCAAAAGGGGTGTTTTTATGACCAAATTAACAATTAAAGAACTTCGATCGCGTCAAGAAATCATAGCAGCCTTTCCTGTAATGAAACAATTGCGAACACATCTGGATGAATACTCTTATTTGGAATTAGTAAGCGAGGCACAAGAAAAAGAGGGCTACAAAATGTTTGCCTTGTATGAGAAGAACAAAATCGTTGGAGTGATTGGATTTCAACCCATGATCACCCTTTATTATGGAAAATATATTTGGATATGCGATTTAGTGATTGATGAAAATAAGCGTTCAAAAGGATACGGTGAAATACTACTTTCCTATACTCATCAATGGGCTACTGACAATCAGTATGAAAGCATTGCACTATCTTCTGGATTACAGCGTACAGATGCACATCGTTTTTATGAAAATAAAATGGGGTATGATAAAGTGAGCTATGTCTTTAAAGCTTCTTTGAAATAAGGAGATAGGGGGCCTCTCCGTACCCCTATCTTCCTCATAACATTTACTACCCTTTATGAGCTGATGCAACATCATCAATATCTTCTAGTCTTTTTAACCATTTTAAAATAAACTCTTCTTTAAATAGACTAAGGAGCGTACCCTCACTAACTCTCTCTGCTCGAATTCCACCTTGGATAAGTGCAAGGATACATTGAGCATCAAGTGAATTCACATTCGCTTCTCGTATCGCTCGATCATTCCATTCAATGCCATTATTTTCTAAAATCGAATGGTATTTTGTCAGCTGATATTCGGGATGATTGGAGGAAAACTGAATAAACTCCATGACAAACTTATGGACAAGACCATCATAATGTACAAAAGGCATTCTCTTTGGAGACTGGGGACTTCCATCATGTTCATGATCAATCACTCATTTCCCTAAAGACTGAAATTCAGACAAGTGGTCCAAATATTTTGTAAGGTTTTTAAACGAACTTCGGGAATTTAGTTTTTCTACAAATTCACACCACTCCTCATAAATGGAGCGTAGGTTATGGTCCAAGTATGTAAGAGCCTTTTCTTTGATATTTTCTAGAACTCCATAATAGGCTTCTGCGATAGCTCCTGTAATTGCTGCTAGTGTGTCACTGTCCCCTCCAACAGAAACAGCTGTTCGAATGGCATCTTCAAAGGATGACGATTCCAAGAATGCTTGGATGGCTTGTGGAACCGTTTCCTGACATGTTTCATTAAATGGAGAGGTATCTCGGATTTCATCAATTGTAAAATCTAGAGAATAATAGTGAAGATTGATTGTATTATCGATCTCTTTTTTCGGAATTCCCTGTTTAGCCATAAATATAGCTACAGCTGTAGCCTCTGCACCTTTTAGTCCTTCCACATGGTTATGCGTAACTCTTGTTACGATCTCGGATAATGAACATACTTCCTTCACCGTCCTTGAAATAAATCCCACTGGACTTATTCTCATCGTAGCTCCATTTCCAAAACTGTTATACGGTTTTGGATTGTCACTGAAAACCCATTGTGAAAACATGCCACCAAATCCACAATTCGGATATTGACGACCCATCTCTTGCATGTATTTGATGGACATGCGTTTAAGAATGGTATCAAATTCATTGTCATAACCCCCCTCAACGAAGGAAGGTTTTACCCTTTTTTCTGTTTCCATCAATGCTTTAGCAATGGCAAGCGTCATGATACTGTCATCCGTTACTCGACATTCTGCTGTAAAAAGCTCAAACTCTTTGCTTCTATGATTATTGAACTCAAAACGAGATCCAACAATATCTCCTATAATAGCACCAATCATCTTTTTCACACCTTTCTATTAAAACTTTTATAGGTCATCATTTTTTCGCATCTAAATCCTTATGATCGAAAGCGATTTCGATTAAAGCTATCAAAGAGGCAATAATGATCTCTATTGTAGGAGAAAGAGTAATACTTCTCATAAACTCATCTACGATAAATAGAACGATCCAGTTTGAGATGGCTTCAAAACTAATTCGAATCAAGAACTTATTGATTGTTCCGGTTATATTCTCACTAAACAGCTCATAAATGGCACGCGTAAATAATTCAACAACAAAACCCAGAATATAAAAGCTCAAAACAAAAACAACCAGTGACCAGCCCGACTGATACTGAACACCGAGTAGTTTAAAAACCCCTGCCATTCCAAAAAAATAAAGCCCGATAACAAAGCCTGAAACTAATAGAATGAGCAGTGTGACCCCGACAATGGTTAACAACTTATCTTTGAAATTCATCTCACGAAACGAATCATCTTGTTTATGATCTGACATAGATCCGATTCCCCTTCTATTATTATCCATTTTTTGTATAGTTGTCATATCCTTTAATACTAACATAATAGTATGAATTTAATGTTTTGAAATATTAAAAGGGTGACAGGCACCTTCCATAAACTGGAAGATGTCTGTCACCCTTTAGACTAAACTTGTAATACTTTAAATTGTCCGCCACCTAATAAGTTCTTCACATAATCGATCTTAGCCTGATTAAAATAAACTTGATCTTTGTCATTCACTAAAAATTGAATCCCTTCCAATTCAGTGATTTCATCATGTTTTAAAGCCGACTCCTCCAGAGTCAGTCGAAGCTGAGGTCCCCCTCAACCAATTCCCATTTCTAATCGAATGAATGGCTTTTTTCCTTCATCGATGACATCCTGTACTTCATTCTTAATTTTTGTTATCGCCGCCTGTGTCACTTTTACCATTTCCCATCCTCCTTTCAATTACGCTTTCTATTACTGTTTCTATATTAGTTTCTTCCTATTTTACCTCTTTTTAATAAATATACCAATGATGAGATCTCGTTTAAAATTTTCATAAAATGAAAACCGTCATATGTTACCTGGGATGTTTACTGGTTATGTAGATGAGGAGTATGTTACGCATCGCCATTCGATTTGGTTTAAAAAGTTGCAGGAGAAAAGACATTTAAGAAGAGTAGTTAACGTAAAAAGAAGATCATCACCTACAAACTGTAGACAATGATCTTCTTTTTCAATGCAAAAAATATTATCATTTATTGTACTTCAATTTTGTCCCCAACCCTCACCTTTCCAGTCTTCAAAACTGTAGCATAAACACCAAAACTTCCTGCATTATTTTTCACAATCGATCTTAATACATCAGGATCCTGCGGAAGATCTCCTTGCGCTAATGTTGTCATGACACATCTCTTTGTTTCCTGTGTGATCTTTAGTTCAACATTTCCGATTGTTAAGGTTTTCCCTACCCAATCATTTTCAATAAATGCTTCTGAATCAGAAACCTCAATAATCAGATTGGGTCTAAATCGTCTTGGTTCAATTCTGCTTTCTGGTGCTAGTTTTCTTAAATAATTAATCGTTGAGGTTGTAATAATATGCACCATATCAATATCAAAAAACGTACCTTCAGGTGAAGTTCTTGTAAAAACTGTACCTTTGTCTTCTAGTTCCTCGATTTCTTCCGGAATATATCCTTCAAATTGTACATCGTTTGAGGAGGGTGTTGATAAATGTACGTTTCGATTAAAACTATTTGAAAGCAATGTATCTTTACCTTCATCAGTGCTAAGAATTGACCTTCCATCTGGAAGTGTAATTCTTACTGGTGGGATAACCGCATTCTCTTGTGGGGGTTTAACAAAATGGGCCCGATACTGAAACATGCTTGGCCATTTCTTAGGATTCTTCGCATTAGCTAGTTTCCCCGTTTCCCGATCAATAACTCCATAGGCTCTGTCCCCTAATAACCCTTTTTCCGTAACTTCACATGAATTTAATTCCTCTCCCATCATCGACTTCACAGGATATCTCCAAATTGAAGCTAGCTTTGAGAAAGTCATGCCTATCACCCTTTCTATTTTAGTAAAAAACACAATGTCCTAACTGTTAGTATATTATTTTACTAAAAATTTGCAAAAGAAATGCAATTCCAAGCTTTGCTCTCAACTGAGTAAAGACGTAACCTTACAAACTATTATGTATTACTCACACTATTAGCACAACGTTAATAGTGTTAATTATCAATATTATATTAATATATTGATATTTTCTTTTTGAAGAAATATGATTAGTATTAAAATGAAAAAGAAGAAGGTTTTGGAAACGATGGAGAATACTCATACATATGTGCCATCAAGGTTTAATGCCCTTTCGCATACTGACGATGGTGGCTTAGTCCTTTTTAATAGTTTTAATGGAGCCATTGTCCATTTTTCAGAAAAGGAAAAGCAAGAAGTGCTTACCGCTCTCAAAAGGGTGGGAATCAAGGATTTGCAGCATGATCTGCATAGAGATTTATATGACAATGGGTTTTTAGTGTCTGATCGTGTAGATGAAAAAAGAAGAGCTCAATTTCTGCATCAATCTCTACATCGAACTGATATGATGCATCTTGTTCTTTTACCAACAGAAGCCTGCAATTTTTGTTGCACCTATTGTTATGAAACATTCCCACGAGGAAAAATGGATCCCAAAACGATCTACGCCCTTAAAGCACTTGTACAAGAAAAGTCTACAAACCTATCAGATTTACATATTAGCTGGTTCGGTGGTGAACCACTGCTAGCATTAGACGTTATGGAGGATCTTTCCCATTCCTTTTTAGCCAGCACAAAGGAAAACGGTGTTCAGTATTCATGTGACCTTGTGACAAATGGTTATTTTTTAACAAAAGAGGTGTTTGAAAAACTTCTCACTTGGGAAATCCGGCAGTTCATGATAACAATTGATGGAGTTGGAGAGATTCATGATCGCCGTAGGCACCTCGCAGGCGGTGGACAAACATTTAACAAAATCATTGAAAATTTAATGTCTATAAAGGAAATTTCCGGTGAATTTGATATTACAATTCGGATGAACTTCGATGAAAGTAATTTACAGGAAACATCGAAACTCATTGAGTTTTTGAAGGAGCATTTTTCTCATGATAAGCGATTTGGTGTGCTATTTAGACCCGTTGGCAGATGGGGTGGCGAAAATAATGACAACCTTCCTGTATGTAGCCGAGTGATCGCAAACAAAAAGATATGGGAATTTACCGATAAAGCAATCACAGAAGATCTTGAGATGAGTTCCATGGTAGCTGGCTCTTTATTACCTTCTGCTTCAGTTTGCTATGCTGCGAAGCCTCATTCACTAGTGGTCGGATCCAATGGTCAATTATATAAATGCACCGTTTCCTTCGATGAAGAAATGAATAAAGTGGGGAGCATCCACGAAGACGGAAGCTTAGAACTTGATTATGATAAAATCGCACATTGGGTCACATCGGGAGAAGAAACCGATTCTGTATGCCAATCCTGTTTTTATCGTCCCGCTTGTCAAGGAAATCATTGCCCTTATTATCGAATCCAAACCGGTGAAAGACCATGCCCATATGAAAAGAGAAGCATTAAAAAGGTATTAAACTTGATTTGGAAAAGCAGTTTACAATCGTAAGTGGACCTGCATGATTTGAAAGGTGGTGAAATAGATGCGTGTACTACGTCCAGCAACTGACAAGGTTAACTCCGGGAAGATTATGAAGTCTGTACCAGGTAACTTAAAATAATGCTTTTCCATTAAGAAGCAGACTACTGGTGACGAGAAGGGTTCCTGCAGTCTGCTTTCTTTTTTCTTTCCTTATAATAAAAGGGGATTTCTGTTTCAAACTCCTTTTAATAGATCCCATCTATCCCCTCACTCTATCCTTTGCTTCATTATTGATAGCGAGATTTTATAAAAAAAAGAACCAAAGAGCGAGTCTTTGGTTCAAAGTCTATATTTTTTAAAAGGAAAGAGATGTTTCAATGAAAGGGTAATAATCCATTACTTACTTACAGTTGTTCTTTCAAGATCAGCAAACGTAATATCTTGTTGATCGCCAATTGTATTACCTTCACCAATTGTTAAACCGTTACGAGTTTTATCACCATCGTACGTATCAGAGTAATATCTTCCAAATACAACGTCAGCCCCATTAGCAGCAACGTTATCTTTAATTACTGAATTTGTGATTGTAGCATCAACAACAGATTTAATAATGTTGCCTTCTTTTTGTGGAGATTCACCATCTAAGATATAAATACCGCCACCAGCAACCGTAGCTTCATTTCCTGTAATTTCACTTCCATTAATTACTAATTTAGAAGTATCTCTCATGGCAATCGCTCCACCAGAACCATGTTCAGCATGAAGTGATTTATTACCAGTGAATTTACTATCATAAATATTCACATCAGCATTATAGGCCATGATTGCACCACCAGCACCGGAAGCTGTTGTGTTGCCTGTAAATGTAGAGTTTTTCACATTTAATACCGCTCTACCTTGATCTGGTGTTAAGCCATGTGAATTAGCATAGATAGCTCCGCCACCGTTGAAATGAAGTTTATTACTTTTCGCAGCCCCATTTACGACGCTACTATCTTCAAAGTTAAGTGTAGATGCACCTAGAACAAACATCGATCCACCCATTTTAGCAGTATAACCTGCACCATCAACGGTTAGATGTTTAACGGTAGTTTCGATTGCATCACTTCCTAATTCCTCATCCTTACCGGTAAACATTAAGGTTGGATACCCCTCACCTTTAATGATTTTTCCATTTCCATCAATTGTAACTGAATCTGTTACAATAACGGTTGCACCTGTAATGACATCTGCTTTATCAGCTCCACCCGCATTATTAGGGTTAGCCTTTTCACCTTCAGCTGTAAGGTCGCTTGTTAATTTAATCGTATCACCATCTGCTGCAGATCCATCAACATATACGAACTTTCCTTCTTCTGTATCAGGGTTAACGATGTAAGCATAATAACCTAAAGCTTTTTTAAGATCATCATAACTCTTAACCTCAATAACACCATCTACGGCTTCAGGTTTTTCAATTTCTTTCGCAGCTTGTTCGAAATAGGCTTCGGATGCACCTGCCTTGTCTAAGTCAACAGCTAATAAGGCATTGTCTTCTCCACCCGCTTGTTTCACTGCGTCTGCCACTGCATATTTAACTGCTTTACCTGTATTGGTGGCACCAGCTAAAACGTCAATATCCAAGGATTGTTTTTCGACCATTAGGTCAGGAAATGTGTCAACGGTTTCCTTTACCGCTGGTATGTAATCAACTGACTCTCCCTGTTCTGTAATGGCAATGGATTCCATTTTATCGGCAGTAAAAACCACTTCAACTGTAACTGGACCATTATTTCCATCAGCAGAAGCTGTATAAGTTCCTGCTTTAAATGTACCACTTTCACTACTATTTGCAGTGTCGGCGGTTTCATCGTTGTTACCACAAGCACTAAGAGGTAATACAATGGCAGCTGATAATGCTAACCAAGCAAGCTTTTTCTTCATGTTAGTTCCTCCTTTAATTTCTATAAATAAAATTTATCATAGAAAATTGAGGCTTAATATTGTGAATGATGTAACAAAACTTCGGGACATTTGTCCCTGTTTGTGTACTTTTTGTGAACCAAATCACGAATGACTTCTAGTCAAAAAAAGGAGTTGATCATCTACACACAATAGATGCTCAACTCCCTTTTCAATAAAGTTCTATCAACTTTCAACTATTTTTCATCAACCAATACCGCGCTGCTTTCGTTCGATTATGAACGTTAATTTTCTTAAAAAGATTGCTAATATAGTTTCGAACAGTTTTTTCCGATATATAGAGCGATTCTGCAATTTCTTTGTTCGTACTTCCTTTGCTAATCATATTCAAAATATCGGTTTCTCTCGGACTCAATTGTTGTTCCGTAGGGTGATTCCTAGTGTGTAATTGTTTAAAAATCACTTCTGTTACAGACGGATCTAGTACTGATTCATTTTCAAAAACGTTAAAAACACTTTTAATTAACTCATCACTTTTAATATTTTTTAATAAATAGCCATTTGCTCCCGCGCGAATCGCTTCCATGACGATATGATCCTGAGAATAAGCTGTTAAAATAAGAATTTTGATTTCAGGAAATTGCTTCCTTATCTTCTTGCATCCTTCTATCCCATCACCATCCGGTAGTTTAAAGTCCAATAAAATCACGTCAGGACGACCAACTGTGATCATCTCAATCGTTTCCTTAAGAGAAGCTGCTTCTCCGCAAACTTCAATCCGATCATGTAGTTCTAATATTAATCTTAATCCTTTTCGAACAATTGTATGATCATCAACTAACATTACTCTGATTTTCTGTTTTTTCATTTTGTAAACACTCCCATGGGATCTTCACTTCAACACTTGTTCCCTTTATACTGTTACTAATATGAAATGAACCTCCAACACTTTCTGATCTTTCCTTCATGGAAGAAATCCCAAGATGCGTTTTTCGATCAAGATTTTTCATTTCATTGAAATTCATTCCGATTCCATTGTCAGTAATGGTGATATATAAATAATTCTGCTTTGTTTCAATCCATACTTCTGCATGGGATGCCTTCGAATGTTTGACAACATTACAAATCGCTTCTTGTATTACATAATAAATTTGTGTAGAAGTTTCCGGAGATAACTGTGCAACATGTAAGGAGGATGTTTCGTCATTTAATCGAATCTGTATCCTTTGGTTTTCATTATATTGATGGATCAATTGTTTGAGGCTTTCAATCAAATCCTCCATCTCGATCTTTTGCAAAGAGGAATGAGAAATAAATTCCCGGGTTTTTTCAATTGTATGATTTAGATCTATTTTTACCTCTTCTAAAATTTCGTTTGTCTTTTCCCCATTTTTATTCAGCATGACATATTCCACTTTTAATCCAGCTGCATACAATCCTTGAATGATACTATCATGTATTTCTAATCCTAGCCTTCTTCTCACTTCCGAAGAAATCCGGTGTTTTTTTAAACGATTTAGTTTTTCTTTTTGTTCCCAGTCAAACGTTTCAACTACTTTATATAATAAATAGCTAATGAAGATTCCAACCAAAACTTTTAAGAAAAGAGAAGGAACTTTTACATATTCCATAAATAGCCCTTTGTTAATAATATTAGCAGGGAAAAAATTCGATTGACTGACAAAAAGACCTTCTAACAACCCATTAATGAGAAATACCCATGCTAAACTCTTATAGCGCTTTGCCATTTGAAGCGATTTACTTTTGGCTATTTGATTCCCATTGAGAAATAGGGCTACCGCCGCAATAATACCGCTCGGAAAACCCAAGGAGTATCTCATCGTGATGATATTGTATTGGAGGTTTAATAAATGATAATCTGCTCCATGAATAGCCATTAGTCCAAGATATCCAGTTAGAAAAAGGAAGAATAAAAGAATAGGGATCAGCAAAATTCTTCTTTTAACCTTTTTCCGTAATGGTAATAAATCAAATCCGAATAAGAATAAATAAGTAAATGAAAGAGATTTTAAAATTTGATTGATATTATATAGTGCTAGAGAAAGATCTGGATACAGATCGACCACTACGATCATCGTCACCCACTCTGAAATTCCATGAATCATTCCGAAATACCCTAAATACTTGATCGATTTAATTAAAGATACATTATTTAGTTCTTTATTCTTTTCTTTCAAACAAAAAATCCCCATATTTATGAAAGCAAATCCATATATGAGGTATAAAAGAAAGTATTCTTTATACATCAGTACTCCCCTTACGCCGTATCCGTCCTCTTCCAAAAGTCAGACGAGCCAAGTAAATTATCAAAAATAACTCAGGTTGAACTTATCATAGAATTGTATTCTTACAATTGCAATGAAACTTTCATGACAAATGCAGAAAGACTAATTTTAATAGACTCCAAATTTTGGTTGGTGCCAGGCACCTCCCAATTTCTGGATATTGTTGTTTCTTATTCTTAAGTGATGAAAGTCACAACAGCGTACATTGATAATGGTTATCATTAATGTAAATCCTAAAAAAAGAGGCGATAATCATATGAAAATCGAAAAATATGTGGAATTAGATGTTAGAGGAGATTTAGCACAGGGAAACTTCAAATAAAAAGTCCCATTTCTAAATTGAAACAGGACTTTCCTTTATGGAATGATGATGAGATCTATCATATCGTTTATACATTCGGTCCATATACGCGGCTAAGAACCTCTTCTTTCCCCTCGCTGTTGATGCGTTTGGACAACGTATTCCGCCAACTTGGTGCAAGGAGCTGACATTGGGCTAGTTGTGCCGCTGATTCTAAATCATATTTTTGATGATGCATGACTAAGTTACAAGTGGCAACCGACCATTGTGGAAATGGTCTCTCTAGTAAATGAAGCGTATCACCTGCTTGGATTTGCCCTTCCTTAAGGACACGAAAATACCATCCGGTCTTCCCTTCTTGCTGCGTTTGTAGAGATAACTCTTTCAACTTCCAACGCCGCGCTGGCTTCCAACAAGGTTGTCTTGGTTGTGAAATCTGTACTTGTACATTTCCTATTTGATAGATATCACCAATACAGACATCATTCTCTGTCAGGTGTTGGATGCTAACATTTTCTCCAAACGCACCTATCGTAAAGTTTGGATTCCCCAATGTCTTTTGCCAAAAAGGATAATGTACGGCAGGATATGCAAATATCGCTTTTTCAGGTCCACCATGATGTTTTAAATCAGCCTGTCCATCCCCTTCGATGTTTGTTTGACTTACCCAGACCTTCCCTTTAACAGGGCGTTTTACGATCCCACTTCTCCACTCTCGCTCCATTGGATGTGCCGCCTCTTTTTCCCCAAAAGTCTGCGGAGTTCCCACCAATATTTGTTCAATAAATGGAAGACTCACCTTCTAACCCCCCTTTGTTTCAATATATTATCTTAAATTTAACATGATTGGGTGACAGGCACCATCCAAAAATTGGTAATGCTTTTTTGAACCTCTAATTACTATTGTACTTAAATATTCACTCTTTTTTCCTTTTTTTACAGTATACTAGAGTTATAGATGGATATTAATTGATAAAGGAGATGCTTCTTATGTTGTTTTCTCATATTCTTGTAGCCTATGATGGTTCTGAACAATCAGTTAAATCTCTAGACAAAGCAATTGAATTTGCTAAACAAGATCCACAAGTTAAACTCACTGTTTTACATGTAGTATCCATTCCACCTCGTACCGTACAAATGTCGCTTTATCAAGATTTTAAACAATCGATCCTCGATGAAGCCAATGACATCATCAAGCCAGCAAAAGAAAAACTAACGGAAATTCCAAATCCATCCCAAGCATACGTAAAGGAAGCTCCATCCTATAATGCAATTTTAGAAGAAGCGTACAACTTAAACTGCGATTTAATTGTGATGGGAAGTCGTGGATTAAGTGGTATCAAAGAATTTCTTGGCAGTGTCAGCCATTTAATCGTACAAAAATCAAAAATACCTGTCATGGTCATGAAATCATAATAATAAAAAAGCTGTTCAAATATAAAAAAAAGTGCCAGTTTCACATAACTTTATCTAGTGAAAACCATCTAGATAAAGACATAAGAAACTAGGCACTTTTGGAAGTCCCATTATGAAATCGATCCCCATCCTCTTGCAATCGCAGCTGATTTCTTGGACAAATGATAAATTAGATCCCCACGGCTAATGATTCCAACAACCTTTTTCTCTTCATTGATGATCGGAATCTTTTTAATATGATGTTTCGAAATAAGACGGATCGCATCTTCCAAATCATCATGAACACTTAACGTTTTGATCTTTTTCGTTACCATTATTTCAATAATCGGTGTATTCATTTTTTTACTTAATACTTCCTCGACCGTTTCATCTTCTGGAAATGCTGTGTAGCCAGGCACATAGATTTTCCCTTTTCTCGGAGAGAGAAAACGTAAAACATCACCATCCGTTACGATACCTAGTAAAGATCCCTTAAAATCAACTACTGGCACACCACCGATATTTCTTTTTTCTAAAATGGCTAATAGCTCATTTACAGTGGTTGTCGGTGAAGCTGTATAAACAGTTTTATTCATAATCTCAGAAACTTTCATTTCGTCTTCCCCTTTCAAACCGACTACACGCTAGAAAAACGTCCTTACTAGTGAACGATCATTAAAATGAAAACGCTGTCATATAATATACTCTTATTATAACAATACTTCCATTAAAATGGCTATGCTCTTTTTACAACATCTATTTATCTATACAACTAAAAACCAGCAGTAAGAAAAAGCCTACCACTGGTCATCAATCATTTATGCCATTTAACTAATTTCGATTGTTTCTTTGATTTGTAGATCTTCACTTTTGTATACTAGGTGCCTGCTCGTTAAAACAACTCCATCTGCTCAACCTCACCGAGTTTTTCCAATGCTTTTGGATCATGGTCGATAAAATATGCATGTTGGATATTTTTCTCTTTTGTCATGATTTGTTTTTCATTGCCTGCTGCTTGACGGAGGCGGCAGCTATAAATGACAGGAAAGTAATCTCGTAGAAACTTCCCTTCTGCATGAGCCGTTAAGGCAAGGATTTGAAAGCCCAGCTGCTCTGCAATGAAAAAAACTGGATTTAGAACATGATCACTTGAAGCTTTTCCAAATGGATTGTCGACAATCACAGTACGGTGGCGTTTTAACCCACGTGGAATATGTTGGCGTTTTTCGGCGATATAGTTTAATAAACCTAAGAATAGGGTCATATTTTTGCTCCACTTTTCCCCTCCTGACCATACATTCGATTGTTCCCATGAATAAGATCCTTTTGTGACCTTATTGTCATTGGTTACTTTACGACACGTCACCTTCATTGCTTGATTTTTCATCACAACCTGCAATAGTTGCTTCGATTGTAGCCATTTTTCTAAATCCTTCTTAATTTTCCCGATATCATCATGACCGTTTTCATCTTTATATGTTTCTTTTTCTAATTGATTTAAAATCCAATCGATATGATCTCGAATCAGCGACTTCCCTTCTTGTACATCCCAATCAGGAATGTTGAAAAGGAATATCTGTTTCCAATCCTCTTCTACTTTGATCTTTGTTTTCAAAGGGATAAGCTTCAACTCATCCGTTATTTTCTTCAAATGGGTATGAATGTGAATAATAAATTGTTCCAATTCTTGATCATGGGTAATCATATTCTGCTCTGCGTACTTATTGGCTGTATGAATTCGTCCTTCTAATAAATCTCGATACGTTAGCACTTCCTCATAACTCACTTTGTTTTCGATTCCTTGAATCGCCATTTCACGCATGCGAATATCTTTAATATCTTGGCGACAAAAGGAAATAAAATGAACTTTTGCCTTGTTTACTTTAGTGGCTTCATTTTCCAGATCTTTATTTTTCTCCTCGAGTCCACTCGTTATTTCAGCGGTTTTCTTTTTCCCACGATAGGTAAATTCTGTGATTTCTTCGTTGGATAGGACCTTTTCAGGAATGGATGCTTTTAGAAATCTATGTTTCACATCATATTTTTCAAAAGCAATAACAATGGATTGAATGGCTTTAAATTGTTTTTCAATCCGCTCAAGACTTTGATTCAAACTTTCCGTTTCAGATTGTATCGACATCCTTTCGTTGTCTAATTCCAAACGTACCTCGTCTAAGTGGCGATCAAATTCGATCACCGTTTCTACTTTACTCGTCATCAAATTTATACCGCCCTCGAGTTGATCCCGTTTTGAAGTTAATTGAATAACTTTCTGATTAGCACTATTCAACAGATGTTGATATTCTTCCCTTTTTGCCCATAGCTCGTTCATTTTCTCAAGTCCATCTACTGGGAACTCTAGATCCTCATGTAGACCATGATGCTCTTTTCGTAACTGCTTCATTTCATAATGGATTCTCTCAATCGTTTCTGTGGCATGTCCAATAGCTGCCACTAACTCTCCTCTTCCCCTTGAGAGCTTTTTCAATTCAAACTGCAAGTGATTTCTTCTCTCTTCTAAAATCTCAATAGTATTGGAGGTAAATGCCGGCTGCGCATTTTTCACTTTTTGATATAACCTGTCCTGGTGCATCATATTCACTTGAACTTTGTTACTGTTTAATGCTTGTTCAAGTTCACTGACCACAAGCTGATCATCCTCTATTTCCCGTTCTAATTTTTGTAGTTTCCCTTCAATTTCTCGAAGTTTATCTTTTACGTACCGTAATTCATTGGTGAGACGATCACACTCTTTGTCCAACTTGAGATATCTTTCACCCTGTTCAATCTTGGAATGGAAGCCATTCATAACATCTTTATTTTCAGCCTGCTTTTTTTGATTGATTTCGTATTCTTGTTCAAGATCTTGGTTTTTCCGCTGGAGGTTTTCTTTTTTAGCCGAAAGACGAAAGATCTCTTCTTTCATTTTCACTAGTTCATCTAAAATTTCCAGATAGTCGGCATAAGGATATTGGTAAAAAAAACTGGATAGATCATTTTGTAATTGCAGCCAAGTTTGTCGCTCTGTTTCCTTATCTAAACGGCTACTCTTTACATCATGTGCTTTCTGCATCATATTTTCCTTCCAAAACCGGAAAGAGTCTTCATCCATGTTGGTTACCCAATGTTTCGGCGCTACCCACTCCTGATAAACATCAGTCCCCTGTTGAACAATATGAGTTGCTTCATCAAGCGAAAGGATATTAACAGGAAATTGGAGTGAATCGATCACACTTTTAATCTTGTCCTGAACCTTTTCTTTTTCCTTAGCCGTCGTGACAAGCGTGACAGGCCATAACGGATAAGAATCACGGTAATCGGATTGTGCTGGCAATGACTGAATATAAGCAACACCTGATTCAAGATAGGAAAATTGCTGTTGCCATTTTAACAGCTGTTGTGAAAGATAGGAATCGCTATAGAAAACATCTTGATTTCCATAATCATCAACAAAACGGAAAGCCATACGTTCTTTTTCTAATAGCTTATCCCAATCATTTGTGAGTTTATGGATCTCTTCGATTATTTGCTTTTCAATCGATTCACGTTTTAAATAGAGAGAATCATACCTAGACCAAGAAACCTTTTTCTCTGATAGTTTTAATTTCAGCTTCTGATGTTCCGTATCAAAGGCCTTTTTCCTTGTAGTAACGCTCGATTTTTGTTTATGCATTTCTTGTAAAGAGTCTACGATCCTATCTACTTGCAAGGCTAGTCGCTTATTTTCACTTTTAATCTCTTTATTTCGCCCCATCAATTCTGTATTTTCAAAATCTAATTCATTGACCTTTTTTATCCATTGTGGCAATTGTTCTTCTACTTTTTCCTGTTTGGGATCGGAAAAAATCGATAACTGAATTTTTTCCATTTCCTTTGAATGACTTTTGATGAATGCATATTTCTCCGTTTCCAAATTGAGATTATTTCTTTGTTCTTTCTGTAATTCTTTTAATGCTTTCTGAGTCCCATCTAAGCGATTTTTAACAGCATTCTTTTCAAATTCTACATTTTTCCGTTCTTGCAGGAATTTCTCCTCCTGGTTCACAAAGTACCCTTTGATTTCTCTTGCATTTTGCTCGAGTTGATCACGAATCTCTTCAGTATCGAATTCTTGGTCCAACTCTTCCAGTTTTTCTTCGTTATACTGTTTTTTCTGTTCTTCGATTTTTAGATTCTTCTTGTATTCTGCAAGCTTCAATGAATAATAGTTGGAATCCGTTCCTGCTAATTTTTCGCTAAAATCAGATTGTTTTTCAGACTCATAATGCAAGTCTTTCAACACATACGCTAGTTTTTCTTTCTCAACAGCAATTTCATAGGAAGCTTCCTTTTGCTGTAACATGATTTGACGGTCTTTTAATACCTCTATGGTAAGAAGGAGATCCTGATTTTCTTTACTGATTAAATCTTGTTTTTCCTTTGCTAAAAGGGTGTAAGCCTTTGCTTCTTCCTTCATTTTTTGATAGTCTTGCTGTTTTTCATGGAGGGAGGAAAAAACATCCACATATCGTTCCACATTCAATTTTATTCTCTCATTCTCGGCAATCTTTTCTTTCAACTGCTTATATTCTTTAAAACCATCACGATGTTTTTCAAAGGTTTCGGCAAACTCGTCCTTTTGAAACCCTGTTAACGAATCCTCTACAGTTGGAATTAACAAACGGTCAAAAAGCTGTCCGGTTGTTTTACATTCGTCAAAGAAGTTTTCAACACCGCCTTCTGCACTATTGATTTTGACAATACTTTCCCACTCTTTAGGGATAATATGAAAGTTTTCCTCTAAATAAGATTTATAGTCTTTGATCGTACTAAAGGTATGGGCATTCATATTATGATGTTCCATATGAGAATAGTATTCTTGTATTTCCCCGCGGTCGGCTGCTCTTGTTTTCCCCGCAAATGGTTTTACAAAAGGGATATTTTCAATACTATGACGATCATTTTCACCATAATCATAGGCGTAACGGAAGGAGTCCAACCCATTTTTTGTTAAAAATAAAGACACACAGGTCAACGCATATCGTCGCGGTTGTTCATTGAGAATCCATTCCACCCCAATATGCGCAGGGGCTTCCTCCAATTTGAGCGTTTCTTTTATTTTACGATCAGCTAAGTCGACATGTGGAAGGACTGCTTGAAGTACTGTCTGAATAAAGACGGTCTTACCCCCACCGTTTTCTAGTAAAATGGCTCCGTTATGACCTTCAAACAAAAACGTTTCATCGTTATACCGTTTATTACCACCTTCATAAATCACATTTGTAAATCTAATTTTCGAAATTGACGGCATCTACTTCACCTTCTTTTTCTGCGAATTGATAGAGGAATTCAAGGATTCCACGATTATATTCAAGCTCCATAAAATATCGCTGTACAATTGTTTTCGCTTTTTCTGTTAATGTTAGTTCATGATTGCCTATTTCCTCGGCAATTTCTTGATGTAGTAAAAATCGCTTGGCACTGTCTAAGAAGCTAAGGCGGCTAATTGTATTTCCAGTTTGTTTTTTTGCACTTTCCTTTAGGTCATCCATTGCCTCCCATTTTTCCAAGATGGCTGTCCAATTGTAGGAAAATTCACTTTCATAAGCTGATAATTCTTCTTTGGAATGCTCTTTCAGTACATCCATTCGTTGATTGATGCTTTGAACCCAATCTTCTAATGAAATAAAATCCCTTGTTGGTTCCTTTGAATGATAACTATCGTAAAATTCACCCAAGAACACAATCGTTACAAAATAAAGAAGATACAAATCACTGTTTGTTGCGTTTGCCTTTAAGTAAGTTCGTTTTATAAAATCATTATTTACATGGAATGGTGATAGTTTTGTTTCTGGCAACATATAAAGATGGTTGCCCGCTATAAAGGTGACACAATCGACTTTACGAGCAAATTGATCGACAAGTCCTCTTACCCCATCATCAGCAATATAGACTTGTACATACTCCTTTTCTCCGATCCCATCTCGTGATAGAACGGTATAAATTTCAAATGCTTTAAGGATCGTGGTCTGATCATAGAGCATTATTATCATCTCCGATCGTTAGTATCATATCTTGAATGGAGTATCGCTTTGATTCGTTAATAAGACCGTCTTTTTCCGTAACCGTTAAAACCTTATTTTGCAGGTGATAGACTGCCTTATCTAAAACTTGAGTATCCTTTTCATCCCCTGCCATCTTTTTCAAGGGTGAACGATGATGAAGCAAAATGAAAAAGTCATACACAAAACGTTCGTGAATCACTTCTTCATATTGGTTTTCTTTTAAATAGGAGAAAAATCCCCTCAACGTGATGGAGTCCTGATCATCCATTGCTTTTAAGAGTAACTCCATATAATGATCATAAATACTTGCAACCACTTCTTGATATTTTTGAGTTTCCTTCTCACTGACTTCCATAAATCCTTCGTCGTTACTACTTTCTTTTTCCTCTTTAATATTTTGTGGTGCAAAAATTGTCAAGGGGGACCATTGTTTCGTTTCTTGTACGTGTAGAAATGGAACCAAGATTCCCTTCATTGCCTCTAATGGCAGTGGTGAGCTAATGATTCGTGAAGTGATATCTTGATCAAAATTGAACGTATCAATCCCCACATAATACAGAGATTCTCGTGCTGCTTGAAGAGCACTATTTTTCAAATGGATGCTCTTTTGGAGAAGTTTCGTGTGTTCGGAGTGGACTTCCTCCAATTCCTTTGAAATTTCTAAAACCAATTCATAGGTTTGTCGTTCCTTTACCGTTGTATCTTGGTAATAAAGGAGTTCTTTCGTTTCTTTGACAAAATCATGAAGCTCGGTAAATTCCATATTTTCTATATGTAAACGGTAAAAAATATCTTCTAACAAATTTTGATAACGATCATAGGTATCTTCTGAAATAATATTTCGTTTAATCTCATGCTCCAATTTGACGATCCGTTCTTCCAATGTTTCAACATCGATTCTCATTTCATTAATTTGGCGGAGTGCCCCTTTAAATTCACCTTTTTCAAGTTGTTTGCGCAGGACAAGCTGGTTAATTGATAATTGAAATTCACTGTAAAATTCCTTTGTCGCAAATACGAGCTCCAATCCGTCTTCATCCAAGGAGTAAAATTGAGTGTTGGTTTTCACGTCAAATGAATTTGCTTTTAAAATCGAGAAATAAATCTTTTCTTCCTGTTTTGTTTCCCAATTAAAAAAGTGGGTTTCTCGTTTCTTCCCTGTTGGAGGACGAAAAATTTGTATAATCGATCTTGCTACGTCCTCATATCCATTTGACTCTAAACGGTATTGCTCCTCAGTAACCTTTTGCAAAAATTGTGCTAATTCCTTCACACCACTTTTTTGATTTCGCATCAACTTTTGCTCAAAAAAGAATAAGAGGGTTAAAAGTCCCAATCCCTTCATGTCAATGTTTTTGCCATCAAGGTCATTTTGATTCTTCCGCTCGAGTGCATAAAGAGGTTCGAATAAGGTCACTCGTGACATCCGTTCATGATATCCAGCTGTTAGATCATTGACTTCCATGATGTGTTCCTCCAGATATGTTGTAATTCATCGGTTTTCACAATTTCCTGCGGATAATAGCCCCCATTTTGAAACATTTCCTCCATTTTTTCTTGTTCTTCTTTTGTAAAAAAAGGAAAGAATGCCTTCAACGCTTCTTCACGGGCTCGTTGATTTTGTTTGCCAAAGGCATAGGGCTTCGTTAAACAGGCCTGATAAAATGTTAACGCAGGCTTAACGGGGATTTTCTTTGAGAGTAAATGCCAAATCAAAATTCCTTCATAATCAAGATCACCAAAATAATAGAATATATGTTTAGCTTTCGGCAAAGGGAGTTGAAAGGCAAAGTGCTCAATGCTCTTAATGACCTTTTTTCCACTTCCATAGATTAAGCTTGTAAAAGAACTATCCTGTAATGCTGGCAAGAGACCCTGATAGGTTGTTTTATTTTCAACAATAAGATGCAAATGGGTTTTCGTTTTCAGTTGATGAGGATTCACTGCAAACATAAGCGGATCTGAAACAGGCATAATTCTTAACGGTTCCCACATTTTGATTCGCTCGAGCACCTCTTGTCCACCCTCTGTAATCCACTTTTCGTTTTCCACAATTTCAAAGGAACGCTCTGGTGCTGGGACTCTTGAAGTTGGAAAACCATTTTTACGAATATAGTGATCCACTTTATGGATATAGGGAAGATCTTTTTCCCATTGCTCTTCAGACAGTTGGAAATAAGCTTCTAGGTTAATGGAAGGATGAAATTGAAGTCTTGCCGACTTCAACTTTTCATGTAGATTTTCCTTTAAGAGGTTTTTCTGAATTCGATAAGTAATTGCAAGAGATGGATTTTTATGGTTTTCCCCATGGGTCTTTACTCTTGTTAAAATTGTTGATTCTTCTAATTTCAAAATAACTTGAGCAAACGTTACATAATCCACATTTTCAGTTATATGCTGCTCTAATTCACTCAAATGAATTGTTTTCTTTTTCCATGCCTTTAACAAAGAAATCAATTGCGCTTCCACACATACCACCGACCACTTTTTACCATAAGTATAGCATGAAAGTAGTAGGTAAGGGGTTGGGATATTTAGGAACATGCCTTCCGTTATATAACCTCTTTCTAAAAGCTGCTTCTTTCAAATGAAGCAGCTTTTAAATAGAATATTCTCCTAAACCTGGTATGTCACTTCTAATGCTTCTTCACCAAAACAAATTAAACAATCGGATTAATGATATACGCAATACATAACGCAATAAACAAAGTGGTATTCTGATGGTATAGAAAAAAATGCCTCACCAGATGAGCCACTTTTTTTAAACTAACAAACTCCCAAGATCCATCCTTCATACTGTAAAGCCAATTGTTTCTCTTCTTTTGTTAGGGTATTAACTTCAAAGTATTGGGTTAACGTACCATTACGATCCCGCTCTCTTAACCATGCAGCTATCACATAGGCATCCTGCGCATCTCGCGGCCAATCAAAGGGAAATTCACGATCAAATTGTTGAAATCGCTTATAAAACAAAGCTGGGTAGACTTCAGCCAGTACACTTTCTGCAGAGCTTGGATTCCATCCATCATATGGCCAAACATGAAGCAATTCTTCACAGGATTTGCGCAATTCATAAATCCAGGGTAATCCTGCATGGGTAGAGTAGGCTACCGTTCCTGTCTTTTGTTCAAAATTCCAAGCACTTTTTGCCGAAGCCGTATAGGTTTCGGTTAGCCGCAATTCTGTATGATTCCGATAATCGTCTACCCGTTCTTTACAAGCTCTTACCGTTTGCTCCTTTGTGTTCCATAAATGTTGAAAATGCGCGAGAAATTCCTCCCAATTTTGTAATTGGTTATCTTTAAAATACGAAAAAGGAAAAGAGAAACTATGGTCGATCCCAATGATCATTCTCTGATTTGGTTCTGAAATTCTCTTTTGTAAATAAACAAAAACCTCTCTTCGTGACCAACTAAAGGTTCGTCCCTTCTCATCTGGAGAAACTCGTTTAAACTGACCGTTTTGATTCATTTCAACCACTTGAATCCCCGATGTACGCTGAAACGGTTCCCCTCTTCCCGAATAATCGATTCCAATAAAAACATCAAAGTGCATGGTGCTCCTCCTCAAAAAAGGTGACAGGCACCTTCCATTTTTTAGGAAATGACATGAAATGTTCATGAATAAATTGTTTTTTATGTCGAAAAAACAAGAAAAAAGTAATATTATATAATAGAAAGAAATGATAAATGCTTGCTAAAGGGCTGAGTAAAAATGGTTACTGAATGCAAAACATTGAATATTGATTTCCATCAATTAATCGAGAATTCAGCAAGTGCTACGATATTACTGGATGGAAATTCCATTATATATGCAAATAAAGCAATGGGAAAGCTTCTTAATAAGGATCATACAAAGCTCGTAGGTACTTATTTTTATTATTTGCATCCTGATTACCATACTGTTTGTGAAGAAAAGTACAAAGAAGTAATTGAAACACAAGAATCCACACCATTATGTGAGCAAAAATTGATTTTAGATAACGGAGAGATTGTTGATGTAGAAGTAACAGCCGTTCCCTTCCCATTTCACGGGCGTACTATTATTCAAGCAAACTATCGAGATATTACTGCTCGAAAAATGACTGAAAGACGCCTCATTCAATCGGAAAAATTATCTGTTTTAGGAGAACTAGCAACAGGAATTGTCCACGAAATCAAAAATCCCTTAACCTCTATTAAAGGCTTTTTACAGCTTATGTTAGAAACTCGTCCAGACCCTGATTTTTTAGAGATTATTAAAGATGAAGTCGAACGCATAGAGGAAATTGCCAATGAACTCTTATTTTTCTCTAAACCGAAAGAGGAACAATTTACAGAACAAAAAATAACCCCCATCGTAAAAGATGCGGTCTTTCTATTTGAGAACGAAGCTTCTAACCGGAACATTAAAATCAATGTCAACGCCGAAGATGAAAATTTTGTCGTGATGGGAAAGCGAAATCATTTAAAACAAGTGATGATTAACTTAATTAAAAATGGCATTGAAGCTATTGAAAAAGATGGACACATTACCATTAACATTTATCAAAATTGTAATCAATCCATTTGCATTGACGTTAAAGACAACGGAAAAGGGATTCCAAAGGAAAAGCTTATTAACTTAGGTCAATCCTTTTTTTCAACAAAAGAAAAAGGAACTGGTCTAGGGCTAATGGTAACGTTCAACATTATCAAAAATCATAAAGGATTCGTTAAAGTGGATAGTGAACTCAATAAAGGCACTACCTTTACAATTGAACTCCCCCAATCCAATAAAAAGAGGTGACAGGCTCTTCCAAAAAGTGGAAGGTGCCTGTCACCTCTTTTCATTTAACCCTCTATGACCTCTTCGTTTTTCCGCTGCTTAAGCTCTGTTATCGTATCATATCCAAAGAATAGGATTAGACCCACACAAATTAGACTCATATACAGGGGCAAATCTAGTAAGAATAAAACACCCATTATCGATGCGGCTGCTGTAAGAACACAAAACCAAATAAAGACGAGTTTCATTATTTTATTCAAGGTAAAAACTTCCTCTCATTTAGAATGAGTGATCGTTAATCACTTTTAAAATATAACAATATAATAATTCGACTTCATTATAGCATGTAACGACCAATGTGTCATATCATTCAAATCAGAACAATAAAGTTTATGTTACAATAAAAGCAAGTATTTTCCATTCAAAAAACTAGCAATTAATTTTTATATAAAAAGCCCCGATAGAGGTGAATGGTTTGAATATAAGCTATCAAGAGTATGGAGATACAGACGCTCCCTTAATGGTATTTTTACATGGAGGTGGAGTGAGTAGTTGGATGTGGGATAAACAAATCCCATTCTTTTCAAACTATCATTGCGTGACAATCGATCTACCCGAACAAGGAGCGAGTAAACAAACAGAAAACTTTTCTATTCTATTAAGTGCAGAAATAGTAAATGAACTAATTGAAAAAATTGCAAACGGTAAAAAAGTGATTGTAATTGGCTTCTCACTAGGTGCACAAGTAACCATTCAAATGTTAAGTATGAAACCGAACTTGATTCATTATGCGATCATAAACAGCGCATTAGTTAGACCCTATCCATTAATTAAAAAAATGATAGAACCCTCTATAAAGTTATTTTTTCCTTTAGTGAAAAATAAATCTTTTGCAAAACTTCAAGCTAAAACACTCTATCTTGATGAAGAATACTTTGAAACCTATTATGAGGAAACTTCTCACATGGAATCTGAAACACTTGTTAGAATACTAGAAGAAAACATGTCATTTGAAATACCTCAAGGTTTTAACCAAACAAAGAGCAAGATCTTAGTTACTGTCGGTGAAAAAGAAAAAAACATGATGAAAAAATCTGCCTTTGATCTAATTTCCAATCACCCAAATTGCACGGGTATCATCATCCCTAACGCGGGTCATGGAATCCCATTGGCAAATCCCGAATTCTTTAACAGAATGATTGAAAAATGGTTACAGGAAGGTTCCTTGCCTCAAGATGTGATAAAAATTAAATAAAAAAGGCCAACCAATATGCTGAGTTTGATATATTCACAAGCAATTTTTACTTAGCCTTATCATTTTGTCATGTATTAAACTTGCATTTTCACTTTACTTACTTGAATAACGAAACCATCCCTCTATAAAAACTTTTGATCACAAAATGACCTATGACTCATGAATTTTCAGAACATTTAGAGTAAAATAGAGAAACCTATGTACAGATGAGGAGTGGATGATTCTGAAAAGCAATATCAATCAATGCCGTCTGCCTTTTGCCTTATTACGTTCAATGGATTCATTCGGTGGTAACTCTATACCTATTACAGGAGATGAATCCCTCATTCCGGGTGCCCATTCTGTTAAGAAAATTTATTTTGATGGGATCAACAACAATTGGTTAACAACAGCGAACCCCCTACAATTAGCACAAGCCAAACTCGATGGAAATGAAGGTTTAGCCCCTATTAATTGGGGAAATGCCAAATCAAAAACAGGATGGCATCAACTGTATCATCCCGCACACCTCACAGGTACTCAAATAACGGGTGCTTATGATGATGCTCATTTTGTTATTCGTGTACCCGATCAATGGAACGGAAAGCTTGTTGTTTCAGGAATCCCTGCAACGAGAAATGAATTTGCGAACGACCTATTATTCAGCGATTATGTTCTTGAAAAAGGCTATGCTTACGCGGCAACCGATAAAGGTACTCCGGGTACAGACGCATTGGATGATCCCCTAGCAAAAGCCAAAAATGCTCTTTTTGAAAAAGACGATGGCATCGCCAAATGGCATCTTCACTTTCGACAAATTACAAAAGCAGCACAGGCTTATTTAAGTGAACATTTTTCAAATCAACTTATTGATCCAAATGACCCCACAAATTCTGCAAATGCTCTAGTGAACGATACCCATCGGATTCCAACTTATGCAGTAGGCATATCCAACGGTGGCTACGTTGTCCGTTATGCACTTGAACAGGATGGTCCAGAAAAAACAGGGGAACCGCGACTGTTTGATGGAGGAGTTGATTGGGAAGGAGTTCTTTGGACGGAAAAAGCACCGAATCTCATAAGTTCCTTGACCACTATTGTCAACCATGCCGAGCAAGCCCTTTACTCAACAGGAGAGACCAAGGAACAAGCCATTGCTGCATTATATGAAGCAGGTATGCCAAAAGGCTCAGAGAAATTATGGGCCTATTATGATCAGATATATTGGTTCATTACCTTGAATATTTATCGAGATCATTTTGATCCAGAAGCACCGGACCGGATTCAATGGCCTCAGTATTTAAAATTTAATCATACTGTGAGAGATCGGAGTAATGACAGAATCTATAAAAACTATAGATATAGCTCAAGACCCCAAGAGGTAAAAGATAAAATCAAGACCATTTCCAATACAGGAGATATTGAAGTTCCATTCATTAGTATAACGGGCTCTCTTGACGCTTTAATTTTTCCATCTATCCACGCATATGGTTATCAAGATCTCGTCAATCAAGCAGGAAAAGAAGATCTCCACCGACTTTATGTAGTTGAAAATGGGAATCATGTTGACAGTCTTGTATGGTATATGGCAACAGACCCTGACAAGCAACTACAGCCTTTATTGCCTTATGCACATCAGGCATTTGAATTACTGGTGGATTGGGTAGAAAATCACAATCCACCCCCTGAAAGCAAAAATATCCCAACACCGAAAAATCCCGTAAACGTCATCAGTATCAAAACAGGCGAAGAGATCGAACCTTGCCAAAGATAGAAACTCCCAAAAAATGACAGGTGCCTGGCACCTGTCATTTTTTGGGATCATAGTCTACAGGTCTTCCCCACCTGCAACGGTATCAAAGCCACGAACTCCTAAGCCGCCGTCACTGTTAATGACAACACCGGTCATGGCCATTGATTGTTGATTGGAAGCGAGCAAGACATATGCCCCTGTATGGTCTCTTGGTGACGGAACAATATGGAGTGGATTCGTTCCTTTCATCAGATCCTCGATTCCTTCGATTGAAGAATTAGTTAACGTATCCTGTTCCAAGGCCGCTGGACCGCTTAAATTTGTAAGCGTTCCACCAGGCGCTACTCCGTTTACTCTAATTTTTGGAGCCAGCTCATAAGCCAATTCACGAACCAAACCTAACACAGCATGTTTGGAAGCTGTATAAAGTGGTCCTCCCCCCGCAGGATAAAAAGCAGCATTTGAAACCGTAAAGACGATGTTTCCGTGAGTTTTCAACAGTTCAGGAAGAGCTGCTTTTGCCCCATATAGAGGTCCTTTCACATTCACGCCAAACACCTGATCAAAGGTTTGATCGATTTTTTCTTTTGGTAAATTCGGTAAAGTTGCAAAAAAATCAAAGATGCCAGCATTTCCGATAAATGTATCTAATTTTCCAAAAGCCTGAACTGTTTCGGCAACCGCTCTTTCATTATCTTCTAAAAGAGTAACATCTCCTTGTAACGCTACAATTTGATCACCAAATTGCTCCTTTAACGATCGGACGTTTTCACTTGATCGTTCTAATACACCGACTGAAGCCCCTTCCTCAAGAAATCGTTCAACCAGTGCCCGTCCAATGCCTGAACCTCCACCTGTAATTAAAGCTACTTTTCCTTCTAACCATCCCATTCTTTTATCCTCCCTTACCACCATTGACAAGTTTACAAGTTTTCGTAACACATTATATTTATGAAAATAGTCTACATAATAATTTTACATAATTTTCACTAAATTTGGTAAATACTAAAAAACGATTATGATGATAAGGTAATCATTATAATAAAATGACACTGTATATTAAACTCTATTGGACACAATTAACTTTACCTATTCCGATAGATGAACCGAGACCTTAACACGATTAATCCTTGTTAAAGAATGAATATGTAAACTATGAGAAAATAACACACCAAATAACTTAGTGACAATAACCATTTTTATCTTGCAAATAGGCATGGTTAAAATTCTGTAATTAATAGGACACACATTCCGTTATTTGCAGCAATAATGGTGATTTCACATTTTTTCGAACGTATGTTCCAACTTTTATCTGAAAGGCTGCTATTCTTCATAATTTTTAGCAAAATAACGTAAAGTGTCCGAAGGCTTCCCAAAATCGAGTGATTTATGATCATAACGTACTTCATGTCCATAAAAAAGTTTAAACGAAGGGAAATCGTAAACTAACTAATGTGGGATCTAATCATAGAATTAAAAATAAAACACATGGACTGTACTGCTATCCATGTGTTTTGTTATACAATTTCTATTGATTTTATTGCTTTGATTTCTAATGTTTTTCAAAAATACTGCCAATTGTAGCAGTTAGTTTTCATGTAAAATATTTGGCAAAAATTGCATGACGGTTTGCAGCGGAATTGTATCTTTTTTAGCTAAGCATAGTAAAATTCCACCTTCTATAGAAGCGGTCATCATAAGGGCGGTTGAATAAGCATGTTCCTCTTTCATCCCGTCTGCAACGAGCTTGTCCGAACAAATTCTGATAATTTGGCTATACAATAAATTACTGGCATTTCGAACCGGTTCACTTAATGATTCCATTTCACGAACGATGCTCGTAAACGTATAGCCTGTAATTGTACCCTCTCTATCAAATCGTGCTATTAATTCTTCGATCAAGGCTAGCGTCGCCTCTAATGTAGTAGAATATTGAGAAAAAATCGCTTCCATATCATCGGTAATCGCCTCATTCATCGAACGAAGGCAAGCGATCAGCAACTCTTCCTTCCCATTTGGAAAATGATGATAGAGAGCTCCTTTTGTAATCTTACATGCTTTTAATATTTCATTTAACCCAACACTCTTATAACCTTTTTGCTGGAAAAGAGTTGTTGCGGTATTAATAATGACTGATTTGGTATCCATCGTTTTCATAAACCTCCTCGTACCGGTCGGTTTACTATACCAAAAATGAAGTCAGTGTTCAATTTATAAGTAATCCTTTTAAACTCAAAAGTTGGAAATTTACATGTTGTTTAAAATGAAGAGAAAAAACTCATTTAATAGCAACATTTTTTATATCAACCCTTGTTTCAATTTCATGGGCTATTTCTTTAATTAGTTTGACATATTTCCCAAGGATCTCTGTCGTTATTCGCTGACCTGGTCCTAATATTTCTACTGCAGCGATCACTTGATGGTCTTTATTTTTCACTGGTGCTGAAATGGAAGTAATTCCTGATGAAAAGTTATTATAGCTAATATTATAACCTTTTTCATTGATTTGTTTTAATTCCGCCATCATATGTTCTAAACTTAGTTCATTTTCAACTTCTGATAAAACAGTTTTTACTTCTGCTTTCGTTTTATCACTTAGTAAAACCTTACCAGCACTTGTAAATAAAACATGCTGCCTTTTTCCTACATATGTTAAACCAGTATAAAACATTTGCTCAGGATCTGGCTCCACTGTATGTAAATAAAAAGTCTGATTACGATGTAGGACACAAATTGATATCGTTTCACATACCCTTGTCACATATGTAGATAAGACATGTTGTGAGGTATGGTAGAGTGATAAATCTTTTTTTATCACCGACTCTAAAGCTCTAATGGAGATACCTAAGCGATATCGATTGCTCCGGTCATCTTTTGTAACAAACCCCTCATTTAAAAGGGTTTTTAAT
The DNA here is from genome assembly GCF_050389805.1 of Niallia sp. Kr1. Lineage (NCBI taxonomy): Bacteria > Bacillati > Bacillota > Bacilli > Caryophanales > Bacillaceae > Niallia > Niallia sp. Kr1. The sequence continues at coordinate 1,473,264 of NZ_CP130945.1, read as the reverse complement.
AAGCGGTGGGAGGTGCTGTCTGCAACAGAAAGTCGTTCTGCCACTTCTCTTACGCTTAAATCTGGTTCTTCAATACTAAATAATTCTAATACTCGCAATGCATTTTCTAATGACGAATACCTTTGTTCTTTCATACTTTCTCTCCTATTTGATGTCAATAAACGAAGCTTTTCACACATTTTTAATACATATATCCTAGTTTCCGAGAAATCTCCCTTGCTGCCTTAACTACCCCTTCTATCATGTCAGGTATATTCATTCTGCTATTAGGTCCAGTAATACTAATGGCAGCAATCACAGACTCATCATAATCATAAATAGGAGCTGCGATGCTTGTAATTCCTGTGCTTAATTCATCTTTACATACTTCAAATCCCTGTTTTTTTATTAGCTTTAATTTATCCATTAATTCCTGGGTATTTTTCACCGTATTTAACCCGTATGGATGGTACCCCTCCTGTTCAATTGCGCCAATGATTTTTTCTTGTTCCTTTTGATTTTTAAAGGCAAGAAGAACTTTTCCACACCCTGAACAATAAGCAGGGTTATTTTTACCGATAAAAGAAGCAAGTCGAACAGGATTCAGACTTTCAACTTTGTCTAAATAAACCGTTTCTGTACCTTCTAATACTCCTATATGAATTGCTTCTCCATAGTCTTGTTGTAATTTCATTAAAATAGATTGTGCCTCTTTATGTAGATCCATCGTGTTCGTGACAATACCTGAAAGGCTTAATATAGACAGGCTAAGTCTATATTTCTTCGAGTCTTTCTTTCTCGCTATATACCCATACTTCTCCAATGTTTGTAAAAGTCTTTTTGTTGTACTTACACTCATATTCTGTTCTCTAGCAATTTCAGATAAAGTCCAATCAGGTTTGCCAATCGTAAATAATCGGAGTATTCTTATCGCATTTTGAACGGTCTGTACGGTATAATCTTTTGTCATTTTATCCCTCTCTTTTCATCATGATCCAATCACAAGAAGATATCACATTAAGGAATCATATTATGGTAGCATGCTATTTGTTAAATTACTATATTTTCTAAAAAATTAAAATACTATTATAAGATTGCCACATAGCAGAATCTACATATTTCACAATGGCAATCATCATGTTATCATTCAGTCAGAATTATCAGATAATACCAAAAGGAGGGATACGAAATTCATTTTATCCTTATAGTCGTCTAGTGTGATAGCGTTCGCAATTCGTTTCAACCAACTCATAGCATCTCAACAAAAGTTTTTATTTTACATCATCATAATCTATTCAAAAAGGAGAAATGAAATGAAAGGTTTTAAATTAAGTCTACTAATACAAGCTATATTTTGTTTCATGGTATTAACCGCGTGTTCATCACAATCAAGCAATTCAAGCAATTCAAGCAATTCAAATGGCAGTGACCCAACGAAAGATAATCCAATTGTTTTTAAAACAACCATTCAAACTCCTCAAGTAGCTTCTATGTCAAAGGGTTTTGATGCTTATTTAGATGCTATAGAAGAAAAAAGTGAAGGAAAAATCAAGTTTGAACGATATTATTCTGAATCTCTCGTGAAATCAGCTGACGTCGTTGATGCTTTATCTGCGGGTATTGCTGATATCGGGATTATTATTCCTGCGTTAGCCCAAAGTAAAATCCCATTAAATACCTTTGGAAATGTTCCAGCTATTTTTGAAAATTCTTGGCCTGGTGCTCGTGCTGCCTATGATCTTTATGAACAAATGCCTCAATTAAATGAAGAATTAGAGAAGCACGGGATTATCTTCGCCGGCTCATTAGGGGTCCCTTCTACATATGTTTTTACAAAGGATCCTATAAATGGAGTCGAAGATTTAAAAGGACAAAAATTAATTGCACAAGGAGATCATGGCATCATTGCGAAAGAGCTTGGAGCAGCACCCGTTTCCATTCCATCAACCGAAGCTTTTGAAGCATTACAGAGAGGAACAGCAGATGGAATTCTGTTCAATCTCACGATGGTTACAACCTATAATATCGAACAAGTCGCTAGTCATCTCTATAAATTACCCATCGGTGGAGTCGATTTATTAATTGGTATGAACTCGAACAAATTTAACGCCTTGCCTGATAACTTAAAACTCATCTTTAAGGAAGTAGCTAAACCTCATGCTGATGATTTTCACCAAATCTATCAAGTAGAAGGCGATAAAATCGCTCTTAGTAAAATTGAACAAGCTAATGGAAGTGTAACAGAGACAAAGGCAGAAGATGTTGAAAAACTAAAAGAAATTGCCCAAAACATCATTTGGAAAAGTTGGGTTGAGAAAAGTGGAGCCGACGCACAGGAAGTGTTAAACAAGTATATTGAGTTATCGGAAAAGTACGAACGTGAAAATCCTTATAAGGAGGAGTAATGAATGATTAACTTGCTGAAAAGTCTAGAACGATTCCAGCAAAAAGCTGAAAAAACACTTATGTTTTTAAGTGGGTTCATCATTCTCTTCCTCATGTTTCTAATCACGATAGACGTCACGATGAGAAAACTAGGAAATCCCCTTCCAGGCTCTGTAGAATTGGTACAAATTTTAACTGTTTCAATAGTCTTCCTAGGTGTTGCTTATGTACAAAAGGTTAAAGGACATATATTTATTGAAGTGGCGACAGATAAACTTCCTAATAAAGCCAAGCAAGGATTAGACTTTATTGGCTATTTAATTGGGCTTGTGATATGCGCAATCGTCACTTGGCAGAGCGGATTAGCTGCTTGGGAATCGATTAAGATTATGGAATACGCAACGGGAATCGTTCATATTCCCCTTTGGCCAGCTAAAGTCATCATTGCGATTGGAATGGCATCACTCACCACACGCATGGTGTGGGATATTCTCTTTTATTTATTTCCAGTATTAAAATTGGAACAGACACAATTACAGCAGATTGAAGAAGGTGATGAAGTATGGCTCTAACCCCAGAGTTGATTGGATGGATCGGAATTGCAGTTCTCTTAATCATGCTATTAATTCGTATCCCTGTTGCCTTCGTTCTGGCCTTCGTTGGATTTGTTGGCTATTGGATGATTGCAGGTCCAGAATCTGCTTTAAAAATAGCTGGCATGGTTCCTTATTCAACGATGTCCAATTATTCATTTAGTGTCGTTCCCCTATTCCTGTTAATGGGGTACTTTGCCTACCATGCAGGTATGGCAACCGACATGTTTAAAACAGGAAAAACATGGCTGGGGCATATTCCAGGAGGTCTTGGACATGCCACCATTATAGGGGGTGCCGCTTTTGGCGCTGTTAGTGGATCAGGTATTGCTTCCACTGCAACCATTGCAAGAATTACAACACCTGAAATGATTCATAATGGGATGGACAAAAAACTTGCTTACGGGATTGTTGCATCAGCAGGTCCTCTGGCATCCATGATTCCACCGAGTATGATGATGGTCATCTATGCCATTATTACGGAAAGTTCTATTGCCAAATTATTTGTAGCTGGTATTCTTCCAGGAATCCTAATTGCTGCTTTATACATGTTTCTCGTGTGGGGTCGAATCAAAATGAACTCTAACTTAGCACCACCGATTCCAAAAGCACCACTGAAGGAAAGAGTGATTTCTTTAAAATATACATGGGGACTTCTAGTACTAGCTTTCATCATCATTGGGGGAATTTACACCGGTTTGTTTACCCCAACAGAAGCTGGTGGAATTGGAGCATTTGCCGCTTTTATTATGGCCTTATTATTAAAACGAATAAATAAAAAGGTTATGAAAGAATCCCTTATTGAAACGGTTAAAACCACAAGTATGGTCTTTCTAATCGTTGTTAGTTCTATGATTTTCGGCTATTTTTTAGGAATTACTAGAATTCCTACTATGCTCTCAGACATGCTAACAACCTTACCAGTACCACCTATTTTCATCATTATTGGAGTTGCGGTTCTATATTTAATCCTTGGAATGTTTATCGATATGATTTCAGCTATGTTTTTAACATTGCCTATTATTTTCCCTACCATTATTAGTCTCGGCTACGATCCCATTTGGTTCGGAATCGTCCTTGTTTTCCTAACAGAAGTGGCATTAGTGACTCCACCACTTGGATTAAGCTTATTTATTATTAAGGGAGCTGTTCCAAAAAGCGATCTTAGGGATATCATCAAGGGTAGTATCCCATTTATTATCATCGACTTTGTTATCCTTGCACTGTTAATTGCTTTTCCTGAAATTGCACTTTTTTTACCAAATCAAATGGAATAATTTTTATGTAAAAGTTTCACAAGTGAGTTTAACAAATCGTTTCATCAATATAAAATAAATGGGAGGAATTAAATTGAAAAAAATAAAAGTTATTCTTGGGGCGCTAGCTTTACTCATGCTAATGACCTTGATTGGCTGTAACAGTCAAGAAACTAACCAAAAAGGTGAACAAACAGATGAACGTTTTACAGGAATTGTTCCCTTCTATACTCCACCTTCAGGGAATATTTACTACACTTTAGCCGCAGGAATTTCTAATATGATTAACCAATCGGACGACGCGTTAGAAGATGTTATGATTTCAGCAGAATCTACTCAAGGAGACGCAGCGATGTTAGAACAATTGGTTAAGAGTTATGAGCAAGGTAAGCCTGCTTTTGGCTTTGGTGACACTAGTCAGATAAAAGATGAACATCCCTATATTAATGCCGTATTAAATGTAGGAATTTCGGGAATGCATGTAGTAGTAAAAGCTGATTCAGATATTAAAGCTTACGAGGATCTAAAAGGGAAAAAATTAGGTGGTTTTGCACCGAATATTAGTCCGAGAATTTTATTTGAAAAATTATTAGTTGATCAGTTTAACATTAAACCTGACCAATATGAAATGATTCCATTGGAAAATCAAGACCGTATTGATAGTTTAATAGACGGAAGTGTAGATGCAGCATTAATCATGGGGAATGCTCCTAATCCATTAATCACGGAACTTTCTAGAGGCAATGAAATTAGAATTCTGTCCATTCCAACAGAAAAAATCGAAGCCTTTTTAGAATCAAATACAAATTATGCTACACTAAACATTCCAGCAGCAACATATGATGGAATAAATGAGGACGTAAATATTACTGCACTAACGACTACCTTACTAACACATGAAAAAACTCCAGATGAACTAGTAACTCTATTATTGGAAACAATCATAGAGAATCCTGAAAAAATTAAAGAAATGAATCCAGCTTTTAATATTACTTTAGATAAAGCTACACAATACATCACCATTCCTTTCCATACTGGTGCCAAATCTTATTTTGAAGAAAACGAAGTGGAAATCGAATAAGACGAGTTTATGAAAGTAGCTTTTTTTAAAGGAGTGAGCAAATGAACCTGATCAATAAACGTTGGTCTTTGTTCGGAATACTAGCTGTTTTACTGGCTCTTTTCCATCTCTATACAAGTGGAATTCAGTTATTTCCGACCATGCAGCAAAGGGGAGTTCATCTAGGGGGTGTTTTAGCGTTAGTTTTCTTATCTATTCCCTTTCGAAAGTCAAAAACGAAAGATCTCTCTCAACGTGGAAAACTAAATTGGACGATCGATATTTTCTTGGCTTTATGTTCAATTTATTTAGGGTACTACCTTTATAGTAACTATATTGAATTATCTATGATCAGTTCTGCAACTTCCCCGATGATGTTTATCATTGGCGGGGCTTCTATCCTTTTAGTATTAGAAGCAACACGTAGAATACTAGGTTGGACATTACCTATTGTCTCTATTCTTATTTTACTTTATGTGTTATTTGGAGATAGATTGCCCCTTTTATTTGCCCATTCAGGGGTTAGCATTGACGAGGTAGCAGCAAGTATTGGACTATCCTCTTCTGGTATTATGGGAACAACATTAGGAATCTCAGCAACCTATATTGTCATGTTTGTACTATTTGGTGCATTACTGGAAAAATCAGGTGCAGGGCAATTCTTTATAGATTTGGCTCTCTCCTTATTTGGAAGATTTCGTGGAGGACCTGCCAAAGTAGCAACTGTTTCTAGTGCATTGTTTGGTTCCATAAGCGGCAGTCCAGCTGCAAATGCAGCTACCACGGGAGTCATAACCATACCATTAATGATTAAAAATGGATATAAACCTCATTATGCTGGCGCAGTTGAAGCAGTTGCTTCAACTGGAGGAATGTTAATGCCTCCAGTCTTAGGGTCCGTATCCTTCCTTATTGCAGAAGCATTACAATTGCCATATGTTGAGGTTTTATGGGCCGCACTTATACCTGCTTTACTCTACTTTCTATCCATTTTTATAATGGTTGATTTAAATGCAGCGAAAGAAAATCATCCAAAGGGAAATCATACTGAAATTAAGAGTTTAATAGAGGTTATTAAACAACGTGGACATCTTGTACTACCTGTTTTGTTGCTCGTCTATTTATTGGTAATTCAACAAGCGCCACCCATTAAAGCAGCATTTTGGGCAATTATTAGCATACCGATTACTTCTTTTTTAAAGAAAGAAACAAGAATGTCTATTAGAAAAATAATCGATGCCCTACAAGAGGGAATTCGAACAACACTTGTCGTGGCTGTTGCTTGTGCCTGTGCTGGAATAATCATTGGGGCAATTAACGTAACAGGAATTGGGATACGCTTATCAGGAATCCTAATTGAAACCGCTGGTGGGAACTTATTTATTTTACTCGTTTTAACGATGTTTGCATCCATTGTATTAGGAATGGGATTACCACCAGTGGCAGCTTATATTATTTTGGCGGTTTTAGCTGTACCAGCTCTAACAACTCTAGGTGTGGATCCTTTAGCGGCACATTTCTTTGTTTTCTATTTTGGAACATTATCTTGTATCACACCACCAGTAGCAATTGCTTCTTTTATTACAAGTGGAATAGCTGGAGCAACACCAATGAAAACAGCCCTAAAATCTGTTCAGTTAGCTTTAGTTGCTTTTATTATTCCATTCTTTTTTGTATATGGTCCGCAATTACTTTTAATAGGAGCTGCATCGGAAATCATAGTAACCTCGATTTCGGCGACCATTGGAGTATTTGCATTAGCAGTAGCTTTAGAAGGATTTTTTTCACAAAAGGTTCACATGATTTCAAGGATTTTGTTAACATTTAGTGCTTTACTTCTGATCCATGTTGGATGGTTCACAGATCTTATCGGTCTTGGAGTCATAATAGCTGTATTTATTTGGGAAAAGCTACAAACTAGATTATTACTAAAAGAAGATTTACATGTTTAAAGTAAATGCCCAGTAAATGACTGGGCATTTTTCTACTATTTGATTTGGTAGTAGAAGTAGCATTAAAAAATAATAGAAGAAAACGAACAAAAGCCTGAGTAAATGCGATGTTCACATCTAATCAGGCTTTACAATAGAATTCTACTATATTAGGATTCCCAAATTTCATTTGCAGTATCAACAATAAACTTTAGTTTTTCCCATTGCTCTTCTTCTGTAAGCTTATTGCCATGATGTGTGGAAGCAAAGCCACATTGAGGGCTTAGACACAATTGTTCTAACGGTACATAATTGGTCGCTTCTTTAATACGAGCCTTGATCGCCTCTTTATTTTCTAACTCTCCGTATTTTGATGTAATCACACCAAGTACAACTTGTTGATCACCTGCAGGTATATTTTCTAATGGTTTAAAATCTCCTGATCGCTCGTCATCATACTCAAGGAAAAATCCATCTACTTTTTCTTTTGCAAAAAGAGTAGGAGCAATTTTATCATAACTTCCCCCAAATGCATAAGCTGATTGATAGTTACCACGGCAAAGATGCGTGGCTACAATGAAGTCTTCTGGTTTGCCTTCTAGTATCTCGTTTACAACTCTTACAGCTAATTCGATTAATTGTTCTCTAGAATACTCACTATCTGTTAATTTGTATTCTGGTGAAGATAAACCTGCAATGTATACATCATCTAATTGTAAATACCGGCAACCTGCATCATAAAATGCCTTTAAAGCTTCGCGATAAGCCCCAATAACATCTTTTGCAAAGTCCTCAATATTTGGATAAATGGCTCGATTACGGATGGTATGTTCAAATAATTGATTAGGACTTGGAATCGTTTGTTTTGCAATCGCGCGGTCCCCTACTAGCTCTTTTAATTCAATGAAATCTTTAATAAATGGATGATCCTGATTAAAAGAGATCTTTCCGATATTACGAATTTGATATTTTTCTGTTTCAACATTATCACTAAATGTGTAGCCATAGTTTGGAACATAGCCTTCAATCCCATTTAAATGTTCTAAGAAATCAAAATGCCACCACGAACGTCTAAATTCTCCATCGGTAACAGCTTGTAATCCAATTTCAATTTGTTTATCAACAACACGTTTAATTTCTTGATTTTCAACCTCACGAAGTTGTTGTGCTGAGATTTTTCCTTCTTTATAGCCTTTTCTTGCCTCTTGCAGATTTTCTGGTCGTAATAAACTCCCTACGTGATCTGCTTTAAATGGTGCTTTAACTAATGTCTGTACCATACCTAATCCCTACTTTCCTTATGAGTTTTATATATTTTGTTATATGTAAGGATAGTATAGCATCGAAAGTTTATTATAAGGTAACATATAAAATCTATCTCTTGCTATAGTTTTAAACTATAGCCAAGAACGTTCTTCCGCAATCGTTTCTTTTAAATATTGAATATAGATGCTAGCTAACGTACTAGTTGTAATATCCTTATGTGTGATATAACCCACCGTAATTATTTCATCAACAAGTAAAGGTACTGCGACAATGTCTTCATCATTTAATTCAGGATTAATGACACCTGTCGAAATCGTATATCCATTTAATCCAATGATTAGATTAAAAATAGTGGCACGATCACTTACTCGAATATTTTTGGGTCGAGAAAGGGTGCTCAAAATCTCCTCCGAAAAATAAAAGGAATTATAATCCCCCTGTTCAAAGGAGAGATAGGGATACGGGATTAAATCATCTAATGTTACAAAGTCCTGATTCACTAGCGGGTGTTTCGAGCTAATAAAGACATGTGGTTTTGCTTCAAATAATTCATGAAATCTTAAATTTCCTTCTCTTAAAAACTTATGGATTACTTTTTTATTAAACTCATTTACATACAATATACCAACCTCACTACGAAGGTTTTTGACATCATCAATGATTTCAAAGGTCTTCGTTTCTCGTAAAGTAAACTCATATTCGTCTCGATTATATTCTTTTAGCAATCGAACAAAGGCACTTACAGCGAATGCATAGTGCTGTGCCGAAACAGAGAAATGCTGCTGCGGTAATTGAGTATTGGCATAGCGATTTTCTAGAAGCTCCGCCTGTTCAACTACTTGTCTTGCATAGCCTAAAAACTCAGACCCCTCTGGAGTAATAATAATCCCCTTATTTGTCCGGGAAAAGATGGTAATTCCCATTTCCTTTTCTAACTCTTTTAGTGCGTTTGAAAGGCTTGGTTGGCTAATAAACAAATTCTGTGCTGCTTTGCTGATTGATCGACTTCTTGCCACCTCAATCACATATTTTAATTGTTGTAATGTCATCTGCTTCTTCCCCTCCCCACCAAGATTTATCAATAGTAGCAATTTCTTAAGGATACCATTTAATGACCAAAAATGTTCAATATAAGCATCTTTTTTGATATCTTTTCAATAGATCATGCTCTAGGGTTTTTAAAAGAAAAAAGGATAGATCAGGTAATTTACCATGTTCTATCCTTCTTACTTCTCATATTTAAGCTGTAACCGTTTAACTCCTACTCAGCATCCTGCACATTAAATACTACCATCCGAATTTCAGACATTTCCTCTACCGCATATTTTGGACCTTCTCTTCCAGCGCCGCTCTTATCAATTCCTCCATACGGCATTAAATCAGCACGATAAGAAGAAGTATCATTAATGATAACGCCGCCGGTTTGGATCTTTTTCGCTGCCTTCCAAGCTAAGTTTACGTTGTTTGTAAACACACCTGCTTGTAGACCGTATTCCGAATCATTCACGAGGTCAATCGCTTCATCAAAAGATTGATAAGGAATAATGGAAGCAACTGGTCCAAAGACCTCATCACAAACAACTTTCATATCAGACTTCACATTTTTTAATAAAGTCGGCTGAACCACTACACCTTCACGAGTACCACCCGTGAGGACTTCAGCCCCATCGCTTACCGCTTCTTTGATCCACTCTTCAATTCTTTCCGCTTCTTTTAACGTAATTAACGGACCCACATCTGTATTTGGATCTAATGGATTACCTACCACTAATTTATTTGTAGCCTCTACCATTTTCTCTGTAAACACATCTAGTACATTTTCATGAACATAAATTCTTTGAACGGATACACAGAATTGCCCAGCTGAACCGAATGCTTTTTTCGATAACAAATCAGCAGCTAAATCTAAATCCGCATCAGCGTGTACAATATTTCCAGAGTTATTACCTAACTCTAAAGTCACACGGTTAAATCCACTATTTTGCTTAATCCGCAGTCCAACACCAGGACTACCTGTAAACGTAATCATCTTTTTACCAGGATGTGCAACTAAATAATCCCCTACGGTACGTCCTGAGCCAATGACTAAGTTTATATACCCTTGCGGAAGTCCAGCTTCTTGTAATAAATTACATAAATAAACAGCACTTAGTGGTGTTGTAGATGCTGGTTTCAATACAACTGCACAACCTGCTGCAATTGCGGGCGCCACTTTGTGAACAACTAAATTCATTGGGAAATTAAACGGTGTAACCGCAGCAACTACTCCGACAGGAACACGGATATACATGCCCATTCGATTTTCAGAACCAGGAACCGCATCAAGTGCAACGGTTTCTCCATGAATTCGTTTCGCTTCTTCAGCAGCCGTAATCACAACTTGAGCTGAACGATTCACCTCAGCAATCGCATCTTTAAGAGGTTTTCCTCCTTCTTTTGCAATCAACTGGGCAATTTCATCCGCATTTTGCTTAATTAATTCTGCTGTTCGTTTTAAAATTTCAAAACGCTCGTGTGCTGGAAGTGGACGATTAACCATCGCTGCATTTGCCGAAGCAATAGCCGCATCTACATCCTTTTCCTCAGCAACGGCAACTTCACCGATTACCTCTTGCGTAAATTTATTTTGCACTTTCATTTTTTCATTGCTCTCTAACCATTCGCCATTAATATATAAACCTGTCCCTTGAGATGCAGTAGTAGAAATACCACTCATGACATTCACTCCTTTTCATTAGAACATTTTCGCTTCTAAAAATTCTCCCACATCTGTTCCAACATTTAGCTTCTTTGCTTCCTCGTACACGGCACGCGCTGCCATAATATCTTGAACCGCTGTTCCAACCGATTTAAATAATGTCATTTGGGCGTCATTTTTTCTAACAATATTTCCAGATACCAACGCTGGAAGGACGGTCACTTTAGAAGAATCATATTGTCCATTCTTAATCGCCGTAATCACATCCCCTGACTCTTCTTCAAGATGCTTTGTATCAATAACGATTCCATCGGCTTTCTCAAATGTATCGGTATCAATTTCTCTCATACTTGGCATAGTCGATCCAATGGAATTCACATGAACACCAGTGCTCATCCATTTTCCTTCAAATGCAACGCGGTTACCGGCGGCAGCTGTATTCGTACAAACATTAATAATATCTGCCCCTTGAACAGCCATTTCAGGAGAGTCTACTGCTTCGATCTTGATACCTAATTTCTGACTCATTTCTTGAGCAAACAGTGCACGGCGATTAGGATTTGGACTGAATACCCTTACATATTCAATATTCCGTACCGCACAAACCGCTTCTAAGTTGGTTCTCGCTTCTAGACCCGATCCAATTACCCCTACTGTTTTTGCATTTTCTCGAGCTAAATATTTCGTCGCAAGCCCTGTCGTAGCACCCGTTCTTACCGCTGTTAAATAGTGCGAATCCATCATCGCCTCAAGGTTATTTTCATTTTGATCAATTACCCCGATTAAATATCGAACCGATGATTGATTGTTCGCTCCACTTTTGAAAAATACTTTAAATCCCATATACCCGCTTTCATTCATAACAGCTGGCATAACACGGAAAAATCCTTTGTTATTTGTTGGAAGGTTAACCCTTGCTGGCACAATCACATGACCGCTATATTCTTCAACTAGCCCTTTTTCAATTTGGTCAATAATGGTCCGCATGTTAATCGCTTGCTCCACATCTTTTGCATTTAAAATTAACGTCATTACATTCACTCCTTTTGCATTCTGTTCTCGATTCATTACTAAAACTAAGAAAAAACACTGCTCAGAATTCACATGTGATGACGGCTACATAGGGACGGACATTTCGTCACATTTTGCTCATCCCGAGCAATGCTGGTTATACTTAGCTATTAATTAAAGCATTCTCGCCCTTTTCAGAAGTAGTTTCTGGAAAACGACCAACGAAGAATTGGCTATCATCATCCTTAGTTACTTCAATACCTGAAGCGATCAGAGCTTGGCGAATTGCATTCATTTGAGATTGATTGATCTTCATCGTTGGTTGACGTAATGGTCCACCATTAAAGCCATTTAACCATGCTGCATATTTCCAAAGCATACGGTTTACAAGTCCTGCACCATCTGAAGAAGCCATTAACTTCCCAACTGTCTGTCTAGCAGGCTGTAATTTCCAATATTGCTCATACACCTCTTCGTATTTGCCTTCACGCATTTTATTAAATAGTTTTGGTAAAATATCTCCGTACATTTCATAGTTACTTGTTCCCATAAATTGCAACGGCACTAAGTTACCAATCGCAAAAGCATCTTTTTCTAGCGGAGTCATGACAATGACTTCATCATTAAACATTTGATAGCATTGTGTGAATCCTCCAATTAATGGCATCCCCCCCTCTGCTTTAATTGCAACAATGTTCGGGATGGTATCAATCATTTGTCTAATAATTTTCGGATCAATCGCTGCAGGATGTATACGTTCAAAGTTCCATAGTGGAACTGGGAATAAGATAACCCCTAAGTTTGTAGCGTCACATACTGCCTTCGTATATTCATAGATTTCTTGACTATTTTTCGGATAGAAATTTGCAGGATAGGATAGAAGAACAAGGTCTACACCTGCTTCTTCAGCCAATTTAACCGCCTCAATATTTTCTTCTAACGTGTTAAAACTAGCATGGTGGACAAGCTTTAACTTTCCTGCCGCTTCATCTACAGCAATTTTTGAAAACTCAATATATTCATCTAGAGTCATTACCACTTCTGAAACAAGAAGTGTCCCAGTAAACCCTAACTCCAAACATCTGCTCACATCGTGTCTGATTCCTTTTTCATTTAACCCTTTTAAATCTTGTGTAAAAGATGGGATCACAACGTTAATAAGACCATCTAAATTTTCTTTTGCCCATTGTCTAGCTTCTGTTTTTGTATATTTTGCCATTTTATTTCTCTCCTTTAAAAGGTCATTTACAACCTATTGATAGTTTAATAGTAATATATAGTTTTAATAATTTGAAATATCAAAATATTATACTTGTAATAAAGAATGCTTATTACCAACCGTATATAGACGTAAACGATTGACCTTCCTTTTTTAGTGGTCAATCTCTATATATACCCCGTGGCAACTATACAAATGCCACAGGGTATCATCCTATTAAAGCTCTGTTACAACATCATCTGTATTAATCTCTTGCTTTATAGCCAGCTTAGCTGGTGCCGTTTCTTTAATAAATATAGAAAATACGAAAGCAAGGAATGCTGCACTGCTACTTATCAATAAAGGAGCAGTTAGTCCGAAAGCATCGGCAGCAATTCCACTGATGATCGGACTAATTACACCACCGAAAATTTCCGCAATGCCAATTGTTAAACCGATCGCAACTCCAGCAAACTTCAGTGGAACCGTTTCAGCAGGTATAATGGACATATACAGTGCTGCCGCCCCTGAACCAGAAGAACAGATAAAAACGAATAATAGTAATAAACTAACAGAATCAACAAACAGTAGTGATAACGGTGTAAAGATGGATAAAAATCCAAAAATAATTCCTGTAGGTCTTCTACCAATCCGATCTGAAATGGCAGGTACTAACATTCCAAAAATGGCAAAACCTAAACCAAATGCTGCCATAACAAGACTCATTGTACTAGGAGGTAATTGTTTATAATTAACTAAGAAAGTTGGACCAAAAATTTGGAATGCCATCATATAAATCATAAAAAAGCTAAAAATGATAATAGATAGTACAATATTTCGGTTTCCCATGACATCTTTAATTCCTACTTTTTCATTTGATACAGCAGAAGAATCTTTAACTTCCGTTTCTATTTTAGGGTTTCTAACTGATTTCAAAATGAAAAAGGATAATATAAGACCAGGGATAATCGTCAAATAAAAAGCAGTATGCCAATCAAAAGCAGTAGCCAAAGCTACAATGATAAGAGGAGCCAAAAGGCTTCCAAAAACAGCATTTCCTGTATTCATCGTAAAGCCCATATTAAAGCCGCGACGCTTTTCTGAGGACTCTACCGCTAAAATAGATTGCGTTATCGGTGTAATAGGACCTTCGAGTACACCCATCAATAAACGCAAGATAAGCAATAATGCAAAAGATTCTACCAACCCATGCATAAGCGATACAACAGAAAAGGCTATAATAAAAATGGCTAGAACCAATTTTTTATTTTTAACTTTGTCAGATAATAAGCCCCCCAAAGGTCCAGCAAAAGCCCAGGTAAGCGCCAATGCAGAACCAAGCATACCAATTTGAGTATTTGTAATCGGTATATCTTGTTGAATAAAAGGAATTAAATAATTAATCGCCAATCGATCAAAGAATACAAACCCGATTGAAAAGAAAAAGATCGTAACTAGTTTATTCTCGTAACTCCAAAACTTCTTTTTTTCCAAATGAAACATCCTTCCCATAATATAATAATGAACTTGATGGTTTGACACAGGATGATTTTATAAATATCCAAGCTGCAAAACGATTCATTTATGATTTTGCAACTTAACACTTTATCAAATTCGCCTGTCGAATTTGCGCCCGGATTTTTATCGAGCTCGCTCGATAAAATACCTTAAAAAATCCGTGGCATCCGCCGTAGGCGTAACTTTATTCAGCTGGTATTTAAACCCCACTGAATTAGTAAAGCTTTTCGCATTCGTCCCGCAAGCTTTAGAAGTGGAAGACTACTGTACCTGCCGCAAGCTTTCGGTACAAAAGCATTTGCTGAATAAAGTTAAAGTGTTTGATCAATAAGTAAGATCTATTATAAAATGGAAGGTGCTTCATGATGTTGATCATTCTGAAGAACCAAATACCATTCTAGTTTTTTTACTTATTCATATAAGTATTTAAGTGATAAATTAAGAGCCTTTTCTAAAGCTTTCTGGCATGATTTGTCTCCAAGATGTCATCGATTTCGTGATGTCATCCCAAATCATAGGTTCGGAGTTATCGTCTGTAACACGAGGCATTTCGGCACTAAGTTCATAACGATTGCCATTCGCCCAGAAATAAGCAAATAAATTTGCCCCCACTTCATGTCGACCAATCCCGAACTCAAGTCTTAAACCATGTGGTGCCATCATATCTAAAGCTCTCTTCATATGTTCAATTCCTTCAAAACGCCATGCAATATGGTCTAATGTTTCATCACAAGAACTACTGCCAAAGAATGCTAAATCATGGTGATATTCTCTTGACCGAGACCATACGGCTGCGTAAACATCTGGTGCTGGCATAAAGATATCAGATGCTTTAAAGTCCATGGTTGCTGAAACAAAATCCAGGAATTTCTTGCCATCAGCAACTTTGATCCCCAAATGGTCTAAGTCTTGTGGACCTGCACCCGTTAAACTGCGGTGTGGTGTAGAAGCTGGATTATAATAAGATTTTTGGTTTGCAACCGTTACTAAATCCATCCGAATGTCCGCATTTGTCGCTGGTAAAAGGAAACTGATTTTTTTCGGATGCCCGGGTTCAGCATCTGTATACTCGTCAACCTTGATACCAAGCTCTTCAATCCGTCTTTTGTACATTTTTAATTCGTCTTCATTCATGACTTGGTACGCTAATTGGCTGATTCCTGTTCCACCTGGAGTTACCACTAGATCATAGTCATTATCCAAACCACAACCTAGATAAACTTTGTCACCCTCTCTAGCCATTTCGTTTAGACCAAAGATATTTACATTAAAATCCACTGCTTCTGAGACATCGTTGACTCGAATCACAGCATTTGCTAATTTTTGAAGCGTCATCTTCCATACCTCCTTGATGTAACGAATCCTTAACAACCCTTTATCTATTCACTTTAATTATTTACCTAATAAACTCTTATCCTCGTAAATTACTTTTCAAAAAGCTCTAGTAATTCAATAATAATTCCATATTCAGAAGTCGTATCCATGTATGCATATTGACCTTCACCATCAAAGAACAAACCTTCTTGAATCGTTGGGAAACCAAGCTCATTTAATAAAGCCCTCTTCTCATCAACACTATCTACCCAGAATGCGATATGATGAGCACTTTCCCCATGTTTTTCTAAATGTTCCTGCCATGTACTTGGCGAAGAAAGATCTGGTTCAACCAACTCAATTTGAATTCGAGGAGTATCGATAAAAGTAAAGCGATTGATTGCTTCTGTAGGCTGACCTCTAAATTTAACTTTCACGATTTCTGGATCTGGACTTTCAAGAATCGTTGACTTTTCCACACCTAGCATGTTGCAAAATGCATCTCGAGTTGTTTCCACATCTTTGACAACAAAGCAAAGCTGTGCGATTTTATTCGTTCCAAGTAACGGCTTTCCCGCATATTGGCGATCACCCGTTGCTGGAGAAAGAGGTTCATCTGATTTTTGACCTTCAAACTCTAACAACTCAATTAAGGTTTTATATTTCTCACGAGTGTCAAGGAATGCATAACGACCATTGTCTGGATAAAACTCTCCAGATTGCCCAACAAAATACTTTTCCTCCATAGTCTCTATTGTTTCTGCAATACTATCAACATCAAAAGCGAAGTGATTATAGCCTTCTCCATCCTTCTCTAAACACTCCAGCATTAAATTCGGCACTGTATCTGGCTCTACAAGCTCAATTTGAACGCCTGGTGTGTTAAAGAAAGCCAATTTGTTGCGAAACGGTGATGGCTCCCCATTGTATTTAACATGTGTAAACTCATGAGGTGCCGTTACAAAAGGTTGTGGAACCACATCACCAAGTAACTTAGCCCAAGATACAGCAGCTTTTTCAATATCTTTGACAACAAAACATACCTGACTGATATCATTCGTTCCTACCAAAGGTTTTTTTACTACTTGACTCACCTTTAACACTCCTTGTTGTTACATTTTTTATACAACTCCAAGCCAAGAAGACCGTAGCCTCTTGGTTGGAGGACAAGCAAAATCTATAAAACTCTTAATCTAGCATTATAGGAATACAGCTAGATTTTCGACCCCTAGGGTTGTTTGATCTGCATAAATATCTCTTGATTCTAATTTCAAACCATTTTCTGTTCCAACTAAGATATCGATTCTTTCAGCTGAGAGCATTTGATATTTAGCAATATCGTGTTGGCTGCGCATGAGCAAGATATAACTTTTCACTTCCAGCTTGTTATCTTCCAATTCATTCACACGTACATTTGTAATAAATCTACGCGTTCTAGAAGAAGGATCCTCAGCCCAAGCTAATTCTGTATACATCCGCTCTACTCTCATCTGGATTGTTTTGTAATTATCATAGAAATGATACATTTCATTTGAAAACTCAGCTTGAGGTTCACGACTTTGCGGAACGGTTCTGACTGGCATTTTATAGCTTAAATTATCACTTAGAATATTTAACCAATCTCTCCACTGTTTGTTGTCTAATAGACATGCTTCATTTTGTAAAAAACCAAATGCTTCATAATACAAAGGCTCATTGTAATTGACCGGTCTTTTCTTTAAATCAATTTTACTGTTCATAAGAACCCTCCCCCAATTTTGGCAAATGATAGATATCTCGACTTAACCCTCTGATGGAAGTTTCACTTTATTCCTGCGTTAAAAATTTCTTCCATTGTGCAAAGAAGTTCCGAGTATTTTCTTCTGTAAAGGTGGTTGGACTCACCTTACCAGGTCCCGGCCAATCTGTTACAAGCTCATTCTGCAGCCCCATTACATAATGAAGTTCTAAACGCTCCCCGGTAACAACTCCTTTTGTAATTCTTGACATTCCCGCCCAAACCTCAGCATCATCGACTTCAAACGTTCCACTTGATCCAAATCCTACGATATAGTTTTGTTTGGTTTGCTCTTTAAACCATTCAGGAGCCTCTTTATCGACAAGCAACCAAGTAAATACTTCAATTTCATCTGCTCCTCTTGGCTGCCATAAGCGCATCGTCATGAATGGCTGCGGTGGCCCTTGCTCATTTAATTGTGAGCCTTGCATAACATTTAAAAATGATAGATTTGGAAAAATGTTTCCTGGTACAAAATTTGATTTTCTAAATACTTCCTTTTGTTCCGGAGTCAATTTAGTTTTAGCTGCGTTGACAACTTCCTCAGGATAATTTAAATATTCAGGTAATTTAACATGCGGTGGCCCCCCTACAATTCCTAAACCATGACCATTTTGAAGTGCAATTTGATTCCCGTACATCGTGAATCTTGGATCTGGCGGCACTTGACCTAATGCAACCCCTGATGCATGTGCCATAACGGCATGATATGAATCTGATGCAAAGTTGTCCGCTGCTGACTTCCAGTTTGCTGAGATCACCCAACGTTGTGGGGGTCCAACAACTTCCATGCCCTGTGGCGTTTTATTAAAGTAAATATCGATATAAAACTTCATATCTCCAAGCCATTCATCTAGGGATGGAGCCTCATCGTTAAACGTTGCAAAAATAAGTCCTCCATAACTTTCTACCCTAGCTTGAATTAATTTATAGTTATTTCGATCTAAAGTATCGCCATATGCTTCTTTTTGTGCTGGAACACCTGCTACCGTCCCATTTGTTCGGTATGTCCAGCCATGGTAGATACATTTAAACGTTTTTGTATTTCCATGGTCTTGGCGGCAAAGGTGCATCCCTTTGTGTACACAAGCATTTAAAAATACATTGACGTTTCCTTCTTCGGTACGAACCGCAATAACACGGTCATTTCCAACAAAACGGGTAACATAATCATTTGGATTTGGAATCTCTGTTTCGTGCGCAACGAAGTTCCAAGTTTTCGCAAATATCTTTCGAAGTTCTAATTCAAAAAGCTCTGGATCTGACCATACCTTTGATGAAATAATTCCTTCTTCTGGAATCGTTAAATCGCTAATCTTTGTTCCATCACTAAGCCTAGAATCCTGGTACGTTTTGTTAACCATAGAAACATCCCCTTTTTATTTAATAAAAAATGGTATAGCCACTCTAGAAAATACCCTCCAAGCAATCGCATTAAGTTCTGGAAACTTTAATACCTTTTCATTCCATTGTTAACGTTTTCAAATGTCAACTTAAGTTTTTTTTAAAAAAACATACCTACTGGTTTGTTTGTAATCTACCAAAATAAAACAAAATTTGCAAGAATTTTTTGATAAATTAGAAACTTTCATAACTAAACCATGAAGACCCTCTTATCTATAAAAAGATATTCCTTCTTTCTATATTTTACTAATTATACATAATAATTTGAAATATCAGAATTTTATTTCCGTAATAGAAATAGCTTATAACCATTTATCATGATTCCTGTAAGCCTCATCTGCCTCTTGACTAAAGTCAATTTTATCCATTTCCTGCAAAAATAAAGAAATCGAGGGATTGGGATTGTTTCGTTTCCATGCTACCACTATATCAACCGTATGATCCCATTCTTTAATGTTCAGGTAATGTAGAGAAGGATTCGCATATACTTTTAAATGCTTAGGAAGAACCGCTATCCCTAAACCCGCTTCTACGAACATTAACACGGTTTCAATTTGATCAGCCTGGATCGTAATATTGGGTAAAAAGCCATGATGAGCAAAAAGTGTAAACAAATGATCATACCCTTGTGGTGACTCATTACGCGTAAGCATAACAAAGGACTCATCCATTAGATCATATATTGAGATGTTTTCCTTCTTTGTAAGATGATGATCTTGATTCATGAATACACAATAAGGCTGTGTAAATAATACCTTATGCTCCCATTCGGCAACATCCTGATTTCTAAAAGACATCGTAAATGCAATATCAACTTCACTGTTTCTCAATTTCTCAACAATCTCACCTGTTTGATATTGATTCAAACTGATTTGAATATGTGGAAAGTCACCTCGGAACTCCTTTACTAAATGAGGTAAAAACTTTTTAACAGGTGCATTTAAGAAACCAATACTCAATTGACCTACTTCACCAGTGGCAGCTTTTTTCGCTTTTTTCATAGCCTCCTCTGATCGACTAAGTAAATCAATCGCATCGTTTAAAAAAATCCGACCAGCAGGTGTTAGCTTTACAGAATGTTTATCACGAATAAAGAGTTTAAGACCTAATGATTTTTCTAAACTGGCAATTTGTTGACTTACAGCAGGTTGTGCTACAAAAAGTCGTCTGGCCGCCTCTGTAAAATTCAAATGCTCTGCAACAGCGATAAAATAACGCAAATGACGTATTTCCATAATTCCTCCTCGTAATCAATCCATCACCGAGAAAGTCTGGAATGCAAGGCTGACATAGTCGTGCAAGTACCTGCGTTATTCAACCATTGCAACTGCACGAACAGATCCCGCTGTACCACCTTTGACTTTAATGGGAAATGCACAGAACTTAAAGCCATGTCTGACAGGTACTTTGTCCAAATTGGCCAGTTTCTCAATGTGATAATACTCTTTTTTTCGACCCATAAAGTGAGCAGGAAATAATGCCTCTTTGTTTCCAGCTTTCACATCCGCTACCATGGCTCCAAATGGTCGATCAAACGTATACGTATCAATCCCCATCAATTTAACTCCCTGGTCAATTAACCATTCTGTCGCTTCACCAGTCATTCCCGGTTGATCCTTTAAATATTTTTCGCTATAAATATGCTTATCATAGCCTGTCATAATTAAGACAATATCCTTTGGCTTGATCGTATATTCCATATCTGCAAGTGCCTTCTTAAGATCATCTACAGTAAT
Organism: Niallia sp. Kr1; assembly: GCF_050389805.1. Taxonomy (NCBI): domain Bacteria; kingdom Bacillati; phylum Bacillota; class Bacilli; order Caryophanales; family Bacillaceae; genus Niallia; species Niallia sp. Kr1. The sequence goes on along the minus strand of NZ_CP130945.1, from coordinate 1,452,138 downwards.
CCCGCTTCTTGGCTCTTTATGTCGCACATCTAGAATCACACCGTCACCATAGAAATCCTCTAAAGGAAGTTGGTCTATAGTTCGTGATGGTTTCCCTTCCGTAATCGGTCCAAAATGAATCGGAGCATCACAGTGGGTACCGATATGAGTAAACACATCTGCACTAACGTTTTCAACCGCTAAAGCTAGTCCATCTTGAAAATCATTCGGGTTAATATCCAATTTTTCCGCTAATTTCACAGCCTCCTGCTCACTATCAGAGAATTCAACTTTTGGCGGCCAAGGCTCTGCATATGGGTTGCTTTCCCAATACACACTTAAATCGTAAAACTTCATTGCAATTCCTCCTAACCCATTTGCGAAAAAACAGGAGAACCCCTATATGTGACATACTGAACAGTCTGTTTTAAGCACTCCTGATTTCATTTCGCAAACTCTACTGTTTATTTCTACTTTTTTTAAAATCTATTAATTTGTTTTTGCTTCTACCTTTTTAATCCCAAGAATTTCTCTAGCTTCATCAGGTGAGGCAATTTCATAGCCTAGGTCAGTTGCTATTCCTACGATTCTCTCAACTAGCTGTGCATTACTTCTCGCTAGTTCACCTTTTCTGTAATAAATATTATCTTCAAAACCGACACGAACATTTCCGCCCATTAGCAGGGAAGCAATGGTTGCTTGGTGTTGTTGGGCCGCGATTCCCATCGCACCAAATAACGCATTTGAAGGTAATTTTCTTACCATATGGGTAAGATTTTCCATGCTGAATTGAATCGAACCTTGATTGATTTTTTGCATCCCAAATACAAAAGTAAAGGATGGCGGTGTATCGATCACGCCTTCTGGAATAAAGATATTAAGCATATCTTCCAACTGTGCATGGTTAAAAATCTCTAATTCTGGTTTAATATTACGTTCCTTCATCATTGTTGCTGCATTGCGTAACCAATCACGATCCCATAAAGTCGGTTTTACGAACCCGCCAGGATATGCTTGCATTAAACCACAGTCAAGAGAAGCCATTTCTGGTTCCGCCTCTAATGTTTGTAATCCATCATCAATATGGCTCGTTGGATTCATTGCTGGTGCTGTACTAAATTGAGTAATAATATTACATTTTGACGTAATTTCTGCTTTAATTTCTTTAAAAACATTTGCATCATTCGTTGGTTTTCCATGGATATCTCGTGCATGAACATGGGCTATCGATGCTCCTGCGTTTAAACAACGGTATACTTCTTCAGCAATTTCCTTCGGTTGCTCCGGAAGCGCTGGGTTAGCCTCTTTTCCGTGAAAGTTACTAGTTGGTGCTACTGTTACGATTATTTTTCTTTTTTTAGCCATAATGAAATTCCTCCTATAATTAACATGAATTGTCCTAGTAATAAAGTGTAATCTTCTAACAGTGGGGGGCACCCCCCACTGTTAAGTTGGGATAAAAATAAAGTTTCTATAAATCTATTTCATTCTTCAAGCTTTCGAGTAGTTGCGGACTCACCACATAGTGCGCCTCGGTTTTATCCCGAACTTCTTGAAGGGTAACGCCTTCTTGTAATTCTACAAGTTCCATACCTTTACTTGAAAAATCAAATACAGCTAAGTCTGTAATCAGGCGATGAACGACTCCTTGACCTGTCAATGGTAAAGAACATGTGCGTTTCACCTTCGATTCACCGTATTTATTGGCATGCTCCATGATTACAATCACTCGCTTTGCACCATGAACTAAGTCCATCGCTCCGCCCATCCCTTTCACCATTTTCCCAGGAATCATCCAATTGGCTAAATCCCCATTTTCAGATACTTCCATTCCACCTAGGATGGCTAAATCGATATGACCGCCTCTAATCATGGCAAAGGATTCGGCACTGTCAAAAAAGGATGCCCCATCAACAGCCGTTACCGTTTCCTTACCCGCGTTAATTAAATCGGGATCCTCTGCTCCTGCAAATGGATAGGGCCCAATTCCAAGTAAGCCATTTTCCGATTGCAGCATGACATTGTACTCATCAGGGATTTCATTGGCAATCAACGTAGGCATCCCGATTCCTAGATTCACATTCATCCCATCTTTAATTTCTTTAACAGCTCTTTTTACAATGGCTAAACGGCTATTACTCATCGTGCTTCTCCTCCTTTTGCACTTTGAACCATTAGGCGCTCAATCCGTTTTTCGTAGATCGGTCCTTTCACAATCCGTTGAACAAAAATACCTGGTGTATGAATCTCATCGGGATCCAATTCTCCCACACCCACCAACTCTTCTACTTCAACGATCGTGATTTTTCCAGCAGTTGCTGCTAATGGGTTAAAGTTCCTTGAGGTTTTTCGAAAAACCAGATTCCCAAATGGATCTGCTTTCCAGGCTTTAACTAATGCGAAGTCACCAACAATGCCTCTTTCCATCAAGTACTGGCGACCATCAAATTCTTTCACTTCTTTTCCTTCAGCAATCGGTGTACCAATACCTGTAGCGGTATAAAAAGCAGGAATGCCCGCACCACCAGCACGAATTCTTTCAGCCAGCGTTCCTTGAGGTACAAGTTCTACCTCAATTTCTCCACTAAGAAACTGTGCTTCAAAGGTTTTATTCTCACCAACATAAGAGGCAACCATTTTTTTGATTTGTTTGTTTTCGAGAAGCAAACCTAATCCCCATCCATCTACTCCACAATTGTTACTAACAACTGTTAAATCTTTTGAGCCCTGATCTCGTAAAGCGAGAATTAAATTTTCAGGAATCCCACAAAGTCCAAATCCACCTACAACTAATGTGGAACCATCTTGGATATCCTTAATGGCATCTTGAATAGAATCATATACCTTTCCCATTTTCCTATCCCCCTATCGATTTTCAGGTAACGCTTTCAATTAACTAAGTTATTTAAATTTTATAACTATTTTTACAATAAGTAAAGTTAACATTACTTACATATATATTAAGTAGAACTTACATTATTCGAACATTTTTTCATTCTGCAACTGGCGATCAAAGACAAACAAGAGGCTGCCCTCAATCGGACAACCTCAAGCTTAAATGAATTATTCAACTGACACAGGCTCTAAATGCTTGATTAACTCCGTTTTAATCGATTCTGGTATTTTGACCGATTTTCCTGTTTTTCGGTCAATAAAAACATTTGTAAGACTTCCTTTTGCAACAGGGACATCCTCTTTATAAAAACCAAATGATAGTGTGTAGGAAGAATTTCCAACCTTTGAAATGGATACTTGTGCCTCTAGTTCATCGTCATAGCCGATTTCTCCTAAATAACTACATTCCACATGGACACGAGGCATATCATAGCCTAGCTGAAAAATCTTTTTGTACGAATATCCGATTCTTCTAAAAAAGTCATGGTCCATGATTTCGAAATAGCGAAAAATCGCACTGTAATGGATACGTCCAGATGCATCCGTATCAACAAATTGAATCCTAATTTTCTTTGTTATCATTGTTTAATCCCCCTTTAATCTTCTTACAAGTCTAGTATTAAGAAAATTTGCATTTCTTTTACTATTCTTCTAAACTATTTATATCAATTGTATGACATCTTTAACTAAAGATAAAGTTAACGTTATTTACATTTACGTTAGCCAAACTTACAACCAATAGGAATTGCTAGAGGTGAGGGGAGTATGAATATAGACCAACTTCAATACATTATTGAGGTTTCTGAACAAGGTACCATCGCTAGGGCATCAGAAAAGCTCCATGTTTCACATTCAGCCATCAGTCAGGCGATTGCGAACTTGGAGGCTGAATTAGACATCACGATTTTCAATCGGTCACGTTCAGGTAGCAAGATTACAACAGAGGGAAAGACCGTTATCAAATTAGCGCTCGAAATTATGAATAAACTAAATGAATTGAAGAATCTTGGGAAGGAAGCAACTAAATTAAAAGGAGATTTAAAAATAGCAGCATCAACCATCTTCTTTTCAACCTTTTTACCGGAGCTCCTTTATACATTTAGAAAAGAATTTCCGAATGTCCAAATTGAGATCAATGAAAATGACCCTCATAATATTATTGAAGCCGTTAAAAATAATCTATTTGATATCGGCTTAATATTAGGGACAGATGAAACATTGAAATTAGAAGATCCTAGAATCATGTTTGAAATTTTACTACAATCGAGCTTGGTCGTTTGCGTGAGTAAGTATTCACCACTCGCATACAACAAAAAAGTAGGCCCCGAGGAATTAATCCGTCAACCTCTAGTGATTCGAAATGAAAAATTCGCCGAAAGATTTTGGAATAAATTATTTCTAGATTATGGGGAAGGCAACGTTGTTTTTTATTCAAATAACCATGATGTTATAAAAAATCTGATTGCTAATAACATTGCGGTTGGGGTATATTCAGAGTTTTGGATTAGAAATGATCCATTAGTTTTAAATGGTGATATTGTTCCAATCCCTTATGCGGATGAAAATGATCGAAACTATAGTCAAACGTATTTATTAAGTGTACTCCCTAATAATAATCATTTACCCCTTGTTATGAGAGAGTTCATGCAGGAGTTGAAAAATAAAATGAAACAATAAAGAGGAGCTGTGAGATGATGAACATAATCTCACGGTTCCTCTTTTTCTTACCTTGCCAATGTCTTAATCCGTTCCTTAATTCCACCTCGACAGACTCCTCCATGAAAACAAACCGCACTTTCAATATCAAAGTCTAATAATTTATTTAAAGAATGAAGTGCTCCATCCATATCGAGTGTAAATTTAGGATTTGGAATTTGTAATTGTCCTCCGTCCGCTGTTAAGGCATCACCAGTGATAAGTGTTTTAGTTGAATGGTGATACAAGCTAATATGATCTGGCGTATGTCCTGGTGTAAAAATTACCGTAATTCCACCGCAAAATGGTAACACTTGTCCATCCTCTACGGTCACATCCACTTTTGTTTTCGGTACAGTGATTCCTTTCTTGATGAGTGGTTGTTCTCCTTCAATATAAGGTTTTGTCAATTCATGTGCATATACCTCTATTGGATGATCAAACCCTTGAATCAGTTCATGTAAACTTCCTAAATGATCATAATCATGATGGGTAATGATAATCTTTGTTAATCTGCCGTCTGGAAGACTTTTTCGAATATCCTCCAGATGCCCTGGGTAACCCGTATCAATGAGTACAACATCTTTATCGTCGCAAATAATGGTCGGACGAAACACCATTGGCACATCATTGATGACATCTAGTAATTCAATTAATCGAATTTTCTCATTTACTTTTATAGACATTTTTTACCTCCTTTTCACAATCTACCAATCTGAAAATAGCATGGAGGCTAAAACGCTAGTCTACCATGCTATTTTCAAAGGAATCATGATCGTTCTTAAGAATTAACTTCCTCGAAGTCTAAATCCATACCCGCATAGACTTGTTCATCTAATTTTTTAGCTGCTTTTACATTATATGTTTTTTCATAGACAGGCTCCTGCGTAATTTCAGCACCATAAAACATAATATCATGCAGTTCATCTGTCGTTAATTCAAGTAATGTTAATGGGAATGGTACTCCTGGGATATTCTTAGTAACAATCTCTGCTTTTGCTTGGAAAGAAACGATTGATTTATTATAGAAAAACGCAAAGTTAACATTTGAATTTGCCTCGATATTTTTCACAATTTGTGTTTTGGTACCAATTGCAATTCGAAGAACATTTGGCTTATAGCCATGAATCCAAGATACTGCATTTTGTTGAATCGCACCCGTTTCTTCGTGAATCGTTGTAAAGAATCCAACTCGCTCTTCTTTAAAAATTTCTGTAAAATCAAATTCAATCTTCTCGTTAGCCATTATTTCATTTCCCCTTTATTTGTTTTTTACATTTAGACCATGATGTTCCTCTATTTCAAAATGGGCATGATTCATGAACCAACTAATTAGAACAACTCCAATTACAAATGGAATGAACCACCACATCAAGGTATCACTACTGCCACTTAGTAGATGAGAATCTAGCGAAATGAGGACCGCTGAAAGGATCCCGATATAAGCTCCGATTGCACCAATGGTTTGTTTCAAACGCCAATGGTTCCTACGCTGTCTTCCTCCCCTATATCCGAACAAAGCAGTTAAGAAAGATAGTAAACTTACAAAAAAGAAAAATACCCCTTTGTTCCAGTCCATTATAGCAAGGATGGTCGTTGTAATAAACAAAATTGCACTAACTATACTAAAAATTTTGACATTTAATGTACGAATCTCCTGTCGATTTCGCATCATCAAGCTGGCAACACCTGAAATACATGCAATCATCATCGTGATTATATGCAAAACGAGAATATAATGTTGTAAACTTGGTACGATTAATCTCAAGGCCCCTAGCGTTCCTAAAGCAAGTATGATCCATTTGAACATCTGCTGTGGAATCCTCGGCAACACTTTTATTCCAACAAAGGCCCCTAGCGCTACAGCAGGAATGGCCATTAAATTAATGGTAAAGGAATTTGCCGTAATCATTCCTAAATGAATATAAAAAGGCACTTTTATCACATTCACAAATAAATAGAACCAAGCGCCCGTTCCTACAAATTCATTCTTTGGCAACCGGTGTGCTAATAAATAAATCGCCATGACCGTCCCCGCTACATTTCCAATCATCGTAGCAAAACCTGCGAGGATGCCCATTAACCCAATAAACCATATTGAACTTGGTAGAGAATGATCCATTTTCGAACCAAAGTAATCCTTTATGATTTGAAAGAGGTTCAGCCCGATAATCAAATAACCAAGCATGATTTTAAGTTGTTCATTGTCACTAAAGCTTAGAACAAAATAACCTGCTAAAACACCAAGCAAAATCCACGGAACTAATGAGAATAAGTGCTTCCAAACAACGGTCCTGCGATAATAGATGACAGCAAGTAAATCTCCCATCAAAAGGACTGGCAATAACAATCCCACTGCTTCCTTTGCGGGAAAAAACAAACTGAGCATGGTAACGGTGAAAATACCGAGTACATTTAGTCCAGTTGTTTTCCCAAAACTCGTTAACAATCCGGCTAGCATAATGGCTAGTATAAGTGATACTTCAAAATCAAACACTTCTGTCACCTACTCCAAAGACGATCAATATCGTAACAAGGAGCTCAGGAAGTGTTCCTGAGCTCTCTTAACCTCTTTTTAAATCATATATCCTTTATCCTTAAGTTCTTGATCGACCCAAGTCCGGTCAATGGTCTTATTTCGGATTTGCTCTAATACCTGTGCTTCCTTTTCAACCATTTTTTCCAGTTTTGGCAATAACCCTTCTGCTTCTTCATAAGGGACAACGACGACACCATCACAATCCCCTACAATTAAGTCTCCAGGGCGAACCACTGCACCACCACAAGCAATGGTTACGTTGATTTCCCCTGGTCCATTTTTATAACAACCTCGATGGGTTACACCTTTTGCAAACACAGGTATGGAGAGATTTGGTAACACATCACTATCTCGAATCGGTCCATCAATAACGAGACCCACTATTCCTCTTCGAATACAATTGCTAACCACAATTTCACCAACAGGTGCCTGACGAGTATCTCCACCCGCATTCATGACAAGCACATCCCCTGGCTCTGCCATTTCAATCGCTTTTTGCAGAACCAAATTATCTCCTGGTGGGCAATGAATCGTCAGTGCATGCCCGACTAATATTGGTTTTGGATGATAGGGTCTGATTCCACTTTCCATCGCAAACAGTCGATCCATGCCATCACTGATAATGGAAGAAGGGATTTCTCGGTATCTCTCAATGATTTCCGGAGTTACATAGCGTTTAGGCGGATGTATTCTAAATCCTAGTTTCATGTTGAATGCCTCACTTCTTTAAAAGTTCAATTTGCTCTGGATTAAACACGCTGATTTCTTTTTGATAGCCGCCATTTTCGGTATAGTCCTGTACCTTTTGTAAATCTAGTTTTTCAAAGATCGGAATATCATTTGTTGAGAAAAGAATCGCTTCTTCCGTATCTGAGGTGTTGACATGTTCATGAACTGCCCATGTAGGAACACATAGATAATCGCCTTTTTCCCAGTCAAAACGTACGCCATCAATGATCGTGTAACCTTTTCCTTCTTTAATATGGTAGACTACACTGTTCACGTGCTGGTGGGCTTTTCCATGGAACCCAACAGGAAGTTTTTGCAGCCAAGCACCAATGTTTTCATTCGCTGATTGTCCGTTTGATGGATTAATGTATTCGACTACATATCCTTCAACTGGATCTGGAGCATAGTTATCGCTTAACCCTTTCAATGCTGCTAAAGCAGATTCATATTTATACACCGGCAGCGGCGCAAGTCCTGGAGTATGGTCAGATAACGGTCTAACCATGCCACCTTGGTATTTGTCTACACTTGGTTTTCTCGTAATCGGCTGTTTTTTTACTGAACTTCCTTCAAAGAAAGTACCATGTAAATAATAGATAAATGGCGTATCTAAGCAGTCCATCCACATCATTGGCTCTGTACCTTCATGCTCATGTTCATGCCATAGACGCTTCGGTGTGATGACATAGTCCCCTTCACACATATAAACCTTCTCACCATCTACTCCACTATACGCACCTTCTCCTTCAACGATATAACGGATCGCCGTTTGGGTGTGGCGATGTGGAGGTGCTTCTTCACCAGGGAGAAGAATTTGCACACATACCGATAATGTTTGAGTTGTAGCTCCCCATCCGTATGGCTCTAAATCTCTCATTCCAGGGTTAATTAACATTAATACCCTACGGTCGCCGCCATTGTCAAAACTCATGATTCTTGCTGCTTTTTGCATATGGCGTTCAATGACTTCTCTTTTCCAAATATATGGGATTGGTTTTGACTTAGGCTCTCTCAGCATGACCGATGGTGCAGCCATCCATAGCGGTTCTAATGCATCCTCGTGAACTTCACGATGAAATTCTGCTATTTCAGGTGTCACATTTATTTCTCTAGACATTTGACATCCCCCTCATCCTATTATTCTTCGTTTTTAATTGGATTTTCTAATACGCCAAGACCTTCGATTTCTACACGTACGACATCTCCATGTTTCATCCAAGATTGTGGAGTTCTAGCTTGACCTACCCCACCAGGAGTTCCAGTACAAATAATATCACCTGGTTCTAGTGTCATAATTTCAGATAAGAAGCTTACTAGGTAAGGAACTGTAAATACTAGATTTTTCGTATTCGATGCTTGACGCTCTTCCTCATTAAGCGTTAGACGTAAGTTTAAGTTGTCATAGTTTGGTAGATCTTCTTTTGTAACTAAGTGTGGTCCTAATGGTAAAGTCGTATCAAATGTTTTCCCTTGTAACCATTCTCTTGTCCGTTTTTGGTAGTCACGGATCGTCGCTTCGTTGCCAATGGTAAAACCAGCTACATAATCCATTGCATCTTCTTCAGAGATGTATTTCCCTTTTTTACCAATGACTACAACGAATTCTGCTTCATGGTCCAAGTTGTCAGATACTTTTGGTTTTAAAATCGGATCCCCTGGTGCAATAATAGTATTATTATATTTAGCAAATACTACTGGAATGGTTGGAATTTCTCTTCCCATTTCTTCAATATGCTCGCGATAGTTTAAACCTACACAAACGATTTTTTCTGGTTTTTGAACAGGAGCTTCTAACTTTACATTTAAACCCCTGTAATAAAGATTTCTTTCCACTTGCTCGGAGAACTCATGACCTTGAACGAAGGCTACACTTTCCTTTGCAATCCCCATACTTTCTTCGCCACCTTGCAAGAAACCAATCATGTTCGCTGGAACATATGCTTCCGCAAGTTGTTTGGCACGATATTGACCTTTGCTTTCGAAGTAAAGCTCACACGCTTTATTTAAATCGATATACTCCTCATTGATAACAGCTGCAATTCTTTCTTGTCCTTCTACAGTTACTGTGGCTAATCTCATTGCTATACCTCCTGTGATTTCTGAAATCATTTATATTTTAAATTAATTATTAAATTATTTCAAATATTATAAAACTATAAAATTTTCTGTATATTATGATATCATTGCATCCTTTGGACTTAGTTCTAATCCCAATTCTATTTTTCCAAACATTTCACCTAACCAATCAAAGTTAAAGGTGATATGCATCGAAGAAGCCTGAACATCTCTCCAATAACGGTTCATGGGATGACCTTCATAAACGATACCTGCACCGCTGTTATCCACAATCGTTTTAACAGCTTGATTACACATTCTTGCGACATACCCATAGTTGCGACGGATTCGTAATTTTTCATGTGTATCAATTGGCTCTCCAGTACCAAGTCTTTCAACCGATTTTTCAAGTAACGCTTCTGCAGCTGCTAACTGTGCTGAAACTTCAGCAAGGCGGATTTGTGTGTGTGTAAAATGGGCTACTTTGGCACCTCTTGTGCTTACTTTACTTCTTAATCCATCTCTCCAAAATTCATATGCCCCAATGCTTGCGCCAAGCAGTGCAGAGGTTAAACATACTGGCATTGCTGCATATAATGGGTGGGTGTAAAGGACATTTGTGTTGATGCTTTGTCCTGGGGCCACTCCAGTTTGACACCATTTCGCTAAGTCAAGTGTACGATAATTTGGTACAAATACATCCTCAAGGTAAACATTGTTACTACCTGTACCTCTTTGTGCAACTGTTTTCCACGTATTTTGTACTTTGAAATCTTCTTTTGGAATGAGCATTAAAATGATATCACTTGGTAAACCTGTTTCCGGGTTCACATTTAAATTTCCCTGTGCCATAATATAGTCACTATGAGTGATACCAGACGAGAATCCCCATGTTCCTGTTACTTTGTATCCACCTTCCACTGGAGTGATCTCATTTTTTAATGGTGCAAAGGACGATGCAATAATCGCATCTAGATTCTTCTCCCAAACTTCTGCCTGTGCTTCTTCTGGGAAAAAGGCTAGTTGCCATGCATGAACAACAGCTAGTGTATAAATCCATCCAGTTGAAGGGTCTGCTTTTGCAATTTCAATTGCGGTTCTAAATAAAGTATTGAAATCAAGCTCAGAACCCCCCCATCGTTTCGGTACCATCGCATGCACTAAACCCGTTTCCCTTAATTCTTCGATTGTTTCCTCAGGCTGACGACTAATCTCCTCTGTTACTTTAAAGCGCGGTTTAATTTTGGCTGCTAACTCTTGGGCACGTTGAACGGCTTCTTCATGAGTTAACGCGTTTGCTAATTTAGTCAATACAATTCCTCCCCTTTTTATCCCTAATTACTAAATACTGACTTATTGAAAATATTGGTATTCTTTTTGGGAAAGTAATCCCTTTCATCTTTCGTTGAAAAGTTTTTCCTCTTTGAACTAATCATAAATAATTTTAATTATTTTTGGAAATATCAGAATTTAATTTGGGTAATAAGGTTTTTCTTATAACGTTTGTTAATTTATAATTTTCAGATTATAATAACGCTAATAAAACTCACTTAGAGACAGGGGGAATCCTAATGGACATGCGCCCATTACGATATTTTATCTCAGTTGCCGAACATTTAAATTTTACAGAGGCCTCAAAGCAGTTATATGTGGCACAACCAGCAGTAAGCCAGCAGATCGCTTATTTAGAGAAAAGATTAGGAGTTAAACTATTCAATCGTACCAAGCACTCAGTCGAATTGACTCACGCAGGAACTGTGTTTTTAAATGATGCTCGGGAAATTCTAAAGAAACTGGATGAATCTTATGAACATGTCAAGCATGCAGAAGAAGGGTACATTGGGACCATTAATATCGGTTTATTAAGTACACCTGTCCGGGATTTCTTACCCCAACTAATTCGAAAGTTTCGCCGGAAGTACCCGAAGATTAATATTAAGTTGAACTACCATCACGTTGGACAAATCATTGAAAAATTAAAATCAGATGAAATTGACATCGCTTTCACTCTTTCCCTTGGCTTACACAGTGTTGGTGGGCTAGAATATAAGACGTTATGGACCCATCCACATTCCATTATTATGTACCATGAGCATCCATTTGCAGATCGTAAAAGCATTCACATGGCTGAATTAGTTAACGAAGCTTTTGTAATGCTAGAGAGGGACAAGTCCCCGCAAGGTTTTGATCTATTATTGTCTGCATGTTCGAATAATGGTTTTTCACCCAATCTCGTCAATACAGCCTCCCATATTGAAGCTGTCTTGATGATGGTTGATTCTGAAATGGGAATTACCATGCTGCCCAAATATTTTGAGCCATACGCCCCCCCTACCCTCCGTTTTATTGACATTGAAGGGGACGGGTATCATGTAGACATCCTAGCTTCATGGAAAAAAATCAATCAAAATCCTTCACTCACCTTATTTATTGAAGAACTTAACTTAATGCTTAAAGAGGTTCCTGCTTAATAGGTGACAGAACACCTTTCAGATGCTAGAAGATGTGCATAAGAATCGAGCATTGAAAAGAAAAATAGTTGACAGGATCATAATAAATAAGCCTTATTCCTTTTTAATAGAGGAATAAGGCTTATCTTTTTATATGGGGCTTACTATTATGCAGCAACTTTGATATCGTTGGTCTTCTTATTTTTAAATTGGCGAACATAAGGCAGTACCCAACGATCTAAACCAAATTTTCCTGCGTTTGAACTAGCGACTAAAATGAATACAGCTAATAATACCAAAAGAGCATTTGGGTTTGCTACTCCCGAGAATAGGAACGAAAAGTTCATAACAACTCCAAAAAATGCCGCTGTTGTTGTTAAGCATCCTAAAATTAAACCTAGACCTACTAAAAACTCTCCCCATGGAACTAATACGTTAAAAAGTTCGATATTTGGAAGTGCAACACTTTCTAGGAAATTCGCCCACCAGCTTTCTACTCCTGGATTCTTAATTGCCCCTTGTATAAAGCCAGAAGCGTCAAATCCGCCTGCTGTGATTTTCCCTAAACCACCCATTAAAAAGACATATCCTATATACACTCTTATTAATACAAGAATTGACGCCGCTACATTACTTTCTCTTAACCATCTAACCATCATTACCACTCCTTATACATTAATTATCTTACAAAAACATTGTACTACAATATTTTTATTTAAAGATATTCCAACTAAGCATTTCACTTTTTCGTAATACGTTATTGACAATTTTGTGAAACATAGAACTTGTCTATTGATAATTCAATCATTCATAGTAAAATATATTATTTTTCCTTTCGGGAACAAGATCAAAACGATAGGTGCCAGCACCTTCCAGTTCCTGGATGGTGCCTGGCACTTCTTCGAATTTATGTTAACCTGTTATAAAATATAGTTGACAATATTAATCGTTTCAATTATCTTAAAATAAAAACAATGTTGAGGGGGAGTAAAATGAAAAATAAAATGACAACCCTAGAATTAACACTAGCTAGTATGTTCGTCGTATTGATCGCCATAGGTGCGAATATTACATCGTTGATTCCTTTTATGGTAGTTGGTGGCGTTCCTATTACGTTACAAACTTTTTTCGCTATTTTAGCAGGACTTATACTAGGAAGTCGGTTAGGAACCATTGCAACAAGTGCCTATGCTTTTATTGGTCTTGTAGGCGTTCCTGTTTTTGCCCAATTTAGCGGTGGTCTTGGAGCCTTAATTAGACCTACTTTTGGATTTATCCTATCTTTTATTCTAGCAGCCTATGTTATTGGCAAAATGGTAAAAAAGAAGAATAACGTCTCTAATTATATTTTGGCGTCTCTAGTTGGAACAGCGATTAATTATATTTTCGGGACCAATTGGATGTACTTTGCCTATAAGTTTTGGGCCGATGCCCCTGACGGGTTTACATACGGAATGGCTTGGTTATGGATGTTAGCTCCACTGCCAAAGGATATCATTTTAGGCGTTTTTGCCGGAATTTTTGCACATCGTTTAAAAGTAACCGTACTTAACAAAGGTGCATTTAAAAATTTAAAAATAGGAGCTTAAATGGGAGGTTTACTAGAGATGGGAAATTGGAAAAGACTTGCAAACGAAGTTCTAGCTGGAAAAGAATTATCGAATGAGGAAGCAATGAAGATATTAACGACTCCAGATGAGGATCTGCTAGAGTTACTGAACGGTGCATACATCATTCGTCATCATTATTTTGGGAATAAGATCAAATTAAATAAGATTATCAATACCAAATCAGGTCTTTGTTCAGAGAATTGCGGGTATTGCTCACAATCTAGTATTTCTACAGCGCCGATTGAAAAATATCGAATGCTTGATAAAAGTTCTATTCTAGAGGGTGCAAAGCAGGCTTACGAAATGAAAGTTGGAACCTATTGCATTGTAGCCAGTGGTCGAGGACCGAGCAATAAAGAAATTGATTCAGTTGTGGAAGCGGTTCAAGAAATAAAAGATCGATATCCACTAACGGTCTGTGCATGTTTAGGTCTATTAAAACCAGAACAAGCCACACGACTTAAAGAAGCTGGAGTAGATCGATATAATCATAATCTTAATACATCTGAACAACACCATGAAGCCATCACCACTTCCCATACATATCAAGACCGAGTCAATACGGTGAATATTGCAAAGGATGCAGGGATTTCCCCTTGTTCTGGCGTCATTATTGGTATGAAGGAAACGAAACAAGATGTAATCGATATGGCTTACAGTCTGAAAGCTTTAGATGCAGATTCGATTCCGGTTAATTTTTTAAATGCGATTGACGGTACGCCACTCCAAGGGACTAATGAGTTGAATCCTCGCTATTGCTTAAAAGTGCTAGCACTTATGCGCTTCATCAATCCTTCTAAAGAGATTCGTATCTCCGGTGGAAGGGAAATCAACTTGCGTAGTTTACAACCATTAGGTCTCTATCCTGCTAATTCGATCTTTATTGGTGACTATTTAACGACAGAAGGACAAGAAAACTCCGCTGATTATCAAATGATAATAGACCTTGGCTTTGAAATCGATTTTCAATCAGAGGCAATAAAAATAGGTAAATAATAGGAGGATCCACCTAAGTTTGGGATCGCCGATTAATACTTGGCAGGTTAAAATACAATGGGAGAATTTCTAATTATAAAAAGAAGTTCTCCCTTTTTTGTGATTTATCTTATAATTCATATTCTTTAATTGACAATGATAATTATTATCAATTAAACTAGATATTATACCTAATAGAAATGGAGAGATCCCCATGTTTGTCATGTTAAGAAAAATGATCATAAAAGCAGGTTATGAAGAACAAGTGATTTCTAGATTTAAATCAGAAGGTTTAATTGAAAAACAAGATGGTTTTATCGACCTCTCTGTACTAGAAGAAAAGTCGAGGAAAGACGAAAAAGAAATTGTAATCATCATTCGTTGGGAATCAGAAGACCATTGGAAACAGTGGGAGAAAAGCGATGCCCATATCGCAGGACACAAAGCAAATATCGGAAAGCCAAAACCTGACTATCTCATCAGTCAAGAAGTGAAGAAATATAAAGTGAAGGCTGTTAAAAATAACACTAGTAATCAGTGGTATGAGTGACTATAAAAAGAGGTGACAGGCACCTTCCAGTTTCTGGAAGGTGCCTGTCACCTCTAATTTTCTTCCTTATTCGTTAGCTCCCCATACACTTTCAGCAATTGTAATCACATGTTTAATCTTATTCCATTGATCCTCTTCAGTAAGGACATTTCCTTCTTCAGTACTTGAGAATCCACATTGAGGGCTTAATGCCAAGTTTTCTAATGGGATAAATTGACTTGCCTCTTTTATTCTTGCCTTGATGTTTTCTGGATCTTCTAATTCTGGGAATTTAGAAGTGATGAGCCCAAGTACAACGATCTTGTTATTACGTCCAAAGCTTTTTAATGGTTCAAAATCCCCTGAACGGCTGTCATCATATTCTAAGAAAAGTCCGTCTACATTCAATTCATCAAAGATGGCATCTGAAATTTGATCGTATCCACCACTAGCTATATAGGTTGAACGGAAGTTACCACGGCAAATATGCATAGTAATAAGCATATCCTCAGGCTTGTTCGCAATCGCCTCATTTAAACAACGTACTCTTGTTTCGATGATCTCATCAACCTTTTTGCCTTCTCTTTCTTCAACAGCTTTAATGCGATCTTCTGATACAAAGTCGATCCAAGAAGTATCATCCAATTGTAAATAACGGCAACCTGCATCATAGAAAGCTTGTATCGCCTTTTGATAAGCTACCACTGTATCATTAAAAAGAGCCTCTTTGTCTCCGTTATAATATTCATCCCCTTGCATTCTTGTCGCAAGCATATTAGGACTTGGAATTGAGAATTTAGCGACTTGCGTTCCGTCTCCATATTGTTCTACCGTTTCTTTTAAGAACGTAAAGTGTTCCAACATATAGTGTTGATTAAAGTCTACTTTACCTGCCACTTTAATTGCATTATTTTTCGTTTTTGCCCCTTTGAAGTTACTCACATATTCTGTTTCAAAAAATTCTACACCTTCTAAACCAGCTAAGAAATCTAGGTGCCACCAAGAACGTCTAAACTCACCATCTGTGATCGCCTTTAAACCTACTTCAATTTCTTTTTGAACGAGCTTCGTAATTTCTTTATCTTCAACCGCCTTTAGAGCAGCCTGATCAATTTCTCCATTCGCAAAAGCCTTTCTTGCCTCTTTAATCGGTTCCGTTCTAAGAAAACTCCCTACATGGTCTGCTTTCAAAGGTAGTTTATTTGCCATTTTATATGTACCCCTTTCGTGATGCTTGTTTCTTCTAAGATTGCTATCTTGAAGAACATCTCCACTAGTTTAAAAATTCTCTTCGATTAAGTAATAGTATGTGATTAATCATTAAAAGATTATCAAACTTCGACAAAATTATCTATATTTTAAGCTTATTCCTTAAATAAATCCTAGTTTGATTATTGATTTAATTACATTTAACCATAATCCATTTTTCTTTTATTAGCAAAGCGATTTAAGTAAAGTTCAACAAACTTATGACATTTCTCCCTATCACTAGCTTGTGGAGAGAGCTCTACCTTTAGTGTTACGGCAAGACTGGTGTGTACATATAGCATATCTCTGAATCTATCCACTGCTCCACAGAAATGGGGATAAAAGCAATCCCCTGTGCCAACAATACCTGTTGTTTGGTAGTGGATGTCCTGATTTTCAAATGCTTGATAGAGAGGCACCATTTCGATTGGTACCTCCCCATCTCCCCACGTATACGTACCCACAATAATCCCATCATATGTCGGCAAGGACTCTAACGAAAACTCACATATCTTAAATATATTCACATCAACAGCTTGTTTCAGAAAAAGTTGATACAGCACATTAACAAGTTCCTCTGTATTTCCCGTTTTTGAAGCGTAGACTAGCGCGATTTTCATTATAGTTCATCAAATCCATTAGACTGCGTTACTTTTGTATAAGTACGAGATTTTTGCTCAAAAAAATCTGTTTTCGTTTCATTGATCATTTCGTCACTAAACACATGAATCCATGGCATCGGGTTGTCACGTTCTGGGTACAAATTTTTCAATCCAAGTTGACGAAATCGTTTATTTGCTAGATATTCTACATAATTTTCAAATTCAGCCAAATCGATTCCATCAATATCTTTTAATATAAGCTGAGACCATTCTTTTTCAAGTTCAACCGCTTTACTAATAGTTTCATAGATATAAACGATATTCTCCTTTGTATTCATCTCAGGATTTTCAGTCAACAGAATCCGAATAAATTGGGAAATAAAATAGGCATGCTGCATTTCATCTCGTTGAATATAACTAATCATGGTACTTGTTTTTAACATCTTTTGTCTTCGAGCTAAATTGTAGAAGAAGGCAAAACCTGCATAAAAATAGATTCCTTCTAAGTTGATCGAATTAACAGCTAATTTAAATAAATGGACTGGCGTCGGATGATTTCGGAACTCCTCGTACGCATCTAATATAAGAGCATTCCGCTTTTGAACCATATGATCATTTTTCGCTTGATTAAAACGATCGTTTTGTTCCTGTAATGGGACAAGTGAACTTAATATATAGGAGTATGATTCATTATGAA
Organism: Niallia sp. Kr1; assembly: GCF_050389805.1. NCBI lineage: Bacteria > Bacillati > Bacillota > Bacilli > Caryophanales > Bacillaceae > Niallia > Niallia sp. Kr1. The sequence goes on along the minus strand of NZ_CP130945.1, from coordinate 1,434,135 downwards.
CGGCCTCCTGTTGCGAAATCACAGCAAAGATGGCCTTAAAACTGGAATCTGTTACATAGTCCATCACCCCACTCATGGTCGGCGTCTGTAAACTATCGAGTGAAGCAAGCTGGGTATTTACTCTTAAAAAAACATCCTGTTCCGTAGAAGTTAGTGTGTCCCATTGCTTGATATCATCCTGCATATTGATTTCCTGGGCCTTCCAAAAGTTTGATAGTAAGGTTTGGTACAAATCATACATTTGTGGGTAAGCAATATCATTCCAGTTTAAAATACCTGATGACTTCCCATTAATAATCCCGGTAGATTTATTTGGAAACTCGGGATTTAGCAGTTTAATTTTTGATAATGTTTCTTCCATTAACTAATTCCTCCTCTTTGTTCTCTTTATAAAAAGTCCTCCTCAACCAACTAATCAACTATGACATGCCTCACATTCCTCAATTTCCTCTTGTGACGTACTACGAACATAGTAAGTCGTTTTCAATCCATTTTTCCATGCTGCAAGATGAAGATGTAGTAAATCCTTCGCCTTGATATCATGCTTGACATATAAATTAAAGCTAATCGCTTGATCAATATGTTTTTGCCTTGCCGCGTTTTGTTTAATACTCCATTCTTGATCCAATTCATGTCTAACACGACGATAATAGTTGTACGTAAGATGATTTAAATCAGGTGCCGTTACTTTAAATTTAAAGTTTTTCTTCTCTTCTGCATATTCGACTGAATAAATCGGATCAATGCCATCTGTGGAACCGCCAATTTTTGCCGTCGAAGAGTTGGGAGCAACAGCCATCAACCAGCCATTGCGAAGTCCCTTTTCGGCAACATCTTGTTTTAACTGGATCCAGCGATCAGAACCATAGCCCTTTCTCTCAAAATAGCGACCTGTTTCCCATTCCGATCCTACAAATTGACTATAAGATCCTTTTTCAGCTGCCAGTTCCATCGAAGTACGGATCGTATGATAGGCAATGTCTTCATACAATGCATCGGCATAGCGAACCGCTTCTTCTGTTTCCCAGTGAATCCTTTTTAATGCCAAAAGATGATGCCAGCCGAATGTCCCTAGACCTATTCCTCGATATTTTTTATTCGTTTTCTGAGCTTGTCCTACCGCGATCGTATTTAAATCAATGACATTATCCAGCATCCTTACTTGTATTTTAATGAGTCGTTCTAGCACATCATCAGGAACAGCCCTAGCTAGATTGATAGAGGAAAGATTACAAACGACAAAATCACCCGGCTTGCGTATGATAATAATGTCCCCGTGCTTTTCATATTCGTTCACGAGTGTCGTAGCAGACATATTTTGGGCTATTTCTGTACATAAATTGCTGCAATATATCGAAGTAAGTCCCTCTCCATTGACATGTTTATTCGGATTTTGGCGGTTGACCTCATCGCGATAAAACATATACGGAGTTCCTGTTTCCAACTGAGAAATCATGACTCGAGCCATAATATCCATTGCCCGGTATGTTTTTCTTGTTAATAAGGGGTGATTGACAGCTTCTTCATACTTTTCAGTAAAATATTTGCAATCACTCTCATCATAAAAATCCTCAAGTCCAAGTGGATTTCCATTTTCGTCCTTCCAACCCATAATTTGTTTGACTTCATGTGGACAAAATGTATGCCACTGACCAATGCTTTTCCCATTTTCATCCGATTCCTGAAGCTTTTCCATAAATAAATCAGGTATCGCTACCCCTGTAAAAATATCATGTGCTTTACGTCGCTCATCCCCATTATTTGTTTTCAAGTCAAGAAAGCCATTCATGATATCTTTATGGAAAATATCGAGATAGACTGCAATGGCACCCTGGCGTTGTCCCAATTGATCGACACTGACAGCCGTATCATTGATCAACCGGATCCACGGTACAACACCAGAGGAATTTCCTTTGAACTTCTTGATATCTGAACCAAGTGCACGCACCTTGCCATAGTAAATTCCAACTCCGCCACCATCTTTGCTTAATCGGGCCGTATCCCAGTTGTTTAAGTAAATCCCATTTAGTGAATCGTCTACCATATCAATAAAACAGGAAGAAAGCTGACCGAAACTTTTTCCAGCATTTGCTAGAGTAGGTGTAGCAACCGTCATATACAAATGACTTAATGCCCAGTAAGCTTCCTTTACCAATTTTAAGCGATGGTTTTTATCTTCATCTTTCATCAAATGCATGCTAATCACCATGAATCGCTCCTGTGGCAACTCATAAACATTTCGCTCATGGTCTCTCGCCAAATAACGATCAGACAGTAAAAATAATCCGATGTAGTTAAGAAGATGATCCCGCTCTGGAACCATTTCTAAAGCTAGCTCTCTGATTTCCTTTTTTGAATAAGAGTTCAAAAGGGTATTAGAATAGATTCCTATTTCTGTTAAAGTATGTATTAACTCATAGAAATCTCCATATTTTCGAGAAGGATCATACCCTCTATTTTGTGCTGCTAGGTGATATAATTCATGTAAATGGGCATGTGCCGCGACATAAGTCCAGTCCGGTTGATCCATTGAAACTTTATTCAATGCATAATAGAGAACTTGCTCGTTTGCTTCCCTTTCTAATCCTTTGAACGCTTCGAGTTGATCCTTGATTTCTTTGGTGTCTAATCCATGCTTCCCAGCTGTATTTAATAGATTTTGTAAAATGTTCGTTTGTGCGGTAACATTCATTTTGTTTTCCCCTTCCTAAATTTGGCATAAAAAAATCCGCTCAGGGATTTGAGCGGAAGAAATGACAACATCAAAAAGGGGATTCGATAGAGTTACGAATCAGATAACTTCTTGAGCCACCATTTCATCTTCTCAATCCCCGAAGAAGTTGAAACGAAAGAAAAGCGAAAGTGATAGAGGGTGGCAATTTTCATGTCACCCAACCCTTCAGCTTTCCATCTCAATAAGACAGGTCTCCTGACTCATGCTTCATCCTACTTTAAAGCCTTCCCGTATAAGCACCTAACAGATTAAGCCATCTTATACAGTGGATCCTTTATTTCGTCAGCATTTACAGTTGCGGGGGCAGTTCCGGTCTTTCACCGGATTCCCTATTAAGCGATCATCGCATCTTACCGTAAGGCTAATACTATATGTAGTTATAAAATCAAAGTACGGATTCAATATATGGTATTTACTATATTTAATAGTATATGATTCATTGGAATTTTACAAGTATTATTTAAAGTAAAAGTAATGTGATAGATGCAAGAAACGAATGAATACACTCCCATTGGAGCAAAAAGTCCAAATTAAGTCAAAAAAATCATCTCCAAATATTGTAGAGATGATTTTATATATTTATTCCCTTTTTTCTTATCCTTCAACTAAACCAAAATTATTTAAGCGCCAATTCAACCATTGCTTTTTACGAGCTTTTCGTGGAATAAACTGACGGATTTCATCTTCATGGTAACCCACTTGTAGCCTTTTTTCATCCATAATAATAGGTGTTTTCAATAACCCTGGGTTTTCTTGAAATAATTCAAGTAACTCAGTTAAGGGAAGTTCATCTAAATTTACCTGTAAATCTTTATAGACTTTAGAACGGGTTGATAGAATTTCATCTGTACCATTTTCGGTCATACGTAGAATGGCTAATAATTCACTTAGTGTGATGGGCTCTTTTACAATATTTCGTTCCTCAAAGGGAATTTTATTCTTTTCAAACCATTGTTTTGCCTTCTTCGTTGATAAACACGAGGGTCCTGTCAAAATAGTTGCTGTCATCTATCATTCTCCTTTAACTAAAATGAGTTTTTCTAATTATGCGTCTATGTAAATACCACGTTTTAAAATATTCATTTCAATCGTAAAGTTATCGATGGCTTCTTGGTCAGAAAGTTCCTTGAGTAATTTTTCAATAAAGTTTCGAAAGACAACGGCAGTAATAATTTGCAAGATATGAAACAACTCTGCGTCTTCCTGTATATTTAAGCGGTCTCGATCAATTAAATGAATGATTTCTTTTACATGATCTTTCCCCTTTCCCAAATCAAACATATCTGTAAATGAAAAGCCGTCCTTATTAGAAACGTTTAATATGGCATTTTTTAAGAAAGTATGCTCTTCCTCATCAGGCAATTCGATAAGAAAATGATGGTACATCACCGTAACGGTTTCAATGATGTCTCCATTATGTTTCATTAATAGAGAGATAAAATCCTCTTTTCTTTTTTGAGTTTCCTGGTCAAGCAAATAGTTATATAGATCCTCTAGGTTTTCAAAATATTGATAAAAACTACCTCGAGGAATACCTGCCATCTTTATAATATTTGCAACAGAGGCTTTCATCAGAGGTACTTGTGAAAACTCCTTCTGTGCAACATCAATTAAATGCTGTCTCTTCTCTTCAGGCAGATTAAAAAAGGTTTGTTTCGGCATGTTTCTTCCTCCAAGTTCCATTAAGTGACACCATGTCACTTGGTAATTTTTATTATAAATGACACCGTGTCACTTGTCAACATTTTTGTGACAACATGTCACAATGCTGACATACACCTTCGATTTATTGTAAATAAAAAGACGCTGTTCTAGTAAAGAAAAGCGTCTTAACATGCTAAAAAATCTTAGATAAATAACATTACTCGGAATCTTTATTCCTCATCGTCCATTAATTCATCAAAAGCGGCAGAAACTTTATCGAATTCTTCATCGCTTTCAATAGCTTCTAAATCTCCTTCTTGATCGACCTTCAAAAAATAAATATCTATATCGTCTTCGGTTTCTTCCTTTACATCCTCAGCAAAAGCTACCGCGACATAATCCGTACCTTCAATCGTGATAGCTGCCAGCACTTCAACATCCTGTTCTTGATCATTCTCATCACTGATTGTAAAGATTTCTCCTACTTCAATTTTTCCCATTTAAAAACCTCCTTTTATAAAAAGTCCTATGTTCATTACTTTTTATATTCCCAAATAATCCTAACTTCATGCACATAGGAGGTAAAACTTAACAAATGTTTACCGAACTTTCTTTTGCTTTAAAACCTTTTGATACAGCGCTTGCAATTCTGAAATGCTCAGCTCAAATAATTGAACAGAACCAACTTTATAGACTCCATAATGAATTAATTGTTCAATTAACTCATTTTTTTTCGTCTCCATTTTTCCTTCTATAATCCCTTCCATCTTAAATTCTCCTTTATTTAAAAGAATATCTCCTCAGCAAAAAACTCTCTATTCAAGATTAAATTCTACCTTGAATAAAGAGTTTTCCAGCATTCCGAAAAATAACTATAATTCCTACCTGTTAAGTGTGAATTTAGATTAAAAAAATATAACCCCACTAAACTCATAAGTATTCATTCCAACATGAGGCTCTATGACCACTGAATAGAACTAAACTCACCATGTGGGTGATATTGTGCTTGAAACTTTCGATATTCAAACTCTAATTTTGAAAGAGAAGATTGATAAAGTTTTTGATCTTCTTCTTTATACATGTTAAATGCAATTAGTTTATTAATTAATTTTTGACGCCTTTTCTCTATACTATTTCTCATCATAAACACTCCTTCTCATGGTCAAATTCTACTCTGTCATTTCGTCCATTTAGATCATGATAAAAAGAAATCGATTGTTATTTGTAAGTACTTATATCTTAACTTTATAATTCCTATAAGTCAAGTATGAATTAAGGGGATTGAAGCTAATTCTTCTGAAAAGAACCAGCTTCTTGTAATTTAATAACCCTAACATTATACAGTTACAGGCATACGTGCTTGAATTTCTGAATAGTGTATATCAAAAAAGATTTTATACACTCGTGAATCCGCTGTATCTGGATAAGTTAAGTGAGTCACATAATTTCCTGTATAAGTTCTCCCTTCCTCATCAAAAAGATAACAGATTTGTCCTTTTTGAGCGGATTCAATTAAACTGACAATTAAATCTGGTTTTTTGTAATACTTCGTCCGAAAAAGTTCATTGGTAAAGGCATTGTAGACTTCTAATTTATACAAATGAAGCACCTCCCAAATCTTATATTTATATCATACATTATTTGAAAGCGTTTTTATAACATTAATTGTGGATAATTTAAGAAATTTTTTCTGCAAAGAAAAGGGATCATTGAAAAATCAATGACCCTTCTACTCAACCCAATCTATTTCATCATTTCATTCGTCAACCCTATAAATTCCTCAACGTCTTTTTTCATCAGTTCGATACCAGCCTCCCAAAATGCTGGTTTTGTCATATCTACTCCTAAATGCTTGCCAGCCAATTCTTCAACCTTCATCGATCCTGTATCACGAAGCAACGCAATGTATTTCTCCTCAAAACCATTTGGATTCTTTAAATATTCAGCATAAATACTCAAACTAAATAAATAACCAAACGTATACGGAAAATTATAAAAAGGGACTTCATCAATGAAGAAATGCAATTTGCTACACCAGAAATGTGGATGATAGCTCGATAAAGCATCTCCATAAGCAGACTTTTGTGCCTGTACCATCAATTCATTAAGTCTTTGCTCAGATACCACTCCATTTGTTCGTTCTTCATAAAAAGCCTTTTCAAAAAGATAACGAGCATGAATGTTTAAAAACATGGCTGTTGCATTTTCTAGTTTTGCATTTAATAATGTCGCCTTTTCCTCTTTTGTTTTTGCATTGGCTACTGTAGCATTTCCAATAATATTTTCAGCAAATGTACTAGCTGTTTCGGCAACGTTCATGGCATACTGACGATTCAGCGATGGTAAATCTCTCATGACATAACTGTGATAGGCATGACCCAATTCATGTGCCAGTGTTGCCACATCCGAAGAAGAGCCCGTAAACGTCATAAAAATCCGTGACTCTTCAAATTCAGGCAGTTCCTCACAGTAACCACCAGGTCGCTTGTTCGAACGATCCTCCGCCTCTACCCAACGATTCTCTAAGGCATGTTTGGCAAAGGAGGCTAGTTTAGGACCAAAGCTTGAAAAGTGTTCAATGACAAAATCACAAGCCTCATCATAAGTGAATTGAGGTGGCTTTCCATCGCCAAAGGTGACAGGGGCATCTACATCCTGCCATCCCAACTTTTCCATTCCTAAAATTTTCGCTTTTTGATTTAAGAACTCAATAAATGGAAGCTTGTGATTTGAAACAGCACTCCACATGGCATCAAGCGTTTCTTGGGACATCCTATTATACTCTAATGGCTCTTCCATAAAGTTTTCTCGATGATGAGCCTTTTGTAAAGTAATTCGATAACCAGCCAAGTGATTTAACGTATCGGCGAAAATGGGGGAAATTTTCTCCCAAGCTTCCTCCCAATTGTTAAATAACTGATTTCGCACCTCGGGGTTTGGGTCTGAGTACATACGGTTCATGGCTTGTCCTACGGAATATTCCGTCATATTTCCTTCTTTATCGGTAAAAGGAATCGTCATAATGGACACAGCTGTATCATACAATTGACTCCACCCAGCAAGCCCATCTTTATTTAAATCTGTAATGATTTTTTCCTCTGCCTCGGATAATAATCGCTTACCATAGTCACGAATCTCATTTAAAGCAAATGACACTTTCTTTAATTCCGAATCATCTAAAAGCGTTTTCCAATTTTCATCCGATATAGCAACGATTTTTTTGGTAAAAACGGTTGAAAGATTCTCCAATTCACTCCATAATTCCATGATCTGCCCCATAACCACATTGGCATATTCATCATCCATGTAGGCATCATGCCACATTTGCACAAATGTTCTACATTGACCTAAACCATCCTCAATTCGTTCTTGCTGCGCTAATAACTCTTGTAAGACTTTAGCCTCAATCGTTTCCGTTACATCCCAGCTTTTCACATGATTCTGATACTTCCCAATCTCTTCTTTAGTATTATGTAATTTAGCTTGTAATTCTTTTGATTTTGTACCTCCTGGGAAAATCGAATCTAAATCCCAAGTATCGTTATATTTCATTTCTATCACTCCTTATCATCCTTATTTTACCCGTTTATTTATTAAAGTGAAAACTTCTTAGAAACTAAATCATCTTCCCCTTCTTAAATGCAGGATTTTAAGGTAGAATGCTATAATATATATGATAAGAAATGTAGATTTAATGATACATGGAGGTTAAAATGGAAGATTTATTAAAATTAAAAGGTAAAAATATTGTCGTCATGGGCGTTGCAAATGAGAGAAGCCTTGCATGGGGTGTAGCAAAATCACTTCATACGGCAGGAGCAAATATCATTTATACATACCGACTCGAACGATCTTTAGGGAAATTAACGAAACTATTAGAGGAAAAGGAATTATCAACAGATAATATTTTCCAGTGTGATGTTAATGATGACAATAGTATCCATAAAGCCTTCACGGAAATTGGGGAAAAATTTGGGGTCATTCATGGAATTGTACATTCCATTGCCTTTGCCCATGCAGAAGATTTAAAAAACCCATTTGTTCAAACATCTCGCGAAGGATTTGCTTTTGCTCATGATACGAGCGCATACTCCTTAGTGGCCGTCGCACGTGAAGCAGAGCCTTATATGACTGAAGGCGGCTCAATTGTCACGATGAGCTATTTAGGGGCTGAACGAGCGATTGAAACGTATCGAGTCATGGGCGTTGCAAAAGCTGCATTAGAAGCAAGTGTCAGATATTTAGCTATCGATTTAGGGAAAAAAGATATTCGCGTAAATGCGATCTCAGCCGGTCCTATTCGTACTCTTGCGGCTAAAGGCGTCTCCGGATTCAATGATATTTTAAGAACGATCGAGGAAAAATCTCCTCTACAACGCAATGTTACGCAAGATGAAGTCGGCGACATGACGCTAGCGATTCTGAGTCATCTATCACGTGGTGTAACAGGTGAAGTCATCTACGTTGATTCTGGTTATCATATTGTAGGTTAAACAAAAATCGGGACAAGCTACTGTCCCGATTTTTTTCTAAAATGTTTCTGATTCTTCTAGTTTAAACCCTTCAACAACTACTTCTTCATTCACTTCTAATAATAAACACTTTTTCCCATTAAACGTTACGTATTTAACATTTCTTAATTCTTTCGGATCAATCGATACTGTGGCGATTTTTGTTTCAATTTTGACCTTTTTAGGAACGACACTACTTGCTTTAAATTCATACGTTTCATCTGCAACTACCGTTTTAAAGGCGTGCTCGACTTTAGCCGTGTCAACATCCTCCACTCCACTTACAGTTAAAATGCGTTCAACATCCCGGTAATCTAATTTTGGAGATTCGATTTCACTTTCTTTGTCTTCTTTATTTTCTTGAACTAGTTTATCTATTTCCTCATATACATTGGAGATGACTCTTGAATCGACTTCTTCACCCATAACGGAATTTAAAATCAGTTCAAAACTATCTTTATCTTCTGCTGCGGTAATAATATCATCACAGTTCAAAACCTCTTCAATGAACGTCACATCTGGTTGATTAGCTTTTCCAGCACAATAGAGGATATGATTCACATCAGCTGCATGGTTCGAAAAAGTAGGAAACAGGAACCCTGACAATGGAGCTGCTAAATTAATGATTGGGTCCACAGCATGATTCGGTTTAAATTCCTTATCAATATAATCGAACACCAACGTCTTTTTCGGCTGGTCCGTTTTATTCAAACTGCAGAGAATAAAATGATTGGAGAAAACCTCATCATCTCCACCCTCTTCTGATTCCAAATCTCGTTTCTTTGTCGCTTGACGATATTCACCTCGAATAAATGTAACAACTGTATCAAACTCATAGACTGTATGAGCAAACATTTTTTCAACGATTTGCAACATATGTTCTCGCCAATCCGATGATGCGACATGTAACCCATTGAAGAGAATTCTTTGCGTACTATCTTCAACATCATGCTTGAACTTTAGCTCAAAAAGTTTAGAGTCAAGATTTCCCGTCAAAACCTTTTTAAAATTGGCCAGAAATAACTCTTGCGTTTCTTGATCCAACATTTGAAACGGCTCACCAACATAGTGATAAATTTCACCAGATTCTTTCTTCACATACACATTGAATATTTCTAAAATATTCATGCGATAATTGTTTAATTTAAATTCTTTGCGAATATTTGCGATGTCTTTTTTATTCAATTGCCTTCAACTCCCATCCCTGATTATACTGTTCATATCAAAAAATAGAAATACTTGATATTCTCAAATTTACTGATACAAAGTGAATATTTTCTAGAAAGATTTCGTATGAAAAGCAAAGGTTCATTATGATAAAATATGAATATCTCAAATGAATGCGGATACAAGAAACAAGAAGTGAGGGATTTACATTGTTAGTAAAAGATTTCATGATTCGAAAAGTATTTACGATCAAAGCAACAAATACGGTTGAGGAATTATTAGAGATCCTTAATTGTAATCGAATTGGTGGTGTACCCGTAGTTGACGAAAAGGACAACTTGGTTGGGATGGTATCAGACGGCGATGTATTACGTTACTTATCTCCTAAGCCACTAGGGTTTGCAGGCCTCGTATATCTCATTGAAGAGGGAGAATTGGAGGATGTTATTCTTGAAAAATTAAATACACCTGTAAAAGAAATTATGACGAAACGTAACGTTCTCTCTGTTTCACCTGATGATGAGTTCGAAACAACCCTTCGTTTGCTATCCCGTCATCATTACAAAAAACTTCCTGTCATCAATGGTGCAGGACGGGTAGTAGGTGTTCTTAGCAGGGGAGATATAATTGATAGTATTTCAAAAATCATTATTTCGCGTGATAAGCAAACATCCCAAAAGATTTCTAATAAATGATTGAAAATAAGGTGTGATCGTATATTCAAATTAAAAACCATAAATAAAAGAATCCATTCGTAAATTTTACTTTAACGAATGGATTCTTTTATTTTTCAAGTAGTCACACTGACAACTTTCTTTATTATGCTGCATTTTTTTCATTCAGCGGCTGTTTTTTGAAGATCCCAAAAGGCTTTCCGACAGGTAAAACAATCTGCCCAAAATGTCCGTTTAATACCGCTGCAGCTGAACCATAGAATGATAGCAGAGCAATAAGCAATTCAGAAATTCCCGCAAGCGTATGTGTAAATTCATATAAAATATTAAAAGAGCTTAAAGATAATCCTAAAAATAAGAAATCAATGAAAACAAAAATAAAAAATAAGACTTTATGAGTTTCCATGGCACCAATCGTCATGAATACACTAAAAATTAAATATCCAATAAATGCAATGCCTAACTGCTTTGAGTCCGCATTGGCTAATAAGGTATCACCAAAGGCACCCATTTGAATCAACCAAGTTGTACCAACACCAAACCAAAATAGGCCAAATCCTCCAAAAGCAGTTGTTCCAAATACATTATTGTGCTTCGAATCTAGAAAGCTAGCAATTAGTTGTGCTATCCCTCCTAGAAAGAATGCCCAAGGCAAGATTAGTGACGTACCTTCAGTTAATCCCAACTTTTGTGATGATGCTACTAGTGTTACCATCGCTAAACCAAATAAGCCTAATGCAGATGGGTCAGCAACCGTAATTTTAATTGAAGTCTGACTATGATGATTCAAGAACAATTCCTCCTAAAATTTTTCATACCTATCTAAAATACATGAATTCATCTATCATGTCTATGGAATATTTTATTCTTTCAAGAAACAAATCAAAAGAATCCATCCGCAACTCCTTAGTTACAAATGGATTCTTGATAAAACTTATCATTGATTTGAAATTATTCTAGTTTCGTACAGGTTCTGTTGCTTTCACAGCTACAGAAGATTTTTCCTTTTGCAAACTTGGTTTTTTCATAAATACGGAACAAATTAAGGTAATGATAGAAATTCCTGTCACAAAGTAAAATGCATATTTTACACCGGCAGCTAAAATTTCGCCTTCTGCAGCGCCAGGTGTAGCACCTGCAAAGCTAGTTGAACCAGCTGTAAGCAATGTAATGGCGATTGCCGTACCAGCCGCACCAGCAACTTGGTTTAACGTATTCATGGCTGCTGAGCCATCGGCATATAACTCACGTGGCAAGGCATTTAATCCATTTGTTTGTGCTGGAATGGTGACCATCGTTAATCCAAAGAATAAAACCATAAAGGCTACGATGATTTGCCATGCAGGTGTAGTCGCAGAAATAGAAGTTACAAAAATGAGATTTCCGATTAAGACAATAATTGAACCTGTAAGAACTAGTTTCTTTGGTCCAATTTTATCAAACAAGGATCCAACAATCGGTGACATAATAACGTTAACCGCATTACCTGGAAGTAATAATAGACCAGCGACCGCTGCACTAAATAATAAAGATCCCTTTAAATACATTGGTAAAAGAATTCCTGTTGATAGAATAACTAAAATACTTAAGAACATCATTGCTGTACCTAATGTAAACATCGGTTGTTTGAATACACTTAGGTTAATCATTGGTTTTTCCATTGAATTTTGACGAATTCCAAATAACACAAGGGCAATCATTCCAATTAGTAAAGGTGCCCATACGATTGGTTCAGTAAACGGTGCACCCGCCATTGAAGCTAAACCATAAATAACTCCGCCAAAACCTACTGTTGATAATACAATCGATAACACATCAATTTTAGGCTTCGTAATTTCCCCAACGTTTTCAATTTTAACGAAAGCTGCTAATGTCAATAGCACATAAAAAATAGCACTAAACCAGAAAATATAATTCCAACTTAATGCACTAATGACAACCCCCGAAAGTGTTGGTCCTAATGCTGGACCTAATGTAATAACAAGTCCCATAATCCCCATAACAACCCCACGTTTATGGACAGGGAAAATAATTAAAAGTACACTCACCATGACCGGCATAATAATTCCGGTTCCAACCGCTTGAACAACACGACCCGTTTGTAATAAAGCAAAGCTTGGTGAAGCGGCTGCTAGCAGTGCTCCTAACAATGAAATAACGAGTCCACCGATCACTAATTGTCTAGTCGAAAACCATTTCATTAATAGTGCAGAAATAGGAACTAAAATTGCTAATGTTAATAAATACCCTGTTGTCAACCACTGTGCAGTGGAAGCTTCAATGGTAAATTGCTCCATAATGTTAGTTAAGGCCATGTTTAATGCTGTTTCTCCGAACAACCCGATAAAGGCACCTAGCATTAAGATGGCTGCCATGCCTTTTGGACTTTTTACCGTAATTGGTGTACTCATAAAATTATAAAACCTCCAGTTTATTTTTCGAAAAAGCAGTGATGTAAAACCATGTCATGTGGCTGTCATCATTTTTTACTAGTATTCAGCTATAGCTTGCTCACTAGTAAACAAATCAAAAGACAAAACCTTGCCAATTTTCCAAAGATTATTCCCGAACTATACCTTACTTAAAAAAGTTCAATGATAGACAGGCATCAACATTTTTTCATCCACAAGATATCTTACATACCATTTGGTCTGATTGTAACTTTATCAAATATTTTTTTCATAAGTCAAGGATTATTTTTCACATATCCGCCGCATTTTACAAAACATTTACAATAAAACGTTTGCATAGCCTTATTAAAAATGAAAATGGTTCTCCAGATGATAGAGAACCATTTATACGGTCATTTATTATTTTTCTAGATTACTTTCCCATTTTTCCACTTCTTCTCGAACCATTGGTGCAACTTCTTTACCGAATAACTCGATCGATTTCATGACATTTTCATGTGGCATCGTACCAACTGGACAATGAAGCATGAAACGAGTGATGCCTACATTTTTTCGTAGATAAATAATTTTTTCCGCTACTGTTTTTGGTGAACCGACGTATAAAGCTCCTTCTAATCTACGTGCTGAGTCAAACGTTGATCGGGTATAAGGTCCCCACCCACGTTCTTGACCAAGTTTACTCATGGCATATTGGGTTGAAGGGAAAAATTGATCTGCTGCGATTTCATCACTTTCCGCAACAAATCCATGGGAATGCGAAGCCACGGATAATTTGGTTACATCATGCCCTGCCCTTGATGCTGTACGTTGATAAAGTCTGACTAACGGCTCAAAATGCAGTGGACTACCTCCAATAATCGCTAAAACTAAGGGTAAGCCTAAATGTCCGGCACGTGCCGTTGATTCTGGTGTTCCACCACTCGCAATCCAAACGGGTAATGGGTCTTGAACAGGTCTTGGGTAGATCCCTCTGTTTTGAATAGAAGGGCGGTGCCTACCGCTCCAATTCACGATTTCTGACCTGCAGATTTCCAATAATAAATCAAGTTTTTCGTTAAATAGCTCATCGTAATCCTTTAAATCATAACCAAATAGCGGAAATGACTCGATAAACGAACCCCTCCCAGCCATAATTTCGGCTCTTCCATTCGAAATAGCATCTACCGTAGCAAAATCCTGAAATACTCGAACAGGGTCATCAGAAGAGAGCACCGTTACAGCACTTGTTAACCGGATATTTTTGGTTTGTGCTGCCGCTGCTGAGAGTAAAACAGCTGGTGACGAACAAGCATAATCCACACGATGGTGCTCCCCTACTCCAAAAACATCTAACCCAACCTCATCAGCGAGGACGATTTCTTCCACCACTTCCCTTATTCTTTCAGCATGACTGATTACTTTCCCAGTATTGACATCAGGTGTTGTTTCGACAAACGTACTTATTCCTAATTCCATTGATAAATCCCCCTATTAAAAATTATATTCACTGTATGTATAGGTGAAACAGAAACTATTAAGGCTATTCTATCACTAATGGTTTCCATTTATTTTATCATATAAAAGGAGGTCGATTGTACTGTCACCATACTTGTCCAATACGAACATGATTTAGTCACTTTTTACCCACCAACGTTAATAATTTGTCTATAAATCATTCACATTCTATTCATTTTTTTAATACTTAGATCATGCTATACTAGAGTCAAGAAATAAATGTGAATCATTTCACAATAAAAATTTAATGAGGTGAATCTTCATGAAGATTAAAATGTCCCACGAAGTATTTCAATGGTATAAAGAAGAACTTGCATTAAATGAAGGTGATTGCATCCGTTTTTATATTAGATATGGTGGTTTAAACTCTTTTATCAAAGGATTCTCATTAGGAATGGAAAAAGATATCCCACAAGAAACACATACAAGAGTTGAAAAAGATGGAATTACCTTTTTTATCGAAGATAGCGATACTTGGTATTTTGATGATAAAGATTTAGTCATTGATTTTAATGAAAATTTAGGCGAACCAGAATTTACTCAAGCGGTTTAAAATAAAAAACACTCCCCCATATATATTTCAAACGTCATGATTCTGAAAGTTCATGACGTTTTTTTGTTTTGAAAATAAAATAGCTCTCGCACTTGTGTTTAATAGCTAATCATTGATAGAATCATTTGGTACAACTGACAATAGTAAAAGGAGTTTTCTATAGTGATTAATAAAATTGGAAAAGTAACGATTTACGTTAATAACCAAGAAGAAGCAAAAGACTTTTGGGTAAATAAAATTGGGTTTGTTGTGAAAGGTGAATTTCCTATGGGACCAGATGCCACATGGCTAGAAGTCGGACCAAGTGAAGATGAATTCACTACATTAGTGGTTTATGATAAAGCTTTAATGGAAAAACAAAACCCGTCCGCGGTCGCTCACCCATCGATACTTTTTAGTACAAATGATATCGATTCAGCTTATGAAAAAATGAAACAAAACGGTGTTGAAGTAGAGGAACTACTAAAAATGCCTTATGGTTCAATGTTTACTTTTAAAGATCAAGATGGCAACAGCTATTTATTAAGAGAAGATAAGTAAAGCACAGCATAAGAACATGACTCCGTTTTACTCTTTGTTAAAACGGAGTCATGTAGCAACTAGTGATGGATCACTGGAGTAGGTAAAGTACTTTCATTCTTCAATGAGACATGCAGTTTTTTATCTTTTGTTAACGATGCATAAAAAATATTTTTTATATGATCAATCCCCTGTTTTTCTAGTTCTGCATATAACCATGTCTCATCAACCTCCAGGTCCTGCAAAACCTCGTGATATAATTTCCCCTCCAGTATTATTGGATAAGAAAGTCCCTCCTCTTTTTTTCTAATTCCTAGATCTTCAATGGTTACAGGAGTTTTATTTGATTGTTTGTAAACCGACAAATTACCATTTGCTTCAACAATGGCTAATTCCACCTCAGATACATCAAAAACTCCTTTCTCGCGGAGCATTTGTAAAATATTATCGACGGAGTAGCGAATCTTCCTTAGGTTCCCTACCAGTAACGTTCCGTTTTTGATCACAACAATTGGTTCAAACGTGATCCATTTACCAAATCTTCGCCTTCTAATTGACAGATATGTAATAATGATTTGTAAAAGTCCAATTCCAATAATCGTCATAACCGTATGAAAATGTCTAATCTCAGGATCCGATAAATCCGCTCCAACTACCGCTCCTAATGAGATGATAATGAGAAAATCAAAAACAGGCAGTTCACCAATTGACCTCCTTCCCATTAAAAGAGTAATAAATAAGACTAATGGTAAAATCGTAATGATTCTTCCATAAACTAATAATGTGTCTTTAACAAAATCCATTCTATTTCTCCTCAATATTACGGAATTTTATAACTTATTATTTGAATAAAAAGAGATAAAATACATCCATCTAAACAAGTAGTCATATCCTTTGAACACGAGAATTATAAATAGAAAGATTATTCCATTCGCTTAAGGGGGAAAACAAAATGACGACGATCGAAAAAAAGTTCTTATCCTTACCTACTACCGCGATTTCAGATGCATTAAAGGGTTTTAATCATATGGACACCGGTATAAAGCCTATTAACAGTTCATTTAACATTGCGGGAAGAGCATATACGATAAATATACCCGCTGGGGACAATACGGGCATCTTGCGTGGAATGAGAGAGGCAGAACCTGGTGAAATACTGGTTGTGAATGGAAAGGGATATACAGAACGAGCTGTTGCAGGTGATTTTGTTATCGGACTTGCCAAGTATTTAGGGTTACAAGGGATCATTATCGATGGTGCGGTTCGTGACATGAAAGGGATTCGTGATCTGAATTTTCCCGTCTTTTGCCGTGCTGCAACGATTTCTGCAAGTGCAAAGTCCGCTAAAGGTGAACTACAAGTCCCCATCTCATGCGGTGGCGTTAGCGTAGCCCCAGGGGACCTTATTGTGGGTGATGAAGATGGAGTGATTGTTATACCAAAAGGAAAAGAAGAGATCATCCTAAATGCTACATTGGAAAAACTCAAAAAAGACCAACAACGAGAACAACACTACTTAGGAAGTAGAGAAAAGGCTCTCCAATACTTAAACTCGATTTTAGAATAATCGTTAAGGTGTATTACATAGGTCCTTTAATTTTTGGTAACGATATTAGTAGGTGTTTATACACCCACTAACTCGGTGTGGAGGGATTGGAATGAATATTCGAGAAGGAATGATTCCGACAGTTTTAGGTTCAGCTGTTACTGCTACTGGATATGCCTTAAAACAAAAGCGTGGTTCCAATAAAATGGTCGCCAACACCGTATTTGGTTTTGGTTTAGCTCATATTGTATTAGGAACCATCGACTTAATCCAACATCGACGTTAGAAAAGTACGGGGTGAGTGCTCTTTGAGTACTCACCTTTTTTTGAAATATCCTTTACTAAACTAAATCGAGCCCTTTAATATTAAACAGTTATTGGTTGAAACTAACGGGGAAGTTTTCAATTTTAAAGCAAGTACCTTGATTTTATTGCAAGTAATTATTATTAACCAACAATTGCCTCCTTGTCTGGCACTTCAATGGCATCTCCTCACGTAGCAGGATTCTTACAATCTGTAGATCCTGATTTAACAAATCGGGAGGTCATGGATATTATTGAACATACCTTATGATCTAGGAAGGCTCGGAAAGGATATGGATTTTGGCAGCAGGTTTATTAATATGCAACACACTCTCGAAGAAGCTTAGAAATCATAACAAATGATTATGTTGTTATCATCTACCATTCCTATTTAAAAAGGAGGAGAATGTATCTTGGAGCGTAACGATAAAAATATGCCTGACAGCATTCAATATAGTATTTGGGAAACTCGAACGGATAACGTAAAACCTATAGTCAACAAAAATCTACTAAAGCATCAACGGGATGTAAAGAACAAAAAAAGAAATACACAGGAATAGTTCAAAAAAAGCAGCCAATTGGTTGCTTTTTTAGGTCTATTCTGATCTATATTTAAAAATACAAATATATTTTATTAATTAATTCTTCCGAATTGTGTTAAAATATAAAATATATAAATAATTCTTAAGCTAATAAAATAAATTAGCTATTTTTATGGATTGTTCAAAGGTTTATTTAAGAGGAGGAAAGGTGCTGAAACGTGATGAATCAATATTTAACGATAGAGAGGAAAATGGAACTAAAAACAACAAATCGTTTAAAAAGGAAGCTTCATGAACGTCATAAGTACATAAAGCTTAAAAGTATAGGTAATCGTTATAAAATTAAAGCTGAGGAAGTACAGAAATTAAAGCAGATTAAAAAAGAAGAGAGCGATAATAACCAGGATAATATTGATAGCCTATTACCCAATCTTTTTAACGATTCAAGTGATAATCATCAGTTACTCTATTCCATAGATCATGAACTTGCTGACATAAAAAAACTCCTTAGCTTTCTAGTTCAGCAAAATGAACAATCACGACTTCAGCAAAAAAATATGAAAGAACAAAATGAGAAGCTTTTAGAAGAAATAGATGAATTAAAACAAACTCTAAATGAAATGAAACAGGAGCAAGATGAGGAATACGAAAAAGAATATCATTCCTATAATACCGTTTATAAAACCCTTTTATATATTAAGGAAAAAGTAAATACGATCTCTAGCAAGATTGATGATAAAAAGCTTAAAGGAAATTGGCAAAAAATATTTGAGAAATAGTTCATTATTTTGCAACTACTGGATTTGGGAATAAAGGGAGGTTCTGGATTAATCACAAAGAAACCTCCCTTTTCTCTTACATATGACTTGCAATTAATGAAATGATGGTACTTGCTTCTTCTCGACTAAATATAAAGTTAGTTTCATCTCTTAACAAATCATCATCTTCGGTACGAACACGATTTACTCGTTTTAAGACACCATCACCTGTTTCTTGGACAATTCCAAACTGATAAGTAATTTCAACTTCGTCTTCTTTGTAAAAAGCAGTTATCTCAGGAGTTTCCCATTCAACATCAACTTCTTCTAAAATTAGATCGTCATCCACTATTTCAGAATTTGAATCGTAGTCATCTTCCACATCTAAATCTTCTTCGTAATAGTCGTCCTCCATATAATAATGAAAACTTTCATGAACGGCATCAATAATATCTTCTATATCATCTAGAATCACTTTGCTAGAAAAGCCTAGTTCCGGATCAACAGATTCGATATAAAATTCTTCATTATATGGATCAAAATAAAGAGAACAAAAATACTCTCTCACGGTATCTTCACTGTCTACAAAAAAGTCTATTCTAGGATGCTTTGCCCCGCGTTCAATAGACATTCCGCCATTCTCATCATATTTATCACAAATTGACTCCAGGCTATCCTGTAATTCCCCACAAACTCTGTCAAACCATTCTAAGTTCATCCCAAATCCCCCTTTGTATGTGAACATGTTTATTATGACCATATCCTCAGAAACCTTTCTTACCTTCAGTTAGTAAATTTTGAAATTTTTTCACTCAACGTTTCTAAAAATAATAATTGAAAAAAACTAATCTTAAACCTCGTCATATGATACTTCGAGTGAGTTAAAGATTAGTTGAGGTATAAGACTGTTGAAAATGATAGGAAGAGAATGCAACTTCTTTTATATCAGGACTTTCTTGTAATTCCTTGAGAAAGTCCTTTTTATTTTACGATAGCTCTTAGATCATATGATTATTTCCGTAATAATCTGTGCGGGGTCTTTCTTATGAATGTGAGAATGAAAATGATCAACCTGATTTTGATATTCCGTTAATTTGTTCTCATCTTGGAGTATGGAAAGGATTTGCTCATACATATTTTCCGTTTTTAAATGAAAAACAAGACCAACTTCTTCCAACTGTTTAAGATTAATTTCTTCTTGACCTGGTAAAGCATCATAAATCAAAATGGGTTTCCTCTTAAATAGGCTTTCACTTATCGTCACTCCCCCAGGCTTTGTTAAAATCGCATCGATTTCATCGTACAGTCTATTCATTTTTTCTCTGCAGTTTATATATGGAAAAGGAATGATATCGTTTTTGTTTAAACACTTGAGTTTTTCATATAACTTTTTATTTTTGCCACATAATACATAAAATTGAATATGCTCACGTGACTTTCTTTCCTCTATCATATTTAATAGGTGCTCAAGTCCACCAATTCCTAGATTTCCTCCTGAAATAAGCACAGTCGATCTTGACTTTTTATCATATTTTGGTATCTGATTTATTTTCTTTATTTTATTGTGGATAGGTATTCCTGTAACAAAAATTTTCTCCTTATTAATTCCCCTTTTTTCTAAAAATGTCTTCACTTCATTTGAAGGTACAAAATGAAAGTCTATATGATCTAAGCCCCAGAAACGATGGATAAAATAATCGGTATATACATTAATAACAGGAATGTGAAATTCGATTTTATCTTTCAAGAAATTCATCATATAAGCAGGTAAAGCATGAGTACAAACAATAAGATCAGGTCGCTTTTCTATTAAAAGTTTTCTCATAAACGAAATAAATAATATCTCATACAATCGGTAACGTTTGTTTGTCTCAATCTTTTTGTAAACTGACATTCTATAGATGGCATTATAGATATTAGGAAAAGAATGGATCCATTTCAAATAAATATAGGAAATCACCTTCTCCATATTTCCATAACTAAAGCTTAGAATATCGACCTTATGACATTTTATAGCAGGGTCTATTTCTAATATTCCATCAATTAAAGCATTGGCTACCTGATGATGCCCGGAAGGTATTTGTAAAAAAGGAAGAAATAAAATGGACTTCGATTGTTTTTTCATGAAACACCTCTAATTTATACGTCAAAAAATGATTTCCATCAATTACTTGTAAAACTCGCCTCTATTTCCTGTATAATTCGTTAAGAAGGAGGCGTCATAATGATCCTATTATTAATTTCTATTTTAGCTATCTTATTTTATTATTTGATGAAAAGAGCTTATAAAAACACAAAAGAGGTCATCATCAATAAATTAACAATCGATACAGAAATGTCCAAAGAGGACCATCCAAAATTAAGAATTCTGCAGCTTTCTGATCTGCATTTAGAAAATATATCCATTTCTCCTAATGAACTTTATACAAAATTAAAAGAAGAGCACTTTGACTTAATTGCTCTAACTGGAGATTTTCTTGACCGCAAACGGACAATCCCTAAGCTTGTCCCTTACTTAGAAGTCCTCAACAAATTGAATGCAAAATATGGGATTTATGCGGTTTTAGGTAATCATGATTATGTACTGCGCCCTAAATATTTAAAAAAACTAATTGAAACACTTAAAATGTATGACTGTAAAGTCTTAATAAATGAAAATGACATAATCTCTGTTGATGGAACATGGGTTAATATCATTGGCATTGATGATTTTAGTACACATAGAAGCAATATTGAAGATTCCTATGAAGGAATCAAACCAGGAACAAATTTAGTCTTAACACATGACCCAAATATTGTTCTAAAAATGAAGCCCTACCATTTTGATTATTTGCTTTCCGGTCATTTTCACGGAGGACAAATTTGCTACCCTAAGGCCTTCCATCTTGTAAAAATGGGAAAACTGCCACGAATGAATATGATTAAAGGTTTGCATACGTATGATGGGAAACCATTCTATATCAATGAAGGTCTTGGTCAAACAGGAGTGAATATACGTGTAGGAAGCCGACCTGAAATTACAATCCATGAATTAACATTGTCAATTTCTGAAAACAAAGTAGTTCAAGCTATGTAAAAAAAAAGCTGTTAACTTTTTAACAGCTTTTTCTTTTTTAAGCCGGATAATTTAATTTTCCCTTATTTCCTGTACATATTTGATAACTTTTTAGTCGACATAAACAAATAACTTGGCTTATGATTTTTCAATATATGTGAAACAGAAACATTCCTTGAAGATAGAATCCCAATAGGCAAGAAAGCGATCTGTTTAAACCATCGATAGACAGGATGGGAAAGGTCAAAAACCTCAAAACCGAGTCTTTCACAACCTTTATTTAAAATCGTAATCCCAATAACCCCTTTAATCTTATTAGACTTAGGATGATTTTGAATATAAAGATCAATTTCAGGCATGGACCTTTGAACATAGTTATAAATGAGCTTCGCTTTTTTCAATTCACTCGTTAGACTTTTAAATTCTTTTAATAATCGAATGTTGTGCAGATGAATCTTAAGTAATAGATCATTTTTATTGATTTCTGTTCCATCCGAAAGAACAAAATTACGTCCTTTATATTTTGTCAATCTTACCCGAAAAATATTGCCTTCCTTAGCTGGAAAGGTCAACCGAGTAAAATGATAATATAAAGGATCCATCCAACTCCAAACAGAGATAATATAATCCCTCATACCTCTTGACTCCTTTATGTGTCCTTACTAGTTTATTTTTAATTAAACTAGTTCGATTTATTGAAGGGAAAATATGGAGTTATTCCTAAAAAAAGCGACAAGCAACTTCCCAGAAACTGGAAGTTGCTTGTCGCTTCATTTTTTAGCGTTCACTAATATCCTTATATTCATTTTCGACCATAATGCTCTTATAAGCAGGACGAATGATTTTATCTACGTTAATTAACTCTTCAAGACGATGTGCACTCCATCCTACAATTCTTGCGATCGCGAAAATTGGAGTATATAGCTCTACAGGAATATTTAACATGCTGTAAACTAAACCGCTGTAAAAATCAACGTTGGCACTAACGCCCTTATAGATGCGGCGTTTCTCACCAATCACTTCTGGAGCCAATTTTGCCACCATAGAGTATAGTCCAAAGTCACTATCGCGGTGTTTTTCAAGCGCTAATTTCTCAACAAATCCTTTGAAAACTTGTGCTCTTGGATCGGATATTGAATATACCGCATGACCCATACCATAGATTAATCCGCGTTTATCAAATACTTCCTTATTGAGCATTCTTGTTAAATAATTTTTAACCTCATCCTCATCATGAATATCCTTCACATTTTCTTTAATATCTTTCATCATTTCAACAACTTTGATATTGGCGCCACCGTGTTTTGGTCCTTTTAAGGATGATAGGGCGGCAGCAATGACTGAGTATGTATCTGAACCTGCTGAAGACACTACTCTAGTTGTGAAGGTTGAGTTATTTCCGCCACCGTGCTCCATATGTAACACTAAAGCAATATCCAATACGCGAGCTTCCAAATCAGTGAATTTCTTATCAGGTCTTAACATTCGCAGAATATTTTCCGCCATCGATAGATTTGGATCAGGTCTATGGATATAAAGACTGTCATCACATTCAAAATGACGATAAGCTTGGTACCCATAAACGGATAAAGCTGGGAACGTACTAATCAATTTTAAACATTGTCTTAATACATTATCTAAAGATAAGTCATCGACTTTTTTATCATATGATGATAACGTCAATACACTCTTTGTGAGCGAATTCATTATATCCTTGCTTGGAGCCTTCATAATGACGTCTCTTGTGAAATTTCTAGGAAGATGACTGCTTTCTATTAAGATTTGGGAGAATTCACGTAATTGCCCCTCTGTTGGAAGTGTTCCAAATAATAGTAAGTAAGTAATTTCTTCAAACCCATATCTGCGATGCGTCTCAAATCCCTTAACTAAATCATAAATATTATAGCCTCTATAAAAAAGCTGTCCTTCACATGGAACTAATTTCCCATCAATTTCCTCATTCGAGCGGATGTCCGAGATTTTTGTAAGACCAGCCAAAACACCTTTTCCGCTTTTATCTCTTAAACCCCTTTTTACACCGTAATCATCATATAACTGGCTTTCAATCGTACTATTCTCAGTCGTAATTTTGCTATACTTTTCTGTGTAATTTTCAATCGTTTCTCTTTTATTCATTTCATCTTCCTCCCCTAATATTCTTTTCTATCAAGATTTTCCTTATTGCTTCTATATAGATGGTTAGTACAAACTATACTTCTGTTTCTAAAGCTTCTTTAATATTGCTAACTATTTTTTTCACAAGATGATTCATCACTTGTATCTCTTCGTGAGAAAGACCCTTGTAAAGAGTATCAAAAAATTGATGACGCATGTCCATTGCTTCTTCGACAATCATTTGCGCCTTTGGTGCTAATTTCAAATGAACACTTCTTCGGTCATGTGTATCGAGCCTACCTATTATATATTCACTCTTAATCAATAAATCTATTGCTTTAGACACATGTGACTTGGTATAGGATTTAAGCTCGACAATATCTTTGGCTGTATCATGGGATTGATTGCGGTGTAAAAACAACAATATTTCGATTTCAATTTTCGTCACATGATACTTTTGTGAAATCGGTAGGAGCATCCTTTCATACAACTTTTTATATTGTTGACTGTTTAACAAGGTTTCTAAATTATTTTCCATCTCAGTAACCAACCTGAAAATTCTGTCTTTTTTGTACTGTTCTATAGTGAACTGTTCACTATAGAACTATTTTACACCAAAATTAAGTTTTATGCAAAAATTAGAAAGGGCTCTTGCCTTAGCAAGAGCCTCAACTTTTGGTTATATTAAATTCAAAGGTGTTTCTCCTTGTAACGCCTGTAATAGATTCGTAGCAGCCACATTAGCCATTTTCATTCTTGTAGCAATACTAGCACTACCGATATGGGGTAGTGTAACAAGATTGGGTAATGTTAACAGTGGATGACTACGTGGAACAGGTTCTTCTTCAAAGACATCTAATCCCGCAGCCCAAATTTCACCATTTTTTAATGCATCAAATAGATCCTTTTCGTTAACAATCCCACCTCGAGCGGTATTGATTAAAATCGCTGTATTCTTCATCAGTTTCAATTGATCGTATGAAATTAAATTCTTTGTTTCAGGCGTATAAGGCGTCATAACACAAACGAAATCTGATTCCTTCAATAAAGAATCGAAATCAACAAACTGTAATCCCAATCTATCTTCAGTCTCAAGTTTTCGATTTCGATTATGATATAACACTTTCATATCAAAGCCTTTTGCTCGTTTTGCAATGGCTTCTCCAATTCTGCCCATTCCGATAATCCCCAATGTTGCTCCATAGATATCTTGTCCTGTTAAACCAAGCGGGGACCAAGATTTCCATTCACCGCTCCGTAAAACTTCTGAAGCCTCTGGAATCCTTCTAGCTGTTGCCATTAAAAGTGCAAACGTTAAATCAGCTGTTGTTTCCGTCAGCACTCCAGGCGTGTTCGTTACCATAATTCCTTTACGTTTTGCTGCTTCTACATCAATATTGTTATAGCCCACAGCCATATTACTGACCACTTTTAAATTTTGAGCCTTTTCCAATAACCCCTCATCAATCGTTTCCGATATCATGCAGAACAGACCGTCTATATCAACGATTTTTTCTTCTAAAACATCACGCGGAATCGGTGTATCACTATACTCCCACATGGTAACTTCGCAAGCCCTTTCAATTTTGCTAATAATTTCATCTGGTAATTTTCGAGTAATCAAAACTTTAGGCTTCAATCGCAATCACCAACCCTTTCTACTCTTAGAGGAATGAACATCTTCTATCCCTCATATTTTAGTATGAAAAGTCTTCTTGTCCCAACTATTTAAAAAGTGAAATTAAAAAAGGATACCCAAATGATTACTTATCTATTAAACTAGTAATGATAACACTTACAAAAGGTGGTTAATTTGTATGAGTAATGGCCCAAATAATACGAGAGTGACCAAATACAAAAAACAAAAACGAGTGAAGAAAAATCTTTTCCAAATTTTAATCATTGGTATCCCACTGATTATCGTCGTTACAATTGCTGGTATTCTCATATCGAATATCTCACCAAAAGAAACAGTTGTGGGATCGGTTGAAGAAAAAGAAAAAAGTGAAATGGAGATAAAAGAAGGTCCTCAGGATGAAAATGTTGAAAATATACCTGAGATTAAAGAGGAGCCTAAGCCAGAACCAGTAAAGGAAACAAGTATTACAATCAGTGCTGCAGGTGATTTTACGATCGGAACAGATGAAGCCTTTGGCTATTCAGGGTCATTCGTTAATGAAGTAGATAAGAATGGCTTTCCCTACTTTGTAGAAGGCATAAAAGATATATTTCAAGCCGATGATTTAACAACAGTGAATTTAGAAACAACACTCACAACAGCCACACAAAAGGCACAGAAAAAGTTTAGATTTAAAGGAGATCCTTCTTACGCCCAAATTCTTCAATTAGGTGGAATCGAAGCCGTGAACTTAGCCAATAATCATATTCGTGATTATTTGGATAAAGGCTATACAGACACCATCAACACTCTGAAAAATCATAATATTGGATATTTTGGGTATGATCATCAATATATGACCACAGTGAAGGATATTAAAATTGGGGCCTTAGGATATGAAGGCTGGAATGACACTTCTGAAATACGTGACCAAGTTAAAAAGGATATTCAATCATTGCGTGATCAAGGGGCACAACTTATTCTTATCCATTATCATTGGGGAGTCGAACGACAATACGTACCGACTGAATCGCAAAAATCTTTAGCTCAATTCTCTATCGATGCTGGGGCTGATCTCATTCTTGGACACCACCCTCATGTCGTACAAGGAATTGAAGAATATAACGGAAAATTTATTGTATATAGTCTTGGAAA
Source organism: Niallia sp. Kr1 (assembly GCF_050389805.1). Lineage (NCBI taxonomy): Bacteria > Bacillati > Bacillota > Bacilli > Caryophanales > Bacillaceae > Niallia > Niallia sp. Kr1. The sequence continues at coordinate 1,407,336 of NZ_CP130945.1, read as the reverse complement.
CTTTATGTTTGGCGGAAACCGCAATCCTAGTGATAAAGACACATATGTATTCCAACAAACATTTCATTTTAAAAACGATGCTCTTACAGATGAAAAACAAATTAATGTAATTCCTTTCTCCATTTCTTCGGTGTCCAGTCGAAATAATTATCAGCCTGTTCCATTAACAGGCACCGAAGCTGATCGAGTCATGCAAAAAATTATCAGTTCATCTGACCAAATTAATGGGTCCAATTGGATCGTATATGATCAAAAGGAATAATGAGATGGCAGATCTGGCAGTTTGTAAGGCTAGATCTGCCTCTTTGTATTTATTCCATTATTTGATATGATTACATAGACACATATTAACCATGAACTGGGGATTCAAGAAAGGAACTTAAACAAAAATGAAATGCTTTTCAATTGATTTAGATGGTACGTTATTAAATTCAAAACATGAAATTTCAGAAGAGAATTTTCAAGTGTTACAAGAATTACAAGCTCAAGGACATAAAGTGATTATTAATACCGGACGAGCGATTGAAGATGTAATTAAATATGAAGAAATCCAAAAACTACAAACCCCGATTATAAGTATTAACGGAACAATTGTATATTCAGCAACAAGAGAAGCCCTCTATGAAGCTTCAGTTCCTATACATACCTACAAAGAATTACTTCCGATTTTACTAGATTTAGGATTATGGGTCATGGTTTATACAAACCAAGGTGGCTTTCCATGTCGAAACCCTGAAATTCAAGATAAAAGCCCTGAAGAAATACAACCTATTTTTGCAAACTATAATTATGACCAAATATTAGAAAAAGAAGATCTCAAGATTTACAAAGTCATGGCTGTGTCTCGTCCTGATGAATTAGAAAAAATTGATGCTGCTAAAAAGGCTATAGGTGGAAAACTAGAGTTATCCATGGCGTCATCACATCCGAACAATGTTGAATTCACTTCCGTTGAAGCGAATAAAGGAGCAGCATTAATTCGTTATCAGCAATTAGCGAATGAAGATTTTGAAGAGATTTTCGCATTCGGAGATGGCGGAAATGATGTTGAACAGTTTAAAGTTGCAACCACCTCTGTTGCAATGGAAAATGCCCCTTTCCACATTAAACAAGAAGCAGATGTAGTTACAAAGACAAATGATGAAAATGGTTTCTCCTATGCGGTCCGCCAGTTAATCAGTTATTAAATCTTTTAAAGCCGGTTTTCACAAATGAAAAACCGGCTTATTATTTGCTTTACCATATTACAGTTGGTTTACCATTCCATTTTCATCTTCCTTAAGAATGTCCTTGTTACGTCCTGGAACCCCTTCCCCATCTTGATATGGATCATGTTCAGGTGGGACCCCTGTTTCACCTGTTTCACCTTTTTCACCTTTTTCAATCTCATAATTGTCCTGTTGAATGAATGGACTCATATGATCTAGAATGATCTGGCTACCATTCATCAAAATTTGTTTCCCCTTATCAATCACCTCAATAGGCGTAAAACCTAAAAAGACAACCATTATCAATCCAATAACCAACAGTGGCATTACCATGCGAAAAACGGAACGTAGAATTGAAACAATAAACACAAGAGCCATTATGGTTAGAACAAGTCCTATCAACTGTTCATTAGAATCCGTTAACCCCGACATCCATTCGTTCATAAGGCACTTCCTTTTACTCAACATTTCTTCATTATCTTTATAAACGAATTAGTATGCTTTCAAACATTATTTCAGAAAAATCTTTTTGGATACCTTTTTAAAAAAGAAGGACTTACGATTTATTTTTTATACAAGTTTCCCTGCATTTTTAGTTTTAAAGTCACTATTAATGGCATTCTTGTTGTATAGTTAAGGTATATAGGGGCCTTAGGGGGAATTGAAATGGAGCATTATTATGTTAACGCATTCTTTAACCAATCTCCAACAGCCTATTCCTATCATAAAGTAGTCTTGGATGAATCGGGTATGCCATTTGACTATGAATGTTTAGGGTTAAATCATGCTTATGAAAAACTGTTGGATTTAAAGTCCTCAGATGTGTTAAATAAAAGATTTTATGAGGTTTTTCCGAAGGGATGGGAGGGAGAGTTTCAATGGAAAACGATTTTCAATCAAGCCATTTTAAAAGGCAGTACATCCCAATTCGATATGAATCACTACACGATTCAAAAATGGATTCGCGTCACGGTATACCCACTAGATCAAGATGTTTTTGCCTGTGAGTATCATGATGTCACAAAAGAGTACTTATTAGATAAGGAAATTCAAGGATTTTATCCGTAAATCCAGATATGCTTTGTGTGGCCAATACCGATTGGGAATTTGTTAAAGTGAATCATAAGTTTGAACAGATACTAGGCTACACGGCCGAGGAACTCGAAGGAAAAAGTTTTGTTACACTTGTCCATCAAGATGATTTATCGTCTTCGTTGAATGCGATGAGGGAATTAGAGGGACAAAAGTCTGTCAATCATTTTGTGAATAGGGTGTTATGCAGGGATGGCTCATATCGTTATTTAGAATGGAAATCCCAGCCTAACGGAAACTTCATTTATGCTTCTGCAAGGGACATCACTGAAAAATGTCTGAAGGAAATGAGCCTCATACAATTAACCGAAGAACTTCAACAGAAAAATGAAATATTAAAGACCTTAGCCGTTACAGACGAGTTAACTGGTATTTATAACCGACATTATATCGACAAAGTCATAAATCGTGAAATGAGCCATTCTGATAAAAATCACGAGCCACTGACGATGGTCCTATTAGATCTCGATCATTTTAAAATAGTCAATGACCAGTGGGGTCATCCTGTTGGCGATGAAGTACTTAAACACACCGCGAGACTAACAAAAGAGCTAATACGCAAATCTGATATAATCGCAAGATTTGGTGGTGAAGAGTTTGTGGTCCTTTTACCAAACACTACTTTACAAGGTGGATTAATTGTTTCAGAAAAGATTCGCAAAAAAATGGAAACAAGCTTTTTTTCTCCCGTTGGTACCGTAACAGCTAGTTTTGGGGTTTCAGAAAGAAAACAATTTGAATCCTTCCAAGATTGGTACAAACGAGCCGATGAAGCCTTATATTATGCAAAAAACAATGGACGTAACCGAGTGATTGCTTCTGAATTTGAAAATCATATCCCACTTATCCCTATTAACATACGTTGGAATAAGGAATGGGAATGTGGTCACAAAGGGATCGATCATCAACATCATGAATTAGTAAAACAAGGGGCACGACTTATCCAGCTATCGCTTGCAAAAGCAGATCAAAATCAAATCATAAATCAGATAGACATTGTTTTACACAGTATCATCGACCATTTTAAGGACGAAGAACAAATATTACTAGGTTTGGGCTATCCTGATGTTCAAAATCATGCCGCTATTCATCGCGAATTAGTGCAAAAAGCCCTTCAACTAAAAGATTCCTATAAAAATAAAAATAAAAATATCGAATCCGCTTCATTTTTTACTTTTATTGTAGAAGATATTATTATCGGACATATGCTTGAATCTGATACAGAATATTATCAGTATATTCGCTCTTAAACGATTAGGCTGTCTCATAAGTGATTTGTCTTCAACAAAAGACTTTGTCGGAAAGATCCTTTGAAATCATTGTCATGATTACTTTTGAGACAGCACTAAAACCATCATCTTTATTCCCTATTTGCCTTAATTTCCTCCATTCTTTTGAGTACTAATGGATAAAAATAATTCTTTGCACTTGCTGTTGAATTCCCACCAAAAAATCCAGTTCCAGGACAGGATTTCACATTATATTCTGGCGTGTTATCCAGGACCCTTTCCCCTGTTTTGTAATGCCACCAATGATGATACGTTATACTGTCAACAGATGGAGTTAACCCAAATTTTAAACACAGTAAGGCTGTAATATAGACAATCGTATCATGCTGTTCTTTTGTCATCACATCATGTCCAACATCAAAATTTCCTACATTTTCAATGGCAATTCCAACTGAGTTTGCTTTAGATCCAATAGAGCCTTCGGGAGCGGAATCAAATGGTCTTGAAATCGCTACCTTACCATCTGGGAATGTGGTAAGATTTTGTGCAATATTATTCCATCCCTGTTTACTTTTATGGAAATGCTCCATACTTTTCAACATTTTAATATGATTATTCCCATGAAAGTGTTTATAGGATGGTAAAAAGGTATGGTGTTCCTGAATAAGACTAATGTTTCGTTTAAATTGATGATTGAACAACCAATCCGCAAATTCTTCTTTCGTGAGCAAAATATGCTGTCCATCCATCATTAACTTTTTAGGTGGTATAAAAATGACTTGCCCAGCAATAAGTTTATCATTTGATAATGAGTTAGATTCTTTTATCAGTTCGACGGTCGAACGAAAGCGGCTAGCTAGTTCTTTAAGGGTATCGCCTGGCTCAATCTCGTAATAAATTGGTATCCTTAATTTCTGACCCACCAATAGTGCTTCAGACTGCAATCCATTTGAACGTATTAACTCTTCAACCGTCGTTTCATACTTCTTTGCTATCGCAGGAAGAGTATCCCCTTGCTTAACCACATAAAGATTACTGTCCATATTCTGAAATGCCGTTGCAGGAATTTCTGTTATGAATAATAAAATAATGCAGACAAAAACAACTACAAGATATTTTTTCATATCGATTCCCTTCATTTATATCACCTTTACTCTGTCAAACATGTGGAGAAGATGAGAGGTTTAAATACAAAATTAGGATTCAACACACCCATCTAAGGAATTCTTTAGTGTGGTCAAATGTAATCTTTGATTAGGACTCCCACTTGATGATTTTCAATCACGCAACTATCCAAATGAAAACTTTATGCAAAAAAACTCGATGAATCTTCATTCCGATCATTAAAGAATTACTCACACCAATCTATATAAACGATTTACCTTTAGTTTGTTGGAAAGGATAGAGAATATGCGTATACAAAAAGAACAAGGGCAGTTCTTTACTTACCAAAAAGAACCCCCTAGATGAACTAAATTTGTTTTTCAAATAAAAGAAATCGGTCATTGTATTTGGTCATTCGTTGAAGGAGTGCGATATTAATGATGAGGATGACAAATGAAATGATCAAAGTTAGTCCAGTGCCGACTAAAAATAAACCGCTTGCTTGCCCAACCAACAAGGCAATAACAGGAAGAACAATAACTCCACTAATATTCTGAGCTTCTTGATAGGTTTTAACTCGTGAAGAAATATAGATATTAAGTAGCACCGTCATAAATGAAACCATTGGAGATAAACAGAAAACGAGAGCTAGCCAGTTCGCTGACGGAAAAATCAAGCTTCCAAATAACGGATACCCCATTGAATTAATTAAGAGCCCACTCAAAATAAAACTTACGATTGACACAAGAAACGATGGAATAAAGGATGCAGCCACTTTACTAATAAACAGAGTCTTGATCGTGATTGGTGAAAAAAGTAAACTTTCTAGTGTTCTCCGTTCTTTTTCTCCAACGAAGCTATTTGCGGCAACTGTACTCGCGGTAATAATTGGGACCAATAAAAATAATGATGGCAATAAATAGTTAATAAACAAGTAAACAAATTGCTGCTCAAGCGATTCAAAGTTGATCCCGCCATTATTTAATTGGGTTACAAACGAATCGACTAAATGGCGAGCATCTGCTCCCGTTAATTTATCTAAATCAAAGAAAAGAGCACCGGCTAAAAGGGTCGCAGGAAGGATAATAGAAAAAAGAATCGGGATAATGATCAATGTGGCAAGTAAATTTTTACTGCGATAAATATCCATTAAATCCTTTTTAACAATGGCCTTAAAAATTCGACTATTCATTGATTTTCTCCCTCACTTTAAAATAAATGGATTCTAAATCATTGTTCATCATTTCAACCGCATAAACCTTATATTTTTTTAATAATTCCTGTAATAGAAATGGAATTCGATCCTTTGAGGGCAACGTAAAAATGACATGATTTTCCTCACCCTGTCTACACGGGAAACTTAAAAAATACGAGCTTTCTCTTGGAAGAAAATCGGTATAAACCTTTACGTTAATATCTTTTATATACTTCGATTCAAGCTCTTCTAACGAACCTTGTTCAACAATCGTTTGCTTTTCCATAAAAGCAAACGAATGACAAATATCCTCTAATTGATGCAATACATGAGAACAGATCATGATCGTTGTTCCATTTTCCTGATTATATTTTTTCAAGTAAGAGAGGACCATTTTAATTCCATCAGGGTCCAAACCATTTGTTGGTTCGTCTAAAAATAAAATTTGTGGTTCATGTATTAACGCTTTAGCAAGTGCAAGTCTTTTTTTCATTCCTGTACTATAGGTACTCACATTTTTATGTTTGTGACCCTGTAAATCAAACAATTTCAACAATTCATCGATTTTCTGCTTGTTCGTCACACCATATAACTCTGCAAAAAAGGCTAAGTTCTCTTCCCCGCTCATTTGCCCATATAAACCAGCACTTTCCGTCACGATTCCTGAAACCTTCAATATTTCATCACCCTCTGAAACAGGATTGTAGCCTAGAATCGAAATGGAGCCACTATCTGATTTCAATACTCCATTCAATATTCGAATAAACGTTGTTTTTCCCACTCCATTCGGTCCTAATAATCCAATAATCTCTCCTTGATTTACGTTAAAATTCACATTCTTTAAAACACTTTGGCTGTCGAACGCTTTTGAAACACCTGCTACTTCAATAATTGGACTCATGACATTCTCCCCCTCTTCTCTAAATATTTAGTAAAACAACGGAATAAATAATAATTGCATCGTAATATGGGCAAACATGTGCGAAATGATGGCATACTCAAGTCCCTTTTTCCAATAGAGAAATCCCCAAAAAATTCCACCAATTCCATTTATTAAAAAACAACGTAGGATAAGAATTCCAGTTAATTCACCGAAAAACATCTTTGTTGCAGGTAAATGACCGGCAGCAAAAGCAATGGCAGCGATGAAGTTTGAAAACCAATAAATCCAACCATCATTTTTTTCCTTATTTCTGTTAAATACCTTCTGCAATCCCCACACTAACAAACTCATGAAAAGTAACCTCATTAAGATTTCTTCAAAAACCCCTCCATACAACACCCCAGCAAATAAGCCCAAAAGAGAAATTTCAGGTTCTGAATTAGCGAGCTTAGGGATTAGGTTTTGAAAATAAAATTTATCGGCCCCCGCTAAAATGAAACCTGTAATCGCCCCAAACAATACCGAGAGCCAAATAGATTTCCCATGAAAGACAACCTTTTTCCCTTTTTTCAAAATTGATTCTAAGATTGAAAAGGAAAAACCCGTTTTTCTTGCAACTTTAAGTCCTAAGAAGGCAAGGATAAAGCTAATAATTGATAATTGGACCGCACTGATGAGGGTCAACACACTTATGGGAAGTGGGATCTCTCCGATTATTTTTGCGTAATCAACTGGACCGTTCATCAACCGAAGAGTATCAAGTTGATATGGTACTAAAAGCAATCCCCCTGCAAAACAGATCGTCGCAAGTAATAAAGCAATTTTCAAATCTATTTTCTTCATCTTGCTTCCCCCTCAATATTATTTCTTCCTTGGCTCTGGAATAATGACGGTAGCAATATTTCTTGCCCTTCTTTCAGGTGTTGGTTCATTTTTTATCGCGGATCCAATAAGCGATCCAATCCCCTGCATAAGCTCCATAAATTCCTGATCTGATAAATAAAGATTGGCCATTGTATAACTTACGCCATCCTTCACTATATCCACATCATCTTGAGCTAAGTAACTTTCATACAAACTCAATAGTTGTGTCGTAAACGTTAAAAACAATTCAAGGTGTTCTTCTTTTGATAGTTTTAAATAATCTTCCTGTGATTGTACATCTGGTTCCTTCAATGCATAGACCTTCTCTACGGTTCCCCTAACCGGATTTTCCTGAACTATTTCAATAAAGTCAGCGTCTAGCAGCTTGTTTATATGACGGTATAAAGTAGCTTGTGGAACATCTTCTGCCCATTGTGCTAATTCCTGAGCGGTCATTTCTTTTCCATTAATGAGAGCCTGAATTATTTTCATCCGAACCGGATGCAAAATCGTCTTTATCTTCGATGCATTCATGTTTCATTCACCTTCCGATATAGTATATTGTTATCATTCTCAATAATGATAACATCTACAAATAAAATTTATCATAATATATTATCATTATCAATAATGATAATATATTTTTCATTTATTGCTAACCTTGATTAGAATGTTAAGTTGATAAATTTTCAAAAAATTAAAATAAACGTAATGCAAAATTCTACTAATTTCAACATTTATACGGTATGATGGATAAGCAACTAGCGACTGAGACCATTCAAAATTCGATTAGAATGAAAGGAATGATCTTAAATTTGATTGATTTACATAAGGTTATCTCGGGGGAAATAACACCTCCAGAATGTGACAAAATGCTTGGAATCACTCTATTAGAGGCAAAAGAAGGAAAAGCTGTCGGGATTTGGAACATTGAAGAACACCTATTGAATGCAAATGGGATTGTAATCGGTGGGTTTATAACGGCAGCCATTGATATTATGATGTCCTATGCAATAACAACGCTAATAAATGAAGATCAAACCCATTCGTCTATAAATATCGCAACAACTTTTCATAAGCCGTTACATACTGGTCAAGTAACGATCGAGGCAAAGGTCCAAAAGTTCGGTAGTTTTATTTCCTACCTCTCAGCAACTATGACTCAGGATGAGGAAAAATCCGTTGAGGCCCTTTCGATTATGGGAATCTTAAAAAATCCAACTAGAACAAATAAATAAAGGAAAACTCCCCTAATTGGGGGCTTTTCGACGCACAAGATGCGCTAATGCAGGCGTTACGATAAGGTTTTTCTTTGGGCTATATGCCATAGAAAAAGCATCAGGCTCCGCGTTACAGGACGTTGCGTTTTCAGCCTATTCATCCCCTGTTACGGTGCTCTATCGAATCTTTACTGGCAAATGATCCCTTCCTTCCTACTTTCAGTAATAGATTGTGCTTACTGTTAGTTAAAGACGGGATAAAAAAGACAATAATAAAAGTCCATTCCTCAAGCTTATTTGTGAGAATGGACTTTTTATCATTTTATTTATTCTTATTATTTTTCTGCTGATTCGCCTTACTTTTGTAGGGTTTTGCACTTTTAGCTTTGTTTGCACTAGCCTGCCAACGGTTCCAGCCTTTTTTATCTGTGCCCCTCCCTATTCCACTTTTTGATTTCGCTTTAACCATATCATCAACTCCGTTTAATAATCATAGTCTATTCGTTACCTTTTTGCGAGAAAAAAATTCGTGAGAAAACCGAACAAAATTTTCTGATCCAAAATATATCGAAACGGATTGGGGAAACTGAATATCGTTCTAAGCAATAACAATTTATTTTCTAATACCTGTCCCTTATTGCATGTTTTTACGTAATATGGAGAAAGTAATGACAGATAAAACATGCTTAGGAGGCTTTACATGGAAAACACGAATGAATTTGTCCAGAAACTTCACGAAAAACAAAAGAAAGATGAGCAAAATCGTAAGCGTCAAGGCCATCATAATCCAAGTGCAAAGTTACCTACAAATCGAGACAAAGGATAATTCACCGATAACCGTTAAAACCATTCAAAGACCTATTTCATAAAATAGGTCTTTTTATTTATTCTAGCATACATTTTTTGACAGATAATAGTATATTATTGCAAAAATTCCTAAAAAGTTCACAAAATGTTCAAAATTAGTCGTTACATGTCAACGCTTACATGGTAAAATATAGTTGAATTCTTAATAAGGGAAAGGGGAAAAAACAAATGGAAAACGTTTGCTCAAAATGTCAACAACAATTTAAGGATGAAGATCAAGTCGTTTTAGACATCTTCAGTAAAGTTACACATGAAAGCTGCTACGATGACAACGAAGGGTTTATTACGACTACTGGCAGCTACAAAGAGATTGTTGAAGAGTATGCAAATTTAGTTGATATGTGATTTGGGGAGATCCCGTTTCAACTACTCATTCAAACAAATTTTTTTAAAAGCGAAGGGCGCAAGCCACTCGCTTTTTTTATTTTGTTATAACAATTTTACAATCTTTCATTATGTAATAAAAAGACAACTAGACTGTTACAAACATGACTTCTATTTTTATATAAGCAGCTCTTCATTTCCTTTATGTATCATTTTCAGATAAGTGTGGCAAGAATGCTAACTTGAACATATGTTATAAAGACACCTTTTTAAAGTTCTCCTGGTAATATCTTTAAAACTACTCCTTAATGGGAAATCGATTTCAATTTAAAATCGTAAGGAGGGTGGAAAATGGGAACATTTAAAGAATATTTACATGAAGGGTTTATTTATAAATTATATGTGCCTAATGTTTCTTCAAAAGAAACTCCTTTGCCTCTCGTTGTCATGCTTCATGGGTGTGAGCAAGATTCTGATCAATTTTCCGAAGAAACCGGTATGAATGAACTTGCTGAGAAAGAGCAATTTATTGTCCTCTACCCAACGATGAATCGCCTTTTCAACCCCCTTTTTGATGAACCTCATAAATCCAATCCAGCAGGATGCTGGAACTGGTTTTTAGAAGAGAACCAGCGTCGTGGAATGGGTCTTCCCAAAATCATTGCGAGTATGATTACGGCTGTAGAACAATTGTTAAAAAATCGATATCAGATAAGTGTAGATCGAAGAAAAATCTATGCAGCAGGATTTTCTGCTGGTGGAGCCATGGCTGGTATTTTAGGGGTCACGTATCCAGACTTATTTAGCGGAATTGCTTCGTTTGCTGGGCTACCATACGATGCTGCTAAAACCAATTTATGGAAGGACCCTTGGAACCGTGAAGCGGAATTGGCCATGAAAAATGGAGTAAAAGACCCTTATGAATCAGGTGAGCTAGCTTTTCGCCAAATAAAGAAAGCCCTTTCAACTAAACAAGAACGAAAAAAAGTTCCGATTATCATTTTTCATGGGATGAACGATACAACTGTAAATCCCGTTAATAGTAAGCAGCTCGTCATTCAATGGGCTCAAATGCATCATTTATTAGCAAAAGGTTATGGGAGAGTAAATGTAATCCCTTCCAAAGTAGAATTAGATGTATCCAGGAATGGAAAAAACTACACCTACCATGTCTATGAAGACTCCAGAGGAGAACTTTTAATTGAATTTTGGCAGATCCACGAAATGGGGCATACTTGGTCTGGTGGGAAGAAAGGACTTTTTTGTGACCCCACTGGTCCTGATGCTTCGTCCATCATTTGGAACTTCTTTAAAAAAATTTAGTTGATGAAAAGAAAAAGATTCCAAAAGGATTGTTTCTCACCTTTTGGAACCTTTATTTTTTTCAAGCTAATAAATTAAATTTTTTGGACGTTGGCTGCTTGTGGTCCACGTTGACCTTGTTCAACATCAAAAGTTACGCTTTGACCTTCGTCTAATGTTTTGAACCCGTCGCCTTGGATAGCTGAAAAGTGTACAAATACATCATCTGCACCTTCACGCTCAATAAATCCAAAACCTTTTTCAGAATTAAACCATTTTACTTTACCTTGTTCCATTTCGTATTGCCTCCTACAGCGTTTCTAACACTTTTTATTACTATCCTTGTTCGACTACTTAGACGAAAAGCATAAAAACCTCTAATCTAATTGATCATTGAACAAAAATAATTCATCACCATAATATCAGGTAATAAATGGAAAAGCAAATAATCATCCTCAAGAAAATCTTTAAAATCTATTTTGTGTTTAGACGATTTTATAATTTTTATGATTCACAACCGTTTTGACAGGTTCCCCTGTATTGGGATTAATGCCAACCTCAATAATAACTGAGTTTTCTCGAGCAACAACGACCTTTCCTTTTTTTCCAGCTTGTGCACCTTTTTTTACTTGAACCATATCGCCTTCTTTAGCTTTAATAACGGTCCCTTTTTCCTTTTCAGTTACTTGTTGTTCTTCAGACATCCCTTTTCCTCCTTAAACTTAGAGCCTAGGCAACATTGATCTTAATGATTATACTACATAAGCATTCCTAAATGTTGCGACTTTCATTCATATATTCATAACCGCTCTCATGATCATAAAGGTAATTCAACGAAAATAGAATAAAATCCTTATTATTTTTGATTCTGTTCTTTCCAGTAATCATAAATCAATTTTGTGAAAATCTGACTTAAATTTCTTCCTTTTTGTGTGCGTAACCATTCAACTTGATCGATAGGTAGAATCAATTTTAAGTTTATCTTTTCAGTAGGCATCTCAACCTTTCGAATTTCTTCAATGGTTATCCTTTCATCTACACTCGGAAATTCTGCGTCATATTCATTTACTACTTGGATACCAGAAAACTCATTAAGATCATCCACCTCACAAAACAAATTCATGATTGGTAACCTTCCTGATAGCACTTTGACGTGCATAATAGCACTAAACAAGCGATTGTCTTCTAATTCAAATTCAACAATAAGTGTTTCTTCTTTTTGATACTTCCTAATAGTCACTTCACTTACAATGAGATCTAATTCTAAAGTACAGCCTTTACTTGATTCAACCATATAAATGGCACTACTAAAAATATGGATCATTTCCCCATCAATTTTTACTGATTTTACATTAACCATTAGCATCAACACCTTAATTCTCTACACTTCTCCTGATTGCTTATTTATCTATTAATCCCTACTATCATTTTAAAGCATTTTAGCTATATTTTCATAGAACCTTTCATATTTGATTGTTAAAAACAAGACACTGTTAAACTGGGGTGTTCATTTCCGTTTCAGGCACTTCGCTTTTTGCTCGCTGAGGGACACCTGAGTCACCTTGACATTTCAAGTCTTAAGATAGCTCACCTGTTTCTCTTCGCCCGTAGGAGTGTTCGTACCTTCCGCTACAATCAAAGTAATCCAAAGTAATCTGAACATTTAAGACAGCCAAAAATTAAAAAAGACTGAGTTCAAAGACGCCTGAAGCATCATTGAAATCAGTCTTTAACATATTAATATCGCCTTCTTCGATTTCTTAAGAAAGCGGGGGTATCCAATGAATCTTCTGTTGGCTGTTTAAAGCCACTAAAAGAAGTAACTTCTTCCCGTTTAAATGAAACATGTTGATGTTGATGTTGTTCTTTTTCTTCATCTCTTCTTCGGTTCAGTACTTTCTCAGACGGTGATGATTGCTTTGGTTTCATAGAAGGAATATTTACCTCATCGAATCCAGTAGCCACTACTGTAACTACGATTTTATTCTTTAGATTTTCATTAATAATAGATCCAAAAATCATATTTAACTCTTCGTCTGAAGAAGATGCAACAATGTCAGCTGCTTCTTGAACTTCAAAAAGACTTAAATCACTACCGCCCGTTATGTTCATTAATACCCCTTTTGCACCAGAAATAGACGTTTCAAGGAGTGGACTCGAGATTGCTTGTTTCACTGCTTCCACGGCTCTTCCTTCTCCCTCTGCTATTCCGATTCCCATTAGAGCTGTACCTTGATTTGACATAATTGTTTTCACATCTGCAAAGTCTAGGTTAATTAATCCTGGTACGGCAATTAAATCTGAAATGCCTTGAACTCCTTGACGAAGAACATTATCCGCTTCTCTGAAAGCCTCTATCATAGGTGTTTTTTTACCAACCACTCCTAATAGACGATCATTCGGGATAATAATTAATGTATCGACTGCTTGCTTCATGGCTTCGATACCCATTTCGGCATTCTTGGCACGTTTTCTTCCTTCAAAAGTAAATGGTCTTGTAACAATTCCAATTGTCAAAATCCCTAGTTCACGAGCAATTTGAGCGATTGCAGGCGCCGCTCCTGTTCCCGTGCCTCCACCCATTCCAGCGGTAACAAAAACCATATCCGCACCTTGCAAAGCATCTTTAATTTGATTTTGACTTTCAGCAACAGCTTGGCGACCCACATCTGGATTCGCACCTGCTCCAAGACCCCTTGTTAAGGCCGTGCCGATTTGCATGATCATTCCTGCATGGGATTGTCTTAAGGCTTGAGCATCGGTATTGACCGCAATAAATTCAACACCCTCGATCCCATCCTCAATCATTCTGTTGACAGCGTTATTTCCACCGCCACCAACTCCAATTACTTTTATTCTCGCATTTTGATCTATCTCCAATGAATAATCAAACAAACAAAATCCCTCCTATATCTGTATAAGTCACCTTGTTTTCTTTTATGCCATATGAATGGTATTGCTCCACTTAATTGGTGGTTAAACAGTTTAGGTGAATGTACTCTTATTATACTTTTAAACATATACACAAGAGGATTCTATATATTATGGATAGAATCCTGCTAGTCAAAAGAACTAATCATAAAAAAACTTTTCACTTTTATGTGTTTATATTTTAAATTTTACATTTGTATTAAATTTGATGATACCTTCCTTTATTCGACAAAATCCCATTGTTCTAATCTTTATAATATTAATCGAAACGTATAATTTTTGCCAAGAAAGAGGAAAAATAATGGAAATCTTACTTACCATAGGGATCTATGTAACGGTCGCAGTCTGTTCTTTATGGCTAATCCATTTTGTTTTTGAACAGTTTAGCAAATAGAGAAAAGTGGTAAAATCCTTTAATGTAAGAAATCTGGACAAGTTTCCGTTTGGAGAGAAAGGAGAGATATTGTGCATAATGAAACAATCATAGAAGAAAAAGAGCGAAAATTAGCCCACTATTTAGAGGCATCTACAACGGAAGAAGTGTTAATCGAGGTTCAACAGCATTTCCCATCCCTTCGTACTCAATCCCATATTCTTTACAAATTAAATCAGTTAACACTGCCACATTCTGTTAAAAATACGCTGATTTATTATGTTGTAGCTACAAACAAAAAAGCACTAGCTACTCAAAAACTATTCAAATTAGCATCGCTCTGTAAAAAACACAATATTAATTCAGCGAAAGCTGCCATTGATTTTTTCAAAAAATATAATGTACTTCGTTCACAAATGGTTGAAGAATACTAAAATCGCTAAACAAAACATACTGAAGCTAAAAGAGCCTTATGAAATAAGAATCTTTTAGCTTCAGTATGTTTTTTTCGTATTATTTTGATGTATTCTATTCATGAAATGTAACTTATGACTTCTATACCTTCTACATGATTTGTCGCATTTAATGAAATAAATATGTATTTGTAGCAATATATCAAATTAGGATTGGAGAAGATATCCTGTCCCTGAGTAAGTATCCTTTTCCAACAAGAATACAACCTGTTAGAAAAGGATACTTTATAAGTATTAAACACTTATACATTATATAAGGGGGTTATTCTTGTGTTTCATTACCCTCAGCTGCAGGATCTTCTTCAGTTTCGTTTGTAGATGGATCCTCTGACTCTAACTCACTATCAGCTGGTTCTTCTGTTTCTAAGCCCTCGCTTGCCGGGTCTTCTGTCTCTGTCTCAGTTTCTAATTCTTCACTCGAAGGTTCGTCCATTTCAACTTCACCATCTACTGGCTGATCCTCTACATTGACATCCGTATTAACTTCTTCATCAGGATTTACTTCTTCTTGTTCACCACTACAAGCCGTAGCAAGTAATAAGGCCAATACTGGAGCTGATAATTTTGTTAGTTTTTTAAATTTCATTGTGATTCCTCCCTAAAATGGTTTTAGTAGTTTTACTGAAATTTAGGTGACTAGAAGTTCAACTCCTTTCTTCAAAGCTAAAGCTATTATATACAAGCTATTATGCAAATATTGTCGATTAACAAAATATTCAACCTTTCTTAACTTATCTGTTAATTAAGGTAACAAATCGAAATATATTTAAAAATTTCTTGACGAACGGTTTTACCATTAGATTTAGGTTTATATGAGTAAAAGCATGGCGAATTCCTTTACCATGCTTTTTCGCAAGTTATTTAACCTGTTTTTTTTCATTACTTGCCCTTCAAAAGGCTACCCGTTGGCTTGTTCACAAGAGATTCTTTAATGATGAATAGATGAGATTGTTACTGTGGGGGAATCGAATTTTCAGCATTGATATAACCACTACCATACGTGTTTGGATCATAAACCAATGTCTCGTTTGTCCATAGATCTGTTCCACTCTTTAACATCGTTTTGATTTGATCAGGACTTAAAGTAGGATCATACTGTTTCATCAAGGCAACCACTCCAGCACAAATTGGCGTTGCCATTGAAGTGCCTGATAAGACAAAATAATCATTATCCACTCTAGCCGATTTTTGAAGCTTGTCCAAATACGAATTAGGAGACCTTAAGGAAACAATATTAACACCAGGGGCTAATAGATCTGGCTTTGTAACATAATCTTTACCTTCAGCATCTTTATACTTAGTTGGACCCCTACTTGAAAAATCAGCCACAACATCATCTTCTCTCGTGTCCACAGTATTCCTATCATCTAAGGCTCCTACAGTTATGACTAAATCACTGATTCCAGGACTTGCAATGGTCCCATAGTTAGGACCTTCATTTCCTGCTGCTACACACACCACAATACCGGCTTCCCATGCTTTCTCTACAATTTGAACCATTGGATCATCATTTTCTTGCGCATAGTTTTGAGCTGGAGCCCCTAGAGACATGCTAATAATATCAATTTTGCTTTCAGGGTTGTTTTCATTATATTGAATACACCACTCAACCCCCTGCATGACCGTATCCAATGATCCTGAACCTAATTTATTTAATACTTTGACACCAACAAGGCTTGCTTCAGGGGCTGGTCCCATATAGGATAGGGAGGAGGATGCGGCATCACCAGCACAATGGGTTCCATGTCCATTATCGTCATATGGATCCTGCCGATCATTGATAAAATCTACGAAGTCAGTAATTCTCCCTGCAAGATCTTTATGAGGATATATTCCTGTATCAATAATAGCAATTTTTACATCTTTCCCCGTTAACTTCGTTTTATTTCTAACGACATTATGTGCATTGGCTGAAGGAACAGCGACATTAAGTAATGCTTTAACTTCACTATTCAAATAGACTTTTTTAATATGCTGGCAATTGGATAAAACCGCTTCTAATCCATTCGGAGTTAATTCCGCACTACAACAAGATACTCTCTCAAAATAATGATGTATTTTATTTTTCATATAATTCTCTGTTACGTGATGAAGATCATTACACCCCTCTTTAAAACAGCCCTCCTTAAATTCTATAATCACGGATAGCTTTTTCGTTGCTTTAATCGCTTTCTCGAAAATATTATGCAAGACACATGGAGTCCATTTGAACGGTTTATACTGGTTCAATATTGTTTCTCGTAATGAACGGTCTAACTTGTCTGAATGGCTGCGCACCATTTGAACCATCGAAAAACCAAACAATATAATCCCTTCCTTTCTATTTTATTACAGGTTATGAAAAGAAGGGACTAAGTGAGGCGGTTCTTGTCCTAATGATCTAAAAAAGGCGCAATAGTCACAAAAAATGGAGAACCCTTAGGAAGGATTCTCCATTTTCATTGCTTTATATTAATGTCCAGTCGCAACCTTTTTTGGCATTTTCACTTTAGATGGCTTCTCTTCCATTGGAGTTGCTCGCTTGATAAAGAAAGCCAGTATAAGGGCTACTAAGGATAGACCTGTCGCAAAAAGGAATGAGAAATTAATTCCATCTAATGTAGCTTGTATCGTAATTTGCTCTTGCATTTGTGCTAATACTGCCTCCGAAGGTTGGCCTGTGATATTTTTCATCGCGGCGTCACTAAGTTCTTTTACTCTAGATGCTGCATAAGTTGTCATAATGGTAACCATTAACGCAGTACCAATCGCACCTGCCACTTGATTTAATGTATTATTCACCGCAGTACCATGTGGATAAAGGCTTCTTGGCAGCTGATTTAAACCGTTTGTGGAAACAGGCATAAATACCATTGACATTCCTACAGAACGAACAGAATAAATAAGCATTAGATACATATATGGAGTATCCATTCTTAGTTGACTAAAAGCAAAAGTAGTCACAACTGTAATCGTTAATCCAATAATGGCAAGTATTTTACCACCAAATCGGTCAAATAGCCTACCTGTTAAAGGTGACATAAACGCCATTAATATCGCACCTGGAAGCATTAATAACCCCGCATCCATTGGGGAGATTCCACGAATGTTTTGAACATAAATCGGTAAAAGAATCATCCCTGAAAACAAAGCCATATTCACAACCATTGAAATGGCGGATGATAAGGCAAACATTGGATATTGATAAACATTAAAATTGAGGAAAGGATTTTCGAACTTGAATTGACGTAAAATAAATGTAGTTAAACATACGACCCCCAGAATAATCGTTCCATATACTTGAAGGCTATCCCACCCTGCATTTCCTGCAGAGCTAAATCCATACAGTATTCCTCCAAAGCCTATACTTGAGAGGATCAGTGATACGACATCCAAACTCATAATGACTTTTTCTTTTTTATCCTTCAGTAAGAAAAATCCGATTAAAAAGACAACAATGGCAATCGGAGCAATAAAATGGAACAGCATTCTCCAACTATAATGTTCTACAATCCAACCTGATAATGTCGGCCCAATCGCTGGAGCAAACATTAAAATCAGCCCAAAAATCCCCATTACACTTCCGCGCTTTTCTATTGGAAAACTTACTAACATGACATTCATTAATAGTGGAGATAGAACCGCTGAACCTGCAGCCTGTAATAAACGTCCTGCTAATAAAACAGGAAAAACATGCGCAATTCCCGCAAGCATCGTTCCAATTGCAAACAATCCGATTGCAGCCAAGAAAAGATGACGAACCGAATATTTTTGAATTAAGAATGCAGTAGTAGGAATTAAGATCCCACTCACTAACATGAATCCCGTGGTTAACCATTGAACGGTTGCTGGTCCCACATCCAAGTCCTTCATGATCGATGGTAACGCAACATTTAATAATGTATTATTTAAAAATGAAATAAAAGCACCGATCATCAATATGGTAATAACACCATATGGTGGTCGATTAGCCTTATGAATCTTTTTGTCCACCTTATATCTCCCCTTAAGAAAATCTGATTTCATATGGCAACAACATCCACGACCGATTTGATCCTAAAATTTGCAGCAAAACCTATTCTATACCTCTATTATCATTTTAGCAATAAAAAAGTTAAGGAATAAAAAAAGACATTTTCTTCTGTAAACCGTTACAATCTCAGTATTTAACACGGTGAGCGCTTATAACCAAAAACCCCTTTTCCAAATATAAGGAAAAGAGGTAATTTCTTAATTCAAGTCTTCAAATTCTTTTGCAATTTTCTCAAATGCTTCTTTAATTATCGGTCTTGGTGATGGGATACAAATACGTTGGAAATCTCGCCCTTCTTCTCCAAACATTTGACCGTCCTGCAGGAGAACATTCGCTTTATTATAAATCCGATCATGCACTTCTTTTGGTGAAATGCCATATCCACTAAAGTCCATCCACATGACATAAGTCCCTTCTGGAATTACAACTTTTACCTTAGGCATTTTTTCAGCTAAAAACCCGATAACCCATTCCATTGTTCCATCAAGATATTCTAATAATTGCTCCAACCACTCTTCTCCTTCATTGTATGCAGCAATTAAAGCAGATATCGCAAATGGCATCGCAGACTTGACATCGATATGATTACTGAAAGTTTTTCGAAGTTCTGGATTTGAAATAACTGCATTTGTCGTATGCAAACCAGCTAAATTAAAGGTTTTGTTTACTGCAGTAAAGGTAATAATATGGTCCTTTTGGTCAGCAACTTTTGCAATCGGTTCAAACGTTTGATTTCTTCTAATTAAATCACCATGAATCTCGTCAGCAACGATGATCACATTATTTTCCGCGCAAATCTTTGATAATCGTTTTAGTTCTTCTGGTTTAAAAATTCGTCCCGTTGGATTATGTGGATTGCATAAAATAAACAGCTTTGTATTTTCATCTTTTGCTTTTCGTTCAAAGTCATCAAAATCAATGGAATAATAGCCACTTTCCTTATCGTAAATGAGGGGATTATTAACGACTTGACGATCATTCTCAACGATCGCTTTTGTAAATGGAGGATAGACAGGTCGTTGAATCATAACCCCATCTCCTGGCTGTGTTAAAGCCCTAACAGCTACATACGTAGCATATACTGTACCTGGGCAATAAACGATTTCCTCCTTTTTAATATCCCATTCATGTCTTCTCTTAAACCAATTCTGAATGGCTTCATAATACTCGTCTGGAAATATAGAATAGCCGAAAATTCGGTGATCCACAGTTTTATGTAAAGCATCAATGACTGGTTGTGGCACTGGCAAATCCATATCAGCGGTAAAAAGCGGAATGGTTTCATCGTCATAACGTTCAGTTATTCCCGCAGCCTTTATGTATTTTCCGCCATCCCATTTCACAGAATTCGTACCTCTGCGATTAACAATCTCATCAAAATTATATTTCATGCAAATCACCTCTTATTTCTCTCGAATAAATTCCTTCATTATTAAGTTTAACAAAATAAACAAAAAGAAACTAGTTGAGCGTCAGTTATATTCCAATTTCTGGAAGGTGCCTGACACCCTTGAGATATTACGCATTAGCTTTGTATCCTTGCCCGATGATTCATCCTTCATTTTTAGACAATAAAAAAACGAACAGCGAAAACTGTCCGTTAAATATTTTTTAATGTTCTCTTTAGAAACTCTTTCGTTCTTTCCTGAACTGGATTCTCAAAGATTTGCTGGGGAGGTCCTTCTTCGGCAATAACCCCTTTATCCATAAAAACAACTCGATCCGAAACTTCTTTTGCAAATCCCATTTCATGGGTAACAATTAACATCGTCAAACCCGAATCAGCCAGTTGTTTCATAACCTTTAATACTTCCTCAACCATTTCTGGATCAAGCGCTGAAGTTGGCTCATCAAAAAGCATCACATCAGGCTCCATGGAGAGTGCTCGAGCAATCGCAACACGTTGCTTTTGACCTCCTGATAGTTGCTTTGGCTTTGCGTGAATAAATCCATCCATGCCAACGACCTTTAAATATTTCATCGCAATCTTTTCAGCTTCTTCTTTTGTACGTTTTAACACTTTAACTTGTCCAACTACACAATTCCCTAAAACATTATGATTATTAAACAAATTAAATTGTTGGAATACCATTCCTAGTTTTGTTCGATAGGCGTTTACATCATGTTTATCATCTAAAATATTTTCGCCATGATAAATAATTTGCCCACCACTTGGCTTTTCCAATAAATTAATACAGCGAAGAAGGGTAGATTTTCCAGAACCAGAGGAACCAATGATACAGACCACTTCACCTTTTTTTACAGAAAAATCGATGTCTTTTAGCACTTCACGGGTACCAAAAGATTTCCTTAGATGTTGAACTTCAATGACCGAATCCATTTATTTCCCCCTCCTTTTCTGTAATGGATTACCTGTTTTATTAGCAATATCATCTGGTGTTGCTACTTGCATTTGATTTCCCATCATGATCATATCATAATTTTCTGGTCCATCCATTTTTCTTTCAACATAGCGCAAAATTCTTGTTACGGTAAATGTCATTATTAAATAGAGGAAACTTGCGACAAAGAATGACTCGAAATAGCGGAAGTTGTTTCCGGCAATCGACTTCGTTTGGAAAAATAGTTCTGATACCGAAATCACGTTCAGTACAGATGTATCCTTAATATTTATAACAAATTCATTTCCTGTTGCAGGTAAAATATTACGAATTGCCTGTGGTAAAACAACATTGAACATCGTTTGAATGTGATTCATCCCGATGGCATGTGCGGCTTCAAATTGACCCTTATCAATTGACACAATCCCACCACGTACAATTTCTGACATATAAGCTCCCGTATTAATAGATACAATGAAGATTGCTGCAACGGTTCGATCCATATCTACTCCAAAAGCCATCGCGGATCCATAAAAAATCACCATCGCTTGTACAATCATCGGGGTACCACGGAAAAACTCAATATAAATAGATAGAATGGCATTAATCACTTTTAATAGCTTTCTTTTTGCTCCTTGTTCTGGCATAGGAATGGTTCTGATCACTCCAACAAGTAGTCCGATAATGGAACCGACAACCGTACCAACAATCGAGATTAATAGGGTCATCCCCGCACCGCGTAGGAACATCGGCCAGTTTTCAACAATAATTCTCATCATCCATTCAAAACTCATGTTTTTCGCCCTCCTTATAGTTTTAATTTTTAGTATAATCCCTTACATCACAAGACCGACTGCATATATCATGCAATCGGTCTATTACATTACATAAATTAATTAGCTGCTGGTTGATTTTTAATCGCAGTATCCATAATTTCTGTTTGTTCTTCTTCTGAAATACCAGCTAGGATTTCATTAATCTTTTCAGTTAATTCGCTACCTTTCTCTACTCCAACTGCAATTGCTGTATCATCATCAGACGTTTCAAAGCCTTCGGTAAATTCAACCATTGCGAAATTTTCATTGGCCGCAGAGGCACTAATCGCTTCAGGACGTTCTGATACATAGCCATCAATCACACCTGATTCTAGTGCCACCCTCATGGCTGTGAAATTATCCATTGCCGGCTGCTTTTGAACACCTTGTATTTGATCAATGACAGAATAGTGGAATGTATTTAATTGAGCTGAAATTTTTGCTCCACTAAAGTCTTGAATCGAAGTAGCATTTTCATATTTTCCACCTTTTTTCACGACCATCACAAGATCTGATTTATAGTAGTTATCTGTAAAGTCAATCGTTTCCTTACGCTCAGCAGTTGGTGACATCCCTGCAATAATCGCGTCAATCTTTCCAGATGTTAAAGCAGGGACTAGTCCATCCCATTCTGTTTTGACAACAACTAATTCTTTTCCTAATCCTTCAGCAATTTTCTTAGCGATCTCCACATCATATCCGCCAGCATATTCGGCCTGTCCTTCAATTTTCACCGCTCCATTTGAATCATCCATTTGTGTCCAGTTAAATGGAGGGTATCCTGCTTCAAGACCTACTGTAAACGTATTGTCAGCTGATCCAGTTCCTTCATTTGAGTTGTCAGAACCACATGCGGCTAACACCACCATAGCTGTTATGGCCATAGCAACTAATAAAAATAGTTTATTCTTCATTTACGTTAACTCCCCTTTGTTTTTATTTAACATTACTTGATTAGCATGCAGATACAAAAACGATTGACCTTTAACGGATACCTAAAAAAATAGAAAAGGACCTGAGATGGTCTCAGGTCCTAGTATGTATAGGTATCCATATTCCCTCTCTTTATCCCGCATGAGATAGCACACCTCAAGTAAGCTGGATCACTTACTAGAGACAGTCCTACAGCTATTAACTGCAGACCCAGCAAGTAATAATGAGAAGTATTACAAGCTTCGGCGATATTTCCTTCTCAATAGCTTCAAAGCATTCTCAAGCTCCACTAAAGACTGTTAAATACCGCGCCTCTACCCCACTTCCTAAAGTGAGGTCGTATTTAATTATTTCCTATACTACAATATCAATTCTATGTTGTCAATAAATCAGAACTAGATTCATATAATGCCAATATTATCCTGAATGATCATCTTTGGTACTCATTTTAACCATGTATAAAAAGTCTTTTACAGAGGTGATACAACATGAAAGGACAGATAAAGCTTGAACTCTTATTAAGGGATATCAATCGAACGATCATTTTGTTTGAAAAAAGAAGAAGTCGTCATAAAAAGAAGGCCTATCGTTTAAAATTATTCTCCATTGTAGGGTCTGCCATTGTTACGATTTTATTAGGACTCAAAAGTATAGGCGACTTGGATATATTAGCCGATATAACCCTCATATTATCTGCCCTGATTACAATGTTTAATGGAATTGAGGGCTTTTATAATCATAGAGGTCTTTGGGTAAAAGATGTAAAAACATTAACGAGTTTAAGAGAATTGAAGCGTGATGTGGAATTTTATACAGCAGGTGAATTAGAGGAGAATCTATCGCCTGAGGCCCTTGCGGAGTTTAAAAATCGGCTCCAAAGAATCTGTTCAGAGGATGTACGAATGTGGACCCATATAAAAGAAGATCAAATTTTGGCAGAAAAAAGCGATTGAAGCGAAACACTCTTAACGAATACCCCCATTTTGACTACAAGCTGTCAAAATGGGGGTATTCATTTAATCTCTCATCATATTAGCTTGCTTCATTGCTTTTGTTGATGATTCACTTCGATACAGTTTCGTTACGGTATAAGCAACGGCTGCAAACCAACCTATAAAAATAAGCACATATAAATAAGGATATATAGATGCATCATCTATCCATGTCGTAAACAACGTTCTCGAGTTCACGAAAATAATAAAACCACCGACTAACACACCCATTAACTGTGGGTGAAGCTTTTGGACAAGCCATGCGGCAATCGGCGCAGCTATGACACCGCCAATAATAAGAGCTGTTACCCATAACCAATTGACTTGAGACCAACCTAACGAAATGAAAAAGCCTAATGAAGCGGATACCGCAATCGCAAATTCACTTGTATCAACCGTTCCGACCACTTTTCTAGCACTCATGCCTTTTTTACTCATAAGAACAGGTGTAGCAATTGGACCCCAGCCTCCTCCACCTGTAGCATCCATAAATCCGGCAATAAAACCTAGTGGGATGGATTGTTTTTTCGGTACATTTGTTGTTTTATTTTCTACCATAGGTCTTTTATTAAATAAAAATCGAAACAATACGTATATCCCTAATACTAATAGAAAAATCGATACATAGGGTCTGGCCAATTCTCCTGGGATGTTACTTAAAAAAGTGGCACCCAAAAACGCCCCTATAGAGCCTGGTATAATCAGTTGATACACTAATTTTTTATCAACATTGCCAAATTTAACGTGAGATACCCCTGATGCAGCAGTAGTGACCACTTCAGATAAGTGTACAGAAGCTGAGGCAACTGCAGGAGCGATACCAAATGTTAATAACAACGAGGAAGACGTAACACCATATGCCATTCCTAATGCACCATCGATCAACTGAGCTAGAAAACCAATAAACGCAAAGACTAATAACTTTTTCACGAAAATCCTCCTAAAGACTTCTTAATATCCATCAAACTTTTGTTATCGCGGATATAGACCTTCGGTTGACCGATCAGTGCTATTCTGGATATAAACTTTTCTGTATATTTACTATTTTAATCCATATTATTCCTACCAGTCAACTTATATTTAACTAAATTCTTACTATTTATCAAACTACCTCTCTATCCAAGATATTTTTCCTATTTATCATATGGAACCGCATATAAATGGGTACCTGTCACTACCGCCTAATCATACTGAAAAAGGTGACAGGCACCTTCCAAAAACTGGAAGGTGCCTGTCACCCTTTTTTATTTTACGAGCCCTAATGTTTTTAGTCCGTTATAGATACCGGAATCAGTTACGTTTGTGGTGAGATGTTTTGCATATGGAATAAGGTTAGGGTGGGAATTTCCCATGGCAAATCCCTCGCCAGCAGTTTGAAGCATTTCTTTATCATTCATTCCGTCTCCAAATGCGATACATTCTTCTGTTTTTATATTTAATCGTTGCAGAACTTTTTTCACTGCCTCACCTTTATTAACGTGAACCCGGATCACATCAAATGAATCCTTTATCCCATGAACATTTATGTCTGAAAGACGCAAATTTTCATCTATCTGATAATGAACCCTGTCCTCTTGTTTACAGTTAATGACCGAGATACTTAATATTTGATCCAATACATCCTCTGTCAACCATTCATTATTTTTTAATTGAAAGGTATCGATAAACGTTTGCATCACTGGACGGTCCAAAGTGGTTACATAATTTTTTTCATTTGAAAACAAGATGATTTCATGGTCGTGCTCTTTAGCAATTCGTACAAAATTTTCAACGAGAGAGCGATTCATTGGTTCATTTACGATCGTCTCGTTTCGATAGAGTGCTAAAGCTCCGTTATACCCAATATACGAGCTTATATTCAATTCATCACCTAACCATTTCACTTCATGAAGCGGTCTTCCTGTTGCAATAAAAACCTCAATCCCTTGTTTTTTTAATTGATCAATCGCATCTTTCGTTGAGGGGGAGTATGTATGATCAGGCATTAAAATCGTTCCGTCGATATCAAGAAACACAACTTTGTAATTCATTTCTGTCCCCTTTCAAACTTACTTTTAATTGTAACTCACTTCAATCATTATACATGATCGTACGATTGAATGTAATCTTAGCAAAATGATCAACAACCTTCTCGAGACGAAAAGAAACGCACATATCCTTGATATATGCGTTTCTCACTTATTTATCTATTAATCATGAAAATTCGTTCCATCTGTTGTTGCTTTAATGATGCCTGCTCGGATCACATAATCTCCAAAATGCTCGCCTTCTTCACGCTCTTTTGCATAGCGAGGAAGGATGACTTTAAGTTCATTTAGGATTTCATCTTCTCCTATATTTTCACGATACATTTTATTTAGACGTGTTCCGTTATGAGCTGCACCTAAGTACATATTATATTTTCCAGGAGCCTTACCCATGAAGGCAATTTCTCCTAAACCAGGTCGAGCACATCCATTCGGACATCCCGTCATACGTATATTAATTTCTTTATCACGAAGACCATTTTCGTCAATGATTTCTTCGATTTTATCGATAAGAACTGGTAAATATCTCTCTGCTTCCGCCATTGCCAATCCACAAGTTGGGAGTGCTACACAAGCTAAGGAACTACGTCGAAGTGCAGATATATGCTTACCATCTGTTAAACCATATTGTTCGATAATGGCTTCGATTTTTTTCTTTTTCTGACTAGACACGTTAGCAATGATCACATTTTGATTTCCTGTCATACGGAATTCACCTGTATGAACTTTCGCAATCTCCCTAAGTCCTGTTTTTAGTTTATAGTCATCATAATCTGCGACCCGACCATTTTGTATATATAGAGTGAAATTCCATTTGCCTTTTAATCCTTTCACCCAGCCATATCGGTCATTATTGGTATCGAAATTAAATGATTTTGCCTCATCAAGTTCCCAGCCTAAGCGTCGTTCCAATTCTTCTTTCACCGTTTCAAGACCTAATCGGTCAACTGTATATTTAAAACGGGCATTTTTACGAACGGAACGGTTCCCATAGTCGCGTTGAATGGTCACTACTTTTTCAGCTAAATCTAGAATTTTATCTGGTGTGACAAATCCAATCACTTTACCTAGTTGTGGATACGTTGCTTTATCACCATGGGTACTTCCCATTCCACCGCCGATTGAAACGTTAAATCCAATTAATTGCTCATCTTCAATAATGGCAATAAACCCTAAATCTTGTGAAAAAATATCAATATCATTATTTGGAGGAACGGCAACTCCAATTTTAAACTTACGAGGTAAGTATAGTGGTCCATAGATTGGTTCCACTTCTTCTTCAGGTGAACCAGCTACTTTTTCCTCATCTAACCAAATTTCATAATAGGCTCTTGTACGTGGCAATAAATGTTCACTTAATTTCTTAGACCATTCATAAATTTCAGCATGTACATCTGATTGATGTGGATTAGATGAACACATAACGTTACGATTCACATCACCACAAGCCGCAATCGTATCTAACATGACTTTGTCTAGTTCTTGAATGGTATTTTTCATATTCCATTTAAGAATTCCGTGCATTTGCCAAGTTTCACGAGTTGTTAATTTCAATGTACCATTTCCATAAGTATCCGATACTTCATCTAAAGTAAGCCATTGCTTTGGAGTCGCGACTCCTCCCGGAAGTCGTACACGTAACATGAATTGATAAGCTGGCTCTAGCTTTTGTTTTTGTCGTTCATTACGAAGATCTCGATCATCCTGCAAATAACTTCCGTGGTGTTTCATCAAACGATTATCATCATCAGGAATCCCTGAACTTAATCTTTCTGCCATTGATTCTTTTAGTGAACCACGTAAATAATCACTTTCTTCTTTTATACGTTCAACATCACTTGGCGGACCTTCAGGGGCTGTTAAAATTTTAGTTGTTGCCATCTTAGAAAACTCCTTTCAAACTAAAGCTATCTTCCCTCTGCAACTAATACATTATTGGGTAGAAACTGCATAACCTCTAATTTCTAACCTCTAGATCAATATACATCCCGTAAATAGCGTTTTTCATTTCTTAAGTTAGACAAATATTCTTCAGCTTGTTCGTGACTAAGATTTCCTTCTTTTTCAATGATCTCAATCAAAGTATTCTGGACATCTTTAGCCATTCGGTCTTTATCACCACAAACATAAAATACAGCGCCTTCTTGTATCCATTGAAATAATTCTTTACTATTCTCTAACATGCGATGCTGCACATATACCTTTTGTTCGGTATCACGTGAAAAAGCAACATCCATTTTCGTTAACACGCCATCTTTTAACCATTTTTGCCATTCTGTTTGATAAAGAAAATCTGTTACAAAATGCTGATCACCAAAGAACATCCATGATTTACCAGTTGCACCAATTTCTTCACGTTCCTGCATGAAAGCACGGAATGGTGCGACACCTGTTCCAGGTCCAACCATAATAATTGGTGTATCAGGATTTTCAGGCAATCTAAAGTTTGTGTTCGGGTGTACATATATCGGCAATTTATCACCAGGCTCTAGTCCTGCTGCTAAGTTTGAACAAACTCCTTTACGTTCACGACCATGCGCCTCATAGTTTACAACCCCAATGGTTAGATGAACTTCCTCAGGATTTGCCTCTAAGCTGCTAGCAATGGAGTATAATCGTGTAGGAATTTTTCTAAGTACAGAAACAAATTCTTGCGCAGAACTTCCCCACGGTCCAAAATCACGAACCAAATCAATTAGATCTCTTCCATCGATATATTCTTTTAATTTTTCTTCATCATTAATGAGTTCCTGTAATTCTTTATTCGTCGATTGTTCTCCAACCTTTTTCACTAATCCTTTTGTTAAAACAGTGATTTCAAAATAAGAAGTTAAGGATTCTTTAAAGGACAAATTCTGCCCCCCATTGTCAACGACAACACTCTCATCTGGGTTCCAAGGCAATTCTTTGACTAATTCTCCCACAAGATCTGGATCGTTTGTTGGAACGATACCAAGTGCATCACCTGGTTGATACGTCAATCCTGACCCTTCAAGTGAAATTTCCAGATGACGAGTTTCTTTATTAGAACCACGACCATTTAAATTGATATTTTCAAATACTTCTGCATAAAAAGGATTTTTTCGAGAATAAACAACTTCTGTTTCAACTGAGTTTGCTGTAGCATGTACTGCTGATGTAGTTGCAGGTTCAGCGCTTTGCTCTCCTGGTAATGCAGTAAGAACCCCCTCTACCCATGCTGAGGCTGGCTCATCATAATCAAGATCACAATCGACTCTTGGGTGAATCCGCGTTCCACCTAGTTCTTCTAATTTCTTATCAAAATCTTTTCCAGTCTGACAGAAAAATTCATAAGAACTATCTCCAAGAGAAAGCACGGAATAACGCAAATCATCAAGCTTTGGTGCACGTTTTCCATGTAGAAACTCATAGAATGTAATCGCATTATCCGGTGGCTCACCTTCACCATGTGTACTAACAACGATAAGAAGATTCTGAAGTTTTTTCACATTATTCGGTTTAAAATCACTCATAGCTGATACAGTTACATTAAAACCTTGACTAGCTAATGTTTTCTTCGCTTTTTCCGCAATCCCTTGTGCATTCCCTGTTTGAGAACCATAAAGAATCGTCACATCTTTTGAAAAAGATTCAGTAACTGGTTGGGCTGATTCCTGTGCTACAGGTGCCGATTTGGTTTCTAGCGCAGCTGCCGAATAGGATGCTGCGGACGACTCTACTTTTGCTGATGCTAAGTATCCACAAAGCCAAATTTTTTGTGTTTCGGTCAACGTAGGCAGGAGACGGTTTAAAAGATCTGCTTGTTCCTGATTAAACGGACTGTTCATGACTTGAAGTTGCAACGATATCCACCTCTCAAATGTTTACTAATATAATACGTTTTAAAAAGAATTATAATTTACTATAATCATATGTTCACTAATCATATAAGTCAAGTAGGAATTATATTTTTTTCATTTTATCTAATATGACTATAAAAACTTTACCAAACGAAAGATCATTAGTAAAATATATATTATTTATCGTTACCATAAGGATTTCTAATAATAAAAAGGAGGTTTGGTCGTGTACTACGATGCACTTAAAACCTTTATTACCCTTGTTGAAGTTAAAAACTTCACAAAAACCGCTGAAATACTCAGTATGTCGCAGCCAAATGTGAGCCTCCATATAAAAAATTTGGAGAGAGAATTTCAAACAACTTTAATTGAACGGTCACCAAAATCATTAAAGATTACACCGACAGGCGATTTATTGTATGATCGTGCCAAGCAAATCATCACGATTTACGAACAAACAAAACAAGAAATCCTTGAGCACCATCAATTAATTAAAGGGGAGTTGAAAATTGGCGCAAGCTTTACCATTGGTGAATATATCCTCCCCTCATTATTAATTCAATTACAAACTGATTTCCCAGAATTGGAAATCCATGTTGTGATTGGAAATACGGAAGAAATAGTTGAACTGGTGAGGGTTTTGGAAGTCGATATCGGATTAATTGAAGGACAAACGAATGATAAAAATATTTCTGTTAATGCCTTTATGAAGGATGAATTGTTTATCGCTGCCTCCCCTCATCATCCTTTAGCACAAAAAAAGAAAGTGACTATTTCTGATCTTCAAAATCAAGTATGGGTCACAAGGGAGGATGGATCAGGGACAAGAGAATATTTTAATCATGTCATGAGTGTGAATGGTTTAAAACTAAAATCCCTTTTAACAATTAGTAGCAACCAAGGGATAAAGGAGATTCTAATAAACGGATATGGGCTAAGTCTTCTTTCTGAAAGTGTGATAAAGAGAGATCTTCAACATGGAAATCTCACAATTATTCAATTGAAAGAGCTAGCCTTTTCAAGAACTTTATCCTATGTATTCTCCCCGATTATGAAAGACAAGAAGAACGTCAATATTTTTATTAACTATCTAACAGGTACCAACACTTAGCTGAAAACATTTCATACCTAACTTTTTGCCAAAAAATCCCCATTCGTGTAGTGAAATGGGGGTTTCGTTTTGGTCATAAATACATATAAAAATCTTTTTTGATTTCACGATCTTTAATATCTCTTAAATCAAATGCATATTGTTGCCCTTTTTTCTTAGCCTTGAGTGCTTCTTTCTGTGCTCTTTTGATACTTAACTCATTATTAAGTACTTTTATAATCAAACGTTCTTCACCCATTTGATTCGCACTCCTTTTACATTGTTTTAGATGATCAATCATACTAACCTGAATGTAATCATTGAAGCATTATACTATTCCTATAATTCAATTTTATCATACAATTTACTTTTTTAATATAAACCTCATAACCAAGTGTTTTTCCATTAACCCAAACCCGCAATTACATAAAATTCAATATTTAGTGTTATTTATTTATAAATAAATACTAAATATGACATTTTTATATTGATTTTCTTTACCAGCTTTATCCATTACAGTTCAAAAGTTCACAAAATTGTCAAAAACTCAATTCTCTGATATTTGGCATAACAACTGTTGTATGAAGTATAAAAGGTCAGTTCCCCTTAAAGCAAGGAACTGACCTTTTTTATGATTAATTTATTTTCTTAACTTCTACTCGTCCTGAGAAGAAGGTTGCACCTCCGCCCATGTCAGCAATCCGATCAGGGGTTAAGGAATTCACTAATTGCCTTTTTCCCTCAGGGTCTTCCCAAAGCCCCTGAGTGGCAACAACTCCTGGAAGAACGGTTTCTCCCACAGACACCTTTAATACACATTCTCCACGGTCATTCCATACCTTGACCCTATCACCATCTTCGACTCCTCTATTTAAAGCATCCTCGGCATTCATAAATAGTTTCGGTTCCTTTTCAAGGGTCTGGTGTTTGCTATTTATCGCAAAAGTAGAATTTAAAAAGTTATGATTCGGTGCTGGAATAAATTGTAATGGATAGTCACCATCATCTTCCAGCGGAATATAAGTTGGTAATGGAGGATAGCCTACTTTCTCCATTTTCTTTGAATACAATTCAATTTTCCCACTTGGTGTTTTTAATTTACCAGGAAATAAAGGTGTTACCTTTGCCTTCACATACTGCTTTTCTAGCAACGAATCTAACGTTATTCCTTCTAAATATGGATTGCATGGGTTATTTAGGGCATCTGCAATCATCTCTTCTTCTGTTTCTTTAAAATCAGGCTCATCAAATCCCATCGCATTAGCCAGCAATCTAAACACTTCCACATTCGATTTCGACTCTCCATAAGGCTTAACAATAGGCTGTTGTATTTGCATATAATGATGCCAATAAGAAGCATAAAAATCCATATTTTCATAGGAGGAAGTAGCAGGTAGTACAATGTCAGCGAACCTCGCCGTTTCCGTTAAAAATAAATCATGTACGACGGTAAATAAATCATCTCTTGCAAGTCCTTTTCTTACCTTTTCGACGTTAGGAGCGACCACTGCAGGATTCGAACTATAAATGAAAAGAGATTTAATAGGAGGATCAGCAGATAATAAAGCCTCACCTATGACATTCATATTAATGACACGAGTCTTTTTGTTTTTCAATAGATTCGGTCGTTGTAGTCGACCAGCATGATGAGCCAAATAACCGGAATTCCCTTTAATAGCCCCCCCGCCTTTTAACAGCCACTGACCAGTAAGTGCCGGTAGACAAGAAATCGTTCGGACGAACATGCCTCCATTATCATGATGTTGTGGACCATTTCCAATCCGTATAAAAGACGGAGAAATATCTCCATACATACGTGCCAATTTATAAATATCTTCTACAGGGACACCCGTAATGGACGAAACGGTTTCTGGATCATATTGAAGCACATGCTCCCTCAATTGTTCATACCCAACCGTATAGTCTTTTAAAAATGAATCATTTACTTTGTTTTCTGCAAATAGAATATGCATCATTCCTAAAGCGAGAGCACTATCCGTCCCTGGTAAAATCGGAATAAACCAATCAGCGAATCGTCCGGTTTGATTTTTGTGCACATCAATGACGATGATTTTCGCCCCATTTTTGCGGGCTTTCTGAGCTAAAGCCACTTGATGCATATTTGTACTAACCGCATTAATGCCCCAAAAAATAATCAGTTTGGAGTGAATGGTATCCTCCGGGTCGGTACCAAGGGCTGCTCCCATTGTATATCTGTACCCCTTACCTCCTGCAGTCGAACAGATCGTCCGGTCTAATTGAGAAGAACCTAATCGGTTAAAAAAGCGCCGATCCATACCTTCTGCTGTTAAATTGCCCATATTCCCGTAAAAACTATAGGGGAGAATACTTTCTGGACCATCCTTTTCCATTCTTTCCTTCCATTGGGACGTAATCGTTTCAATCGCTTCATCCCAGCTAATTCGTGTAAACTTCCCTTCTCCTTTGGCGCCTATTCGTTTTAATGGATATTGCAACCGATTTTCATCGTATAATCTAGCTGGCATGTTCCGAACCTTATTGCAAATATTCCCTTGGGTTACAGGATGATTGGGATCTCCTTCAATTTTGACGATTTTCCCATCCTTTTTCGTGACAAGCAAACCACATTGATCAGGACAGTCCAATGAACAGACGGAAGGAAATACTCCATTTTTTTGATCGATATATGATGACAAGGACAGACACTCCTTTACTAACAGTTTACTATTTTAATAGCTCTATTAAACTTCATTATTGATTTCCGTTTCAGACACTTCACTTTCCTCGGGCGACCGCATGAGCCTTCCACTACAATCAACAGTAGTCCAAAAACAACCTTTCCCATTAAAACAAGAATTTTAATAGAAGTAACTAGTATAATTACGTTTCATTATAACAAAATATTTTTATCAAAAACGAAACCTTTTTGGTTTTATTTCGTAAATATTATGCATTATACTAGAGAAAGTATATTTTTTATATACAAAAACTAGAAATTAATTTTTTGGAGGGAATTTCATTAATGAAAAAAGTTTTATCAGCGCTCCTTACAGCTGTACTTATTTTTTCACCGGTAGGAACTGTCGTGTTCCAAGACCAACCGACATCGGTTGAAGCAAAGGGATACAAGTCAGGCAAGAAAGGCTTTAACAGTAATAATAATAGTACAACCAATAACAACTCCTTATTCCAAAAGAAACAAGATAATACAAACACTGCGAAAAATGGTGCAGCTACTACGAAAAACGGTGGATTTTTCTCAGGTGGTTTAATGAAAGGTCTTATGCTTGGTGGACTTGCTGGTCTTTTATTTGGTGGGTTATTTGCAAACATGGGATTTTTAGGGCAAATTTTAGGGTTATTTATTAATATTCTAGCCATTGTCGTTGTTATCGCTGTAATCCGTAAAATCTTCCAATTCTTTAAGGATAAGAAAAAAGAGGAAACGAATCCATGGCGAAATTAATCCTTCCCGAACAAGATATCATCAATGCTCTCTGCGTTTATATCGCTCGTAAAAAACAAATTAAACCAGAAGAAGTAGAGATTGAATTAATGTACGATGATGATTATGGCTTTTCTGCTGAGGCGTATTGGAGTGACCGAAAGCAAGTATTGGTTATGGCGAATATCATAGAAGCGATAAGACTCTGGTTAGAAGAATACCTTAACCAAGATCCATATTCAGGCATCGAATTAGTTTTAGATGATCAGGAAGGCATTATCGCTCATATCGGCTAAATAGGGTAAAAGAGAAGAAAATCACGTATTTTCTTCTCTTTTTTTATAGAGTATAAATTAAAAATCTTTCATAGGAGTCACGGTTATATAATTCTGGGATGATGATCTCTTGTTTTAAAGAGAATTGGGTTTCTCGTTCTAACAAATCAATATAATCATCTGCTCCATAATACAAAATAAGATCAATTTCTCGATTTTCTTGTTCATTGGATTCTAAAATATTCCCAATCACCCTCCTAAAAATTTGGATCGAAAAAGGGTTAAAAAAGTAAAATTTATTATCCCTCTTTTGAATTCGGTACTCCTCTGCTAAACAACAACGAAAAACGATCTCGCCCTCTCGCACTCTTCGCTTTTTCTCATATCTTTTAAGATTCTCAAGCGCCTTTTTGTAAAAGATTTCATTCATCTCAATCCCCGTAACTTTTGTATGAAATCGATAATGAGCATAAAAATTTAATCTTCCTTTTCCGCAACCAAAATCGACAAGATGGTCCGTTGTTTTCAATTCATACTGATCAAACAAAATGTCTAATCCACGATACGGTGTAGGCTCATAAGGGTGGTAGTGAAAGGACTTAAAAAATCGCTTTTGATCTTCTCCTGTCTTTACATTAAGTACCACATCATAATCCTGTTCGTTCATGATCATCACCCTCACTCTATTTGCTAAACGATGAGATCATTCGATCGGAATGATCTATGCCCAATCCATTCTAATACAAAAAGACCTCTAAATCATAGGATTTAGAGATCTTTTAACTTAACTAGATTAGTCAACAATAAGCTCATCTTTAACTATATTCAATATCTATTTTTATAAAGAAACTTGTACTAAACCTTCAAAATTAGGCGCCTCTTTAAGAAACTCTAAATCAAAAGAAGATTGGCCGAATTCCTTTAATACTTCTTCATCAATTTCAGTTGTATAGGTCATACGGTCCATCGCTTTCGTTACAATGTCTTTATCCATTTCTTGTTTTGTTAAATCTTTAATTGATTTAATCGCAATGTCTACAGCTTCTTCTTTGTTATTATTAATAAAATCAACTGCTTTTTGTTGTGCATCAACTAAACCTTGTGCAATTTCTTTATTATTTTCAACTAATGAACCTGTTGCAGCTAAAACAACATTAGGTAAATTTTCACCATATGCAATCTCTTCAGTGCTTACGACAATTTTAGCACCGTTTTCAACCAAAATAGATGCCCATGGTTCTGGAACAGCAGCCATATCCACTTGACCTGTTTCAAACATACCTTGGTATGTTGCTGGATTTCCTGTTACGTGTTTTAATGTACCATCAATACGATTTGAAGCAAGTTCTTTATCCCCTTGTTCCAATAAAAAGGCTTCAAATTGAACGTCATGCGTACAACCAATTCCAGGTGTAATGAACGTTTTGCCTTTCATATCTTCTAAACTCTCAATTCCACTTTTTTCACTTGCAACGACAACTGTACCACCTGAAGATGCACCACCAATGATTTTTACATCGGCACCATTTGAATAGTTATTTAATACAGGTCCAGGTCCTACTAAACCGGCATCAATTTCCCCTGATTTTAACGCAGTCATAAAGGTACCTCCGTCTGGAAATGTCTTGTATTCAATTTCAACATTTTCCCCTAGAGCTTCTTCATAATACCCTTTTTCACGAGCAACCATAGCTGGTGCGTGATCAATATTAGGGAAATAACCAATCACTACTTTTTCTTTTGCTGAATCTTTACTACCTTCTCCAGAAGTTTGTTCAGAATCTCCACCACATGCAGCCAACAAGCCGATTACTAGTAGAAGTGTTAACGATAACAACCATTTTTTCATTTTTTCTTCCCCCTATGCTGCCTCTTTTTGTTCGAGTCCCCATTTAATCATGACTCGTTTTTCTATTCTTTGGAAAATCAAGATGTCTACAATAACTCCAATGGTTCCAATGACAATCATGATCGCAATCACTGTATCCATACGCCCAAAATCGGATGCATATTTTAATGTATAGCCAAGTCCTGGTCCTGCACTTAATAATTCCCCTGCCATTAACGCACGCCAAGCGAATGCCCATGCAAGTCGAACGCCTGTTACAGCATATGGTATCGATGATGGCATAATCACACGGAAAAATAAATCAATTCCACCTGACCCCATTGTTTGAGCAGCTTTAATATAAAGTGGCTGAACATTTTTGATCCCTGTGCGCATATTTATCGTCATGACAATCGCAGCACCTAACACAATGATGAAAATTACCGATTTTTCATTTAAACCAAACCACATAATGGCTAATGGAAGCCATACAATACTCGGGATACTTTGCAAGGCAATAATCAGTGAACCTAATGTTTCATCAACAATTTTCACTTTCGCTAATAAGACTCCCAGTAAGACCCCAATGGTTAACGCAATCGCTAATCCAATGATTAATCTTGTAAAACTGGCACCTAAATCTACCAATAAGGATCCATCAGCCAAACTTTCCTGCAGGCTCAGTACTACATCTGTAGGTGATGGGAGAATCACCTTCGGAATCTCAAAAATCCGAATCGCTACATCCCAAACTCCAATTAGTAATAGATAAAAGACAATACGTTTAATAGCTAACTGCATATTTTAATTCCTCTTCTGCAATCTTATCAATCTCTGATTTTAATAACTCCATAATCATTTCTTCGTACTGAGCAATTTCATGAATATGTTGTTCACGAGGTCTTTTAATGTTCACTTTGATATCTTTTAAAACTCTTCCAGGATGGGTCCCCATCACAATAATTCGATCGGATAATTTGATGGCTTCTTGAATGCTATGGGTAACAAATAGAATAGTTTTTTTCGTTTCCATCCAGATTTTTTCGAGTTCACCATGGAGGCGAATTCTCGTTTGTTCATCCAACGCTCCAAATGGTTCATCCATTAGTAAAACTCTTGGATTCATGGCTAAAGCCCTAGCAATTGCTACTCTTTGCTGCATTCCACCTGAAAGTTCATGTGGAGAGTGTTTTGAGTACTGACTTAGTTGAACAAGCTGTAGATATTTTTGCGCAACCTCTTTTGCTTCCTTCTTTTTCATTTCTTTTTTCAAAGGAAACATGATATTTTCTTCAACCGTTAACCACGGAAAAAGTGCAGCCTGTTGAAAAACCATACCGCGGTCCTTTCCTGGCTTTGTAATCGATTGATTATCTAAGGTAAGATTTCCCTCAGTTGGATTTAGCAGTCCAGCTACAATATTAAGCAGAGTCGATTTTCCGCACCCAGAAGGACCTAATAACGAAACAAATTCGCCCTCTTTTATTTCTAAATTTATATCCTTTAGGACCTGTTCTGTTTTTCCTCGGTTAGTGAAACTCTTTTGTACATTATTAATCGATAGAAACAAGAATCTCCCCACCTTCACTATTTATATAAAACATAGTTGATTAATCGGATTAATTATACATCTTATTATATATTGACTAAATAAAATGTCAATAATTACTTTATTTAAAATAATCACATCCATTTGGCACATTTTGAACTTTTAATTATAGGGAGAAACTTCCGTCAGTCGAGATTGTTTCGCTCATATTTAAGTTATTTACGCGCAGTTAATCCCTAATTTTATCCATATTTGATCTATTTATAGTCTTTGAGGTGGGGGGTTTTATAGCCCGTTATAACGTGATAAAATAGATTGGAATAATAAGAGTTTAACCATTTTACTATCGTTTGAAAATGGATTCATGAAATCTGTTTTTAAGGAAACGATAGGAAGTAGGAAAATAAGAGGTGGTATCAATATGACTATTTATCAATCAATACTTGACCTTATCGGAAAAACACCGGTTGTAAAATTGAATAAATTACCTGCTGCTAACGGAGCAGAGGTTTTTATGAAGCTTGAATCCTATAATCCTGGCGGCAGCGTAAAGGATCGTGCTGCATTTAATATGATTGAGCAGGCTGAAAAGTCCGGAAAATTAATTCCTGGGGAAAGTACCATTATTGAACCAACTTCCGGTAATACGGGGATTGGGATATGTATGGTTAGTGCCATTAAAGGTTATCGATGCATCATTACAATGCCAGATAACGCTACGAAAGAACGAGTTAAAATTATGAAGGCTTACGGAGCAGAGGTAATTTTGACACCTGCAAGTCTAAGAATGCAAGGAGCCATTGATGAAGCAAATAAAATTGCTAGTAAAACGCCAAATAGCTTTATTCCGATGCAGTTTGAAAATCAAGCAAATGCTGATGCTCACCGAGAAACAACTGCAGTTGAAATTTTCGAGGACTTCGGGGGGCAATTGGATGCACTTGTCCTAACTGCAGGTACAGGTGGTACTGTTACGGGTACAGGTGAAGAATTAAAAAGGCGGATTCCTAACCTAAAGATCTATGTAGTTGAACCAGCCGGATCCCCTGTTCTATCAGGTGGTAAACCTGGTCCTCATAAAATTCCTGGGACAGGTCCAGGATTTATTCCAAAAATATTAAATCAAAAAGTTTATGATGAAATCCTACATATCGAAGATGAAGATGCACAATGGATGGCTCGCGAACTAGCGGCAAAAGAAGGAATTTTTGTAGGAGCATCCGGAGCCGCTTCCGCCCATTTTGCTATTGAAAAAGCAAAAGAGCTCCCGCCAACGGCAAAAGTGCTCTGTATTGCACCAGACACAGGTGAACGTTACTTATCATCTGACTTGTTTCCAGAATAATAACGAAAAAAGAGGCTTACTCAGCCTCTTTTTCATTAAATTACTTCTTCTGCAACATCTTCACTTACACTACGTATTCCCTTATTTTCTCTTCGTTTTTCCGTTTCTGCTACAACAACAGCACATGCAGCATCACCGGTGATATTTACAGCTGTACGTGTCATATCAAGCAGTCGGTCAATCCCGATAATTAATGCAATCCCTTCCACTGGGAGATTAACAGATTGAAGGACCATTGCAAGCATGATAAGACCTACAGATGGAACCCCCGCTGTTCCAACACTTGCTAACACAGCTGTTAAAACAACTGTCACTAACTGTCCTATAGTTAGGTCTGCCCCAACTACTTGTGCAATAAAAATCGTCGCAACCCCTTGCATGATGGCCGTCCCATCCATATTAATGGTTGCTCCTAAAGGTTGAACGAAACTGCTAATCGATTTAGGAACTTTTAAATTTTTCTGCGCTACACTCATGGATACTGGTAATGTGCCGCTACTAGTAGAAGTACTGAAACCAACACTCATTGCAGGTGCAAAGCCTTTAAAGAAAGAAAAAGGATTTCGTTTCCCGATCAAAGCCACTGAACCACCATAAACTACAATGGCGTGGACAAAAAGCGCGAGCAGTACAACAAACATATATAACCCCATAGCTTTCATAGCATCAAACCCTTGCTTACCAATAGCCGAAGCAATTAAGCCGAATGTACCAAACGGAGCAAATTTCATTACCAAATTAACTAAATACATCATTATTTCATTGGCTTGTTCAAAAAAGTTGTAAACACCCTGCACTTTTTTACCAAGCATTGATAATGCAAACCCAATAAAAATGGAAAATACGATAATTTGAAGCATATTCCCTTCTACAAATGCTCTAACAGGATTTGTCGGGATCATATTTAAAAGGGTTTCGCTAATAGGTGGTGCTTCTTCAGCTGAAAACTCTGCATTTGTTAAATCATATTGACCCACTGAACCTGGTTGGATAACGGTTGCTAAGCTAATTCCAATCGTAATCGCCAATGCAGTAGTCACTAAAAAATAAGCGATTGTCTTCAAACCGATTCGACCTAGTTTTTTGGGATCTCCTAAACCTGCTGTTCCTAAAGTAATCGAAAAGAAAACAATTGGTACAACAAGCATATTAATCAAATTGAGGAAAATTTTTCCTAGTGGGGTAAGTACATATTGATCGATTTGAGGAAATAGATCACTTGCGAATAAATTTAAAATTAACCCAACAATTGCACCTATAATAAGAGAGATGATAATTTTAGTGGATAGTTTCAATAAGATTCCTCCTTTTCTTACATAATTATAGTATTAATATAGTATTTTAAGATTTTTGATAAAAAACCACAAAAAAACACAGAGGAAAAATCCCTGTGCACTCAATGCCAGTTCCCTCTCATTTGCTTACGAGGTTAGCTGTCGGATTCGGGCATGAGAGAGCCCTACCTGTCACCAGGATTCACCCCATGTACATAATTGTACGAAATGGTTCCCCCGCTCTTAAAGATTAAGCAAAATGCAACTATTCATTTTTCTTACATGAAATTTCAAATTCGATAATACTTTACTGATATAATTAAATCAGATCAAAGGTGTTGTTGTCAATCATTTATCAAAAATCCATCTGCTCGATGGGTTTTTTGATAACTTTTATATATTTACACCCGTGTTTATGACGCATACAAAAGGAGCTGCTTCCTTTAAGTTGAATACTTTTAAAAAAGCAACTCCTTCA
Source organism: Niallia sp. Kr1 (assembly GCF_050389805.1). Classification (NCBI taxonomy): domain Bacteria; kingdom Bacillati; phylum Bacillota; class Bacilli; order Caryophanales; family Bacillaceae; genus Niallia; species Niallia sp. Kr1. The sequence continues at coordinate 1,366,063 of NZ_CP130945.1, read as the reverse complement.
TCATTGATTCTATACTTATCACCTTATTACTTGATTTGGAACACGCAAAAGGATAATGGCTCCAATGACAAACAAGATGACTAAACTAAATACGCCGCTATTTGTGCTTCCCGTTAATTGAGCAGTCACCCCTACGAGTAGTGGTCCTAATATTGCAGCAAATTTCCCAAACACGCTATAAAATCCAAAAAACTCATTTGAAGATTCCTTCGGTACTAATTTGGCAAAATAAGATCGGCTCATCGCTTGAATCCCACCTTGTGAAGTCCCAACTAACATCGCCAAAATCCAGAAATCAATGGCAGAATCTAGAAAATAAGCATAAAAGCACACGATCACATATACAAAGATTCCAACCATAATCATCGTCTTCTCACTGTATTTACCTGCTAATCTTCCAAATAACATTGTAAATGGAGCTGCAACGATTTGTGTCACAAATAAAACAATCAGTAAGGTAGTTGATGATATTCCTAAATCAGAACCAAAGGCTGTAGACATATTAATGACCGTATGGACTCCATCAATATAAAAAAAGTAAGCCAACAGAAAGATAAAAATCGGTTTATATTCCTTAATATTTTTAAATGTTACATATAACTTTCTAAAACTTGTGGAAACTGGATTTGGCACCCGCTCAACATAGTATTTTTGCTCTACATTTTTCAGCATTGGAATTGTAAAAAATCCCCACCATAACGCAGTAATGACAAAGGCAATTTGACTCGCAACGGTTACAGTTAATGGAAGAATTTCCATTTGTGCTGTCATGATCAGTCCAATTGAGATCACAAACGGAATGATACTTCCTACATACCCTAAAGCAAATCCATTTGCAGAAATTCTCTCCATTCGCTCCTCTGTCGTGACATCCACCAAAAAGGCATCATAAAAGATATTCGCTCCGGTAAAACCAATTGATGTTAAAATAAAGAAAATAAGCAAGACCATCCATTGTCCACTTGGGACTATGGCTAGCATAAGCGTAAAAACAATCCCTAATGTAGCAAAAATAAGAAAGAAACGCTTTTTAAAACCTTTAAAATCAGCGATTGTTCCTAAAATCGGTGCTAAAATCGATACAATTAAGGTAGAAAATGAATTCGCATAGCCCCAAAAAGCAGTTGATGTTGCAGCGTCGATTCCAGCTTCAGTAGCGGATGCTTTAAAATATAATGGCAGTATGGCTGTTACAACGATCAGGGTGTAGGCTGAATTAGCCCAATCATAAAAAGCCCAGCTTCGTTCAGATGCTGTCATTTTTTTCATAGTAACTCCTCCAAGGTGTGACTTGTTTCCCTATTAATCTTTCTATCTCCCGAGCCTACCTTTAGTTTACTATGGAAACAAGTTCAATTATTAAAAAATTGTAAAAACTTTATAAATTATTTTACGTTAAGCCAACTTGTCCTAACGAGTATTTTAATAGGAAGGAAAGTGAACCATTCCGTTCATTCATAAGGAGACAGACTAGGGAGCCGGTTGTGTCTGAAGCTAGAGTATCTTTAGACAACAGAAGGAATAGTTAGATCACTACGGTTTTATCCAAAGTTCGTTCTTCTTCCGACAAATAGTAGGCAAGTTCACTTCGATTCTATCCGAACTCCCTCCATCTTCAGACAATAGAAGGAATGATCACTTCGTTTCTGTCCGAAGTCTATTCAACTACTTTAAACAAATGAAGGCAAACGATAAACAGTTATTACCGAAGTATAAATTATTTGTGTTCTTTCAATTTAATAACTCTTTGAACTAAAAAAACCGCCTAGCTACTACTAGGCGGTTGAAACTACTTCTTTATTGATTGGATTAGTTCAATGACTTCCGGATTAAACCCTTTTACAGCGCGATCCCCAATGACTGTAACAGGAACACCTAAGAAACCAAATTTCTCAACTTCTTCTTGATATTCTTCGTTTTTTAATACATCGCGCACTTCAAAAGGAATGTTCTCCTCTGTAAGCATCTTCTTGACCATGCCACATTCTACACAATCTTCGGTTGAGTAGACGATTACTGGATTACTCATTCCCTAGAGCCTCCTTAATCGCATCCTTTTTAATTTTCCAATGAGACGTATTCCAACGAACTTCTCCGTCTTCAACTAAGAAAATTTGTGGTGACTCATGTTTAATGCCGAAATCCTCAGCAATTCGGTTTGATACAGGTCGATCTTCTATTACATGAACAATTGCCGCTGAAGTATCATTTTCGCTCACGAAGCTTTGAAATTCTTCATGTGCTTTTGCACTGATGGGACAGGTTGTACTATGTTTAAATAATAGATGCTTACCTGGTTGTTTAACAAATTCATGTAGTTCTTCAATACTTTGTAACTGTTTAACAGCCATTAAAAACACTCCTTTTTCACTACAAATCGATGATTTTCTTTCCATACATTAACATAGCGGAAGTAAAATCACTAATTTTATGCTTAAAATTTCTAAGGGCTGCCCAAAAAGTTCTGGCACCTTTTGGACAGCCCGTTCTGATAATTAAGAAGTCATCACCTTACAAATGTCGTTCGTAAACTCAACAGGGTCTTGGATTGGCAATCCTTCAATTAGTAAAGCCTGGTTGTAAAGCAAGTTCGTAAATAAACTTAATTTGCCTTTGTCTCCCTCATATGCCTGTTTTAAGGCTTCAAAAACTTCATGGTGAGCATTGATTTCTAGGACTTTATCCGCCTTGACTTCTTGGTTATTTGGCATCGCATTTAATACTTTTTCCATTTCAATTGAAATGTCGCCATCAGCAGTTAAACATACTGGGTGATTTTTTAGACGCTTAGATACTCGTACATCTTTCACTTTTCCAGCTAAAATCTCTTTCATCGCTTCGAAAAGATCCTTGTTTTCTTTTATTTCCTCTTCCGTTTCCTTTTGGTCTTCTGCTTCAATTCCAAGATCACCACTAGAAACCGATTTAAACTCCTTCTCTTTATACGTCATCAGCATCTTAATCGCAAATTCGTCAATTTCATCTGTAAAATATAAAATTTCATAGCCTTTATCTGCTACTAATTCGGTTTGCGGTAATTTATCGATTCGTTCATTAGATTCACCAGTCGCATAATAAATATACTTTTGTTCTTCCGGCATTCTTGATACATATTCATCCAATGTCACAAGTTTCTTCTCTTTCGATGAATAGAACATTAATAAATCCTGTAATACATCCTTGTGTTGGCCGAAATCATTATACACGCCAAATTTCAACTGTCTGCCAAAAGCGTTAAAGAATTCTTCATATTTTTCTCGCTCATTTTTTAATAAGCTTTGCAATTCATTTTTAATTTTCTTATTAATGTTTTTTGCAATCAATTTCAACTGACGATCATGCTGAAGCATTTCCCTTGAGATGTTAAGGGATAAATCTTCTGAATCTACAAGTCCTTTTACGAAGCTAAAATAATCTGGTAATAGATCAGCACATTTTTCCATAATCAGGACACCATTTGAATATAACTCTAAGCCTTTTTCAAATTCCTTTGAATAATAGTCAAATGGCATTTTTTCTGGAATAAATAATAAGGCATGATAGCGAATAGCCCCATCCACACTTGTATGAATTGTTTTTAACGGCTTATCAAAACCATAACGTTTCTCTTGGTAAAACTTTTCATAGTCTTCATCCGTTAATTCGCTTTTATTCTTTTTCCATATTGGAATTAAGCTGTTAATGGTTTCTTCTTCTGTATACTGTTCAAATTCGTTTTCAGCGTCTTCTTTGGGTCTGCTTTTGCTGACATCCATTTTAATCGGATAACGAATAAAATCAGAATACTTTTTAATAATCGATCTTAAACGAAATTCTTCTAGAAACTCATCATAATTTTCATCTTCTGTATTTTCTTTTATTTTTAATATGATCTCAGTTCCAATTGTATCCCTTTCAGCAGGTTCAATTGTATAGCCATCTGCACCTTCTGATTCCCATTTATAGGCTCCCTCACTATCAAGAGCCTTACTGATTACAGTTACCACATCAGCAACCATAAAGGCCGCATAAAATCCGACTCCGAACTGACCGATAATATCATAGCCGTCTTTAATTTCATTTTCCTTTTTAAACGCGAGGGAGCCGCTTTTAGCAATCGTTCCTAGATTGTTTTCAAGCTCTTCTTTTGTCATCCCAATACCGGTATCAATAATCTTTAATGTTCGATCATCTTGATTAGGGATCACTTTTATGTAGTAATCATCTTGATTAAATTGCAAGTTTTCATCTGTTAATGCTTTATAATAAATTTTGTCAATCGCATCACTAGCATTAGAAATAAGTTCTCTTAAAAACACTTCCTTATGTGTATAAATCGAATTGATCATCAAATCTAATAGTCTTTTGGATTCTGCTTGAAATTGTTTCTTTTCCATATTTTTTTCTCCTTTCAATCTTTTTCAAACAAATCGTTTAGCAAGAATAGTATACCAAATCATTAGCACTCTCTCAACACGAGTGCTATTTATCGTATTTCTATTCATCTTGTCAATACAAAAAATCCCAGCATGGTTCTGGGATCTTTTCACCTCATATTATCCATTTAACATCTTTTCTAAATGTTTAATTGTAGGCGCCAAATTAGCAAAGAAGTATCCTTCGCGAAGTCTTCTTGATGCCGGACTATCCTGTATATATCCTGCACTTCCATTATGCAACATACTTGCTTGGACCGCCTTAAGTGTTAAATAAGACGTTTCAAGTTTAACAGCCGCAATGTCTTTCCAGTTCAAACGATCTCCACTGAAGATGATTTCTAATTTTTTTTGGATGCTTTCCACTTTTTCTTTTAAATCTTCAGGCTGCTCATTTAAAAACTGATTGCATCCATTTTGTCTTTGACAAACTATTTCAATTGAAGAAATGGAAGCCTGTGTGACACCAAGTCCAAGTGGAATTTGATAAGTTAAAAATGCCGGTCGAATTTCTTCTATAAAACCTTTTGCATCCTCTGACAATACCCACTCATTCGGAATAAATACATCTGTAAAAGAACATGCATAAGTAGCACTGCCATTAACGCCAAGATAATCGACTTTTTCTTTTAGCTTTAACCCCTTTGTGTTACAAGGCACTATACACATAATCTGTTCATTTTCATTTATACCAGCAACAAAACCAAACCAATGATCCTCACCCAAATTTGAAACAGATGGCAACACGCCCGAAATGGTATATCCCCCTTGTGTCGGCTTTGCACTTAAGTGAAGTTTTTCAAGACCAGCATAAAACTTCATTGGGTTCGAAAGACCTGTACCAGCTAATATTTCCCCTTTTTCTAATGAAGGCAACAATTGTTTTTTCAATCCATCTTTTTTTGTATTCCGTACATAGGTTAATGCAGCCAAATGGCACCATACGCAAAAAGCAGTAGTCATACAAACTTTAGCCGTTTCTTTGACGATCACCATTTCATCTAAAATATATTCTTTAACAGTCTTATTTTCAGAAGAGAAAAAACCTTCCTCTCCAAGCTTTCTTAAAAAATTCTCTGCATAGAAAGCCTCAGTATCAACCTTTTTCACATAGGGTTTTAACTGTTCCTCAATAATTGTTTGAAGGACAGCTGTTCGATTTATAGTCACTTGATTCGCTCCCCACTCCCATTTCCAACCCATTTTTTAATATAAGATTCGGACTCTATAAATATACCTATTCTTATTATTTTAGTTATTCCAATTAGTTTACTTGGTTATAAGTTATTTTATTATACTATGTATAAATTTTCAACTTTATTTTAAACTTTTCTGAATCGAATTTTTCTAAAAAATAAAAAGAGACTAAAATTACTTTCATTTTAGTCTCTTTCTTATTAATCGTATTTTATTTATTATTCACCAGCTAATTCTGTAATGGAATCAATTGGAGTTTGTACTGCTTCACGAGCACGTTTAACGGCTGCTTCATCTGGTGCGTCATAGAAGCAAAGGCACTTTGTCATATCTTCACATACATAAGTTCTTGAGAAAGCTACCTCTGGAACTTCTGCGTAATGAACAGAATTTTTCTTTTTACGCGCTAAGTATTGGTCCATTGTAATTTCAGATGGAATATTCCACTCGACTAAGTAATTTACTTCATTGTTATTTTTCTTCACTTCGTCTAACTCTTTACCAACAAGACGCACTTCTTTCACTAGTTCAACCGGAATTCCAGCCCCTTTAACAGTCTCAGAAGCAGTGTTTTGATCTTCACCTTCAACGATAAAGAACACACGTGAAAAGTCTTTTGCTGCTTGAACTTCAATTAAAGATGAATTGTTTTCATTCAATTTGGTTTGAAGTCCAGAAACCTTTTCGTTGAATTCCTCTTTTGTTGAAACCACTTCTTTTAATGATGATTCAATTAAATATAATGACATGAGAATCCCTCGCTTTATGATTTTAGTAATTTATTATTTAAGGTTATTTTATTATACTAAGTTCAAAAAATCAACCTAATTAATTTATTTTTAATTTTTTATGGTAAAATAAAAAAAAACCGAAAGGACGAAAACAGATGAAAACAACCTATAACATTCCGTGCAATATTGCCCAATCACTCAATATTATTGGTGATCGCTGGACCCTACTTATTGTCCATGAAATATTGAATGGAAATTATCTATTTAATGAAATAAAAAAAGCTTTACCTGGAATTTCATCCAATTTGCTATCTGATCGACTTCGTTATTTAGAGGAAGAAGGGGTGATCACAACAGAGCTTTATTCCGAGCATCCCCCACGCTATCGTTATACATTAACAAAAAGCGGTCAGGAATTAGAACATGTTTTTAACACTTTGATAATATGGGGCAGCAACCATTTGCAAAAATGTTATAAAAAGTTAATTGATCGTGAAACAGGTGATGAAGTTGAGATTGCCTACATTAATACAAATACGGGCAAAATTGTCGATCAAATTGAAGTTGTTTCCGTTAACGAAGAACTTCAAAAAGCTGGAGACCAATAATCTCCAGCTTTTTCATTATGCAGGTTTTTCCATTCCCCAATGCTTACCCACCCAGCCTTCAAATAGTCCAATTAACCGGTCTAAAATAAATCCACTAACACCAATAAAGATGATCCCGGCAAGAACATAATCGAGATTTAACGTATTTCTCGCATCAACGATTAAAAAGCCAAGACCTGACTGGGCTCCAACCATCTCTCCCGCAACAAGAAAGATCCAAGCTGTTCCCACCGCTAATCGCAAACCACTTACAATGGATGGAAACGCAGCTGGAAAAATAAATTTATACATTAATGGCAGCTTCTTTATTTCGAGATTTTCAGCAATTTTCAAATAGGAGCGATCAATTTTATTGACACCAGCAACGGTTGTTAATAAAACCGGAAAAAAAGAGGCAATAAAGATAATCACAATCGCAGGCATATTGCCAATTCCAAACCACAAAACAATAAACGGTGACCAAGCAACTGGCGATACCGGTCTTAACACTTGTACAATGGGGTCAATAAATTGCCATAAAAGTGGTAGCCTGCCTAGAACCATTCCTAAAAGGATGGTTCGAATAACCGCTGAAAAGTAGCCAGCGGCAAATCTGCCCAGGCTTACCTTTAAATGCTCAAACAAAACTCCTTCAATTATGAGGGCAATAATAGCATTCCCGACACTTAACGGCGACGGTAGAAGTGCTTCCGGATAGTCCCCTACCCAAATGACAATTTGCCAAATGATCACGAGAAGGATCATTCCCATTAAAAAATTGACTAACTTTTTACCTATCTTCATCATACTCACACCGCTTTATCTATAAATGTATTATCAACAAATTCCTCATACACCGGAGGGTTTTCCATTAACTCCATCTCAATGACAAGGTCACGCAACTTTTCATATTCCGCTTGTTCAATTCTCAAACCATCAAAAGAAATCCATTCTAAAGATAAATCAAGGACTTCCTTTTCCATTTTCATAAATTGATCAAATGAAGCAAATAATTCCTCACCTTTTTGGTTGGCTAACTTACCCGATTTCACATATTGTGAAACCATTTCTTGAATTGCCTGTTGGTTGTTTTGAATAAAATCATTTCTTAACACAAGGACACAACAATATGAATCTGGCCAAATTTCATCCGAATGATGAAGTACATGACCTTTATCAAGTTTAACTGCTAGGGCACCAAATGGTTCTGCAACCACATAACCACTAATTTGCCCACCAGCTAATCCTGCAGGCATTTCAGCAGGGGGCATTTCGACGATATTCACGTCATCATAAGTTAACCCGTCTTTTTTCAATGTTTCATATAATAATTGATTATGAGTAGAAAATTTATGTGGGATCGCAAATGTTTTCCCCTTTAATTCTTGAGTACTATGAATCTCTTTCGATGAGATTAATACATTTCCATCTTTGTGGCCAAGCGCAACCGCTTTTAAATCAATTCCTTTTTCTTCAGCCTTCATCGCGAGTTGTATCAAAACAGAGGCTCCATCGATACGCCCTGTATTTAACGCATCCATTAAATCAGGCCATGAGTTAAATTTAACCATTTCAATCTGATAATCTTCGAATTGCCCTCCATGAACATGAGCATCTAAATACAGTGGACCAGCATGAGTAATAGGGAGATAACCAATTTTTATTGTAGGTTTATCTAATGTTTGTTGCGCCGTCTGTCCACATGCTGATATCGTCATCACAAAAATAATCAATAGCATAAGCATCCTTACTCTCTTTTTCCTCAACGTATATTTCCCCTTATATCGTATATTCAGGTTCTTGACGATTTCCACTTAACTCGAATTCTTGTAATATTCTTTTACGGTAATAATGATAGTCTTCCCCAGCCCTGTCTCTAGGTTTTGCTAGTTGAATCGGAATATCTTTAAAGATTCTCCCTGGATGAGAGCCCATAATCAAGATTCTGTCAGATAAATAGACCGCTTCATCGATATCATGGGTCACGATTAAAATCGTTGTCTTCATCTTTTCCTGAATTCGGAGAAGTTCATCCTGCAAAAGATAACGATTAAAGGTATCTAGTGCAGCAAATGGCTCATCCATCAAAATAACATCCGGTTGCATTGCAAAGGCCCTCGCAATTGTGACCCGCTGTTGCATTCCATCAGACAATTCATGTTGAAATTTATGAAGATGTTCCTTAAGTCCGACCAGCTTTAACGCATCAGTTACACGTTTATTTTTTTCCGCTACCTCCATTTTTTCGCCTTCAAGCCCTAATTCCACATTTTTTAATACGGTCCGCCATGGAAGAAGATTGATTTGCTGAAACAGCATGATGCATTTTCTAGTCGGACGTTTTACCGCCTTGCCATCGAGTACGACTTTACCAGAATCTTCGTTTTCAAAACCGCCTACCATATTTAATAAAGTACTTTTCCCACATCCGCTTTTCCCCAAAAGCGTTACGATTTCGCCTTTTTCAACATGAAAAGAAACTTGATCCAGTACATGATTGGACTCATTTCCATTTACAAACTTCTTATCCACATTTGTTACTTCAATCATATACTTCGACAAATCATAGCCCCCTTCTTTAACTCAACCAATTCCAATTAGTTTAATGTGATTTATTGGTTATTTTATTATACTTTGTTCAAAAAAAAACAACTTAATAATTCGTGAAATTTCAGATAATGTTTACTTTGGATCTTATGAAAAAAAACGAGGAAAACGTTAACGTCATCCTCGTTTTATGTTCATATTTAGTTATATAATAAACTCACTCAGAATACTTTCTAAAAACCAATGTTGCATTATGTCCACCGAACCCTAATGAATTTGAAACCACAACTTGAACATTTTTCTCTCTTGCTACATTTGGGACATAGTCCAAATCTAATTCCGGGTCAGCTGTTTGATAGTTAATCGTTGGCGGCAGAATTGAATCACGTATTGTCAAAAGGGAAAAAATGGCTTCAACTGCTCCTGATGCCCCAAGCATATGTCCTGTCATTGATTTTGTAGAACTTACCGCTAACTGATAAGCATGTTCTTTAAAAACATTTTTGATTGCTAACGTTTCATTTAAATCATTTAATGGAGTTGATGTCCCGTGAGCATTAATATAATCCACTTCATTTGGCGTGATTCCAGCATCTGCTAATGCCCCTTTCATCGCACGAGCGGCTCCTTCACCCTCTGGTGCTGGTGATGTAATATGATGGGCATCTCCTGTTGCCCCGTACCCTACGATTTCACCATAAATCTTTGCTCCACGGGCTTTTGCATGCTCTAGTTCTTCCAAAATGACAATCCCTGAACCTTCTGCAATCACAAACCCATCCCGATTTTTGTCAAATGGACGACATGCAGTAAGAGGATCTGGATTCGTAGAAAGAGCCGTCATATTAGAAAATCCTGCAATCGTCATTTCCGTAATCGTCGCTTCTGTTCCTCCGGCTATAATGACATCAGCATTCCCATTTTGAACAGCCCGGAATGCGTCTCCGATCGAATTAGATCCTGAAGCACAGGCGGTAACCGAAGCATTATTAATTCCTTTTGCTCCAAGTTCAATTGAGACTCTGCCTGCTGCCATATCAGGGATGAACATTGGAATAGTAAAAGGATTAACCCTTCTTTGCCCTTTTTCTAAAAACTTCTTGTGTTGCTCTTCGAATTCTCCTAAACCACCTATTCCAGAGCCTATCCAAACACCTACTTTTTCTGGATTCACATTCTCACCAATTTGAAGACCTGCATCAGCTACGGCCATTTTACTAGCAGCAATAGCCAATTGACTAAAACGTCCCATCCTTCTCGCTTCTTTGCGATCAACAAACTCCTCTGGTTTAAAATTCTTGACCTCACCTGCTAACTTTACATCCACTTTATCTAAATGAACGGATTGAGCAATATCGATTCCTGAATTGCCTTTTTGGATATTTTCCCACGTTGACCAAATATCGTTGCCTAATGGAGTTACTGCTCCGATACCCGTAATGACCACTCTATTTTTCATATCTGTTTTCTCTCTCCTATAGTTCTATCTTCATTTTAAACGAATTAGTTAAAAGTTAACCTTTAAACATAACGAAAGCCTGTTTATTATTCATTTTGTTGCCCAATTTTAACATGTTTAATAAGAAATTTGTATCTATTCCATTATACAAATGAATAATAGATAAAATCCAACATAAGCTTTCCATAACTTTCATTCAAAAGGAATTTTCAGTATAATTTATATATTAGTAGAAATGGAGGAATTTCAATGGATTATCGATTATTTCCATTAAGTGATCATGGGATTATCATTGAATTAGGCGAAGAAATTGATGACGATATTCAATCGCATATTAGAGTCATTTCATCCTATTTAGAAGAGCACCCTTTTTACTGGATGATCGAGTATGTCCCCGCTTTTACAACGGTTACCATCTATTACGATCCGCAAGCCATATACTTGAATGATTCATCAACTCTTCCATTTGAATTTGTTAGGGAACAAATAAATGAAATGCTAACCAGAATCCAATACGCAATACCAAACCAAAAAACGAATATTATTGAAATCCCTGTTCTTTACGGAGGTAAATGGGGACCCGATATCGAGTTCGTCGCCAATTCCAATCATTTATCGATTGAAGAAGTGATTAACTTACATACCGCTAACCTCTATCAAGTTTATATGATCGGTTTTGCGCCGGGATTTCCGTATCTTGGAGGTCTATCTCCCAAATTAGCCACACCGAGAAGACAATCACCAAGGCTTGCCATTCCTTCCGGTTCTGTGGGAATCGCAGGTGCTCAAACAGGCGTTTATCCACTTGAAACACCTGGGGGTTGGCAGATTATCGGGAGAACCCCGCTTCAACTCTTCCGCCCTAAGGATCATCCCCCAAGCCTACTCAAAGCAGGGGATCAAATCCGCTTTAAATCGATTAACGAAGAGGAATTTTTCAACTGGGAGGTTCGAGAATGATTACGATTCTTAAGCCAGGCTTTCAAACAACTATTCAAGATCTAGGGAGATTTGGCTATCAAAAATATGGCGTGATTACAAGCGGAGCAATGGACTCCATTTCATTTAGACTTGCTAACTTATTGGTTGGAAACGAGGAAAACGAATCAGCACTTGAAATGACTATACAAGGACCTCACATTGTTTTTGGGCAAGATTCATTAATTGCTATAACTGGCGGTGATCTATCCCCGACAATCAATCAAACACCCATTCCTCTTTGGAAAATTATTTTTGTGAAAAAAGGGACAGAATTAAAGTTTAATAGAGCTCAGACTGGCTGCAGAGCTTATTTAGCAATTGCAGGAGGATTCTCTATTCCAAAAGTGATGACAAGTGCTTCAACCTACTTACGCGCAAACATCGGTGGATTTAAGGGAAGAACATTAAGAGCTGGGGATCAACTTTCGCTCTATTCCCCCAGTCCAAGAGTACTTCCTTTAATCGAACAAGCTCGACAAAAGGTCGGAAACCTATCTTTTATAGAAAAAGACTGGTCGATTTCAACCAATTATCTTCCAGATATTAGCTCTCATCCAGTCATTCGTATCATAAAAGGGCGTGAATATCATCTATTTACGGAAGAATCCCAACACTTATTTTTCCATGAATCGTTTTCGATCACCCCACATTCCGACCGAATGGGCTATCGTTTACAAGGACCTTCATTGAGATTAGAAAATAAACAGGAAATGATTTCAACAGCCGTTACATTTGGATCGATTCAAGTTCCATCAGCCGGAAACCCGATTATACTTATGGCTGATCGGCAAACAACTGGTGGCTATCCGATCATCGGTCAAGTGGCATCTGTTGATTTACCATTAATCTCTCAAACAAAACCAGGTGATCTCCTATCATTTTCAGAAATTACCCTTAAAGAGGCACAACTCCTCTATTTAAAAAGAGAGCAAAATCTTCGTTCAATCAAACAAGCAATCTTACAAAAATTTCAGGAGGTCTAATGATGTTCAAAATTGATTTAAACTGTGATATGGGGGAAAGTTTTGGCTCCTATCATTTAGGGAATGACGAAAAACTATTGGATTTTGTTACCTCTGCCAATATCGCATGTGGTTTCCATGCGGGAGATCCTACCATTATGAGAAAGACCGTTCGAATGGCTTTGGATAAAAAGGTTGCAATCGGGGCCCATCCTGGGTTACCAGATCTAGCCGGATTTGGCAGAAGGAATATGCAGATCACACCTCAAGAAGCTTATGATCTAGTCCTCTATCAAATTGGGGCATTATCTGCCTTTGTCAAAGCAGAAGGTGGAAAGCTTCAGCACGTCAAGCCACATGGCGCCTTATATAATATGGCGGCTAAAGATGAACAATTATCCCTTTCAATTGCAAAAGCTATTTATCAAATGGATCCAGAACTCATTCTCTTCGGTTTATCTGGAAGTGAACTGATTAAAGCAGGGAGGAAAATCGGACTACGTTGTGCAAATGAAGTATTTGCTGATCGCACCTATCAACAAGACGGATCTTTAACTCCGAGAGCAAATGCATATGCATTAATAAACACAAACGAGGAAGCCTCCCATCAAGTCATTACGATGATAAAAAAGAGCAACGTTCGTTCTCTACAAGGAACGGATGTTTCCATAAATGCCGAAACCATCTGCATTCATGGTGACGGTAATCACGCATTAGAATTTGCAAAACATCTTGTATCTTCACTACAAAAAGAAAATATTATGATGACGAAAGCAGCAGATGTAATCGATAGCGATTAAACATCAGAACTGTCCCAGCCTCTTTTTTGTTAATTTTCACCCACCTTTTGTGTCATATTTCTGACAAATATAGACGATTTATAAATTTCAGACATAAAACTGATACAATAGACCTAGAAATATCGCGGAGGTGTGGTCCTATGAATTCTATCATTCGATGGTTAATTCCATTTATTCTTTTGATCTCATCTGGTTGTCAATCTACTTCAGGAAACAATCAGAAAATAAAAGAAGATAGCGATCCTATTTCATCTATTTCCATCATTGCTGATTCAGAAGAGGCATTAGCTCTCTTTCAGCAAGAGGAAGAAAATATTAGACAAAAATTTGGTGTTACATTAAATTATCATTTTCCAGATCGATTAAACGACAATTTAGAGGATTTCTTATTTGCTAGTCAAAAAAGTTACGATATTTATATGATCTTCCCTGCCAAAATTCCAGATTATGTAGAACGAGATCTGATAATACCTCTAGACCACTATCTCCAAAAAACAGAGGATATCGACGACATCCTTCCCGTCTATCGAAATCTATACATGAAATTTGACGGTCATCATTATGGAATGGTATATGACGGTGACACTCACCTCTTGTTTTATCGAAAAGATATTTTTGAAAAGTATAATGATGATTATAAATCACAATTTGGGAAAGATTTGGAACCACCTAAAACATGGGAAGAATATGATCAAATAGCCAAATTTCTTACAAGAGATACTGACAGTGACAACAAAATTGATTTATATGGTACCGCTATATTTGGCGGTGAAGCGAAACGGTATATTTGGTTTGCTGAGCGTTTTATTTCCATGGGCGGTCAGTACTTTGACGACCAAATGAATCCATTAATTACAAACGAACTAGGGATAAAAGCATTGACAGATTTGGTCAACTTAAATGATAGCGGTGCTACCCCTCCAAATTCTATGTATGATTGGATCGATTTAAATCATGCTTTTCTCCATGGTCAATTAGCTATGGTCGTACAATGGAGCGATACTGCTCGGTTCTCATATGATCGTAAAAATTGGAACTCGTTAGTAGCGGATAAAGTGGGCTGGACAACGGTTCCCGCAGCAGACACTAATAACCCACGAGGTGGAATTTGGATTGGCCGTGTTCTAGGTATTTCCTCCCAATCAAAAAATCCAGATAAAGCTTGGGAAGTCATCTCCTATATCGCATCAAAAACGATTAGCAAAAATGCACTAGAATCTAAGGACACAATAAACGATCCCTTTCGATATAGTCATTTTACGGAAATCGGAAAAGGTGCATTTCCAAACAAAGAAATGAATGAGGATTTACTAAATACAGTAAAGAGGAGCCTTGAAAATCCGAATGCAGATTTAATGATAACGGGCGGATGGGAATATATGCAAATACTCGACAAAAATATTTATCTTGCCTTTATACATAAATTAACACCGGAAGAGGCTTTACAAAAAACAGCAAATGAATGGGATACATTAACTGAATCCTATGGTCGCAGAGAACAAGCCCGACAGTACGAGGAATGGTTAACCCTCCTAAAGGAGTTAAAAAATCATGAAACGGCGCAATAGTTTAGTTTTTCATATTTGGATTGCGATTAATAGCATTGTTTTAACAGGTGTCCTAACCATAAGTGTTGTTTATTTATGGAGAGAAACCACTCATCTTGAAGATAGTTTGCGGAATGAAGCCATAACAGCCGCCAATACACTTAATTCAGTTATTGGTTTGTATATACTTGAAGAAGACTATTCAAAAATTACCCCCCTTACCTATTCATTGCAATCAGAACCGAACATTGCTTATGTCATTGTCAGGGACCAATTTGGGACAACCATCAACCAAAAAGGCGAAACTTACACGAACCAAATTATGAAAATTAAAGTTCCGCTGGATTATTTTCAAGTAAATATGGGGGAAGTTGAAATAGGAGTAATAACGACGAGACTAAATCAACAGAAATACAGCTTATTGTTTGATACCTTCGTAACGGCATTGGTGTACTCTCTTTTATCATTTATTATTTCCTATATTATAAGTAGAAAGCTAACAGCCCCTATCCAAAAATTAATTGATGCAACAAGAAAACTATCTAAAGGGGATCGAAATGTTAAAATTTTAGAAGAGGTAAGTATATCCGAAATCCAGGAGCTATCGGATGAATTTAATCAAATGGCAAATACCATACAAAATCATGAAACCATTCTCGTAAATGAAATCAATAAGGCAACAAAAGAACTAACAGAAAAAGTTGAAATTCTTGAAGTACTTACTAGTATTTCAAATTCTGTGTTAAAAGATGACATTTATAGTCTTGATGTGATTAAAAGTACTTTAGTTAAGGTTAAACACTATATAGAATCAGATTATATTTCCTTTTCATTCAAAAAACATAAAGACACCATTGAAATTTTCGAACTAAATGATCGTGAATCAATCGTGACAGTCGAGTTTCGATCAATGGATGTTCCTTTTGACTTCGGTATCCATCAACAAATCATTAATAAGAAACTTAAAATAGACAATCACCTTACCTATTTTGAACAGCAACTGTTTCATCGAAATTTACGTTCATTATTGATCATGCCCATTATTGCTAAAAATAAGGTGATCGGCACTTTAAACATGGCTAGCCAAAATGCATGCTTTTTCTCAATTCCGTTGATACCTAAAATGGATGTTTTTGTGAACCAAATAGCGCTTGCACTTGATCGGGTGGCAGCTAATGAATCATTACAGAAATCTGCATATCATGATTACTTAACAGGACTTCCAAATTATCGTCTATTTAAAATTAAAGCTCAAAAAGCTTTGAAACAGGCTCATAAAAATCAAACTCTTTCTTCCATTTTGTTTTTAGATTTAGACCGTTTTAAGATGGTCAATGATACATTTGGTCATGAAACTGGGGATTTATTATTAAAATATATCGCTGATCAGATTCAATCTTGCTTAAAAGATTCTGAAGTAGTTGCCCGTATTGGCGGGGATGAATTTATGATTTTATTACCTTCCCTTCTAGTACACGAAGAAGCCGTTACTGTAGCAAAATCAGTTTTAAAAACACTTGAAAACCCCATTATAAAAAAGGGTTATAAAATCCCGATTTCAGCAAGTATCGGTATTTCCTTTTATCCGGAAGATGGTGAGAATGTCGATTGTCTAATCAAGCATGCTGATCGTGCCATGTATCGGGTCAAAAAACAAGGAAAAAACAACTTTGCCATCTATTCAAAATATGAAGATAACCAATTGGAAAATCAAATATCATTAGAGAACGAACTACGAAAAGCCATTGAACGCAATGAATTTGTCGTACATTACCAACCCAAAATCAACATTCAGAATGGAACAATTGCAGGCGTGGAAGCTTTAGTCCGATGGCAGCATCCTGAGAAAGGTTTGGTCTTTCCGGGTGATTTTATTCCACTTTCCGAGGAAACCGGACATATCATTCAAATCGGAGAAATTGTTTTACAAGAAGCATGTCGGCAATGTGTCAAATGGCAAGAAATTGGTTTTCCTCCGATCCCTGTTTCGGTCAATTTGTCTATCAGACAATTTTTACAGCCAACCCTACCAGAAAAAATTAATAAGATCATTCAAGAAACTGGGATTGAACCAGGATTAGTTGAACTGGAGATAACCGAAAGTATGTCCATGGATTTTAATCAATCCTTGCCAATCTTAGAGGAATTAAAAAACCTAGGCATCCAGATAAGTGTTGATGATTTTGGAACCGGATACAGTTCTTTAAATTATTTACGTCAATTGCCAATTGATCACGTAAAAATTGATCGCTCTTTTGTTCAAGATTTAGATAAGAATCCAAATAACGAGTCCATTGTTGCCACCATCATCCAAATGGCTCATAATTTACACTTAACCGTAACAGCAGAAGGTGCGGAAACCATCGAACATGTTCGATATTTACAAAAAAATCATTGTGATGCGATCCAAGGATATTATTACAGTAAACCTGTATCGGCTTCAGAATTCGAAAATAATTATTCTCAAATAATGAAAAAAGCCTACTATACTAGTCTCTTGGACAAGAAAACGTCTTAAACAGAAAAAAGCTGTCACCAAGAAGTTGGCATAATAGTGCCCAGTCTTGCCGATAGCTTTTTTCATTTTATTTTAATTTATTTGTTAAAGTCCCGATCCCTTCAATCATGACCTGAACTTCATCACCTGACTTTAACCACACCTGCTGTTCTTCTGGATACCCTAAAATCACCCCGTCAGGTGTTCCTGAGAAAATAATATCCCCTGGTTTTAATGTGATGTGTTGGGATAGGTAACTGATAATTGTAGCACAGTCAAAAATCATATCACGAGTATTGGCCGATTGACGGATCTCTCCATTTACTCTACATTGAATATTTAAGTTTGTTGGATCTAACTCATCCGGTGTTACAATTTCAGGTCCGATTGGAGCAAATTCATCACATGTTTTACCAAGTAACCATTGACCTGAACGGAACTGGAGATCACGTGCAGATAAATCATTTCCAACTGTGTATCCAAATACATAAGATAAAGCATCTTCTTTTGAAACATTTACCGCTTCTTTCCCCATTACAATGATAAGTTCAGCCTCATAATCAAATTTTTCCGCATTTTTTGGAAGCTGAATCGTTTGATTATGTCCTGATAAAGCATTATTAAATTTGCTAAATAAAACTGGGTAACTTGGGATTTCCATATTCGATTCTTTCGCATGGTCGACATAATTCAAGCCTACACATACAATTTTTTCAGGTTGTGTTAAACAAGGTGCGTATGAAAGATTCTCTTCCGAAAGATATGATACTTCCTTAGTTGTCAATTCCATTAATAATTGTAGCGTCTGTTCACCGCCAGCAATCACTTCTTCCATATTTTTAGGTGCCTCAATCGATAACATAGAGGGAGCCTGATCCACATCGATAATTCCTTTTTCTGTTTTAATCCCTAATTTAATTTGATTGTCCAAATAAAACTGTAGAATTCTCATCTTTATACCTCCTAGGCAAATGTCTTCCCTTTACTAATTCTCTTAACATGCGACAATTTCCTTTATATTTCGAATTGTTTATTATCCAAAAAAAGCTAATAAAAAAAGAACTGCTCTTGTTTTTATCGAACAGTCCTCTTAATTAGCATTTATGTTGTTAATGAACGTGTTGGATATGAGGCTTTCTTCCAATAAATCGAAATAAAGAAACCAATAATTAGAACAACTGTAGCAAAATAATATGGATAATTTATATTCACATCAAATAGTGCCCCACCTAGAATTGGTCCAAATATATTTCCAATGCTCGTAAACATGGAATTCATCCCTCCAACAAACCCCTGTTCATTGCCAGCCATTTTAGATAAATAAGTCGTAATCGCTGGTCTGAATAAATCAAAACCAACAAACAATATAAATGTAGTAAGTACGACACCCAGATACGTTTGAACCATCGTCATCACGAGAGTAAGGAATGCGGATAAAATAAGACAATAGCTCACAATAGAGATCTCTCCGATTCTCTTAGCCATCCAGTCGAATAAAAATAGCTGAGCGACTGCACCAAACAGTCCTCCACCCATGATCACAAACGCAAGATCTTTTGGTGTAAAAGCAAATTTAACATCTAGAAAAAGACTGACAAGTGACTCAAATGAAGCCAAACCGAAGCTTGAAATTAAAATCAAAATGAATGGGATGAAATATAAAGGTTGAAGAATTTTCTTGGCTGTATCCTTCCGATCGATTTGTATCGTTTTTTGAATATCTTTGTGATAACCTCTCTCTGGTTCTTTTAATAAAAGAAAAGAAAGGATTGCCGCTACAATACCAAACATCGCCGCAACAAAAAAAGGAAGTCGAGTATGTACTTCCGCTAAAAAGCCCCCTATCCCTGGTCCCACAATAAATCCTGTATTAATCGCAGCTGACATATAACCCAATGCTTTGGATCGTTCGTTGTTTGTTGTAATATCTGCAATAAAAGCGGTAATTGCCGGCATCAAAAAAGCTGCACTTATTCCACCGAGCATACGAGAGATAAATAGAATTTGAACACTTTTTCCTACACCAAATATAAACTCAGAAATCCCAAAAATAATCAAACCAATAATGATCATTGGCTTTCGTCCAAATCGATCCACCCATTTTCCTGCAATGGGAGAAGCAATTAATTGAAATAAAGCAAACATAGCAACAAGGTATCCCATAATTGAACCGGTAATATCCAGTTCATGCATGAGGGTTGGCATAACAGGGATTACGAGTCCGATACCTAAAAAGGCAAGAAATAAATTGCCTAATAAAATAGTCAAGGTGACTTTAATATTTTTTTGTAGTCCCATTTATAAGATATCTCCTTCAGATCAGGTTTTCAACTCGAGTTTGAAAGACTTAATTATTATATCAATAAAGTGATTATACCTGTTTTTATATATCTGGCAAATAAAAAAGATATGGATAAAGCTCCTTTACTTGTAGTTGGAGAAATAAGCCTATGTCCATGAAAAAAACCCTTGAAAAATCAAGGGTTTTTTAGATGATTCCGACTGGGATCGAACCAGCGACCTCCACCCTGTCAAGGTGGCGCTCTCCCAGCTGAGCTACGGAATCGTATTTATATAATATTTATTGATCGGACATTTAATAATATATATTAGTTTCAATGCTTTGTCAATCATTCAATGAAAATAAAATAGTTTTTCCGTTTGGTAAAAGAAGTTACTACCTATTTAGAGTAGAGTGGTCTAGTCATAATCCTCCCTTCATACACATAAAATGGACAAGGGATTGAATGTCTTTGAAGGAGGAATGGCTAGTGCTAAATATGCTTAAGAAAAAAGGAATCGTTACAATATATGAAAACAATTGAAACATATTTTTTCTTACTTTGTGGGGCCATTCTTCAAGGATTATCCATGTCTTTATTTTTATTCCCACATTCCATCCCTTCTGGCGGTGGAGCAGGACTAGCTATCTTAATGAATCATTTCCTCCATCTCCCACTTGGTTTTGCACTATGGATTGCCAATGCCGTATTTTTAATTTTTGCTCTTAACTATTTTGGGTTTACATGGACATTTAGAACTTTATTATCGGTTGCTGTTACTTCAACCACCGTTAGTATTATTACGCCTCTGATTCCTCATTTTCATTTCCATATTCTTGTTGAACTCTTCATTGGAGGGATTGGTTTTGGATTGGGTGTTGGCATTCTCATTCGGAAAGGAGCTTCCAGCGGCGGGATGGTCATTCCTGCATTAATGATTTCGTCTTATCGAAATTGGAGACCAGGAAAAGTCATGATGGTCATTAATCTCATCATTTTTTTAATCACATCTATTGTAATTGATTATAAAATTGTTGCGTATGCGATTATATGCCAGCTTGTTTCCACGAATATGATTGATCTCATCCATCGTTTTAAATTCCATAAATATAAATTTTTATCTCCCAGTTGGAGAAAAAGATAAGGTTGTCTATGTTTTCCTTAAAAAAATCCAAAATATAGACAGCCTTACTCCATTTAACCACTCCACTCTTAACTTCTCCCTCTCTACCGAATGAAGCAGATAAAACATTTCTACTAAAAGGTATGAATTTTTTCCCTTCTGTCTATTATGGGAATAGCCATTTAGAAAATATTGGATAGACGCGAAGGTGAATTATGGAACAACAAAAAGATAAAGTACTTGTAAAGGAAAGCATTGAGGAAAACGTCACCTACTTAAAACAGGAGCTAGGAGTAGGAAAAAGTTTTGATATCATCCATTTAGATGTGGAGTACGCAGAACGTAAAATGGCGATGTTTTTAGTAGATGGACTAGTTAAAGACGATCTACTCCATTTATTAATGAAGTTTTTAGCAAAAGTTAAAAAGGAAGAACTCGAAAAAAACACCCTAAAGAAACTATTAAGAACATATATCCCATATATTGAAATCAGTACTACGGATGATTTAACTGAAATTGTCAGTGGGGTGTTATCCGGTCCAACAGCATTGATCATTGATGGTATTGATGAAGCAATTTTAATTGATGCACGGACATACCCAGTCCGAGGACCCGAAGAGCCCGATACAGAAAGAGTTGTTCGTGGTTCAAGAGATGGATTTGTTGAAACGATTGTTTTTAATACAGCCTTAACAAGAAGAAGAGTACGCGACCGTTCACTGCGAATGAAATTTATGCAGGTTGGTCGAAGGTCAAAAACAGATGTTGTTCTTTGTTATGTTGAGGATATTGCTGATCCGGAAACTGTCTCTAAATTAGAAGATATTATTTCCAGCATCGACACGGATGGACTCCCGATGGCTGACAAAACGATTGAAGAATATATTTCCGGTAGTTATTGGAATCCCTTTCCAGTCGTCCGTTTTACGGAAAGACCTGACACTGCAGCCACTCATCTTTTTGAAGGTCATGTCATCATCTTTGTCGATGGCTCTCCTTCAGCTATGATTACACCTGTTACCTATTGGCACCATCTCCAACATTCTGAAGAATATCGAAATAACCCAATTTCAGGTGCCTATTTACGGTTTGTTCGTTATCTAGCCGTTATTGCTTCGATCTTTTTACTTCCTTTATGGTATTTGTTTGTGATGGATCCACATCTATTACCAGAAGCTTTAAAATTTATTGGACCGAATGAAAGTGGGAATATCCCCCTTCTCATACAGTTTCTACTAATTGAAGTAGGGCTGGATATGCTGCGAATGGCTGCAATTCATACACCTACATCACTAGCTACTGCATTAGGACTTGTTGCGGCTTTGATGATTGGACAAGTAGCTGTAGAAGTAGGTTTATTCACAAATGAGGTCATCTTATACTTCTCTGTTGCAGCGATTGGGACATTTGCAACACCAAGTTATGAACTAGGTCTTGCAAATCGACTCGTAAGAATTGGTTTATTACTGTTAACGGCTACATTCCATGCACCAGGTTATATAATTGGGATTGCCTTATTCATTATTTTCCTATCGAGAATGCAATCATTTGGTGTTCCTTATTTATGGCCATTCATCCCGTTTAATATCCGGGCGATGCGTGATGTACTTATCCGTGCACCCATTCCATTGAAAAATAGACGACCGAGAATTTTAAATCCAAGAGATCCAGACCGATAATTAACGAAAATAAGAAGATCCTAAATCGAGGATCTTCTTTTTATGCTAATAGGGTACGAGTATTAAACTGTATTGTGATGCATTCATTATTTTGAACGATCATTTTATTCATTTGATTAATATGACCGATTGTGACAAATGATAGAAAAGCACGAATCCATGCACCGTGACCAAATATAAGAATATTGCTTGCTTCTTTATATTTTTCTAAAAAATGAATAATTCGACTTTCAAAATAAGTCAAGTTTTCACCAAGAATTAAATTTCGAGGATTTTCTAGCCAGTCCTCTCCCATTTCATCCATTAATTCTTTTTTGGTCCGCCCTTCAAATTTTCCAAAATCTAATTCATCTAATAATGATTCAATAGTTGTTTCAAAACCATATAAACTCGCTGTTTGCTGTGTTCTTTTTAATGTACTTGCTAAGATAAACTGAAAAGGCGCAAGCTCTTTTAATTCCCGTTTATTTAACTCTATTTGTTCTTGGACTTCTTCGGTTACCGGTAAAATATCAATATCCCTTCGTCCTTGCAACCATGTATTCACATTCCACTCTGTTGGTAGATGCCTTATAAGGGTAATTTGCATCCAGCTTCCTCCAAATAAAACGTTTCACTTCTCAACCCGCGTCTCTGTGACTCTAATTGTAGGACATCATGAATTTTTACATTTCCTAAATTTACATTTGCACCAATTTCGTTAATAAAATACATTTGTTGTTTAGGCGTTGGCGCTTCAAAAATAATTCGATTTACATCCAAATCATTCACAAGCTCACTAATGAGGTTTTCTCTCACATTCCCATTTTTCTGGTAAATACCTGATGTACCAGAATCCCTACCCTCAGTGATCACATAGGCACTGCCAACAGCAAATAATTGATTGATTTCATTCTTCCAATCTAACAGTGACATATCTTCTTCCGAATCCTTTGAACCTACTTCAGCTAAGACATGAAAATTCCTTTTTATTTTTAGAATCATTTCACAGCGATCTTCTAATGATATTGGAAAAGTACCATTGGACACTTCTACCCATTGAACCCCTAAGGAGTCTATACATGTTAAATATTCGTCCACTTTATTTTGCGAATAAGCTTTCTCAAATAAAGTTCCACCACAATATGTTTTAATCCCATATTCTTTATAAAGTTGAATTTTCTCCTTCAAATTTGGAGTTACATATGCTGAACCAATTCCAATTTTTGCAATATCAATCAATGAATGGTAATCCCGTAAGATATTTCCAAGTTCACCAATAGATATTCCTAGATCAATAATCGATGTAAGCCCATATTGTCTTTCTCCATTTGTCCTTTTCGGTAGTGTTAAAAAATCCATCTAAACTCCCCCTCTACAAACCCTAAAATAGATTATTCAAAAATTAGGTGAATGTGTAGATTTTGCTTCAGAAATTTTTTTTAAAAATATGACCATGAATAATCAATTGGCTCGAATCAAACAATAAAGTGAAACTTCTATTGTGAGGGATCATCGTTGTTTACCGATTTTTTCAATTAGATTATAAAGGATCAGAGGTGTCATCAGTGCCAAAGCAAAAACATAAAGGCATGACCATTGCTGCAATCGGATCTATTCCACTCATTCTTGTGCTCGGGAACTCTATGTTAATCCCAATATTACCAAAGATGAAAAGCGAATTAGATATTACCCAGTTTCAAACAAGTTTACTGATCTCCGTTTTTTCTATAAGTGCAGCGATCATGATTCCGATTTTAGGTTATCTATCCGACCGATTTTCACGCAAAGCGATCGTGATTCCGGCACTTATTTTATATGGGGGTGGAGGGATTTTAGCAGGCGCTGCTGCGGCATGGTTTGGCAATGCTTACACTTGGATTCTAGCTGGTCGAATCATGCAAGGGATTGGTGCTGCTGGAACCACTTCCATGGCGATGGCTTTATCGGGTGACTTATTTAAAGGCAGCGAGCAAAGTAGAGTTTTGGGGCTAGTAGAAGCATCCAATGGCTTTGGGAAAGTGGTTAGTCCCATTATCGGTTCTTTGCTTGCGTTACTTGTATGGTATGCTGTATTTTTTGCATTTCCTGTCTTTTGTTTAATTTCGATCTTGCTTGTGATTTTTTACGTAAAAGAGAAAAAATCCTACAAGGAGAGTACTCCGCTAGGTAAATATGTAAAAGGGCTGATATCTGTTTTTAAAACAGAGGGTCGATGGCTGCTAGTGGCTTACCTGGCTGGTGCAACTTGTCTCTTTACGTTATTTGGGATTTTATTTTACATTTCTGATATTCTAGAGCGCGATTATCAAATTGATGGGGTTTTAAAAGGAGCTATTTTAGCCATTCCACTTTTGTTTATGACAATAACTTCTTATATTACGGGTAGTCATATAGGAAAAAAAATGAAACGAATGAAAAAGTTAATCGTTTTTGGATTGATACTTATGACCGTTTCTTTCTCATCTTTAATTTTTTTCAAAAGTTTGATTCCTTTTTTCGCCATTCTTGTCATCAGTTCCATTGGGACGGGGCTTGCTCTTCCTTGTATAAATAGCTTTATTACAGGGTCTGTTTCCACTGACCAACGAGGGTTTGTTACTTCCTTATACGGCTCTGTTCGCTTTTTAGGCGTTGCGATCGGACCGCCGGTTTACAGCTCATT
This sequence comes from Niallia sp. Kr1, assembly GCF_050389805.1. Taxonomy (NCBI): domain Bacteria; kingdom Bacillati; phylum Bacillota; class Bacilli; order Caryophanales; family Bacillaceae; genus Niallia; species Niallia sp. Kr1. Next base: position 1,340,612 of record NZ_CP130945.1, on the reverse strand, counting down.
AATGGACTGGTCTCGTTCAGGGATGTTTTTATCAACTGCTGGATTAACTCTTGTAGTTGGAATCCTTTGTGCGTTTTTAATTCAAGTTGGGAAAAAAGAAAAGTCTAAAGAAACCAATAAGAAAAAAGATACGTTATTTGATAAGTTACAATTTACTTAAGGAGGATTCTCAGTGCCAGTTTATTTCTCACCAGAAGTCGTCACTCCAGAGTTTCAAGTTTTGAATGTCGTCGATGCTAAAGAAAAAGCGCTTGGAAACGTGGCTTTTTTATTTGACGAAAAGAAGCTCTATGTCTATGGGATCCTTGAAGACGAAGAAGTCGGGGCTGATTTTAAAGATATCGTCACTCCATATGTAAAAGGATTATCTAAAGCAAGACCTGGAATCGAAGTCTATTCGTGTTTATACATCGGCTGTAAAAAAATTACCCTTAACACGGATGAAGAGGAAGAAGAGTAATAATGAAAACAGACCTCTATTACTTCCAATAGAGGTCTGTTTATGTTAGGACCTATTTAATTTCAATCACACCGCTTGATACATCCATATTAATGACATGCTCACCTGTACCGTATATTCCATATAATTTTTGTTTATCTTGTACTTTATCTTTTAGTTCAAAATGATTGGATATAAATCCACTGTTCACTTCACCATCTAATGTAAAATTAGCATCCTCTGGTATGTCTAATTTCACATGTCCTGAATTTACATCTAGTTTAACAGAATCATTTAATTCATCCATTTGAATCAATAAATTTCCAGATGAAACATCTGCTTCAATTTGACCAACATGATGCTTTAAATCAATATTTCCTGAACGAACATCCATAACAGATTTTTTCGTTGTTAATGCATCAATGGTTATATTTCCTGAGCTTACATCCATTGACAGATGATTGATATGGAAATCTGTATTTCCTTTGAAATCAATATTCCCCGATCCCACCTCTAAATCGATATCCCGATTATAATCTTCAGGAATATAAACGAATAACTTAGGATTGTTAAAGAAAGAAAATGTTTGAAACCAATTCCGTTTATACTCAATCTTAATGCTATCTCCCTCTTCTTTCACTTCAACTTGCCCTTTCCCATCCAATTCAGCGACAAGATTACTTCGATTCTCCGGAATAATAATGGTACTAATGCCTGAAACATCCAATTGAATTAAATCAATATCCTTTGTAAGCGCTGCTTCTGTTCCTTTCCCAAAGGGTAACCATGACGGAATGGTTATCAAAAGAATGAAAGCCCCTGCTAAAATCACCACGAAAATCAATAGTTTTTGCAAAATATTCCCTCTTTTCTTAATTCACTTATTGTAATTTCATTCTAGTTGAAAATGCTATGGGTAACAATGTTCTGTAGATTTATTTCAATCTAAGACTTAAGATGTATGAAAATCTAAAAAATTCTATTCAACACAAAAAGGACCTATAAAGGTGGCGACCCCTAAAAATTAGATTTATTACTCTAACTTTTAGGGGTCGCCACCATGTAGGTCACTTTTCATTTCATGTATATTCATTTCAAATGGAGTTCGTTTTCTCCTCCAACGAGTTTAGTAATTTAGTAATCGATTTTAGCAATCTTTTTTCAGTTTCCGAGTCTGTAAAATTCACATCATCTTTTGTATAGGATAGTTGTGAATCTACAATATAAACACTTTCGATGAACTCTTTAGCGCCAAGTATGGAAAACAGTGGTTTGAAGGCGTACTCTACAGAAAGTAAATGAGCGATAGACCCCCCTGTTGCAATGGGAAGAACCTTTTTCCCAAAGAGTCCCTTTTCTGGAATCAAATCAAAAAAGCTTTTTAAAACTCCAGTATAGCTTGCCTTATAAACTGGACTTAAGACAATAAGTGCATCTGCTTGTTCTACTAAAGTTAAAGCATTAATAATTTCAGGATTTTTAAACTGAGCATAAATTAATGCTTCTGGTGGCAGATCCCGAATTTGGAGCTTATTAACAAAGTGTCCATGATTCTCTATAATTGGTTTTAAATACGTAGCCAAAGCGGATGTTCGTGAAACCTTTGTCGGACTGCCTGAGATCATTAAGATATTGGCCATGAAAGTCACCTTTCTTAAATTGATTTCACCTTATCTGGTGAGATTTGATTCGCAATTACTTCTCCGAATGGACCACTGATACCATTGCCCGAATATTGATTCTTATTTAAAGATAATAATGGAAAAACTAGTTCAGCAAATTGATAGGCTTCCTCTAAATGTGGATAACCTGATAAAACAAATGTATCAATACCTAGACTTTGATATTCTTTAATTCTGTCTGCTACTTGTATAGGATCCCCAACCAATGCGGTACCAGCACCTCCACGAACGAGACCCACACCTGCCCAAAGATTCGGGCTAATTTCTAAGGAATCCCTATCTCCTTTGTGTAACTGTGCCATTTTTTGTTGTCCTACAGAATCCATCCGTGCAAATACTTTTTGGGCAGCATTTATGGTGTCTTGATCAACATATTTAATCAGTCGATTTGCTTCATTCCAAGCTTCTTCCTCTGTTTCTCTTACAATTACATGGAGTCGTATTCCAAAACGTACCTTTCTTCCCTCTTTCTCAGCTAATTTACTTACATCATTTATTTTTTGTGCCACTTGTGCTGGTGGTTCTCCCCATGTTAAGTAGACATCTGAATGTTTGGCAGCAACGGTCTGCCCTGCTGGTGAGGACCCACCGAAATAAATAGGAGGATGAGGATGTTGAACAGGCGGGAACAATAGTTTTCCACCTTCCACTTTTAAATGATTGCCCGAAAAATTTACTTCTTTCCCTTCCAGAAGCCTGCGCCATATCGCTAAAAATTCATCTGTTATTTCGTATCGTTCATCATGGGAAAGGAATAGTCCATCCCCTGCAAGTTCAACAGGATCTCCACCAGCAACAACATTAATAAGCAAACGTCCATCTGAAATACGATCGACAGTTGAAGCCATTCTTGCGGCTACGGCAGGTGTCATGATACCTGGGCGAACAGCTATCAAAAATTTTAACTTTTCAGTAACTGCAGCAAGAGATGATGCTAGTGTCCAAGGATCCTCGCAAGATCTTCCAGTAGGAATTAACACTCCTGTATACCCTAGACGATCTGCCGCTTGTGCTACTTGACGAAAATAAGAAAAGTCTGCTAGACGACCTCCTTTTGTTGTTCCTAAATAACGACTATCACCATGCGTTGGAATAAACCATAATATTTCCATTTAAAAACACTCCTTTTATCTCTTTTTAATTTAAAGTTAACCACTGTGTTTAGGTGGTTTTAAATCAATAAAACTCCAATTTTTCTTACGAAGCACTATTCTTTCCGTCAAAATTATCACGCCATTTTAATAACTTCGATTCAAGAAATCGAACTAACGAATCTCCTAATTTACCACCAACAGCAAATAGAATGATTCCGACAAACACGACATCAGTACGAGAAAATTGTCTTGCATCCATAATCAAATACCCGATTCCTTCACTTGCTCCCATTAACTCTGAAACAACCAATCCTAGCCAAGCAGCTCCAAGGGATAATCGCACCCCTAATAAAATATTTGGCAAAGCAGCCGGAAAAATTAGTTTTGTAATTTGTTTTCGTTTACTAAATTCCAAAATACGTGCGACATCGAATAATTTTTTATCTACGCCTCTAATCCCTGATAATGTGTTCACATATATTGGAAAAAAAGCTCCTAGGCCGATTAACAGCACCTTTGATAACTCTCCTAAACCAAACCAAAGTATAAAAAGTGGTGTTAAGGCTAAATGCGGTATGGTCCTTAACATTTGCAGGGTTGGATCCACATATTGTTCTATTAAATTAGAAAGTCCTGTTATCGCTCCAAACAATAAACCTAAACCAGCTCCAATCAGAAAACCGATCACTGCCCGTGTTAAGCTAATTTGCAAATGACTAGCTAATTCACCTGAAACGATTAATGCTTGAAAGGTTTGTAAAATATCAAGCGGTGTTGGTAAGACTGTTTTTGGTATTTCAAAAAAAGTACCAACTAATTGCCAAATAATGATCATGATGAGGGGAACTACAACCCCTCTTAGCATGACGGTATTTACCTTTTTTCCTTTAATCCCTTTTTTAATAGTTGGAGCATTTTCAACCCTTTGAGAAATTAGCGCTCTACTCAATTGTCGTTACCTCCTAAGATTCTTCTTCCATTTCTTTTAAAGCTTTTTCAATGTAGGTATTATCAACCACATCAGATGTATCTATTTTCTTTGGAATAATTTCTAATTCATGTTGGAAATCGGCTGTTTCCTGTTGGTCTTTTATAATTTCGTCTGTTATTGGAAGATTTAAAGCTTCATTATTTTCTAATACTCTGCGAACGACTTCTTTGTCTATCTTTCTTGATTCTGCATAAATGTCAATCGTTTCTTCTCTATTTTCATTTTGGTATAAACGAGCTTTTTCGTATACTTTCAGGAATAAAACAGCTAGATCTGGGTGTTCTTTAATAAATTCAGTACGTGCAATAATAAAACCGGGTGAATATAATTTTAATGACTCACCATCAGCTAATATCCTTGCATCATGATTTAGAAATTGAAGGGAAATAAATGGTTCCCAGATTGACCATGCATCAATTGCACCCGATTCAAAAGCAGGTAATGCTTCGTCAGGCTGAAGTTGAATTAGTTCAATATCTTCTGGAGCTAAACCAGCTTGAGTAAGAGCCTTATTTAAAAAGTCAAAGCCACTGCTCCCTTTAGCTACTCCTATCTTTTTTCCTTTTAAATCTTCTAATGTCTTAATAGGACTGTCATTTTTTACAAGTATGGCATTTTCCTTTAAACCGTCTTTAGTCAATGCTATTTCTGTAAAAGGAATACCCGCTCCTTGTGCCGAGATAACAGGTGAATTTCCAACAGCTCCAAAATCTAATCTATTCGCAGTCATCGCCTCAAAATGTGGAGGGCCACTTTGAAAAACGGTCCATTTTATATCTACTCCAACTTTAGCAAATTCTTCTTCAAACCAACCTTTTTCTTTAGCAAGTAATAATGGTCCTAAGCTTTGCTGAATTCCTATATTGACTGTTAACTCTTCTTTGTTAGAATTCTGCTGATCGGCTGAACTCGATGTGGACGAGCATCCTGTTAATAATACGAAAACGAATGTTAATAAAATAAATAAATGTGCTTTTAACTTCATGATTTTTCTCCTCCTAAATTCCTGAGCCATCTAGTAGCTGTATTTCTTCTACTTTCTCAAATTCACTAACAACTTTTCTCCGATAATCTTGAAAAGCTTCACTTGTTCTTTTCCGTGGATACGATAAACCAATCGGAATCGCCTTGCTAATTTGACCTGGTCTGGCACTCATAATGAACACACGATTGGCTAAATAAATCGATTCATCAATATCATGTGTAACAAGGATCATGGTTGTTTTCTTTTGTTCCCAAATATCCAAGAGAACATCCTGTAAATGATTTCTAGTAAAAGCGTCGAGTGCACCAAACGGTTCATCCAATAATAAAACTTCTGGATCCCGTAATAATGCTCGAGCAATAGCAACACGCTGTGACATTCCGCCTGATATTTCTTTTGGATAAGCTTTTTCAAATCCCTTTAATCGGACAATTTCAATCAGTTCGTCGATCCGTTTTCGTACTTGAGGATCATTAAGTGATAAATCTGCTGCAATATTTTTTTCTACAGTCAGCCAAGGAAATAGTCGATGTTCTTGAAAGACAAATCCTTTCTTAATACTTGGTCCTGTACTTTCGTGGTTATTAATTTTAATACTTCCAGCAAAATCATCGTCCAGGCCAGCTAAAAGCTTTAAGAGAGTACTTTTCCCACAACCACTAGGACCGATGATGGTAACAAGCTCTCCCTTATTCACCTCAACATGGATATCATGTAATACTTTTATTTGGCTATGCTGCTTTGTAAAAGTTTTATTAAGTGATGAAATAGACACACTCATTTGTTTATCCCTCCTAATCCCAATTTGTTTTTAAACTAAACTTAACCAATAAACTAACTCGGATTAATAGAATAAAAAAAGTCCTTAACTATATGGATTAAGTTAAGGACCTTCGGTAGACCGATCAGTCTCGTTTAGTTTATTTGTTAATTATCATAATAAAAACCTAATACATCGTCAATATATTTTCATAATATTAACAATTTAATATTTATTAAATATTTTCGTTAATTTATTTGAACTGTCAGGATTAAATAACAAAATCCTCAGATATGAATACCCTCACTTCCTTTGGACGTACATAAACAACTTCTCCTGTTTTAAGGTTTAACTCCGCAAAATCTTCTTTGCTAATTTCAGCTTCTACATATTCATCTGAGTCCTGCAATTTCATCTCAATATATACAACTGGACCTACTGAGTGGAAAAATTTTACAATTGATGGAATACTGTCTTCCGCTTGCTTTACCCGCTCCACAGCTAAATGGTGCGGGCGAACATAACCAACTGCCTCGGTATTGTCTGCATCTAAATGTTCAGGTGCTTCTAGTTGGGCATTTCCAAGATTCAACTTCCCGTTGTTCAACCGACCATGAAATAAGTTCACATTTCCAAGGAAGTCATAAACAAATGGACTTGCCGGGTGGTCATACACTTCATCCGGAGTTCCTAACTGCTCGATTTTCCCTTCATTCATGACAACAATTTGATCGGCAACATCGAGTGCCTCTTCTTGATCATGCGTGACAAATACACTTGTGATATGAACCTCATCATGTAGCTTCCGAAGCCATCGTCGCAATTCTTTTCTTACCTTTGCATCCAATGCACCAAAAGGTTCATCAAGTAGTAAAATTCGAGGCTTTACGGCTAATGCCCGTGCAAGCGCTACCCGTTGCCCTTGTCCTCCTGATAATTGAGAAGGAAAACGATCGGCAAATCCTTCTAATTTTACTAAAGATAAAAGCTCTTGAACGGTTTCTTTAATCTCAGCAGCAGAAGGACGTTCTCTCCTTTTCCGAACCTTTAATCCAAAAGCAATATTTTCAAAAACAGTCATATGCTTAAATAAAGCATAGTGTTGAAAAACAAAACCAACTTGCCTTTGCTTCACATGGACATCGGTTAAATCTTCCCCATCAAAAAGAATCGTTCCATCATCAACAGACTCTAACCCAGCAATAATGCGAAGTAACGTTGTTTTTCCAGATCCGGACGGACCTAATAGAGCAACCAACTTTCCATCTGAAATTTCTAAATTGATATTCTCTAATGCTTGAAATGAACCAAATTTCTTTGATACATTTTGAATTTGTATAGACATAGTCACTACACACCTCGACCTTCACGTTTCACTGTTTTCCATTCAATGATACTTTTTATAATTAATGTCATAATCGCCATGATCGACATAAGAGATGCCACGGCAAAGGATGCCGAAAATTGGTATTCATTATATAAAATCTCTACATGTAATGGCATAGTATTCGTTTCCCCACGGATTCGTCCTGAAACGACCGATACAGCACCAAATTCGCCAATCGCCCGGGCATTACATAAGATCATTCCGTATAATAGGCCCCATTTAATATTTGGTAGGGTCACTCGCCAAAACATCTGCCATCCGTTTGCACCTAAGGAAACAGCTGCCTCCTCTTCAGAACTGCCCTGTGCCTGCATAACAGGTATTAACTCACGGGCCACAAATGGGAGGGTGACAAAAATAGTAGCTATAACAATCCCCGGTACCGAAAAAATAATTTTGATCCCATGATCAACAAGCCATGGGCCGAGTACTCCGCGTGGACTAAATAGTAATACGAACACTAAACCCGCAATGACCGGTGAAACGGCAAATGGCAGTTCTAATAAAGACAGGAGAACTTGTTTGCCTCTAAAACGGAATTTCGTTACTGCCCATGCTGCGGCAATTCCAAAGATCGTATTTAACGGAACAACGATAATGGCAACGAGCAAGGTTAATTGAATAGCAGATTGAGCATCACTTTCCGTTATTGCAGCTAAATAGACATCTACTCCCTTTTCAAAGGCCTTCACAAATATGGCAATCAACGGAACAAATAGTAATAAGGATAAATAGAGGATGGCTATAGATATAAGGGTAATTTTAACCCCTTTTGTATTTTTTCGTTTTTGAATCGGCACTCGTTCGATTGGTTTTTCTAATGATGGTTCCATAACTTCACCTACTCCTCGGCAAGCTCATGCTTGCGGCTCCACATTTGAATAAGATTAATCAAAATTAAACATAAGAAAGAAATAATCAGCATAACGACCGCAATTGCCGTTGCCCCCGTATAATCAAATTGCTCTAGCTTAGTCATAATCATTAATGGAGCAATCTCCGTTTTCATCGGCATATTCCCCGCGATAAATACAACCGATCCATATTCACCAAGACCCCTTGCAAAGGCTAATGAAAACCCTGATAAAAGTGCTGGTAATATTTGTGGAAAAATAACCTTTCGAAAAATTTGGAAAGGAGATGCCCCTAGACTCTCGGCAGCTTCTTCCACTTCATTTTCAATATCTTGTAACACAGGTTGAACCATACGGACGATAAACGGCAGTCCAATGAAAGTGAGAGCAAGGGTAATACCAAGGGGAGAAAAGGCAATTTGAATATTGAATGGTTCAAAAAATTGTCCAATCCAACCATTTGTGGAATATAAAGTTGTCAGTGTAATCCCAGCGACTGCCGTGGGTAAAGCAAAGGGTAAATCGATGAGTGCATCCAATATCCGTTTTCCTGGAAACGTATAACGAACTAGCACCCAGGCAACGATTAATCCGAAGACTGCATTAATGGCAGCCGCTGCTATAGCAGTCCCAAAACTAATTTTATAGGAATGAAGTACACGCTCACTTGTAACAATATCAATAAATTCTCCCCATCCAAGCTGTGAGGTTTGGATAAACACCATGGATAGAGGGATTAAAACTAATAGGCTAAGGTACAAACTAGTAAATCCAAGTGACAACCCAAAGCCTGGCAGCACTCGCTTCTTTTTCCTTTTCATCATCATCCTTCTCCTTAAGAAAAACGTAAGGCACCCGTTTTTTCACAACATATGTCTTTCCTGATTATTGGGTGCCTTGTTCTCTTCTAAACTACTAATCTTGTATTCTTTTACTTTATTGAATATAGATGGAATCAAAAACTCCGCCATCACTAAAATGAGTTTCCTGTGCTTTTGTCCATCCACCAAACACTTCATCAATCGTTAATAATTCTACTTCTGGGAATTGATCCGCATATTTTTCGGCAATTTTTTCGTCACGTGGACGGTAGAAGTTTTTGGCCGCAAGTTCCTGACCTTTTTCACTGTACAGATATTCTAAATAAGCTTCAGCAACTTCTCTTGTTCCCCTTCTATCAACGACTTCGTCTACGATCGCAACGGGTGGTTCTGCTAAGATACTGATGGATGGAGCAATAATTTCAAATTCATCTTCGCCTAATTCTTTCAAGGATAATAATGATTCATTTTCCCAAGCAATGAGCACATCACCAATTTCTTTTTCAACAAAAGTGGTCGTGGATCCACGTGCACCAGAATCTAAAACTTCCACATTTTCATAAAGCTTTTTAACAAATTCTTTTGCTTTTTCTTCATCGTTGTTGTTTTGTTTTAATGCATATCCATATGCAGCTAAATAATTCCAACGTGCTCCACCAGATGTTTTTGGATTTGGCGTAATAACAGATACATCGTCTTTTATTAAATCATCCCAGTCCTTAATTCCTTTAGGATTTCCTTTACGAACTAAAAAGACCATTGTAGATGTATAAGGCGCTGAATTATTTTCAAAGTTCTGAATCCAATCTTCAGATAATAATTTTTGTTGGGCAATCGCATCAATATCATAAGCAAGTGCTAAGGTCACAACATCTGCTTCTATACCATCTATAACAGAACGTGCTTGGCTTCCAGAACCGCCATGTGATTGTTTAATTGTCACATCTTGACCTGTTTCTTCTTTCCAATACTTTGCAAATTCTTTGTTGAATTGGTCGTAAAGTTCACGAGTTGGATCATAGGAAACGTTTAATAATTCAACAGATTCCTTTTTTGTTTCTCCTTGACTATTGCTGTTTTCACTGCTGCTTGTGTCAGTTGACGAGCAACCTGCTAGCAAAACAAATGATGAGATCAATATGGTTGCCATCTTTGCTAATCTTTTTTTCTTCATGTTCATGTCGTAAAGTCCTCCTAAAATGGATTATTTTAAATACAAAAAGACACACAACAGTTAAGGGATAGTGGTTCCTTGAGTTTGTTGTGTGCCTTCAGTTTGACTGATCGGCTTTATCCAATTGTATTTATTTAAACTCATTGTATTCAGATAAATCAGATATGTCAACTATGAATTTTGTTTATTCTAAAAATTATTATTTCCATCTTTTATTCAAAATACTTATAAAGATTCATGATCTTCAACCTTACATATTAGACAATTTAAATAATTTTCTAATTATTAAAAACACACTTGACACATTGGAATTATATGTTTTAAGATAGATTTACATTACTATAAATGGATGATATCGCATGCTGATTGGACCACCAAAGGCACCTGACCCGTTTTCTGGGATAGGTGCCTTATTTAGTAAAAAAAATGGGGGTGTGGAAGTATGGCAGTCATTGATCAAGGTAAGTTAAATCATATTTTAGCTTTATTAGAGAAAATAAAATTTGGGTCAGTTACAATCGTAATCCATGAAGGGCAAATCACACAATTAGATGTAGTGGAAAAACATCGCTTTCAAAAGCAAGGGAAATAACAACGTGGTCTTTCATTTCTCCCATATTCGACAACTGCTTTCAAAATAAAAAAACATAAGTTCACAAAAAAAGTGGCAAACTTAATGTGAAACAAGAAAGGAGTAGTGAATATGACGAAAAAATACAATAAAGGCAGTAAAAATCAAAATGCACCAGAGTTACACGGAAAAGCTCCGATTAGTGGGGACAACAGTAAAGGAAATAAACGAAATAAAGATAAAAATGACAAAACAGATGGGATTGTTTAAATGACAAAACCGGTCGTAATGACCGGTTTTGCTTATTCTTCCCCACCTGTAATCTTAATGGCTGCTGTTTCTGTTGTCACATAAGTCGGTACTGTATTATCATGTTTATCTTCCCCATAAAAAGCCTCATCAAGTTTCATATTGGTATCTGTTACGGAATGACCCTCAATCTGATTTGTATTATTGTTACCTTCATTCATTCTTTCATTTAATTTTAAATTCGCTTCATTCGCTCGTAAATCAAATCGTTGTTTTTGGTCCATAAAAATTCCCTCCTTTCCTTTTAGTATGTTTCACAACGACAAAAACATCCGATAACGGATGTTTATTTAATAAATGCAATTAAGGTTATTCCGATAAAGACTAATGTCAATAAATGTGCCCCGTTAATTCGTAAGCCGATTTGGTTTCCAGCAATAGAGCTAAAACGACTAACCATTAAATTCAGTCCTGAAAAAGGGCTTAATGCGGTTGTAGTTGCCCATGTCAATAATAACGTTAAGGTTAACGCTAAACTGCTAATCCCCAATTCACTGGAATCTAATTGCATGGCTAACACACCGACCGCAGCAATTTGATGAATTCCGATAAAGGTTATCCCAAAAACAATGACAAAAATAGCAATTGCAAATAGAATAAACGACTTCTGAGATAAAACGGTCAAAAACGCACTTACCCCGTTCATGATACTCGTATCTTTTAAAGCATATGCAAGCATACCTGCACTCATAAATAGCATGATCTCATTATTCAACATCGGAACTGTTCGATCTTTAAAATCAATCAGTGGAGGAAGCAGCATTTTCCACTTTTTTGTAAAAAGACCATATAAAAGAGGAACGATGATGGATAGTAAACAAACAATAACTACCATGGACCAATGAGTTAATTTTTCCATAACTAAGCATGATGAGATTAATAAAAATACAAATAATACAAGCTTATATAGATTCCTACGATGATGATTAGTAAAAGGGACTGGTAATGCTGCCGCGCCAAAGTTTAATGTATTTTTCCTCGCCCAGAACGCAAAGAAGAGATTTCCCAACAAAAGGGATAGGATCGATAACCCAATTCCATAAATAAAATAGTCACGGTATGCTACATGTTGATAATGAAGCACCAAGGTAACAGAAGCAAAGTAAGGTGACCACAGCATGGCTGTTGAAAACCCAACGACATAGCTTTTAGCGGACATTGCAGGTGGAAGCTTTAATTCCTCAAGAAAATCATGAATAATTCGTACCGATCCCAAATTTAAGATGGGACCTAATACAAATAAAGTACTCGTAATTCCAGCATATAACTTTTTAGGCTGATGCAAAAAGTTTCCCAACAGAATCGAAACCGATTCAAAATAACCACCTAGCCTTAGTGGAACTGCAATTAATGGTACAAGTGTAATCAAACACAGTAAAGGTAAAATGAGAAAAATTCCCTCACTTATTCCATTGATTCCTGTACCTTTCCCCAACTCAATGATAAACCCAATTGTCATCATCGAAAGTCCAATTATTCTCGGAAAACGATCCGCCTTTGTTGTACTGCCAAAAAAAGCTAGTAAAGCAAACAATACGACCGCATATTGTAGCCAATGGCTTCCGACAAAGTATTGGATTAAAAATAGCAAACACATACCTAAGATGAGATAGCTTCTCATGTTACCGCTCCTTTTAAAAAATCCAATTTAAGTAAATAAAGGTTAGGAAACACAATAAATATATATTTAAAATTCTAAATATTTCCTCTCAAACAGTGTACTCCTTAAATACAAAAGAGTCTATTATTTTTTACTGAGTGTAAGGAACGAAAAAGACCATGGTAACTTATCATCGTCACCATGGTTTTCATTACCCCGAAACTTGCGTCTTCGGCGTATTATGTTTCTTATTGATAAATTGAAACCCAATTAACCCTAAGAATAAAACAAGCCCGATGATATCGGAAAATCCTTCAGGATAGATGAGTAATAAACCTGCACCTATTGCGAGAATTCGTTCAATCCATGAAATTTTCTGGAACCAGTAACCAACCACTCCTGCCCCAATGGCAACCATTCCAAAGAATGCGGTTAACACCATCCAAATCGCATAATACCAGGTTGTATCAATTAATAATAATTCAGGTGATAAGACAAACATGTAAGGAATAATAAATGCAGCGATCGCTAATTTTGTACTGTCAATACCTGTTTTTATCGGCTCTCCCCCAGATATCGCAGCTGCAGAAAATGCAGCCAATGCCACTGGAGGGGTGATATCTGCAATAATCCCAAAATAAAATACAAATAGATGAGCGGATAAATCAGGAACTCCTAGCATAATAATCGCTGGAGCCGCAATTGTAGATGTGATGACATAATTAGCTGTCGTCGGTGATCCCATGCCAAGAATGATAGACGCAATCATGGTTAAAAAAAGAGTCGGCAGTAATGCACCATCGGCAATATCTAGCAAACCGTTTGCTAATTTTAATCCAAGACCTGTTTTTGTAACCACTCCAACAATAATCCCTGCAGCAGCTGTTGCGGCTGCTACACCTAAGGCTGTTCGAGCCCCATCCACTAACGCATCGAAGATATCTCTAAAACTCATCCTTGTTTCTTTACTAACTGCACTCACAAGAACTGAAATGACAATGGAGTATAGTGCCGCTAACATGACACTCATCCCTGTCATAAGAAGAACCACAATGGCGACAATTGGAATTAACAAATAAAGTTTTTTCAAAATCACCTTGCGATCAGGGAGCTCTTCCTTGCTTAATCCACGCAGTCCCGTCTTTTTGGCTTCAAAATGGGTCACAATCCAAACCCCAACAAAATACAAAATCGCGGGGATCGCCGCTGCCTTTGCAATTTCAATATAAGGAATGCCAATAAATTCAGCCATTAAAAACGCTGCAGCTCCCATAATTGGAGGCATTAATTGACCACCTGTGGAAGAAGAGGCTTCCACTGCCCCTGCGAACTCTTTCCGATATCCTAAATTTTTCATCATTGGAATCGTAAAGGCCCCTGACGTTACTACATTAGCAACTGAACTTCCGCTAATGGTCCCTTGTAAGGCACTAGAGAAAATCGCCACTTTAGCCGGCCCTCCTGCACTCCTTCCCGCAATTAATATAGCTAAATCATTAAAATACTCTCCAACCCCTGTTTTAATTAAAAATGATCCAAATAGTAAAAATAAGAATATGAAGGTAGCGGAAACCCCAAGTGGCGTACCTAAAATCCCTTCTGTTGTATAAAACATCGTGTGAACAAGTCGTTCAATCTCTAATCCGCGATGTGCCAAGCTTCCCGGCATGTAAGGACCAAAAATAGCATAAATAATAAAGACAATGGCAATGATCATAATTGGTAATCCTACCGTACGGCGAGTAGCTTCAAGAACGAGTAAGATCGCAAGCAACCCGATTATAAAATCCATATCGGTTAAACGACCTACTCGGTTAACCAGTGCATCAATGAATAATGGCCAGTAAGCTCCTACTACGACAGATGCTCCCACTAAAATAAAATCATACCATGCAACTTGATGTTTTTTTCCTCGATCCTTTTTTCTTGCGGGAAACAACAAAAAGATGAGAGCTAAAGCAAACCCTAAATGAATGGAACGTTGAAGTTGTGCGGTTAAAACGCCAAATACAGATGTATACACTTGAAATAACGAAAAAGTCAATAATCCCAAAAAAGCTATCCATCCAACAATGCCCATTAATTTTCTTGCCCCAGCCTCAGGGTCATATTTTTGCAGTAATTCCTGTTGCTGTTCTTCAGTTAAGGTTTCATATTTTTTACACAAGGATGTTCACTCCTTTCCATTGCTGCCAAAGACTAATTCTCTCCATTTTTACCCGAACCCATGTCCCAGGTTCCAAATATTGGGACAAAGGATATTCGTCCCCCTTAAAAACAATCGTATGATTCGCCCTTACTTTTCCTAATCGTAAGTCAAAAGATGGAAAAACTCTGTTCATATTTTTCAAATAATACTTTCCATCTCTTTCCTCAAAAATTTCACCCTTTGAAGCATGGGATGGCATCCCGATCGCAAAATCTTCATACATCAATTGGTATTGTTTCAGATGTCCATCTTCTGTTACTTCAAAATAATCCATGACATCAGATAAATGGATGGAATGCGTATACTTTATTTGAAAGGTTTCACCACTAGAAATTGGAATATAGGCAAGAACCTGCCCACTATTTTGGAATTGAAATACTAAGCATTTCTTAAAAGGAGTGAAAAGGAAGAAAAGGATAAAAATCATTAATACAAAAAATAAATAACGTCTCCGATTTTGGATTCCCATGATTCGTCCACCATTACTTAAAAATAATCTGAAACAGCCGGCCTGCTAACTCTATGGCCGGCCATACATTTAAAATAAATAAGGGTTGTTACTCTGCTGAAACACCAATTTCATCAAAATATTTCAGTGCTCCCGGATGGACCTCAATTCCTACCCCTTTTAATGCATTCTCTGCTTTAATTAATTCTGCTTTTGCATGCTGGACCCCATCCATGTTTTCAAATAGAGCTTTTGTAATGTTATAAACTAAGTCTTCCGATAAATCATCTCGCACAACAAGCATCGCTTGAACAGCAACAGTGGCAACTTTTTCTTCTAATCCATACGTTCCTGACTTTACTTCATCCTCAACATAAAATGGATATTTTTCAATTAATGCTTCGATTTTATCCTTTTCAATTGGAACAATGACAATATCCTCTGTTGCTGCCAGCCCTTCAACAGCACCTGTTGGCGTACCAGCCGTTACAAAAGCTGCATCAATGGTTCCGTCTTGGATCCCTGCTGTAGATTCATCAAAAGCAAGATCTTGTTTTTTTATATCATCAAAGGTTAATCCATGAACTTCTAAAATTTGCTCCGCATTCAAAGCTGTTCCTGAACCAGGTGCACCAACAGACACTTTTTTCCCTTTCAAATCTTCAACCGATTTGATTCCGGACTTTTCTGTTGTAACAATTTGAATCGTTTCTGGATAAAGAGTACCAATTGCTTGGATATTTTCAACCGGATCACCTTCAAACATCATCGTTCCGTCCACTGCATAAGACGAAATATCTGTTTGTGAGAATGCTATTTCAGCGTCACCATTTTTTAACGTAGTCATGTTTTCTGCAGATGCACCTGATGTTTCTGCATTCGTTTCAATACCCGTTTCTTCAGAAATAATATTGGCAAAAGCACCGCCAAGTGGATAGTATGTACCGCCAGTCCCACCTGTTAAAATGCTAATAAAGTCTAGTTCATTTGAATTTCCTGGATCTTCACCAGAACTGGAATTAGACCCGCTACAAGCAGCTAAAATCATTCCAAAAACGAGCAATAGAACCATCAAAAAAGAGTATTTCTTTTTCAAAAAAAGTTCCCCCTTTAATTCAATTTGAATATTAAGACCCTCCTAAATTAGTCATAATATTCTAATAAACATCTTATCGTCCAACCTCCTTTTTTAGTACAACTACTTTTTTAGATCCCTAAACTCTTATTTCAGCTTTAGGTTCGATTTGTTATAATAATAAAAGATTCATCTAGGAAAGGATTAAAAGATATGAACGTAAACACCATAGAGGTAAATATTGTAAGTACAGACAAACAATTAGAGGAAGCATTTTCAATAAGAAGGAAGGTGTTTGTTGAAGAACAGCAAGTACCTGAGGAAGAAGAAATTGATGACCTTGAATCAGAAGCCACTCATTTTCTTTTAACAATAAACGAAAAACCTGCTGGCGCTGGGCGTTTCAGGGTAGTAGACGGATTTGGAAAGATAGAACGAATTTGTATTTTAAAAGACTATCGTGGAACGGGTGCTGGTAAAGTCTTAATGGAAAGTATACAAGACTTTGCCGCTGAAAATGAATTGAACAAGTTAAAGTTGAATGCCCAAACCCATGCCATTCCTTTTTACGGAAAGTTAGGTTATGAAGTGGTTTCCGAGGAATTTCTTGACGCTGGAATTCCACATAAAACCATGATGAAACAACTTTAAAACTCCTTATAAAGGAGTTTTTGTTTTAAATAAATGATATGGAATTTGAACACTGACAATTAAATCAATTCAATAGACGCTTTAGAAAGAACAATATTTTTGATATGATTATGGATGTCTATTTTAGTAGTAAAAAAGAAAAGCGCAAGCGCCTTCGGAACAAAAAAGCTTTTTGTTCCTGAGAAGAAGCACAAGGAAGCATTACCCAAACGCTCACCCTCGATATAGAAAACTCTCCGCCTGGCAAGCCGTTTAGACGGAGATTAGGAGTAGTTGTACTTATGCCTAACATCTTTTCAGTTAGGGCAAGCACTAGACGAGCCGTCAAGGAGATTGTTCTTTAATTTTCTTGACGGCTTGAAAGAAATGTATAGGCGACTGCCCAAGGATGACGGTCATATGACTTTTGCCTTCAGAATTACTTGTTGGCTTTTCCTTTCGTTCCTAGGAGCCGACACTAGACACGCTTGTGACGAAAAGAGAGGGATGGCTGCTTGCGCTAGACAAGATAAAGGATGAAAACATTCATGACATTGAAAATAGCGATGAAGGGAGATCAATTCATTGATTTGGAAACGATCGACCGCGCTTCTTATCAACGAATATACGAAGAAGGCAAAAAAGGGCAGTTGATGTGTCCGGTTTGCCATGAACCAGTTCGACTTATTTTAGGGATTGAGTATGATCCGTATTTTAAACATACCTTAAAGAAAAACAATCATTGCCAATTTGAAATGGCTTCGAGTGAAATCGCCGTATCAATCGAAACGGAAAAACAAATCAATGGATTTCGCCTCCCTAAAGCGAGAACAATATCTGAAACCAATCCAAAACAAAAATCATTCAAATCAGCTAAACAGATTAAGCAAGTTCCTGTTTTTAACCAGCATCATAAAGAAAAGCCCATCGTTCGCTCTCCCTTTATTGAAACACTACAGCAGCATCATATTTATTTAGATCATAATCAAATAGAGGCAGTTATTCATCCAAACGGTGCATTACTTGTGCTTTCAGGGGCAGGAAGTGGCAAAACAAGAGTGCTAACCTCTAGGACAGCCTTTCTCTTATCACAGTTAGGAGTAGAGGCAAATCGGATTATGCTCGTTACCTTCACTGCCAAGGCTGCAAAAGAAATGAATGAAAGACTATTAAACTATCCATCTATTAACAAAACCCAGATTAGAGGGATCGTATCTGGTACTTTTCATAGTCTATTTTATCGGATCCTGAACCATCACCAACCGCAAAAATGGAACGGTCAAAAGCTTTTAAATAAAGAATGGCAACGACGGCAAATCTTGAAGGAAGCTGGAAAACAATTAGACCTGGATGAAAAGGAATTTGCTTACGATGCCGCTCTTCAGCAAATCGGCCTGTGGAAAAATTCATTATTATCACCAAATCAAATTGTTCCTACAACAGCTTGGGAAGAAAAATCCGCTTTTTTGTTTAAGAAATACGAAGAATTTAAACAGCAACAAGAACTATTTGATTTTGATGATATGTTAGTAGGTTGCTATGAACTATTTCTACATGATGAAAAACTTCTTCACCTTTATCAAAATCGTTTTGACTATTTTTTGATTGATGAGTTCCAGGATGTCAACAAAGTTCAGTATGAACTGATTAAACTGCTCTCTAATAAACATAAAAATGTCTTTGTTGTTGGGGACGACGATCAAGCGATTTATGCCTTTCGTGGAAGCAACCCTCAATATTTGCGAGAATTTGAAAAAGATTTTCCACATGCAGAGGTTGTCCAGTTAAACGAAAACTACCGTTCATCCCATGATATTGTTTCAGTCGCCAATCTAATCATATCGGAAAACAAACATCGACGCCCAAAAAAGATGTACGCTCAGTACACCAAAGATAAAAAACCGACTTTATTTTTCCCATATGATGAAGAAGAGGAAGCAACGATGATTGTTACCGATATTAGTGAAAAAATAGAACAAGGGGCAGATCCCAATGATTTTGCGATTCTTTTTCGAACCAATACATCAAGTCGTGCTATTTTTGAAAGACTGACGAATTCAAGCCTTCCGTTTATCATGGATCAAGACATTGAATCTTTTTATGAACGTTTTATTGTTCGTTGCATGCTAGGCTTTTTAGCACTGTCTTTAAATGAGGATGATTCGACGGCAATGTCCGATATCTTTCCTGCATTATTTCTCAAACAGAGCATGTTAAACGATATGAAAGCAGACAGCATTCTAAATGATTGCACACTACTACAATGTTTGAATCACGTAAAAACAAATTTTGCTTTTCAAGAAAAGAAATTAAAAAAAGTGTTACCTGTTGTTCGTTCCCTATCGTCTCTTTCACCACTAGAGGCCATTAACAAAGTCGAAAAAGACCTCAACTTTCAGGAGTTTTTAAAGAAACGTGGAAACGAAGGAAATCAATTCGATAAGGGGTCCGATGATTTACGTGATTTAAAGGTTGCCGCAAAAAACTTTACAACGATTCAAGAATTCCTTCAGCATACGAACCATATGGCGGCAATGAATAAAGAAATCAAAAAGCAAAGCAAGCAGCGAAAAGACGGTATTACATTAAGTACGATTCATCGTTCAAAAGGATTAGAATATAAAATTGTGTATATCATTGGTAGTGTAGATGGAAGTTTACCTCATGATTTCGCCCTTGAATCTCTCCGTGAGGGTGACCTTGAACCCCTTGAGGAGGAAAGAAGACTTCTATATGTAGCTGTTACGAGAGCAAAAGAAGCCTTATATCTTTCAGTACCTCAGCATTGGAGAGGGAAAAAAGCAAAACCATCTAGATTCTTAACGAAGTTTCGATAGTAAAAAAAGCTGTCTTCGATGACAGCTTTTTTTACTATTACTTCTTATTTATCATTTGTGAAATGGTATTAAAGTCAAGTTGCTTTCCATCTTTGACAATTGATTCAACGATCTTATTTTCCGTATCTTTTGAAACAGGTTTATTAGCAATTTTTGAAACGCGTTTAATTACGTTTCGAACAGTTTTTTCATCCTTAAAATTTGCATTTTGCAATGAATTGGCTAAATCCAAGATTTCTTTCATATTAACGCCTGTTTTTTTCTCGATGTTTTTGAAAAATTGGTTATCCATTAATGTGGTGCCTCCTTATCATTCCATCTCCTCCTGCTAATATAAGCAGCAAGTGCCGAATCTTTTATATAATATGAAAAGTTGACCGATTGGTGATTAAATTGTAAAAAAGCCGCTCTAAAAAAGAGCGACTTCTTCAAGGAGAAAATTAATAGAAGCTGGCACCAACAATAATCAATAAGATGAAAAGCACTACGATTAAAACAAAAGTGCTACCACCGTAAAATCCACCGCCATAGCCATAACCGCCATAGCCGTATCCACCACAGAAGCCCATATCTATTCACCTCACTTAATTTTGAGTCAATAATAGAATATGAACAAGATGTCAATGTGTGAGCCAGGCTTAAAAATATAGGCGTAAAAAAATGAACGATGACATGATAGTAGAATAGTATCAACCTTTAGGTTTAAAGAGGAGTGCCCCTAAAAAACCAAAGACAATAGCAGCAGAAATCCCTGAACTGGTCACTTCGAACATTCCCGTTAAAACTCCTATTATTCCATGTTGTTCAGCTTCCTGCAGTGCGCCGTGAACAAGTGAATTTCCGAAGCTTAAAATGGGGACGGTTGCTCCCGCACCTGCAAAATCAATTAGAGGCTCATATAGTCCAAATCCATCAAGAATGGCTCCCACGACAACTAACAGACTTAATGTATGTCCTGGCGTTAATTTGGCAACATCAAACAATAGTTGACCAACGACGCAAAAAAGACCGCCAACTACAAATGCCCAAAAAAACATCGCTAACATGTTTTTCAACTCCTTTTCTAAATTTCAATTGAAACAGCGTGGGCAATACATGGAATACTATCATTCTGTTGAACAGAAAGGGGGGACAATAAAGCTCCTGTCGCAACCACTAATATTCGCTTATAAACACCTTGCTTCATTTGATTTAATAAATGACCATATAAGACAACTGCTGAGCAGCCAGCTCCACTAGCTCCTGCTTGGACTGGTTGATCCTCTTTATAAATCATCATTCCACAGTCTAAAAACCGTTGGTGGTCAATCTTTAGTCCATTATTATCCAACAGCTCTAATACCGTACTTCTCCCAACTTTCGCTAAATCACCTGTTACAATTAAGTCATAATAAGAGGGTTCTCGTTGTAAATCTTTAAAATGAGCAGTAATGGTATCGGCAGCCGCCGGAGCCATCGCTCCACCCATATTAAATGGATCTGTCAATCCCATATCAATGACTTTGCCAATCGTTGCCGATGTGGTATACGGAAGGTTATTCTGTTGTTGATTAGCGGTTACAAGGGCGACCCCTGCCCCTGTTGCCGTCCACTGTGCGGTTGGCGGTTTTTGACCCCCATATTCAGTGGGATAGCGAAATTGTTTTTCTGTTGAAGCATTATGACTTGATGCACCCGTCAAAATATTTTTTGCTCCATGATAATTAATCATAAAGGAAGCAAGGGCTAGTCCTTCCATTGAAGTAGAACAAGCACCAAAAATACCAAAATAAGGAATTTGTGCCGTTCTTGCAGCAAAGCTCGTTGGTGTCATTTGGTTAATCAAATCACCTGCGATCAGAAACTCAATATCTTCCTCTTGTAAATTTGCCTTATCTAGAGTTGTTTTGATCGCTTCCTCCATCAACATTCTTTGAGCTTTTTCGTATGAGTCCTGTCCCATCCATAAATCATCATGTAATATATCAAAGTCCTGGGCTAAGTTGCCATTTGCCTCAAAAGGACCGCCTGAGACACCGGTCGCAGCAATTACAGGGTGATTCTCAAATGCCCAAGATTGTTTTCCAACAAGCATTAAATAACCCCCCACATAATCAGTAACGTTTTTATTAGTGCCACAACAAAAGCTGAGAACACTCCAAATAGAATAACAGACCCTGCTAACTTGAACATATTTCCACCGACACCTAGTACAAATCCTTCTGTTCGATGTTCAATCGCAGCAGATATCACTGAATTTCCAAACCCTGTTATAGGTACTGCACTACCAGCACCAGCAAATTGACCTAATCGGTCATATACACCAAAGCCCGTTAATAACATGGAAATAAATACAAGAGTAGCAACTGTTGGGTTCCCAGCTGTTTGTTCGGTAAAATTAAAATTGTACATGTAAAAATAACTAATGGCCTGTCCGATTGTGCAGATCGTCCCACCGACTAGAAAAGCTTTCAAACAATTTTTAAGGACAGGTCTTTTTATTTCATGTTTTTGCTGTATTTGATCATATTTTTGTTGCTCGGGCGTCTTTTGTTTTGCCATGCAATGGATCTCCTTTCCTACGTTAATTCTTTCTTAAGCTTAATAATTTCCTCTAATCTTTTTTGCGCCTTGTTCTTAGGAAATTTAGGATCTTCCATTTTTTCACCTAGACGAACAGCCTCTAAAAAGATCTTAAAATCACTTGAAACGACAAACTTTTCATTTGGAAACTTCCTTTCTAACTCATCAGTCACTTCCTTTTCAATCTTGTCCATGCGAAAGCGCTGAAGATGCTTCACTTTGTAAACAACAAGATTCTCTTTCTCCCCTTTAATAACTGCTACATCGTAAATAAAGTCGAAACTTTCTACTTTTTTTTGAATTTCTTCTGCTGTCACCTTGTTTTTTCCAGAGGTCACATTCGTAGGGCTCGGATGTGTGGCTTGAAACAAGGTCATGTAATCTTGATTTCCCCGAGCCTCGTTCTGACTACATCCGGTTACCATCGTTAAAAATAGAAAAATAAGCATAAACGCTCTCATCCAATTATTCATATTCTTCCCTTCCTATGTAAAAAATTACGAACCTCACTATTACTATTTTCTTCATTAACAAACAATTTATGAATGATTCCTTTAAATATAATTTTTTCCTAAAAGTAAAAGCGTAGTATCCTTTTGACGATACTACGCTTTTCCTCTTATTGAAGAACAACATACAGCTTTATGCTTTCTTCTTTCCACATCCGCAACCTTTTTTCTTTACTGCTTTTCTTCTATTGTTTTTACTATTTTGTTTGGGTGATGAAGACTGTTCTTTATTTTCACTCATCATATGACCCCCATTTCATTATGGCTTTTTTTACATTGTATGCTGCCTTAAATAGCTTGTGTAAACCAGAAGCCTAAAGAGGTGCGGAAAAACTATAACCAGATTTGTATAATACTTTCAATTATGGCTGCAATTCCACTTATGGCCAAGATGATAATCATCGGTACAGCCACAACTGGCCAAAATACATATAATCCATATAAAAGAAGAGAAGACCATACACCTGTACACCAGTAACAACTCAATAACTCACCAAAGAATCCTCTAATTCTCCCCTCTTTGGGTAGTAAATAAATCGCTTTATCACCATTTTCTTCAATATCTTCTACTTCCGTTATGAACATATTTCTTATAAAGGCGGTGATCTTATCATAAACCAATAACCGAGTCAGTCGAAAAGTTGCCAATCCTAACAAAAATATGTCTAAAAAAGTAATACTCATCTTTACAACTCCCTCTTATAGACACTAGCTGTCCATAAATTAAATTCGCCAACGAATTTGCCTCTGGATACAATCCGTGAGCTGGATTGAGAAATTCCCTTTAAAAATTCGAGACATCCACCAGAGGTTTAGCTTTATCAGCCGGGGATTGGACCTCACTGATGTTTAGTTGAGGTCAACGAATGTTGGTCATACAGACGTTGCCGAAGTCGTTTTGAGACCGTTCATTTTTCTGGATCATTACTTGCAGTTAAGACGGGATAAAAGCTTGCATTCATCTCGTATCTAATCATTGAGTCTTCTGCTGAAGGTAGTTAAACAAGTTGCATTCAAACGCCTATTTTGCGAAAAAAAAGGCGTTTGTCCGTTACCCAAATGCCCTTCTTACAATATGTTAGTAATGTAAACAACATAGAAAAAATAAGGAGGAAAATATAATGGGTTGTGGAAAAAACGGAAATGATGTACTAGGTACATCTCATGAAAATTGTATATGTGAAGTTGTTCGTGCGATTAAAGATATTCAAGATACGGTTATGGAAGAGGAATCTTGTGAATGTCCTAAAAATTGTTTTCTTGAGCCATTAGGATCACTTGTATCTCCAGCAACAAATCACCCACCAGCAGATACAAGAGTATTTGTTTTAAAAACAGCAGATGGTTCCCCATTCCACGCATTCTTTAAAAGCTCTGACTGTAATTGTGTTTCCATTTTCTTTAGAGTAGAAGATATTTTTGATAATTGCTGTGCGACTCTTCGTGTTCTTCGTCCAATGAAGAACAAACACGATTCCCTTGACCTAGTAAAGAATTGCTGTGTGGACCTTGCAGCATTTTGTGACCTTAAAGGATTCCAAGCAACAGATGATTGTATCACAGTTGACCTAAGCTGCTTCTGTGCAATCCAATGTATCACGGACTGCTACCTTGGAATTTGTGAGTAAATCTTGAGATAAAGGCCAGTGCTTGCTGGCCTTTTTTTATTTTAATCCTATCAATCGAATATCAGTTAGTTCATCCAAATTTAATTTTACAATTTTGTTGTTAAATTGTTTGATTTCAATCATGTCATCTGTTACAAATTGTAAGAAACCTTTTATAGAGCTCGTATTACTGACAAAAATACATGGTACTGGTGGTAATTGTTTCGGAAAGTTCACTAAGTAATTCAATTTCTCGTGAATATTCATGTCCTTAAAACTTTTTACGCGTTTGAATGAATAAGATTGCTTATTTCTTTTTTGGGTAGACGGAGTCTTCTCTTCTTCCACAATGCTTTGTTCCTGATGATACTGTCCAATAATCTCTTGAACGTCCTCGGTCTGTAATTTTCTCTTTGGAGAGTCCTTTTTTTTATTGTTTATTTTCTCTTGTTCTATTAGCTCTGTCTCACTAGTAGGTAATGGCTCTTCAACAATTTGAGAATCAAACTTTTCTTTTGCTTGTTCATTTAATAATGGCTTTTCCTCTTGTTTTTCTATTGTTTTCGTTACGATATATTTTTCCTGCATATTTGCCTTAGGAAATGTAAGCGTAGGTTGCATAATATATAAAAGCGGGTCACGTGATTGATTCTTAGACATACCGTCTCCTCCTTAATTAGGGAATCTACCCATATATCTATGCTACTTATTGGCATTTTGTTTCTAAAAAATCAAAAATAAAACCCACTTCCTGTTTAAAACCAGAAAGTGGGTTTAAAAATTTTAAATTATCCAATTACATGGTATCCTGAATCAACATGAATGAATTCACCAGTTATCCCTCTTGCCATATCGCTAAATAAGAATACAGCTGTATCTCCTACCTCTTCTGGCGTTGTTGTTCTTCTTAATGGTGCTTTTTCTTCAATTACATTTAATACTGAATTGAAATCACTAATTCCTTTTGCTGATAATGTCCGAATTGGACCTGCGGAAATAGCATTCACGCGAATCCCTTCTTTACCTAGGTCTGCTGCTAAATATTTAACACTTGCATCAAGAGACGCTTTTGCCACTCCCATGACATTATAATTCGTAACAACACGCTCACCGCCAAGGTAAGTAAGTGTAACAATACTTCCACCCTCTGTCATAAGTGGACGGGCTTCTTTAGCAACTGCAGTTAACGAATATGAACTAATATTATGCGCTAAAAGGAAACCATCGCGAGTTGTATTCATATATTCACCATCTAGCTCTTCTTTATTAGCAAAAGCAATACAATGCGCTAAACCGTGTATCACGCCAACTCTTTCTTTAATTTCAGCAAAACACTTGGCGATATCCTCATCATTTGTCACATCACAAGGAATGACGAGTGAATCACTAGCCCCTTCTAATGATTGAACTAAATCTTTTACACTTTTTTCAAGACGGTCGCCTGCATATGTAAAAATTAAACGGGCTCCTGATGCGTGTAAAGACCTCGCAATTCCCCAAGCAATACTTCTTTTATTGGCAACACCCATTACGACAAATGTTTTTCCTTCTAAACTGATTGTCATTTATTTTACCCTCCAAAATTAACACAAGTTATTAGTACCTAGTCTTAATATTACTATATCTTGTTTAAAATGAAAAGAATCGGATTCTATTCAACTAAAGGTTGAAAAGATTAATGGGCGAAATAACTGCCATATTGAAGTTCTTGAGTTAATTCCTCTACATATTCCTTTGATCCTGTCACAATCAAACGGTCCTCAAGTTGTAATTCCGTTTCACCATGCGGAACGATTGAATCCTTTCCACGGAAAATCCGTACAAATATAACGTCTCCCGTAAAAGGAAATTCCCGTAAGGTAACTCCCTCATATTTACGATTCAACAATTGAATTTCATATAATGAGTTTTCATCATTTGTTAAAATACTTAGGATATGTGGCGACTCGATCAATGCACGCAACAGAGTTCTTGTAGACAAGAGTGTTGAAAAAGCTTCAATCCCATAATTTTTTAAAGCCGCCTCTGTTTCAGGTCGTTCGACTCGACAAATGACTCGTTCAACCCCCTGATCCTTTAACGCTTTCCCAATCTCAGCATTAATTTCTTCTTCACCTGTTGAAATCACCACAATTTCCGCTTCATGAATATCCGTTTCCTGAATAGATTCAATTGAGAAATCTGATATCTCTATAATTTCAAAAACTCTATCCGTCGATTGATTTTCTAGTTTTTCCTGTTTTTTATGATAAATCGTTGGTTCGTAAAGACCCTTTTTTAACTCCTGATAGACTGGCAAGGTAAATTGATTAGCCCCAATAATAGCAACCTTTATCTTCCTCATATGTTCGCCATCCATCGGGAACATTTTTTTAAAGACGATTGGTGTAAATACCGAAGTAATAACGGCAACTAATATAAACATCCCACTCATTTCGCTTGTAATAACGCCCAAATTTTCCCCTATTGTTGCTGCTGCAATAACAAGCGATAATGTTGAAGTTAATAAAACCCCAGAGGCTACCACTGTTTTTGTATCATACCAGCGTTTTAAGATATATATAGGGATGAGTTTGGAAACCAGCAATCCAATCAATAACAATGGAATTAACAGTAATAATTTAGGCTCACTGAACAAAGACCAAATATCTAAATTCACCCCGATCATGACAAAGAAAATCGGAATAAAAAAGCCGTACCCGAAAGAATCTAGTTTATGGACTAGTTCTTGATTAGGTGAAAGTAATGAAACGAGTACCCCAGCTAAGAAAGCCCCTAGGATATTCTCAGCACCTACAGTTTCAGATATAGCAACTAAGAATATAATTAGCGTGAAAACGCCTCTTGTTCCAATTTGAATCGTACCTGTTGCCATGGATTCTAGATACGGAATATTCTTATTGTTAAAGCTACGCAATACCAGGTATAGGAAAACCCCTGCTGCAAACAAAATAAGTAAAAGCCATGTATTTCCACCATCTTCATGAAGTGAAGCAAATACGGCTAATAGGATCATCGTGACTAAGTCAGCAATGACAGCAACTAGTAAAATAATTTGCCCAATCCCAGTTTGCATGAGATGCGCTTCCTTCAAGGTCGGAACCACAACCCCTAGTGAAATCGTGGAAATAATAATCGTCATCAGAAAGACATCATCAATAAATCCAGCTAAAACAAATAAATAAGATAATAAAAGAGACAGGATAAAAATGCCGATAAAAATGATCGTTGCTGTTACAAAAGTATTTGGCTCAAATTTTCCGTTTGGCAGTTTAGTTCGTTTTTTCCCGCCAGAAAATGCCTTAAAGTCAATTTCCAAACCGCTTAAAAACATTAAAAAGATAAAACCCAATGTTGAAAGCGTTTCTAGCCACATATCTGTTTCTACGATATCAAAGCCGCTTTTTCCAAGAATTAACCCGATTAAAATCTCAGCAACGACAACGGGTATCATATTTAATTTTAACTTGTGTAAAATAAGAGGAGTTAAAAAAGCAGCAAAAATGACAATTAATAAAGATGTTACTGATAAACCATGTTCCATTCTATTCCTCCTTACAAAATAATCATAATTTAATTTAAAACAAAGGAGTTCGTTATGCAAAAAATTGACATTATTGGTGATATACACGGGTGTTTTCATGAGTTACAGGAATTAACCGCCCTTATCGGATACAACTGGGATACAGGGATTCCAATACACCCAGAAGGGAGAAAACTTGGATTTGTTGGAGATTTAACCGATCGAGGACCCCAATCCATACAGGTGATAAAGACTATTTACAAATTGATTCAACAAGATTTAGCTTACTATGTACCAGGAAATCATTGTAATAAATTATATCGTTACTTTTTAGGGAATAAGGTGCAGGTCACCCATGGTTTAGAAACCACTGTGGCAGAGTATAAAGCATTAACCAAAAAAGAGCAACAACAAATTCGCCAATCATTTATAACGTTATATGAAAATGCCCCTCTGTACAGGATTCTCGATGAAAAAAATTTAATTATAGCTCATGCTGGAATAAGCGAAGAATTGATAGGTAAACAGAACTCACGTGTCAAAACTTTTGTTCTCTATGGTGATATAACAGGAGAAAAACATGAGGATGGATCACCGGTTAGAAAAGATTGGGCTTTAGATTATAAAGGTAAATCGTTTATTGTCTATGGACATACACCTGTAAAGGACGTAAGAATCATAGGAAATACATATAATATCGATACAGGTGCCGTATTTGGGGGCAAACTATCGGCACTTCGTTATCCTGAATTAGAAATTGTTTCTGTTCCTTCTACCATGCCTTATGTCGCGGAAAAATTCCGTGAATTTAGTTAAGTAGAAAGTTACGGATTTTATTTGAAACATAAATAAGATCCGTAACTACCTATCTAATTAAGTTTTCCAAATCTTGGGGTAAATCTGCTGTAAACTGCAATGTTTCTTTAAAAAAGGGGTGATAAAATTCTACTTTTTTACAGTGTAATGCTTGGCGATTAATCCATTTCTTACTTCCACCATAGAGATCATCCCCTGCCAATGGATGTCCGATGTAGGATAAATGAACCCGGATTTGATGGGTTCTTCCTGTTTCTAAGGATAGTTCAAGCCTCGTATAGTAAGGGAAAAGCTCGAGAACCTGGTAGTGTGTCAAAGCATATTGACCATCATAGCGTACTTCTCTTTGGATGATGCTGTCTTCCTTCCGTCCAATCGGTTCTTCGATGGTTCCGCTCATGGGTTCAAGAGTTCCTTCCGCAATGGCCTCATATACTCTCTTAATCCGCCCTTTTCTTTGCTGCATACTTAATAAATGGTGAACATGACGGTGCTTCGCAACCAATACTAGACCTGATGTATTTCGGTCAAGTCTAGTGACAATATGAGCAGTAGCTTGTATACCACTATTCATAAAATGATAAATGACTCCATTGGCAACACTTCCAGATGGATGCTCACGAGAAGGAATGGTGTTCATTTCGATTGGTTTATTTACAACAAGAATATACTCATCTTCATACACAATATCCAAAGAAATATTTTCTGGCACTAAACCGTGACTTGCTTCTTCTATTGGAAATTCGATCTTTAACACGTCATTCAATTTTAAAGAATACCGGACAGTAACCTCTTGTTCATTGACTTGAATTTTTCCACCTTTAAACTTGATATCCGTTAAAGCCGTTTTGGAGATATTTTGTTCTTTTAAAAACTCTCTAACTCCCTTGCCTTCATCTAGAGATGTAATCGTCCATTGCATGATAAAACCAGTCATCTAATACGCTCCTACAACAAAATTCGCCCGAATTTGGGTCCGGATACAATCTCTGAGCTCGCTCGAGAAATTCCCTTTAAAAATTCGAGACATACGCCGGAAACTTTCACTTTATCAATTCAGCAATTAAAACCCCCACTGAATTGATAAAGTGAAACTTCCATTAATGGTTTTTTTCGACGCACAGGAGGTACGAGTGCAGTCATTGCGATAAGTTTTTTAGGAGCTTTAGCGCTTAGAAAAACTTATCAGGCTCCGCGAGACCAGACGCATCGTTGTTAGCCTGCTTCATCTACACTGATGCTTAATTGGGGTCAACGAATGTTGGTCACATAGAACTTGCCGAAGGTGTTTTTAGTCTATTCATTCTCCGGATCTTTACTGGCGGTTCCCCTTCCTATCTACTTTCGGTTTTTCCCCAGTATCTTTTAGATAGGGTTCTAACTGCCAGTTAAGACGGGATAAAAGCTTGCATTCAACTCGTCGCTATAATCGTTAGACTTCTGAACTGAATGTAGTTAAAATACAAAACGTTATTCATTTGAAATAAATGAATCATGGACCCTCTTCCAAAACGGAAATGGTCTAAACCTAGCAAACCGAATTTTCTTATCTGATACTCTGTATTGGATCGATTTTACATCTTTATGTAACAACGTTAAATGATCAATTGTAATATAAAAATCAGTTTGTTTTACCGGCTTCAACATACATGTATGGTGTTTTGGAAGAAGAAGCGGTGAGCCAATGGTTCGAAAGACACGGTTATTGATCGAAGCAATTTCCGTTAATTGCAACGCTGAAAAGGATGGATGAATAATGGCTCCACCAAGGGCTTTATTATAAGCTGTACTTCCAGAAGGAGTAGACACACATAACCCATCTCCACGGAAACATTCAAAATGCTGACCTCCAATTTCAACATCCATCACTAAAGTAGCTTCAAGCCCTTTTACGGTAGATTCATTTAAAGCTAGATAATTCGATTCACGCCCCCCGCTTCGATAGCGGATAATGACTTCTAGTAAAGGATATTCAACTACTTGAAAAGGTGTTTTTGCTATGGCAATTACCAGTTTTTCAATCTCTTCTGGCACCCAGTCAGCATAGAAGCCGAGGTGCCCTGTATGAACACCTACAAATGCGGTTTTATCCAAGCGACTGCTGTAGCGATGAAATGCATAAAGGAGTGTTCCATCACCACCAACAGAAACAACGATATCTGGTTCTTCTTCATCATAAGTCAACTCAAAATCCAACAAGTATGTTTTAATTCGATGCATTAACCCATTTGAATTCGAATCACCTTTAGACGTTATGGCAAACTTCATATTCTTTCCATCCCTTCCCCTATATGCAACTTTAATCTCCATCCCCTTTTTGCTGCGATTCCTTCTT
This sequence comes from Niallia sp. Kr1, assembly GCF_050389805.1. Taxonomy (NCBI): domain Bacteria; kingdom Bacillati; phylum Bacillota; class Bacilli; order Caryophanales; family Bacillaceae; genus Niallia; species Niallia sp. Kr1. Next base: position 1,309,394 of record NZ_CP130945.1, on the reverse strand, counting down.
ACTACTAAAAAACGCCTGTGCTTCTTGAATTTCACCACGAATAATTGACATTTCCTCATCTAATTGAAAAGCTGCCTCAGCTGCTCTTTTCAGCCTCATTTGTATATCCTTTGGAAACTGGCCTTTATATTTATAATTAAGCGAATGTTCAATTGTTGCCCAAAAATTCATCGCTAACGTTCTAATTTGAATTTCAGCTAAAATTTTCTTTTCCCCATAGATCGTTTGTACCGGATAACGAATAACAATATGATAAGAGCGATATCCACTTGCCTTTTTATGTGAAATATAATTTCTTTCCTCAACGATTTCAAAATCATTTCTTTTTCTAATTAATTCAACAACCTTATTGATATCATCAACAAACTGACACATCATTCGAATCCCTGCAATATCCTGCATTTCTTCTTCAATTCGGTCAAGCGGGATTCCTTTTTGTTTTGCTTTATCTAAAATACTAGCAATCGGTTTAACCCTTCCTGTTACAAATTCTATCGGAGAGTAACTGGAATGTAGCAGATATTGTCTTCTTATATCCTTTAATTTAACCTTTAATTCATCGACTGCCTGTTTGTATGGTGACAAAAATTCTTCCCAGTCCTTTGTCACTCCAACACCACCTATTCAAATACAGCTTCTACTTCAGCAACCATTTTTTCACCATAATTACTATTACCTTTTATATTTTCAATTAAATAAGATAATTCATCATGAAACTGATTTAGTAAAATCTTCTCACGACCATTCGATAAAAAAACGGGAGTTGCTTCTGATAAAACGATTTTTAATTCCTTCCATATTTTATTTGGAATGATGACGTATGTATAGGTCTCTTCTGCTTCTAATAAATAAACAAATGAGAGATTATCGGAATCAACTAGCATTTGACCACTAGCTTGATATTTTTGTAATGATACTTGAGTTTCTACTTCCAGATGAGCTTCCTTTTGATTGTTCTGGAATTCTTGGATGATAAGCTTTTCGCCCATTCTATCTTCCCCTTTCTTAACCATTTTTTATTTTATCATATGTTACCTTCATATACTAAACATTGCTTAAAGGAAAATATGAAGTTATTCTAATAATGAAAGGAAGGTTTATACATGTCGCAATCAATCGAAATTGAATTTAAAAATCTTCTTCATGTAGAAGAATTCAATAAAATAATGAACCATTTTCAATTTTCTCAAGATCACTTTGTACAACAAATTAACCATTATTTTGATACAGTAAACTTTGACTTAAAAAAGCATGGATGTGCGCTTCGTATTCGCGAAAAAAATAACTCCTATGAAATGACTTTAAAAGAACCACACTCTGATGGATTATTAGAAACAAACCAACTATTAACAGCTACTGAGGCACAAGATTTTTTAAACGGAGGTCCAATCAAAGAAGGTGATGTCAGATCACAAATTTCCGCCCTAGGAATAGATTGGACAAAACTAATTTATTTTGGCACACTTACAACCGATCGCGCAGAATTTCCTTATCAAAACGGATTACTTGTGCTGGATAAGAGTTCCTATTTAAATACAGAGGACTACGAGATAGAATATGAAGTGATAAATAGAGAGCAAGGGGAACCGATCTTTCTCAACTTACTCTCAGCATTAAATATACCTGTTCGGCAAACAAAAAATAAAATCCAACGTTTTTACGAAGAAAAGCGGAGGCGCCTTGCCCAGCTTCGTATGGACTGACTTGCACAGGATGTGCAGACATCGACGTTCGCCACAGGACGTGGGTGTTTTAGTCAATGTTCCCCCTCTGAGATAAAGAAACACGATGAGTTCGATAAAGCGAATCGATGTTGACGCAATCGTTGCGGAAGAAGCGGGAAGTCACTAGGAGCTAGGTGCTGAAGCTAGACATTAATCTAAATTTCATAACGGAGAGGAGCAAGCAACATGAATGTGGAACAATTAAAAGTGTTACTAGAAGTACAAGCATTACAAAATTTTAACTCAAAAAATAATCAAAGTAAGCTTGAGTCTAATTCACTGTTTACGGACTTATTAGCCAGCCTAATATCCGAGAAATCCATATCCTCCACGACTGAGTCAACTGAACAAAATAAGACATACCCCCTTCCCACTCTAACTGGGACCCTGCCTATTCAATTAACGAAACGATCGAGCTCGACAAATTCCTACGAGGAGATCATTCAAGAAGCGTCTAACAAATATGGCGTTCCTGCTCGTTTAATTCAGGCTGTTATTACACAAGAATCTAATTTTAATGAAAATGCGGTCAGTCCTGCCGGTGCAAGCGGCCTTATGCAGCTAATGCCGAAAACTGCCGAAGGACTTGGAGTTCGTAATCTATTTGACCCTTACGAAAATATAATGGGTGGGACAAAATATTTAAGTCAAATGCTTAATCGGTATGGTGGTGATACAAAACTTGCCCTTGCTGCCTATAATGCAGGTCCAGGGAATGTAGATAAGTACCAAGGAATCCCGCCCTTTAAAGAAACCCAGAATTATGTACAAAAAATCATGAGAAATATTTTAGTTTAATGACAAAATGGCGACCATTTCCCCTTCATTCGACTATATCAGTACAGTTTTCGAGTACTTCAAGCTGTTTCATTTGTGATAAAGAAATTTGCTTGTTAAAATATAAGAGAAATGAACAAAGAGAGATAACTATATTTAAAAGAATTCAAATATAGGATACTTTTAAATGATTAAACGTAAAGGGGTTTTTTTATGGTCGAGGAGCTTCCTACACCTTTTGAACAGATTGGTGAGGAAACATTGCACCAATTGATTGATGCCTTTTATCGTCGTGTTGCCAAACATCCTGATCTCGTACCGATTTTTCCTGAGGACCTAACTGAAACAGTACGAAAACAAAAACAATTCATGACTCAATTCTTAGGTGGTCCACCATTGTATACGATGGAGCATGGACACCCCATGCTCAGAGCAAGGCATATGCCTTTTGAAATTACAGAAACGAGAGCAAAATCATGGCTTCATTGTATGAATGAAGCGATGGATGAAATTGGACTTACTGGGAATTTCCGCGAAGCTTATTTGTCTCGACTTGTCCTTACGGCACAACATATGATCAATACGGATGAAAATCAAAACATGAAAGGTGAGAGAATGTGACAAATCAAGAAGCACAGGAAACAAAATATGCTTCCTATCCCTGTCACTTAAATGATAATAAGTCAATAGAAATTTATATGTTTTTTGACCCACTAAGTGCAGAATGTTGGGCCTTAGAACCTATTCTCAAGAAGCTTACGGTTGAATACGGGAAATATTTCACCCTTAAGCATGTACTAAGTGGGAAAATCGCTACTCTTAATCTGGATAGGAAACAAAAGTTTGAAAGTATCGCAGAGTTATGGGATAAAACAGCGTGCCGTTCAGGGATGTCATGTGATGGTAGTCTATGGCTAGAAAATCCCATTTCTTCTCCTTATTTGGCGTCCATCGCCATTAAAGCTGCAGAACTACAAGGGAGAAGGTTGGGTATTCGTTTTTTACGCAAGCTGCGGGAAATGCTATTTCTTGAGAAACAAAATATCTCAACGCTTGAGGTATTACAAGCATGCGCTGAAAAAGTAGGATTAGATGTAGCTGAATTCCTTTCTGATATTCACTCCAATAGTGCAGCTAAAGCCTTTCAATGTGACTTAAAAATCACTTCAGAGATGGAAGTGACCGAAATACCAACGTTGGTCTTCTTTAATGAAAATATTGAGGATGAAGGGATTAAAATTACCGGTTCTTACCCATATGAAATATATGAGCAAATTATTAGGGAAATGTTACAAGATTCACCCATTCGTGAGACTCCACCTCCATTGGAAACATTTCTTAAACATTATCATGTTGTTGCATCAAAAGAAGTTGCAGTTGTATATAATAAATCGATACAAGAAGTAGAGAAAGAATTAAAAAAATTACAACTCAAGCAAGTGGTGGAGAAAATCCCCGCAAAGCATGGTACATTTTGGAGATATATTCAATAATATCTCGTTCCACATGATTTTATCCATATAACGAAAAAGACCTTGCTTTCGCAAGGTCTTTTTCAATTAAATACGAACAAAGGGGATGGGAGAAATTTTTCACGGTCAAACAAAGGGGTATATGTTTGCTTGTGATCAACTTCACGCCATAAATATAGCATGTTCAATGACCTAAAAACAATAGAAATGTGTGAAGTTTCACATATTTGTCAAATTCATGTCCTATTTCTGCCATTTTGAGCATATAACGAAGTATATACAGTGATTTTTGTTACATGTTTGGAGGGAAATATTTTGTCTAAAAAGTTATATAGGACTATCTTAATTCTTTTTCTTCTTTTTGCCTTTATTTTTAATTTATTCGGACTCATGAAGATCTTTCCTATCTATGTAACTTCCCCTATCCTTTTTCTCTCTTTATTTCTGATTTTCTTTCATATGAATAACCGTAATCGATTCAAGGGATTTTAAAGAAAAAAGCTGGCTTTACAAAATGTTAGCCAGCTTTCTTTTTTTATTGAAGTAAGTTTTCAAGCTCTATTAGTTTCTCTTCAAATACTTTACATGCATCTTCAACAGGCTTTTTGCTCGTCATGTCCACACCAGCTTTTTTCAAAACCTCAATTGGATAATCCGAACTACCTGCTTTTAAGAAGTTAATATATCTTTCTACAGCAGGAGACCCTTCTGTTAAAATCCCCTTACTTAATGCCTGTGCAGCACTATAACCTGTAGCATATTGATACACATAGTAATTGTAATAAAAATGAGGAATTCTCGACCATTCCAACCCAATTTCCTCATCCACTACGATATCTTCTGTTCCGTAATACTTTTTATTCAATTCATAATAATCATTGGTTAAAGCTTCTGCTGTCAAGGCTTCATGATTTTGAGCCTTTTGATGAATCGAATGCTCAAATTCAGCGAACATCGTTTGACGGAAAACAGTCCCTCTGAATCCCTCTAAATAATGATTTAATAAGTAAATTCTTTTTTGTTCGTCATCAATGGTATTTAATAAATAATCATTTAACAGTGCTTCATTCGTTGTAGAAGCCACTTCAGCAACAAAAATGGAATAGTTTCCATATGGGTATGCCTGCGTTTTACGTGTGTAGTAACTATGAACAGAGTGACCAAATTCATGAGCCAATGTGAAGAGATTATTTACATTGTTTTGCCAGTTCATTAAAATATATGGATTGGTTCCATAGGATCCAGATGAATAAGCGCCGCTCCGTTTTCCTCTGTTTTCATGAACATCGACCCAGCGATTTTCGAATCCCTCTTTTAGAACATTGATATATTCTTCACCTAGTGGAGCTAACCCTTTTAACAGAATATCTTTTGCCTCATCATAACCGATTGCCATTTTTACATCTTTTACAAGCGGTGTATATAAATCATACATATGTAATTCTTTAAGACCAAGAACCTTTTTACGTAATTTCACGTAACGGTGTAGAAGCGGTAAGTGTTCATTAATCGTACTTACTAGATTATCATAAACACTCTCGGGAATATTATTTTCCGCAAGTGCTGCATGTCGTGCAGAAGAGTAATTACGAACTCTTGCATAGAAATTATTTTTCTTTACATTTCCACTTAATGTACTTGAAAATGTATTACGAAACTTCCCATACGTTTCATAAACCGCTTTAAAAGCATCATGACGAACTCTAGAATCTGCACTTTCTAAAAAGCGACTAAAGCGACCATGTGTCACCTCAACTTCTACTCCGTTTTCATCTTTAATAGCTGGGAATTGTAAATCCGCATTATTTAACATCCCAAAGGTATTCTCTGAAGATCCTAATACCTCTGAAGCCTCTGCCAATAGAGCTTCTTGCTCTGCTGACAATACATGCGGGCGCTGTAAGTTAATTTCTTCTAATGAATGTTCATAAAGCTTTAACTCTGAGTTCTCTTTTAAAAAGCCGGATAGCTTTTCTTCTTCAATAGACAATAACTCAGGAACAACAAACGCTAAACTACTAGCTGCTTGTGCATATAAGTTTTTCATCCGATCATCAAGACCTTGATAAAAGGAATTTGTCGTATCTTGGTCATATCTCATATGAGAATATGCATACAACTTACCAAGTCTTTCTAATAAATGATCCTGAAATTGTAAGGCATTATATAACGTTTCAGCACTCTCGCCTAGTTTCCCTTGATATTCTTTCACCTTTGGAATGAGTGACTTAACCTCTTGAAATTCTTTTTCCCAAGCCTCATCCGAAGCAAAGATATCTTCTAATTTCCAAGTATCTTCGACTTTAATTTCACTTCTAGCTGGAAGTTTATTTGCAGTTTCGTTAGCCATTTTATTCCTCCATCCGTTTTATTTTCCCAATGAAGGGATTTAATATTATCTTCTTCTCCTAGTTTACCCTATTTTCCTGCTATTTTTTAATCTAGAGCCTTATTAATATATGTTGATCATGTCGGTTTCATTTATTTACCTACTTACTTACTCTATTATTGCTCAGTATTTTGAGGTAGGGGGATTATACTGTCTGTTAAGAAGGGATGAAAATGGATCTGTTAAACTGGTTGTTTTATTCTCTTTACAGTCACTTCGCTTTCCGCTCAGTTTCGCCTGAACCACCATGACACTTCGTATGACCTGGTTATATCGCTCGCACTCCCATAGGAGTTTTCATACCTTCTACTACAATTACAGTATCATAACCTTACACCCTAAAAATAACCTGATGAAATTCTTTATAAAAATGTTCTTCCTGCTTCTGTTGGGAAACAACATGATCGGGGATCAAAATGTCAGCCTTCAGACGAAACGTATTATAGTTGATTGCCTCTAACACATGGATTCCAACGAGTAGCTTCAAATATTCAATTAATGGTACTGTTATACTATAATTCTCGATTAACGGGAGTGTGCGAAGGTTGATTTGTCCGCGCTGAACTCGATGCATAAAACATCTGTAAACTTCACTAAATGTTATGATTTCATCCTTCTTTTTGTTCCTAAAGAGATCGATAAACAAATAGGATTGCCAAATAAGAGGGGATGTTTCAATGAAAGGAGCATGATTAATTGGGAGACCAATCATTATAGGAAGTAGAGAAATATTTAAATGATGAATGTATAATTCTTTTAAATAGTCTATTTGGGAATGACTATTCATCCCCATCCTCAGTTTCTGTGCCCTCATCTCATTTCTCCACTCCTTTGCATACAAAAATTCATTCATCTTATGGGTTAGAATCTGCTGTATTGATCGATTTTGGATTGGAAATATTGAAAATTGAGTAAGCGCATTTTTTGCAGAGGTTGGAATAATATTGGTTAAGAAGACAAATTTATGAGAGTTAGAACAATAATAGGGAAGGTACCATTTTCCGTCAGGGGTTTTGTTTAATAATAAATAGTCAAATTGTGTGAGGGACACTTTCTTTTCCGATTTTCGTTTTAATTGATTGCCACCTAATATCCATACACAATCTATATTATTTTTTCTATAAGTATTCGTTCGTTTGATCATAAGCTGAGGTGGAATTGGGGAACATTGATATTCTATTGCATACTCTTGCTGAGAATAATCAACACTAATATCTGGTCTTTGCTTTAATCTTTCATAATAAGGTTCTAGTCTGGGGTAAAGTTTTTGTTCCTTTAGCCATTGGTATAATTGCATCTTACCATTTAAATGAAACGATGATTCCCTTTCATAACTTTCAATACATTGACTACCTGCTTGGTGAGCAAAATGCTCCATTCTTTGCATTCCAATTTTCATCGTTACCCTTTCTTTACATTCTGGACAATAGTAATGACCTCCCGCTTTTTCTTTCCTCAGCACATCTTTTGAAAGACGTGGTAGTAGTTGAAACAGTGTTCCATCTTCTCGTAACGCTGTTAACATATTTATTACCTCCTTTTCCTTGGCATAATTTCTAGAGAAAGACGATTTTTCCTGCAAAAAAAAGAAAAGTCCACAAAATTGCCATGAACTTTTCCATTCTATATGATGATCGTTTTATTATAAACCACTGTTAAACAGGAGTGTTGATTTCCGTTTCAGGCACTTGGAGTTCCGCAGGCAACCGCCAATCCTTCTTAACACCGTCTCTTATAAAAGCGGAGATAGCAAGCGAGATGTCGATTCCAGTAGACGATAGCCTAAATGCCTTTTTCTGAACCGTGCTCCGTCAATTTCAATTGAATCTTCAAGATCATTTACATACTCAGTGACTAACTTCTCTGTACTTGCTGTTCGATATAAAAATGCATTAACTTCAAAATTTAAATGAAAACTTCTCATATCCATATTCGATGTACCAATAGATGCTAATTCAGAATCAACAATCACGATTTTACTATGCATGAACCCTTTTTTGTATTCATAAATTTTTACACCTGCATCTAGTAAATCTGGGAAATACGAACGGGAGGCATGAAAGACAATTCGCTTGTCTGGTTTGTTTGGAACTAATAAGCGTACATCAATCCCGCTTAATGCCGCTATTTTTAAAGCTGTAAAAATATCTTCATCCGGAATAAAATAAGGGGATGCAATCCAAACCGATTCTTTTGCTGAAGTAATCATCGCAAAAAAAATATTTTTGATAGCACTCCATTCATTATCAGGGCCACCAGCAATAATCTGAACACCACCATGCTTATTTTCTTCGAGAATCGGAGAAAGATACTCTGGTGTCAATAAGCTCTTACTTGTCATATAATACCAATCTTGGAGGAAAATTAATTGCAGTGAGCGTACAGCTTCCCCTTTTAACATGACATGGGTGTCACGCCAAAAACCAAAGCTTCGGCTACGACCCAAATACTCATCGCCAATATTTAATCCGCCAACAAATCCAATACTTCCGTCAATCACGATTATTTTGCGATGATTACGAAAGTTAAACTTACTATTTAAAAAAGGCAGTTTAACGGGGCCAAATGGAATAATTTCGACTCCTTCTTCCCTTAATTCTTGAATATATCGCTTTGAAAGCTTCCAAGAACCTACCGCATCATATAAAAAGCGAACTTTAACCCCTTCACGTGCTTTCTCAATTAAAATTTCTTTAATTTTCTGGCCAATATCATCGTTACGTACTATGTAATATTCTATGTGAATGTGGTGGATTGCTTTCTTTAGTTCTGCCAGAATATAATGAAATGTTTCATTCCCATTGGTTAAGACAGTTGTTTCGGTTCCAAAGGAAATCGGACTATTCCCTAAACGATGAGCTAATGAAAATAACTTTTTTTGATGATCTCCTGTTTTTTTGAGTTTTTCTTCACTTACCGGATCCTGACCTTCGTATTGTAAAAATGCCTGTCGATCAAGGAAATACTTTTTACGAAACATTTTTTCCTTTCGGTAATTGCGACCAAACAACAAATAAAAAATAAATCCAAGTAATGGAAACCCCCCAAGAACAACAAGCCATGTTAATGTTTGTGTTGGATGACGATTTTCTAGGAAGATAACAAAACCAATTACAATAACGGTTAAAGTAATGATAATACTCAAATATCCAAAAAAGCCTTTTACAATATATTCATAAGTATCAGTTAAATAAAATAAAAGCGCCAATATCCCTAAAAAAAGAAGCACTTTCACTGTATTTTTCATTCTTACCTCCATAAGATTCCATTAATGGATGGTTTATCTACTATTTATTAAAAAAACCGATTTCGCAATGGAAATCGGTATGTTAGTCAAAAAACTTTCTTAAATTCGGGAATACATCTGTATCCATAATACATTTTCCGTATTCTTGAATTCGATGAATCGTTACATTCGTATCTTGACCGTACTCAAGCAGAATGCTAATTGTATTATCAATTTCATTCTCTGCATACATTTCTTCAGGGAATTCAATATATAAATAATATTTATCTTCAAAAGAATAAAGTTTTGTTGGAAATTTATCCAAAAAGGTTTCTTTTGAAAGTATAATGACATCTTCAAAGTCAGCAAATTTAATGACAAAGTCTAATTGATCTTCTTCATACATTGAATCATCAGCTAAAGAAGTAAAATGTTGGGAAAACAGATCATCCTCTTGTGAGTCACCAACAAAATCCTTGAGCTTATCTTCTGGAATGGGTAGTTCAAATTTATGACCGTCTTTTGAGATTTGAGCTTTTGTCACTAAAATTTCTAAGCCTTTATCAAGTGCTTGAACTTGAATCCAAAGAGGACCTTCCACGATAAATTCTTCCTCACGATGAACCTCATCCATCATTTCCCAGAAAAGTTCCTCACTCCGATCACGATTGTACCAAATTTCTTCCCGATCAAAGCCTCTCTCCTCTATATCCATATAGGAGATGTAAAACTTTACGGTATGATCATTAATACGTTCGATTTCCATCTAGCGACACTCCCTTCCTGCATTGGTTGAAGGGACAAAATACCCCCATACAGACACAAAATAAACCATTATTTTTAATTTCTCCTAAGATAAAGTTATTTTGTACCTTGTACTCTTATTTTATGATAAAAAGGCAATAAAGGGAATTAAAAAGAACTAGGTTTTAATAAACCATCTAATGCCTAATATCTTACCCATTATTGTATCAAACCCATTTGCTTTTGAAAAGCATTGTATCTTCTATACATCTATATACTAAATACTACATTCTAATACCTTTAGTCGGAGCATACATTAGCTTCCAATATACTTCGCATAAATGGACCTCGCTTCTACAGTATCATTTGTTCCGTGTATAAGAACCCTCCCATCTTTAAAAACGACCATTGTTAATTCTTGATTTGGACGAAAACGAAGTAAAAACGGATTCATTTTCACTTTTCCACTGTGACTCAAGCGATTGGCCAAGTTCTTCAAATCAATTTCAGCCTTTAAACGAGGATTAATCTGGATTGTATCTCGACCGCATAAAGTAGAAAAAACGACTTGTTGTTGGGAAGTCCGATCAAGAAATTCAAACTCATGATGTACACAAGTGGGACAACTAGCATTTCTACCATTGGTTATATCCATTTGAAAATTTGAATTATGCCAAATGTCGATTTGCTCTAAATTAGGATTTGGTTCTGCTCCTACTAAGATTTTAATTGCCTCCATTGCTTCAAAGGAGGCAATTATATCTGTGAGCGGAGATAACACCCCAACTGTATCACAGGTTTCACCCAATCCTTGTGGTACTTCCGGAAAAAGACAGCGATAACACGGTGTTTGATTCGGAATGATACTTGTAAACATCCCTCTAGAACTGACAGCGCCACCATAAACCCACGGTATATTATATTTAATCGCTACATCATTTATTAAGTACCTCGTCAAAAAATTATCCGTTCCATCTACAATCACATCAAACCCTGACAGTAAATCCTCCGCATTATCTAAATTCAAATCAGCAATGACAGCCTCGATCGAAATGGACGAGTTAATTTTCTCTAACTTCTTCTTCGCCGCTATGACTTTTGGTAATTGATGGAGGGCATCCTCTTCATCAAATAAAGACTGTCGTTGTAAATTGGATATCTCGACAAGGTCTCGATCAATGATTTGAATGAACCCTACTCCAGATCGTGCCAAATGGTTCGCAATGACAGTCCCTAGTGCTCCCATTCCAACAATCACAGCACGACTGTTCATCAATTTTCTTTGTCCCTCTATACCAATCGGATCAAATAGAATTTGTCTTGAATACCGCTCTAATTTTTCTTCCATTTCATTTCCCCTTAAATACTGACCTATAACACCTATTATAATGCAAAATTGTTTCAAATATTTATATAATGCTGTAAAATAGAAATAAAGCTTTTTATAACCATTTTCATATAATAATAGCTTAAGTGAATATTAAATTTCAAAAAAATAAAAAAGAGGTGGGAGAAAATGTCAATCGGAGGTTTAAACAACAAAGAAGTTGTTGTCGATTTAACATCTGGTAAAGTTAATTACAGAGAGGTTAATGAAGTTGATTTAAGGAAATACATAGGCGGACGTGGACTTGGGGTAAAATATGTCCTTGATAATGGTCCACAAGTTGAACCATTGTCCGAAGATAACATCCTATGTATCATGACTGGACCTATAACAGGTTCTCGCACATCAATGAGCGGACGACTTTGTGTTGTAACAAAGTCACCTCTTACTGGAACGGTTACAGATTCACATATGGGTGGATGGACGGCAGCTCGTCTAAAATGGGCTGGTGTTGATAATATTATTTTTGAAGGAAAAAGTGATCGTCCTGTTTACCTATATATCGAAAACGGGCAAGCAGAACTTCGTGATGCATCTGAAGTATGGGGTAAAGGAACAAGAGAAACAGTTAAAGCCATGCAAGAAAAATATGGTGAAAAAGACTTATCTGTCATGACAATTGGGCAAGCTGGAGAAAATCTAGTTCGTTTTGCTGGATTTATGAATGAACATGATCGTTCAGCAGGTCGCGGTGGAACTGGTGCTGTTGCAGGTTATAAAAACCTAAAAGCCATTGTCATTAAAGCAGCTCAAAAAGGAAATATGCCACAACCGGCTTTAGCTGATGATTATAAAGAGGCAACGAAAAAAGCAACGAAGGCTATTATGGAAGGCGGCTTAACCGCACCGAGAAAAGGCGGATTATCTGTTTATGGTACAAACGTGTTAGCCAATCTGATTAATGAAGTGGGAGCACTCCCTATTCGTAACTCACAAGAAACACAATGGGATGAAGCAGAAAAACACAGTGGTGAATGGGTAAACGCGAATATCTTATCAAAAAATAATGCCTGCCATGCCTGTCCAGTCGCTTGTAAAATTGAAGTTGAAGTAAAATCAGGAAAATACAAAACGAAAGTAGAAAGTTTTGAATTTGAATCTGGTTGGTCTCTTGGTTCAAACTGTGGAGTAAGTGATGCTGAAGCAATCGCATATTTAATCGATATGTGTAACGAATACGGCTATGACACAATTGAACTTGGTCACTGCTTCTCTGTGACAATGGAAGCTTACGAAAAAGGTCTGATCTCTCAAGAATTAAAATGGGGAGATGCTGATGCCATGATCGAACTTGCAAAGGATATTGCCTTCCGTAAAGGATTTGGCGATATTTTAGCAGAAGGACCGGCCCGCGCTACAGCATCTTGGGGAGCACCGGAGCTATCCATGTCTGTTAAAGGTCAATCCATCCCTGCTTATGATCCACGCGGAATCCAAGGGATTGGGCTTGGATATGCAACAAGTAACCGTGGTGCCTGTCACTTACGCGGCTATACAGTAGCTAGTGAAATCGCTGGGATCCCTGAACCAACAGACCGTCTTGTAGCTGAAGGGAAAGGTGAATTATTGAAGGTATTCCAAGACTTACATTCATTCGGTGACTCTATGGATATTTGTAAATTCTCCTCCTTCTCTGAGAATGCCGAACACTATGCAGAACAATATAGTTCGATGACAGGTCTTCAAATGACTGCTGACGATATTATGAAAGCTGGGGAACGTATCTATAATTTAGAACGTTACTATAATAACTTAGCAGGTTTTAGTTCACCTGAAGATGACTTCTTACCAAAACGCTTTACAGAAGAAGCTGCTACCGGAAATAGTAAAGGGCATGTTAGCCGCATGGATATCATGCTCCAAGAATACTATGAGGCACGCGGCTGGGTAGATGGTGTAGTACCTGACGAAAAATTACGTGAACTAGAAATTATTTCTTAATCACCAAAAGGGGCTTCTGCAGTATTTTTGCAGAAGCCTCTTTTTGAATTTTTCAATGGTATAATCATTAGCATAAAAAAGAAACCTTCAAAATTACTAGCCTCCTGCTCTAAACGTCTTTTTCCGGTACTTTTTTAAAATTTCATTCAATGTTTCTTCATCTTCTGCTTTAAATAGAATCTTAATTGAATTTACTTTAAATACAGAAGTAAATGAAATCTCTTCTTCACTTAAAATGGTAGCACTCCAATCCCTATCTTTATAAATAATCGGCATAGACTCTGTGACTTTACTCCCACCTAACTCTTCAAGATAGAGCGCCAATTGTGTAAAAGGGATTCCCCGAAATTCCAGTTCTTTTTGCACATTAACCACCTGCCACAGGTGGGAACAATGCAAACTGATCTGTTTCAGATACTTTTGTTTCCAGGTAATCTGCATGGATAATATTTTTACCATTTATATAAACAGCAACGAATGGCTTTAAGGTTCTCTCTTCAGTAAATATTTCATCTTCTAAAGCAGGATACATCGTTATCATTTCCTCTAAAATATCAATAACGCGATCCCCTTTTGGAAGAACTTCAACGGACATACCACCACATATCTCTCGAAGATTTGCAAAAACTCTGACGATCAAAGTTGTTCAATCCTTTCTTTTTCAAAATATTTTTTCCATACCTAGATTAAACTTTAACTCATAATGTTATGAATAGTTAACAATAATATAGAGAAAAAGCTGGCTCAAAAGTGGGCCAGCTTTTAGTTTACTAATTTTTGAGCTTCTAACAATTGGAACGTACGTACCTTACGAGGAAGAAATCTTCTTATTTCATCTTCGTTGTATCCAACTTGAAGTCGCTTCTCATCAATAATAATTGGTCTACGTAACAAACCAGGGTTATCTTGTATTAATTGGAATAATTCTTGTAATGGTAACGTTTCAAGGTTCACATCCAACTTTTGAAATGATTTTGACCGAGTAGAGATGATTTCATCCGTTCCATCCTCAGTCATTCGTAAAATTTCTTTAATTTCAACAATTGACAGTGGCTCTGAAAAAATATTTCTCTCTGTATATGGAATTTCATGTTCCTCTAACCAAGCCTTTGCTTTACGACAAGAGGTACAACTTGGGGAAGTATATAATGTAACCATTTCAATTCACTCCTTAATAGTGTAAGGGATCTATTTTTAAAAGTTTCAGTAAGTATTATTACATTATCAAATTAAAATAAATTTAAATAAGTAATTTATATTATTTATTATACACCAATAAATTTTATTTTGGTATCCTTTTTTTAAAAAAACATCAAAAATAATCAAATTATTCGACTATTTTAATCTTTTATAAAACATTGACTTATAAACGTTTTACAATGGTAAAAGTTTCACCTTTTCATAAAAAGTATATAAATTTGTCACTTTTTTTATATATTTTATATAAAAACACATTATTTTTTATGATACACGTCTATCACCAGTAGGTTTAGAAAGTTAACTATACAAAAAAGAATAATCCTGCTCATATTTTATTTATAGATAAAAGGCTAACAATCCTACTAAAACTATTTAAAAATACCTTTATATTCTCAATTATAGCGTAAGGAGTGAAAACATAATATCATTGTTAAGCAATAAATAATGTTATATATTTTTTGTATTATTAGATGAGGTAATTACTTCCAAATATTTTTAATATTATATACAATAGTAATGAAAGCTTCTTAAACATAAAATAAAACTTCCAAACGCTGGGGTTTGCTTCATCCCCGACTATTGGTCAACACAGACATTGCCGAAGTTTACTGGCAGTTGATCCTACCTATCTACTTTCAGGAATTCCTCAGTACCTTGAGATAGGGGACTTCCTGTCAATGAAGACTGGATAAACTTAATTCGAATCTGAAACGGAGGTTTTTAGAATGGTTGCCTATTTAATTGATTTTGTCATGGTCATAGGTCTTATTATCGGGATAACAGCATTAAATGGAGTCATCACAAATGGGATTGGAAATCATTTATTTGGTAGAAAGAAAAAATCTAAATTTGTAGACCAATCTGCACGAATGCAAACAGACTGGAAAGAGATCGGTGGGAACAACAAGTAAAACTTGATTTTTTCAACAAATTAAGCTATTTTATAGTTAATATACATACTATAGTAGCTCTTTAAAAAGAATAGGGGTAAATTCGCGGACCATTCGTCCCTATCTTATGGGAATGAATGGTTTTTTTTGTGAATCTGTATCAATATATAGAAGACATAATGGAGGAAAAACAATGAAAACAATTTTTTCTGGTATCCAACCAAGTGGAACCATTACCCTTGGGAACTATATCGGTGCATTAAAACAATTTGTTGAGTTACAGGATGAATTCAATTGCTATTTTTGTATTGTAGATGAACATGCCATAACGGTTCCTCAAGAACCACAAGTACTTAGAAAAAACATTCGCTCTTTAGCAGCCCTTTATTTAGCTGTTGGACTCGATCCAAATAAAGCAACATTATTTATTCAATCAGAGGTTCCGGCACATGCTCAGGCAGCTTGGATTATGCAATGTATTACTTATATTGGCGAACTTGAACGTATGACACAATTTAAAGACAAATCCGCTGGGAAAGAGGCTGTTTCAGCTGCATTATTAACCTATCCGCCTTTAATGGTTGCTGATATATTGTTATATGGTGCAGACCTTGTTCCAGTCGGTGAAGATCAAAAGCAACATTTGGAATTAACAAGAGATCTAGCCCAACGATTTAATAAAAAATATGCAGAAATTTTTACAATTCCTGAACCACGCATCCCAAAAGTGGGAGCACGGATTATGTCCCTACAAGATCCAACAAAGAAAATGAGCAAGTCTGATCCAAATCAGAAGGGCTTTATCTCCATGCTTGATGAGCCTAAACAAATTGAAAAGAAAATTAAAAGTGCTGTGACTGACTCAGATGGCGTCGTAAAATATGATGTAGAAAATAAACCAGGTGTATCCAATCTGATGTCCATTTATTCGATTCTCTCTGGGAAATCAATAGAGGAATTAGAAACGATGTACGAAGGAAAAGGATATGGTGCCTTTAAAGGAGATCTAGCACAAGTAGTCATTGATGCACTCGCTCCGATTCAAAAGCGATATACTGAATTAATGGAATCTCAAGAATTAGATGACATTCTTGATAAAGGTGCAGAAAAAGCAAATGAAGTGGCATCAAAAATGCTTAAGAAAATGGAAAATGCGATGGGACTAGGTAGAAAGAAAAGAAAATAAGGAACAAGCCTAAAAAAGGAGCTGAAATCATTTCAGCTCCTTTCTTTTTTCTAACTCCAGCGCTTACCCCTCGGGGATAAACAGACGCTGCCGCTTTTTTCTAATTAATTAACTTTGTGTCCTTGTTCCATATCCCATAGTTTTTCAAAGAATGGCTGTCCTTTAATCAAATTCTCGCAGAATTGTTCATGTTTATTTGTCCAGCCATACTTGATACTTTCGAATAATTGCTGCCAAGCTGTTTCCATTTCAAGCATTTGGATCTCTTCGTATTGATCTGGACTCCATTCAGTATACCAATAACGAATTTCCGCAACATTCTGTGACGTATATAATTGATCTAATGCCATGAATAAAAGCTGCTTTAATTGCCTTTCTTTTCGTGTAAGACCATTCATTAATTCTGGCTCTGGTGCTAAAATATGGAATTCTTTATGAACCGTTGAAGATGGATTAAACGAATAAGGAATGACTTCCTGATTTTCTAACATTTCAAAGGCTAACTGTTCTTGACGTGGAATCAACCTACTTTTTCGAATTGGAATATTATAACCAATTGTATCTACGGCTAAAATTCCGACGCCATCTGAAACCACGAAACAATATTCCAATTGAGCTCGCTCGTGATTTTTTCGCAAGTAAGCCTTTTGAAAAACATCATCTAATAATTGCTGTGGTAACTCTGATAAATCATTTTCAATGTAGTTATAAAGAATAGGGTCTACTTTTAATAACGGTACTTGGTCGAGTAACTCTACGCTGTCATCTTTACGCCATTCATGAAAATGGCAAACATTATAACCGTTCTCTTCCCCTTCAAACCAATTTACCCAAACATCATGAAGATACATCATTTTATACCCCTCACTTCAGCTAACTATTTGTCATTCAGTATAGGCAGATAACAGTTAAAATATTCCTGAAGTGGAGGATAACAACCAATTTTTTATTGATAGTATTACTTTAATCACTTAGCTTTCATGTATTTAGTCCAAGTATTTTTAGAATTTCCTCTGATTGAATGGAAAAGGTTTCGTTTATTGAAAAATCTTGTTTCTGACTGGCTTTTTTGACAAGCCAATACCCAACTGAATATCCTAATAATTTAGGATAGAAACCTTTTCCAAAAATCAATCTGTCATGAATTTTATCCGTTCTTTTTGCTCGAAGGTGTTCTTTTAAGAATCGATGATAAAACTTTTCAAGTTGATCGTCTGAAAAACGGCGAATCCAATGAGCATTATATTTTTCACCACAATTTTTGGTCACAGCAAATTCAGCAAAACCTTCCATGATGATTGAATCTAGTACTGTATATTCATGAACAACCTTGGTGCCTTGGTTTAAACGACATACATGATGATATTCATGTACAATCAAAGATTCTAATTCCTTTATATCCTTTAAAGGGGATAAAAACAAAAACATTTTATTCTTAAAAGAAACGCCTGACACTGCTTCGTCTATCCCTTCATGAATAGGGAAGATATATATCGGTATATCTGGGCCTTTCCAACCCTTCTTATACCGATTAAAAATCTGTGAAGCCTTAGTCCAATAGTTATGTTTTTTTAGACTTTCAACTATTTCTTTCGATTTTAAATTCGGACTATACATTCCAAACGACCGTAAATAGTTATATAATTTTCGTTCATCTTCTACCCGAGATGACAAAACTTGCTCTTTTATTAGTTTAATAGGTTGATCGAAATTTTCATCTAACCACTTATCTGTTCTTTCAATTCCCACGACCACCCCTCCCTACCATAATCTATGGGAGAATTTCACTCTTGTTCACAAAAAAAACACATCCAATAGATTGGATGTGGAGATTAATTCGATTCTTCTTCATTTTCCTTTTCACTACACTCTTGGCAAAGTCCATAAAACAATAAATGATGATTTTTTATCTTAAATTTGGACAGATCTTGAGCAAAAGATTCTACTTCCTTTAATTGCGGATAATAAAAATCCTCTATTTTACCACAAGAAGAACATATAATGTGGTAATGATCATTTTCAATCCACTCAAATTTACTTAATCCTTCTCCAAATTGCAGCTCATGAACTAACCCCAAACTCACAAAAAGTTTTAAATTATTGTATACGGTTGCAATACTAACAGATGGAAATTGTGTAATTAGTTGTTTATAAATATCCTCTGCTGTAAAATGTTGTTTCGTTCCCTTTAAAATCGAAATCATTTCTTGTCTTTGTGGTGTAATGCGAATATTCTCTTTTTTTAACTTTTCGATTACTCTCTCCATGTTACACCCACAACTTTCTAATTAGAATAATTTATGATTTATGAAAATGTTAAAGTACCCTAATATTTTATTTGTGTTCTTTATATAACTTTATTATAACCTTTTTTTGATTAAAGTCAATTTCAGCTTATAATCATTATTATATGGATATAAAAAACAGACTAGAAACTAGTCTGTTTTTTCCTTATTGATATTTTTTAAATATAATGGTCGCATTATGTCCGCCAAATCCAAGTGAATTACTTAGGGCTGTATTAATGTCTGTTTTTCTTGCTTCATTTGGAACGTAATCTAGATCACATTCAGGATCTGGCGTTTGATAATTGATGGTCGGCGGAATGATTCCTTCCTGTAAAGCTAATACTGAAATTATCGCTTCCACTCCACCTGCTGCACCTAATAAATGACCTGTCATCGATTTTGTTGAACTGATCTGAAGTTTGTAAGCATAGTCGGAAAATACTGCTTTAATTGCCGCTGTTTCAAATTTATCATTATAAGCTGTACTTGTTCCATGCGCGTTTATATAATCAATTTCCTCTGGAGCCAGTCCTGCATCATTAATAGCCATTTTCATTGCTCGCGCACCACCCTCACCTGCCGGAGCTGGTGCTGTAATATGATAAGCATCTCCTGTTGAGCCATATCCAACAATTTCAGCATAGATATGGGCACCCCGTGCTAAAGCATGCTCTAAATCCTCTAATACAACTATCCCTGCACCCTCACCAATGATAAAGCCATCACGATCTGTATCAAATGGTCGACATGCTGTCTTTGGATCTGGATTTGTACTTAATGCCGTATTGGCACAAAAGCCTGCAATAGACATGTTCGTAATCGGTGCTTCGGCACCACCTGTAATCATGGCAACGGCATCTCCACGTTGGATCACTTTGAATGCATCTCCAATAGAATTAGTTCCTGTTGCACATGCTGTCACCGTACAAGAATTTACCCCTCTAGCACCTAGAGTGATTGATACTTGTCCAGCAGCCATGTCAGGAATAAGCATCGGAACAAAGAATGGACTTACTCGTCGATACCCTTTATTTATAAAGTTTTGGTACTGATTTTCGAAAGTCTCCATCCCACCGATTCCTGAACCGATCCAAACACCGACTCGATCAGCAATTTCCTCGTTAATATCAAGACCGCTATCTTTCACAGCCATAAGAGAGGCAGCTACTGCAAATTGAGTAAACCGATCCATCTTTCTAGCATCTTTTTTCTCCATAAATTCACCAGGATCAAAATCCTTTACTTCTGCTGCTACCTTTGCTGGGAAATCATCCGCGTTCACACGGGTTAAAGGTCCAATTCCCGATACCCCAGCAATCAGATTATTCCAAGTCGTTTCCGTATCAAGTCCAAGAGGTGTTACGGCTCCAATACCGGTTACAACAACTCGACGTTTTTCCATTGTTAACATCTCCTTATGTTTGCTTTATCACGAATATTTTAGCGTCCCCAGCGCATACAAATAGCGCCCCATGTCAAACCGCCGCCAAATCCTACCATTACGACCACATCGTCATCTTTTATTTTTCCTGCTTCTAATTCCTCCGCCATCGCAATCGGAATGGAAGCCGAAGAGGTATTTCCATACTTTTTAATCGTTTTAGCCATTTTTTCCTCAGGCAAATCTAATCTTTGTCTTGACGCTTCCATAATTCGAATATTGGCTTGATGCGGAATTAAGAAATCAACATCATCTTTTGTTAGACCAGCTTGTTCAATCACATGTACAGAGCTATCAGCCATTTGTCGAACAGCAAACTTAAATACTTCTCGACCATTCATAATGATATATTCATCTTGGTATAAGTGTTTGGCACCCGTACCATCTGCTCCTAACTCAAATGATAGAATTCCACGACCTTCGGAAACACTTCCCATGACAACAGCACCTGCACCATCACCAAATAAAACAGCCGTATTCCGATCATTCCAGTCCGTAATTTTAGAAAGCTTTTCCGTACCGACAACAAGGATGTTTTTATAAGCACCACTTTCAATAAACTGTTTTGCTGTGATCATTCCATACATAAATCCCGCACAGGCTGCACTTACATCCATAGCAGCTGCTTTCTTAGCTCCTAAACGTTCTTGTAGCATGCAAGACACAGATGGAAATGGATGATCAGGTGTTACGGTTGCTACTAAAATCATATCAAGCTCTTCTGCTTTAATATTTGCATCTTTTAAGGCTATAACAGCAGCCTCATAGGCCATATGGGATGAATCCGTGTTGTCATCGGCAATTCTACGTTCTTCAATACCCGTTCTTGTACGGATCCATTCATCATTGGTATCCACTATTTTTTCTAAATCAAGATTTGTCACAATTTTTTCGGGTACGAATTTCCCAACTCCTAATATTCCTGCGTTCATCATGAACACTCCTTTATATCATGATTAAAGTTCCCTATAACCTCATTTATTTTGCCTAATAATGCATTAATTATTGATTCACCTTTGTTATCAAATATTATGACTTGGTACTAATTTTATCAAATGTTGATCAGAATGAAAAGAACCTTCGTATAAGAAATTCTTGATTAGCCCTAAAGTCCATGCACTTTTGAGCTTTTTTCATATTTTATATATAGAAGGCACTTTAAAACTTTCAAAAATCAAGGAAGAGGAGGATTAAGATGGAGCACGAAGAAAAAAAGGAATCTAAATCCAAACATGAGGAAGATCCGTTTGCATCTTTTATGTTTGGTAAGCGTAAAGTTAAGGATGACATAGGAGAAAAAGACGAAAGATCTAAAAGCAGAGATAGCTATGATTGGTTGTTTGGGAAACCGATTAAAAATAAATCCCAAGATAAGGAGAAAAATACCATAGATGATTTTTTGAGTCAAATTGATACAGAAAAACTCATGGAAAATGTAGATTTATTCCTTGAAACGACGCAAGAATTAAAACCTCTATGGAAAAAAGTCTCCCCTTACCTTCAAAAATTTAAAAAATAAACAAAAAGAGCTGACCATTTCTTTAAATCGGTCAGCCTTTTCTGTTTTTTCTTTTCTCCTCTATGATCTGTACAATGGCTTCAATTACATTTTCAATACATTCTCTATCGCCAGAACGAATCATTTCTTCATAAGCAGGTAAATAAAAATGATAAATCCCCTTCTGTTTTTCCCTTTTCTCATCATCATTATCGTTCTCTAGATCAAATTTTTGAATAGGCATAATGACCGCCGAACGATAATGATGATTTTTTTCAAAATAGGGCTTTATCTTTTCCAACAAAATTTTTTCTCTACTATTCACATAAAAACTATAGAAATCGATAAAAAGAAACATGTCTTTTGGTAAGTGTTCTAAAAAGGTTTCATCCTTTTCTATAAAATTACTATTCCTTCCAATAAATAATCGTTTATCATCTACCATTGCCTCAGAAGTATTTATTGGAATATGAACACCATATACTTCTATTCCTTCTTGCAATAAAACTTCACAAAGGTGATAACCTATAAATTCATAAGTCCCCACGATGACAGCCTTGTCCATAAGAAAACCTCCCTATGCTGGTTTCACTACCATCATCATATGCACAGGGAGGCTTATTATTTACACTTGAAAACAGGTTACACGGACTTATCATATATTTTCGTACTTCTTTAAGAACTCTAAGATTGGGAAAGACATTTGTGTTCTTTTTTCAGGAACCATATAACATAATGAAATCGGTACATTATTCTCTTTCCATTTAAGAGATAATTCATTCAAAAATTGAGATTGTTTGTATGCCCGACTATCAGAAAGAACTTGGAGAATTTTCATCGGGATTATAGGAATAGAGTTCAACGGTGCATCCACCTCAGCGATCTTATTAATCATTTGTTCACCACTTTGATTAAAAGATTCAGATAACTCTTTCACCATCTTTTTATAAAAAAATTTCCGATCCTTTTCTAACTCTAGCTGATGGTTTAAAGATAAAATGGGATTTAGTAAAACGACAGAACGGATACAATCTTCCATTTCACGGATTAGTTTCAATGTGACGAGTGCACCCATCCCTTCTGCAAGTATATGAATTTTTTCATTCAGAATTTCTGAACGAATCACATGTTGATAAAGCCTTTTTGATAATCGTACCGCCTTTTCACTACCCCAATTTTTTCCATACAAATTGCTATAAAAAACCGTATAACCGGCATCCAAAAGTGTTTGTAATAATAATGATTTCCCCTCATTTTGCATCCAGAAGCTTGTGTTTGAATCAACAAAATGCCTGTCGTCCCCAATGATGAGGATACCGAAACCTTGAGGTCTTTCAGGATAATGAATAACATTCCATTCGGTATCCAATTGAAAGTTCCGGTTCTCCATCGATTACTCTCCTTTAACTGATTTATAAAACGCTGATAAAAAAGTACCTTCTATGATTAATGTATGTAGGAAAGAATAAATTGAATAGGGATTAGCCTAAAATGTCCAATATCTTTTCAAAAATAAGAAAACTTTTTAATGGATAGTGAACCCACTCTTAACAGTCAGTTAGACACCCACCTTAAGAGTCCGAATATACAAAAGAGGTTAGTCTTAGGTCAACTACTCGTAAAGGTCCCATTGGCGAAATCAGATTTCTCTGTGGACTTCAGCGCTTAGAGAAATCGATCAGGGCTGTGTGACTGACCATCAGTCCGGGAAGAATACCCTTTTCTAATAGAAGTTTCACTTTATAAATAATTTAAAATATGGTAAGATAATTAGAAAGATTATACTTTTGAGGTGAGTGTTTGTGCGTTCTATTATGACAGCGATTTGGTCTTTTCTTTTAATGTTAATGCTTACATATGTCGTCAGTTCAATGGTCGGTGTTGCTTTTAATCTCCAACTTGCTTTAACCTTGGGTGTGATTACAACGATTTTGGTACATGTCATTCCTTTTATTTTACCCCAACCTGCAGAGCAAGATGGACATCATTAAAAAAATTAATGGAAACAAGTCATTCTGAAAAACAGAATGACTTGTTTTTTATTTTTTGGGGTACATAGTGTTCTATTCGATTTCAAAACCTATTTCGTTTTGTTTTATAACAATCGTCACAGATTGATTTTCACGAATTTCTCCTGCAATAATGGCACGTGCCATTTTCGTTTCAAGGTTCCTTTGAATAAATCTTTTCAGTGGTCTTGCTCCATAAATCGGATCAAAGCCATTTTCTGCAATATATTCCTTTGCTTCATCATTTATACGTAATTTTATTTGTTGCTCTGATAATCTAAGTTGCAGCTCTTGAACAAGCTTGCCTACAATCTCCTTGATATTTTGTAAAGTCAGTGGTTTGAATAAAATGATTTCATCAATCCGATTTAAGAATTCTGGTCGGAAGTGACCTCTTAATTGACCCATTACTAAGTCACGCGTTTCATCTGCGATTTCTTCGTTCCCATTATGTTGCTCTAACAGATATTGCGATCCAATGTTAGAAGTCATGATGATCACAGCATTTTTAAAATCAACCATTCTTCCCTGGGAATCGGTAATTCTACCATCATCGAGAACTTGTAGCAAGATATTGAATACTTCCGGATGGGCTTTCTCAATTTCATCCAATAAGATGACCGAGTAAGGTCTTCTTCTAACAGCTTCTGTAAGCTGCCCTCCTTCTTCATAGCCTACATATCCTGGAGGAGCACCGATTAACCTTGAAACGGAATGTTTCTCCATATATTCAGACATGTCTAAACGGACAATTTGTTCTTCACTATCAAATAAGCTTTGGGCTAAAGCTTTTGCTAATTCTGTTTTTCCGACACCAGTTGGACCCAAAAAGACAAATGAACCAATTGGGCGTTTCGGATCTTTAATTCCTGCTCTTGCCCTTAAAACAGCGTCTGATACTAAACGAACCGCTTCCTCTTGTCCAATGACTCTTTCGTGTAAAATACTTTCTAAACGAAGAAGTTTTTCTCGTTCTCCTTCTACAAGTTTCGTAACGGGGATCCCTGTCCATCGAGCTACAATGGAAGAGATTTCATCTTCTGTCACTTCTTCTCTTAATAACCGCTCTCCTTGTTTTTCATTAACCTCCATTTCTAATTGTTTTAATTCTTTTTCCAATGCTGGGATACGCCCGTGACGAAGTTCTGCAGCTTTATTGAGATCATATTCATTCTCTGCATGCTCTAATTCACGACGTAACTTTTCTAGCTGTTCGCGTTTCTCTTGAACCTTTCCAATGCTCTCCTTTTCAACCTGCCATTTAGCCCGCATTGCATGCGCTTGTTCACGGAATTGGGCTAATTCCTTTCTTAGAGAATCAAGTCTTTCTTTACTTGCATCGTCCTTTTCCTTCTCTAATGCCGCTTCTTCGATTTCTAATTGCATCACTCTTCTCGTGACTTCATCTAATTCAGATGGCATTGAATCCATTTCCGTACGAATCATCGCACACGCTTCATCAATTAGATCAATCGCTTTATCAGGCAAGAACCGATCGGTAATATAGCGATGAGACAATGTAGCTGCAGCTACTAATGCACGGTCATGAATATTCACACCGTGATATACTTCAAAGCGCTCCTTTAGTCCCCTTAAAATGGAGATCGTATCTTCTACGTCAGGTTCTTGAACAAGAACTTGCTGAAAGCGCCGTTCTAAAGCAGGATCTTTCTCAATATATTTACGATATTCGTCGAGTGTTGTCGCACCAATACAGTGAAGTTCCCCACGAGCAAGCATAGGCTTTAACATATTACCGGCATCCATGGCTCCTTCCGTTTTACCAGCACCAACAATCGTATGAATCTCATCAATAAAAAGAAGAATTTGTCCGTCACTTTTTTTCACTTCGTTTAATACAGCTTTTAGACGTTCCTCAAATTCTCCGCGAAATTTTGCACCTGCAATCAATGCACTCATATCCAGTGAAAAAATGGTCTTATTCTTTAACCCTTCTGGGACATCTTTGCGGACAATACGCTGTGCCAATCCTTCAACAATAGCTGTTTTCCCAACACCAGGTTCTCCAATAAGCACTGGATTATTTTTTGTTTTTCTTGATAAGATTCGAATTACATTTCGAATCTCACTGTCTCTTCCAATAACTGGATCTACCTTCCCAGCTTGGACTTCCGCAACCAAATCTCTTCCATACTTTTTCAACGCCTCATATGTACCCTCTGGATTTTGCGATGTCACTCTTTGATTCCCCCTTATCTCTCTAATCACTTCTAATAAAGTTTTTAACGATATTCCGTTATCCTTAAAATAATTCCCGATCTCGGATGGAAGGGAGATGGAAGCTAATAAAATATGTTCTACAGATAAATAATCATCCTTAAATTGCTTCATAAATTTTTCTGATTCAGCAAGAACCCTTTGCAAGCCGTTTGTGATATAAAGTTTCCCTTGTTCTACACCACTACCGGTGACTTTCGGTTTTTTCATGAGAAACTGTTGTATACCTGCCCGAATCTCCGTCATATTTACATCCATTTTTTGTAAAATAGAAAGGATTAAATTATCTTGATCTTCAAGCATGACCATAAATAAGTGGACTTCATCAACCTCTTGATGCTGTTCTCTAATGGCTATGCTTTGGGCATTCATAATTGCTTTTTGAACTTTTTCCGTCATTTGATTAATGTCCATATAATGCCTCCTTGACCTTTTTTGACCTTTATTTTTATTATATCCTTTTTAGTTTCATTTTAAAAGCTTCATGGAAATGTAAAACACTGTTTAAAGTAGAAGAAATGCACAAAAAGACCACCCATTTCGGATGGCCTAAAAGATTAAGGTTTTCTTTGATATGTCCAAATACGATCGTCATTTGAGTTTTCCGGGAATGCATCTCCCGCTTTCATTCTAAGCATTTTTGGGTTTTTCACATTGCTTCCTGTTTCACCAATTTCTATATAAATCCCATTATTTGGAGCTTTTTGACCTGGACGAAATTGTCGATTCTGACCCATATCGATTCCCCCTTATGTTTGGTCCCTTTTATTATGGCTATTTTAGAAACCATTCATGAAGGAAAATAAGGGAAGTTTGATTTACAATTGGTCACCAACCGTAAAAAAACTTTTTGACGCTGCTAATAATTCAATCTCAGCTAAACCGATCCTTACGCTAAAAGAGCTACTAGCAATGCCTTTTGTGCATGTAATCTATTTCCAGCTTCTTGGAAGACAACTGAATGATCCCCATCAATAATTTCAGCTGTAACCTCTTCACCTCGGTGGGCAGGAAGGCAATGTAAGAAAATAAAGTCATCTTTTGCATGCTTAACAAGTTCTTCATTTACTTGATACTTACCAGCGAATGCTTTCATTCTGTCTTCATTTTCTTTTTCCTGTCCCATACTCGTCCAGACATCTGTATAAATGGCATCTGCCTCTTTCACTGCTTCTACTGGATCTTGTGTGATTAGGATATTAGCTCCCGTTTCTTTGGCTATTTCTAGAGCCATATTCGTTACTTTTTCATTTGGTTTATATCCTTCTGGACAAGCTATAGCAAAGTCCATTCCAACTTTTGCAGCAGCAATCATTAAAGAATGAGCCATATTGTTTCCATCTCCAATATAAGCCAATTTCAAACCTTTCAGATTTTCCCCTTTACATTCTTGGATGGTTAATAAATCAGCCAATGCCTGACAAGGATGGGATAAATCGGTTAAGGCGTTAATCACTGGAATCGATGCATATTTAGCAAGTTCTTCTACCTTTTCATGCTCAAATGTTCGAATCATAATGGCATCTAGATACTCTGAAAGTACTTGCGCAGTATCAGATATCGGTTCCCCTCTTCCAATTTGTAAATCATTGCTGCTTAAAAAAAGTGCATGACCACCCAATTGGTACATCCCTGCTTCAAAAGAAACACGAGTTCTTGTTGAAGATTTTTCAAAAATCATACCAAGTGTTTTTCCTTTTAAAGGGTGGTACGTTTCACCCGCGAGTTTCAGGGCTTTGATTTTCTTTGCCTTCGACAATAACCCTAAAATCTGTTCCTGAGTTAACTCCGCTACTGTTAATAAATCTTTTCCCTTTAATTGAAGTTCATCTTTTGCTGTAATTTCAGCTGACATTTATGCATTCACGTCCTCTTTCATCATATTGTACCAATCTTCAATGGAATGAACCGTAAAATCTTTAACCGTTAATGCTTGTAAAAACGCATATAAACTTTCCTTTTCAGAAAATGTTATGACCCTGTTTTTTGTAGCAATCGCACGAAGTTGTTTATCTTGTTGTAGTCCACTAGGGTTATAATAGGCTATCGTATTCTCATCTTTCAAAAGAGCTTCAGACTGTTCTCCAGTTAGAACGAGCTTGGATCCAGATGCAGTAGCAACATCCTGATAATTCTCTAATCCATTCAATGTACTTACCAGTACAGTAGTTCCCTTTTTATTCTTTAAAGCAACATGGAATGCCTTATTTAATGCTTCTTTAACACTATCTGCAATCGAAATTCCTTCTCCTGTAGATCTCATTTCAGCCGTTACTTTTGAATCAAGTCCGCTTAAAGCATAATTAGAGAAAACAGGATATTTAATACAAACATATGGAATTTTACGCTCTTGGTTCACTTCATCTGATGATAATTGATAGTTCCCAAGCAAGATCTTTGTCGCAATTTGGACAAGCGGGATACCCGTTACTTTACTTACAATAGGAACTGTTCGACTTGCGCGTGGATTGACTTCAAGTAAATAAACGCTATCACCATCAACAATGTACTGGATATTCATAAGTCCTTTATAACCAAGCTTTCGAACAATTTTTAAAGCATAATCTTTCATTTTTGCTTCTGCAGCATCCGTTAGATTTTGCGCTGGCAGCATAGACAGACTGTCACCAGAGTGAACACCAGTTTTTTCAATATGCTCCATTAATGCTGGAATGCACGCATTCATTCCATCTGCAACAAGATCGAGTTCTGCCTCTGATGCTTGCATAAATTGATCCACTAATACTGGATAAGGAATATCATCATTTTGTAAATAGGTTTGGAGTTCTTGTTGATTCTTGATGGTTTCCATTCCTTTTCCACCAATTACATAGGAAGGGCGAATCAACACAGGTAAACCTAATTTAGAAACGGACTTTATTATTTGTTCCTCATCATAAGCAATATCCCCTTGAATATGAGGAATTTGTAATTCATCTAATAATTTATAGAATAGATCACGGTCTTCTAATACATCAATCGTATGTGAATTCGTTCCAAGAATCGTTACACCATACTCCTCTAGTTTCTTAGCAAGGTTGAGAGCCGTTTGTCCACCAAGTTGAACGATTACCTCAGTTATACCTTCACTTTCAATTACATTCATAATCGTTTCGAGAATTAACGGTTCAAAATATAATCGGTCAGCTGTTGTGAAATCAGTACTAACGGTTTCAGGATTATTGTTGATTAAAATCGTTTCAACATCCTCATTCTTAAGAGCAAGCACTCCATGTACAGAGCAATAATCAAATTCAATTCCTTGCCCAATTCTAATTGGACCACTGCCAATGATAGCTACTTTTCGGCGATTACTTGGAATTTGTTCATTCTCACCAAAATAACTTGAATAATAGTAATTGGATTGAGCCTCAAATTCTGCTGCACAAGTATCAACCATTTTATAAACAGGAAGGATTCCCAATTCTTTTCGCTTTTGACGAACACTTTCTTCCGTTACTCCCCACTGTGAGGCAATAAATGTATCGCTAAAGCCTTTTTCTTTCCACAATTGAAGCTGGTCTTTTGTAACATTTTCAATGGAAGACGTAGAAATGGCTTGCTCCTGTTGAATCAGGATTTGGAAACTTTGTAAGAAAAAGAAATCAATACCCGTTTTGTCATGTATTTCGTTTACGGTTACGCCTCTTCTTAAAAGCTCCATGATGACAAAAAAGCGCTGATCGGTTTGTTGAAGTAAAAGTTGCTGCAATTCGTTTGTTTTTAATTTATCTAATTCCGGTAATCTTAAATCATTAACGTTAATTTCAAGCGATTGAATTGCTTTTAATAGCGCTCTTTCTAAATTACGGTCAATCCCCATTACTTCACCGGTTGCTTTCATCTGCGTTCCTAATTTTCGCTCAAGCGAAGTAAATTTATCAAAAGGCCATTTTGGAATTTTCGCAACCACATAGTCGAGGGCTGGTTCAAAGCTTGCGAACGTATCCCCTGTAACCGGATTTATAATTTCATTTAGTAAATAGCCAACTGAGAGTTTTGCGGCCATTCTCGCTATTGGGTATCCCGTTGCCTTTGAAGCAAGTGCTGACGAACGACTTACCCTCGGGTTTACTTCGATTAAATAATATTTTTTGCTATTCGGATCAAGAGCAAACTGGATATTACAGCCACCGATAATTTCTAATGCAGAAATGATTTTAATGGATGCTGAACGAAGCATTTGATATTCCACATCTGTTAATGTTTGGGACGGTGCCACAACGATGGAATCACCTGTATGAATCCCGACTGGATCAATATTTTCCATGTTGCAAATCGTAATACATGTGTTGTTCGAATCCCTCATCACTTCATACTCAATTTCTTTAAAACCTGCAATACTTTTTTCAATTAAACACTGATGAATCGGACTTTCTTGTAAACCACCCGATACAAGTTTCACAAACTCTTCCTTATTGGAAGCAATCCCGCCACCTGTTCCACCTAATGTATATGCCGGGCGAATGATGATCGGAAACCCAATTTGTTCTGCAAAGTCAAGAGCTTCTGGTAATTCATGCACAATCGTGCTTTCTGGTACAGGTTCATTTAATTCGTGCATCAATGCACGAAACGCTTCTCGATCTTCTCCTTTTTTGATGGATTCAATTGAACTACCGAGCAACTTCACCCGATACTTTTCAAGAATTCCGTTCTCACTTAATTGAAAAGCTAAATTTAAACCTGTTTGCCCACCAAGGGTTGCCAGTAATCCATCGGGTTTTTCTTTTGCAATGATCTTTTCTAATACATCTACAGTCAATGGCTCAAAATAGATTTGATCAGCAAAGCTATGATCGGTCATAATCGTTGCTGGATTGTCATTTACAAGGATGACTTTATATCCGTCTTCTTTAAGAGCTAAGCAGGCTTGTGTTCCTGCATAGTCGAATTCTGCTGCCTGACCAATAACAATCGGACCGGAGCCAATAACAAGAATTGAATGGATGGATGTGTCTTTAGGCATAAGCGTATACTCTCCCGTTGTTTGCTTTTACTGTTTCAATAAATTCATCAAATAGATAACCGCTTTCCACTGGACCTGGATTCGCCTCAGGGTGGAATTGCACCGTTTGGAGCGGATAAACCTCATGTGTGAAACCTTCAATTGAATCATCATGTAAATTTTTAAAACGTAATACCAGCCCTGTATCTTTTAACGAGTTTTTTTCCACTACATAACTATGGTTCTGTGAAGACATCATAACTTTATTCTTTTCTAAATCAATAACAGGATGGTTCGCTCCACGATGTCCAAAAGCCAATTTTTCTGTATTAGCACCCAAAGCTAAGGATGCCAACTGATGACCGAGACAGATTCCTAATGTAGGATAGTGCTGGATTAAATTCTTGATCGTCGGCAATACGAACTCAATGTCTTTTGGATCCCCTGGTCCATTTGATAAAAGAATCCCCTCTGGTTTTAAACCATTAATAGCTTCTAAGGTTGTATTATAAGGCACCGAAGTAACTGTGCAATCTCGTTTTAACAAACTATTCATAATTGATTTTTTTGAGCCAAAATCAATTAGGACTATATGGTGTTTTCCGTTTCCAAAACGTTCAACTTTTGTAGAAGTAATTTCTTTTACTTTTTCTGTATTGGATAAAGTAAAACTGTTTTCATCTACATCTGTAGTGGATGATAAAACAGCTGGCATTGTACCGACATTACGAATCTTTTTAACTACTGCTCTAGTATCAATATGACCAAGCATTGGAATTTCCCATTTTTGCAGATATTCTTTTAACGAATACTTTGCTTCATAGTGGAACACTGATTCCTTAGCTTCGTACACAACTACACCAGCAACATGTGGCTTACTGCTTTCAAAATTCACTTCATTTATTCCGTAATTTCCAATTAATGGATAAGTAAATACAATGATTTGATCTTTATAAGATGGATCTGTTAAGACTTCCTGATAACCTGTCATTCCTGTAAAAAAAACGATTTCCCCTTTAATTGGTTTTTCAGGAGCATTTGTTAGCCATTCTCCCTTAAACTGATCCCCGCATTTTAGTTGTAAGTATCCTTCCATTATTTGCCCACCCCACATTTTTGTATATTTATTATACTTTATTTATATTTATACGGTCAACTGTAAATTAAAACAGCCTAATTAGCTGTTTTAATTTCTTTCAGAAAGCACATTTGTAATAATCTCGATTCCAGTTCTAATTTCTTCGATTGTTGCTGTTAATGGTGGTAGAAGTCTCACAACGTTTTCACCGGCTGATAGAACGATTATTCCACTGATTCTTAGACTTTTTAATATTTCTGAAACCCCTTCAGTCACTTCAATTCCTATCATGAAACCTAGACCTCTAATATCCTTTACATTTGTTAGACTGGAAAGATTCTTCTTTAGATTTATCTTTAAAAACTCAGCTTTTTTATTTACCTCTGTTAAAAATTCTTCATCAAATATCATATTCATGGTTGCAATCGATGATGCAACTGAAAGTGGATTTCCTCCAAAGGTTGTGCCATGGCTGCCAGGACCAAAAACATCTTTCAATTCTTTTCTACCAATAATAGCACCGATTGGAAGTCCATTTCCTAACCCTTTTGCAACCGAAACAATATCTGGTTTTAGGTCAAAATGTTGAAAAGCAAATGGCTTACCGGTACGACCAATCCCAGTTTGAATCTCATCGAGAATCAATAGGGAGCCATGTTGCTTACAAAGAGCTTCTATTCCATGAAGGAACTCTTCTGTAGCAGGAAAAATTCCACCCTCTCCTTGAATTACCTCTAACATAACAGCAGCCACTTCATCATTCATTTCTGACTCTAGTGCTTTTAGGTCATTAAATGGCACATATGTAAAGGTTTCAAGCATAGGGCCAAATCCTTTTTTTATTTTATCTTGACCTGTTGCAGACATTGTTGCATATGTCCGTCCATGAAAAGATTGGTTAAACGTAATGATCTTTTTTCTACCTGTTGCTTTTCTTGCTAATTTAATCGCCGCTTCATTGGCTTCTGCACCACTATTGCAAAAGAATACTAAATCCATTCCAGCAGCAGGGGCCAATTTTCCTGCTGCGATTTCTTGAAGTTCCACCGGAAATAAATTCGATACATGCCAAAACTTATCTAATTGTTCTTGGATTGCCTCCTGCACAACTTTTGGACGATGACCTAGGTTATTAACACCAATTCCAGATGTAAAATCCAGATATTTTTTTCCGTCTTTACCATATAGATAACTACCTTCCGCCCACTCGGGTTCAATTTCCCATCTACTATATGTTGGAAACAGATTGCTCATCATTTACTCACTCTTTTCCGATAATTTTCGTACCTTTCCAATTCTCACCATCATAGAAGGTTGATGTCCCAGAAACAATCATAACACTAGATAAGCCTTTATCGAGTGCTGACATGGCTGATGTCACTTTTGGAATCATGCCCCCATAGATGGTTCCATTTTCTATCAGCATTTCAACTTGTTTCTTTTCTAATGAATCAACCACTTTTCCATTAACCATAATCCCAGCTACATCCGTCACAAAAATACATTGTTCAGCACCGACTGACTGTGCAACAGCTGCAGCAGCATAATCTGCATTCACATTTAACTTTTGCCCACTTTTATGAATCGCAATGGGTGTAAGAACTGGGACAATCTCTTCTTGCATGATCAATGAAATGATTTTGTTATTTACAGATGTTATTTCTCCAACAAAACCTAATGTATCTTGATCTACGTAATCTGCCTGTAGTAAGTTAGCATCACTTCCGTTGATACCGAATGCCTGAAATCCGTTTTCCGTAAGTTTTTGAATTAATTTTCGATTCGTTAGCCCTGAAAGCACTAATTCAGCTATTTCTAATGTTTGTTCTGTTGTTTTCCTTAGACCATTGTAAAATACAGGCTCTACTTCATACAGGCTCAGCATTTTATTGATATCAGGTCCCCCGCCATGAACAAATATTAACTGATTTCCTTGTTCCTGTAGGTCTTTTAAGGATTTAAAGAAATCAGGCGTTAGTTCATCAAGGATACTGCCTCCACATTTAATGACTATTTTCCGCATTATACTTTCACCCTTACGTTCGATAATTTCCATTTATTTTCACATAGTCATAGGATAAATCACAGCCCCATGCTTTTCCTACTGCGTCCCCATAATGTAAATCAACAAAGATTTGTATAAAATCCTGTTGTAAATACTGAAGTGCCTCTTCTTCTGAAAATGGAACAGGAGAGCTTGATTTCAACATATCAATAGAACCAATGGCTACATCCACATCATCAGGGTTTAATTTGGCTTTTGTTTGACCAATCGCACTAATAATTCTTCCCCAGTTTGCATCCGTTCCAAATATCGCTGTTTTTACCAAACTAGAACCCACAATTTGCTTTGCAATCATTCTTGCATCAAGCTCGTTTTCCGCTCCCATTACCGTAACTTCAATGAGCTTTGTTGCCCCTTCTCCATCTTTAGCAATTTGCTTAGCAAGACTTTCACTTGTTAACTTTAACATGTTGATAAAAACAGGCCATTCTGGATGTTCTGGAGATAACGGTTCATTTCCGGCATTACCGTTTGCAAGGACAATCACTGTATCATTCGTTGATGTATCGCCATCAACGGTAATTTGATTAAAGGACGTTTCTGTTACTTCTCTTAATGCCTGCAAAAGAGCTTCTTGTGAAACTTCAGCATCCGTAGTAATAAAGCCTAGCATCGTTGCCATATTCGGATGGATCATGCCAGAACCTTTTGCTGCTCCACCCATTGTTATTGTTTTTCCATTTATTTCGGCAGTATAGCAACATGTTTTCATTGTAGTATCCGTTGTAAGGATTGCCGTCTGAAAAGCATCGGCATGGTCTTTTGATGAAAATGGATTTAACTTTTCAATTCCGTTTCGTATTTTCTCCATCTCTAGATTGACTCCAATGACACCAGTAGAACCAATAGCTACTAAATGTTCTGGTAGATTAAACTTTTGCGCCACTAGTGTTCTTGTTTCATAGGCATCCTTTAACCCCTGTTCGCCCGTACATGCATTTGCACAACCACTGTTCACAATAACGGCTTGAATGCATCCTGTGCGAGAAATGCTATTTTGTGTTACCTTTATCGGTGCTGCTTGAAATTGATTCGTTGTATAAACGGCGGCAGCAGTGGCTGGTACATTACTAAAGATTAAGCCTAAATCTTTTTTCCCTTGTTTGATCCCTGCTTCTATTCCATCCGCTGTAAAACCATTTGGCGATAAAATACTACCGTCTTTTATTTCTTTAATTTTGCAATTAGATACTGCTTGCACACTCATTTCCCCCTTCATATTCCGCACCGGGATTTTTACCTTTTAAGGGTACATTGGAATAAAATCAATTCCAGTTTTTTCATCAAGCCCATTCATTACATTTGCATTTTGAACAGCCTGACCTGCGGCGCCTTTCATTAAGTTGTCGATAACCGATACAATCGTTAATCTCCCTGTTCTTTCATCTAAGTGTAAACCGATATCACAATAATTTGATCCTGCTACTTCTTTTACTGCAGGAAATTGACCTAATGGTCGAATCCTAACAAATGGTGAATTTTCATATGATTGTTGATACAGGTCATAAATCTCATGTAACGTTTTTTCGTTATTTAATTGGACATAGATCGTTGCCATGATACCTCGAGAGATAGGAAGTAAATGAGTCGAAAAGGTAATTGTTTTCATACCTTTATTCCAAATATTCAATTGTTGTTCAATTTCTGGAATATGTTGATGTTCATTTACTTTATAAATTTTAAAGTTTTCCGACATTTCAGCCATCATATTCATTCTTGTCGGTTTTCTTCCTGCACCAGAAGTTCCTGATTTTGCATCAATAATGACAGATGAAGGAACGATCCAATTTTCTTTCACAATTGGTGCCAAACCAAGTAATGATGCAGTTGAATAGCATCCTGGATTTGATATCCACTTTGCATTCTCCACATGTTCACGATTCCATTCCGTTAAACCATACACTGCTTTATTTATTAATTGTTGTTGCGCTGGTTCATGCTTATACCATTTTACATAATCTTCTTGATTCTTTAGACGTAAATCACCAGATAAATCAATGACCTGTAAATCATACGGTTCAAATTGTGCTGCAAGTTGACTAGAAACACCGGATGGAGTTGCGAAGAAGACCATGTCGGCTTCCTGGGCAATCTTTTCTGGATTAATGGTTTCTAATGATTGATGATTAATATCAAATAAATGCGGATATTCCTTCCAAATAGGCGCATCGCCTCTCGTTGAGTGAATAGATTGTATATGAAAAACAGGATGATTATGAAGGATTCGTACTAATTCTATTCCACCGTACCCTGTTGTCCCGATTAAAGCTACTTTCATTTTATTTTGCCCTCCAAACAGAGAATGAATATTTAATCATTTTCTTTTATATTTATAAGTTTTATTTCTCTCATTATAAAAATATGTAATTATAAAATCAATGGTTTTTTACAAAAAATTATTTTCATACAAAACACTATAATTATAGTATAATATTAATCAAGAAGATGATTTTGTCCTTTTCATCTTTTAAAACCCTTTCAATAGATATATACTTTTATATTAGATGCAATTATAAAAATCATTTATGAATTGACACATTTGTTTTTATATTACAAAAATATTTAGCGGAAAAATATTTTCTTTTACGTGAAACATACTATGTGTAATACACTGGTTTATTCCGCAAAAAAGGTGGTTATTTTATGCAACCTGTTCAAGAAGTATCTAAAGAACTATCCCAATTGTTAGAACAACATATTCATCATGAAAGTAAAATAGAAAAGGGTAGTTTTTTATACCAAGAAGGCGAATCCGATTCTGAGATGTATATCATCCGCAGCGGGAAAATTAAAATAAGTAAATTAACACCTGACGGCAGTGAGCTTACATTAAGATTATGTTCCTCAAACGATTTAGTCGGTGAACTATCTTTAGGTTGCCCATCTTCCAAGCATAAGCTTAATGCAAAGGTATTAGAGGACGGAAAGGTTGCCGTTATTTATAAAAATGATTTAGAGAATCATCTTTTTTCAGATAATAAATTGGCAATCGAATTTATGAAGTGGCTTAGCACTCAAAACGAGATTACG
The DNA here is from genome assembly GCF_050389805.1 of Niallia sp. Kr1. Classification (NCBI taxonomy): domain Bacteria; kingdom Bacillati; phylum Bacillota; class Bacilli; order Caryophanales; family Bacillaceae; genus Niallia; species Niallia sp. Kr1. The sequence continues at coordinate 1,271,863 of NZ_CP130945.1, read as the reverse complement.
CAAAGTAAACTTCGTGATCTCATCTTAAATGGAAAAAAAGGGGCTTTATACTCTACCTTAATTCGCTTAACCAATACGTATGGAAGTAAAACGAGTTCTGGCATCTTAATTGAGCACCCTTTAACCAATCAAGAAATTGCTAATTTTTGCGGTACATCAAGAGAAGTCATCAACCGTTTACTCAGTGAACTGCGTAAACTAGACGTGATTTCAGTTGATAAAGGGATTATTACAATACATGACTTAAATTATTTAAAAACTGAAATTAACTGCGAAAACTGCCCTTCATATATTTGTACAATAGGTTAAAAGAAAGGCTGATCCTTGCTTATTGCGGATCAGCCTTTTTCCATTGAATTTGTTGCCTGAGATAATCAATCAACCATTGTATTGCTTTACTATCATCACGTTGAAAGCAAACCATGTCTGTTTCTGGAAACTCGTCTTGATATAAAACAAGTTCTATCCCTTTTAATTTCTTTAAAAGTTCCGTATCCTTTTGATTTCGGATAAAAACAGCTTTTGGATAGGGTTCATGCTTATGACCTTCTATTAGGATCAGATTAGGCTTTATCATTGAAATGAGTTGGATTTGATCTGCTAGATCGGTCTCACAGTTTTCTATCTGTAAAAGTAGCCGCCCTTCCCCTTCAACTAAAGAGGCTAAAGCACCTGCTGTAATATGACTGGATGAATCCTTTTTCTCTACAATTTCAGGTTTACCTCCATGTCCATGGTGCTTAATCGTTGCCGTCCTGATCCCTAACAATTTTAATTTCGTTATTAAATGATTAATAAATGTGGTCTTTCCACTATTTTGATAACCCACGATTTGAAAAATGAATGGTTCTACCAAGGCCACGAGCTCCCAGTAACATCATCAAGTAATAACACATCCACTTCTTCTCCCGTTTCAAAACCTCGAGTTCCTCCAGGTAAAATAATGAAAGAGTTGGCTCCAGCCAAACTCATGACAATATTGGATTTATCCATACCATTTGGCTTTACAACAAGTCGCCCTTCTGATATTGAAACTGCACTCCTTACAAAACGGGTAAATGGATTGGCTTTAGGAAAATTCGCTTGTAGGATCGCAGATTCTTTTCGAAGATGCGGTTTGTCTGTAAATAGCATCTTTCTTATAATCGGTCTAGTGAATAATTCAAAGCCTACATAACAAGCAGATGGATTACCAGAAAGACCAAATAGTAATTTGCCTTGATGCTGTGCGACCGTTGTTACACTGCCTGGACGCATGGCAATTTTATTAAACAGGACCTCTGCTCCAAGCTTTTCATATATTTCAGGAAGTAAATCAAAGTCCCCTACTGAAACCCCGCCAGTTGTTATTAACATATCTACTTCAGGTAGGACTTTAGAGATGGCTTCAAAACAAGTATCGAGTTCGTCTGGTAAGTTTCCGTAAAAACGAGCTTCGGCACCAACTCGTTCAATTTGAGCCATGATCATATGTGAATTACTATTTCGTATTTTACCAGGTTGCAATGGCTCTTCAACATTTAATAATTCCGTTCCTGTAGCAAAAAGTCCGACGATCGGTTTCTTTGCTACAGGTACTTTAGCATATCCAAAAGTTGCTAACATCGCTTGAACACCAGGGTTAATGAAGCTCCCTTTTTGAACAAGGATCTCGCCTTCTTTTGCATCTTCTCCGCAATACGACACATTATCGCCTTTATTATAAGCTCGTTTAATGGTTATGTATGATTTCCCAACTTTTTCTGACTCTTTAGCTAATTCAAGCATGACCACAGCATCACTACCCTCAGGCATTTGCGCACCCGTCATAATCCGGATCACTTGGAATGGTCCAAGAGTCTTCGTACTCACGATTCCTGCGCCAATATGATCAATTACCTCAAATTCTACTGGATTTGAGAGTGCGGCTTCTTTTGTATCAACAGAGCGAATCGCAAATCCATCATATGGGGCTTTGTCAAATGGTGGTACATGATTTGTCGCAACTAAATCTTCGGACAAATATCGCCCATAGCTTTCATCGATTGAAACATATTCTACCGTGCCTGGTTTTTCATACTTCATAACCTTCCGTACTGCGTCACCTACTGAAATAGGCGTTCTTCTTTCAACCATATGATCTCTCACTCCTAAATACATCCTTAGTCATATTATAACGAATAAACATTTTGACAATCCTAACTTTTTTCCTCTAGACTATTTAAAGAGTCATGTTAATTTTGGATGGTTTAACAGAGCTTTCCTTTTTTAAAAAATGTTTATTCAGTGATAAATCTCACTTTTTAGCATTAATATGGAAAGAACTCCTTAAGAAAGGAGTTCTATCCACCAATATAAGACATTTCGATTTTCTTTCGATTTGCAACCGTTTCAGCAGTTCGTTCTTCAGAATATCGATCTGTTCGATCATGCCAAATTCCCATTACTCGATTTCGAATCTCTTCATCCGTTGCTCCATTGCGCATAAAATCACGAATATCATACCCATTTCCATTAAATAAGCAAGTGAAAACTTGACCATTAGCGGATAAACGAGACCTAGTACAAGTAGAACAAAATGCCTCTGAAACAGATGTTATGAATCCAACTTCAACACCATTATCTTTATATCGATAACGCTTTGCAACTTCACCATAATAATCAGGATAAACAGACTCTAGTTCAAAATGTTCTTTTAAGATATAATAGATCTCTTTTTTCGTTACCACATCGTCCATTTTCCAACCATTCGTGCTACCGACATCCATATATTCTATATAGCGAAGCTGTAGTCCTTCGTCTTTACAGAACTGGGCCATTGGAACAATTTCAGAATCATTGAGACCTTTTTTTACTACCATATTAATTTTAATCCCTAAGCCTGCTTCCTGGGCCGCTTTAATTCCTTTTAGTACGGGTTTCGTTCCAACGTTTCGACCATTAATTTCACCAAACAATTCATCTTTAAGCGTATCCAAACTAATGTTCACCCGTTTTAACCCTGCTGCTTTTAAAGCTTTTGCATACTTTGGTAAATAAACACCATTTGTTGTTAAAGCGATATCATGGAGTCCTTCAATAGAAGCAAGCTTTTCTACTAATAGAGGAATGTCTTGTCTTAATAAAGGTTCTCCACCCGTTAAGCGAATTTTCTCTACTCCTAGATCAATAAAGATACGTGCAATTCTCTCAATCTCTTCAAAGGAAAGTAATTCTTCTTTTGGCAAAAAAGCAAAGTCTGGGCCAAAAAGATCTGCAGGCATACAATATTGACAACGGAAATTACAACGGTCAATTACAGAAATACGCAAATCTCTTAGTGGTCGATCTAATTTATCTTTTACTAATTCTTTTGTCATGTAGTCAACTCCTTTAAAGAGTTTTAGTCATTTATTCAACAATAGTACAAATCAGATTAAATGTATATGGTAATTTAGACAATATAAAGAAACAAAGTCTTATATTAATTATATATTAAATGAATAAAACTATAAATGTAGTGACAATACTCACAAATTAACTACTCTAATACGTTATAAAAAGTTCAAACCTTCGGAAACTACCATTTTAAAATAGTGGAAAATTAAAGACACATAGAAGGTTAGGGTGTAGAATTTGCGAGGAAGTATACTCTATTTGCTATATAATAAAGAAACCGACAAATATGCCGGTTCTCTTAGATTTATCGTCTAATCAGGACGAATAAAAGATTGTTTCTATTTAAGGATTTGATATTAATCGTGGATCCCTAGTGCAATTTTTGCATATCTTGACATTCTAGATTTGTCCCATGGCGGATTCCAAACGATATTCACATTTGTAGCATTTACTTCCGGAATATCTTTTACTGCAGCTTGTACTTGATCCACAATAACCCCTGCTAACGGACACCCCATAGAAGTTAATGTCATATCAACGGTCAAAATCCCATCATCGTCCATTTTCAAATCATAAACTAAACCTAAATTGACAATATCAATGCCAATTTCAGGATCGACTACGTTCTCTAATGCACCCATAATATTATCTTTTAGTTCTTGTTCCATTTTCCAGTCCCCCTAATATTTAATCTAATCTATCATAACAAATCAAACAGAATTCTTTAAGCAAGATGCTGTTCAAACCATTCTACTGTTTTGAGCACACCTTCTCTACTTACCTTATGTCCGGATTTTTCATCGACAATAAATTGTAATTTTCCGGGTTCGTTCTTATAAAGTGGTTTAATCTCTTGGTAAAAATCATAAGTATATGTAAACGGAACAACTGGATCTTGCTTACCATGCCAAAATAAAAGTGGTCTTCCGTTTAACGCTTTTGGATTTTTACTTAAATCATAAGTGTTGATTTTAAGGAGTAGTTGATCAATTGCTTCCTGTGTTACAGGTAATTGAACACCTTTTTTCTTTAATGTTTCAAGTTGCCATAAAGCAAATTTTTCATACGATGGCATTCCCATTAAGCTAACTGCTGCCTTTACCCAATGGTATTGGGTTAAGGAACCTAGTGTGACAATCCCTCCCATCGATGTACCAACTAAGCCGATTCTAGATGGATCAATAAATTTCCGTGTCTCAAGATATTGACGAATCGTATCCAGTTCACCAATAGATTGCACCACAATTTCCCAAAAACGAAACGCTAGTTGTTCTGTACTAAGATTAGCACTACGTTCCCCATGATAAGCTGCTTCAGGTAAGACTACACGCATTCCCTTTTCTGCAAGTAAATAAGCATAATGTAGATTATTTTCTTTTGCACTTGTAAACCCATGTTCGAATATAACCAAAGGAAGTTGAGCATCGTAACGATCTTTTTGCGCCAAATGTAAAACAGGAATCTCATTCATATGCTGTTTTTCAACTAATATCAACTTGAATATCCCCCAAATCGTCTGTAAAGATATTTTTACAAAAAAAGATTATACTATTAATAAAATAGTATTAGTATTAAACCTACTTGAATACAATATCTGTTCATTCATCTCAAATTAAGTTTAACATGTGGACTTTTAATTTCCAAAAGGATTACACTTAATGCAAGCGATATTTAATAAAGGGGAGATAGCATGGCAGAAAAACATTTAATTGTACTGGATTTAGACGGAACACTGCTAAAAGATGATAAAACCATCTCAAGTAAAACAAAAAAAGTTCTTTTTAAGGCAAAAGAGGCAGGACATGAAGTCATGATTGCAACAGGCAGACCTTATCGATCATCAGAAATGTACTACAAAGAGTTAGACCTAAAATCTCCTGTTGTTAATTTCAATGGTGCTTTCATTCATCATCCGAAAGATTCTAGTTTCGGCATCCATCATTCTCCATTAGATATGTCAGTAGCCAAAGACATTGTTGATGCTTGTAACGATTTTGATTTTCACAATATCATTGCTGAAGTAATCGACGATGTTTTTATTCATTATCATGATGAGAAGCTTTTACAAATTTTTAGCTATGGGAACCCGAATATTACTACTGGAGATATACGAAAATTTTTAAATGCCTCCCCTACTAGTTTGCTCATTCATTCTGAGAAAGAACAGGTTAAAAAAATTCGACAACATTTAGCAGAGGTCCACGCTGAAGTGATCGAACAACGTAGCTGGGGTGATCCATTCCCTATCATCGAGATTGTTAGACATGGTCTTAATAAAGCGGTTGGGTTAAAAAAGGTGTCTCAATATTATGGAATTCCAAAAGACCGTATTATTGCTTTTGGGGATGAAGATAATGATCTAGAAATGATTGATTATGCAGGGTATGGCGTTGCCATGGGGAATGCGATTGATGAACTAAAAAACCTTGCAAATGACATTACTTATACAAATGAAGAAGATGGAATTGGTCATTACTTAAATGATCTGTTGAACTTGAAAGCTATTTAGAAGGAAAAACCAAAGCGACTTCGGAACGTATGGACTGCCATGCATAGGATGTACTGACATCGACGTTCGCCATAGGTCGTGGCGGTTTCAAGTCGATGTTGACGCAACCTTTGCGGAAGAAGCGGGAAGTCCACTAGGAGCTAGACATCAATCTAACTTCAAAGAAACCTTTTACCTTTTGGCTCAGTTATTTTTCATTGTTGATTTCGTGTAGGTAAAAGAATTCATTGGCGGAGAATTTCCGGCTAATGTATGTGTCGGAGGCTTTAGATGCAGATATAAGTGGAGATAAACCGTTTAGCCTTTCTGAATAAGACAAAATCCGAAGATTAGGATCAAATAATCAGAAAAATTTCCTTTATTCTTAGGAAAATATGAGTTTTTCCCCATTTAAACGGAATTTTACCGTTTATTTTTTCATACACAGTGAAACCGACATACGCCTTTAACACAGCCTAACTTTAAGGGAAATTCCATCTATTTCCATTTTATTATCACTATGACTAGCCCATACTATAACTGAAGCCAATGCTTCAATTACTCTTTTTGGAGGGGATTTGAATGGGTAAACGTAATAAATCAAAACGTTTTGTACAGCAAGGTGTAGATTCTGTCACGAAACATGCTGAACGTATCCCTTATCACATGACATATGCTGAAGCTGAAAGCTATAAAATGTCAAATGTGAAAGAATCAAATTCCATACTTGGAGAGGGCTTATAATATGAGTAACCGCTTATTTCAAGATGCTAGAAAGTTTGTCGAGGCAGCAAAAAATAGTTACTCAGAAGAAGCGCATTTAAAAGCGAAAAATGCGTTATCTTCAGCATATGCTAATTCTACAACAGCTGAAAAACAGCAACTCCAAGAACTGCAAAAAGAGTTAGAATCGCTACAATAACATTTTTTAAAGAGGCTGGAATTTCAGCCTCTTTCTTACTTAAATGAATCCAAAACTATAGGAGTCGAATGAGCTATTTTACCTCGTTTATCTTTTTCATATAAATTTAACATCAACACCCCATTTTTCGGTAGTTGTTGGGATGGAATAGAAATCTTCAATTTAAAATGGACCCAATTTAAATTGTTTAATTTTACTTTTTTCTCAGGAACCAATACATGATGTCCATTTTCAACTGAATAATAAAAAACCCCTTTACGTACTTTAGCCATTCCGGTTACTTCATAGTTCCTACCTATTTTAATGATTTGCAAATCTTTGAAATGGATCGTTTCTGGTTGTTCCTTATTTATACGCAACTCATTTTCCATCGCCAAAACTTGACTGGAAAAGGGAATTAGAAACAGGACCAAGATGATGAGCGACTTTTTCATATAGCACTCTCCTTAGTTTATAAGTCTTTCCAATTATCCTTCTTATTCCAGTGAAAAATTATTCCTTTATTGAATATTTTTATTTAAAACATCTTTCATTTTCTTTAATAGCAAAAAATTTAATGGTAAACTAGGGATTGATAGCATGGCAGTCTTTGTGTATACATAAAGTATTAGATAAATAGTGGAAAGAAGGTGCGTCCGAATGCCAGTTAAAATTTTAGCTGACAGTGGGAGTGACTTACCCTTACAATTTTATAAAGAAAATGACATAAAGCTTTTCCCATTAAAAGTTCTTCTTAAAGACCAAGAATACGAGGATTTAATTAAAATCGAACCAAAGACCATATTTGATTCGATAAGAAATGGGGAACTACCAAAAACATCTCAAGTATCACCACTTGATTTTGAAAAGACGTTTACCGAAATGGCTCAAAATAAAGAAGAGGGCGTTTATATTGCTTTCTCGTCACAGTTATCTGGAACTTATCAAACAGCTGTGATGATGCGTGACCAAGTAAAAGAAAGCTATCCAGAGTTTAAACTAGAAATCATAGATACAAAATGTGCCTCCTTAGGTCAGGGGTTAGTTGTTAGAGAAGCCTTAAATGTCGCAAAAACAGGTGCCACACTTGAAGAAGTTGCAAAAAGAGCAGAGTGGATTGCATCCCATATGGAGCATTTATTTACTGTCCCTGATTTGGATTATCTGGCTAAGGGTGGAAGAGTGTCAAAGGCATCTGCATTCTTGGGCGGATTATTAAATATTAACCCCCTCTTAAATGTAGAAGACGGAAAACTAGTGCCACTTGAAAAAATCCGCGGCAGAAAGAAAGTGTTGCGTCGAATGATAGAAGTCATGAGAGAACGCGGGGTCGATTTTGACAAACAAACGGTAGGAATTAGCCATGCCGATGACCTTAATACGGCTACAGAAATGAAAACAATGATTCAAGATGAACTTCATGCTAGAGAGGTTATTATTACTGAAATTGGTGCCGTTATTGGCTCCCATACAGGTCCTGAAACGATTGCCATCTTTTTCTTAAATGAAAAACCACAGTGATTGGTAAAAACTCTCTAACATACTCTTTTTCAGCATCACTCATACTAAATGAGAAAGATGATGGAAAGGAGTTTTTTTATGCCACACACTTCAGATAATGATAAAAAAGCAAAGGACAATAATGCCCTTCGCCATGAAAAAAACATGATTCGAGAAAAAAATCGCAAAGCAGGTAAAAATCAATATTCAAAAATGACAGATCACCTATAGAATGATGCGGAGTTACTCCGCATCTTCTCTTTTCAAATACGTCCACCCTTCTTCCTGATAGATCTTTCCTTCTTTCATTAATCGACCTAACGCCCGTTTAAATGCAGCTTTACTCATATTGAACTTATCCTGAATATCCTCTGGCATACTCTTATCCCAATATGGCATCGCACCACGTCCTTCTAAAACGGAAAGAATTTTCTCCGCATCTTGATCAAGAGCCTCCTGCTTACGCGGCAGTAAAGATACATTAATGGATCCGTCTTCTTTCACATCTATGACCCTTCCTTCTACCTTTTCTCCGAGGCGTGGCTCAACTTCCCGCTGCGACTCATGAATAAAACCCTTATACCCTTCTGCAGTAAAAATCCATGATCCTACTTTGGCTGTTCGATAAATAAATCCATGAACAGTTTTATTAAAACTATCCCTTGATGCTTTGATTGAGTTTTCTTCTATAATAGGATCGGTTGCAGTTTTGACATAAATACGATGGTTTTTATTCACTCTCAATGTAATAAAGAGGCGATCTCCCTCAACTGGCCAAACACTTTTATGGACAGGTAGGTCCTCTTGACCAAGCAGCATATCCTTTTGTATGCCAATATCTAAAAATACGCCTAAGCCTGGCTTCGTATCACTTACCGTTGCCCAATTATAGGTTCCTACTGTAACAGTGGGAATCGTGGTAGTTGCTGCAATTCTTCCTTTTGAATCTGTATATAAAAAGACCTCTACAGACTCATCTTCTTCTAATTCACGTTCCACCTCATTTTTATGTAAAAGAACATCCTCTGTTCCATCCGTTAAAAAGTAGCCAAATTCTGTTTGTCTCGCTACATTTAATGAAACGACCTTCCCAATAAATTCCTGAATAGCCACAAAATCACTCCTTATAAGTTGCATCACTTCTCGATCATAAAACATTGGGAAATGTGCATCTTTTTTATGAAAGTTGTATCAACTGGTTTATTTTACTATAATTGGTTTGGAAAGGAAAATTTCCATCTTAAAAACCCGATTGTTTCGATGGAAAGCAATTACAATGAAAACGAGTGTAGTGGAGGTTCATATGGCGGCAAAAGAAAGTTCTTTTGATATTGTATCTAACGTTGATTTTTCAGAGGTCACAAATGCAATTAATATTGCGATGAAAGAAATTCAAACACGCTACGACTTTAAAGGAAGTAAAAGTGAAATCACACTTGATAAAGAAGAAATCGTGATTGTATCTGATGACGAATTCAAACTAGATCAAGTAAAGGATGTATTATTCAGTAAATTAATAAAGCGTGAAGTCCCTGTCAAAAACCTTGACTATGGAAAAATAGAAAAGGCAAGCGGTGGAACGGTTCGGGTTCGAGCAAAGTTGGTTCAAGGAATCGATAAAGATAATGCAAAGAAAATTAATACCATTATCAAAAATAGCGGTTTAAAGGTAAAAAGCCAAATTCAAGATGATCAAATCCGTGTAACCGGAAAAAACCGTGATGATTTACAAAAAATCATCCAAGCCGTGAAAGAAGCCGATTTAAGTATTGATGTACAATTTGTCAATTATCGATAAAATCGAAAAGCAGAAGCGCCTTGCTCAGCTCCGCATGGACTGACTTGCACAGGATGTGTAGACATCGACGTTCGCCACAGGACGTGGCGGTCTTTAGTCGATGTCCCTCCCCTGAGATAAAGGAAACACGATGAGCACGTAGTGCGAATCGATGTTGACGCAATCGTTGCGGAAGAAGCGGGAAGTCCATTAGGAGCTAGGCGCTGAAGCTAGACATCCATCTAACTTCAAAAACTTTTCCTTTTTAACTTTGTGTTTTTCGTGATTTGCGCCATACAAGATATAAAAATACCCCAAATGTTATCGGAACGAGTACAATGGCCAGTATAAAAGTCATATTGATACCTGTTTGCGGTTGCAACAAGTAGATTTCAGATTCGTCTCGGTCAATCGTAATTTTGTACTCCTTGTCCTGACTACGAACTAGATCTCCATTTAAGACTCCTCTTAATTCCATATCATCTGCTAGCTCTTGAGCTTGAATGGTTGCTGTCTGGGTTCCTTTTGTATTATTTATCGCAACGACCGATATTTCATTTTCATATTGTCTTTTATAAATAGAAAAACCATCTTTTTCATATAAAACGTCTAACGTCCCTCTGGTCAAAGACGTTAATTGAGAACGCAACTTACCAATTTGAGTAATATAATCGACTAACTCAGGGTCCGTCCTAAAATTCATTTGTCGATGATTATCAGGTATCTCCCCGCCATCTAATGCGATTTCACTACCATAAAATACAATCGGAATTCCTGGAGTTGTATAAAGAAACGTTAACGCCTGCTTCCAACGAGGTCCTGGATGCTCGTTCTGTTCAATAATGCCTTTCGTAAACCTTGATATTCTATCATTATCTAAAAAAGTCCCAATCAAGTGTGGATTTTCAAATTGATTCATCTTGTTTTCAATCTGTGAAAATAAATCTGTAAACCCATGATCCGGTTCATGCATAACATTTCTTAATTCTTCGCTTAATCGATAATCTGTAAAACCATCCATTCCTGCCTCTATATAAACTTGATCCGTCCTTGAATCACCTAGAAGATAAAATGACTCCTTAACTGATTTTACACTTTCTGAAAAATCCTGTAAAAATTCTACAGGAATCTCATCTAAAGAAGTGAGTCGGTAGCCATCGAGATCTGTTTCTTCTATCCAATATTTTGCTGCCTCTATCATATATTGACTAGCATCTTGATTTTCAAGGTTAATTTCATACAGATGATCATCCACTTGACCTGTCAGCCATCCTTCTTTTGTTGAATCATTTAACCAAGGATGATCAGAACCAACATGACTGATCATAAAATCAATCATCACATTAACACCACGATTATGTGCCTCATTTATCAATGTCTTAAATTGGTCCATTGTACCAAAATGCTCGTCGACCGCATAAAAATCTGACACCCTAATCCCCTGATAATCCCCTTCTGTATGATTAAATATCGGTGATAATAAGATCGTAGTAAAGCCCATGTCTTTTATGTAATCTAACTTATCAATTATTCCTTGCAAGTCTCCACCATGATAAGCCTCTGGATCATTCATATCAACGTTAAAATCATTACTTTGATCAGCATTAAGATAACGATCAATCAGAATTGAATAAACGGTTTCATCTGGCCACATCCGGCCCTGTTTTTCAGCAGATCCTGCAGGCAAACTATTTGTTGTAAGCAGAATTAGAAAAGTGATCATACAAATTACTTTTTTCATTTTATATCCCCCGAGCTCTAATCTAATATTATATTTAAAAATCATTTTTGTTCGCACTTTAAGAGTATCCTTTTACAGAAAAACCGTCAATTAAAAATACTATCATTTTGAAATTTTCTGTATTTTATCCATTCCATATTAAAAAAGCTCGAAGAATCGAAGCTCCGAACTTTTTAACGATTTTCATTCTACCATATTAATATTATAATCATTGAACCAATAGTGGAGCTGAATCAGATAGGCCAATAATTGGGGGCCTGTCATTAATTGACCAAACCATGGCTCTTTGAAGGAAGAACCTTCCGATTCTACAATCCTAATCAATTGATCTTTATCAAATAATTCATACAGAACGGAACTACGATCCTGCAAAATCCCATGTAGCATACCCTTTACGATTTTTGTATATTGAGGGTGATGGGTTTTCGGATATGGACTCTTCTTTCGATATAAGACTTCATTTGGTAGAATCCCTTCTAACGCTTTTCGGAGAATTCCTTTTTCTCGGTTTTCGTACATTTTCATCTCCCATGGAATATTCCAAGCATATTCCACTAGACGGTGATCTGCAAAAGGTACCCTTACCTCCAAACTTGCCCCCATACTCATTCGGTCCTTACGATCTAATAATGTCGTCATAAAGGAAAGCATATTCAAATAGAATAATTGTCTTCGTTTTGTTTCCTCCTCACTTTCTCCTTCTAATAAAGGTGTTTCTCCGATCATTTCTTCATATTTCGTTAAGGTATATTCACGAATATTAAGCTTTCCTTGCCAGTAATCTTTTAATAACCCTTGCCTTTCATTTATAGATCTCATCCATGGAAACCCAACTCGGTTTAAATCTTCTTCTCTTCTAAACCACGGGTATCCGCCAAAAATTTCATCTGCACATTCACCTGATATACCAACAACAAAATCCTTTTTGATTTCACGGCAAAACCAAAGCAATGAAGAATCAATATCTGCCATACCGGGTAAATCTCGGACATGCACAGCCTCTAATAAATAATGCGCTAATTCTTGTTGAGAAATCACGCAACGATGATGAATGGTTTGAAATGTATCCGTCATTTTTTTGATAAATTCACTGTCTGAGTTTGGCTGGAACTCATTTGCTTTGAAATATTGATCATTTTCTTCATACTCGATGGAATAAGTATGCAATGAGCCTTTGCCTTCCTTTCTAATTGCATTGGCTGCAATGGCTGTAATCGCACTTGAATCGACACCACCTGAGAGAAACGTACATAACGGTACATCTGAAACTAGTTGTCTTGTAACGGAGTCCGTAAATAAATAGCGAACTTTCTCCACCGTTTCTTCAAATGAATCAACGTGTTTCTCACTCTTTACATTCCAATAACGCCATATTTTTAATCCATTTTTTGAAAACGTTAAAGCATGGGCTGGTCTTAATTCTTTGACTCCTTTAAATACCCCAGAACCTGGTGTTCTTGATGGTCCTAGTCCAATCACTTCCGCTAAACCTTCTCGATCAAGCACACAATGAACATCTGGATGCGCTAATATCGCCTTCATTTCTGATCCAAATAGAATAGCTCCCCCCATTTCATAATAAAATAATGGTTTTACTCCGAGTCGATCTCTTCCGATAAATACTAATTCACGCTCACTATCCCAAACAGCAAAGGCGAATATCCCATTCAAATAGTCTACGCATTTTTCTTTCCATTCTATATAGGCAGATAACAATACTTCAGTGTCAGAATGGCCATTAAAGGAATAACCTTTAAGTATAAGCTCTTTTCGGATATCTTCCGTGTTGTATAATTCACCGTTATAGGCGATTGTGTATCGTTGATCATATTTTTGTTTTACCATCGGTTGTTTTCCGTTTTCTAGGTCCACCACAACAAGTCTTTTGTGACCAAATCCTACATGAGTATCCGTCCATATTCTAGTGTCGTCTGGACCTCTTTTTGCTAATGTTTCCGTCATCATTTGTAAAATCTTTGTTTCATTGATCATATTTCTTTTAAAATCAACCCATCCTGTAATCCCACACATTTTACTCATCCCTTCTTTACTGAGTATGTTAGCTTACCTTACTTGAAATTAGTGTATGTGTGGTATACCAAATCGGTTAGTTGTCCGAAAAACAAATCATTGGGTTTAAAAAAAAAGAATTATGTCTAGAAATAGAAATGCGTGATTTCTTAAACGAAAAGCGGAAGCGCTTTGCCCAGCAACCTGAAGCCTGACTTGTACAGGGCGTAGCAACTTTTTAGTCGCTGCTCCTTTTCTAGAGATAAAGGTAACGTTGAGCAGGTAATGCGCGATGTTGATACAATAATCGTTGCGGAAGAAGCAAGAAGTTCACTAGGAGCTAGGCGCTGGCGCTAGGCGCTGGAGCTAGACATCAATCTATCTTCAGAAACTTATACATGATTTACAAAAACGATTAATGGTTCGTCTAAGAAATGAGAGAAAGTATGACATCCGAATGAGTGTCTAGGAGGTGTTTCAATTCCTTGGAAAAACAACAGCGCAACAAACTAATCCAACATCAGCAACGCGCCTTTACAGAAGGGTCTGTTGAATATATAAATGAACAATGGGTCTTTTTTGATGATGAAACAGAGGAGGCCACCCTTTTAAATGTGTGGATAAACGAAGAAATAGAAGTATTTGTATACAATCGTTGGCGAAATGGGGTATTAAAAAGTGACGGAATGATCGAATTGGGGCAAGAACATTATCATCTAAAAGATCAAGATCTAATCCGAATTCGTAAACGTCTCGTCTACGCTTTAGAACAATTACTAGCCGAAATTAATGATGATGCTTTCTGTCAATTCATCATCCATTTAAATTCCTTACAATTTTCGATTTACGATTGCATCTATTGCTACAACCATTTAAATTTTCTTAGTGAAAGTAATCAAAAAAGCGGGGTCAACTTTATTGTTTTTGATAACGGAGATAATATTTGTAGTGTACAACATCATTTCGTTTATTACGAAAAGAAAAGTGACCGTTTCGAATTCACCATGAGTTCTGGCAAACGAATGGTCATCGAAAAAATAGGGTGAAAGAAGCCTTCCATATACTGGAAGGCTTCTTTCACCCTTTTATTCTTAATTAAAATCCCATTGGTAAGTCAAATCCTAAATAAACAACTGCTATAAAGCCAACGATTAATAAAATCCAAGCAACCCCTGCTGATTTTCCTTTAGTTGAAAAACTTAAAACCATTTCTAAGAAACCGATTACTAGCAATCCAAGTAATGCTTTAACCCAGTACATTCCTGTAATCGTAGCTAAGCTAAATAATAACATAGCCCCTGTCGCTATAATTAATAGATAGAATACCCGTAGAATCATGACAACAATTTTATAAGCGCGTTTGCTTTCTTTCTTATGTAGTGCAATCGCAACAAAGAATAAAATTAATGCAATTACCCATGTTGTAATATGTGCATGCGTCATTTTTCTCCCTCCTCTCATTCAACTTACATATTATCATAATCAATTAGAAAAACCTATTTATATGGTGTTAACTCTGACTCTACGTTTCTACGTAATTTTTGTTTCTTCCAATAAGTAAAATTTCGCCACAGCCATTCCGCTAGTCCATAATGATAATATTTTAGCCAAAGTCGGCTCAATATGATTTGAATCATAAAAATGATAAGGACTAGAATCGTTCCCCATGTAACCGATACATCACCATAAAACCCTAATCCATATTGATAAAAAATAAGGGTTGAAACAATCGATTGAAATAAATAATTGCTAAAAGACATCCGCCCTACATAACTCATTGCGGATAAACCTTTTCTTCCACCTTTGGTTTCAGCTAAAAAAACGATAAGCAAACCGTAAGAAATGGCTAACAAGGGTCCACCAAATAAATCTTGAAGAAAACTAGTTGCGACATTATAACTGATGACATATGGAGAAAGCTTAAGCAACACTCCCAATATAAGGGTAATCAGGAAGGTGATCTTAAAAGCCCTTCTAAATTTTCCTACATGTTCTAACCATTTATATTTTGCTGCACTACCTCCGATTAAAAATAGAGGTAATAGCGTAAACAGCTGTGTCATGATTCCAAAAAGATTATTTGTATATGACCAATCCTTTATCCGCTGTACTGTTATTTCTAAAAAACTTCCATTTTGATAAATCTCCAATGACTGCGAAATCAATACAGGATTTTCCATAGAAAGATCGGTTCCTGTTCCTGCCATCATCATGACCGTCAATACTAATAATCCTAATAAAAGTAAATTAGGCAAAATATAAAAAACACTTCCGATAAGTAGCATACTTTTTCTACTTAATCTTAAAAATAAGAGAAAAATAAATCCGAGTAACGCATAGTTGAACAAAATATCACCATGCCAAACGAAAAAGGCATGAGCTAATCCAACGATTAACAACAATGATAGCCTTCGAAATACAATTGGGTAAAAATGCAGTCCCTTCTGATTCGTTCTTTCCCATAATAAAACCAGACCATATCCGAAAAGCATTGAAAATAATGGATAAAAACTAGCTTGGATAAAAATATCAATAAAGATATATGTCCATTTATCTAGGGGGGCTTTCCACCATTCTAAAGGGTCTATATACAAAAAGGGTGAATGAAACGATAACATGTTTACTAAAAAAATACCTAGTATTGCTCCCCCCCTTATCATGTCTAAAGACACAATTCGATTCTCTACTGAATTTTGAGTTGTTTTTCCTTCCATCATCTAACTCCTTATATTTAAAGTGCAAATAACGATCATTCTATATTTATATATTCTAAGATAAGAGTCATCTTTCCTTGTTTTTATCCCATTTGCATAATATAGATAAAAACAGCATATTTATAAACAAACCTTACACCTCAACCATATTCACATTTTTTTCATCCATTCATACAATATAAAAAAACTGGGCATATGATCTGAAAGTACAGATTTATACCCCGATTTAATCATATTATTAAAGGGTGTTTATAAATGCCAGCTATTGTAGGTGTTGTTCAGGTTATAAATATCAGTTCTGCTTCCGTTTTCCATATTGGTGATACGTTTAAAATATCGGCTAATTCAAATGCAAAAACATATGCCGGAGCTGGTTCTTTTAATACAGGAGATAATGTGTACTTACAAAACTATCAAAGTGCAACAAATACATTTGATCAAGATAGTATGGATCAAGGTAATTTCTTTAATGTATAGGTATCGTTGCCTTCCCAAAAATTCATAATATGACAAAGAATAAAGTGGTGATTTTTAATGAATCTCTACGTTCAACAATCCATAACGATTCAGTTCTTAAAAGTAAATAGTGTCACAAATTCCTCTGTTTTACAAATTGGAAGTGCAGGAATGATTAAACCAGCTACCCATTTATATAACACTGGTGGATTTACGGGACCAGCGCCGGATATACAAGGTCCCATTCCTATTACCGCTGGATTTCACCATACTTCACCATTGGTTCCTTTAACATCAACAGGTAGATAAGATCTGATGATGTTATAGAATTCCGACTATCATTTTGTTTTCAAAAAACATCCTTAAAAAAATCATTTGGTTCTAGATAGATAGCATCGTGAGGTGGGAACATGAATCAGGATATTTATCAAATACTCCAGTCAATGCAAGCCTATATC
This sequence comes from Niallia sp. Kr1, assembly GCF_050389805.1. Classification (NCBI taxonomy): domain Bacteria; kingdom Bacillati; phylum Bacillota; class Bacilli; order Caryophanales; family Bacillaceae; genus Niallia; species Niallia sp. Kr1. The sequence goes on along the minus strand of NZ_CP130945.1, from coordinate 1,254,461 downwards.
TATAATCAAGATAACGTCATACGAGGAATGCAAAAAAAAATTCAGTCTTTAGAAAAGCAACTATCTGAACTTCAGACTCGACCTCCCATTCATATTGATCGCATGGAATATAAATTTGATCAATTAAAAGTTGAAACCCTTGAAGGCACTTTAAATATCGGACTTAATCCTTCTGATTTACAGGGAATCGAGGATTATTCAGTACCTAATGGAAATGGAGGTCATGGCCAGGGTCCTCGTGAACCAAAGGAAAGAATGTCTATGTTTACAGAAATTGAAAATTTGACTAACCAATATCTTGATGAAAATCTTCCGACCATTGTCGATGCCACATGCCAGCAATTTCAATATAAAGTTGACGAAACCTATCACGAGTTTATTCTTCAAGATATTAAAAGACAGCTTCCTAACCGAATTGAAGCTTATCTAAATCAACCTTTAAGAAATGGACAAACGAAAGAACAACAAAAAGAATGGATTGTTGAACAATTAAAAACAGAAATTCAAAATGGTGTTTCAGCGTTTTTGAAACATTTACCCCAAAATATGAATGGAGAGAAAACAGAATGAACTTTGAAGTAGTAAACCGTGAGATTTGTGTTGGTAATATTACTGTTCTCGGTGTTTCAAGTTCCTCGGTTTTAATGGTTGGGGATACCAATACCATTCAGCTTACTTCCCTTTTTGATACTCCGCCTGAATCATTAATTATTGGTCCGTTTGTACCATTGGGGCTGTAATGTTAACAAGAGTATCGAAAGTCGACAATATTGAGGTCAAATCAGTCATTTTCGGATCTCACATCCAAATTGGCGATTCAAACGAACTAAATGGTTTGGCCCGTGTTCTTGCTGTTCAAAGACAAAGGGAAGTGTTTTTTGGTTATGAAGGCGATTTTTCTTTATTTAAAATATATTCCTATCCACTACCGCTACCACCAATAAACGAACCGTTAACAATCCATACTACTTCACCCAACCCGATTATTAAAGTAGGCTCAATTGATGTCACTGCGCTTAGTACCTCAGCCTTTATGCATATTGGAAATACAGAACATATCACCATGGAATCTAGAATTTTACACATTAGACAACTCGAAACTGTCGATAAACCGATCAACACTACTGGAGAGGAGGAGGAATAAGATGCCTGCATTTGTTGGTCAAACGCAAATCATAAATGTTGGTGGCGGAAATGTTCAATTTGGTGATGCACTAAATATTTCACCAAAAAGTAATGCAAAATCAACTTTAGGTTCTGGAGCTGCTAATACGGCTGGATTCGTCATGGCAAACAATGGATTAAGCTCAACCAATCATTTTGATACAAACTTAATTGATCAACCTAACGTTGGAAACAATTAAAAAACGGTAGGGTTTCTACACCTACCGTTTTTCTTTTTCCAGTTTTAACGTATAAGCTCCGTCGAAAAAGAACAAATATCGTTCGGCTACTTTTTGTTTATAGATTTGTTCGATCGCTCTTGTATAAAGTTCAATTTGAACTCGATAGCGTTTTTCAAGAATAGGTCTAGCTTCTTCAAACCCACCTTTAAACCGATCGGTTATTCCATCTGTTTTATAGTCAACAAGGATTAATCCCTTTTCATCTTGGAATAAACAATCTATAATCCCTTGAACTAGTACCGGTTCATCTTCTCCTTTCCAGTCTGCATAGGCCTCACTTGCCATAAGAGAGAAACTGAACGGTACCTCTCGATCTAATTTTTCCGCTGTTTTCATCCGTCGTCCTAAATCGGATCCAGCAAATGAAACCAGCAATTCTGGATTAATTACATTTTTTTGTTCTTCCGTAATCAGTTCTTTACGTACCATTTCCTGTAACAACGTTTCAATATATTTATGATCGATATGTTTAGAAAGATCAATATGTTGCATCACCATATGCATAGCCGTTCCGATTTCCGCGGGTGTTAAGGCCTTTTCCTGCATAAAACGAGGTCGATTCATTAACGGCTTTTTAAATTTTCTTAACAGCTCTGTACCGCTTCCCTCATCAGCCACTTCTCTTTGTCTTTTAATTTCAGAAACGGATTGCTTGGAACGATGAGTTGAAGCACTCCAAAATAGATACGTCCAAGAAAGACGTTCCTCAATTTCATCCTTATAAGGTGATTCGATGGAAATCGGTTTTCCTTCTGTAACGTTTTCCAACCATGTTTCATCATTTTCTTCGACTTCTTCCTCAAGAATCGTATCATATGGCTTAATAACCTCTATCTTCCAACAAGATGGATGTTGAAGAAGGTCTTCTGAAATCAGTGAAGAAGAATGAACCGTTTCACCTATTAAGGTTTGACAATCTTGATGTCGAATAAGGGAAGGTCCGACCCAATCTAGATAGCTACCAGCTGATGCACGATCATAATCCGTTAAAAGCCATTCATGGTGATCCAGGTGTTTTTCCCAGTTCTCGAGTTTTTTCTGTAAGTTTTTTACAGAGGCCAATAAATACAATTTTTCCTTTGCCCTTGTCAAAGCCACATATAAGACGCGCATTTCCTCTGCAAGCATTTCCATCTTTTTCTTTCTTTTAAAAGCAAGCTGTGGTAAAGAAGGGTAAGTAATTCGTTTGTCGACATTTACATATTTGGTAGCAAACCCAAATTCTTTATCTAATAAATAAGGTTTACGTAAATCCATCGTATTAAAACTACGTCCCATACCTGCGACAAATACGACGGGAAATTCAAGCCCCTTACTGCTGTGAATCGTCATAATTCGTACTACATCTTCTTGTTCACCCAATGCACGAGCTGCGCCTAAATCATCCCCTCGTTCTTGCATTCGTTCAATAAACCTGAGAAAGCGGAATAAGCCCCTAAATGAGGTTGCTTCATATTGCCGTGCACGGTCATATAAAGCTCTTAAGTTCGCTTGTCGCTGTTTTCCGCCAGGAAGTCCCCCGACATAATCATAAAAATGGGTATCCCGATATATCTGCCATATCAATGAGGCTAATGATCCCTGTCTTGCCATCGTTCGCCATTCTTTTAGCATCAAGTAAAAAGGCTTTACCTTGTCATATACCCACTCATCACTTTCAGTTGGCTTTTGACGACAAAAAGAGGATAAGGCATCATAAAAGGATCCATTTTTTTGATGGATGCGAATAAGAGATAACTCATCTTCTTGCAGCCCGACAACCGGTGAACGCAGGACAGAAGCTAAAGGAATATCCTGATACGGGTTATCAATCACTTTTAATAATGACATCATAATCGTTACCTCAGTTGCTTGAAAATAGCCAGTAGAGAGGTTCGCGTAGATCGGTATTCCTTGTTGCTTAAATTCTTCCATAATCTGCGGTGCCCATGTCATCGATCGTAATAAAATCACAATATCTCGATACATGACAGGTCGTTCACTTTTTGTTTTTGGGTTATAAACTGCATTCATGTTTGCAATCATCGTTTTAATTTTTTTAGCCATCACTCTTGCTTCTAGTTGGGACTGCTCCAACTCAACTACATCAAAAGTCGAATCTGCATCCTCAACTTGTATTTCATCATTTTCTTCATTTTCAAGATCAACGAGCAACAATTCGACTGGATAGGGATCATCCTCAGGGTAAGGTGCACCTTTCACGAGCTCTGCCTCTTCGTTATAGTGAATCTCGCCAACACTTACCCCCATTATTTGTTTAAACAAATAATTCGTCCCCGCCAAAACTTCTTTCCTACTTCGGAAATTCCGTGCTAAGTCGATTTTTAATCCCGTATTCTCCCCATCAGTTGTAAAACGATTATATTTTCCAAGAAATAATTTTGGCTCTGCGAGTCGAAAACGATAGATGGACTGCTTTACATCGCCCACCATGAATTTATTTCCGGAACTTTCTTCTTCCTTCGACACAAGGCTAATGATTGCTTCCTGAACCGCATTGACATCCTGATACTCATCAACTAGAACTTCTTTAAATGTATTTCGATAATGGATAGCCGCTTCTGAAGGTGCTAGGATTCCTTCTTGTTTAGCAGAAGGGTCTTGTAGGATATCAAGACAGTAATGTTCTAAATCGGCAAAATCCACCAATCCTTTTTCCAATTTAACTTTATTAAATTTGTCAGAAAAAGATTTTACCAATTGTACCAATGTTTCAATCAATGGTTTCATGTCTTTCATATCGCGAAGAAAACTTTCTGGTTTCCGGTTAAATAATTCTTCCTGTAAAGCCTTTAGTTTTTTCTTTGCCTCATCTCGTACCTTTTGTGCACGCTCGATTAAGGTTTTATCATATTCGTCACCTTTACATGTTTTTGCACGAGAGAAAGTCCAGTTTTGGATCGCTTCATATAGGGCATTCCAAGAATCTTGACTTGCCACAATCATCGTATCAATGATGTTTATATCGTCCAGAAAGTTTTCTGCCCGAGGTGCTGGACCGCCTGGTTGTTTTGTAATTTGGAGTCCGTTATCAAGCATTCCTCTAATCCCTTCTAGCTGTAATCGGATATCAAGAAGCAATGAATCGATAAACGGCAACTCCTCCATTTTCGTAACAGATTCGACTTCATACATATTCACAATATCCTGCAAATAGCTTTCAGGGGAAGGATTGGACCTGGCAAAATCATAAAGGTCTCGAATGATATCCATTAGAGCATCATCACTGCGATCACTCGTAAAGCTATCAACAACTTGGAAAAAGGGTTCATTATCCGGTTTTCCATATTCTTCTTCAAATAGCTCATCTAATACTTCGTCACGTAAAAGTTGAGCCTCTGTTGAATCAGCAATTCGAAATCCTGGATCGATATCAATTAAGTAATAATACTTTCTGATTACTTCTAAACAAAATGAGTGGATAGTAGAAATCGAAGCTCGGTTTAACAAACTCAATTGTTTTCGTAAATGAGTAGAAGCAGGATCCTGGTTGATTGCTTTTTCTAACGCCTCACTAATTCGGTTTCGCATTTCAGCTGCTGAAGCATTTGTAAAGGTAACGACTAGTAGCTCATCGACATTGATTGGACGTTCTTTTGAGATGACTTTATTAATCATTCGTTCAACTAGTACAGCCGTTTTTCCCGATCCTGCAGCAGCTGCAACTAATATATCCTTTCCTGTTGCCATGATGGCTTTCCATTGGTCATCAGTCCACGTGGCATGTTCTGGTTTAGGAGGTATATTATTCAACGTCATTTTCCTCCACCTCCTTTTTCATCAATTGAATAGCCTGATCTTTTGAGCTAGGAATAAGCAAACGGTATTGATTTTCCTCCATCGACTCATCAAATTGACAAACTGATTTAAAACTACAAAATGTACATGGTGTCCGATTCTTTAACTTATAAGGAGCAATCGCAACATTTCCTTCTGTAATCTCATTGCCCGTTTTTACATACAAGTGATGTAAATAATCGCTAATCTCCTTAAACTCTTGTTTACTCGCAATTTTTGAATTTTTAGCAAAGGATCCATCTTTATTCATTTTTGCTGGAACAACATCGGACGCGGAACCTGCATCCAAACTCAGATCCATTAGGCGAACCGCATTTTCCTCTCCAAGTACCAGACCATTCATTTTAAACTTTTTAAATAATTCATTTTCAATATCTTCCATCGTCATAATCTTCTTCGCATTTAACATCGGATTATGCACATGGAAATAAAGAACTCCTGCAGGTATAGCTTCTTTTCCAATCAAGACGTCAGAATGATGGATGATAATATCTAAATAGGTTAACATTTGTAGTGCAACACCATAGTAGACTTCAGTTAAATTCAACTCTTTGGCACTTGACTTATAATCAATAATCCGTAAGTAAACGCCATTTTCATCCTCCGCTTTATCGACTCGATCAATTCTTCCAATAAGCTGCATACGATTACCATTACGTAATTTAAAGGTTAATGGGGGTAACTCTCTTTTTGGTCCGAAATCAACTTCAAGACCAACTGGTGCGAAACCACTCATTTTTGCATGCTCACTTAAAATAATCGAAGCTCGACTGATAATTTGCTGAAGCTTTCTTTTGATATACGCATGACGATTAGAACTAAGCAAAATTTCATTTTGCAGCTTTGGCGCTAAAAGTTCTACAGCCTCTTTCGCTAATTGTTCAGTCTGTTCTTTTGTTAGATCGGACCAAGAAATCCTCTTGTCCATGACGGTCTCAGCAATATATTTTAAGGCAGAGTGGAATAATTCTCCAATATCAGGCGCCTCTAATTTAAAAATTTGGCGGTCACGAAGTTTAAGACCGTGTTGGGCAAAATGAGAGAATTGACAGCTATGGAATAACTCCATTCTTGACACACTTGCTTGAATATCGTCGCCGTATAATTCCTGACTTATTTCTTCTGGTAATCGTTTAGCCTCGTTTTTATAAACTAAACTAGATAAAACTCGACGAGCCATTAGCCCCTTTGTCCCTTTTACATACCAGTTATAGACGTCCCACCAAAAGTCAGCTACAGGATAATGACGTTTTTTCATCTGCAACTGTGAAGTCAAATAAGACAAACTCCTATTTTGATGGGAGATATAAGACAACTGTTCATTTTCAAGTAGCTCAACCGGATCTGTCATATAAACAGTCTTAGATAGCTCTGGGAATAGATCGTGCATTCTTTTTATATAAAGAGAGGGCATAAGGGCATTTCCTTCTTCATTTGCAAGTGGATAGCTAATATATAGTTGATCCGATGGAGTCGTAAAAGCCATATAGGCTAAAAATTCTTCATCTAGTAATCTTGTTTTACTTGTTGGAGCAATTTTTACCCCACTTCCAATAATTTTTTCACGATCTTCATCGGCGAGTATCCCATCATCTGTGAATTTCTTTGGCATGACCCCTTCATTCAATCCAATGATAAAAGCCACTTTCACATTTGATAATCTTGATTTCTCTAAATCACCAGCTAATACCTGATCCATGGCAGGGGGAACCAGTGAAAATCTTAGAGATTCTAAGCCTGCTTCTATGATTTTTGAGAATGAAGCTAAAGAAATCTTTTGGTCTCCTAGAATTTCTACAAACTGATCCAATATCTCAATGATCGCATTCCAAGCCTGATCATGCTCCCTTGCCTTCACAAGATTCCCTTTTTCTTCTTGAACTGTTTTCCAGTTCTCTAACTTAACGGGAATATCCAATTCCTCAATAAATAAATAGAGAGCCTCTCCCAACTGACGCCCATTTTCTGCCTTTTTCAATCTACGTGATAAACGGAGAATCGGTGCTGTGACCATCAACCGCAGTTCATTCAAAATTTGTTCAACTTGTCTTTCTCTATCCGTTTGTCCTACATTTTCAAATTCCAATCCACGAATACGACGATACTTCCACCGGTCTCTTTTTGTCCATTTATTTCCTTTAATTCCAAAAGCAAGTACATAGTTCTCAAGTAGATCCATTTGCTCACGAAGCTTTTCCATATTTTGTCCAAGTGGGAATAGGAGTTCGGTTTTAATCGCTCGAAAGACCGGTTCATAGCGCCAGTTGCTGTTCATAATTTCAAGAACAGAGCGAATTAACTCCACTAAGGGATGATGGAGCATCGTTCTTTTCACATCAATAAAATAAGGAATCTCATAATCAACAAAAATGGTTTCGATCATTTCATGGTAATCTTGACCATTTCTCATGAGGATCGCGATATCGCGATAACGATAGTTTTCCACGCTTACAAGCCGCCTAATAGTACGTGCTATCCCTTCGATTTCGGCTCTTCGATTCACAGCCTCTGCCATATGAATCGATGTTTCTCCTATAAAGGATCTCGCCGGTCTCGAGTCAAAATAGGTCTCAAGATGCTGCATATCTGCGTTTTTCCATCTCTTTTGCTCTTGTAGCACAACTTCTTCAACTGCTAATCCATTCACTTCAGCCATTTCAAATAAGGTTCTAAAGTTTTCACCTGAAAGACGGAATAAATGTAAATCATCTGGACTTTTATGAAAAGGCTTGTCCACTGTTAATGTAATGGAAACTTGTGCACAATGTTTCATCAATGCATCAATGATCATATATTCTTGGGGCGTGAAACTATGAAAACCATCAATATAGATTTCAGCATTTTTTAAAAATGCCGATTCACTAATTTTCTCTGATAACAATCGGAAATAATCTTCAGAGTCAATATACTTATTGGATAATTCCGCTTCAAAGTTTTCATAAATTAACTGCAAATCGTGGAGTTTATCTTCTAATACTTTTTCCTTACCTTGTTCTTGTGTGATTTTTCTCAACTCTTGTGGTTCAATACAATAGCGTTTAAACTCAATCAGCATTTGCTCCATTTGATTAATAAATCCTGCTTTGTCAGCGGTACGTTGATAAATCGTTAATTCTTCCTTTTTATCTTCTATAATTTTTTGGATTAGCATGCTAATACCTGTACTATTCAAATGATAGCGACTAATGCCTCCGGTTTCTTGTAGGATCTTCCAGGCAAGGCGGGTAAAAGAAAATACTTGAGCTCGAATCATTCCACCAAGACCAGGTGATTGAATGAACTGGTATTCTGATAAAAATGTCATTTGATCTGGTACAATATAAAGAATGGGATTTCCTACTGGATTTTCTACTAATTTTGCTTTTATTTCATTGAAACATTCGGTCGTTTTTCCACTTCCGGATCGTCCAATGATTAAACGAACTGACATCTCTCTCCTCCTTTTTCAATCTTTTTCTGTTATTGTTGATTTTCGTTTCAGGCACTTCACTTTCCGCTCAGCTACGCAAGAGCCACCTTGAATTGGTGCCTTGAGGTGGCTTCCTGTTTCACTTCTCCCGCAGGAGTCTTCATCCCTCCACTGCAAACAACAGAAGTCCATAAAATTTTTACGCAGCCTTCTGTTAAAACGTAACGCCTATTTGATCAAATGGCCAATACCTGAGATCTACTTTTCCTACAACCTGATCAATTGATACAAAGCCAAACTCACGGCTATCACGGCTACCTAATCGATTATCACCTAAAACAAAGATATGACCTTCCGGTACTGTTTCACTCCCCGTAAGTTCAAGTAACGTAAAATTACCTGTTAAGTGAACACCAAAAGCTTCTTTACGATATTTTTCTAAATAGGGTTCGTTATATTTCTTATCATTTATAAAAAGAATATCATCACGATATTCGATTTCGTCTCCTGGTAACCCAATAATTCTCTTTACATAATCCTCTTTTTGATTCGCATGAAAGACAATCACATCAAATCGATGTAAATCTCCAATTTGATAACCAATTTTATTGACTACAAGTTTGTTTCCATCTTGGAGAGTGGGCATCATTGAGCCTCCCTCCACTACATAATTGGAAAAAAAGAACGTGCGAATAAATACAAAAATGATGGTCCCAATCGCAAATGCCTTCAGCCATTCGATACCCTCTTGTTTTATTTCTTCTTTCATTCACATCACACTTTCAACTCATTTTTTTACGATAGGATTACTACTTTCTCTAATGCAGTAAATTCTTTCGTCAGCCTTCCTGTCCTCCCCGCTCCTTTTCTGCCCCTTTATTAATCTTTACTTCAATTCTCTTTCCAACATACCATAGAATAAAAATAACGACACCCAAAATAGCTGTTCTAAATGGCTTTGTCAAAAGGGAATGGATATCATGTCCAATAAAACTAACCGTAAAAATCATGACAAACTTCCCAGTCATGACTGCCAACATATATTGTTTTTTACTTATTTGAGATAGCCCTGCAACAATATTGACCAAAGCCGATGGTGTAAATGGAAAACATAAAAGCAGAAACAAAGGACCAAATCCATGGCGTTCAACCCAATGCATTAATTTTTGTACTTGTCTATGTTTCGTTAAAAAATGTAACGCTCGTTGCCTTCCATATTTACGTACAATCCAAAAGACAAGCAAGGCTCCTACACATGCTCCAATCCAAGAAAAAATAAATCCAAGCCATAGCCCAAACGCATTGGCATTTGCCATGACAAATAAAAATAAAGGCAAAAATGGCAAAAAAGCCTCCAGCATTGGCAAAATAATCCCTGGGATTGGACCAAACGAACGATATTCCTGGATCAACTTCATCAAATTTTCTAGAGTTATCCATTCTTTTAACATTTCAAAGTCCATTCATGATTTCTCCTACACTTTTATAAAGCATTTTTACCAAATTCATACCCACCTATTTTTATGCTTAATCCCCAAAATTGACTAGCATCATTATTTATCCAAAAATGTTCTAATCGCTTCCTGGTTTGCTTCAAGGTCAACCCGTAACACTTCACCCACGCCACTAATTCTTTGTGGTTCATATTCACCGTCAACGGGAATCCGAAGAGTTTCGATATTTCGATTATCTTCTGACAAATAATCTTTTCCTATATATATAATATCTGATGTATTCAAGTTCGTATTCACAAATGGTTTCACAACACCTACTAATTTAGGCAATTTCGTTAACGTTTGAAAAGAAGCAAATTGAGATGCCACTTCTTTTAGCGCTTTTTGTTGTCGTTCCACCCGATTAAAGTCCCCCATTGCATCATGGCGGAAGCGAACATATCCTAATAAATGTTCTCCATCAAGCCTTTGCACGCCCGGTTCTAACGTTACCCCTATATAGGCTGACATCGCCTTTTCTACCTCAATTTCTACCCCATCTGGAAATGCTTCATCTATTAAATGAACAAACCCTTCAAAATCAATAATGGCATAGTATTGAACATCCACATCAAAATTTTCCTTAATCGTCTTACGGAGTAATTCCGGTCCCCCCAGCGCAAACGCTGTATTAATTTTATTCTTCCCATGTTCCGGAATATCTACATAGGTATCTCGCATAATTGAAATCAATTTATATGAATGATTTTCGGGATGATACTGTGCAATCATAATCGTATCGGATCTTGCATTTTTTTCTCCCCTTGAATCGCTCCCAATCAATAACACATTCGTACCGCCATATTGATCCTGTTTTCCATTAAATTCGTATTCAATTTGATCAATATTTGCTTCATCCATTGTCTTTTTGATCCCCTGTATGTATTGAATAAAAATATATCCAAATGCAAGAAGGATCAGAAAAAAGAAAATCAAAACGGTTTTTCGCAATCTTCTCTTTTTCTTCCTTTTCAACCTTTTTCTTTCCTGATTTTTTTCATACCTCATGGCACAAGTCCCCTGACCTAATAAATAATGATATGCTTTTAGTACTTTCTATTTTACCTTAAAAAGGTTGTACCTGCGAATGAATACTAGCGATTTCTAGGTTATTTTTAAAGACCATTTTCTGTTAATCTTAATTGTTGAATTCCATTTCAGGCACTTTGCTTTCCGTACAACAACACCTAAGCCACCCTGTTATTTTGTATCTACAGTCGCCTGCCTATTTTGTTTCTCCCGCAGGATGGTCTGTACCTTCCAGCTAATCAACAGTTGTCTAAAATTAACATCACCCATTAACACAGCCCATTAGTAAAGAATTAAGTCGAATCTTTAGCATGTATTAAACGAGGTTGAAATTACGTGGCATTTCCTGTAAAATAACCATTAGAACATTTGTTCCCATTTTTTCAGGTAAGGAGGGTTTGAAAGATGACAAGAATTCCTGAGGGCGATCGAAATATCATGGAAAAAGCCATTTATTTACCAATGGTACTTACAATTTTGAATCGAGACCTTGAGATTGTTAACTGCAGTCCTTTCAAATTAAAGCAGCCATATTTAGAACTTATCGAAGAAACAATGAAAATCATTCAAAAAGAACTCAAAGAAGTCAAATATTATATGAGGCAACAAAAGTTAAAAGTCGAGCAAATTAGTCATGATGATGCTTTTACGGGCTTTCTTTTTTTGTATAAAGGCTATGAGGAACAACATAATTACTTTAATCCCCGAATCCGAAACAAAGTTCAGGAATTGCTCAGCTTTTATCTATACAAAAGATTTGCTTCTCCCTCAAAAATATAAGATTGTTTAAACTAAAATAAAAGTATAAGCATGGATATTTCCATGCTTATACTTTATATAATAATATAAAATAATAAATGCAAAAGATGGTGTAAACGCTTACTCTTTTTAGAAATCAAGATCACCATATGGAGATAGATTTTCAGATGCTTTCGAGTGATTATTGTAAACATACATTAATCGACGATTTTGGCTTGCGATCTTTTGTGAAAGTCTTGTCCGTAATAACGCAGTTCGCAACATTTGTTTTTCAAAGGAATAAACAGAAATGGGAATAACAATAGACTTATTATTTCTAAATGTCACATGTGTATGTGAGGAATCAGACTTTTTATATTCTTTAACATGTTCATGGGAAATCCATGCACATGGAGCTTTTGTAGGTGAATTTGTTGGAAAAAAATAGACTAAATTTGTGGAATCGATTGTAATCGGAACTTTATGGGTGATTCCAACTAAATGCCGGCAGCCATCACGCCTACCTTCATAACTAGCCCCAAATGCCTTGCACGCCTTTTTAATTAAATCCAGAGGTTTAAACGGTACGAAAAACTCTTCATCAAGCTGATATACTTTTGAATAAAGCTTACCTTCTCCAAACTCAATGGGCAAAATAGCAACTGTCAGGGGATTTATTTCAAAGTCCATATTAAATTCTTTTTCATTCATATATTTCATCTCCTTTAGGAATCAAATTCAGGTACTATCATAACAAATAACCCCCATATTTACTTCAAAAATAAGACTTTATTTCTAGTAAAAAATAACGAATTACTATTTTGTTCACAAATATGATAAATGCATTATTTTCTAAAAATTTGTAAAATTCAGTTGAATAATAATCGATAATTCCATATAATATAAAGAAAACTCACATTAAGATGAGTTGGAAGAAATCGAGGTGAAAAGAATGAAAGACCATCCTAACACTGAGCTCATGAAATCCAATGTTTTGAAACAAAAAAAGTTAAAAGAGGGTTATATGCTTGATTTGTACATTGACATGTTTTTAGCGGAAATTATTTTGAAGCATGAAAGAGAAAAGTTGTTAAACAAGATTGATCTTGCTATCGATGAGCGTAATCAGAATCACTTTATGGAATTGTCAAATCAATATAAAGAATTGAACAAACGTTTTGGGACTTAGAAAAAAGGAGTTCAATTTCTCAATTTCCCCTCACAATACTCTCCTTTTTTCCATCATTCATGAAGCGCAACTTTTAACTGTGTGTACCAATTTCCAAAAAAGGGCTATCTCACACTTGAGACAGCCCTTTCCCATTCATCAATGAAAACATTTAATCTCTTTGCTTTATCTCATAGTCCTCTAGCCTTGAGATTCGCTCTAACATCGTTGGATGACCATAGCGGAAAAACTTCACTAAAAATGGTGGGTTCACTTGGCTAAGACCAGCTCGGGTTAATTCTTGAAAAGTCGTGATTCCTGCTTCCGTATTCTTTGTTAACTCAATCGCATACCGGTCTGCCCTTGTTTCTTGATATCTTGAAATCGTATTTTCGATTGGACTAGCGGCAAATGCCAACATCGACATGATGATTAATAAAAGTGGCAGTGAGCGTATGTCTGAAACCGAAGATATTTTAAGTGCCTCGCCAAACCTTCGCACGCAACTATTCATGAATCGATAAACAACATATAACCCTACTAAAGAAAACAACAAAGAGATACCTAGTCCAATATAAATATGTTTTTCAACATAGTGAGCCATTTCATGTGCCATAATAAATAAAATTTGATCGTCTGATAATTCATTTAGTGTTGTATCCCATAGAACGATTCTTGCATTTGAACCTATTCCTGTTACATACGCATTTAACGCATTGGTTTTATCAGCCATATTTACTTCAAATACATGGTCTGCTGGAATATCAGCCTCACTGGCCAGCTCCAAAATCTGTGCCTCTAATTCCTTATCTTTTAACGGATAAAAATCATTATAAAGTGGTGCAATCACAACTGGTTGTAAAAACAACATAAATAAGGTAAACGGAACCGATAGAAGCCATGCGTATAGCCACCAACGTTTTTCACTTTTCTTCATTAACCAATAAAGTACAGTAACAATGATGAATATCAACCCGTAATTGATCCAAAAATCAATAAGTCCATCTTTCATCCAAGAAGCAAATTCTTGTGTTGAAATATGATAGCTTTTGGAAAGCGTATAACTGATATAACTAATTGGTAATGTCGCAACAAATGAAAAAAGTGATAACCAAAATAAATAAACTGCCGTTTGTACCCATTTATAAGGTGATGTATTCTTTGACCATTTCTCAAAGGCCTTGGATAATCCAAACAATAAAATGAACAAATAAAAAAGCCACTCAAATGGCGTTGCCAAAAAGAATAATAAATTTCGGATTTGTGAGTACTCCTCCGTTAACATTAGCTCCCTTCCGTTCAAGAAGGTAGCGGGATCAGCATTTGTTCCTTGATATTCAAATGGCAGCGAAGAATCTGCAAAGTAAAATAAATACCAATAAAAAAATAAACTATAAAGTAAATAGGCTACTATTCCATAGAATCCAATCTTTCTTGCCACACGATTTCCCCCTTGTACACCCCTTTACTATAGTGTAATAGCAGGAAGAACAGATTAGAACAAAAAAAGGAGACGGAATCATAAGTATCCGTCTCTAAATTAACATCGCTCGATCACTACTCATTTGTTCTCCACGAATGCGTTGGAATTCCGCTAGGAGTTTTTCAATCGTTAATTGTTTCTTTTCCTCTCTATTCGCTTGAAAGATGATTTGTCCTTTGTCCATCATAATTAAGCGATTCCCTAAATCTAAAGCCTGTTGCATATTATGAGTAACCATTAAGGTAGTTAACTGGTTTTTTTGAACGATTTCCCTTGTCAGATTTGTTATTAATTCCGCACGTGATGGATCGAGGGCAGCTGTATGTTCATCGAGCAAAAGGATTTTGGGGTCCGTAAAGGTTGCCATTAACAGAGAGAGCGCCTGCCTTTCCCCTCCTGACAATAATCCAACTTTTGCTTCTAAACGATCCTCTAGCCCTAAGTTTAAAGTTTGTAATTTCTCTTTAAAATAGTCTCGTCTTTTCTTTGAAACCCCAACTCTAAGTCTTCTACTCTTTGTACGTGCATAGGCAATGGCTAAATTTTCTTCAATTGTCATCGTGGGGGCCGTACCAGCCATTGGATCTTGGAAAACACGACCGACTAACTGTGCTCGATTATGTTCTTTTACATTTGTAACATCTTTTCCATCAATGACAATCGAACCAATGTCAGTAAAGATTTTTCCAGAAATAATATTCATTAAAGTTGATTTACCAGCGCCATTACTTCCGATAATGGTGACAAAATCCCCTGGCTCTAATTCGAGTGTTATTTCCTGTAAGGCAATTTTTTCATCTGGTGTGCCTTCATTAAATACTTTATTAATTTGTTTTAATTGTAACAAAGGATTCACCTCGTTTTCTATTAAACTAAAGTCTTCGAATAATACTAAACAATTGCTGTTAAACGTCACTTATGCGCCAATTGTTTGATCATTCGCCATCGACTGAATTCGTTTCTTTTTCCTTAGTTTTTCTTTCCTACTGTCATTAATCTTTGGTAATACTAAAGCAATAATCACAATAACGGCTGTAATAAGCTTCATATCGCCTGTGTCTAAAAATTCAACACGAAGGGCTAAGGCAACAATGATCCGGTATAGAATAGAACCACCAATCACGGCTAACGTCGCTCTGACAATTGTTTTCGCTCCAAAAATTGCCTCACCAATTATTACTGAAGCTAAACCAATAACGATTAAACCGATTCCCATTCCGACATCACTGAATCCATTATACTGAGCAATAAGTGCACCCGAGAAAGCAACGAGGGCATTCGACAATCCCAACCCTATAATTTTCAAAAAGTCCGTATCAGCTGAAAAACTGCGGATCATCGTTTCATTATCACCTGTTGCGCGAATTGCCAAGCCAATATCTGTTCGAAGGAAATAATCTAACCCTTTTTTCACAATACAGACCAAAATTGCCATAATGATGAAAATACCCCACGTTTTTGGCAAAAAGGACCCAAGTCCAATCGCTGATAATACAGCGTTAATTCCATCATCAATTTTTAAGCTTTGCCAAAAAGCTGTAAGCTTCGTAATAACTGTTTCCTCTTGAAGCAAGGGAACATTGGGTTTCCCCATAATTCGTAAATTAATAGAATAAAGGGCAATCTGCATTAAGATCCCTGCTAAAAGAGCATTGATTTTACCTTTTGTATGAAGAAGTCCTGTTACACATCCTGCTACAAACCCAACCATTAGAGCTAGAAGAGTAGCAATAAAAGGATTCATACCTCCAACAATTAAGACCGCTGATAGAGCTGCACCCGTTACGAATGAACCATCAACCGTCATATCTGGAAAGTCTAAGATTCTAAAAGATAAGTAAACTCCTAAGGCCATCAGTGCATAAATAATCCCAGCCTCAAAAGAACCAAATATCGCGTTAAACATATTGTAACTCCTTTCATGAAAAGCGTAAGCGTTGCTTTAGCCCCGATAAAGAAAACTCTCCGACTGGCAAGCCTTTAGGCGAAGACAGAGGAGTAGTTGCACTTATGCCGGTACGGCCAAGCACAAGACGAGCCGTCAAGAAGATTGCTCTTTAATCTTCTTGACGGATTGAAAGAAATGTATAGGCGACTGCCCCCCGGAGCCGACACTAGACACGCTTGTGACCTCGAGGGGCTAGGCGCTGAAGCTAGACCACTATCCAGCCAAGAAAATTAAAACTATTCTTACAAATCTTCCCTTATATAGAATAATGGGGCTTCCATAAAAAGCAGGAGCCCCATTATCATAGGTTCATTTCATTATTCAATAAACTCTGCAATATCGTTCCATTCGTCTTTCAGTTCAATATTCATTGCCTCAGCGGCCTTCTTATTGATGACTAATTTTAAATTCTGTGGATATTGAGCTGGTAATTGGGATGGCTGTTTTTCACCTTTCAAGATTTGAGCAGCCATAATTCCTGCTTCATAGCCAATATCTTCATAGCTAAAGCCATATGCAGCAAAGCCACCACGATCAACGGAATCCAATTCACCAACGAATAAAGGCATATCTTTCTCTTCTGCAACCTGTACAACAGACTCTAAAGCAGAAACAACCGTATTATCTGTCACAATAAAAATGACATCCGCTTTCCCAACGAGTGATTCTGCTGCTTGTTTTACTTCAGCAGATGTAGCAACTGTTGATTCAACTGGCGCTTTCATGCCTAATTCCTCTGCAGCCTTTTTCATAATATCAACTTGAACAACTGAGTTTGGCTCTCCTGCACTATATACAGTACCGATTGTTGCATCTGGGAAGTTTTCATGAATAAATTTAACCGTATTAGGAATTGCTTCTGGATGCATATCAGCTGTACCTGTTACATTACCGCCTGGTTCCTCCATAGATTTTACAAGTTGCGTTTCAACTGGATCTGTAACAGAAGTAAAGACAATTGGAATTTCTTTCGTTGCATTTAATGCCGCTAATGCACTTGGAGTGGCATTTGCAAAAATTAAATCAACATTATCTCCAGCTAAATTAGATGCAATGGTTTGAACGGTTGTTTGATCTCCATTGGCATTTTGTTCATCATACTCTACTTTAAGCCCTTCTTCTTCTAATGCTTTCTTAAATCCATCTGTAGCAGCGTCTAGTGAAGGGTGTGTGACAAATTGAGAGATTCCTACTTTATATGTTTTTTCCCCTGAATCCCCAGCTTCTTCAGAACCGCCGTTACCACAAGCGCTTAGTAACAATGAACCTGCTAAACCCAAAGTTGCTAAACCTAAGAATTTTTTCTTTAACATTTTTATCCCCCTTTAATATATGTAACTTTTGTATTATTTTTACTACTTTTATACGTTTATGCTGTTATGCTTTTGTGTAGTAAATTATAATATTAAAATAATAATATTTCAATCTATTTTATTAATTTTTTGAAAAATTATTTCTTACTTATTTAGTAAATTACTATATTAACAACTTATCCTCTCTTTTTTCTTTTTAACCCACCATTTTAACTATGTCCATAATACTATAAATTCAAATAAATCGCACTATTCAAATTTAAATATTAATTGTAAAATAAACAACATTTATGGATTTGTCTCCCTTCCCTTTTATATCGTTTTAGAAAGATATACAATGTTAATGATCAAATATAGGCTGATACGTATTAAATGAAATGGAGGCCGTTATGATGCAAAATAGAATGGCAAATTTATCAAAGTGGATGAAGGAAAATCAAATTGATGTTTCTGTTATTACTTCTACGGAAAATGTGTTTTACTTAAGTGGTTTTTATAGCGATCCACACGAAAGACTACTCGGACTCGTTTTATTTCAAGAAGAAGAACCCTTCCTTGTCTGTCCTGCAATGGAAAAGGGTGATGCCAAACGCTCTGGTTGGGATTATGACATTATCGGTTATACAGATATTGAAAATCCTTGGGACCTTATACACAAAAAGATTAAAGCTAGAACAAATAAAATCACTAAAGTAGCGATTGAAAAAGAACATCTGAATGTGGAACGTTACGAAGCCCTTAACACCATGTTTCCAAACACTACATATGCCTCTGCTGAAGAAAAATTACAACAATTACGCATGATTAAGGACGATAAGGAAATGTCAATCTTACGTGAGGCATGTAAACTCGCTGACTACGCAGTGGAAGTCGGCTGTTCGGAAATCAGAGAAGGAAAAACAGAGCTTGAAATTGTAGCTGCGATTGAATTCGAATTAAAGAAAAAAGGAATTACAGACATGTCATTTGCAACAATGGTATTGACTGGAGCAAATGGAGCCTCACCACATGGAACTCCCGGAATGACAAAAATTCAGAAAGGCGACCTAGTATTATTTGACTTAGGGGTCATCGTCGATGGTTATTGCTCAGATATTACTCGTACTGTTGCTTTTGGTGATATTAATGACAAACAACAAGAAATATATGATACTGTGTTAAAAGCACAACTAGCGGCCATTGATGCCAGCAAATCAGGTGTTACTTGCTCTGAAGTTGATTTAACGGCTAGAAAGATTATTTCTGATGCTGGGTATGGTGAATATTTTCCACATCGACTTGGACATGGATTAGGCATTGGAGTTCATGAATATCCTTCACTAACTGAAACCAATTCATTAAAACTAGAACCTGGAATGGTTTATACAATTGAGCCAGGAATCTATGTCCCTAATGTAGCAGGAGTTCGGATTGAAGATGATGTTCTCGTAACCGAAAATGGCGTCGAAATCCTTACAAAATTCCCGAAAGAACTGCAAAAAATCTAAAACCAAACAAAAGGCAACACGGAAAATGACAAATTTTAAATATCATTTTCTGTGTTGCCTTTCTATAATGTTTTTAGAACGTTTTCAGCATCATGATAATCAAAGCCAAAAGCCTCTGCTACAGCTTTATATGTGATAACGCCGTTAAGTGTATGAAGACCTTTCCTGAGCACGTCATCATCAAGACATGCTTGTTTATACCCTTTGTTAGCAATTTGGAGTCCATAAGGAACTGTTACATTAGTTAAGGCAATGGTGGAAGTTCTCGGCACAGCTCCAGGCATATTTGCTACAGCATAATGAACAACCCCATGTTTCACATAGGTTGGCTGATCGTGGGTCGTTACACGGTCCGTTGTTTCAAATATGCCGCCCTGATCGATCGCAATATCAACAATAACTGAACCAGGATTCATCGTCTTAATCATTTCTTCCGTTACAAGTGTAGGTGCTTTGGCCCCTGGAATGAGCACAGCCCCTATTACAAGATCTGAGTCCCTTACCGCTTGGGCGATATTAAATGGATTAGAAGCTAATGTAGAGATTTGCGACCCGAAGAGGTCATCAAGTTGTCTTAGTCGTTCTGGATTCACATCAAGAATCGTAACTTTAGCTCCTAGACCAATTGCAATTTTTGCAGCATTTGTACCTGCAACACCACCACCAATAATCGTAACATTTCCTCTAGAAACACCGGGCACACCTGATAGAAGGATACCTTTACCACCATTTATTTTTTCTAAAAATTGTGCCCCTACTTGGGTAGCCATTCTTCCTGCAACTTCACTCATTGGTGTTAATAATGGCAAAGATTTGTTTGCGAGCTGAACGGTTTCATAAGCTAGGGCAACTACCTTTTTCGCAAGCAACGCTCTCGTAAGCTCTGGTTCTGCAGCGAGATGTAAATATGTAAATAGAATTAAACCTTCTCGCAGAAAAGCATATTCGCTAGGCAATGGCTCTTTCACCTTCATCACCATATCCATCGACCATACTTCTTGTGCTGTTTGCACAATGGATGCTCCAGCACGAACATATTCTTCATCAGGAAAAGAAGCACCATCCCCTGCTCCAGACTCCATATATACTTGATGTCCAGCTTTAACAAAACTCGTTACTCCTGATGGTGTTAAGGCAACCCGATTCTCATTATTTTTAATTTCCTTAGGAATTCCAATACGCATCGTGCAGAACCTCCAATCAGAATTTCCATCCCTCATTACTATTTTTACTGTATTCTCGGCAGTTTTATTACCTGACCAATATCAAATATTCCTTTAAATTTTATATATTTTCATGTTTTAAATAATCTTTTCAAAATATTTTCACAAATAAACTCGAAAAATGTTGTATAATAAAGATGTAGAAAAAGGAGGGGATTTTAATGACACTATCTTATAAAAAAATCCTAGTAGCCGTTGACGGTTCTAAAGAAGCAGAATGGGCTTTCAAGAAAGCGATTGCAGTAGCAAAAAGAAATAACGCAAAAATTGTCATTGCCCATATTATTGATACTCGTACATTTGCAACAGTAGAAGCGTATGATCGCACCATTGCAGAAAGAGCAGAACTATTTGCTAAAGAATTAATGGAGAATTATAAAAAAGAGGCGCATGATGCAGGTGTAGCTGATGTAGAATACGTCATTGATTATGGCTCTCCAAAAATCAAAATTCCAAAAGATATTGCTAAAAAACATGAAATCGATCTAATCATGTGTGGAGCCACAGGGTTAAATGCAGTTGAACGCTTCCTAATTGGTAGCGTTTCAGAACATATTACCCGTCATGCACGATGTGATGTATTGGTTGTCCGCAGTGACGATACAGACGAATAATAGCTTGACTACGTAAAAAAGCCACGTTACACTATGTAACGTGGCTTTTAATCTAAATGATTACGCTAGGCACTTTTTCGCTTTATCAATGGCGATTTTAATTTGTTCAAAGCCTGTCCCACCTGCACTGTTACGACGTGCTACTGCCGTTTTAGGTGCTAAAACCTCATATATATCCTCTTGGAATAAATCACTCGATTGTTTAAAGTCTTCCATCGATAAATCACTTAAATAACAATTCTTTTGAACACATTGTAGAACAAGTTTTCCAACGACTTCATGCGCTTCTCTAAATGGCATACCTTTGTTAGATAAATAATCTGCTAACTCCGTCGCGTTAGAAAAATCTTGCTTCGTTGCTTGTTCCATCGCACCTGTATTCACTTTCATGGTTGAAATCATACCAGCGAAAATCTTTAAAGAACCGGAAATGGTTTTAACAGAATCAAATAACCCCTCTTTATCCTCTTGCATGTCTTTGTTATAGGCAAGTGGTAGACCCTTAAGAACCGTTAATAATCCCATTAAATTCCCATATACTCGTCCTGTTTTCCCGCGAATCAATTCAGCCATATCTGGATTTTTCTTTTGTGGCATGATACTGCTACCAGTAGAAAAGCTATCGTCAAGCTCAATAAAACGAAATTCCTGACTAGACCAAAGAATAATCTCTTCACTTAAACGTGAAAGGTGCATCATTAAAATGGAACTATCAGAATGAAATTCCAGCATAAAATCACGGTCGCTAACAGCATCCAAACTATTCTCATAAATCCCTTCAAAACCTAAAAGCTGGGCACTATAATCACGATCTATTGGAAAAGTCGTTCCAGCTAATGCTCCTGCACCAAGTGGAGAGATGTTAATTCTCTTAAGACTTTCCGTAAAACGCTGCTTATCACGCTCTAACATCCAAAAATAAGCCATTAAATGATGGGCAAAAGAGATCGGCTGTGCTCTTTGTAAATGAGTATAACCTGGCATGATCGTTTCAATATGATTTTCTGCTTTTTCTAATAGTGCATGTTGTAATTCAGACACTAAATCAATGATCATGTTAACTTGTTCTCTTAAATATAAGTGAATATCAGTAGCAACTTGGTCATTACGACTTCTTCCTGTATGCAGCTTACCACCAACAGGTCCAATTAATTCGGTTAACTGGCTTTCGAGATTTAAGTGGATGTCTTCAAGTGCTACTGAATATTCGATCTCATCATTTAGTGCTTTAGCTTTTAAGGTTTCTAAACCGTTTTTGATCTGCTGCGCTTCTTCTTCTGTTAAAATACCTGTTTTGGCAAGCATCGTCACATGGGCGATGCTGCCAGTAATATCCTCTATTACTAATTCTTGGTCAAATGAAATGGAGGCTCCAAATTCATCGACCCATTCTTCTGCCGATTTTGTAAATCTTCCGCCCCAAAGCTTTTTCACACTTTCACCTTCTTGTTGTTTTGCACAATGCTTTGTACTTTAGTTGGAAGACCCCATAGCTTGATAAAGCCTACCGCTGCTGTATGATCAAATTCATCATCTGAAGTGTATGTCGCTAGGTTTTCATCATATAAGGAGTACTCTGACTTTCTTCCTTCCACAATCGCATGACCTTTGAATAATTTAACTCTTACTGTACCTGTAACAAACTCTTGAGTCTCTGCTAAAAATGCTTTTAATGCTGTTGTTAAAGGTGAGAACCATAGTCCTTCATAAATAATTTCCGTTAATTTTTTCTCAATCACTGGTTTGAAGTGTGCCACTTCTTTAACAAGCGTTAAGTCTTCTAATTCTTTATGTGCTTTAATTAATGTCATTGCTGCTGGACATTCATATACTTC
The DNA here is from genome assembly GCF_050389805.1 of Niallia sp. Kr1. Taxonomy (NCBI): domain Bacteria; kingdom Bacillati; phylum Bacillota; class Bacilli; order Caryophanales; family Bacillaceae; genus Niallia; species Niallia sp. Kr1. Next base: position 1,231,517 of record NZ_CP130945.1, on the reverse strand, counting down.
TCTCGATTTAATTCCAACTAAACGATTTTCTACATGGTCAATTCTTCCGACTCCATGTTTTCCAGCAACAGCATTTACTTCTTGAATTAAGTTCGCTAATGTATAAGACTGTCCGTTCAATGTAACTGGTACACCTTTTTCAAAACCAATTTCAATAATATCTGGTGTATCAGGAGTATCTTCTAATTCAGCTGTTAATTCATATGCATCTTTTGGCGGTGTCGCCCATGGATCTTCTAAAATTCCACATTCATTTGCTCTTCCCCATAGGTTTTGGTCGATTGAATAGGGGCTATCTAAATTAATCGGAATCGGAATATTTTTTTGTTTTGCATATTCAATTTCTTCTTCCCTTGACCATGCCCATTCACGCACAGGTGCAAATACTTGTAATTCTGGATTTAATGCTTGGATTGAAACTTCAAAACGAACTTGGTCATTTCCTTTTCCCGTACATCCATGTGCAACTGCAACTGCTCCAACTTCCTCTGCCACTTCCACTAACTTTTTAGAAATTAATGGTCTTGAAAGTGCTGAAACCAGTGGATATTTACCTTCATATAAAGTGTGTGCTTGCAGGGAGACTAAAGCAAAGTCTTTTGCAAATTCTTCTTTAGCGTCAATCACATATGATTGAACAGCTCCAACCTGTAATGCCTTTTCTTTAATAAAATCTAAGTCTTTTCCTTCACCTACATCTAAACAGCAAGCAACTACATCATAACCTTGATCCTTTATCCAATTGATTGCTACTGATGTATCCAAACCTCCGGAATATGCAAGAACTACTTTTGGATTTGACATTTATATTTCCCCCTTGATATCATCAACGAATATTTATACATCTTTTTATATTTTTATTCATGTCTATGAATAACACTTTAACAACTTTTCTTATAAAATTCAAGTAGGAAAATAAATATTTTATATAAAAATATTCAAGAAAACTTTAATTGAGTTTGTCTATATAGAAGATAAGGGGTATTGTGTAGTAAAATATATGAAATACGAAGATAAAATGGAGGGAACATTTAATTGGAAAAGTATTTTCACCATAATGACCGTTTAGGAATACAACTTCCTAGCATAGATAAGGAATGGGATTCTTTACCTGAAGACGCTCGACAATCCATTTTACTTCACTGGGAAAGGATTCGAGGGATGATTCCTGATCGAATTCATGATCTAGAAAAATGCATAAATACAAAACAAGAACAACTTAATAACGAAGCTGATTTTGAACGCTCCTGTCAATTAAATAGTGAAATTGCAGACCTTGCTTCCACAATCAATGATTTATGGCTTTGGTTCAGAACTAAACAAGACGTTACAGAAAAAATGCATATGTAAATAAGAAATGTGGGATCATCTTGCCCAGCTCCGTATGAACTAAAAGTAACGCATGAATTTCCATGCGTTACTTTTTACTATAAATCTTTTTGAAGCTCTTTCACGACATGACCAAGTTCTGGAAGAATGAGTTTATTCATGGCAAGTTTTACAGCTCCAGATGATCCAGGTGTGGAAAATACTGCCTTATGTCCAATTACCCCTGCGACAGCTCGGGACATGATAGCAGATGAACCGATATCTTCTGTATAACTTAACATCCTAAATAACTCGCCAAATCCATCAATTTCCTTATCGAACAAAGACTTTACCGTTTCAATCGTTACATCTCTAAGGGCAATGCCTGTGCCTCCATTTGTTAAGACTGCATCAATATTAGGATCATAGCACCCTTTTAACACCGCTTCCTTAATGGGGGCCTTTTCATCCTTTACAATCACATAATCACTAATCGTATGACCCGCATTTTCTAACAGCTCAATCATTAGTATTCCACTTTTGTCACTATCCTTATCCCTTGTATCACTGACTGTGATCACTTTACATCGGACACTTTTTAGAGCTGTTTTTTTGTGCTCTTGTAAACTCATTGATTTCGACCTTCTTTCTCAATCAAATATCTCATTTGATAATATTTGTGTGCAAAGTCAGTTACTTTTCTTGTAAATTGATAGTTCGTCATAGCTCCTATTGCCATACTTACAAAAGGAATTCCTTGAATGTTTTTTTTCCGAAAGAGCACAATCGTTATTCCTTTAAAGAATTGCTTTAATAGCTGATCCAGCCAGGTTATATTCGCTAATTCTTCGTTACCCTCGTAAAAATACAAATTAGACCCTTGCTCGATTTCATTCATTAATTCTTCCCAAGCTCTACTTTGTAAGTGATGAGGATGAATGGCAGCATTGAACACTTTTAATGCAGTCATCATTTCAAAAGGTGTGTTTACCTCTACCCCGTAAGTGGCAGCTATAAGCTGGACCGCTCTTAAATTAATAACAGCCATTCCAGGGATATCTGCTCCTAATAAAAGCGTCCCACCTGTTCCTGAGATACCACCTTGTGCTAAAGAATACATTCGATGCCGTGAAATTTGTTGATCTGCTATGTATTGAAGTTGATCGATCGAAAGGCGTTTCATATCTTCTACTGATTGTATGTCTTCATCAAAAACTCTTCCATTTGCAATCACTCTTTTTTTAGCATCCATTTGTAATTCAGAACCCTGTATCATGGAATGAAGGTGAAATAACCAATTATCAAGATTAGAAATAATTTGTTCCCTCACCTTATTAGGTAATTGTTGAAAGGCATTTTCGATATACCGATCGTATATTTGTTGAAAATCATTTGCCTCAGCTTCATATAAACGTTCTTCCCAATCACGAATTTCCCGTAGCACTTTTTGTTCCCTTGGCGTCAAAGTCATCCTAATCCCCCTTCATTCAAAATAAATCGCTTATTTTGTAACAGTATACCACACTCTAAATAGAAATTTCTTTGTACGAAAAAAGACAAAGGAATGAACCTTTGTCTTTTCATAACTTACTTGGATTGTACAGATTCTTTATTGCTTAAACGAACAACGTCTCTTGCGATCATTACTTCTTCGTCTGTTGGAATGACCATTACTTTAACTGGTGAATGTGGGTAGCTAATAAAGCGTTCTTCCCCACGAAGTTCGTTAAGAGATGGATCCCAATAAACACCCATGAACTCAAGTCCATTTAATACACGAGCGCGAATCGTATCACTGTTTTCACCTATACCTGCTGTGAAAATAATCGCATCAACACCATACATACGTGCTGCATAAGAACCAATATATTTATGGATATGGCTAGCGAATACAGATAAAGCAAGCTCTGCTCTTTCATTTCCTTCTGATGCAGCTTGCTCAATATCACGTAAATCACTAGAGAATCCAGAAAGTGCAAGCATTCCACTCTTTTTGTTTAACACATCTAATACTTCGTCAGCGCTTTGGTTTGTTTTTTCCATGATATAAGGAAGTAACGCAGGATCAATATCCCCAGAACGTGTACCCATCGTTAATCCAGCAAGCGGGGTAAAGCCCATTGTTGTATCAATCGATTTTCCACCTTCAATTGCTGTAATACTTGCACCGTTTCCAAGGTGACAAGAAATTAGACGAAGTTGACTTAAAGGTCTGCCTAACATTTCAGCTGCACGCTCTGAAACATATTTATGTGAAGTTCCATGGAAACCATACTTACGAATACCATAATCTTTATAATACTCATATGGAAGGCTGTATACGTAAGAGCTTTTTGGCATTGTTTGGTGGAAAGCTGTATCAAAAACAGCAATTGCTGGAACGTTTGGTAATACATTTTTAAATGCTTTGATTCCTGTTATGTTAGCTGGATTATGCAATGGCGCAAGTTCAGAAAGTTCTTCAATTTTTTGAAGAACATCATCAGTAATTAAAACAGAATCCGCAAATGCTTCACCACCATGTACAACACGGTGACCAACCCCTTCAATCTCATCTAATGACTTAATGATGCCAAGATCTGTTAATTTACTTAATAAAAGCTTAACAGCAACGTCATGGCTTGGAATATCAGTTGTTTCTGATTTCTTTTCCCCATTTACTGTGATATTAAAAACAGCTTCATCTAATCCAATTCTTTCAATTAAACCTTTAGTAATAACTTGTTCGCTCGGCATTTCAAACAATTGGAACTTTAGAGATGAACTGCCGGCATTAATTGCAATAATTTTTGCCATTTTTGTAACGCTCCTTTATATAAATACTATAAATATTTATCCGTATTAATGAAAGGTTGAGGTCTTACCCATATAGTTTGCCCAGTTTTTATTCATTAATATCTCTCAATTTCTCATTTAACCACTGTCAGATTTTTTATTCAAGGTATTTGCCCAAAATTATACATTTTTCGACAAAAGAAAATGTATTCAGAATTTCAGAATAAATCTGACATACCGAATACATTGTATTCAATTTACTTATTTTCTTTAATCCAATGATCAATTTTAGTCACAATATTCTCTACTCCACCTGTATTGGAGAGTGAAGGCATGTTTACCAATAAAACTTGTTTAGGAGGTTTGATATCATCAGATTTTTTTTGTAGAATTAAGATACTTTTACCTGCATCTTTATTTTTAAACATGGATAATGGGAGTTGAATAACCCCTTGGATATAAACGTTCTTGTTTAGATATTCATGTAATTTTTTTGATTGTTCACTTTCAAAGAGGCTATTTGGAATGACAAAAAATAAATAACCACTTGGTTTTACATGACGGATACTTTGCTCAATAAACAGATGATGTGCGTATGTATGACCTTCATCTACTTTTAAATCATAATCTGCAGCTCTTACATCATTAGGATAGTAACCAACAGGTAAATCACTAATAACTGCATCAACTGGTTCAATAAAAAGCGGTTCTAAACTATCTTGATTGAAAAATTGGATCGGGTGTTCCTGTAAGTTGGCACTGATATAAGCCAATTTAATTAAAAGGTCATCAATCTCAACACCGATCCCCTCAACCGTTTTTTCAGGTTCCTGATTAATCGCAGCTGTCAATAAATTACCCGTTCCTACAGCTGGGTCTAATAATCGATAATTGTTATCCTTGATGAATTTCTTTAATAAGTATCCAATTAACATCCCAATCGTATCAGGCGTCATTTGATGATTCGGTTGAACACTTTCCTTCATTCCTTTTAAAATCGCAAGTTGAAATGATTTACGAATCTCTTCTTTTGAAAATTTACCTAAATGTATACTTTCATACGATTTTTTTAACCTTTTCTTGGTTAATTCGCTTAATTCACCTTGTATAACGGATTGTTGAAAGAGGTTTTCCCCAGTTTCTGCTAGGGCTTCTAAATAAGTACAATTCATTTCTTCTTGTATTAATGTTGCTGTTTCGTTGACAACTGTAAATAATTCCTCAATCGGAGTAATTTTCACTTTTATTCCTCCTGCATTTTGTTTCGTTACCAATTTTACCTTATGTAAGTATTGTTGAAAAGTTAAATGTGGATCGTCATAAAGGAGTTTAATGGGGATATAGCATTGAATCATGAACATAAATAGAAAGCGGGATATCCGCTTTCTATTTTTAGGTTTAAGTAATTATAACTTATTGAAACTAGGATTAATGTCCAGCTCCAGCGCCTACCCCCTCTGGTCACAAGCCAATCCGTCAAGAAGATTAAAGTACAATCTTCATGCCGGCTCGTCTTGTGCTTGGCCGTACCGGCATAAGTGCAACTACTCCTCTGACTTCGCCTATCGGCTTGCCAGTCGGAGAGTTTTCTTTATCAGGGGTGAGCAAGGCGCTTGCGCTTTTCTAATTATTTCGCTTGTTTAGCTGCTTCAATTGCCGCTTCGTAATTCGGATGGTTTGTTGCTTCACTTACGTATTCAGCATATGTAACCGTATCATTTGAATCTACAACAAATACAGCACGAGCTAATAAACGATTTTCTTGGATTGCAACGCCATACGCTTCACCAAAAGAAAGGTCACGATGATCGGACAAAGTTTGAACTTTATCAACTCCAGCAGCACCGCACCAACGACCTTGAGCAAATGGAAGGTCTACACTGATTGTTAAAATATTAACATTATCAAGTTTTGAAGCTTCTTCATTAAAACGACGTGTTTGAGCATCACATACTCCAGTATCAAGAGATGGAACAACACTGATTAAGCGCACGCTTCCTTTTGTATCATCTAATGTTACAGGTGATAAGTCATTTGCTAATACCGTAAAATTAGGAGCCTTGTCTCCTACTTTTACTTCATTTCCTACTAATGTTACAGGATTTCCACCAAATGTAATTGACGCCATCTTCATTTCCTCCTTAAACAATATATGTACATTGTAAACTATATCCTTAAAATTCCATATTTGCAATCAATTTGACTTGGTTGTTTTATTGGAATAATCATCATAAAAAAGGTGTCAGTAACCATTAAACTCGTAATGGTTACTGACACCCATCTAGTTAATTTCTCATCGTTTATCAAATTCGGCCCGTCGAATTTGCGTCCGGAAGTTTCTCGAGCTTGCTCGAGAAACTTCCTTTAAAAAATCCGAGACATCCGCCGAAGGCTTTAACTTCTTTCAGTCGGGGGTTGAACCCCCACTGAATTAATAAAAGCTTGTATTCATCTCGCCACTTATTGAAGTAGGAGACTTCTGCTGAAGGAAGTTAAATATCTAATTCTTTCTTCGGTCCGTTATATTCATCTGAATTAGCTTGACCATTTGACTGTGAATTAGAATCATTCGATTCATTTTTATTTTTGTTTTCAAACATTTGCTGAATTTTATCTACTGCTTGTGGAGCAAGATCAAGAATTTTTTCATAAAGATGTGTATTTTCATCAAGATGAACCATTTTTACTCCACTTGAACTTACAATCAAAAAGGCAACAGGTGTAATTGACACACCACCACCACTTCCTCCACCAAATGGAGACTTTTTATCAGCACCAGATGATTGGCCGTCTAATGTGAATTCACTACCACCTGCTGCAAATCCGAAGCCCACTTTTGAAACAGTCAAAATCACACTGCCATCAGGTGTTTCAACGGGATCACCGATAATGGTGTTTACATCAATCATTTCTTTTAAGTTTTCCATTGCTGTTGTCATTAAACCTTGAATTGGATGATCAGACATTCTTCATTTCCTCCACTTCTATACTAGGTTGGTCTTTTTTTGGGTCAGGCTCGAAAACAGTTTAGATTGAAACTGCGGTTTTCCACCTTTCCAAAATTTAATTAATTTGATACCTGCAAACATAGCATGCCCGATTCTAAATTGAAGCATACATCGGAAAGAGGTTTGAGAAATAGGCAATTGAAAATGGGGGTGTACGGAAAGAGTTGGATTAACTTTAAGCAAACAGTAATTACTAATTATGCCTAAAATACTACCTTTTACAGCCCACACTGCACCTGTTAACATCCCTGTTAATGCTGCTTCTCCTGTACCCAACACCGTATGCCATTCGAATTGTTGGATCGAAACTTTTTTTAAAAACTTTCTAATGATAGTATGTAATGAAACAATATGTTTTAATAATTTTTCTGTGTCTTTAAAGCCTTCTAGGAAATCTTCTACAAAAAATTGACTCCGTTTTTCACTTTTTACTTCTTGGTCCTTTCCTGCTTTCGTTTCTTCCTCCGTTACGAGGGATGGAGAATTATTGTCAATTTTTATTAGTGGGATATCAACGGTATACCGAAAAAGTCCAAACCAAGCTCTAAACTTTATTTTAAATGAATCATTATCGTGAGTATGTGTAAAGATTATTGTTATTTTAAGTTTTGAAAGTAAAATAACCAACATTAATATTAAAAGAACGATAAGTCCGATCAGAATCCATTTCAATTTTTGTTCACACCTTTCGACTTTTTATTATTGGCAAAAAATGACATAAATAAACCCGTCATCTTTATTGATGACGGGCTTATATTCTTATGAAGGACGTTCGTGTATCACCGTAGTATCTGCAAACAAGTCATGAATCCCCTGTTTTTTCGGTAAAAAACCAATGATAATATACAAAATTAAAACAGTACCCGAAATAAAACGTCCGATCCATTCCCTAAACACAATTGTGGACCAATTAAGTTTCGATTCCTTTAGAGAAATAACCTTGAGTCCGAAAGCCATTTTCCCTAATGTTTGTCCAAAGTATTTCGTCATTAAAACAAAATAGGCATAAAAGATGATGGCTGTCATAATGGAAACAGGAGTGAAAATGCTATTTTCATCCATCGGGAGATCAAACAACCGGAATATCGGATAGACAAGTATTCGATTGATGCTTCCTATTACAATGATATCTAGTAAATATGCCCAAAATCGCATCCAAAAGCCTGCATATTTATAATCCTTTACATGGTCTACATTGTCCTGATTGACGCTAACCGTCGATTCCTCGATAGAATGAACTTCTTCCTGTATGTTCGAGGTTTCATTTTCTTTTTCAATATCTACTTGATCCGTACTCATTTCTCCACCCCTATTCATACAAATACATTAAACGTGGTGAATGACTTTGTGTTAACAAATTCATAATTCCAGCTAACTCAATATCTTCCTGTCCAATAAATTGTCGTGCCTTCATTGTAAACAGGGAACCGAACCCAAAGTTCTCCGTATATTTAATAACTTGTGCATCACTTAACTTATGATCTTTTTTCATCGCATCGACAACATCTTCAAAATAACCAAATTCATCAATTAAATTTAATTCTTTTGCTTGGCGACCGTCATAAATCCGTCCATCCGCGATCCTTCTAACTTGATCTTCTGGGATTTCCCGACCTTCTGAGATCACTTTCACAAAACCAACGTACGAATTATCAATCATATTTTGTAGGATCGCTCTTTCCTCTTCCGTCATTTCTCTTGTTGAACTCATGATATCCTTGTATTCTCCGCTTTTGATCGTTTCGAATTTAACTCCATATTTTTCAGCTAATCCCGCAAAATTGATCCCTTGCATAATCACACCTAGGGATCCTGTCAACGTTTCAGGACTTGCAAATATTTTATCTGCAGGTGCCGATATGTAATATCCGCCTGAAGCAGCCATCGATCCCATGGAAATGTAAACAGGTTTTTTCGCTTCTTTTTGGATTTCAACAATTTTATCATGAATTTGTGCACTTTCTACTACTCCACCACCAGGTGTGTTCACTCGAATAATAATTCCTTTCACTGATGGATCGTTCTTTGCGTAATTAAGGTTCTTTAAGAAGCCTTGATGATTATAGCCCACTGTTGAAAAAAATGATGTTGCTTCACCAGTGTCTTGAATCGTCCCATTTACATCAAGTACAGCTATTTTCTTCAATAGATTTCCGTCCTCAATTACTTCCTCAGTTAATAGGGTATTGGAGGAGTTCATCAACTCATCCATTGTACTTTGAAAATTACTGCTAACAAATGTGGAAAAAATACTCGTTATCGCAGAAAAAAAGAACAATACAGCAGCTATTCCCAATGCTGCCCAACGTTTTTTATTCACAATTTTCCCTCCTCTTTTTTTATTTCTTTCTTACATACGCATGAATCCTGCAAAATGTTTCAAAATTATTTAATAGTAACACAAGAAAGTTTGAATTCTATTAATATTCTGCTAGTATACAATTAGGGAGGGTTGGAAATGACTGATCGAAAAAACATTTATTTTTTCTATAAAGAAAGCACAAGTATACATAAGAATTTAGACAACCTTATCAATCGAATAACAGAAAATGGATTTAATGTCGTAAATGATGCGCAAGACGCTAATATTATTGCAAGTATTGGCGGAGATGGAGATTTTCTACAGTGTGTTCGCAGAACTCGTTTTCGCGATGATTGTCTATATGCTGGAATTTCAAATACAAATCAACTGAGCTTTTATTGTGACTTTTATCTAGATAACGTTGAAAAAATGATTGAAGCCATTGTTGAGAACCAAATGAAGGTTCGTAGATATCCTGTGATTGAAGTGACAATCAATGATGGTCCATCCTATGAATGTATTAATGAATTTAGTATTCAATCTGCTATCGTCAAAACCTTTATTCTTGATGTGTACATTAATAACCTTCATCTTGAAACCTTTAGAGGTGATGGTTTAATTATTTCCACTCCAACAGGTAGTACAGCATATAACAAATCTGTACATGGTGCAGTTGTTGACCCCAAACTTACCTGTATGCAAATCACAGAGCTCGGTTCTTTAAATAATAATCAATATCGAACGCTAGGATCTCCTTTTATTGTAAGTGAAGATAAAACATTAACTTTAAAAGTAGCTAAAGAAGGAAATGAGCATCCCATCATGGCCATTGATAATGAAGCCTTGAGTGTTCGCCAAGTAGAAAAAATTCAAATTAAACTAACCGGCAAAAAAATAAAAACTATTAAATTAAAGGATAATACCTTCTGGCATAAAGTTAAACGCACATTCTTATAATTCTCGATGGTGCCAGAAATAGTCATAAAAAATAAAGTTAGCCTATCAATTGGCTAACTTTATTTTTTATCCCGTATTAACCGGCAGTGAAATCCAAAAGAATAAATATTCATCAGTCGTGCAGGTTTCACTTTATTAATTTCCTACTTTTAAACCCAATTCTTGGTTTCTAAGTTCAACCCGGCGAATTTTACCAGATGATGTCTTAGGTAATTCTTGTACAAATTCAATTTTACGCGGGTATTTATAAGGCGCAGTCATAGATTTCACGTGGTTCTGAAGCGTTTTAATTAAATCACTTTCATTTTCGTTCACATCATTATTTAAGATAACAAATGCCTTTACTACATTACCACGAATCGGATCCGGGCTTGCTACCACAGCACATTCTTTTACCATAGGATGTTTAACAAGTGCATCCTCTACTTCAAATGGTCCAATCGTATATCCCGAACTAATGATAATATCGTCGCTACGACCTTCAAACCAAAAATAGCCTTCCTCATCCTTTTTCGCACGATCTCCTGTTACATAATAATCGCCACGATATTGTTTTGCTGTTCTTTCAGGATCTTTATAATATTCCTTAAACAATGCTGGGGTTTCTTTATGGACTGCTATATCTCCTACTTCTCCAACTCCACAAATTTCGCCCTCTTCATTAATGATCTCTACGGTGTTACCAGGTGTAGGCTTACCCATAGAACCTGGTTTTAATTCCATATCCTTCATGATTCCTACTAACAAAGTATTCTCTGTTTGTCCATATCCATCACGAACCTTCAGTTGAAAATGGCGATAAAATATATCGATTACTTCACGATTTAATGGCTCCCCGGCAGATACAGCACTATGAATATGGGATAGATCATAATCATCCAAATTATTCAATTTAGCTATCAATCGGTATTCAGTTGGTGTACAGCAAAGAACATTTACTTTATATTTATTTAACAATTGTAGATATTTTTCAGGTTCGAATTTCCCATGATAAGAAATTCCCGTTGCACCTGATCCTAATACAGCTAGGAATGGGCTCCAAATCCATTTCATCCACCCAGGACCTGCCGTTGCCCAAACGGTATCACTTTCCTGAATACTTAGCCAATGAGGTCCCGCTGTGCGAAGATGCGCATAAGCCCAACCATGGGTATGAACAACTGCTTTTGGATTAGCTGTAGTACCAGAAGTATAGGATAGAAATGCCATGTCATCACGGTTTGTATGGGCTATGGAAAGTTCATCAGAAGCATCAAGCATTTCTTCCTCTAATCGATTCCACCCTTCCACATCATGACCAACAACAAACTTTTGAATATGGTTTATTTCTTCAATATTTTCAAATTCACCTGTATATGGATAATAGCTAATTACCGCTTTTACATCACCATGAGTAATTCTATACTGTAAATCTTTTGTACGAAGCATTTCTGAACTTGGTATGACAACTAGACCTATTTTAAGTGCGGCTAAGTAGACTTCATATGCTTCAATTAATCGTGGCATAATAACGAGTACGACATCTCCTTTTTTTAAACCTCTTTTTAAGAAGATATTTCCTATTTTATTAGCAGCAAGTATTAAGGATTGGTACGTAATCTCTCTCGTTTCGCCAGATTGATCTTCCCACTTTACAGCGATTTTTGTATCATCTTTTGCATATTTTTCCACTTCCATCACAAGATTATATTGTAATGGTGCGATTAAATCTTCTCTATTCATATTTTCGCCTCCAAGCTTTCTGTTACTCATCATAACACATTTATGTAGAGTTTTTACATAGTATTTTCACTTGTTTATATGACCAAGTACCAAGATACGTGCAAGAACTCTTGCCTAAATTAAAAAGAAAAAAGGAGCGGGTTTACCCCCCGCCCCTTGTAGCCATCTTTATTTATTTTTTATTGTTGTGAATATCCAGATAGTTGTTGTTGAGCAGTTTGTACAAGACGCTTGGTGATTTCTCCACCAACAGATCCGTTAGCACGAGAAGTTGTTTCAGCACCAAGGTTTACTCCAAACTCAGAAGCGATTTCATATTTCATTTGCTCAAGAGCTTGCTCAACTCCCGGAACTAATAATTGGTTTGAGCTGTTGTTGTTAGCCATGTGTTCTTCACCTCCTTGTGAGTATATAATGTGTAGAATGACGTGACTTCATACAACAACAAAGCTGGTAATTCATACCCAAACTGTCAAAAAAAAGGAATACCCCAAAATATTTTGGGGTATTCCTTTAATCAACCATATTAAAAAAGCTCATCAAATACATCAAGCTTGTTACTGTTTGGCTTTACGATAATCGTTTCGATCCCATCAACTGCTTTTTGAATGTATGGTTCAAAATCAAAATAACTTTCATAATGGGTGACTTTTTCCCGTTTTGGTTTTGTTTTAGGTGATGGTGGAACGAAAATTGTACAGCAATCCTCAAATGGACGGATTGAGATGTCATGTGTACCAATCTCTTGAGCCAAACTAACAATGTCAGATTTATCCATCATGACAAGCGGTCTTAAAATCGGAGTATTCGTTACCTCGTTGATTGCAAACATACTTTCTATGGTTTGACTTGCTACTTGCCCAAGACTTTCCCCTGTTACAATCGCTAATGCTTCCTGTTTTGCTCGAATCGCGTCTGTAATTCGTAACATAAGCCTTCTAGTCGTCGTCATCGTATAGTTTTCTGGAATTTGCTTTTGAATGATCTGCTGTATTTCTGTAAACGGCACAATATGCACCACAAAACGACCATTGAAATTAGATAATTTCTCTGCTAAATCCAACACCTTTTGTTTTGCTCTTTCACTTGTATAGGGCGGGCTAAAGAAATGAACACCTTCAATGTCCAATCCCCTTTTTAATGATAGGAACCCAGCAACAGGACTGTCAATGCCCCCAGATAGCATCAGCATCGCTTTTCCACTTGAACCTGCAGGTAATCCACCAGCACCTTGGATGGTTTGACATGAAATATACGCCGCTTCTTTTCTTATTTCAATTTGCATATTAAGATCAGGTTTTTTTACATCAACCTTTAAATTTGGCACATTTTGTAAGATATGGCTGCCAAATTGATGGTTTAACTCCCCTGTATCCATAAAATAGGTTTTATCTGCGCGTTTAGTCGTGATTTTAAAGGTCTGACCTTCATGATGAACTTCTTTAAAAAGATCGAGAACAGCGTCTTTCATTTCATTTAAATCTTTTCCTGTTTTAATGACAGGACTAAAGGATTGAATTCCAAACACACCTGTTAACCGTTCACAGATTTGTTTTCCATCCTCACCATTTAAAATAACATAAGTTCTATCACGATTTCCTTTAATAATAACCTTTGGAAAATCATGTAATGCACCTCTGATACTATTGCTTAATTTCTCAACAAACTTACTGCGGTTTCTTCCTTTAGTAGACATTTCGCCATAGCGAATCAATATTCGATCATAGTTCATATTACTTCATTACCTTTCTAAGTGCGTCGATGGTTTCCTCGATCGCATCAAGAGCCATTTTTATTTCTTCCATTGTATTCCAATAAGATAAACTTACCCTTATCGCACTATTTGCTCGTTCCTTCGTTACCCCCATCGCCATTAGCGTACTGCTATTTGTTTTTTGTTTAGAAGAACAGGCAGATGTTGTGGAAACATAGATTTCTTTTTCCTCAAGGGCATGAACAAATACCTCTGACTTTATTGGTGGAATTGAAAAATTCATAATATGGGGGGCTGAGTCTATTTCAGGTGTATTGATCAAAACACCTTGAATCGAAGCCAATCCTTTTCTCAGTTCATCGGAAAGGCTTTGTAAATGATTCTTTTCATATTGGAATTTTTCCATTGTCATGCGCAATGCTTTAGCTAGACTAACAGCACCGGCAACATTCTCTGTTCCGCTTCTGAATGTAGCTTCCTGGTTTCCACCATTGAATAACGGATTTATTTTAATTCCTTCTTTCGCAAATAGCAACCCTGTACCTTTTAATCCATGAAACTTATGACCTGACATCGTACATAAATCAATATGACATTGTTCAAAATCAAGAGGGACCTTCCCTACCCCTTGAACATAATCAACATGGAATAGGGCATTCTGATATTTTTTTATCATATTGCCAATTTCTTCTATTGGTTGTATTGTACCCACTTCATTATTAACATGCATGACAGATACAAGTATCGTATCGTTACGCATCGCATTTTTGATATCCTCTGGATTCACTTTTCCATCATGATCCGCTTCAATAATTGTTATCGTAAATCCATCTTCTTTTAAACTGTGAAATACTTCTCGTACGGAGGCATGTTCAATATTTGTTGTAATAAGATGACGCCCCTTTTTGCTGTTCGCATAGGCTGCACCTTTTATCGCTAGATTATTTCCTTCCGTACCCCCTGAAGTGAAAATAAGCTCATTTGGTTTTACCGATAGTATATTAGCTACTTGTTGTCTTGCTTGCCTTAATAACTGCTCGGCCTTACCACCAAAATTATGAAGGGAAGAAGGATTGCCGAAGTAATCGGATGAGACTTTCATAAATGAATTTAATACTTCTGGAAATGGTTTCGTTGTTGCACTGTTATCAAGATAGATCACCTAATCCCCTCCTTTATGTTCGTACATTCATATTTTTAAATGTTATCACATCCAAAGCTAATTGAAAAATAAGAAGCGCAAGCATTTTTTCCAATACAAAAGGTTTGCTAATTAGCAAACCTTTTGTCTGATATTATACTTGAACAAGATCCTCGATTTGGTTTTCAATTTTCTTTAAGACATGGGGGTCAATCTTTTCTAAAGCAGCTCCTGCTTTCTCCAATGCCTCTTTATATTGATACGACCTAAATAGCATTTCTGCTTCCTTTAATGCCTGATTAACGGATGGATATCTACTTCTATAACGATTTCCATACTGGATTACTTTTTCCGCAAGTGTGACTGTTTCAAAAAGATCTGTCGTTTTTTTCGTCATATTTTCAACTGATAATACAGCAATCTCTAAATGCTCTTGAACAATCGGAATATCAAGCGGTGTCTCATTTAATTTTCCAATTACTCCCTTAATACTATCTTGTGCCTCTTCCATCATATATTGAAATGCTTGAGGAATACCAGGAATATTGCTGTTCGCAATAAGTCGAATGGTTTCAGCTATTTGTTTCTTTAACATCGCAACTTTTTCTCGAGCCTCAAGTTCATCCTTCCGTAATGTCTGCATTTTCTCAGCAAATTCTGCTTGTTCTGTTATGATGGAATGTAATGTTTCTTCTACACTTACTAGTTCAATCTGCAAATGAGAATACGCAGCTTGATTTTCACTCATTTTGTTTTCAATCAGATCAAACCGAGTAAATAACTGTTCTAAACGTTTTGCAAGATTTTCAATCATATCCATATAGGATTCTTGGAGGTGATAACTTGACTGAATTTGAATAAATTCGTTATTTAATTCTCGATTAACTTCCTTGGCTGACTGAAGCTTATTCAATATTTCACGATCATGCTTTTTAATTTCTTGTTTTGCTAAAACTTCCTTCTCCAGCAAATCGTAAAATTCATCGATCGTATTTTTCCATTCTTCTACCTTTTCTTCGATATCATCAACAGATATTTTCTCAAAATCATTTAAATATTGTTGAAGTTCCTGTGAAATCCTCCCTGTTTCTTGATCGATCAAGATATGATCTAATACATACCCCTGTGAAATCATTTCACTATATCCTTCTTTTAGTTCGTTCAATAGTGTCGGAATAATCGATTGACACTCGTTTAATAGATTTGGAATTACTTCCATTGCCTTTTTCGTTTTAGTTAATACTTCGTGGATATTGAGAACAATTTCCCTAGCAGCTAAATAATTTCCGTTTTCTGTATTTTCATCAAAAAGATTGAATTGTTTTGAGATATCCTCTAGTTTTCCTTCAAGAGGCTTTTCCATTTTGCCATATAAATAGCGATGGGCTAGAAGCTTCTTTTTGCATTCTCGATAGATTTCCTTTAGCTCATCAATTTCAACCCGGTTCTTCTCTTCACTGCCTACCAGTTCACCCAATTCATTTAAAAGGGTCGTAATGGTTTCCTCTATCTTTGAAAGGGTTGCACTCACTTCCGCTTGAACTAATTTCGCTTTTTTGAAACGGTATTTATCTATATGCTCCTCTATATAAAATAATTGTTCCTCAATATCTGGAAGTTGAGAAGATACAATATCATCCCAAACACCTCTCCAGCGTTCAAAGCGTTCTTCCGTTTCACCATTCATATTAAGTCGTTTTACTTTTTGCATCTCGTCGAGTACGGGGCGGTTCGTAATATCCATCTTCCAAGCTTCTAGACGATCTGTTTCCTTATAATATTTCTTTTTCATAAAAAACCCCGCAAGGAATATACAAATTAAAACTGCAATTCCACCAATTACGTATTCCAATGTTATGCCCCCTGTTCTTCTCCGAACCAGTAAATATATATCAAATTAGAGAATGACTTTCTCGTTACGTTTTATTTTCATAGACTCTCTTAAACTTAGTTGTTGCTTTCGGTTAGTTTGTTATGCTTCCCTCGCAGAAGCCTGTGTGTCTTCCACTGACATCTTCAATAATTTTAAATCAACATAAACCTTTAGCATAGCCAATTTATAATTTAATCACAAATAATCTGTAAATATCGTGATAAGTGTGGATGTAAGAAGAAATCTAATATTGCCGAGGTAGTAAATAATAAATTCGAGGCCCCGTACATATTCTTTTCAATGTTTTTATGATAACATGTAAACGACATTTTTTGACTATTAAAATCAAATTTTTTTCTTATTCCTATCATGATATTTCTTAATTTCGTCAGAATCAATTTTAATTCACTAGAAAACAGCATAATACTATTAAAACACAAATAGTAGAAATTGTTAAAAAATATTTCTAAGGGGATACAAAAATGGTAAAAAAAGACGGTCATATTCATACATATTTTTGTCCACATGGTACAAAGGATTCTTTTGAAGAGTATATCGAAAAAGCGATTGCGCTCAATTTTGAGGAAATCTCTTTTACAGAACACGCCCCGCTTCCAGAAGGGTTTATTGATACAACACCGACAAAAGATAGTGCGATTACACATGATCAACTTGACCTATACTTTGAAGAAATTCAACGCCATAAAGAAAAATATAAAGACCAGATAAAAATTAATTGTGGACTTGAAATCGATTTTATTGAAGGCTATGAAAATGAAATAAAAAAAGCTTTAACCAAAATAGGTCCAAAGCTTGACGATGCTATTTTGTCTGTACATTTTCTTAAAAACGGCAACAAATACGATTGCCTTGATTATAGCCCCCAATTTTTTGAACAAATGATTCATGAATATGGCTCTATCGATAAAATCTATCAAAAATACTATGAAACGGTGCAACTATCCATCGAAGCAGACTTAGGGGTCTATAAACCAAAACGAATTGGACATATTACACTTGTTCATAAATTTCAAAAACGGTTCCCCCATTCCAATAATGAACAAGACAGCATCATGACAATTTTAAAAATGATCAAAGCTCAGAACTATGCTTTAGACTATAATGGGGCGGGTACAGCAAAACCACTTTGTCGAGAGCCTTATCCTCCAAATTGGGTAATCAAAGAGGCACTCGCACTGCAAATCCCACTTGTATACGGATCTGATGCTCATCAAGCAAAAGAACTTGGGCAAGGTTACGTACAAATGAAAGCTTATTTGAATGTTTAACCTATATTTGACTTAGGAAGAGTGTCGATGGTTAAAACACTATCTAACCAACGATAAATTTCTTTTAAATATTTTTCAGCAAAATACTTCTCATGCGGAAAAATATGAAGAACCTCTGATATATATTGGCTGTTAAGGAATGGCATCGACAATAGACTTTTTAATTGTAAGATAAAATAATTGATATTGACTTTGTTGAATTCTTTTCTAAGCATCCCTTTTTCGAGGATCTGCGTGAAAAAATATCGTTCTTTAACCGAATAGGTTGACATCATTTCACGGACAATTTGGCTATCTACTGAAAGTTCACGTAAAATAAAACGGGATAAATGGCTGTTCTGATAATGGTAATTCATCAGATTTTCAATCACTTTTTTCAAACATTTGTAAGCGCCAGACTCTAGTTCAGCCATCCCATTCTCTAGTTCTATTAAATAATTTTCATAATAAGCCATAAAACAATATTCTAGTAGCCCTTCCTTGCTTTGAAAATAATAAGAAATATTTGCTACATTGACTTCCGCTTTACCTGCAATTTCACGAATCGATGTGCCATGAAACCCATTTGTATTAAATAATGAAATCGCAGCGTTCACAATGGCATCTTTAGAATTTTTCTTCACTTTTCCCACCACCCTTTCAGATCACAACCTTATGATTCCACCAAATTTCGTTGTATTGTTGCACTATCATAAACATTCGACTTATTTCCGTGGTATCCTTCATGAAAAACTCGACAAAAAACTCATGTTTTCTATAAATTTCGAGAATAACAAAAAGGACTCCCAACGTTAGGAGTCCTTTTTATTATGGTTGGGTCACCACTTTATCCTTTCCAGTTTCTTTTGCCTCATATAAAGCTTGGTCGGCACGCTTAAATAGAGTAGTATACGTATCATTGTCTTCTTTTTTCCAGTGAGATACCCCGCACGATACGGTAATCTTAGGATTAGAAGATTCCCTTACCTTCTTAACAAGTCTTTCAGCAATGTGAATGCCTGTTTCTAATGAAACCCTTGGTAAATAGATGGCCAGTTCTTCCCCGCCCCATCTTGCGCCAACATCGGTTGAGCGAATATTGGATTGAATAATCTCAGCCACTTGGATGATCACTTCATCCCCAATCTGATGTCCATACGTATCATTAATTCTTTTAAAGTTATCAATATCAATCATAATAAAGGTTCCTTCAGCATCTACACTCATAGATTCCTTTATTTTTTCATCGAGATAGCTTCGTGAATACAGTTTGGTTAAATGATCGGTAATGACCATCTTTTCAAGTTCTTCTCGTAAAAGTGTATTGGTAAAGGCCAATGTAGAATGCTGGACTAAAGATTTCAATAATTTGAATGTTTCAAACGAAAAGGCATAGGGTTCTTGATGCAAAACAATAACAAATCCATTTAGGTCACCAGCTTGTAACATAGGAACCACCATCATGGATTTAAACGCTTTTGGTTGTGTATTCTGTAACGGTAATATTAATTCACCAATAAAGAGTGATTCATGTTCATGAATAATTCGATTTTTAGAATATTCTATATAAGGGGCGGCATCAAAAGTAAAAAAGAAATCTGTGCTCCCAATCTGGACTTTCATGTCTTTCATTTTAGAGGTAATTTGTATAAACCCAACCTCCTCTGCTCCAAGTGATAGGATGATTTGCTCTGACATATATTGCATCGTTTCAGTTAATCGCAAATTAGAATTAAGTTGTTGGCTTGTCTCATTAATTAGTTGTAAGTCTGCAATTAATCTCCGTGATTGTTCATACAACTGGGCATTTTCCATTGCCTCTCCTGCTGTTTTTGCCAACAACGAGATAAATTCCACTTCATTTTTTGGAAAAATAAGAGAATCTGGAGCAATCATTTGCAACACCCCATACACCCCTTGTTTTCCCTTCAATGGTGCATACAAAATCGACGTTTTTTCAGCAAGTGAATCTTCAAATTGTATGTTTCCCGTCACATAGGCTTCCATAAGTGAATTATTTTTACTACCGTAGTCAAATTCCTTAATTGGAAGACCTTCATATCCCTCATGATCTTGTGATAAAAGGAGATAATAGGTAAAACTAGGGTAAATTTCACGCAAAGATTCAATAATTTCATTTAATACAGACTCCATGTTCATAGTCGAATGAACTTTTTCTGTAACACGAAGTAGTTGTTTATATCTTTTTTGTTCAGAAACTAAATTGATTTGAAAGGTAACTTTTTCTAAAAAATCACCACAAATTTCCCTTAATGTTTGCAGAAATGGAATCGATAATGTTGTAATTCTAGAATCCTTGTCAACTAGAAGCAGCAATCTTTGAGAATAATCCTGTTGGATGACAGGAATACTCCATCCAAAAAAACTAGTCTTCTCAAACGAGTGTATTGAGGAGTTTGATGTAGAAACGTCTATTTCACTCGGATTAAGCATCAAGTCTGAGCTTGCGGAGGCCTCGATGAATACCTTTTTATCATTATTTTGAAAGGCACAAAGCATCACTTGATTTACATTCAGGATGTCATGGATCGCCGCCACCATTTTCATTAGAATAGAATCATAGCAAGGCAGACTAATATCAGTTGTAGCGATATCATAGAATCTAGCTTTTATATGTAAAATAAAACGTTCTTCAACCATTTCCACAGTAATCCTCACCTAATTTTCGATCACTTTTTTTAATTCAGGACTTTATCACTTCCATTATACTACTCATATTATGTATTTGTGTGAATTTTTACCTATTTTATATAAAAATTCATACTAATATAGACTAACCAAACACGATATGTTTCAAATTTTCTGTCATTAATTTAAGATTATTTTTATATTTATACTTACACATTTTACACATCTTTTCCTTTAAATTCAATCATATACTTGACAGTCATATCTTTTAAATTATATAATTGCCTTTGTGTAAAATATCGCAGCAAATGTGAAGCCTTTTGGGTGCATTTTGTTCCTCTTACGCATTTCGTTGATGACGGTGTATGAGTAACCCTCCGCTGCAGGGCGAATGTACATGTAACAAAATGTCCAAGAGAAACGTCACATCTGTTTTTATTTTACCAAAAATAAAAACAAAGAGGAGGAGTCATTCATGGCTCGTTATACAGGTCCAAGTTGGAAACTGTCTCGTCGTTTAGGGATTTCTTTAAGCGGCACTGGTAAAGAATTAGAAAAGCGTCCTTACGCTCCTGGACAACATGGTCCAAACCAACGTAAAAAATTATCTGAATATGGTTTGCAATTACAAGAAAAGCAAAAGCTTCGCCATATGTATGGTCTAAATGAAAAACAATTCCGTAACTTATTCGTTAAAGCGGGTAAAATGAGCGGTATCCATGGCGAAAACTTTATGATTCTTTTAGATTCACGTTTAGATAATATTGTTTATCGTTTAGGCTTAGCGCGTACTCGTCGTCAAGCACGCCAGCTTGTTAACCACGGTCACATCTTAGTAGATGGAAAACGTGTTGATATTCCTTCATACCGTTTATCTCCTGGTCAAACAATTGGTGTTCGTGAAAAATCACGTAACCTTGACATCATTAAAGAAGCAATCGAAGTGAACAACTTTGTTCCTGATTACTTAACTTTTGATGCAGACAAGTTAGAAGGAACTTTCACTCGTTTACCAGAACGCTCTGAACTTCCAGCTGAAATTAACGAAGCATTCATCGTTGAGTTCTACTCTCGTTAATAGATGCTTTGTAAATAGCATTAACAAAAACCCTAGAATGGTTGATTTTATCAACTTTTCTAGGGTTTTCGTTTTATTTCCCATTGCTATTTCAACTTGATTTTATGTACATATAATAATTTATAACTATCTATTACTTCCCAGCTAAAATACGGTTAATCGTATCAAGTTCTTCCTTTGTGAATTTAATTTCACTTGCATGAACGTTCTCAAGAATACGCTCTTTCTTTTTGCCTCCTGGGATGACTACATCGACACCTTCTTGTGCAAGTAACCAAGCTAGAGCTAAGTTAGGAAGAGTTGTTACCTTTTTAGTTGCAATGTCCTTTAATTTTTCCACCGTTTCAAGGGTTTGTTGGAATCGCTCACCTTGGAATAAAGGGACAGAATTTCGCCAATCTTGTGGATCCAATTTAAACTCTTTAGTGAAACCGCCGCCTAAAAATCCAAACGCTAAAGGACCATATGGGATAAAAGAAATATTATTTTCAACACAATATGGCAATAATTCTGCTTCAGCCGAACGGTCTAACATATGATAAGCAGATTGTAAGACGGAAATATCACCATGAGCGTTCGCTTCTTTTAATTGTTCGAATGAAACATTCGAAATCCCGATCGCACGAATTTTCCCTTCTTTTTTTAATCGAGCCAATTCACCAACCGATTCGGAAAAAGGAGTTACACTATCTGGAAAGTGTATATAATACAAGTCAATTTCGTCTAATTGTAACCTTTGTAAACTCTTTTCAAGCGCTTCTCGTAGATATTCAGGACGAGTATTTGCTTTTACCGTACCATCCGAGAACCTTTGTCTTCCTCCCTTCGTTGCAATCACAAAATCATCTCGTTTATATTCCTTTAATACCTCACCTACCAACTCTTCAGAGCGTCCAAATCCATAAACATCTGCTGTATCAATGAAGTTTACCCCATTGTTTAACGCTGCTCGTATAAGTTCTCTTCCATCTTCTTCATTTAAATTTTCAAATAAATTATGCCCATCTACTGCATTTGTACCAAGTCCAATCACTGAAACATTAAGATCGGAATTTTTTAAAGTTGAATATCTCATGTCTGTTCCTCCTTTCATACATATATTCATCCTATCATACATAACCAAGCACAACTAAAATGAAAATCTACAATTTTTTGATAAATGAAACAACCTAGAAATATCGTTGATATTTCTAGGTTGTTAAAAAATGTTAATATTTAATTAGGAAGTATTTCTTTTTCCCACGACGAATCACAGTAAATTGACCTTCAATCCGGTCCTTTTCAGCGATTACATAATCCGTTTCAGTTATACGCTCACCATTAATCGAAATCGCACCATTCGTTACATCCTCACGAGCTTGTCGTTTAGATGAAACAATTCCCGCAGCAATGAGGAGATCCACAATTCCAATCTTTTCACCAGTTGTATGCTCGTAGGAAGGAACATCTTTAAAGCCTTGTTTAATTTCTGCAGCACTTAAATCTTGAATATTCCCTTTGAAAAGTGCCTCCGTAATTTTGATGGCTTGATCAAGTGATTCTTGTCCATGAATCAAACGAGTCATTTCTTCAGCTAACGCTTTTTGCGCTTTTCTTAAATGTGGTTCAGTTTTTACTGATTCCTCTAATGCTTCAATTTCTTCTTTTGAAAGGAATGTAAAGAATTTCAAATATTTAATGACATCTGCATCAGCCGTATTAATCCAGAATTGGTAAAACTCATATGGAGATGTTTTCTCAGGATCTAACCAAACAGCGCCACTTTCCGTTTTCCCAAATTTCGTCCCATCTGCTTTCGTTACAAGTGGAATGGTTAATCCGAATGCCTTTGAACCCTCTGGTGCCATTTTCCGTATTAATTCTAACCCGGTTGTAATGTTTCCCCACTGATCACTTCCACCGATTTGCATTTTACAATCATATTTTTCATAAAGATGTAAGAAGTCCATCGCTTGTAAAATCGTATACGTAAATTCAGTAAATGAGATACCCGTTTCTAAACGATTGGCAATCGTATCCTTCGCAAGCATATAGTTTACACCAACATGCTTTCCATAATCGCGAAGGAAAGTAACAATATCCATTGAGCCCGCCCAATCGTAGTTATTTACCATTT
This sequence comes from Niallia sp. Kr1, assembly GCF_050389805.1. Taxonomy (NCBI): domain Bacteria; kingdom Bacillati; phylum Bacillota; class Bacilli; order Caryophanales; family Bacillaceae; genus Niallia; species Niallia sp. Kr1. The sequence goes on along the minus strand of NZ_CP130945.1, from coordinate 1,207,606 downwards.
TTGCCCCTTGCTCACCATCAAATTCGAAAATTTTTCTCATTTGATTTTGCAGACACTGCGCATTGTGTTGAATGGTTTCAGTGGTTTGTAGTTTTCTTTCTTCACTTTTACCACTTGGATCCCCAATCATTCCTGTTGCTCCACCGACAAGAACAATTGGGCGATGTCCATGCTGTTGAAAGCGTCTTAACGTTAAGAAAGGCAATAAATGACCAATATGCATACTATCAGCCGTTGGGTCTACCCCACAATATAGGGAAATCTTTTCCTTTTCTAACGTTTCTTTAATTCCTTCTTCATCTGTTTGCTGGTAAATAATGCCTCTCCATTGTAAATCTTCCAATAATGTCATACGATTATTTTCCTCCTAAATGATTCGTGTTAATCCTTAAAAATAATAAAACGTCCCTGCAAATATGCAGGGACGCAAAATTTTCGCGCGGTACCACCCAGATTGAAGAACGTTTCTTCCATTCTTCCACTCAAAAAGATAACGGATAATCCGTTCACTGCTACTAAGAAAAGCGGAAGCGCCTTGCCCAGCCCCGACAAGCACAAGACGAGCTGTCTAGAAGGTTGCTTTTTACCTTCTAGACAGATTGGCTTGTGACCTCGATGGGCTAGGCGCTGGACCTAGACCATTCTCAAAGTTTAAATAGTTCTTTAACTATAATACCGTTCACAGTGAAAGCTCAAGGAGGTAATTCATTCATCTATTTGCACTGGCTTACAGCGACCGCCAGCTCTCTATAGCAGGGATAGATGGACTACTTGATTCCCGTCAAAGCTTTAAATTTATATACATTTATACTGATTTTTATCATATTTGTGAACCATTGTCAAATATTGCTAACAAAATCCAACAAAATAATACAACCTTTTCGGTTTCCTTCCCGTGTTTATGCTATAATGGATGATGATTTTGGAGGGGATTTATGGAATGAAATTTGACCAATCTAGATGGAAACATAGAATACAAACCTTTTTGAATCAGTTCAAAAATAAAGAAGTCACAAAAAAGATGCGGATCACCTATCAAATATTATGGAATCTTGGACTTATTTTAATCATTGTACTGGTACTAGGTACTACATTTGCTGGTGGAGTTGGTGCAGGATATTTCGCTTCTTTAGTGAAGGATGAACCGGTTCGCCCTTATGAAGAAATGAAGAAAGATATCTATAATTACGAAGAAACATCTGAATTATATTTTGCTAATCATGTATATTTAGGAAAGCTTTATAATGATATTGAACGGGAAGAAGTAAAACTAGAAAATATTTCTCCCCATTTAATTGATGCAGTTATCGCTACGGAAGATCAATATTTTTATGAACATGAAGGTGTGGTACCTAAAGCGATACTACGGGCATTACTTCAAGAAGTGACCAATTCATCCGTACAAACAGGTGGAAGTACACTGACACAACAACTTATTAAAAACCAAATTTTAACCAATGAAGTATCTTTTGAAAGAAAAGCGAAGGAAATTTTACTTGCTCTCCGCCTAGAAAAATTCTTTTCTAAAGAAGAAATTTTGGAAGCGTATTTAAATGTTTCCACATTTGGAAGAAACTCATCTGGGAGAAATATTGCTGGAGTCCAATCAGCAGCAAAAGGGATTTTTGGTGTAAATGCAAACGAACTAAGTTTACCGCAAGCAGCATTTATCGCAGGACTTCCACAAAGTCCATTCGGGTATACCCCTTACACCAATAAAGGGGAAATTAAGAAACAAGAATATCTTGAACCAGGATTAACAAGAATGAAAACCGTTCTTCATCGTATGTATGAAGATGAAAAAATCACTAAAGAACAGTACGATCATGCAGTTGGCTATGACATTACGAAAGATTTTATTACCATTCATGAAAACCCTGTAGATGAGTATCCATGGGTTACCTTTGAAATTGAAGAAAGAGCGATTGACGTCATGTCCGTTGTGCTAGCTAAAAAGGATGGGTATACGGAAGAAGATTTACAAAAAAATAAGGCGTTAAAAAAGAGGTATCTGACACTTGCGGACCGAGACATCCGCCAAAATGGTTATAAAATCCACAGTACCATTAATAAAGATATCTATGATGCTTTTCAAAAAGTGGTTGCAGATTATTCCTATTATGGTAGTGATCGAACAAAGAAAGAAGTCGATCCGGAAACAAAAGAAACAAAATTAGTTCCAGAACCAGTAGAAACTGGAGCCATGTTGATTGAAAATAAAACAGGTAGAATCATCAGCTTTGTGGGTGGTCGAAATTATCATCGGGAACAATTAAACCACGCCACAAAAGCCATCCGTCCAAATGGCTCAACGATGAAACCTTTACTTGTCTATGCTCCTGCTTTTGAATTAGGTACCCTTTCACCAGGAAGCATATTACCAGATGTACCTTTAAAGCTAGACCCTGCTGCACCAAATAAAATATGGCCAAGGAATTACGGTGGTGGTTATCACGGGTTAGTAACAGCTAGAGAAGCATTGAAAAAATCTTATAACATCCCAACTGTTAAAGCCTATATTGATATTTTAGATCAAAGGCCTGCTCAGTATTTGGAGAAAATGGGATTTAGCTCTCTAACTGAAGCTGATTTTACAAGCCGCTCAACTTCACTTGGAGGGTTAACAAACGGTGTCACTGTCGAAGAAAACACCAATGCATTTGGTACATTTGCGAACAATGGTCAATTTATTGATGCGTATATGATAGAAAAAATCACAGATAAAGAAGGGAGTATCATATATCAGCATGAAGTTAAACCGGTTGACGTATTTAGTCCACAAACTGCTTATTTAACTTACGATGTAATGAGAGATGTCATTAATTCCGGAACCGCTACATCGTTAAAAAGCCGTCTAAAGTTTAACTCAGATTGGGCTGGTAAAACCGGGACAGGTCAAGATTATAAAGATGTCTGGTTTGTCGCTACTAACCCGAATGTTTCGTTTGGTACATGGATGGGCTACGATACTCCAAAGCCAATAGAGAGAAGCTACAAAGGAATGTCTTATTCGGTTCGAAACATTAATTTATGGGCCCAATTAATGAATGCAGCTTATAATATTGCACCTGAACTTGTGGATCCAAGCGAGAACTTACCAAGGCCAAGCGGGATTGTGTCACGTTCGTTCTGTGCCATTACGGGTTTAGCCCCTACAAAAGAATGTTCTGACGCTGGACTTGTACGCACCGATTTGTTTAATGAAAAGTTTGTACCAAAGCAAGGAAACGGCAAAAATTTAGGGAAAGAACGATTTATTACGATTGGTGGCACTAAGTATTTAGCGCTAGATTCAACACCAGAAGAATTTGTTGAAACAGGATTTGTCTTAAATACAGATACCATTCAGAAATTTTTTGGGATATCAACTGATCCAAGTACACTCAAGATAAATAATAGTTCATTGAATAGTGCCTTATCGGCAACTCGTGTAATGAAGGATAATGGGAAAGAACCAACCACCTTTAATGTGACTACATCAGGAAATACGATCAGCTGGGGTAATCACCCCGAACCGGATATTATCGGATATCGCATTTTTAGGGATGGTGTTAAAATCGCCACGATAAAAGCTGGAGGATCCCTAACGTATAAAGGGGATAATGGTTCCTATTACATTACCGCTGTTGATATTGCAGGAAATGAATCAGCTCCATCCAATGAAGTTGTGATTGGACAGACGGAACCGCCTATAGATGTACCCGAGGAACAACCATTGCCTCAGGAATCATCGCCCACACAACCTGAACCTGAGACCGTAGCTGATCCAGAACAAAATCAATAAACAAAATAACCTAAGAAAAAAAGCACCTCTTCACAATAAGGGGTGCTTTTTTCTGCACGGAACAATGAATTGCCAATCTCATTAATCCTCCATCGTAGACAAATCACCTGTAGGTAAATTAAGTTCCCATGCTTTTAATACCCGACGCATGATTTTACCACTTCTTGTTTTTGGTAATTTATCACGGAATTCAATTTCTCTTGGTGCCGCATGCGCAGCAAGACCTTTTTTCACAAATTGACGAATATCATCAATCAACTCGTCTGAAACCTCATATCCAGCACGTAAAGCAATAAAGGCTTTAATGATTTCTCCTCGAACTGGATCCGGTTTCCCAATCACACCCGCTTCGGCTACAGCCGGATGTTCAACTAGCTTACTTTCAACTTCAAATGGACCGACACGCTCGCCCGAAGTCATAATGACATCATCAATTCTACCTTGGAACCAGAAATATCCTTCTTCATCCATATAAGCGGAATCGCCTGAAACATACCAGTCATTTGGCATAAAATAAGATTCATATTTTTGCGGGTTATTCCAGATTTTATACATCATAGATGGCCAGCCTTTTTTTATCGCTAAATTCCCCATTCGATTTGGCGGTAGTTCGTTCCCTTGATCATCCACAATTGCAGCCATTACACCTGGAATTGGTTTCCCCATTGATCCTGGTTTGATTTCCATACACGGATAATTACAGATAAGCTGTGCTCCCGTTTCTGTCATCCACCATGTATCATGAATTCTTAAATCAAAAACTTTATTACCCCAGCGTACGACCTCAGGATTTAAAGGTTCCCCTACACTAACAATATGTCTTAGATTGGATAAATCAAATTTTTTTACCACTTCATCCCCTGCACCCATCAGCATACGGAAAGCAGTTGGCGCACTATACCAAACAGTTACCCCGTAATCCTCTAGCATCTTGTACCATGTCTCTGGATTAAATCGACCGCCAACGATCAAATTGGAGGTACCCGTTAACCAAGGTCCAAAGATCCCATAGGAAGTTCCGGTTACCCAGCCAGGATCCGCTGTACACCAATATACATCATCATCTTTTAAATCAAGAACCCATTTAGCTGTTTGATACTGTTGGATCATCGCATTGTGAACATGTAGTACACCTTTTGGCTTTCCTGTTGAACCTGAAGTATAGTGAAGAATGAGTCCATCATATCGGTCCACCCATTCAATATCTAATTTAGAGCTGGCCTCTTGAAATCTTTTATTAAAATCAATAACCTTTTCCGTTTCATCTACATTTTCATCAATAACAAATATATGTTGTAATAAAGGTAAGTCTTGAACAGGAATCCGAGACAATAACGTCTTCGTTGTTACAATTACCTTTGCTTCACTGTCTAATAATCGGTCACGCACAGCGCCTTCCATAAAAGCCTCGAATAAAGGACCGACAATAGCTCCTAGTTTTATTGCTCCTAATACAGAGAAGTACAGTTCAGGTGAGCGCGGCATAAAGATAAACACCCGGTCCCCTTTTTCTACTCCAAATTGTTTAAATAGATTCCCCGCTTTATTTGAAAGATCCTTCATTTCCTTAAATGTATACTTATCTTTACGTTGCCCATCATCATAGTATAAAGCAATTTTATTTTTTCTATAAGATTCAGCATGTCTGTCAATTGCTTCATAAGCCATATTCCACTGACCAGTTTCATGCCAAGAAAAGTTCTTTTCTGCTTCTGTCCAGTCAAAATGCTTATAGGTTTCTTCGTAATTTGCTAGATTATATTTTCCTATACTTGCTGGTATCGCTTCAACTTTCATTCATAGGATCCTCCTTTTAACTATTATAGTACAGAAATAATTATATTCTTATTTTTTTGAATATTCAATAACAATGTTACGAAAATTTGAACCTTTTAGAAAAATATAAAAATTTTTCCGTAAAAAGAACCTTTACCGATAAATTTTTTTGTATAATAAAGATAAATGCACGGTCTTACTACTTAGTAAAACAGCATAAAACAAATCAGCTTCTAATGACAGAGTAGGTGACTAAAATTTGAAACATCATAAAACATATTATCAAAAAGAATTGTCGACACCTTTAGGTAATTTGATCATTGAAGGTCCTGTTTCAAGCGAATGTTTAAGAGATTTATCATTTCATGAAGAACTTACTGCCTTTCGCCCTCCTGAGAATCAATTTGAGGCGCTAATTGAAATAGCACATTTACCAGAGGGTAGAATTATCCTTGTTAGAGAAAACAAAACTATTGTCGGTTATGCAACTTATTTATATCCTGATCCCCTTGAGAGATGGTCTGAGGGAAATATTGATAACCTAATCGAATTAGGCGCCATTGAAATTATCCCTGCATTTCGGGGATTGGGAGTGGGGAAAAATATTTTACACGTCTCGATGATGGACGATGCGATGGAGGACTATATTATCATTACCACAGAATACTACTGGCATTGGGATTTAAAAGGAACAGGATTAAACGTTTGGGACTATCGGAAAATGTTAGAGAAAATGATGAACACTAGTGGGTTGCAATGGTATGCAACAGACGATCCCGAAATCTGTTCCCACCCCGCTAACTGTCTAATGGTAAGAATCGGAAGTCGAGTCCAACAAGAATCGATTGAAAAATTTGATCAAATTCGTTTCAAGAATAGATTTATGTATTAGTAGAAAACGATAGGGCTGTGGGGCAAAAGCACTTGCTAGACAATAGAAAGAGGGATTATTTTTATGATTGTTGAGGAAATCATGACAAAAAAATTAATTACACTGAAAGAGTATCAAACGATATTGGAAGCACATACTCTGATGCATCAGTATAAAATTAGACATATTCCGATAACAGATGAAAAAGATTGTTTAATTGGGCTCATTTCTGACCGCGATATTCGAGATGCATTACCATCCATTTTATTAGATACGGAAAAAGAAAAGGATGTGCATCAATTACCTGTAAACAAAATCATGCAGAAAGATATCATCACCGGACACCCCCTTGATTTTGTTGAGGAAATTGGGTCGATCTTTTATGAGCATAAAATTAGCTGCTTGCCTATTGTTCAAGATCATAAATTAGTTGGCATTATTACTACCTCTGATTTACTTCATTCATTGGTTGAGTTAACCGGTGCCCATCAACCAGGATCTCAAATCGAGGTTAAAGTACCCAATCAAGCGGGTGTTCTTTATGAGGTGACTAAATTTTTCCATGTTCGTAAAGCGAAGATTTTAAGTGTTCTTTTATACCCTGATAAAAAGGATGAAAGATTCAAAGTGTTTGTTATCCGGGTGCAAACCATTAACCCGATTGACATTATTGACGACTTAATAAATGCAGGCTATGAAGTATTATGGCCTAACTTACCGGGGATGAGTAAATGAAAGATGAATCCGTTTTTATTTACTCTCCTGAACTATTAAACTATAAATTTAACCAACACCATCCTTTTAATCAATTAAGAATACAAGTTACACTTGATCTTCTTGAAAAAGTGGATGCCATCCAAAATCGGCAAATTATATCACCGCGAAGAGCTACACAAGAGGAACTGCTCCTTATCCATGATCAGGATTATGTTAACGCTGTCACATCGGCAGGGCACGGTAATCTCTCAACAGAAGTGGCTGAAAATTATGGACTTGGTACTGAGGATACCCCGATATTTTTTAATATGCATGAGGCAAGTTCTCTTCTCGTTGGAGGTACTCTAACAGCGGCTGACTATGTCATGAGTGGAAAAGTACGTCATGCCCTGCATCTTGGTGGAGGTCTGCACCATGGATTTAGCGGTAAAGCCTCCGGATTTTGTATTTATAATGATTCTTCAGTCGCCATCAGATACTTACAAGAAAAATATGGAGCACGTGTATTATACATTGATACGGATGCCCACCATGGGGATGGAGTTCAATGGTCATTCTATGATGATCCAAATGTTTGTACATTATCAATACACGAAACAGGTCGCTACCTCTTTCCAGGAACTGGAAATATAACAGAAAGGGGGCAGGGACAAGGCTATGGATTCAGTTTTAACGTTCCTGTAGATGCCTTTACAGAGGATGATTCATGGCTGAACTGCTGTAAAACCGCTATGATAGAAGTGGCTGAGTTTTTTAAACCCGATGTTATTTTAACCCAAAACGGCGCTGATGCTCATTACTATGACCCTTTGACACATCTGTCGGTTACGATGAAATCATTTAAGGAAATTCCTAAAATAGCACATGAAATTGCTCATCAGTTTTGTGACGGAAGATGGATTGCAGTCGGAGGTGGAGGTTATGATATTTGGAGAGTTGTCCCTCGGGCTTGGGCCTATATTTGGCTTGAGATGACCGATAATAAGTCTGAACTTTCCGAACTCCCTTCAAGCTGGGTTAATAAATGGCAGCCTTATACTTCAGACAAGCTCCCATTAAGATGGGAAGATGACGAACAACTCTATCCCCCTATACCTAGACGCGCCGAAATTTCAGAGAAAAACAAACAAACCTTAGAGAAATCCCTATATCCCATTAGGAGTATAAAAAATAAATAAAGGTCACTGATCAATCAGTGACCTTTAACATAACTCAAAAAGTGTTTCACATTATTGTTTTGTAGAATCTCTAACTTCAATTCGATGTGGAAGTAGTACCCTTTGTTCTGTTACTTCCTCTTTATTCATTAACTTCGTTAATAAACGCATCGCTACGGCACCAATATCATATAATGGCTGAACAATTGTTGTTTATTGCGGACGAACCATTAAGGATAACTTTGTATTTTCAGACGTAATAACCTCAAAATCATCTGGGATTGTATAACCTTTATCTTCTGCCCCGTGCACAACCCCTAAGGCCATTTCGTCAGATGCTACAAATACAGCTGATGGCTTTATATCTAATTCAAGAAATTTCTCAAAAGCTTCAATTCCTGAATCATATGTATAATCGCCTTCCTGAACGAAATCCTCATTAAACTCAATGCCTGCTTCACTTAGTGCACGTTTGTAGCCAGCCATTTTTCTCTCAGAATTAACGGGTTCATGTAAAGGGCCTATCAACATGGCAATTTTCTTATGACCTTGCTCAATAAATGTATTGATGGCATCATACACAGCTTGTTCATGATCAATATTTACTGAAGGGATTCTCCCTGTTTCTTCCATTGCCCCTGCCAAAACAATCGGAACTGGAGATTTTTCAAATTCAGAGATATGTTCCTCCGTAATATTACCACTCATAAAGACAATACCGTCTACTTGTTTACCAAGCATCGTATTTAACAATCGTAATTCTTTATCCATATTTTGATCCGAATTACTTAAAATGATGTTATAGTTGTACATGGTAGCGATGTCTTCGATTCCCCTAGCTAATTCAGCAAAAATCATACTTGAAATATCAGGAATAATAACCCCTACCGTTGTCGTTTTTTTACTTGCTAAACCTCTTGCAACCGCATTGGGACGATAACCTAAACGATCAATGACTTCCATTACCTTTTTTCTAGTTGTTGGCTTTACATTTGGATTCCCATTAACTACCCGAGAAACCGTCGCCATCGATACATTGGCTTCCCGTGCCACATCATAAATCGTGATGTTGTTCATCTTTTCCACTCCTTATTGATAAATCCATTGCATCTTTTCGTTAAATTTATAATACCCTTATTTGTTAAATTCCATTTTTTAAAAAGTAAAATAGACTAAACATTTATATTTTTAAACACTTCACTTACTATACGTGAGTCCATGTAAAGCTGCAATATTAATTTCTAATTTTAACATATTTTTCATGTCTTTTTACGAAAAACTTATAAAAAAACCTTCCAAAAAGGAAGGTTTCTACATTAATTATGCATTCACGAATGCAGTTTTTTGAATTTCATTCCAGAACTCATCAAATTGAGGAATATCCATTTGCTGAGCAGAGTCTGACAGAGCTACTGCTGGATCCGGATGTACCTCAGCCATGACACCATCCGCACCGATAGCGAGCGCCGCTTTCGCACATGGAAGTAAAATATCTTTTCTACCAGTCGAATGCGTTACATCAACCATTACTGGTAAGTGCGTTTCTTGTTTAAGAATCGGTACAGCCGAAATATCTAATGTATTTCTTGTCGCTCTTTCATATGTGCGGATTCCACGTTCACATAGAATGATTTGACTGTTTCCCTGTGACATAATGTATTCAGCAGCATGAATGAATTCATCTAATGTTGCAGCAAGACCACGCTTTAAAAGCACAGGCTTATTCACAGAACCAGCAGCTTTCAGTAATTCAAAGTTCTGCATATTCCGGGCACCAATTTGAATCACATCAATATAATCTAAGGCCTTTTCAATATCCGTTGGAGTCACAATCTCACTAATAACAGCTAAATCAAACTCATCCGCAACTCTCTTTAAGATTTTTAAGCCTTCTACGCCAAGCCCTTGGAAATCATAAGGCGATGTTCTAGGCTTATAGGCCCCACCGCGAAGTAACTTCAGTCCTTTCGCTTTTACAGATGCCGCAACCGCTGCAACTTGCTCATAAGATTCAACAGAACATGGTCCAAAGACAAAGCTCGGAATACCGTTTCCAATCACTTCATCTTTTACTGTAACAAGTGTATCTTCAGCCTTCTTCTTACGAGAAACAAGTAATGCCTTTTTCTGGTCATCCTCTTGTAAATTTAAACCTGCTTTAAAAATTTGCTTAAAAAGGTGGATAATAACAGAGTCTTCAAAAGGACCATTATTCTTTTCTTTAATTAAATCTAACATATGACGTTCACGAACAGGGTCATATTTGTTAACACCCTGAGTTTCCTTTACGCGACCAATTTCTTGTACTGCTCGTGCTCTTTCATTAATTAAATCTAATAGTTGTAGGTTAATCTCTTCTACACGTTGTCTTAATTGATCCAATTCATTATTTCCCACTTTTTTCGCCCCTTTATATCGATTCAAAAAACGAATCATTAATTTTCTTATCGACCTATGAAAATATGATACATTTTTTATGATTACGGTTATTATATATGAATTAATTTTAATTGTCACGCATTTTTTCTTTTTTGCTTAAACGCTTTTATGTATTAAAGAAATTATTGTATATAAAACCTATTTTAAAGAGGTGTATCTGTTTGGAAAAACGGAAAAAACTTTTTGCCTTAGATATTGGAACTCGAACGGTCGTAGGCATTATATTAGAGGAACGGAACGAGGAAGACTATCATGTACTCGACATTTTATCAATTGAACATTCTGAACGAGCAATGTTAGATGGTCAAATTCATGATGTATTAGCTGTTTCTAAAATTATCAAAAAGATAAAAACAGAATTAGAAAAGAAACATGGTCCTTTAAATAAGGTAAGTGTGGCAGCAGCAGGTCGTGCCTTAAAGACCGAGCGTGCTAGAATGACCATTGACATTGCTGGGAAGCCGATGATTGAAAAAGACGATATATTGCATTTGGAATTAAGCGCGGTTCAACAGGCGCAAGCCCTCGTAGCAGAAAAAGAGAATAATGGTGAAAAACATCAACATTATTATTGTGTGGGTTATTCGGTTTTAAATTATCAATTGGATCATGAACCGATTGGAAATTTAATTGATCAACAAGGCGATCAAGCTTCTGTTGAAATCATTGCTACCTTTTTACCAAGAGTTGTCGTTGAATCATTAATAGCTGCACTTCAACGTTCCGAATTGGAAATGGAAGCACTAACATTAGAGCCAATTGCCGCAATTAATGTGTTAATCCCACAATCCATGAGAAGATTAAATGTTGCACTTGTAGATATCGGAGCTGGTACATCAGATATCGCCATTACAGATTCTGGAACCGTTATTGCATATGGGATGGTACCCGTAGCTGGTGATGAAATAACTGAGGCGATTAGCGATCAATACTTACTCGATTTCCCATTAGCAGAGAAAGCTAAAAGAGATCTATTAACAAATGACCAAATCCAAATCGTGGATATATTAGGATTTGAGACAGAAGTGTCGAAAAAAGAAGTCATTCAAAATATCACACCTGTACTTGACAAATTAGCAAAATCAATCTGTGAGGAAATATTAAAATTGAACAACAGTAATCCCCCTAAGGCAGTCATGCTTGTTGGTGGGGGCAGTCTTACTCCTGAAATCACTAAAAAAATGACTCAAGAATTAAATCTTCCTGAAAACCGTGTTGCCATAAGAGATATTAATGCCATTAAATCCGTTACACTAGCAGACAAGATTGAAAAAGGTCCCGAGTTAGTAACTCCAATTGGAATTGCCATCACTGCTCAAAATTCACCCGTTCAATATCGGTCCGTCTATGTAAATGAACAACCTGTTCGTTTATTTGAGGTGAATGAATTAACAGCTGGTGATTGTCTGCTTGCTAGTGGAATTAAGATCAATAAATTATTTGGAAAACCCGGAATGGCCTTAATCATCACACTCAATGGTCAAACGATAACGATTCCGGGCAGTCATGGTGAGGTTCCCACTCTTATGAGAAATGGCGTTCTATGTAGTTTAGATGATCCGATAGAAAATGGCGACTATCTTGTTGCGATTAAAGGTAAAGACGGTGAACAACCGACTGTTTATATAAAGGATTTACTGGATGGCATTCCAGAGAAAACAATTAAAATAAACGAAAAATCGTATCATATTCAGGCTACAATCACTTGTAACGGAAGTATCGCATCCCCTGAACATGTTATCTCAGACCGTGACCAGATAAAATGTGAATTTCCAGAAACAATTGAAGCTCTGTTAAAAGAGTTGAATTTGAAGAATGAATTAGAAAAACTTAGACCTTTTCAGATTAATTTAAATGGCAAAGAGACCTTCATTCCACCATTTTCAGGAAAATTATTCAAGAATGGTATAGAAGCTAAACCAACAAGTAGCTATGATCACCTAGACGAATTGGTCATTGAGGAAAAACAAAAACCGACACTACAACAATTAGCGGAAATAAAACAAATCATCCTTACACAAAGTATCCCCGTTACATTTAACGGAAAAGCTCTTCACCTAACCAAAAACATCACTGAGTTTAAAAGGGGGGACGCGATTTTATCTTTTGATGATTGGATTCATGATGGCGATGTGATTACGTATGAACAGCATAAAATGGAACCTTTTATTTTTCAAGATTTATTTAAGCATGTTCAAATTAAAATCCCACAAAAATCATCAGGTCGTTTTACTTTATTGCGAAATAATGTTCAAACCACTTTTTATGGAAAAATTGAACCGGGGGATGATCTCAAAATACAGTGGCCGATTGAGGACGAAGTTGCGCCACGACAATGAACGCTTCACCTAAACTACACACAAAAGAGGCTAAGGTTAGCCTCTTTTAATAATGCCCTAATTTATTTTCTGTTTCGTCGAAAGCCTTTTTCGTTTCATCAAGTTTTCTTTGGATTTCTGAATTTGGATCATGACCAAACAGTTCATCAACTGGATTTGCTTCATCGTCCTCTATCGGCTTTATTTTTCGAACCTTATTAACTAAACCAATTGATTGCTCTGAAACTTTTCTGGAAATGGAATTTGTCTTACCCTTTACCGTTGAGGACAGTTCACTCCCTTTATTCATTGCCTGACTGCGAAGGTGGTCCGTTTTATCTTTTATTGTATAGGCTTGATGGTTAATGTTTTGACGTAGCTCTCTCCCCGACTTTGGCGTAAAAAGAAGGGCTGCAAGCGAACCTATGATTGCTCCTGTCACTGCACCAATCACAAAATCTTTTGCATGAATCCCATCATTTCTCTTGTCTGAGTCGTAATTATTACGTTCATAGCTGCCCATTATAATTCCTCCCTTTCGGCTACATATTTTCTTTGCTTTCTCTCCTGCCATTTATCTTTAAGCTCGAAGAAAACTTGTCCCCATTGCAATATATTTACAAGCTTGTCTTTATTTTCTTCATATTGATGATTAATCGATGCTGACATATCTTGCAAGGAACCATTGAATTTTCGAACAGATGACCCAACTTCTTTAACTGCGTCAACAACACTGTTCAAGCTTTCTGCTTTCCCCTGAATATCACTAGCCAATTCATTCGTTTTATGTAAAAGGATGGTTGTTTCTTTCGTTACTCCGTCTAGTTGTTTTTCTAAACCTGATAAAGTACTTGCCAGATTATTTAATGTTCCTTGTAAGGACTTTAAAGTCTTCGATAAATAAATTACTAAAATAAGAAAAGCAATGGCAATTAATGCTACACTTAAATACAAAATGAGAATCAAAAAATAACACCTCCTCTTCCTTTTTCTATCTATTTCCGTCCTCCCATACATGTAAACCTTTATTGTACTAGATTTTTATGTATATCAAAATCTTACCATACTCATTGAGACTTTCAATTCATAACCTTGTTAAATTTTAAATTTTTTATAAGGAAGGCTCTGTTAAACCTGGTTGGGATTTCCATTCCAGGCACGTTACTTTCCACTCTGTTACGCCTATGAGCCACCTTTACAATCCTTGGCTTAAGGTGCTTCCCTAATTCGCTTCTTCCCCAAGCATCTCCTTACCTGAAATGTAAATCATCCATAGTCCAAGATCTGCATTCACCTTTACTACTCTCATTAGAAAACCGGAAGCGGTTTGCCCTGCTCTATATGAACTAGACTCTAAACTAGATTAAAAAAGGAGTATTGATGATTCAACCATCAATACTCCTTACTCGATTAGGAAAGGGTCAATAAATTTTCATAGGCAACTTGAAATTTCTGAACATCTCCCGCACCCATAAAAATGATTACGCCACTTTCATGATTTTTTAAAGGTGTCATGTCATCTTCATTGATAATTTGTGAATCAGGAATTTTATCTTGTAGATCTTGTATCGATAATTTACCATGATTCTCCCGTGCTGATCCAAAGATCTCACATAAATACGTTTTATCCGCTAATTTAAGACTTTCTGCAAAACTTTCCAAAAAGGCCTGTGTTCTTGAAAAGGTATGCGGCTGGAAAACCGCTACAATCTCTTTATCTGGATATTTCTGTCTTGCTGCTTCAATCGTTGCCTTAATCTCTGTTGGATGATGTGCATAGTCATCAATTAAGATTTGTGAGCCAACATTTTTTTCTGAAAACCGTCTTTTAACACCTTGGAAACTTAAAAGTCCATGCTTTACCAGCTCTGTATCAATTCCTTCATAATGGCATAAAGCAATCACGGCTAATGAATTCAAAATATTATGATCTCCATACCCTTTAATGGAAAAAGTATCATATAATGTGTTTCGAATAAAAACATCGAAAGTTGTACCTTCCGTTGTTTTTATAATATTACGAGCTTGGAAATCATTTTCTTCACCTAGTCCATAAAAGAGAACCGGAACTTTTGCTTGGATTTTTTGTAAGTATTCATCATCCCCACACGCAAATATTCCTTTATTTACTTGCATCGCCATCTCTTGAAAAGCCGCACATACATCATCTATATTGGCAAAGTAATCCGGATGATCAAAATCAATATTGGTCATAATGGCATAGTCAGGAAAATAAGAAAGGAAATGTCTCCGATATTCACAGGCTTCAAATACAAAATACTCTCCATTTTCTACCCCTTTACCAGTACCATCACCAATTAAATAATTAGTTGGCTTAGCTCCGCCAAGTACATGGGCAAGTAATCCTGTTGTAGAGGTTTTTCCATGTGCACCTGTCACAGCCACACTCGAGAACCGTTTCAAAAAGTCACCTAAAAATTGGTGATATCGAACAATGGGAAGACCCAGTTTCATGGCTTCTTGGATTTCCTCATGTGTATCTGGAAATGCATTTCCTGCAATAATCGTCATTCCAGGCTTTATATTTTCTTCTTGAAAAGGAAGGATCTTTATTCCTGATTGCTCTAAAGCAACTTGAGTAAAAAATCGCTTTTCTACATCAGAACCTTGAACCTGCTCGTTCATATCATGTAGAATTTGCGCAAGGGCACTCATTCCAGACCCCTTGATCCCTACAAAATGGTAATTAGTCATATAAAGAACCTCCAACCATTGTCAATCTGTAAACAGTATATGATCATTTAGTAATTTTTGCTCATTTGCCGTTACCATGAATGACTCGTTCTAATAGTATATATATGTAGTATCTCTCTCCAACAAAATCATATTAATATATTATATCATTTTTAGGAAGGAGAGAAAACTTAGTTTTTACTTTGTAAGGGCTCTCTAAGCCCTAAAGTGAATTATTGTAATGTTTCTAAATCTGCATCTGTAAGATAAACGTCCCTTGGTTTACTTCCTTTTGATTCTGAAATATAACCCTGGTTTTCCATCATATCAATTAATCTTGCTGCTCGGTTATAGCCAATCTTAAACCGCCTTTGTAATAATGACGTAGAGGCTCCGCCGTGCTCAACGACAAATTCGCAGGCTTCATAGAAGAGTTCATCCTCTTCTTCCTCCACCTGAGTCTTTTTCAGAAGTTCCTCTTGTTGAAAAAGATAGTTTGGTTCCTGCTGATCTCTAACATGGGATACCACCTGATCAATTTCTTCATCGGATACATAAGTTCCTTGAATACGAACAGGCTTTGATGTTCCATTCTCTAAAAATAACATATCCCCTTTTCCAAGCAACTTTTCGGCACCACTTATATCGATTATGGTTCGCGAATCGATTTGAGATGAAACCGAAAAAGCAATTCTTGTCGGAACATTGGCTTTAATAAGTCCTGTAATTACGTCCACTGATGGTCTTTGGGTCGCAATAATCAAGTGAATTCCACATGCTCTCGCTTTCTGCGCAATTCGACTAATAGCCTCCTCTACATCTGCAGGAGACATCATCATTAAATCAGCCAACTCATCAATAACAATCACAATATATGGCATTTTATCAGCATACTGTTTATGTAAATCGGCCATTTCGTTAAATTTCTTAATATCTCTGACACCGGAGTGGGCAAATAATTCATATCGACGCTCCATTTCATCTACAGCCCATTTTAATGCAGCTGTTGCCGCCTTTACATCTGTTATAACCGGACTCACTAGGTGTGGAATATTGTTATACGGTGCAAGCTCAACCATTTTTGGATCAATTAATAATAGCTTAAGCTGATCTGGAGTCGCTTTATATAGAAGGCTGACCAAGATCGTATTAATACAAACACTTTTCCCAGATCCTGTTGCTCCAGCAATTAAACCATGTGGCATTTTCCTTAAATCCGTCACAATCGGCTTACCAGAAATATCTAGACCTAAAACAGCTGTCAATGGTGATTCTTGATCTAAAAATTCAGGATGGTCAATAATTTCTCTTATCAATACAGCTCTACTTTTTGGATTAGGAACTTCTATTCCAATCGTATGCTTCCCTGGTATTGGGGCTTCAATCCGAATATCCCTAGCCGCCAAACTAAGTTTAATATCATCCGAAAGATTGGTAATTTTATTTACCTTTACCCCTGGTTCAGGCTGAACCTCAAATCTAGTTACTGCTGGACCTTGTGTAACATTCACTACCTGTGCACCTACATTAAAGTTTTTTAACGTGTTATTTAACAGTTCCGATTGTTCGATAATCCAATCATGGTTTCCCTCGTAGACAACAGGTGGGTTTAATAGTTCAATTTCCGGAAACAAATAATCGGTTTGATTATTTTGCTCACTTTCACTAATATCTAGAGTTTCCATTTCATCTATACTATTTTGCTGTTCGGGACCTTTACTTTCAGGCATTTGTTCTTCTTCCGGTTCCAGTTTCAGCAGTTCATTTGGTTCTGTTCGTTTTTCTTGAAGTGGTTGTACAATTGCTTGGGAATACTCTACGCTATCACTCTTTACTTCTTCCGTTTGAGATATGAGAATTGGATTTTCTTGTTGCGGAATTAGAGCATTTTGCTTTTGCATGAGCTTTAGTTTATCTTGTTTAAGCATAATGACATTAAATGGAATAGGTGACTTTTCTTTTGGTTGATCAGCATTCGAAACAGGCTCCGATTCCAATTGTATGTCTGTAGTTTCCATTTGATGCTCATTATTTATTATTAAATCATCATTTTTTATTTCAAATTGGTATATTGGTGACTCTTCCAATGCTACCGATATTTCACGACTTACAGATAATCCTTCTGGTTCGTGACTTTCAGATAGTCCCTCTGTTTCATAACTTTCAGATAAGACCTCTGGTTCATGGCTTTCAGGTAAGCCCTCTAGTTCATGACTTTCAGATAAGACCTCGGGTTCATGGCTTTCAGATAAGCCCTCTGGTTCATGGTTTTCAGGTAAGTCCTCTGGTTCATGATTTTCAGACAAGACCTCTGGTTCATGGCTTTCAGGTAAGTCCTCTGGTTCATGATTTTCAGA
The DNA here is from genome assembly GCF_050389805.1 of Niallia sp. Kr1. Taxonomy (NCBI): domain Bacteria; kingdom Bacillati; phylum Bacillota; class Bacilli; order Caryophanales; family Bacillaceae; genus Niallia; species Niallia sp. Kr1. The sequence continues at coordinate 1,189,493 of NZ_CP130945.1, read as the reverse complement.
CAAGACCTCTGGTTCATGGCTTTCAGGTAAGCCCTCTGGTTCATGACTTTCAGGTAAGTCCTCTGGTTCATGATTTTCAGACAAGACCTCTGGTTCATATCTTTCAGGTAAGCCCTCTGGTTCATGATTTTCAGGTAAGTCCTCTAGTTCATGATTTTCAGACAAGACCTCTGGTTCATAGCTTTCAGGTAAGCCCTCTGGTTCATGACTTTCAGGTAAGTCCTCTGGTTCATGATTTTCAGACAAGACCTCTGGTTCATGGCTTTCAGGTAAGCCCTCTGGTTCATGATTTTCAGGCAAGCCCTCTATTTCATGATAAGTAGAATTCTCTACAACCTTATCGATTTCAGTTCCGAATTTATTCTCTTCCCTCGCAACATTTTGGATTGCTTCGATATGACGCTGGATTTCAAGCTCTTTTTCTTCAATAAAAGAGCTTGGTCTTTCCTTAAAACCATAAATGGGTGAAGGAATCGCTGTTGGTTGAAATGGTCGCGTTCGACGAATTTCTCTTTCAGCTGTTCCATACTTCGGAGTTGTTTCTTGTCTTTTTTCACTTAATCTCGGATCCGTTTTTGCCTTTTCTTTTTTCTTGCTATATATTGGTTCTTCTTTCTCAATTATTTGCCGTTTTTTCACTTCTTTTTGTCTAGAAGGCTTTGAAGAAGGAGCTCTACCCGCTGTATGTCTGATTGATTTCTTATTATGAACACTTGAGAGTTTCCCTTTTTCCTTCTGATCGGGAACCAATGGAAAACGAAATTGACCTTTTGGATATTGATAAACTACTTTTGCTTCAACTTTTCTTCCTCTATCCAATGGCTGTTTAGTCATCATGGAGTGAACGGAATCATTTTGCTCCATACGCTCATCTATTGTTTCAGAGTCGTCTTCTTTAAAGACTCTTAATAATTTTTTCATCCAATTCAAACGAAATCACTCTTTCTATCATTCTATCATTCTTTATTTTAGCAGTATTTTACAAAAATACGAGATAAATTATTAGAATGATACTTATGTCGGATTTTGACATTTTTAAGGAAGGAAAAAACCGTATCCAATTGTGATACGGTTTTTTGTTTGTACGTCCATCTCAATCACACTTTTTTATTCTTCCCTAAAATAAAAATCGGTTCTAATTCCCCATCTTCATATAAAAAAGATAAGCCCGTAATCGGAACTCTACCACTCGCAAAAAAGCTCATTGTCATTTGTGCAAGGACATCGTAGCCTGTATCGTTTTTAATATCTGCAATAATTAATACATCTTGATGTGGAACAGCTACAGCCATCGTTCCTTGGATCCTACGATTCATGTCTTTTAAAAAAGAATCATTCAAAATTCGACTTGCATCATAACCATCATTCTTATTTAAAAAATAAAAGGTATTTCCAGCCACATGATCTTCTTTCAAATCGGTCGAAAGGGAACGGACATTAAATAAAGCCATCTCCTTAATCCTTTTTTCATTCCACTGTTCTTTTTCCATTATTTTTTTATCGATCAGTCGATAGGTATTTCCTAAATCGAGAGCATAATATATTCTCGTTTCGGCCGTATGCTCGTCATAGATAAAGGGGATCTTTTCTTTTGTTTCTATCGGGAAAGAAGTTGAACGAATGACAGGATAAATTTTTTTCTCCTTTCCTGACAGTTCAGGATCCTTTTCTAAAGCTTTTAATCCCTCTTCAACATAATAAACGATCTCATCTATCGCTTTCTCCTTTTGTTCCTGCCACTTAGCTACAATACTTGACAGTGAGATCGTAATCCCTGCACCGTTCAATTTATTTTCGATTCTAAGTTGTTCTTGTTTACGATCAAATTCAAAGCGGCGATCAGGATGGGCTAACCGCTTTTGTAATTCTTTACTCATTTTATTGCTATTCATTTTTTCCATTTATTTCAGACCTTCAATAAATTGTTGAATTTCTTCCTTTGTTTTGCGGTCCTTGCTAACAAAGCGACCTAGTTCTCGACCGTTATCATAGGCAATAAAACTTGGAATTCCAAAAACATCTAGCTCAACACATAAATCGATAAATTCGTCCCGATCAATATGCACAAATGTAAATTCTTTATATTGTGCTTCAACTTCAGGCATGAATGGATCAATAAAGCGACAATCCCCGCACCAAACAGCTGAAAATAAAAAGATATGCTTTCCATTTTCACGAAGTTCCTTAAATTGTTCCACACTTTCTAGATTTTGCATGTTATCACTCCTACCTTTTTTATAATGATTTATTATCCGTTACTGATGATGATTCATCAACCATTTTGCAAAATCGTATTGACTGTTGTTTCATCAGTTGTTCTCACTAAGGTAACAAGTAATTCCTTAGCAGCCTCATAATCATCAACATGAATGATACTTGCAGGTGTGTGAATATAACGTGAGCAAATTCCGATTACAGCACTTGGAACTCCTTCATTTGAAAGGTGGACCCGTCCAGCATCCGTTCCTCCTTGTGAAGTGAAATATTGATATGGAATTCCGTGTGTTTCTGCTGTATCAAGTACAAACTCTCTCATCCCTCTATGAGTAACCATCGTGCGATCAAAAATCCTTAATAAAGTACCTTTACCAAGCTGACCAAACTCATTTTTATTGCCTGAAGCATCATTGGCTGGACTCGCATCAAGAGCATAGAAGATATCTGGTTTAATCATATTGGCTGCTGTCTGCGCACCTCGCAACCCCACCTCTTCTTGCACAGTGGCACCGGAGTATAATATATTTGGTAAAGGTTCATTGTGAACCTCTTGAAGTAATTCGATTGCTAATCCGCATCCATAGCGATTATCCCAAGCTTTTGCCATAATTTTTTTCTGGTTAGCCATTGGAGTAAATGGACAAATAGGAACGATTGCCTGACCTGGGACGATTCCCATTCTTTTCGCATCTTCTTTATCGTCTGCACCAACGTCAATCAACATATTTTTAATCTCCATCGGTTTCTTACGTTTTTCTTCATCAAGTAAATGAGGTGGAACAGACCCAATAACTCCTTGAATCCTTCCATTTTTCGTGATAATTTCAACTCTTTGAGCTAGAAGCACCTGGCTCCACCAACCACCTAATGTTTGAAAACGAACCATTCCATTATCGGTGATGTGACTAACGAGGAACCCTACTTCGTCCATGTGCCCAGCCACCATTACTGTAGGACCATTTTCTTTTCCTCTTTTAACACCAAATATACTACCAAGACGGTCCTGAACAATTTCATCGCTATAGGGACTTAATTGCTCCCTCATAAATTTTCTAACCTCATGCTCGTATCCAGAGGGACCAGGTAGTTCTGTTAATGTTTTAAAAAGCTGCAAGGTTTTTTCATTCATGCTCTTCATCTCCTTTTATAAAAATACATTGTTCTCAACATAAATATTTTAGAATTTTTGATTGGTTTGATACTATAATATCAAAGAATATAGACATTAATCTATTAGGGGGTTAAGTTGTGAATTGGAAAACCTTTCTTATTGGAGCAGGAGCAGGAGTGGTTGCTAGCCTTTTGGTAAGTACAACCTTAAATCAAAATGGGGACATTACTCCAGAAAAAGCATTAAGCATAGCTAAATCAGCTTTCAAAAAACACGGCCCGATTCAGGGCTCATGGATTCAAATGAAAAAACAACCTTATAAAAAAGAATTTCTTCAATATGATGTCTTTGTTGGAGGAATCTCTAGAAAAGTGGAAGAACGTTTAGAGCAATATGAATTTATCGTAGACAGTAAAACAGGCGCCATCCTAGATGCTTATCCCATATAAAAAATAAAAGGTGTCATACTTTCAAACGAGAAATCTGACACCTTTTTGTATCCATTAACGGAATTGTACTTCACATCGATAAATCCGGTTTCCTTTACTTGAGAACTTTTCTTCATACTCAGTCATAATATTGCCTTCAAAATCACTCTTATGCAAATCAAGACTAATATATTTCAACAACATTCCATATTGGGAGAAACTAGTTAACGAATATTCAAATAAGCCTTGATTATCGGTTTTAAAATGAACCTCCCCTTGTTTTGGAAGCAACTCTTCGTAAATCTGTAGAAAGCTTTTATAGGTTAAACGACGCTTTTCATGGCGTACTTTTGGCCATGGATCTGAAAAATTCAAATAGATCCTAGAGATCTCTCCTTTTTCAAAATACTGTGGCAAGTCTACAGCATTGGCATTTAATAATTTTACATTTGGAATTTCTGCCTCAATGATCCGATCAAGCGCAGAAACAATCACACTTTCTTGTAATTCAATTCCTAAATAATTAGTAGACGGATTGGCTCTTGCCATCTCCGTAATAAAACGACCTTTTCCTGTCCCAATTTCAATATGTAAGGGTTGTTGATTTTCAAAAACCGTTCCCCATTTTCCTTTTAAACTTTCTGGTTGTGAAATCACATATTGTGGATACTGTTCGAGCTTTTCTTTTGCCCATGGTTTATGTCTTAAGCGCATGGTGACACCCCTCTTTTATCAATTTGCCTCGGCAAATTTGCGCCCAGATTTGTCGAGCTTGATCGACAAAAATCAATTAAAAATCTGAAGAATCCGCCGGAGGCTTAAACTTCATTAAGCAAGTATTTTATTCAATCGAGCTTTAATCCTTATACTCGCCATTCATCCCCTATTCATTTAATTGCGGGAATTCTGCTGAATGAAGTTAGTTTTTTCTTACGTACTAGCATAATGGATTGTACAACATTTTTCCACAAGCCACGAATAATTAAAAAAAGAACTCACAAACTAAATGTGAATTCTCTTCAGGTAAGACGCTTAGTTTGAATAGAAAGGATGCTCATAGATGCCTCTCCAATATCAAGATCAAATTAATTTAATTAAAGATATTTTAACCAATCATCAGTCCGATTGCTGTGGTTCGGTTTCAGAATGTGAACAACTAGAACGGCTAGTCAAATCACTAATGGCGAATCAGCATTTAAATCAACAAGATGCCAATACTCTTAATCAAATTTACTCTTATAGCCAAAATGGTGTTAATTCTACCGATTTAGATCAACATATCGAATCTCACCAACACCAACTAACCCAATGGGTTGAAAATATGGATCAATTATCATAAAGAAAGATATTGTTCTAATAAATCAATCCAGTGATTCATTTCCGAAAATCGAGATTTATCTTTATGCCATTGAATGGATTGTAAGGTTTGCGCAATCACATACCATTTCATCCTAAGAATCAAGTGATCATCCAATTTTAATCCATATAGATTTAACCAATTTTCCCACTCATTTCGTGGAATATACCAGTACAACAATGATCCAATATCTATAGCAGGATCTGCAACAACGGCTCCGTCCCAATCAATTAAATACAACTGGTTGTTTTCATCAAGCAGCCAGTTGTTATGGTTAACATCACAATGGCAGACTACTTTATGCTCAAAATGAATGTTCTCCGAGTTTTCTTTTAGAAACGTAATCGACTCTTGAACAATCGAGAGTTTGTCTATATCTTCATCTAATTGTTGATGAAGATTTTGTATGATATGTGCGGGTTGTAAGGGTGATTTCCCTAACCTTTTTAACATATTAAGCAGATGTTTAGACTGATGAATTTTTTTGAGTAGCTTTGCAACATTTTCTTGAACCATTTCAGCAGGCTTCAACTCCCGACCATTTAACCATTGTTGGGCGGTAAAAACATCACCGGTTTCCATTCTTTTAGTCCAGACCAGTTTTGGAACAATTCCTTCCGCCGAAAGGCTCGCCAAAAAAGGAGAAGTATTTCGTTTTAAAAAATATCGATTCTTTTCATGTTGTGCAAAAAAGGCCTCTCCAGTTGCTCCACCAGCAGGAACAATCTCCCAATCATGACCAAAATAATCTTCCAATGCTGTTCACCTGCAGTTCCGTACTACTCAAAATAAAAGCGCAAGCGCATGCTCACCCTTAAGTCTGCACAAGACGCGCCGGCATGAAGATTGTTTTTTATCTTCTTGACGGATTGTTAGAAATGTATAGGCGACTGTCCAGTGACGAAGGGCGTAAGACAAGTACTTCTTAAGGCGTTCTTTGCCTTCAGAAGTACTTGGCTAGACCTGTGTCCCTAGGAGCCGACACTAGATACGCTTGTGACCTCGAGGGGGTGTCTGCTTGCGCTAGATATCAAAATAAAATATGGCTATTGTTTAATACTATACTACAATAGCCATACTCTAATCTAAATTTTATCGTCACAGTTCAAAACCGTCAAGACAATCCTTTTGTAAAGAATTTTCCTAATTATTAGTCGTTATGAAATAGGACATATAGACTAACAGCATCTAGGCTCATTCTTCCTTGAACCGTATGAATTCCTGGTTCAAGACAAACAACGCTTCCATTCGCGACAATCCTCCAATTCCCTTCTGGCAAATCTACTGTTTTAGCTTCCTTTGAAGGATTTATAAAAATCGTAATAGTGTCGGCTGGACCAAATTCTTTCACATTTTCAAATTTCCAGCCAATTAGCGGTTTGGAAAGCGGGAGTAATGTCATATGTTTTCGTATTAATTCAGCTCGAGGTAATCGAAATGCACGATGAGATTTCCTTAGTTGAATGAATCCTTTTATATATTCAATATGTTCTTCATTATTTTGCTTTAAAGTCCAATCTAACCAATTCACATGATTTGGTGATCGATAGCTATTTCCGTCCCCTTTTTTCGTACGAAAGAATTCCTGACCACTATGCAAAAAAGGAATTCCTTGGGATAGGAGAACAATCGCAGTACCTAGACGATGGACTTTCTTAATGATTTCCATATCCTCATCCGCAAGACAAACCATCAATTTATCCCACAGAGTATGATTATCATGTGACTCTACATAGTTAACACTCTGAGTCGGTTCTGCGAACAAGCCTTCTTTCGAATGTTTATAACCGACACTTCCTGCCATTACTTGAATGCATACATCGTAATAATGGTCATTGCCGCATATAAATCCTTTATCATAAAGATTAAACGTACTCCCTTTTATTGAATCTCGAAACCAATCATTAAATTGACCAATACGAGGCAGTAATTTTTGATTATGAATGTTAGCCTTTCTTGGGGTTGGCAACGGAGTATTCAAATCCCACCCTTCTCCTATGAGGATAATTGATGGTTCTATTTGATCCACTTCTTCTCTAATTTTGCTCATCGTTTCAATGTCCAATATCCCCATTAAGTCAAAACGGAAGCCGTCTACTTTATATTCATTTAACCAATACAAAACAGAGTCGACAATGAATTTTCTTACCATCTTCCTCTCTGATGCGATATCATTTCCTACTCCTGTTCCATTAGAAGGCATCCCATGATGATCGTGACGAAAATAATACCCGGGTACGATTTTTTCAAAGGAAGAGGTTTCCCTCTTATACACATGATTATAAACAACGTCCAATATGACACGAATTCCATGTTGATGAAGTGTATCAATAAGATGCTTTAATTCAAGGATTCTTTTATATGGATTACTAGGATCCAAACTATAACTCCCATCCGGAACATTATAATGCAGTGGATTATACCCCCAATTATATTCCTTTCGAGGTGAGAGTTCATCCACACCCTCAAAATCATGTAAGGGCATTAATTCTAAGTGGGTAATTCCGAGGCTTTTCACATACGAAAGGCACGTTACATTTCCATCATCATCTTTTGTTCCAAACTCAGCAGCCCCAATATAGGACCCTTTATGGTTCACACCACTGTTTGGATGAATCGTAAAATCCCTTATATGAGTTTCATAGATAATGCTATCTGTTTCACACTCTAAAGGCGGTAAATCACGTTTTTGAATAGTCGTTTTACTTAAGTCAATTACAACCCCTTCTGCACCGTTTTCCGTTACAGCAACAGCATAGGGATCAACCGCCTCTTCCCAATGACGATTGACACAAACTAAATACACATAACGATAGTTCTCTACATTTCCCTGAAGGGTTACAGTCCATACTCCTTTTACCCCTCTATTCATCTTAAAGATTTCTGAATGGCTATCATCAGGAAATTTTATTTTGAGTTTTACAGAGGTTGCAGTAGGTGCCCATAATGCAAACGTACTCTCATGGCGTCCATACTGCACTCCTAATTTTCCATCATAATAAAAAAAATGATCAAATTCTTCAGTTCTTGTAACGGCACCTATTTGTAGGTCGGTTTCTCTTTGTAGGGAATCAACGATCCAATATTTATCACCGATATTATGAATCGAATCCTTCATTCTACATACGTATTTGACGAAATTCTCGTGTAGAATTCTATTAATAATCTTAAGAGGAGCTTCCCCATGAGTATGTTTTAAAAAAAAGGAGCTTTTATCACCTTGATCTAAAGGATAAGGGATTAAAATGGTAATGATGTTCATCTCATCTAAATACGCTTCAAAATCCCTTTCAATGGTCGTCATTTGCTTTCACTCCTTTATAAGGAAAACCTAATAAGAAAGCTTTTATTTTGAAGGACGATCCCAAACTTCCCATTCGATTCTCTTAACAGCAGAAGTTTGACAAAATTGTAATAAAGCTTCTGCCCCCTTTAGCTGTGCCGCTTTTAAAGGAGAACGTAAGCTTCTAAGGTTCTGAAACCACTCCTCGTAATTTCGTTTATCAATCATTACAACATCATATGGTGAGGTTGGATGATCAATAAACCCATTTCTACATAACAGCACCTTATGAACTGGAAGTTGAACTTCAGAAAGCTCAAGTATTTTTTTCACGATTTTCCCCATTCGATTTAAAGCAATTAAGGGATTGATGATTTTCTTTTCGTGATTTTTATTACGAATTGACCAGAACTTCTCCTGATTTCCGATAAACACAGAAAGATCAGCATCTTCTACAAACGTAATACACCATATATCAGTGGGACCAATTAAAATCGTTTCCACCTCAATCGTTGCCTTTTTTAATTTAAAAACAGGGCGATAAAGGGTCAGATACGTATCTGGAAAGCGCTGTAAAAAATACTTTAACCTTTCATCATAATAAAATCGTTTATTAACGAAAGACTTTTCAACTAAAGTTGAAGTTGCCCAAGTCATTTGAAATTCGAATAGTTGATTTAAAAACAACCTTTTTAACTCATCAATCGTCGCAGGCCTGTTTTCTAAATCGAAAATTTCTTTAAAACTAGAAAACTCATTTTCCTCTAAAGACTGCGTTTCTTGATTTGAAAGATCCTCTATTTCTGAGAGATTGGAATGACCTCTTTGAAATAAGGTTTTTATTTTTTCTAAAAAAGTATACTTGTTCTCGTCTACATCTCCTGTTTCAATGGACTCGTAGATATTGGATCGATCAGAATAATTACCAGGATTATCCCAATTTTTACGTACTTTCTCCCATTGTTGCTTTTTCAGCGTAACAAAACGAGCTGAATAATGATAAATATTCTGTTCGTATCGTGATGTATAATCTTGTAATTTAATTAATTGTCCCATTTATTTAATCCTCACATACATTCCCTATCTTAAAAAACTTCTTATTACAAATCTCCTAAATTTAGATTGATGTCTAGCGCAAGCAGCCATCCCCCTCGAGGTCACAAGCGTGTCTAGTGTCGGCTCCTAGGGACTAGGGTCATAAGCCAAGTACTTCTGAAGGCAAAGAACGCCTTAAGAAGTACTCGTCTTACGCCCTTCGTCCCTGGACAGTCGCCTATACATTTCTATCAATCCGTCAAGAAGATTAAAGAACAATATTCATGCCGGCTCGTCTTGTGCTTGTCGGGGGTGAGCACATCAGGGAAAGCTTCCTTGAATTTGCTTCACAGGAACAAAAGACTTTTTGTTCCGAAGGCGCTTCCGCTTTTCTTTTAATAATAATCTATTCACCTACTAACGAAAAGGTTGCAATTGGCTCATATTTTGGTGATCTTTCAATATGGGTCTGATATAAGACAACCTCTTTCACCATAAAAGACAATGGTTCAACACCGAATGGATTATATTTTTGCAAAAACTCATGTTGGAAATCAGGACCTACCCAATTCCGCGCTAATGTAAGATGCGGCTGGTAGGCCCGAGATTCCAATGTAAAACCCGCTTCTAGACAATTTTTATAGACATTTTCCTGTAATTGGTGAAGTCTTTCTTCATGATTAACGGCTGCCCAGAATATTCGTGGAGACTTTCGACTACCAAATGTTTGAATCCCCTGAATCTGTAAAGGGAAAATGGCTTCGTTTTTTATTCCTTTTTGAACAAAATCGATACATACATTTAGTTTTGAAGCTTCTACAGCACCAAGAAAAGCAAGTGTAATATGATAATCCTCTTTATGAACCCAACGTTTAAAAGCAAAAACATTTTTAAGTTCGTTAAAGCGTTCATAAATGCTTTGTTTTATATCATCTGGAATACGTACAGCCCAAAAATAATGCGGATCCCGCTCCATTTTTGAACCCCCTTTATCAATCTTTCTTTTTCATTATTGGGCCAATTCATAAATAGCTTGTGCATAAATCGCCGTAGCTTTTAAGAGATCCTCAATATACATGTACTCATCCTTTTGATGAGCAATATCTTCACGTCCGGGGAAAAGTGGTCCAAAGGCAACCCCAGAGGTTAACGAACGTGCATATGTACCGCCGCCAATAGCCAAGAGTTCAGCTTTCTCTCCTGTTTGTTCCTCATATACTTTTTTTAATACTTTAATTAATTCACTATTTTCATCAACATGATGCGGCTTTGAATCTGAATAATTCTGAAGGATAAATCCCTTTTGTGATACAGTTTCCGTTAATAGGTTCTTTGTTTCGTCCATATTATTTGTCACAGGATATCGTAGATTCAACCCAAATGTCCCTCCATTGATTTGATCATAGGACATCTTTCCAACATTAATCGTTAATTCACCAGATATATCATCCTTAAACGCTACACCTAATTTATTTCCTCTTGAATCTTGATAGAGATATTCATTTGCAAGATTTAAAAACGATGTCGCACAGGAGTCATAATTATTTTCATGGAGGAACTTTGCTAGGAATAGACCTGCATTCTTCCCATTATTAGGTTCCATCCCATGCGCAGAAACCCCTTCAAGTTCAAGAATTAATTCCCCGTTGTCCACATAACATTTCCCTTTTAAAGAGTGCGCCTTCGAGAAATCATCAAATTTTTGAATAAAATAGGTCTTTTCAATATTTACTTGAACCGCCGCTTTTGCAAAATCAGGTACCATATTATATCTTCTACCTGATTCAAAACGAATTAATTCCATTTTAGGATTACGCTCTACATTCTTACAAACATCTTTTTGGACTAAGTCGAAATCAGCAATTCCCTTTTCAGCATAAATAATCGGAAAATCTGCATCTGGGGCAAATCCTAACGTTGGCATTTCTTCATGCTCAAAATAATGAGTCACACATCTCCAATCACTTTCCTCATCTGTTCCAATAATCATACGAACTCGTTTATTTAGAGGCAAACCTAACTCTTTTACGATTTTCATGGCATAATAGGCCGCCATAGTCGGTCCCTTATCATCAATAGCTCCTCTTGCAAAAATTTTTCCATCACGAATTTCTGCTTCATATGGGTCGCTGAACCAACCATCTCCTTCGGGAACAACATCTACATGACATAAAATACCAACAGATTCATTGCCCTCTCCAAATTCAATATGACCTGCTAGATTCCCTACGTTTTTTGAAAGGAATCCATCTTTTTCGCCCATGTTAAGCATAAAGTCTAATGCTTCTTTTACTCCTAAACCAAGCGGAGCATCAGGTGTTACATGTTCTTCATCTAAAACACTTTTAATTTGTAAAAGCTTTTGTGTATCCTCAATTAATTGATCTTTTCTCTTCATTACTTCATTCAACCATTTTATATCCGCCATAAAAAAACCTCCATTTACTTTTAAAATTCCATTAATATATCTTAAATATTCTGCGTATGTATAAGTAGATATCTATAATATACATAAGTTTAACAAGAAAACATAAATGTTTTGTAAATTTGAAACTCTTTTGTGGAAATCTTATGATATTATGGATATTATATAAATAGAAGGTATCACCTAAGTTAGATACTATATGTAGTAGAAAAGGGGTTGTCTGGGGAAAAGAAGCTGATCTCTTGAAGAGTGTATCTTCACTAAAATGTTGGATGCTGGAATTTGTCAAAGGTTTGAAAAAGGATAGGGAGTGGTTTATTGAAACCTTCAACTAACCGGATGTTAAACCGTATCAAATCCGTCTACATGTTTATTAATACTCGAGGAACTGTTACTACACAAGAGCTAGTAGAAGAATTTGGTATTACACCTAGAACGATACAACGAGACTTGAATGTTTTAGCGTACAACGATTTAGTCAGAAGCCCAAGCCGTGGAAAATGGACAACAACCAAAAAGAAAGTTAAATTATCTTCTTAACGGTCGATACAAGTGAAATCTCGAATATGTCCATAGCGGCCATCATAAGACGAGCCTCGTAAAAGCAAAAGTCTTTTGGAGGCTTGTCTTATGGACAAGAGTTAATGAGTATTATTCTTTTGGATTCATATTTTTTAATAATGAAATCTCTTCTTCGGTTAATTCCCGATATTCTCCTAAATCTAGGCTCTCATCGAGCTGAAGCTGCCCCATCGATACTCTTTTTAAATATACAACCTTCTTTCCAACTGCTTCAAACATTCTTTTTACCTGATGAAACTTCCCTTCGGTTATCGTCAACTCTATATCAGAATAGATACCAGATTTGAGTATTTTTAGTATACCTGGTTTTGTATGATATCCATCATCTAATGTAACCCCATTTTGAAAAGCTTCTATATCGCCCTCTGTTACTTCTTGATCAATGACCGCAAAATAGGTTTTTGGAACATGTTTTTTAGGTGACAATAATTGATGTGCCAACTGACCATCATTTGTTAATAAAAGCAAGCCTTCTGTATCTTTATCCAGCCTGCCAACTGGAAAAGGAGAAAATACAGAATCCTCCATTTGCAGCAAATCAATAACTGTCTGTTCATATTCATCCTCAGTTGCTGAAATAACGCCCTGCGGTTTATTCATCATTAAATAAATATATTCTTTATATTCTATGACCTCACCGTTTAAAGTTACCCTATCATGAGTTGGATTTACCTGTTCTTTCCCATCCTTAATGACATTTCCATTTACTTGTATATAGCCCTTTTTCAATAATTGTTTGACTTCTTTTCGGCTTCCATATCCTAAGTTCGCTAACATTTTATCAATTCGCAAAACAATCACTTCTTTCTATGTTAATAGGCATTTGGCCCTTTCAAATATAGACATTTTTCATAAATTGTAATCGTACAGATTAAAACCAAACTGGTTTAGCTGTTCAAATTATTAGAGAATTGATCCTTGAGATCAAGAAAGAGGAGATGTCAATGATGATGGATTATCGACAAACGCAATTTTCACCAGGTTTTCCTGGAGGCGGATTTCCTGGTGGTGGAAATACAGATCGACGTCTTGATCGTTTAGAGCGCCAAATGGATCGAGTAGAAAGACAAATTGACCAATTAAACCGCAGAGTAGATCGTATTGAAAGAAGATTAGGTATCGGTCAGGGTCCAGGTAGAGATTTTTATTAATTTTAAATTAAAAGGGTCTTTAAGTAAGACCCTTTTTTAAATTCGAAGATGTAATTTTTCCTTCACTTTTTCTACTCGTGTACCAAATAGGAAGTTAACTAATTTTGATTTTAAACCTAAGTAACCATAAATCACGATTCCTACCGTTGCCGTGATGGCAATAATGAGGATGGACTGTAAAGTTGATTCAGGGCTTAAAAATAATAAAAGTAGCTTATATATACCACCTGCCCCCAAGAACATAAACAATGTAAAGAGACTGATTAATACACTTCTCCGCCATACAATTTTAAAAGAAAAGTTTGTGCATTTTTTGATCACGATTAAATTAATGATAACTGCCGCACTATAGCCTAATACGGTCGCTAAAATGGCCCCTTGAGTTTCCATTAATTTAATCAAAGGTATGTTTAACGTCAGCTTAATTAACAAACCTACTAACAAACTTAAAACGGTATAACGTTGTTCGTTTATCCCTTGCATAATTGCAGCCGTTACTGGATAAATCGCAAATAAAAGGGCAACTGGTGCATAATAGCGCAACACTTCAGTTCCATATGGATCATAGCCATAAAAAGCCGTATAGATAGGTTCTGCCAGCAAAGCCATCCCGATCACAGCAGGTAATGTTAAATAAAAAATAACTTGAAACGTTTGGCTTATTTGAGCATGTACTTCTTTTCGATCACCGCTAATAAATGAATTTGTAATATTCGGCACAAGCGTTAGCGAGAATGCAGTTGCAAGTGAAACTGGGATAATCACTAGCTTATGTGAATAAAAGTTTAAGGCACTATAGGCAAAGTCTGCCTGCTTCGCTAAGCCAATTTCAACCATGGCACGATTGAAAGTAACTTGATCAATAAATTGAAATAATGGATTTGCCAACCCTACGAATACAAAAGGGGCTGCATAGAGAATGATCTCCTTATACATCTCTTTCAGAGAGATTTGCATCGTTCCTTTGTCTTGTAACAACAGATCATCTAAATAGGGTTTTCGCTTTCGCCAGTACCAAAATAAAACGAATAGACCACCTATAGCTCCAACAAATGCAGCAAAGGTAGAAACACTAGCAGCTGTTACAATATCGCCATCCATTACTTTTAGTACAACATAGGCTCCACCTAATAAAAATACAATCCTAACAATTTGTTCAACGACTTGTGAAACAGCTGTTGGTCCCATCGATTGATGCCCTTGGAAAAATCCACGGCTTAAACTCATAAATGGAACTACAATGAGTGCAAAACTTACGGCACGTGTTACGGTTATAACATCCTCAAGGCTCGTTACTTGATCTGTGTCTCTTATGACCATGCCAGCTAGTATTGGTGCAGTTGAATAGAGTACAAGAAACGAAACAACCCCTGATAGTATCATAATCAGTTGTCCGGACTTAAATAACTTTCTACCAACCGCGTACTCACCTAATGCGTTATATTTTGAAATAAACTTTGAAATCGCTAGTGGAATCCCTCCAGTTGCGATACTGATAAAAATGGTATATGGTACATAAGAATATTGATAAAGTGTCGTTCCTTCCTGTCCTACAATTGCATCAAAAGGGATGACGTAAAACAAACCCAGCATTTTGGATATAATAGTACCTAAAGTCAATATAAATGTTCCTCTTAAAAGCTTTGATGACATTCATTCCTTCTCCTTATCAAACTATCCTAGGAATTGAAAAGCTAGACAAAAATTAAATTCGCCCGTCGATTTTGCGCCCGTAATTTTTCATCACAGTTCAGATCGCCACATCCTGTGGCTTTCGCCTGACTCGGACGTTCTATCCGTCGTCGAACTCACTCGATAAATTACCGTAAAAAATCGCGGAGACTTAACTTCATTGGGCTAAGGGTTGTCCCCATTATCATTTAGAAAGTTTTTTACTTGTATCCACCACCTATAAAGTCAAGAATATCTGTACCTGTCGCAAGCTTTCGGTACAAAGACATTTGCTGAATGAAGTTAAATTATATACTCTTTCCTGTCCTTTATGGTAAGTAATTATGTCCATTTACCAACAATTATACTTGAAAATGCACTATTTGTAGTTTACTCTTCTTTCATAAAGAATTCTACTTAGAAGTTAAACTATTCATTTATTTATAGAAAGGATCATCAAAATGTATGATGTCATTGTAATTGGTGGTGGCCCCTCAGGACTCATGGCCGCCATATCAGCCGGTGAAGCTGGCGCAAAAGTACTGCTCATTGATAAAGGAGACAAGTTAGGACGTAAATTAGCTATCTCAGGAGGCGGACGTTGCAACGTTACGAACCGACTGCCTGTTGACCAATTGATCAAACATATTCCAGGGAATGGGCGATTTTTACATAGCGCCTTTTCGATTTTTAGTAATGAAGATATTATCATGTTTTTTAATAAACTTGGAGTCCAATTAAAGGAAGAAGACCATGGAAGAATGTTTCCAGTTAATAACAAAGCCCAATCCGTAGTGGATGCATTACTTCGAAGACTAAAGGAATTGCATATCACTGTGCGTACCAATAGTCCTGTTGATAAGGTCTCCTATCAAAAGGATAACAAAAAGATAGTAAAGCTAAAAAATGGAGATATCTATGAAACCACTGCACTCATTATTGCTGTAGGCGGTAAATCTGTACCTCAGACAGGTTCTACAGGTGATGGATACTCATGGGCAAAGAAAGCTGGACATACCATTACAGAGCTTTTTCCAACTGAAGTTCCAGTGATATCCAATGAAAAGTTTATAAAACAAAAAACGTTACAAGGTTTATCACTAAGAGATGCCGCCGTTAGTGTTTTAAATGCAAAAGGCAAAGCAATTGTCACACATAAAATGGATATGATTTTTACTCACTTTGGGATTAGTGGACCTGCTGTCTTAAGATGCAGTCAATTTATTGTAAAAGAATTAAAAAAATCCCCAAATGGTGCAGTCCTGATTAATATTGACATTTTCCCCGATAAGAAGGAAGAAGCTCTTTTTCAGGAGTTACACCAAATGTTAAAATCAGATTCAAAGAAAAGCATTAAAAATATATTCAAAAATCTAATGCCTGAACGATATTTACTTTTCTTACTTGAAAATAGTGAAATCGATCCTTCTATACAAGCAAATAACCTGTCCAACGAAAAGTTAAGGGTGTTTGTTGAAAAATGCAAGAAATTTCGTTTCCATGTTCACGGAACACAACCAATTGAAAAAGCCTTCATAACTGGAGGCGGTGTTTCAATTAAGGAAATTGAACCGAAAACGATGGTCTCTAAACTAGTAGAGGGTTTATACTTTTGTGGTGAGATCCTAGATATCCATGGATACACGGGCGGGTTTAATATCACAGCTGCTTTTGTAACAGGTCGACTCGCAGGTTTAAATGCGGCCCAGTGTAGCAAACGATTAGGTTCCCAATAATTAGAAAACGGTTATTGCAAAGGGTAAAGTTTACCATCGCAATAACCGTTTAAAATTTTAAGATCGATAAATCACCATAGCAGAAAAACAATAGATTTGGTCTTCATCCACGTCCTCTGTCAAAGCCGCTACATTGTACTTAATATCTAGCAACTGGTTCTCTTCTAAATCCTCTAAGAATTGATTCATTTCAACTTCTAAATCCTTTTCATGTTCCATATCAAACAGTTTTACTTGAATCATTTCCTTCTCTCCTAGAAAAAGTTCTTTATATTAAAATTATTCCCATAAATACTTTATCTATTCCTAATTTTTTGAATTTATTTTAGTTAAGTGATATGAACGCAGCAAAATTGTAGTATTATGTAAGTATTTAGTAGGACATAGTGTCTGGATACTTTCATAACGTACTCCATGTCCACAAAAAAAGGGCAGATATGATATTCTGCCCTTTTGCTATTACCAACTGATTATTCTACTTTCCCTCTCCACTCTAGCATACCACCAACCATATTTCTTACTTTATATCCTTGTTCCTGCATAAAGTGGCATACATGTGAACTTCGACCACCAGAACGACATATGACAATATATTCCGTTTCACGGTCAAACTCATTTAATCGTGCTGGAATTTCCATCATTTTGACATGTTTTGCTCCGGGAATCATTCCTTGCGCTACTTCTTCATCTTCTCGCACGTCGACTAAATGAAGTGTTTCTCCCGTTTCTAATTTTTTTTGCAATTCTTCTGTTGTAATAATTGGAAAGTCTTCCATTTTCACATATCCCCTTTTTATTGTTGTTAGCAAGAAAGCTGCAGCGCCCCTTTACAATGCAGCCTCTTTATTCTGTTAATGTCTAGATGAAACGCATTTCTTAATTCGCTACGATATTAACGAGCTTACCTGGTACAGCAATGACTTTTCGGACTGTTTTTCCATCAATTTGAGCTTTCACTTTATCATCATCCATTGCCAGTTGTTCCAATACAACTTTATTGGTATTGACTGGAACCACTAGCTTATGCTTTACCTTACCATTGATTTGAATGACGATTTCAACTTTATCATCCTTTAATTTAGCTTCGTCATACGCAGGCCATGATTCATAGGCAACCGTTCCACTATGACCAAGCTTTTCCCAAAGCTCTTCTGCAAGATGCGGAGTGATTGGTGCAATCAATTTCACAAAGCCTTCTACATAGCTAATCGGTAATACCTTTGCTTTATAGGCTTCATTGATAAATACCATTAATTGAGAAATCGCTGTATTAAAGCGAAGTCCTTCATAGTCTTCTGTCACTTTTTTAACGGTTTGATGATATACCTTTTCAAGCCCGCTTTCTTGCTCCACATTTTCCTTAATAATTGGGTTTATGTTCCCATTATCATCAATGAATAAACGCCAAATTCTGTCTAAGAATCTTCTAGAACCATCTACCCCATTTGCAGACCATGCGATGGATCCTTCTAGCGGTCCCATGAACATTTCATATAAACGCAATGTATCAGCACCATGACTATTCACAATTTCATCAGGATTGACAACATTACCTTTCGATTTACTCATTTTCTCGTTATTTTCACCAAGAATCATTCCTTGGTTGAACAGCTTTTGGAATGGTTCTTTTGTAGGTACAACGCCAATATCATAAAGGAATTTATGCCAGAAACGAGCATATAATAAGTGAAGTACAGCATGCTCCGCTCCACCGATGTAAATGTCTACTGGCAACCATTCTTTTAGTTTTTCTGGATCCGCAAGATACTCAGTATTATGTGGATCAATGAACCTCAAGTAATACCAGCAGCTTCCTGCCCATTGCGGCATCGTGTTTGTCTCTCTACGACCCTTTTTACCTGTAACAGGATCAACCACATTTACCCAATCATCAATATTAGCCAGTGGAGACTCACCTGTTCCAGATGGTTTGATTTTATCAGTAACCGGAAGTATTAAAGGTAGCTCTTCTTCTGGAACAGCGGTCATTGTTCCATCTTCCCAATGAATAAGCGGAATTGGCTCACCCCAATAACGTTGACGACTAAATAACCAGTCACGAAGGCGATACGTTACCTTTTTTTCACCTAATCCTTTGTCTTCTAACCACTGAATCATTTTTGTTATGGCTTCTTCTTTATTTAACCCATTTAAGAAGTCTGAATTTACATGTTCACCGTCACCCGTATAGGCTTCTTTTGTAATATCTCCACCTGCTACGACTTCGACAATATTAAGGTTAAATTTCGTTGCAAATTCATAGTCACGTTCATCATGTGCAGGTACAGCCATAATTGCACCTGTACCGTAACTTGCTAAAACATAATCCGCAATCCAAATCGGAACTTTCACATTGTTTACAGGATTAATTGCATAGGCTCCTGTAAATACACCTGTTTTTTCTTTTGCTAAATCTGTTCTCTCTAAATCACTTTTTGTTTTAATTTCTTCTAAATAACTCTCTACCGCCTGTTTTTGCTGAGGAGTTGTAATTTTTTCTACTAATTTATGCTCTGGAGCTAAAACAGTATATGTCGCACCGAAAAGAGTATCTGGACGTGTAGTGAAAACGGTAAAGGTTTCATCATGACCATCTATTTGGAAATTCACTTCTGCCCCTTCTGAACGACCAATCCAATTTCGCTGCATATCTTTAATGCTTTCAGGCCAATCTAATTCTTCTAGGTCTTCAAGTAAGCGATCTGCATATGCCGTGATTTTTAAATTCCATTGCTTCATTGGGCGTCTTTCAACAGGATGACCACCACGCTCACTTTTTCCATCGATTACTTCTTCATTTGCAAGTACAGTTCCGAGTGCTGGACACCAGTTTACCGGCACCTCATCAATATAAGCCAACCCTTTTTCATATAATTTCAGGAAAATCCATTGTGTCCATTTATAATAATTTGGATCTGTTGTATTGATTTCACGATCCCAATCATAGGAAAACCCTAATGATTTAATTTGGCGACGGAAATTATCGATATTGTGTTTTGTAAATTCAGCAGGATCGTTCCCTGTATCCAACGCATACTGTTCAGCCGGAAGTCCGAACGCGTCCCACCCCATCGGATGAAGAACATTGTATCCTTGCATTCTTTTCATCCTTGAAAGGATATCAGTTGCTGTATATCCCTCTGGATGACCTACATGTAGTCCGGCACCTGATGGATATGGAAACATATCTAGGGCATAAAATTTGCGTTTTCCTTTATTTTCATTCGTTTTAAACGTTTTATTATCTTCCCAATATTTCTGCCATTTCTTTTCAATCTCATGATGATTAAAGCTCATCTCGTGTTCCTCCTACTTATCAATGTAAAAAGCATCTAAATAAGAAGCTTTTATGTTTGTTTATGGTTAAAAGGTAAAAAAATATAAAAAACCCCTCATCCCAAATTGGGACGAGAGGATTATGTATCTCCCGCGGTACCACCCACATTAGTGATCAAGTCACTCGCTCAAAATTCCTTAACGCGGACACACGACAGATATTACTTACTTTCACATCTGTTACTCAAAGGCGAGTTCATGATGATCCTGACTGACTTGCACCTTCCGTCAGCTCTCTAAAAAGCAGGTTTTCAACACCACTACTATTCCTTATCTTAGTCATTCGGACTATTCAATTTATAATGCTATTGTATATAATTTCCCACTAAGATGCAAGTTAGGAAATTCCTCCATAATATATGTCTTTAATAAAAATTTGTTATAAGGTAAATAGATTCATTTCATCCATAAGTATGTACCTTTTTCGGGCATTTATACGAATAGTTTTAAAAAACAAATTATTTTTCCATATATAAAAGCCAACATTTCAATGTAGAAATGTTGGCGCACTCTTAACGAGTGTGAATTCCTGTGTTTGCTTTAACAATGACCTCGGCATATTTCTTTTCATCACGTCGATTCGAAACCACCGTACCAATAAAGGCACCAATAAACCCAGCAGGAATCGAAATAATAGCCGGATTGGTCAGAGTGAATATCGGATCTCCTACAAGAATGGCAACTCCAGTCTCCGGACTTAATACGTTAGGACTCACGCCCACAAGTACCAATGCAGTGATTAATCCTGTTAACATTCCCGTTACAGCACCTGTCGTATTAAATTTTCTCCAATAAATTGTGTAAATGATAACTGGTAAATTTGCACTTGCTGCTACACAGAAAGCCAAGGATACAAGGAAGGCTACATTCATCTTTTGAGCAAAAAGCGCAAGAATTATGGATAGTACAGATACGCCGATTGATGCGTATCTAGCCGCTAACATTTGTTGCTTTTCTGTAATGTTTCCTTTTTTTATAATTTGTCCATAAATGTCATGTGCAAATGCAGATGCACCTGATAAAACAAGACCAGCTACAACAGCCAATATCGTCGCAAATGCTACCGCTGAAACAAATGACATAAGAAAATCTCCTCCGAGCGCCTTAGCTAATAACGGTGCAGCCATATTCCCAGCCGCATTGGCGCTAATAATATCTTGCGAACCAACAAAAGCAGCTGCTCCAAACCCTAAAAATATCGTTAATATATAGAATATACCAACTACCCATGTTGCCGTAACAACGGAGCTTCGAGCTGTCTTAGCATCTTTAACGGTAAAAAATCTCATTAAAATATGAGGCAGCCCTGCCGTTCCTAATACAAGTGCAGCCATCATAGAAATGGTATCAAGTCCATTCGTATATTTAACACCTGGATTTAGATAATCTTCCCCGAGTGGCGTTAACGTTTTCATTTCACTAAACATAGTAAAAATATTAAAATTAAATTTCATCAACACTAAAAAAGAAATCACGACAGTCCCAATCATTAATAAAACAGCTTTTATAATTTGGACCCAGCTAGTTGCCGTCATTCCCCCAAATAATACATAGATGGTCATCATAAAGCCAACGATTAATACAGCCATCCAATAATCAATTCCCAATAATAGTTGAATAAGCGCACCAGCACCGACCAATTGAGCGATCATATAAAAAATGACGATCGTAATCGTGCTTAAGGCGGCGACCCCACGAACTTTTTTTTGATCAAATCGGGCATTAATCATGTCAGCTATCGTATATTTACCTAAATTTCTTAAGGGCTCTGCAACAATATAAAGTACAACTAAATAAGCAACTAAATATCCGATTGAAAAGAAAAATCCATCAAAGCCATTCAATGCAATCGCACCAGCAATACCTAGAAAAGATGCTGCCGATAAATAATCCCCAGCGATGGCTAATCCATTTTGCCATCCCGTTAATCCCCCGCCAGCTGTATAAAATTCACTTGCTGTTTTTGTTCTCTTTGCGGCCCAATACGTAATCACAAGGGTCATCCCAACAATAACAACAAATAAAACAAGTGCGACCATACTCATACGTTATGATCTCCTTCGTTTCCATATTTTTCAATAATTTGTTTCGCTGATTGGTCATACTGTCCTGCTTTTTTCACATATATCATACATAAAACCCATGTCATAATAAACAACCCCAGTGAATAAACCCATGTCCAAGATACAGAACCAATCGCGGGCTTATTCAAAATAGTCGTATACGAAGTTAAAATCGGTAGTAAAAAATATAAGGCCAAAAATAAACCAGTTAACGGAACTAAAAATTTTCTCTTTGACTCCATTAACTTCCCAAATTCCGGACTACTAGCAATCTTTTCAAAATCAAAATTGTGTTCTTCCTTTTTTCTTACATCTTCTTTCGCTAAATGTTCCAATATAACTCCTCCTTTAAATTTTCAGAATTATATTTATATTCTAATAATTATCTTTAGAAATAGCAACATTTTTTTGTATAAAAAGAGCTGATTCAAAAAGAATCAGCTCCCCTTTATTATTCCGGACGTTGTTTTGATTTAACAGGTTGCCCACCTTGTTTTTCATATTTTATTTTAGATTGCTTGATAAGATCAAAATCTGCACCTAATTCCAAATCTTGATTATTTACGCCGTTACGGGTTTTCTGTTCAGGATTCTGTTGTTTTGAACGTTTTTTCATTTAAGATATCCTCCTAATGTTGCAGAAGTATCATTTTATTTTGGACCTGTTGAATTTGCAATCGTAATCGGTGAAGCTCTTCTCTTTGTTGCCCATTTGCACTATGCGCCATCGTCGCAATATCATTATAGGCACCTTCTAATTGTTGTAATGCTTGTATATAATTATCGTCATTGTATTGTTGTTGGAGGCTACTTTCTTGATATTGATCATTTGCAAATCGAAGGACGTCTTCACACTTTTGTTTTAACTCTTCCATTGAATCTCGAGTTGCCATTCCGAACCCCTCCTGTTGATTCATTGCAAAGCTAAAAAGAATAAAGCTTCACTTCTTTATTTTGCTCCAATCCGGTTTTCTTACCCAAAAGAAAACTGCTTATTTTTAACAATCTCGTTTAGAGAATTGGATAACCAAACAATATATGTTAAAATACTTGAATTGAAATTAATGGCTTTGTTAAACTTGATTGTTGATTATCGTTTCAATGCACTACGCCATCAGTGAGCGATGGCAGGAGTATAATGCATCCCAACCAGGAGAGTAAAGAAATCAACTTTTAACTATTAGCACAGTCAAATTAAAAAGAGGTAGATCAAGATGAATCAACAAAATCCTTTCCCATATGCTTTTGATCATAAACGTTATCATACATTGAATTACCATTTACAAAAAGAATTCGGGTCTAAGGTGTTTAAAGTCAGCTTAGATGGCGGATTTGATTGTCCAAACCGGGATGGAACAGTTGCCCACGGCGGATGCACATTTTGTTCAGCAGCTGGCTCTGGAGATTACGCTGGAAATCGCGGAGATGATCTCGTTCAGCAATTTAATGATATTAAGGGTAAAATGCACACGAAGTGGAAAAACGGTAAATATTTAGCTTATTTTCAAGCTTTCACGAATACCCATGCACCTGTCAGTGAACTTCGGGAGAAATTCGAATCCGTATTAAATCTAGATGGAGTTGTCGGACTTTCCATTGCAACAAGACCGGACTGCTTACCTGATGACGTGGTTGAATACTTAGCAGAGTTGCATGAACGAACCTATTTATGGGTAGAATTAGGCCTTCAAACTGTACATGAGAAGACGGCTCATTTAATTAATCGCGCCCATGATTACCAAACCTATGTTGAGGGGGTCGAAAAACTTCGTAAGCATGGAATTCGAGTTTGTTCTCATATTATTAATGGACTTCCCCTTGAAACAACAGAAATGATGATGGAAACTGCTCAAGAAGTGGCAAAACTAGATGTACAAGGTATTAAAATCCATCTTCTACACTTATTAAAAGGAACACCAATGGTTAAGCAATATGAAAAAGGAATGTTAGAATTTCTATCTTTCGATGACTATGTAAGCTTAGTCTGTGATCAATTAGAAATTTTACCCCCAGAAACGATTGTTCATCGAATTACAGGTGATGGACCCATTGATTTAATAATTGGTCCAATGTGGAGTGTAAATAAATGGGAAGTTCTCAATGCTATTGATCATGAGTTGCAACGCAGAAACAGTTGGCAAGGGAAACGTTGGAGTGAAGTGAAAATATGAAGGTTATGCAAATACTTCCATTTGCAAGGAACTTATTAGAAAGAACTTGTTCCAATGGAGATATTGTCGTAGATGGAACCTTAGGTAATGGACATGATACAGAGTTTTTAGCCCACCTAGTTGGTCCTACAGGGCAGGTATTTGGATTTGATATCCAAGAACAGGCGATCTTGAATACAAGGAAAAGACTTGAAGACCTACATCTTAATCAACAAGTCACCTTGTTCCATCATGGGCATGAAAAAATCAAAGAGAGCATTCCAAGTGATTTACACGGAAAGATTAAAGGGGCCATATTTAATCTTGGTTATTTACCTGGTGGGGATAAATCAATTGTGACAAAGCCTGAAACAACCATCGCTGCTATTAGGCAGCTTTTAGAGTTGATGGCGATCGAAGGAATTATTGTCTTAGTGATTTATCACGGGCATCAAGAAGGTGCTGTTGAGCGGGATGCGATTATTGAGTTTACCCAATCGATTGATCAGCAAAAAGCCCATGTCATTCAATATGGTTTTATTAATCAAAATAATCATCCCCCTTTTATCATTGCTATTGAAAAAAGAAGAGATTAGCCCACATATCGTGCTGATCTCTTTTTTGCTTTGCTGCTCTGCGATCCTATGTTCATACTTTTGAGTTTTCGATAAAAATATGCATTTATATAGAAAAAGTAACAAATAGGTCCACCGGCTTTCATTAGACCTTTGGCTAATTTACGAATATCTTTTTGTTCTCTTACCTTCTCATCTGATAAATAAAGTCCTAACAATCCACGATTGATTAATTGATGAAATCGTTTAAACGGCAAGTTTTTCGTATACAGATCTGATTGTTTCATAAAGTGCTTTAATCGTGTGAACAACTGATCATGATCCTTAAAATAGGAGCAAAAGTTCAAATCACCAAATCTTTTATCTTCCTCTTGATCAATAAAATAATCCAATAAAATATGTAACCCCTGTATGTATGGAAAATATCCATTCTGAATATGTTGAACATCCTCCTCTTTGTACTGGTGATTCATACTATATGAAACCATACAAAAAATCCCTAAGGTAGATCCAGAGCAAGCTGAAAATTCATACCACTCCATATCAGGAACAGAGTGACTATTTTCATCGAACCAGTCCATTAACCTAGGCACCCGTTCTTTTGGGTCTACATGTTTATGGATTTGCAAATCACAATAATAATGACACAGCTCTAAAAGACTATTTTTAATGGAACGATAGGCTTGACTCCTTTTTAACACATCTTGGCATGTAGCCACTAAATCATTTAAATAGTTCCCATCTTCCCGTTCGTTTCTGTTTCGATAATAATCGCTATTTCCCGCATCAATGGTTAAGGCATCAGACATCGCTTCATGTAAGGCCGCAAAATCAGCAGGGTCCAATGAAGTACTACGATCACATAAATTATCTAAATAATCACTAATGGTTTGATAGGCAACGATAAATCGAATTGCCTCTTTATACTCTTTATTTGCAAGTAAGGCCATAATGGCCCCGCCCTCACAATGAAACGTTTTATGCTTGATGCTGGCGAGTGCCTGATTTCTTAATTCGGCATCCGGAATATCCTCAGCTCGTTTTTGCCAATAAGCTAACTCCTTATGAACAGTTGGAAAAATATAGCGATACGCCTTTGCCATTAACGTAATGGAGCTAGTTGGAACTGTCATGATGATTGATCCCTCTCTTAGACGATATACCCAATAGACTTTAATTGACTATAAAAAAAGTCCTTTGCATATTCGAAAACTTCTTCTCGTTCTGGCTCATTAAAAATTTCATGATAACATTTAGGCCATTCCTTAAATCTCTTTTCAGATAATGGAACGATATTAAACCAGTTCTTTACCGCATTTTTACTAACAATACTATCGTCTCCACCTTGCATCACAAGAAAAGGAACATCTTGAATGTGCTCAATCTGTTCAAAGGAAGATTTGATAGCATCAACAAGCTCTCGATACCATCTGATCGAGACTTTTGTGACATATAACGTATCATTTAAATCTGCATCCCTTACTTCCTTATTTCTTGTCGCCATTTCTACTGTCACACTCGAACTTACTCTAATGCTAGGCATAATCATATTTAATGGATAACTTAAAAGATCTACTAATTTTGAAGGAGCCTTTGCTAATCCTAGGCACGGTGAAGATAAAACAACCCCAGCCAAGTTCAGTTTTTCCTCCTCTAATAGACGTATGGCAATTAAGCCACCCATACTATGTCCAATTAAAAAAACAGGTAAGTCGAATTGATACGCTGCTTGAATCCAATCTTTCACTTCATATAGATATTCATCAAAGGAATCAATGTGGCCTCTATTTGCTCTCGTTGTCATTCCTTGGCCTGGAAGGTCTCCCATGATGACATGAAAACCGGATAAACGCCACATTTCTATTAACCATCCATAACGACGGTGATGTTCAAATGCACCGTGTACAATGACGACGACTGCCTTTGCTTCACCTTCCGCTTCCCACTTCCACATTGTTTCTTCCTCCAATTAATCAAATTCGCCCCAACGAATTTACGTCCGGATTTTTATCACACTCGGATAAGCCACATCCGCATGACTCGTCTGACTCGGACGTCCTGTCCGTCGTCAAGCTTGATCAATCATCTCCTATTAAAAAACCGTGACATCCGCTGGAAACTTAACTTCATTCATCTGGGTTTGTCCCCTCACTGAATCGGTAAACTTTTTGCTTGAATCCCCAACATATAGAAGGGGGAGAATTCTGTACCTGTACAAACTTCGGCACAAAAGCTCTTGCCCAATGAAGTTAATCGAATTACTCTACTATAAGAATATTAATGTATCTTTATTATGGCTAAAAACAAATCTTTTGACAAATTTAACTAACCATTAGATAGTAAAATATATCATTTTGATCTACTTTGAGTTTTAAGGAGCGTGAATCATGATCTATCCATACAAAGGAAAGGTCCCCAAAATTGCCCAATCCGCGTTTATTGCTGATTATGTTACCATTACAGGAGATGTTGTCATTGGTGAGGAATCATCGATTTGGTTTAATACCGTTATAAGAGGTGACGTTTCCCCGACAGTAATCGGAAATAGAGTAAACATCCAAGATAACTCGGTACTGCACCAAAGTCCCAATACTCCCCTAATCATCGAAGATGGCGTAACGATCGGTCATCAAGTCATACTTCATAGTTGCAGAATAAAAGAAAACGCCCTTATCGGGATGGGATCCATCATTTTAGATGATGCCGAAATTGGTGAAGGAGCATTTATTGGCGCTGGCAGCCTTGTCCCACAAGGTAAAAAGATTCCACCTGGTACCCTCGCCTTCGGAAGACCAGTCAAAGTAATTCGTGAACTTACTGCAGAAGATAAAGCTGATATGGATCGGATTAGAAATGATTATGTTGTGAAAGGGATCTATTATAAATCGCTAAATGAAAAGCCTAATTATCTATAGTATCTTCCACTTTTCCAACATTATCCTGATTAATCAAAAAAGGATTGCATATCGATATGCAATCCTTTTTTGATTATATTATAGCCCTGCATGTTTACGTAGTATTTCTGCTTTATCGGTACGTTCCCATGGTAAATCCAAATCTGTGCGACCAAAATGACCATATGCCGCTGTTTGTTTATAAATTGGGCGACGGAGATCAAGCATCTTGATGATACCTGCTGGACGTAAATCAAAATATTTACTTACCAATTCTTCTAAGATCTCCTCTTCAACTTTTCCGGTTCCAAACGTATCAATAGAAATGGAAACAGGACGTGCTACACCAATTGCATATGCAAACTGTACTTCAACTTTATCCGCTAATCCAGCGGCTACAATATTTTTAGCCACATAGCGCGCTGCGTACGCTGCTGAACGATCCACTTTCGTTGGATCCTTACCTGAAAAGGCTCCTCCACCGTGGCGTGCATATCCACCATACGTATCCACAATTATTTTTCTACCTGTAAGTCCAGCATCTCCTTGTGGTCCGCCGATCACAAAGCGTCCAGTTGGATTAATGAAATATTTCGTTTTTTCATCAATTAATGCCTTTGGAACTACTGGTTTGATAACAAATTCTTTTAGATCACGTTGAATATGCTCAAGACTGACTTCTGGATCATGTTGTGTTGAGATAACGATTGTGTCAATTCGAACAGGTTGATTATTTTCATCATATTCAACTGTTACTTGTGTTTTTCCATCTGGACGAATATAAGATAAAACCTCTTCTTTTCTAACCTCAGCAAGACGGAGCGATAGTTTATGCGCTAAAGAAATGGGTAAAGGCATTAACTCTTCCGTTTCATTACAGGCGAACCCAAACATTAAGCCTTGGTCACCTGCTCCAATTGCCTCAATTTCTTCTTCCGTCATTGTTCCTTCACGTGCTTCTAATGCTTTATCAACACCCATAGCAATATCTGGAGATTGTTCATCAATAGAAGTTAGTACTGCACAAGTTTCAGAATCAAAACCATATTTTGCTCTCGTATAACCAATGTCTTTTATCGTTTTACGAACTATTTTGGGAATATCCACATATGTTGAAGTGGTAATTTCACCGGCAACTAATACTAAACCTGTGTTTACAGATGTTTCAGCTGCCACTCGTGCATTAGGATCCTTTGCGATAATGGCATCTAAAATCGCATCAGATATTTGGTCACAAATTTTATCAGGATGTCCTTCTGTTACAGACTCTGAAGTAAACAAGCGTCGTTTTGACAATCTGATTTCCTCCTTATATATGTAAAGAGTATTCGAATTATATCCTCATTACCCCTTTTGATACGGAACTCATTTTCCCTAAGTAGTAGTATGGAAAAATTGTGGGTTTGCTATCCACATTTAAGACAGGGCTCATTAATTTTTATACATGAGCTTGTACACAAAAAACCTTGTGCACCTTAAGTTTATTGATATGGCTTTTAAAAGATAAATACAAAAAACCTTTTCATAAGTGAAAAGGTTGTAAGCAAATGATTTGCACCCTTCACTCTTATCGTTCAAGGAATATTTCCCTGCAACAGATTAGCACCTTTACTCTTCAGACGTTATAAATTACTTAATAATCAAATAAAAAGTTAACGTAAGAATAGCAGGTTGCTGGGTTTCATAGGGTCTGTCCCTCCACCAGCTCAGGATAAGAGAGTATCCGTTCAAGTCATCATGTTATCGTACTGTTAAAAAAGTGTCAATGAATTTAAACGTTTTTACTAATTTGATTACTTTTTCACAATATAAATAAGAAGGAAAAAATTACTAAAAAAACCAAAAATCTTTTCTATTAGTATAGACTAATAAAATAATTGTGCTATACTACTTTTATAATAAAATGTCACACTGAATAATCAAAATATTTAATAAAGGAAGGTATCAACTGGATGAGTTCTGTAGGTATTGAACATGAAATTACTCAATTTCTCAAAGGTCAAAATGTTCGAATTCAACTTTCTGTTCCACAACTCGTTGAAAAAGTATTATCCCGTAACGAAGGACAATTAACCTCAACTGGAGCTATTGTTGCAACAACTGGTAAATATACAGGTAGATCACCAAAGGATAAATTTATCGTTGAAGAGGATTCTGTAAAAGATAAAATTGACTGGGGATCTATTAATCAACCAATCTCAAAGGAAATATTTGCTAATCTTTATCACAAGGTATTAGATTATTTAAAGGAAAAAGACGAAATATTTGTTTTCAAAGGATTCGCTGGAGCGGATAAGAATAATCGCTTACCAATCCAAGTCATCAATGAATTTGCATGGCATAATCTTTTTGCACACCAACTATTCATCCGACCTTACAAAGATGAATTACTTGAGCATGATGCTGGCTTCACGGTTATTTCTGCACCTAATTTTAAAGCAGATCCAGCCATTGATGGTACAGATTCAGAAACCTTTATTATTATTTCTTTTGAACAAAGAACGGTATTAATCGGTGGGACGGAATATGCAGGAGAAATCAAAAAATCCATTTTCTCCGTCATGAACTACCTATTACCTGAGAGCGGTATCTTACCAATGCATTGTTCTTCTAATGTTGGTAGAGAGGGCGATGTCGCCTTATTCTTTGGTTTATCGGGTACCGGAAAGACGACTCTATCTACCGATCCAAACAGAAAGCTAATCGGTGACGATGAACATGGCTGGACCAATAATGGTGTATTCAATATTGAAGGAGGTTGCTATGCAAAATGTATCAACCTTTCTTATGAAAAAGAGCCTCAAATTTTTGATGCGATTGCATTTGGTGCTGTTCTTGAAAACGTTATAATAGATTCAGAATCAAGAGTAGCGGATTACGATGATGGCTCTTTAACTGAAAATACTCGTGCCGCCTACTCCCTACAAGCCATTGATAATATTGTTGATCCAAGTGTTGCAGGGCATCCAAATACCATTGTATTCCTAACAGCAGATGCCTTTGGTGTATTGCCTCCTATTGCGAAGTTAACAAAAGAACAAGCTATGTACCACTTCCTAAGCGGCTATACTTCCAAGCTAGCTGGAACAGAACGTGGAGTTACATCCCCAGAAGCGACTTTCTCGACATGCTTTGGGGCACCGTTCTTACCACTTCCTGCTACACGTTATGCTGACATGTTAGGTGAGAAGATCAGTGAGCATAATGCCAATGTATTTCTTGTCAATACTGGATGGACAGGTGGAGAATACGGCGTAGGAAGTCGTATGAAACTCTCATATACACGCGCCATGATTCAAGCCGCATTAGAAGGTGAATTATCTAACGTTGAAACTAAAAAAGATGAAATCTTTGGTTTAGATATTCCTTTACATGTTCCTGGTGTCCCTGATCAAGTATTGCAGCCCAATCTTACATGGGATGATCAAAAACATTATGAAGAAAAAGCAAAAGAACTGGCAAAAAAATTCCGTGAGAATTTCAAAAAATTCTCAAATGTTTCACCAGAAATAGTTACGAAAGG
The DNA here is from genome assembly GCF_050389805.1 of Niallia sp. Kr1. Taxonomy (NCBI): domain Bacteria; kingdom Bacillati; phylum Bacillota; class Bacilli; order Caryophanales; family Bacillaceae; genus Niallia; species Niallia sp. Kr1. The sequence continues at coordinate 1,157,956 of NZ_CP130945.1, read as the reverse complement.
TGGGCCCATTGCCTAATCTCTTTCTATTGTAAATTTATTGTTAAGTGTTCCATTTGCTTCTACTAATTATGACATACTAATGAGTGAATAAAAAAACCGCAACCCGTTTTATACCGTTGCGGTTTTTTCTATTTCATTTAATTTGTCGAATGAAGAGAAATCAAACGATACGTAATGGTCGTTAAATTGTTTTCCCACTCTAATTTGTTAATCATGGCCATTGCTGTTATTTCTCCATCTTTCGTTTTTCGAACCTCGATTGGAATTTCAAGCGGGTATAATCGATAATCGTCTTTTACCAATACGAAATCATTATCGCTTATTCTTTTTTCTCTTCCCTTTGTCACGATCATGGTATTCAACTCTAAAGGCATTCCCATAAGAACCCCACCTTAGCTTGAGTAATTTTGATTCACTTTCATTCTATCATATCTGTTTGGATTTTCATCCATGTTGCTAAGTCGGTCACAATTTTTCGATTCATTGCCGGAGGAAAATAATGTGTATAGTCCTCAAAATACCAAGTTTCTACTTTTTTGTTTAATTCTTTAAGTCTTTTTTCTAATCGGTAAGCGTGTTCCACCGAAACATTTGTATCCTTACAACCGTGTATAATTAACACAGGTGTTTGAAGTTGCTCTAATTCGTATAAGGGTGTGCGAAATTCATATTCATCAGGCACTTTCGTAGGAGTTCCCCCAATCACCCTTTTCATCATTCTTCGTAAATCTTTGCGCTCCTCATATGTTAAACTCATATCACTAACGCCACCCCAAGTAACGATAGATGCAGCATTTGGAAACGTAAGCCCCGTTAATAGAGCCATTACTCCTCCACGGGAAAATCCAAATATATGGATGTTCTTTACCCTTTCCATCGAAGAGAGTACCTGGAATCCTGCAAACGCATCTTCACGGTCTTCGCCAGCAAAGTCCTCATTTCCCTCTCCCCCTTGATTGCCTCGATAAAAAGGAGCAAATACAATAAACCCTTCTGAAGCAAACTGAACAATTCGAGCGGGCCTCACTCTGCCAACATTTTTAATTCCACCTCGTAAATACAAAAAGCCGTCGTAAGCCTTCCCATCTTTCGGCTCCGCTAAAAGCCCCTTCACTTTTAAACCATGAACATCATAGGTCACTATTGATAATTGGATTCCAGGGTGTGGTGATGGAAATTTTTGTTTATGTAAAATAATGTTTTTCATGTTTTCACCTAAAACGTAATATTTTAACCTTATTATAACCAAAAAGTCCTCAAGTGTTCAGGAACTCTTGAGGACGATATATTCTTACTTTGTGATAATCAACGGTCCATCTTTGGTCACGATAACCGTATGTTCGATTTGAGCAACAAAGCTTTTATCTTCAGTTGCGTAGGTCCATCCATCGTTTTTTTGGTAAACTTCTTGGGCACCAGTGGAAATAAATGGTTCGAAGGCAATAACCTGACCTTCTTTTAATAATTCTTTATCCCATGAATCATAATAATTTAAAATATGATCCGGTGCTTCATGTAAGGCTCTTCCAACCCCATGTCCGGTCAAATTCATAATCACGGTTAAGCCATTGGCTCTTGCAGTTTGATATACCATTTTACCGATGGCATTTTTCCGTCCACCAACTCTAAACTTCGATAATCCCGCCTCAAATGCATTTTTTGCAACGTCACAAATTTTATAAAGAATTGGGTCACCTTCACCTACAACAAAAGACAAACCAGTATCTGCAAAGTAGCCATTTTTGGAACCAGATACATCAATATTTACCAAATCGCCCTCTTGGATAACACGGTCTCCTGGAATCCCATGAGCAACTTCATCATTTACACTTATACAAGTAAAGCCTGGGAAATCATATTCGCCTTTTGGACCAGAAATGGCTCCATATTTTTCAAATAATTCACCAGCAAAATCATCTAATTCCTTTGTGGTAACACCCGGTTTTGTCATTTTAATCATTTCATCCCGGATTGTCCCCATTATTTTTCCCACTTCTTGTAAACTTTTCAATTCTTCCTCAGTTTTTACAATCACAAGTACTACCTTCTTTCTTAAATGTATAAAAAATACATTTCGAGCTTATAGACATTCTCTTATTTTACCATAATTCCTTCTTTAGACCAATGAACGTCGCAGATTTGTTAAATCCGGATGGTAAAGCATTTTAAAATATACACTCCCAAATTAAACGGTTATTGCCATCAATACTTTTTGTCATTACCGAGAAAATAATAACGTATTCCACAAATAAGGAGGCAATACAAATGATAAAAAGAAAATTGAAAGTTTTAATCGCCCCTGCGCTTATATTAGGCCTTGCAGCTTGTAACAATGACAATGATACTGCAATGGATGTACAAAATCGAAACCAAGGCAACACAACGTGGAATCGAAACAATACGGATGACAGTTATTTAAATAGAGTGAATTACCGGGCAAATCAAACGAGAAACAACGATAACAATAATCGCATGAATGTCTTAGACCGCGAAGGTATTTTTGCGGATGATCACGACAACAACTTAATGGATCATCGTGGACCATTAACAGAAAATTACGATAACCGAAAAGGCGGTAATGAGTATGACTTAACCGCAGTTAATAATCGAAATGGATCGCTTTCCAGCTTAACAACGTCAAAATCAAGCAAAGATTATCCACACACAAGAGCGATTCGTATTCAAGAAGCACGATACAAATTTGTCCCTATTAATGAATATCAAGAAGGTAGAAGAACTACGCAGGGACAAAGGAATCAAGCCCAAGTTGGGATCGAACAGCCTAGACAGCAACAGCAAAAAAATACGACAGCACAAAACAACCAGCAGACACCGAATACAACAAAGCCTGCACAACAACAGCAAACCTCTGGAAATATTAGTAATTACGCAAAGCAAGTGGTTGATTTAACAAATGAACAACGTCGTAAAAATGGATTATCTGATCTGCAACTTGATACTAAGTTAAGTAATGTTGCTCAAACGAAATCAGAAGACATGCAAAAAAATGGGTATTTCTCACATACAAGTCCAACATACGGTTCTCCATTTGATATGATGAGAGACTTTGGCGTTTCTTACCGAACAGCTGGGGAAAATATTGCCCAAGGTCAGAGAACCCCACAGGAAGTTGTTAACGCTTGGATGAACAGTGAAGGTCACCGTAAAAATATTTTAAATGGCAACTTCACACATATCGGAGTTGGTTATGAACAGACCGGAAACCACTGGACACAAATGTTTATAGGAAAATAAAATATTTTACAAATGTACCCCATTCTCAATTTTAAAGTGATGGGGTACTTTTATTTAAAAATAGTTTTAATTCCAGTGAAATTAGGCATTCACACATTTTTTCCTACTACATACTATAATCTAGGCTACTTAAATGATTTGAGTTAAAAGGAGGATTTTTTATTTGAAAAGGTGGAGAAAGATCTTATTCCTCTTTATGGTTTCTATTCTAATGGTGGGGCTTGCTGCTTGTAATTTCGGTTCTAAGGATTCAGATTTAGAAAAGGTTCGTGTCGCAGAGGTAACTCGTTCTGTCTTTTATGCACCATTATATGTTGCAGTTGAACAAGGTTTTTTTGAAGAAGAAGGTCTAGAAGTTGAAGTGACAACAGTTTGGGGCGGAGATAAAACCATGACAGCTCTTATTTCGGATGGAGCAGACATTGCTTTAGTTGGGTCTGAAACATCCATTTATGTTTCATCTCAAGGGTCTACTGATCCGATCATCAATTTTGCACAGCTTACTCAAACAGATGGTACATTTCTTGTTTCACGTGAGAAAATAGAGGACTTTAGCTGGGATATGCTGAAAGACAGCGATTTTTTGGGTCAAAGAAAAGGCGGCATGCCACAAATGGTCGGTGAATTTGTCCTTAAGCAACATGGGATACATCCTCACAATGATTTAAATTTAATTCAAAATATTGATTTTGCAAACATTGCCAATGCATTTATCTCAGGAACAGGCGATTTTGTTCAACTATTTGAGCCACAAGCCAGCATGTTTGAAAAAGAAGGTAGAGGGTATATTGTAGCTTCCTTTGGAACTGAATCAGGTCATGTCCCATATACAACCTTTATGACAAAAGAAAGCTATTTAACTGAAAATGATGAAACGGTTGAAAAGTTTACTACTGCGATCTATAAGGCACAGCAATGGGTTTATGAAAATAGTTCTACCGATACCGCTAAACTAATTGAAAAATATTTCGCCGATACAGATTTAGAAATTATTGAATCTTCGATTGAACGTTATAAAAGTCAAGAATCCTTTGCAACGAACCCTGTCTTAGATGAAGAAGAGTGGGAGAATCTACAAAATATTATGGATGAAGCTGGTGAGCTTCCAGAGCGTATTGACTATGAGGAGCTTGTGAACACTGAATTTGCAGAAAAGGTCATGAAATAGCGGTTATTACATTTTTTTAGGAGGGCAATCGATCATGGTCTTTTTGAAAATTAAAAACGTCAGTCATACTTATTTCACAAAAACAACGGCAACAACCGCCCTCTCTGATATTTCCCTTAATATCGAGGAAGGAGAATTTATTTCCTTTATCGGTCCTAGTGGCTGTGGTAAAACGACCTTGCTTTCCATCATCGCTGGGTTATTACGGCCAACCGAGGGGGTTGTTACATTAGAGGGTAAATCAATCAATCCTAAAGAAAATGACATTGGTTATATGCTTCAACAGGATTACTTGTTTCCTTGGAAAACGATTGAAGAAAACATTTTGCTAGGTTTAAAAATAAGTGATAGGCTAGATGAATCAAAAAAACAAAAAACGCTGGAATTGCTTAACAAGATGGGCTTAAATGGGTTCGAAGGTCAATATCCTAAACAGCTATCTGGTGGCATGAGACAGCGTGTTGCGTTGGTTAGAACATTGGCAACGGAACCAAAACTATTAATGCTTGACGAACCTTTTTCAGCGCTTGATTTCCAAACGAAACTTCATTTAGAAGATCTTGTATCAGAAACCTTAAAGTCTTTTCAAAAAACAGCCATCTTGGTTACTCATGATATTGGTGAAGCGATCGCGATGAGTGACCGCATCTTTCTCTTCTCTGCCCGCCCAGGTCAAATCCATAAGACATTTCTCGTCCCAGAAGAATTGCGCCACCTTCCTCCTTTCCAAGCTCGAAATCACGAAACATACCAACAGCTATTTCAAATTATATGGAAGGAGCTGGAGTCCTTTGAAAACACCAACTAAAATACAGCAGCTTCATCAAAATTATATTTCTACATTAAAAAAGGAAAAACGCTGGGTCCGTTTTTATCAGATGATCATTTTTCTTGTTTTCTTTAGTGGATGGGAAATAGCCAGCCGTCAACATTGGATTGATCCGCTCATTTTTAGTGCCCCATCGAAGGTATGGCAATTATTTCTTGTTAAAATCCAAGACGGCTCCCTTTTACTTGACTTAAGTATTACATTAGGAGAAACGGTTTTCGGATTTTTAGCAGGGACCATTTTAGGGACTGTACTCGCGGCGATTTTATGGTGGTCGCCGATGCTTTCTAAAATACTAGATCCCTATTTAGTCGTTTTAAATGCCATGCCTAAAATTGCACTCGGACCTATTCTCATCGTTGCGCTCGGACCTAATTTTACATCCATTATGGCGATGGGAGCCTTAATTTCAATTATTATTACGACGATCGTTGTCTATACATCATTCCGTGAAGTTGATCCAAACTATATTAAGGTTCTCCGCACATTTGGAGCTACTCGTATACAATCATTTAAAGAAGCGATTTTACCAGCTTCTTTCCCAACGATCATTTCAACCATTAAAGTAAATGTTGGATTGTCTTGGGTTGGGGTCATTGTTGGTGAATTTCTCGTTTCTCAAAGAGGACTTGGCTATATGATCATATACGGTTTCCAAGTGTTTAATTTCACGCTAGTGTTCCTTTCGCTTTTTGTGATTGCAATATTAGCAACGGTTATGTATCAACTCGTTGAACTACTAGAAAAGAAGTTAATAAAAAATAATTAACGGCTTCCTAGCCGTTTTTTTCTTGAATCTTATTCATTACCTTTTCGATAACCCTATCCTGCATAATAAAACTATAGGAATCTTGCATTCGAAGGGTTAATAGATCCCCACTTACCAGTACAGGACCGTTTGTTTCAAAATAGTCCGATTTTGGATGAATGCTCTCTACTTCCCCATAAAAGATGGCCTTTACAAAAGAATTTTGATCATCTGATACCTGATATTCTCCGATGAAATCTAAACTATTTAATGTCGCACCTGTTTCTTCATAGACTTCTCTAGTAGCTGCCTCCTCAAGGGCTTCTCCCGCTTCCCTTTTTCCACCTGGAAATTCAAGTCCCCTTTGTTTATGCTTTGTTAATAACCATTGCTTATAAAGTTGACAGATAACAAGGACATGCTCAGGCTTTTGGGTAAACGCATTTTTTGTAAAAGATAATTTAACCGTACTTCCGTTCACATCTTTAAAAGTTTCCATCCCTACACCCCGCTTTTCAACCAAATTATAGATGAAATGTAAGAGGATGGGCAATTAATTATTACCTAATATTCCAATGCTTTCAATTTGTCTCTTTGTTTCTTCATTTCCATATTGATGAATAAATTGATAAATTTGTTTAAGTGCCTCATCTTGTCGATCATTTACATTATCATGATGGTATTCACGAAAAGGGATATGAGCCCGAATAAAGTTAGGAAAATCACCTGCTTCATTTTGATCAAAAAACTTCCTTAGTGTGTAAATTTCATCTTCTGTTGCTTCGATTTGATAATTCCACGGCGAATCAACACCACTTTGTGAAATTTCTCCAGAAGCAATGTTTATATAGTATGTTTTTTTTACATCCACCAGACATCACCCTTCCTTTCAATGTATTCTCTAGTCTCGGAATTTCATTCTGTTTTATGCATTTTTACAGTCTTTGTCGTAAAAACATTTTTTTCATATTATTAGGCAATGATAAATATAATGTAAAAATCGTTGAGTAGATATATACTATAGAGAGGGGGGATAAAAAATGAAGCTAGTGGATGAACTTTTTGAGCTGTATCGAGATAAATTAACGGGTGATGAAGAAGACATTGATATGTTAGCGTTTGCATTTTTAGAAGAAATGACTCGTGAAGATTTATTACGATTAATCCAAGAAATGGATGAACAAGAGCTCCATACCTTAATGGGACTGTATCTGATCGAAAGTCTTAAGGGAAAATTTGCAAAAGAAGACTATGGTCAACGTCAAAGCCCGATTATCAACCAACGGAATATCCATTAAATATACATAATCACTCGCCATATTAGACTGCTTTTAAAGAGGCAGTCTTTCCTTTTGCAAAAAAGAAGAATGCTTTTACACTATGCTTAAGCATCCTTCTTCCATTCTTATCCAATATATGCTTGTAACATCCAAACATGCTTTTGCAAACCACTTACAATGGAAAGTAACATGTCGCTAGTCCCTTGATCATCTTCTTTTTCCGCTAAATCCATAGCTGTTTGACATTCTCCGATGATTGTTTGAAAATCGGAAATGGTTTCACGTACCATTTCTTCTTCAGTTTCGTTTCCTTTTGCTTCTGTTAGTGAAGATATTTCAAGACATTCTTTTAATGTTGAAACGGGACTTCCACCAATAGATAAAATCCTTTCTGCCAATTCATCAATATGTTCGTTAGCTTCATCATATAACTCTTCAAACTTTTCATGTAAAGTAAAAAAATGATGTCCTTTTACATACCAATGATAATGATGTAACTTCACATAAAGAACCATCCAGTTTGCCACTTGTTTGTTAACAGCTTGAGTTAATTCTTGACTCATTTTTATCATCCTCCCTTTAATAAGATATCCATTCCAATAGGAAACATCCTTATAAATCCACTTTTTTAGGGTAAAATCATCCTATAATTTTAAGATTCATGATATCATGAACTTTTATAGGATATCTTTTTACCTTTCTTTTGAAATACTATACTGGAGTAAGGGAGGGGTTACTTTTGCTTACAACCATTTTGATCGTTTCAGTAGTTATTATCACAATCGTTCTCATCCTAAGTGTTGTTACAACATCGAAAGCCTATCAATTTAAACACACAATTGATCCATCACCCTTAGAAAAAGATACTAATATAGAACAAGAGGAATCAAAATGACTGAGTTTTTTCAAAACATTGATATTCTAACCCTTTTAGGTACAGTCATTTTATTTCTAAATATGATTTTGGCAACCGTTGTGATCTTTTTAGAAAAGAGAAATGCAGGATCCACTTGGGCTTGGTTACTAGTACTTTATTTTGCTCCCATTTTAGGCTTTATTTTATATTTAGTTTTAGGCAAAAAGCTGCCAAAAGGGCATCTATTTGAATGGGAAGATCAAAAGAAAATTGGAATTGAAGAAATGATCGCTGAGCAAATAGCTTATTTTCAATCCGATCGGTTTACACCTCATAATGAATCCGTTCAGGACTATAGCGGTCTTATTTATATGCTCTTAGATAACAATGATGCAATTTTAACAACGAATAATTCCATCAAGATTTTTACAGACGGAAAGGAGAAATTCCGGTCTCTTTTTGATGATATTCAAAATGCGAAAGACACCATCCATTTGCAATACTATATTTTTAAACATGATAACTTAGGTAGTCAATTGATCGAACTACTAACTGAAAAGGCCAAGCAGGGTATCAAGGTACGTATTCTTTATGATGATTTAGGCTCACGGGGCACGCGAAAAAAACACTTTAAAAACCTAATCGCCGCTGGTGGTGAAGTTGAGGCCTTTTTCCCTTCAAGTTTTGCTATTATCAATTATCGAATTAATTATCGAAATCACCGTAAATTAGTCATTATCGATGGAAGGATTGGATACGTCGGAGGATTTAATGTTGGAGATGAATATTTAGGGTTAAATAAGAAATTTGGGTACTGGCGTGATACACACCTTCGAATCATAGGAAATTCCGTTCATGCCATTCAGACAAGATTTATATTAGATTGGAACCAAGCATCTAACAGTCATGATATTGCCTATTCGCCTAATCTATTTCCTACCATACAATCGACAGGACAAATTGGTATGCAAATTGTAACGAGTGGACCTGATTCGGAATGGGAACATATTAAGTATGGATACATTAAAATGATTTCATATGCAAGAGAATCGATTTGGATTCAAACCCCCTATTTCATCCCTGATGCCAGTCTGCTAGATTCTTTAAAGATTGCTTGTCTAACAGGGAAAGATGTCCGTATTATGATTCCAAACAAACCAGATCATCCCTTCGTTTACTGGGCTACCTATTTCCACGTAGGCGAAATGTTGAAGGCAGGAGCAAAGGTATATATCTACGATAATGGATTTATACACGCAAAAACGATTGTTGTAGATGGAAAATTATCGTCCGTTGGAACTGCAAATATTGATGTTCGCAGTTTTAAACTAAATTTTGAAGTGAATGCTTTTCTTTACGATCAAGGAACTGCTGCTTTCTTGACGGAAAGCTTTAATCGAGACTTAGTCTTTTCAAGGGAATTAACATTGGATGAGTATAAACAGCGGTCTTTAAAAATTCGTTTCAAGGAATCCATATCAAGACTGCTTTCACCTATTTTGTAATAGCGTTCCTCGTCCACTTTTTAGACTCTACTTAAAAAGTGTGGTATTGTGAAGAAAAAGATAGAAGGAATTTCTTAATGTTCAAATCAATCTCTATCGGAATAATTCGTTTTTATCAAAAATTTATTTCACCATTAAAGCCACCTACCTGTCGTTTTTACCCTACTTGTTCCCATTACGGGCTTGAATCCATAAAACGTTTTGGTGCCATTAAAGGTGGATATTTAACCATTGTTCGGATTTTAAAATGTAATCCACTTCATCCTGGTGGTATTGATGAAGTTCCTGATCAGTGGCCTGGGATCATTTCTAAACATAATGATCGACCATAAACATATATATAGGGAGGTGCAAGATTATCCTGATCTTTACACTTCCCTGTTTTGATTAATTGTCGTAACCGTTTATGACCAAATCTAACTTTCCTGTTTCCGGATTAATGACTAGCCCATGAACAGGAACATTGCTAGGTAGTAGAGGATGATTTTTAATCACGTCAACACTATGAGCGACACTATCCTCCACATTACTGAAACCCTTTAACCAATTTTGGAAATCAATTCCTGAATATTCAAGTGTATCTAGAGTCTCTTGCGAAACACCTCTTTGTTTCATTTGAGCGATCATTTCATCGGCTTTCAATCCACCCATTCCGCAATCGTGATGCCCGATAACAAGAACTTCTTCTGCCTTTAACTGATAAAGCGCTACTAATATACTTCTCATGACACTTCCGAATGGATGGGCAATGAGGCCACCAGCATTTTTTACCAATTTAATGTCTCCATTTCGTGCATTCAAGGCACGAGGCAGTAACTCAACTAAGCGTGTATCCATACAAGTGAGAATGACCATTTTTTTATTAGGAAGTTTACTTGTGGCATATTTTTCATATTTTTTTTGAGCAACAAATTCTTCATTATATGTTAATACTTCATCTAGAATTCTCATATTCATTCCATCCCCTTATTTAATTGTTTATTTTCTAGCATACCGATTTTTTTTCTATCTTGCAATTTCAAAGTTTTTTTTGTATGATTACATAGGTATAATCGTAATGATTACGAATTAACACAATAGAGAGAAAAAATAAATAATCACTTATTTTGCGATATAAATCGTAACGAATTCGATTTAAAAGGTGAGAGGGGAAAAAGAATGAAAAAACAATTTCTTTTATTTATTGGCTTTTTACTACCAATAAGCATGTTTTTGGCAGCTTGTGGAAATGATGTTGACTCAACTGCTAAAGATGATGCTAAATTAACAGTATATACAACTGTTTATCCATTACAATTTTTCACAGAGGAAATAGGAGGAGATGCGGTACACGTTGAAACGATTTATCCTCCTGGTGCTGATGAACATACTTTTGATCCGTCACAAAAGGATATGATGGCATTAGCTGATTCAGATTTATTTTTCTATGTGGGTCTCGGTCTTGAAGGTTTTGTTGAAAAAGCAAAAGAGTCTTTATCAAAAGAAGATGTAGCAATGGTTGCAACTGGAGATTCGATCATAACAACAGAAGCCTTTGCTCAGCAACCTACCGATCCAGAGCATAGTGAAGAAGAAATAGCCCATGGGGACCATGAAGACCATGAAGAAGAAACAGAACATGATGATCATAACCATGGTGATATTGACCCACATGTATGGATTGATCCTGTTTATGCCAAGGAAATGGCTTATTCAATTAAAAATGCGCTAATATCCGAAATGCCCGAAAAAGAAGCGGAGTTCACCAAAAATTACGAGGCTTTAGTGAAAAAACTAGATGCGCTAAATCAGAAATTTACAGATTTAGTTAGTAATGCCAAAAATAAAGAAATCATTGTTTCTCATGCCGCTTATGGATATTGGGAATCCCGCTATGGATTAGAACAAATCAGTGTTTCCGGATTATCAACGTCAAGTGAACCGTCACAAAAAGACCTGGAAACGATTATTGATAAAGCAAAAGAACTAGATCTTAACTATATCTATTTCGAACAAAATGTAAGTTCAAAAATTACAGAAATCATCCAAAATGAAATTGGTGCAGAAGCGCTTGTTCTTCATAATTTATCAACCCGAACGGATGAAGATATTGAGAATAATCGCGATTATTTCGCCATAATGGAAGATAATCTAACGGCTTTAGAAAAAGGCCTCCGTTAATATCTCCAGCATTTGTTATGTGTGAAAGGGCTCAAATCTGCCATTCTAATAGTGTATCCACTAATTTAAAGGAGTGATACAAATGGCAAAAGATGTCCTATGTGAAGTGAATAATTGTGTGTTCTGGGAAAGCGGAAACCTATGTAGCGCCGATCAAATTTATGTTGTCAGCCATACAGGTGATGTAGCGGATGATTCCAGAGGAACCGATTGTAAAACATTTAGACCCGAAGCAGATTATAAATAACGAAAAAAGGTGCCAACATTAAAATTGGCACCTTTTTTCTTAATCATCCATTTCAACTTCAAGGATTTTACCCGTAACGGCATCAATTTCAACTTCTACTTCACCACGGTCCGTCCTCAATTCTACTTCATACTTATAGAAGCCGTCGTCTTCATCTCTGTCAATTTCTTTCATTTTTCCATTTACTGCATTTTCTGCAATCGCAATGGCTTCAGATTGTGAAATCATGTTTCGACTTGTTGGATTGGAATTAAAATCATCATCATGGTCATCACGATTGACAGAATAGACTTCACCTGTATAGGCGTCAAGATATAGATTATAATCAACACCATCTTTGTCAATATCCATTTCATATACAAGCCTATTCTTTTCCTTTTCTAATTCAATTTCTTCCACAACACCATCGACTTCTTGCAAAGCAATCTTTTCAGCATCAGTAGCACTTAACATTTCTTGTCTGTTAAGGTCCTTTACCATTTTGTTATTATCATCAAGATTAGAGGCCCCAACAGCAAATGCCCCTCCAAAAATAATTGCAGCTCCGAATGTACTAATTAAAATTTTCTTTTTCATCATTCTTCCTCCTTATTCATATCTCATTTCCTTACACCTTCACTATAGCCTTTTAAAATGAGAGTACAGAGAAAGAAAGATTAAAAAATGATTAGAAAAAGAAAAGTTTATCTCAGTTTATCCTTAATCATCATCGTCGTCATCATCTTGATCATCCCATGTTATGGACTCAACAGCAGCTGTTATTGCATTTATTTCAACCGTTGCTTCCCTGCCATCATTAGCTTCAACTTCTACTAAAAAGTACGATACCCCATTTTTATTTTCAAGATCAATATCATCTACTTCACCTGGGATTTGTTCAAGAGCAATGGCAATCGCCTTTTCTTCTGACAATCTCGATTGTCCTGGTTCAACCTGGTCCTGTTCTTTATTTGGCTCTTCGTTTAATTTTTGTTCATTATCAGATGTTGGATTTTTAGTTTCTACTTTTCTCTCCTGTATTCTCTTTAAAGAAGAAACCTCTCCTGTGTTGGAATTAATCTGTACCTCATATATTCCTGTATCACGCTCTAATTCGATGATATACTGGTCAGCTTCCTGTTTAATTTCTTGAACAAAACCTGAGTACCTCTGTTGCGCAATCTCTTTTGCCTCTTGCTCCGTCAATTCACTAGCAGATGAACTCCCAGGAGTAAAAAACTTGGAGAATACAATAAAAAGGATTAAAACAACAGCGACTCCTACCCCTAAAGAAACCCAAACTTTTAATTTCATGGAATCCCCACCTTATTTTTTCTTTCCATTATGCATGATGAAAATGAGAATTTCCTGAGAATCCTTAACTAATCATTGGATTGTAATTCAAGCACTACTGTTGTACCCACACCCTCGATACTTTCCATCCCTAAATCTGCATCCATCGCATCGGCAATTTCCTTTGCTAATGAAAGACCTAATCCTGATCCACCTATTTTTCGACTCCGAGCCTTATCAACTCGATAAAATCGGTCAAACACCTTTGGTAATTCTTGCTTTGAAATTCCAATCCCACGATCAATGATTCGAACGAACGGTTTATCATTCTTATTCCCGACTTCTACCGTTATCACGTCATCACTATATTTTCTAGCATTATCTAAAATAATAAAAAGAAGCTGTTTTAATTTCGGTTCATCAGCCATAGTCTCTACTTTTTCATCAAATAATTGGAAAGTAATTTCCCGATGATAGGCATTTTCAAAGACCTTGATCGTTTGTTTAACAAGCGACCCCAAGTCGATTTTTTCTAACTGGATATTCCATGATTCCTCATGTTTAGCTAGTAATAAAAGCTGTTCAATCATATCCCTCATGCGAATAGATTCTGAATGAATCGCTTCAACAGATTCAGTGAAAAGTTTTGGTTCCTTTAAACCACGTCTCTTTAATAAACTAGAATAACTTTCTATAATGGTTAACGGAGTCCTCAACTCATGTGAAGCATTTGATACAAATTGTTCCTGCTTTTCAAAATTCATTTCAAGCAGTTCCATCATATGATTGAATGTTTCTCCCATTTCATGCAACTCATCTTTTGAATCATGATTTAATTCAATCTGCTTAAAATGACCGCTTTTTCGAATATCTGTCATTGTTTGAATTAAAGAAGTAATGGGTTTCATAATCACCCTACTCAATAACCGACTAGAAATCACAACTGGAATCATTACGATGAACGTAACGATTATTAATACGATTCTTAAAATCGAAAGATCATCCATTGATCTTTGAATGCTTTTTACTACTTGTAGGTTAGCCACTTTACCATCTGCTAAAATAACAGGAGCAGAAACGAATGAATAAGATTGACCTTCAAATTTAATTTTCTCAACTTTTTCATTTATAAAAAACTGCACTGCTTTGGAACTAAGGTTCTTTTCCGAAGGTGATGTAATCGTTGATAACGCCTTTTCATCTGGTGAAATAATTTGGATCATCCCATCAACAGGCAAATAGGCCCGTAATAACGTATTAGCGTCAATAGTACCTTGTGATTGATTAAACCCTTCAACAATTTTTTCTGCTTCTGCTCTTGACTCTGTGATTTCTCGGTCAATTAATAAATGACTGAAAACAAAGTAAATCGAAATCGAACTGATGATGAATAACCCAATAAATAAAAAGCTCGTATAAAAGTTAATTTTATTCCGTAGCTTCATTTCCCTTCCCTCAAAACATAACCGACTCCTCTAACCGTATGTATGAGAGGTTCTATTCCTGGAAGATCAACCTTTTTACGAATATAACGAATATAGACATCTACGACATTCGTGTCACCATAGTAATCGTAGCCCCAAACGGCTTCAATGATTTGTTCTCGATTCAAAACAAGGGATTTATTTTTTAATAAATAGACAAGCAAATCAAACTCACGAGGAGTTAATTCGATATCATTTCCCCCTCTGGTGACTTGACGGGTTTGCTCATTCACATATAAATCAGCAAGATGAAGAGAATCTGGTATTTCTGATTGGGATGATGATTGAGGCTTAAAACGAAGTGCTGCTCGGATTCTAGCGAGTAACTCCTCAATTTGAAATGGCTTTGTTATATAATCATTTGCTCCTAAATCTAACCCAGATACTTTATCTTCAACAGAACTTTTAGCCGTCAACAAAATGACAGGTGTCGATTCATCCTGTCCACGAATACGTCGCAGCAACTCAATCCCACTTATTCCTGGAAGCATCACATCTAATAAGATCAAGTCCCATTTCTGGCTTCGGTAAACTCCCCAGGCTTCTAACCCATCTGATGCTTTTCCTACTTCATAGCCCTCATATTCAAGTTCTAGTTCTAATAATCGCAAAATTTTTTCTTCATCTTCAACAATCAAGATCGATTGCTTCATCCTTCTCCCACCCCTGTGCTGTTTCATTTATGATAGTTTAGTCCGTAACTCTCTTCTTAAGATTTTCTTTGAAGCGTTTCGCGGAATTTCATTGATAAAATAGATTGTTTGTGGGACTTTATATTTTGCAAGTTTCCTTGTACAATAATGAATAATTTCCTCTATCGTTATAGGTGATTTTTTCACGATAAACGCAACTGGGATTTCTCCCCACTGTTCATCTTGAACCCCAATCACCCCAGCATCCTCAATATTTGGATGTGATGTAAGTACCCCCTCAATTTCCGCGGGATAAATATTTTCTCCACCTGAAATAATGAGATCTGATCGTCGATCCAGTACATATAAAAAACCCTCATCATCTAAATAACCAATATCCCCCGTATGTAGCCAGCCATCCTCGAAATAATTTTCTCTATTTAAATATCCGGTTGTGACATTGGGTCCTTTGACAATAATCTCACCAGCCTCACCTGCATGAGCCTCTTCACCATTATCATGTACGATTTTAATTTGTGAAGGAAAGAGAGGTTTTCCTGCAGACCCTAACTTCCGTAAACTATCTTCGGGAGCTAGAGTCACAATTTGTGATGAGGTTTCCGTCATTCCGTAAGTTTGATATACAGGAATTTCCTTTTCCACACATTGATTTAGAAGAGCTAGTGAGGCAGGACCACCCCCTAGAAGCATACAACGGGCATACTTTGGTAATTTATTATCGTTTAGATTTTCAAGAATTCGTTTTAAGGTTGTACTGACAACCGACATAATGGTGACATGCTCTCGATGAAAATCTTCTATTACTTTTTCAACATCAAACTTTTCGTGAAGGACTATTTTCATTCCATAGATAATAGATTTCATTAGGATGGAATAACCGCTAATATGAAACAACGGTACCGTTAATAACCAGCAATCATCTTCATGAAGACCAAGATTGAGAGCCGAACCCGTTGCACTCCACCAATGATTTCCGTAGGTTTGGATCACCCCTTTTGGATGACCTGTTGTTCCGGATGTATACATGACTGTACAAATTTCATCTAAGTCGATTTCTTCTATTATATTTGGCTCTGAGTATATTCCTTGAAATATGGCTTCCTTTGTCAAAATTTGAAGACTTGGCAACTCCTTTTTCACCATTTCGATTCGATCATTGAAAAAATCTTCACTAATTAAAAAGGTTGAAGAAGAGTCACTTAGCTGCCAGGATATTTCTTGTGCTGTCAGACGGTTATTCAAAATGACGGCTCGAACGCCGATTAAATGTAAAGCTAAAAGTATAACAGCAGAATCTAGGTGGTTACTCATTAAGAGTCCTACAAATTCCTTTTGCTTCATCCCATTAGCAGCTAACTTTCCTGCTGTATTAAGTGAACGATCGTATAATTGTTTAAATGTAATCGTATTTCCATTAAACGCGATCGCCGGACGATTCGGCGTTAAAAAGGCGCGTTTTTTGAGCCAATTTGGCATAGTTTGTCCCATATTATTTTTCACCTTCCCTAAAAAGCGTAAGCGCCTTCGGAACAAATTCAAAGAAACTTTTTCTGATGTGCTCACCCCCGATAAAGAAAACTCTCCAACTGCAAGCCTTTAGGCGGAGATTAAGAGTAGTATGCACTTATGCCGGTACGACCAAGCACAAGACGAGCCGTCAAGAAGATTGACCTTTAATCTTCTTGACGGATTGTAAGAAAAGTATAGGATACTGCCCAGGGACGAAAAGATAAGACGAGTATTTCTTAAGGCGTTCTTTGCCTTCATAAGTACTGGGCTTATCCTTTCCTACCTAGGAGCCGACACCAGACAAGCTTGTGACCAAAAGAGGGGGTAGGCGCTGTAGCTAGACATTGATCTACCTTACCTTCCAAACGTAAGATATTTTAACTGTTAAAAAAACAGCCTGATGGGAGAACCATCAAGCTGACTGATTTTGTGTTCAATTGATTAAGGAAAACGAGGAAATTGACCAAAGTTTGGTTTGCGTTTTTCTTTGAACGCATCACGACCTTCTTTCGCTTCCTCCGATGTATAATAGAGTAAAGTTGCGTCACCAGCTAGCTGTTGAATACCTGCTAAACCATCTGAATCTGCATTAAAGGCCGCTTTTAAGAAGCGAAGCGCTGTTGGACTTTTTTCAAGAATTTCTTCACACCATTGAAGAGTTTCTTCTTCCACTTGGTCTAGTGGAACAACCTTATTGACTAATCCCATTTCCAATGCTTCCTGCGCATTGTATTGACGGCATAAGTACCAAATTTCACGCGCCTTTTTGTGACCCACGATTCTTGCTAAATAACCTGCACCATAACCACCATCAAAGCTTCCAACTTTAGGACCTGTTTGTCCAAAAATCGCATTGTCTGCTGCAATAGTTAAGTCACAAACAATATGTAATACATGACCGCCACCGATTGCATATCCTTTAACCATTGCAATGACTGGCTTTGGAATGACACGAATTAACCGTTGTAAATCTAATACATTTAAACGAGGAATGTTATCTTCACCAACATAACCACCGTTTCCACGCACTTTTTGATCTCCGCCAGAACAAAATGCCATATCTCCTGCACCTGTTAGGATAATAACCCCAACACTAGAGTCATCACGTGCATAAGCAAAAGCATCTAGTAATTCCATTACCGTTTTTGGACGAAATGCATTTCTTACTTCTGGTCGATTAATGGTAATCTTAGCAATCCCTTTGTAGGTTTCGTAAATAATATCCTCATAATTGCGACCCGCTACCCATTCAACTGTCATCATAATCCTCCTTTTATGTATATATAAAGCGATCCTTCCACTGCTATATGTAATCAATGGATAGTTTCTTCTTTATCGGGATAAAAATCCATCTATTATTGTACCAAATTTTTCAGAATGTTCCACATGTATTGCATGTCCACTTTTCTCAACGACTTGCCATTGGACGTTTTTCATTTTGCTTACCATCTGCTCGGCAATCGAACAAAACTTTTGATCAAGTGATCCAGTCAAAAGTAACGTTTCAATCTCACATTCATTAAGGTGATCCCACCATGAAGGTTGGACACCTGTTCCCATCCCTAACAAACTATTAGCTAAGCCAGTGGTCGAATTTTGCAATCTCTGCTCTCTAATCTCCTGTTGCTTACCTATGGGAAGAGTCTTTTGTGTAGAGAAAAGCGGGATATTCTCCCAATAATCGACAAAATCCTCAATGCCCTTTTCAAGAATAAACTGAGCTAACTTCTTATCTTGAATTTGTCGATTTTTTCTTTCCTCTTCGATTTTTAGTCCAGGGGATGAGCTTTCTAGTATTAATTTACGTACCCTATGAGGATACTTCATTGCATAACTTAAGGCTAGTCTACCACCCATTGAATATCCCAAAATATCTACTGTATCCCATTTCAAGGTTGAGATGATTTCTTCAATATCATTCGCAACAGACAAAATATCATATCGATTAAGATCTTCTGGGGAATCCGTTCTGCCATGCCCAATGATATCAACGGTAACAAGTTTATGTTTATTTTTTAATCGATTGACTGTAGTGGACCATGTAGAACCATCCCCCGTAAATCCATGCAATAAAATAAGCGGAAATCCTTCTCCTTGAATATCTAAAAAGTAAGATACATTTCCAACTGAAATATACATTATTTTCCACCTAACAACGTATTTCTTATTTCCTGGGAAACAGATTTCCACAAATCACGATGTTGTTTTACATTTTCATCACGATTTGTCACTATTTCAATCACTCTTAAACCACTTCTTGTTCGATCCTCGATCATTTCTTTTTTAAATTGATCCCAATTTTGTATTGATACAAACTGTCCTCCATACATTTCGACCGCTTTACTGTAATCTAAGTCTAATGGTGTTCCAAACAACAATTCAAAATGCTTTGGATGTTCATACTGTGGTAAAAAGGAAAAAATGCCTCCACCATTATTGTTCACAAGTAATATCGTGATATCTATTTCCTGAAGTTTAGCAGCAACCATTCCATTTAAATCGTGGAAAAATGTAAGATCCCCGAGTATTAAATAGAATGGTTGTTTTTTAGTTGCCGCACCTAACGCAGTTGAAACGGTTCCGTCAATTCCATTTGCACCACGGTTAGCCATGATTTTAATGTTTTTACGATTAAAGTGAAAAAATGAATCTACATCTCGAATCGGCATACTATTACCAACAAAAATCGTTGCATTTTCTGGTAAAAGTTCTACCAGTTGATAGTATAACTTGGCTTCACTAAGAAACGGCTGTTCATCCATTACCCTTATTAATTCTTTTGCCTTCTTATTAACATCTATCCATTTTTTGGAAAAAGAACTCTCCTGTTTTTGTCCGATTCGTTCGTCTAATTCCTTACAAAAGAGTGTTTCTTGACAATAAACCATATCTGTAGACAATAGTGAAGGATCTCTCCAGCCCCCACCACCATCTACTACGATTTGCTTAGCTGTGTGATTCTCTTTTAAAAAGAAGGTTAGATGTTTGGAAACTGGCATTGAACCAAACCGAATGATTATCTCGGGTTTCAGATGGGATCGAATGTCTTCATTTCTAAGAAATGTATCATATGCATCGATAATCAAATCTCCGGAATGAGTACCACTTCGAAGTTGTGAAAGTGGGTCTGCAATAATCGGGAAATGAAGTTTTTTTGCTAACGAAATGACTGCTTCCGGAAACCCATCTTCTTCGATTCCTCCACAAATAATGATTCCCTTATCAATGGCATTTAATTTATCACGATAATGATTATATTCTGTTTCTTGTAATGCTAATGTTGCACGCTGAATTTCAACCAAGCCTTCCTCGCTTACATCTTGATTAAATAACCCTTCATTCTCTATTTGAGGTATTAATGGTTCCCTTAAAGGGAAATTTAGATGAACAGGTCCTGCTGGGGTCCCAGAAGCTGTCGAAATTGCTCTTGCACACACGACTCTAGCGTAACGAAGCATCTCGGGCGTTCCTTCTGGTGGAGCCATTTCCATAAACCATTTCACTTGATTTCCATATAGATGTATTTGATCAATCGTTTGCGGTGCTCCAACATCCCTTAGCTCATGAGGACGGTCTGCCGTTAAAACGACTAATGGAATTCTTGAAATATTCGCTTCTACGATCGCAGGATAATAATTGGCTGCCGCAGTCCCAGATGTACATAATAGTACCGTTGGTTTACGGGTTGTCTTTGCAATTCCCAAAGCATAAAAAGCCGCAGAACGTTCATCTACTTGTATATGGAGCTTTAAAGCAGGGTGTTCAGCTAATACCATGGCAATCGGTGTTGAACGGGATCCAGGACTTACGACAACATCAATCACGCCTGAGCGAGCAAGTTCAGATACAAATGAAGCGATATACGTTGTTAAAGCTTTTCTGTGGTCCATCTATTTTATCCTCCAAGTGCCGAAAGCATCGGTTTAAATTTAATATTCGTTTCTTCAAATTCTGATTCTGATTCAGAATCCTCTACTACACCACAACCTGCAAAAATAGAAGCCTCATTCCCTTGAATTAACCCAGAACGAATCGCAACAGAAAAATCACCGTTTCCTTTGTGATCAAACCAGCCGATTGGTCCTCCAAAAAATCCACGATCTAATTCTTCCACTTCTCTTATTTTTATTAAGGCCTCATTTTTCGGTAACCCACCTAAGGCAGGTGTTGGATGCAATCTTTTTACAAGATCTAGCAATGAGGTATTAGGATTAACCTTCCCAACTACAGGTGTATATAAATGTTGAATATGCTTTAGTTTAAACAGTTGAGGGCTTTCAGGAATACAAACTTTAGAACAAGTATCATTCATCGCCTCTCGAATCATATCGACGACATATTGATGTTCGATACGATTTTTTTTATCGTCTAGCAAGGTATTACCTAGTTGAAGATCCTCTTTTTCTGACTTTCCTCTCGCTATTGAACCCGCAAGGCAAGCAGAAAAAACTTGATCTCCTTCTTTTTTGACCAATCGTTCAGGCGTTGCTCCCATAAAACAATCCCCATTTGATTCAAAGGCAAATATAAAACTATTATGTTGATCTTTAAGTAATGAGTTGAGTACCTTCTCTATGACAATCCTTTTATTGAAGATTAGCCTTAATTCTCTAGCTAGAACGACCTTTTTTAAAGAAGGATTGTTTTGTAAATCGTGGGCAACCTTGTCCACTGCCTGTTTCCATTTTTCTGGATTAATATCTATTCTTTTAACTAGTAAATGATTTTCGACTGGTAAACGATAAGTAACACTAGCTTCTACGATTTCCTTCATTTCCATCTCGATCTTATCAATCATGGTTGAATCATCTTGATCAGAACAGATGACGTTTGTTGTTAGATATACCTGGTGATCTTTAACCGTCAACATATATTTTGGAACATGGAAGATGGAATCATCAAAGTTTGACCACAATTTCGTTTTTTCTTTTAAAGGGTCAAAGGATAAACAACCAAAAGCTGTAGGACCTGTTCCTTGCGTATTTTCAGTTGTTTGAATAATGGCTTTCTCTATCAAACGATTCCATTCTTTTTCCACATGAAAAAAGCGGTCAGCTTCCTGATCCGTTACCATTCTTTTACATATTCCTAATCCTATTAAATAAAATTCCTCAGAAGGATGTTTCCAGAAAAACCTTTCTCCGTGATATTTATTAAATCCTGCCGCAAAAAAAGAAAGCGGCTCAATGGATTCGATCTTTTGAACATCGCTTACTAAAATGGAGGCAGAGGTTTTTTTTGCCTTCTCGATCCCTTTAAGAATCCCTTCTTTTAATTCAGTTTTTTGTATCGTAACCAAAAAACCACCTCCATTAGCTATCGTTTTTCGATACCATGTTGTGAAAGTCTTAACTCATTGTTTTACTAAAATATAGCTATTTTTACTACCTAATCATATCATAATCAACCTTAAATGACTATTATCACAATTAGATATTAAATGGCTAAAATCAAATGAATACTTGTTCGAATTGGTTTTATTTACTATTTTAATATAATATTTTACAGATTCACATAAAGCATTAGTTTTTCAATAGATAAAAGACTTTATGATACTATTCATAAATAAACTCTATCGTTCATATTCATTGACAGTAACAAGATATTTTCATAAACTAATTGTAACGAAATGTTCAAACTTAAGATTATTCTGATAAAGTGAAACTTGGTAAACTTGCTAAAATAGAGTTTGTTCTCTATTAATAGTGAACTGTTAGCCAGATCGGGACAACGGTTCTGACTCCAGATGTAGATGAAGGGGAAACGAGGGAAATAAATATGCAGACACAAATAAATAATCATTCCTCACTTAAAGAACAAAAAAATTGGCGTGTTTGGTGGAGATTAACTCGCCCACATACACTTACCGCATCTTTTGTTCCAGTGATCCTTGGTACTGTTATTGCGGTGAATTATGGAACTGAAGTAAATTCACTATTATTTTTTATGATGTTAGTAGCAAGTATTTTGATCCAAATTGCAACTAACTTATTTAATGAGTATTACGATTATAAAAGAGGCTTGGATCACGAAGGTTCTGTTGGAATTGGCGGCGGTATCGTCCGTGACGGAATCCGACCTAAAACCATTATGAATCTTGCTCTAAGTTTATATGGCATTTCTTTATTAATTGGAGTTTATATTTGTATGAATAGTAGTTGGACGCTGGCTTTAATAGGTCTGGCATGTATGCTAATCGGATATCTATATACAGGCGGACCGATACCAATTGCTTATACACCATTTGGAGAGCTTGCATCAGGCTTTGTCATGGGAATGGGAATTGTATTAATTTCCTTCTTTATCCAAACTGGAACCGTTACATTAGAAAGTATTTTAATTTCAACACCGATTATGATTTTAGTTGGAAGCATCAACTTGTCTAATAATATTCGCGATCTAGATGGGGATAAAGAAAATGGACGACGTACACTTGCGATTTTACTTGGGAAAAAGAAAGCTGTTTTGTTCTTAGCTAGCTCACTTGCAATTTCGTACATTTGGGTATTCAGTTTAGTTGGTTTTGGCATCATTTCCCCTTGGATTTTACTCGTTGTATTAAGTATTCCAAAGGCTCTTACTGCAGTAAAAGGATTCCTGCAAAATTATGCCCAAGCACCTATCCATATGATGCCTGCCATGAAAGCAACTTCTCAAACCAATACCTTTTTCGGACTTCTATTATCAATTGGTCTATTTATAGGGACGATTATTTAAATAACTTCTCTCTTATCATAATAGGTTCGGTTGATGGGAAGAAAAAATGAATGACAAGTTAAAACGCTCAGATTTTTTCTGAGCGTTTTTTTGGTGTTATATTTACCAACCTAATTGAACTAAAATTGCTCTAGTTCAATTAGGTATAGCTTTATTCTTCTTCCATACATAATACTGAGACATCTTTCCAGCCATAAGCAACATCATCTACTACCATACCTCCAAACTCACTCTTCCTACGAAGATATTCCTTTCCTCCCATACGTTCATAGAAACCAACCCCAGTTTTATTTTGTTCCATTACCCATACCAGCATAGAAGCAATGCCATTTTCTCTAAAATGCTTAGCAATAGCTGAAACCAGTTGTCTTCCTACACCTAATCCCCTACATTCCTGCAACAGATAAAGGGAGTATAATTCTCCATCAAAATTTTTGTCATTAATACTTTTGCCTGATGCAAAACCTATAATTTTTCCTGCATTATTAATTGCGATATAGATAAAGGGTTCATTTTCATTAATTAAAAAGTGAAGCCACCTTTGTTCGGCCTCTTCATACGATAATCTGTCCAAATAATCGTCTGGTACCAAACCGTGATAAGTAGTCCTCCAACTATCAACATAAACTTTTGCTACGACTTTTATATCTTCTTCACTTGCTTTTTTAATCTTCAAACTAATCACCTCTAATAGTACGCAATGAAATTATTATAACATTCTTATTGAACTATTCTGCGTTAGTTTAAGAACATCATTTCACAATCTATAAAGTGAAACCTCTATCAGTGGGGGTTTTCTTAAGCAGAAGCTTTTTTATTTTCTGCAATAGACAATAAAAAATCATGTTTTGTCCCTTTATCGCTCATACTAAAGGCAATGATGATTTATGATGGGGGAATAAACATGCTGACAAATCAACAGTTAAATCAATTAAAACAATTATTATTAGATGACAAAAAAGAACTTAATGGACAATTAGAAGGAAATAAAGAGAGCAGCCTTGAGGGGCGTAATCATCGAAACACAGTCGGTGAGTTATCAGCCTATGACAACCATCCCGCGGATATGGGGACTGAGCTGTACGATCGTGAAAAGGATTTTGCTTTAGAGGAACACGCAGATACAGAATTAGATAAAGTAAATGAAGCATTACGAGCGATGGACGAAGGAACATATGGTAAATGTAAAGTTTGTGGGGTAGATATTCCATTTGAACGTTTGGAAGTAGTTCCAGCTACCCTTTATTGTGTCAAACATACCAATGAACAGAATGTTCCAAGTGACCGACCAGTTGAAGAAGATGTTCTTGAATTTGCCCATGGAAACCATTTTCAGCACCATCAATTTCGTGAAGTCATTGATAATGAAGACAGTTTCCAAGAAGTAGCACGATATGGTACTTCCGAAACCCCTTCAGATTTAAAAGGCGATTATGAAGATTACAACAGCCTTTATAACATTGGACATGATGAC
Organism: Niallia sp. Kr1; assembly: GCF_050389805.1. Classification (NCBI taxonomy): domain Bacteria; kingdom Bacillati; phylum Bacillota; class Bacilli; order Caryophanales; family Bacillaceae; genus Niallia; species Niallia sp. Kr1. The sequence continues at coordinate 1,132,799 of NZ_CP130945.1, read as the reverse complement.
GAAGGCTTTACAGAAGATATTGAAACCTTTCTCGCAACTGACATTACTGGGAATGAAAGAACGGTTTACTATTCAAAGAAGCATGAAGCCTACGAAGAAATGTTAGACAACGAAGGTCTAGAAACTCTTTGGGGAGATGTTCCTTACCACCAAACAGATGGTTACGAAGAAGACAAATAAAAGCAATCCAAATAATGGAAGGTGCCAGGCACCTTCCATTATTTGGAATCTATTCCCCAAATGTCTGTTGCGTATTCATTGATTGTGCGGTCACTTGAGAAGTGTCCGGATTGGGCAATATTAGTAAGACTCATTTTTAGCCATTGTTCTTGGTTTGTATAGGTGTAAGTTACTTTTTTTTGTGCGCTAACATAAGAATCAAAATCACGCAGGACAAAATATTGGTCATTTTCCATTAACAGAGAATCGTAAATCGCTTCAAATTCATCATCTATATTAGGAAAAAAGCCACTAATCAACCCTTCTAAAACTTTGCGTATTCGTTTATCAAAATGATAGTATTCCAATGAACGATATCCCTGATAGTTTAATACTTCATCAGCTTTTAAACCGAAAATAAAGATATTGTCATCTCCGACGAGCTCTTTAATTTCAACATTAGCCCCATCTAATGTTCCGATTGTGATCGCACCATTCATCATAAATTTCATATTTCCTGTACCAGAGGCTTCTTTGCTGGCGGTGGAAATTTGCTCACTTACATCTGCTGCAGGGAAGATTTCTTCTGCTAAAGAAACTCGATAATTTTCAAGGAAAATGACTTTTAATTTTTTATTTACTTCAGGATCTTTATTCACTTTTTCGGCAACTGTATTAATCAATTTAATGATTTTTTTTGCATAATAGTAGCCTGGCGATGCTTTAGCTCCAAATATAAATGTACGGGGATAGATATGTACATTAGGTTCATCCTTTAAACAGTTATATAAATGGATAATATGTAATACATTTAACAGCTGACGTTTATATGCATGTAATCTCTTTACTTGAACATCAAAAATACTTAGTGGGTCAATCTGGATTCCCGTTTGTTCTCTAATCCGTTTCGCTAATTTCAATTTATTTTGTTGTTTTATTGTCTTCAGTCTTTCTAAGAATGCGGAATCATCTCGATATCGAAGTAACTCCTGTAACTTTAAAGGCTGTCTGATCCATTCAGAACCTATCCCCTCCGTTATTAAAGATGCTAAATCTTGATTTGACTTTAGCAGCCAGCGTCGGTGGGTAATCCCGTTTGTTTTATTATTGAATTTTTCTGGAAATATTTGATAAAAATCATTCATTTCTCGATTTTTTAAGATCTCTGTATGAAGAGCCGCTACACCATTTACACTAAAACTTCCAACGAGGGCAAGATGAGCCATTTTTACTTGATCATGAGCAATAATCGCCATTTGCTCAATTCGCTGCCAGTCTCCTGGATACTTTTCCCACAACTGCTTACAAAAACGCTCGTTGATTTCATGAACAATCATATAAATTCTCGGTAATAATGGCTGAAAAATTCGAACAGGCCATTTCTCTAAAGCTTCTGAGAGGGTTGTATGATTGGTATAGGAAATGGAAGCCGTTGTCACTTCCCAGGCGTCCTCCCAGCCAAGTCCTCCTTCATCCATCAAAATTCGCATTAATTCAGGAATCGCCAGAACCGGATGGGTATCATTAATATGAATACAAACATGATGATGAAATTGCTTTAAATTTCTGTGACTTTTCATATAACTTCTTACAATTGAACAAATACTCGCAGATACTAAAAAATACTGCTGTTTCAGACGGAGAATTTTTCCTTCATCATTTGTATCATCAGGGTACAAAAATTCGGATACCATCTCGGTATTACGCTTATATTTCATCACATTTCGATGGATTGGGAATGGTGATGGTTCCGCATTCCATAACCTTAAAGTATTCACGGTATCGTTATAATAGCCAATCACAGGGACATCATAAGGGACTGCTGTGATCCTTTCAGCATCCTCATGAAGGAATTGAAGCCTCCCGTTTTCTTCAAATGACTTAATTTTTCCCCAAAAGGGAACTTCCACGGATAAATCTGCTTTGCGAACCTCCCAGACCTGACCATGTCGAAGCCATAATTCAGGAAGTTCTACTTGATAGCCCTCTACAATTTTTTGCTCAAATAGTCCATGCTTATAACGGATTCCGAACCCATGCCCTGGTAGACCCGAAGATGCTAATGAGTCAAGAAAACAGGCCGCTAAGCGTCCTAATCCACCGTTTCCTAATCCAGCATCTGATTCAATTTCTTCAATTTCATTTAAGTTAATGCCTAATTCCCTTAACCCTTCATCAACCAACTTATCAATTCCAAGGTTCATCAAGTTGCTCCGAAGTAATCGACCTAGCAAAAATTCAATCGATAGATAATAGACTTGCTTTCCATTTTTGGAGCGATAGCGCTCATTCGTACTAATCCAATTTTTACTAACATGCTCTCTAATCATATGTCCTAAAGTATCGAATTGATCATCTTTTGAACTCTCTGCAAAACTCTTTCCACACATCATCTCGAGTCTTTGCAGAAACTGTTTTTTAAACTCTTCTTTACTTGAGAACATATTCCTCACTCCTTGAAACAAGTTCACGATAAATCTGATGATATTTCCGTGCAGACTGAGACCAACTATAATTCATATTCATTGCATTTTCCTTTAAGTGACTCCAAACCGCATTTTTATGATAAAACTGGATCGCTCTTCTTATCGTATACAGCATGTCATGAGCATTAAAGTTCGAAAAACTAAATCCATTCCCTTCACAAGTATTCTCATTATATGATTGGATGGTGTCGTTTAAGCCACCTGTTTCTCTTACAATTGGAAGTGTTCCATATTTTAAGGCGATTAGCTGTCCGAGACCACATGGTTCAAACTTAGAAGGCATTAAAAATAGATCGGCTCCCGCATAAAGTTGATGCGCTATTTCTTCACTAAAACCAATATAAGCTTTAAATTGATGACCATATTGAAATTCCATTTCACGGAAAAATTGTTCGAATTCTGGGTCACCTGTACCTAGTACAATCATTTGAATCTTTTCCGCCATGATTTCAGGGAATACCCTTTTCACCAATTGTAGTCCCTTTTGATCTGTTAATCGGGTAACCATTGTGATTAAGGGAACATCTAAAGTAGGAAGACCAAAACGGCGTTGGATGTGACGCTTATTCAGTTCCTTTAATTCGATGTTTTCAATCCCGTAGTTTTGCACAATCAACGTACTTTTTTCGGGATGATAAACCGATTCATCGATTCCATTTAAAATCCCAATAAGATCTACTTTTCTTTTTACTAACAGGCCATTTAACTTCTCACCATAATAGTCCGTTTGAATTTCATCCATATATGTAGGGCTTACTGTTGTAATCTTATCAGCAGAGACCAACCCAGCCTTCATAAAATTAATATTTCCATAAAATTCAAGCTCTTCCATATTAAAATATCGTTCTTCTAGATTAAAAAAATCGTGTATTGTTTCTTTCGGCATGATTCCTTGAAATTGAAGATTATGAATCGTAAAAACAGTTTTTATTGAAGCGTACGGGGATTGATCCTGGTATCTTCTTGTTAATAAAAATGGGATCATCCCTGTGTGCCAATCATGACAATGAATAATATCCGGAAAAAAAGAAAGGTGTCTAATGCTTTCTAAAACTGCTTGACTAAAGAAAGCAAACCTTTCTCCATCATCATCATATCCATAAAGATTTTCACGTTGAAAATATCGTTCATTATCAACAAAATAATAAATAACGTCCCCATAACGATACTCTTCTATCCCGCAATACTGGTTTCTCCAGCCTACTTCAACCGTAAATTCGGCTACTTTTTCCATTTCTTTTTGAAACTCTTCGGGAATACTTTTATATTTTGGCATCATGATTCTAATATCAGCACCAAGTTTCCTTAATTCTTTTGGCAAGGAACCTGCAACATCAGCAAGTCCCCCTGATTTCACGAATGGTACGCATTCACTTACAGCAAATAATATCTTCACGAATTCATCAACGCTCCTTGTACAGTCCCTTTTTGAATAACGAGTGGATTTTTACTTGTACCAATTACCGTTGTACCTTGCTCAACAAATACATCTTTATCAAGAATCGCTGAATCAATGTTACAATTCTCACCGATTGTACACTTTTGCATAATAATGCTGTTTTTTATGACAGCATTTTTTCCAATCTTTACTCCTCTAAAAATGATACTATTTTCTACTGTTCCATCAATAATACAGCCATTGGCAACCATCGAGTGTTTGACAGAAGATTCTCTTAAATAACGAGTTGGGGGTTCATCCTTTACCTTTGTATAGATAGGCTTCTCTGCTAAAAAGATTTGTTCCCAAACCGGTGGGCTAAGCAGTTTCATACACGCATTATAGTAGCTTTGAATAGAATCTACCTTTAATGTAATACCGGAATATTCATAGGTGCATATCGTATAGGGGGACATTTCATTGACAACGTCCTTCATGCAGGTATAGCTCGTTTTTTCTCGTGATTCAATTAATGTAATCAACAAACTTGTTTTAATCACATACATATCGAGTGATTGACCGTTTTGTTGAATTTCTGTAATATCGCAACCCCAATCGATATGTCTCTCCAAAATAGGTCGAAAATCAATATTTAAAACGGTATAACTATTTGAAATAATGGCATATTCTTGTGTACTTTTATAAAAGTAATCCAAATTAGCAGCAAAACTTGCAAAGGCTCCAATCCCATTGCTCAGAACATCTAATTTTGGAGATGGAAAGAAAAATAGACCATCCTTTTTACGATTAAGTCCCCAATTTTTTCCTGATTCTAAGTGGTCCATTAATGAGCGATATTGATATTTCGGAAAAATTGCTACGCTTTGAATACCTGAGTTCACCATGGAAGACAAGACAAAATCAATTAAACGATAACGCCCTCCTAATGGAAGTGCTGCTAATGAGCGGTGTGAAGTTAGTTCATGCAACCCTACAAAGTGAGTAGTCGCATCAATGATTCCTAATAATTTTTTCATCATATAAAGATCCTCCCCCTCTTTACCATCTTTCCGGAATGTTCTGATATTTAATTCAACATATCTTCCGTTACTAAAATGACTTCATCGGTTGAATTTTGTCTAATAACGGTATTATCGGGAATGGTTATATGAGAGGGAATAATCGCTTTTTCGATAAAGACATTTTCACCAACAATAGCATCTGGCATGACAACCACTTCCCGAAGTGTAGCCCCCTTTTTGACCGTTACCCCTTGGAAAAGGACCGATTTACTCACAAACCCTTCAATAGTACATCCTTCATTTACAAGTGATTCATGTACTTCTGCTTCTGTAGAGATATAGTGTGGCTTTTGATTTGGATTAACCGAATAAATTTGCCAATCGTAATCATATAAATCCAACTCACAACTTTCGTCCAACAAGTCCATGTTCGCTTCCCATAAACTTTTAACTGTTCCGACATCTTTCCAATATCCTTTAAAGGGATAAGCAAATAATTTTTTTTGATCTTGGAGAAATTGAGGAATAATATCTTTCCCAAAATCATGAGTAGAATTTAAGTTTTCAGCATCCTTCTTTAAATACTCTCGTAACGTTTCCCACTTAAAAATATAAATTCCCATCGAAGCCAAATTATTTTTGGGCTCTTTAGGCTTTTCCTCAAACTGAATGATTCTCAAATCTGGGTCTGTGGACATAAGCCCAAATCTACTGGCTTCATGCCATGGAACCTCAATAACTGAAATCGTAGCATCCGCACCTTTTTCAATATGGTACTCCAGCATTTCCTCATAGTTCATCTTGTAGATATGATCTCCCGATAAAATAAGCACATATTCAGGATTATAAGTTTCCAGGTAATTCAAGTTTTGATAGACTGCGCTTGCCGTACCTGTATACCATTTAACTTCTGCCGATGCACTGTAAGGTGGAAGGACCGTAATTCCTCCATCTAAACGATCCAAATCCCATGCGCTGCCAATTCCAATATAAGAATTTAAGACTAGAGGCTGGTATTGGGTTAAAACTCCTACTGTATCAATCCCTGAATTGGTACAATTACTTAGTGTAAAGTCAATAATTCTATATTTACCTCCAAAAGGAACAGCCGGCTTTGCCAAATCCTTTGTTAATGAAAGTAATCTACTTCCCTTTCCACCCGCCAATAGCATCGCAACGCACTTTTTCTTGATCATTCTTTTTCTCCTTTCTCTTGTTTACCATTCTAAGTACGGATACCCCAAATGGGGGAATTGATAGTTTAATAGAGTCTACTTTTCCATGAAAGGGTTGATTAATCGTTTTAAGAATTCTTTTATTTGTTACGCCGGAACCCCCAAATTCTACTGAGTCTGTATTTAGAATTTCTCTGTAGGATCCTTTCTTCGGTACCCCTACTAAATAGTCATGATAGACAACAGGGGTAAAGTTGCATACAAATACGAGCAAATCATTTTCTTTGCTACTTTTTCTAACAAAAGAAAAAATGGATTGCTCCGCATTATTTACATCAATCCATTCAAAACCTTTAGGATGATGATCTAATTGGAATAATGGCCTTGAACGTTTATAAATTTTCAACAATTCTTTAACATATGCAAAGGTCTTTTCATGCATGTCAAAATCTAATAAATTCCAATCTAATTGACCTTGATCTTTCCATTCAGAAAAATGTCCTAATTCAAAACCCATGAACAATAACTTTTTCCCAGGATGACCAATCATAAAGGCAAGTAACAATCTTAGCTGGGCAAACTTTTGCCAGTAATCACCTGGCATTTTATCGAGGAGTGACTTTTTACCATGAACGACTTCGTCATGTGAAAATGGAAGAACAAAATTTTCATTGAAGGCATAAAGTAAGGAGAATGTCATTTGATGATGATAATGATTTCTTTGCTCAGATGGTGTCTCCATGTATGATAAGACATCATTCATCCATCCCATATTCCATTTATAGCTAAATCCTAAACCTCCATAACAGACTGGTGTTGTTACTTGTGGCAAATCAGTTGAATCTTCAGCAAACATTAGGATGGATGGGTCATACTGAAAAACCACTTTATGGAGTTTTTTTATAAAATCAATTCCGTCCTGTTTTACTTGTTTTTCAGAACGATTAGGTAGGTATATCAAATTCGCTACAGCATCTAAGCGAAGGCCATCAATATGGAAATACTCCATCCAAAAAATCGCACTAGATATTAAAAAGCTTTGTACTTCAAGTTTGCCAAGATTAAAATTTGCCGTTCCCCAAACTGGATTTTCTCTATCCTGTTCATTAGAATAATCAAAAAGATAACTGCCATCAAATTTATAAAGACCATGGTCATCTTTACAGAAATGACCGGGTACCCAATCTAGGATTACACCTAATCCGTTTTTATGGCATTCATTTACAAAATACATAAAATCGTGGGGAGTTCCATATCGACTTGTAACAGAATAATACCCTGTACCTTGATATCCCCATGAAATATCAAGTGGATGCTCCACAAGCGGAAGAATTTCTATGTGAGTGAAACCTAAGTCTTTTACATATGGAATTAACTCAATTGCAAGCTCTTGGTAACTTAGAAAATGTCCATCATCTTTTAACCTCCATGACCCCAAATGAACCTCATAGATAGCCATCGGACTAGCAAGAGGATTATGATGGCATTTTTGTTTTTGCCACTGACGATCTTCCCATTTGAAGTCATCAAGAGAATAGACAATGGATGCTGTATTGGGTCTAACCTCTGAATAGAACGCGAATGGATCGGCCTTTAATATCGTGTCACCAGTTTCAGTGATAATTTCATATTTATATAACATCCCTTCTAAATTTTCATTTAGTGTGATCGACCATATTCCTTCTTTATTTATTCTTAATAAAGAATACCCATTACCATTCCATTTGTTAAAATCACCAACTATCCTTACGTCCATTGCATGGGGAGCCCAAACGGTAAACCTCGTTCTTATTAAATGATTATCCTTTATAAGATGGGCACCAAAAATACGATAACTTTCATATAATGTTCCTTCATGAAAAAGATGCATCTGAGATTTTGAGGTTACTAAGCACGATACAACCAATTTTTCCCCACCTATACGAATTAATATTAAATGATAGATATATATATTAGGTATATATTCTTGAGATTCTATAATAATCCTTGTTATTATTATTTAAATTTTATGACATTTAAATATATAATGATTCAAAAAAGGAATATACTACACAACAGCCGACAAAAAACAACAGCAAATTGACAAGTAACAACAATGTATTTTTGTATCATAAATGGCATCTATTAAGAATTGTTATAGTCATATTACAAATAAGTGTGAATTACACTTAATGGAAAGCAGCTGTTTAGATTACATGAAAAACAAAAACGTTTCTAAATTACCACTTCTCAATGAAAGTAACGTTTCATCTAGTGAGTAAGAATCTGATAACCATTTACTTTGGGAAAAAATAACATTCTGAAAGGAATTAAATTTTGGAGGATAGGCTGTGGAAAGGTAGCATTCTTTTCTATTAAAAAAGCTCTTGACTACTTTTAGTCAAGAGCTTTTTTAATTTTATGACCCGTACGGGATTCGAACCCGTGTTACCGCCGTGAAAGGGCGGTGTCTTAACCGCTTGACCAACGGGCCATGTATGGCGGAGAAGGAGGGATTTGAACCCTCGCGCCGGTTACCCGACCTACACCCTTAGCAGGGGCGCCTCTTCAGCCACTTGAGTACTTCTCCATAGGATTGAACTGGCTCCGCAGGTAGGATTCGAACCTACGACCGATCGGTTAACAGCCGATAGCTCTACCACTGAGCTACTGCGGAATAATTAATACTTTGTCCTAAATTCAGGTAGTGGTCTTGTGCGCTAAAAGCCTAAGGCTTTTATTGCAAAACTCATCCTCTACAGGACGATGAGTTTCTCTACCACTGAGCTACTGCGGAATAATTATTATAAAAATGGTGGGCCTAAATGGACTCGAACCATCGACCTCACGCTTATCAGGCGTGCGCTCTAACCAGCTGAGCTATAGGCCCATATACTTTTGGAGCGGGTGAAGGGAATCGAACCCTCGACAACAGCTTGGAAGGCTGTGGTTTTACCACTAAACTACACCCGCAAATTTATTTAATGGGGCGGCTGATGGGAATCGAACCCACGAATGTCGGAACCACAATCCGATGCGTTAACCACTTCGCCACAACCGCCATGAAAAAATGGTGGCTCAGGACGGAATCGAACCGCCGACACATGGATTTTCAGTCCATTGCTCTACCGACTGAGCTACTGAGCCATATAAAATAATATTTCCTAAATTTATCTAGTGGTCGAACTTGTGCTTCAAAAGCCTTTGGCTTTTGTTGCAAAACGAATCCCCTACGGGACGATTCGTTTCTCTACCGACTGAGCTACTGAGCCGTATATTTTAAATAATAATGGCGGTCCGGACGGGACTCGAACCCGCGACCTCCTGCGTGACAGGCAGGCATTCTAACCAACTGAACTACCGGACCAGATTGCGGGGACAGGATTTGAACCTGCGACCTCCGGGTTATGAGCCCGACGAGCTACCAGACTGCTCTACCCCGCGATAATAGTATTTGTATTTAAATGGCGGAGGAAGAGGGATTCGAACCCCCGCGCGGTTTAACCCGCCTGTCGGTTTTCAAGACCGATCCCTTCAGCCGGACTTGGGTATTCCTCCGCATTAAAATGGTGGACCTTGTAGGACTCGAACCTACGACCGGACGGTTATGAGCCGTCTGCTCTAACCAGCTGAGCTAAAGGTCCAATAAATTAAAAATGGTAGCGGCGATAGGGATCGAACCTACGACCTTTCGGGTATGAACCGAATGCTCTAGCCAGCTGAGCTACACCGCCATAATAGATATAATTTTAAAAAACAAGTGGAGACTAGCGGGATCGAACCGCTGACCTCCTGCGTGCAAAGCAGGCGCTCTCCCAGCTGAGCTAAGCCCCCATTATAACTAACATGGTCGGGAAGACAGGATTCGAACCTGCGACCCCTTGGTCCCAAACCAAGTGCTCTACCAAGCTGAGCTACTTCCCGTATTTTTTAAGCGCGCCCGAAAGGAGTCGAACCCATAACCTTCTGATCCGTAGTCAGACGCTCTATCCAATTGAGCTACGGGCGCATTGTTAAATTAGATGGTGCCGAGGACCGGAATCGAACCGGTACGGTAGTCACCTACCGCAGGATTTTAAGTCCTGTGCGTCTGCCAGTTCCGCCACCCCGGCTTAAAAATAAGAGCGGAAGACGGGATTCGAACCCGCGACCCCCACCTTGGCAAGGTGGTGTTCTACCACTGAACTACTTCCGCATGAATGCGGGTGAAGGGAGTCGAACCCCCACGCCTTGCGGCGCTAGATCCTAAGTCTAGTGCGTCTGCCAATTCCGCCACACCCGCAAAATGGTGAGCCATGCAGGATTCGAACCTGCGACCCTCTGATTAAAAGTCAGATGCTCTACCGACTGAGCTAATGGCTCGTACTTAAAAACATATAAAACATGCCGGCCAGAGGACTTGAACCCCCAACCTACTGATTACAAGTCAGTTGCTCTACCAATTGAGCTAGGCCGGCATAATATGGTGGAGGATGACGGGCTCGAACCGCCGACCCTCTGCTTGTAAGGCAGATGCTCTCCCAGCTGAGCTAATCCTCCATTTTCGCTTGGCGACGTCCTACTCTCACAGGGGCAATGCCCCAACTACCATCGGCGCTGAGAAGCTTAACTTCCGTGTTCGGGATGGGAACGGGTGTGACCTTCTCGCTATCGTCACCAAACTATAAGACATTTTATATTATAATGCCTTTTAATATTTTTTCAAGAGGTAATTCAAAAAAATTATTCTCTCAAAACTAGATAATGATGAAGAAAGCACTATTGAGTAATGCCTTATTTTTGGTTAAGTCCTCGACCGATTAGTATTTGTCAGCTCCACATGTCACCATGCTTCCACCTCAAACCTATCAACCTGATCATCTTTCAGGGGTCTTACTAGTTTAACACTATGGGAAATCTCATCTTGAGGGGGGCTTCATGCTTAGATGCTTTCAGCACTTATCCCTTCCGCACATAGCTACCCAGCGATGCTCTTGGCAGAACAACTGGTACACCAGCGGTGCGTCCATCCCGGTCCTCTCGTACTAAGGACAGCTCCTCTCAAATTTCCTACGCCCACGACGGATAGGGACCGAACTGTCTCACGACGTTCTGAACCCAGCTCGCGTACCGCTTTAATGGGCGAACAGCCCAACCCTTGGGACCGACTACAGCCCCAGGATGCGATGAGCCGACATCGAGGTGCCAAACCTCCCCGTCGATGTGGACTCTTGGGGGAGATAAGCCTGTTATCCCCGGGGTAGCTTTTATCCGTTGAGCGATGGCCCTTCCATGCGGAACCACCGGATCACTAAGCCCGACTTTCGTCCCTGCTCGACTTGTAGGTCTCGCAGTCAAGCTCCCTTGTGCCTTTACACTCTACGAATGATTTCCAACCATTCTGAGGGAACCTTTGGGCGCCTCCGTTACTCTTTAGGAGGCGACCGCCCCAGTCAAACTGCCCACCTGACACTGTCTCCCAGCCCGATAAGGGCTGCGGGTTAGAATGTCAATACAGCCAGGGTAGTATCCCACCGATGCCTCCACCGAAGCTAGCGCTCCGGCTTCCAAGGCTCCTACCTATCCTGTACAAGCTGTACCAAAATTCAATATCAGGCTACAGTAAAGCTCCACGGGGTCTTTCCGTCCTGTCGCGGGTAACCTGCATCTTCACAGGTACTATAATTTCACCGAGTCTCTCGTTGAGACAGTGCCCAGATCGTTACGCCTTTCGTGCGGGTCGGAACTTACCCGACAAGGAATTTCGCTACCTTAGGACCGTTATAGTTACGGCCGCCGTTTACTGGGGCTTCAATTCAAAGCTTCGCGCTTAGCGCTAACCTCTCCTCTTAACCTTCCAGCACCGGGCAGGCGTCAGCCCCTATACTTCGCCTTGCGGCTTCGCAGAGACCTGTGTTTTTGCTAAACAGTCGCCTGGGCCTATTCACTGCGGCTTCTCAGGGCTTTAACACCCTAAAAAGCACCCCTTCTCCCGAAGTTACGGGGTCATTTTGCCGAGTTCCTTAACGAGAGTTCTCTCGCTCACCTTAGGATTCTCTCCTTGACTACCTGTGTCGGTTTGCGGTACGGGCACCTAATCCTCGCTAGAGGCTTTTCTTGGCAGTGTGGAATCAGGAACTTCGGTACTCTATTTCCCTCGCCATCACAGCTCAGCCTTCACGCAGGTGGGATTTTCCTCACCTGCAGCCTAACTGCTTGGACGCGCATATCCAACAGCGCGCTTACCCTATCCTCCTGCGTCCCCCCATCACTCAAACGGATTTTGGTGGTACAGGAATATCAACCTGTTGTCCATCGCCTACGCTTTTCAGCCTCGGCTTAGGTCCCGACTAACCCTGAGCGGACGAGCCTTCCTCAGGAAACCTTAGTCAATCGGTGGATGAGATTCTCACTCATCTTTCGCTACTCATACCGGCATTCTCACTTCTAAGCGCTCCACAAGTCCTTCCGGTCTTGCTTCAACGCCCTTAGAACGCTCTCCTACCACGGACATCGTAGATGTCCATCCACAGCTTCGGTGATACGTTTAGCCCCGGTACATTTTTGGCGCAGAGTCACTCGACCAGTGAGCTATTACGCACTCTTTAAATGGTGGCTGCT
>NZ_CP130945.1:935000-1117500 GCF_050389805.1 Niallia sp. Kr1 | reverse complement strand
TGGGCCGTGTCTCAGTCCCAGTGTGGCCGATCACCCTCTCAGGTCGGCTACGCATCGTTGCCTTGGTGAGCCGTTACCTCACCAACTAGCTAATGCGCCGCGGGCCCATCTGTAAGTGACAGCTTACACCGTCTTTTAGCTTATCAACATGAGTTAATAAGAATTATCCAGTATTAGCTCCGGTTTCCCGAAGTTATCCCAGTCTTACAGGCAGGTTGCCCACGTGTTACTCACCCGTCCGCCGCTAATCTTTGGGAGCAAGCTCCCTCAGATTCGCTCGACTTGCATGTATTAGGCACGCCGCCAGCGTTCGTCCTGAGCCAGGATCAAACTCTCCAATAAAGTGTTTGATAAAGCTCATAAAGTTTGTTGCAATTAAGCAACTAGTTTTTTGTTACATATAGTAACTAGAATTAACGTTGACGTTTTTGTTTGTTTAGTTTTCAAAGAGCAATTTTTCATTTTCGCTCAGAAGCGACTTTATTAAGTTAACACATCCCTGTTTTCTTTGTCAACTTTTTTCAAAAAAGTTTTTTTAAAAATGAACGACTTTCTCAAGGACATGTAATAATATATCATGACTCATTTGTTTTATCAATATAATTTTATAAATTTTTTATACACAAAAATGATAGGGTCTTATTAAATTAAATAATAGTCATATTATAAGACATTCTATCATAAGTTCTAGTATCCCTATTATATTGAAAGTTGAAAGGTGAGGAACTAATGCTACAAACAATCGCACTCTATCTATCCCTAATCATGGCAGTATTCTTATTTTTGTACGCATTTTTTGAAGGTATAAAAATCGCAGACTCTGAAGAGAAAGTCAGGGGCGGAACATTTATTTTATCAGTAGTCTCTGCATTTATTTTTTCTGGTTTTACCTTTATACTTTATTAATTCTATAAGCAATTTTAGGCTGTATCCAAGTCATTTTATACAACATTTGGATTCAGCCTGTTTTATGATTTAAGATATCAACCAATGACAATCTTGTATATTATTCTACGCTTTCCACTTCTACTTGGATTACTCCTATGATCGATTTTAATTCATAGTAAATATCCGTAGTGTATAACTTTTTTTGAACATACATAATGCTGTTTACTACTATATCATCTGACTCTTCCTTAATTTTCAACCGTCTAACCCCTAAGTTTTTACTGTTTATTTCTTTAATCAGCTCCGTTAGGTTCGTCGTTTTTTCTATATATAATTTTACCTTGATTTCTTTTTCCTGAAGTTTTTTCGGACCCAATTTATCAAATAACCGCGGAACCGCTTTTATTCCCGTAATTAAAAAGATAATACCCGAAAGAGCCTCCATATAAAATCCTGCACCAATCGTAATTCCAATTCCTGCTGCAGCAAGAACTAAAGAAGCTGTCGTTAAACCTGAAATCGCTTCGTTTCCTCTTCTAAGAATAACACCAGCACCTAAAAAGCCGATGCCAGAAATTAAATAAGAAGGAATTCGTCCAGGGTCCATCGGGCGAGAATATTCTTTAGAATATAGAAAAGCAGATTCAAATGATACAATTGTAAGTAAGCATGCCATGACAGAAATGGTAAGACATGTTTTTAATCCCAACGGTTTTCCTTTTAATTCTCTTTCTAATCCAATTCCTATACCAGAAATAGCTGCAAACGAAAGCTTTAAAAGAACTTCGTAATTTACAAAATCAAGTAATAGTTGCTTCATTCCATTACTCCCCCCTTCCCCTTAAATAAGTAACAACTACAGCACTTTATTGATTCATTATCATATATATGAAATAAATTGAAAATCTAGTTATTTATAATTTTTATTACATTCCCCTATTGCAACCTTTACTCTTTATCGTTATAATTTCATATGTAATCAAATACGGGGGATTAGCTCAGCTGGGAGAGCGCTTGCATGGCATGCAAGAGGTCAGGGGTTCGAGCCCCCTATTCTCCATACTATATAATCATAACCACCCTTCCAAAGGGTGGTTTGCACAAAGGCTATAAGCCTATACTACCGGCCAGCGTCTAAAGGCGCTGGCTTTCATATTGATTCAAGCCTCTATTGCCTTTGCCACCCCTGAAGGGCTATTTGTATTACTTGCTACCCTTAAAAGGGTCTGTATATTCTCTTACACTTAATTTATCTAATGCGATATCATGTTTCTCTTGATCCTGAATATATTTTTTTATTGTTGCTTCATTGAGTCCTACGGTACTCACATAATATCCTTCTGCCCAAAAATGCCTGTTTCCAAATTTATATTTTAAATTTGCATGTTTATCAAAAATCATGAGCGCACTTTTTCCTTTTAAATATCCCATAAAACTTGATACAGCCATCTTGGGTCGAATACTTACCAACATATGGACATGATCTGGCATCAGGTGACTTTCTATTATCTCAACTCCTTTGTAATTACATAGAGTTCTCAAAATTTCTCCAATACTCCTTCTGTATTGATTGTAAATTACTTTTCGTCTATACTTTGGAGTGAAGACGATATGGTATTTACACATCCATTTGGTATGTGCTAAACTATTCGCTTTATTGGCCAATATACTCACTTTCCTTTCTTATTTTAGAGGCTTGAACAATCTCTATTATAAAACTGAAAGTGAGTTTTTTTTATATATTTGTATAACATTTTGTCATCCACCCGCATAGCAGGTGGTTTTATGTTGCGCCTTATTCAGTCGCAACAGACTAAAGTCCATAATCAAAAACAGCATCATTTCTCTTATTTGAGAAATGATGCTGTTTTTTAATCCTGTGTTTGAGTTTTTGGACATAAGTTCCGATATTTGTACCAAATGGGAGTTTTCTAGAAGAAAACGGACATCTATTCCGTTATTAAGGAAAATCACAGCTATTTCTTGATGATTTGCAGTTATTACGGTCTGTATGTCCGATAACTTCATCAAAAGCAAGTGACTGGTGGAAATAAGGAATCATATGTCCTCAGAAGAAGGAGTGGTTGATCATCATCTGAGTTTATATGTACGCGAGAGCTGAATACCACTTGCTACACTTAGAATTTCTAAATCAACCATATTATGTAAAATCCGCCTCGCATGACGGTCACTTATTTTTAAATGATTTGCAATCTCAAGAGGAGTGATCGGACGAAGTAGACGACGTGCAAATATACAACCTCTGCTTCAACCCAAGATAATTGTGCGGGTGCATCAGTGGAGATGAATTTTCCAATAAAAGCAAGAATAAGTTGTTGACACCGTTTTGGTTCATCTATAATCGATAAGTAGGCAATTGGTAGTATCGTCCATCCATCTAGTGCTAACAAAGAATGTCTCCAACACAAATCCTTAAATCGCCGTACATCAAGATCTCTTGCATGAGGTCCGTATCCCTGAATTTCGATACAGCCCTTTGCATCCTCAGGCCTATAAGCAAGATCCAAGTAACGATATCCATTATTGAAATCACGCACCTCCCATTCAGGATATAAATGATCAAAATTTCCTACCGTAGGGCACCAAATTGAACTGTACCATGTCCTAGCCCCTTTTCTAGGATCTCACGTCTCCTATGATTTTTCTCTTCGTAAATTTTCTCTTGAAGCCACCGCTCATATTTTTGCTCAAATTTTGACATTTGTATTCACTTCGCTTTTCGGTTTAATATTTTTTCATGAGTAAAAAAATCCATTGTCTAAACCGTAATCCTAATCAAGGTGGATGTCCTTGAAAATAAAAAATTTAAAACTGACATCATTTAAAAGAGGCTAGATAAGTAACGTCGTACTTGTAGCATGTTGGAGAAAGCGGACATTGGTTCCGCTAACGAGGCTAAAGAAGCAAAATTCCAAGGGTGAATGGACATCTATTCCGTTATTAAGGAAAATGTCTCTTGTTGTTTGAGGAATTACTTAAATAAAGAATCGTATGTCCTCCTAAAACAATAAAATGAGGTTTGCGTGGAAATAAGAGACCCTATGTCCCCCTAAAAATGCAAAAGGACAATTCTTTCTTACATTATATTATATTCGTTTATTTTTAGAAACGATTGTTTTCATGGTTGTGTAATTAACATTATTGAGAGATCGCCTTGAATGGTAGCGGTCACTATTTCCAGACCGACTTTATCCATTCAATAAAAACCGTGACCCCTTATTCAGGATCACGGTTTTTATTTTTATTTATTCTAATAGAAGTTTGATTTACCATTGAAAAACCAACTATTCAATATTAATTTTTATTGTGAGCAGTTCCTAACAACTGAAATTACCCACTTGAATATTTATTATTTCTCGCGATTTTAGATAGTCTGTTTCGTAATCATATAATGTGTTGAATATATGCAAAGTGAGGACAATTGAAAGAGCTTTGTATTCCCTGATGCAAAAGAAGCATGGTATGAGTTGAACAACGATAAGGGGACATGATAAATTCGGTGCAGGCGAATCCTTACTTTTGCTGCAATGAAGAAAGAAGATTACCAACTAGACTCGACTGAGCTTATAGAGATAAATAGGAAGGGGGAAATATCCAAAAATCACAAAAAAGTTCGAGATGAATATCATCCCGAACTTTTTTGACGACAATCTGAAACCATTTGTCTTTTAAAAAAAACATATGGATTCATTTACATCTCTTTTCATTTCTATAAATTCATATTATTTAAAAGTTCCTTTAACACTTTTAACTCCTCGTTGTTTAAGGTGATCCCCTTCCCCATCTTTTGATGGTCTGGATCCCAGTCCCGTAAATCAAACTTCGGTTCCTTATTATTCCAGCTTACAAGGTTTAACTCTTTTGTCCAGCCTTTAGGTGATTCTGATAAGATGCCAATATTTTCTTTAATCTCATATTTGATTTCAGCCATACTTTAATCCCCCATATTTATAAAAACTTGACACAAACTGGATCAGGTACCACGATATCTTTTTGCAAGAGTTTTAAAGTCCCTGTTTCGGAATCCCTTGAAAATAACACTAAATTACTTGAGTTTTGGTTAGAAACAATTAAATATTTTTCAGTAGGATCAAGAACAAAATCCCTTGGCCAATCTCCTTCTGTTGAAATAGTTGACACGAATTCTAATCTTCCTGTTTCAGAATTACTTTTAAAAATAGCAATACTGTTATGTCCACGATTACCTACATATACGAACTTTCCATCGCTGCTTGTATGGATGGCACTCCCCTGGTTATTTTCGACAAAATCGTTAGGTATCGTTTTATGAGTTTCTAGTACAGTAAAACTTCCATTTTCTTCATGATAGGATAAGACGATAATTTCTGAACTGAATTCCGTCATGATATAAGCAATGTTTTTATTTAAAGGATGAAAAGTAAGATGCCTAGGTCCACTACCAGGACGGATATCTAATCTGCTAACCTCTGTTAATGTTCCGTCCTCTTTCACATTATAAGTAAGCAGTTTATCGCTCCCTAATTCAACAACAACAAGATATTTTTCATCAGGTGTCATACCTGCATAATGAGTATGAGCTTTTTCTTGACGTTCATCAGGACCGTTGCCCTCATGTTGAACAACTGACGATGGTTCTGATATTTCACCAGTATGCTGATTAATTAAATAGGATTCAACTGTCCCTCTATGATAATTTGTACTGAACAAATAGCGTTGCTGGCTATCAGTATTCACATGACACGGTGGAGCACCTTCTAATAATTGTGTATTAATTAGACTCAATTTAGTAGAATTAGGATCGATTTTATATGCGGCTACGCCACCTTTTGTGTCCTTTTTCATAACTGAGTACAAAAACCTTTGATCCTTACTGATCGTTAAGTATGTAGGGTTATCCAATGTTCCCGCAAGTTGTATTTCTGAGATCCTTCCCGCTTCTGTATCAAGGACAAATGAATAAATCCCTTTGCTTTCACCTTTTGTGTAGGTTCCAATATATCCTGTAAATTTAGTATATTCCATGTTCATAATCCCCTTTAAAGTATTCCATTCACATGTCCATTGTAAGGAAGTCTAATTTGAATTTCAAATAAGAAGTCGATTTGGACGATACTTGAAATCATAACGACTAAAATAGATAATAAAGGATATAAGTAAGATAATTTTAGAATGAGGTGTTTCCTTTGTCAGAAGATGCTTCAAATAAAGAGTACGAATATGATACTTCCACAATTTATGATTACAACAAATTCCCTGATAAAGTTTCAGGTCGCTGTGACAATTGCGGTCATTCCCATTTCAAAAGCACGGTTAAAGATTTTATATTCATTCGAGAGTGCAGGAACTGTGGGTTGAAAAAGTCTATATAAAGTGAAAGTCTCACCTTTGGCTTTTTCAATACAGGATAACTTAATAGTGCAGGTATCGCAACAAAACATCACTTTTTTAGCCTACATTACTCCCACCGATGGTTAATGAAGATCAACAACATGCTGGTCACGCAGATGTTGCCGTATTTAGTATTCGTACATTCATTCAGAACTTTACTGGCAGTTGCTCCCCCTCCGCTACTTCATATCATTTAGTCTCTTAATGTAGAGGGGACTTACTTACTATCAGTAAAGACGGTATAAAAAAGCGAGCTCCGCCCGCTTTTTTTACCACAATGTGAAAAGGACTATTCAGCATATACTCAGCGCTTATACCAACGAAGGCATTTCTACCATTCGATTAAAATTAGCTAAAACTCCCTTTATAAGGAACCTAACTACAACCATTATTGAAAATAGGGATGGAAATAAACGAATTAGTATATTCAAGTATTATCCCTCCACGTTGTTTAATGTGTGTCACAGGGCAACACATTTCTAATATCCCCCTAAATCAGCAACAATATTTTTCTTTTCATTAACAATACTTATTATTTTTTACCTAGTTGGAGATATTACTTTTAATAACACAATGAGAAAGGTGGTTGACTGTGAAAGATAAAAATAAATTACCTTTTACTGCAGCGGAAATTTCCGGACTATGGATGCAATATATGAATGATACCGTGGCAAGATGTATAAACCAGTACTTTTTGGAAACAGTCGAAGACGAAGAAGTCCGTCCCATTATCCAGTGGACCTTAGATATAGCAAAAGGAAACCTATCAATTATGGAAGAGATTTTTAATAGAGAGGAATATCCGATTCCGCTTGGTTTTACAGATCGGGATGTGAACGTTAAGGCCCCAAAACTTGTTTCAGATACGTTGATGCTACAATATTTAAAAAATATGTCTATCCTTGCTATGGCAGCAAGTAGTAGCTCCCTCGGGATTGTGACCCGTCCAGAACTCGTTTCTTTATTTAAACGCATACAAGAAAAAGCAAATATGCTGCAAGACCTTACTAGAGAGTTGATGCTCAAACAAGGGATATACGCCAAAACACCTTCTCTAGTGAAACCAGATCATATAGATTTTGCTAAAAGACAGGAATATTTAACGGGGTTCTTTGGAAACAAAAGACCTTTATCCGCAATAGAGATTACTCATTTATTTATTAATCTACAATCAAATTCAATTGGTAAAGCCTTAGTTACCGCTTTTGCTCAAACAGCTCAAAATGAAGATGTGAAGCAATACTTTTTAAGAGGAAAAAAATTGGCTCAAAAACATATTGATCTATTTGGTCATTTTTTAACAAAAGCAGATCTACCGATACCTACAGGTAGTGATTCTGAAATTTCCAATTCGACAACACCTGTCTTCTCGGATAAGTTAATGTTGTTCCATATTGGAGCCATGACAGCCACAGGTATGAGTTACTATGGAACTGCGATGGGAGCAAGTCCACGTAGAGATTTGGGGTTAAGATATGCTTCACTTCTTCCAGATCTATTGCTTTTTGCTGAAGATGGGGCTAATCTAATGATCAAATACGGTTGGTTTGAAGAGCCCCCTCAAGCTGAAGATCGAGATCGATTAATACAGAGAAAATAATCATAAAAAAGATCGCATTTTCTATTAGAAAATCGATCTTTTTTATTTTCATCCCTATAAACATCCAATATATCTTATCCATAAAGCTTTAAAGTTTGTTACAATGAAAAAGAATATGGTTTGTTAAGGAAACTCTCTTTATTGGAGTGATAGAATGATAAATATAACTACCTCATACTTTTATAATTTTATAGCGGTTCAATATGAGGCATCTGAAGTGGAAAGACATGAAATATTAAACCAATTTCCACCACCTCAACTACCGAATAGCGATGAATTCTTTGATATTCAAAGCG
Source organism: Niallia sp. Kr1 (assembly GCF_050389805.1). Taxonomy (NCBI): domain Bacteria; kingdom Bacillati; phylum Bacillota; class Bacilli; order Caryophanales; family Bacillaceae; genus Niallia; species Niallia sp. Kr1. The sequence goes on along the minus strand of NZ_CP130945.1, from coordinate 1,109,325 downwards.
CGACTTCCGGAGATTATATTAAAGCTCGCTTTTTGTTAAATGATTTTCAAGTAGCACTAACTAAAACAAACAAACAATTTTTAAAAATTAGTTTCAGTAATAATTTTGGCAGTATAAGTGCAAAAATGTGGGACAATCAAGGGGCTGTCGATAGAAATGTACCTTTATTAGAGAGTTATTCAGTTTTTGATATTGAAGGAATCGTAGATGAATTTAACGGGAATAAATCATTAACGGTTAATGTTTTAAAACCTTGCCAAGATAACGTTAATCCGTTCTCGTTATTACCTTATACACAGCAAAGTATTGAAGAATTAACCGTTGAATTATTTTCCTATCTAAATGAATTACAGTCCCCTTTTAAGGAAATCTGTTACGGAGCAATGAACCGATTCTGGGACCAATTTCGAATAAGACCTGCAGCAAAAGGTTACCACCATAATTATTTAGGTGGATTACTTAAACATACAATTGGGTTAATGCGTTTTGCACGCTATGTTTTAAAGTTAGAAGACAATCCATTTCAAGCAGTCATAAAGCTAATTAATGTGGTAGAAAAAGTATATAAGCAGGAATTATGGTCAGGTTTTCAAAACGATGATTTAAAGAATTTGGTTTGGAAAGATACAATCGACCACCTGTATCGTATGCTTCAAGGGATGATGAGTTATAAGGAATCGAACCCTAATTATGATTTAATTATGACGAGTATTCTTTATCATGATATTGGAAAATTAATGGAATATGATCATGCAGGAAAATCATTTGATGACTTCCAATTTCTTTATCCAACTGCTGATTCATCAGGCTTACAAAATCGTAAACAAAGTGGAATCACAATGGATGAATTAGGAGTAATGGTGGGCCATATTCCATATGGTGTTCTCTTGCTCTCAAAAATAATTGAAGCTGAAAACATTTCAGTGACGCTTGAAGAAATTCATCATATGACCCATTGCATCCTCTGTCATCACGGCTTACCAGAATGGGGTTCTTGTGTTCGTTCACCACAGACACTTGAAGGCTATATTATTCATATTGTTGATTATTTAGATAGTCGATATGAGAATACAGAAAAAATAAAATAAAAAATAAAGTGCCAAGCATTTTTAGATGCTTGGCACTTTCACTGTAATGAATGAAAAATGACGAACCGGTCAAATATCTAAATCTTAACCTTCTAGTTTTTTTGCATAAATAATATAGCGGTCAGGTGCATTCCCAATATAACTAAATGGATAACAAGTTGTTAAAATCAATTCTTCGTAATCATTTTGAAGAGTAATAATACTTGTATCATCGGCACCAACAATCTTTGTATATGTGATTTCATAACTAAATTCCCCGTAAGGAAGATGGACCTCTAATGTATCTCCTATTTCAAGTTCACCAATCTTTCGAAATACTGTATCTCGATGACCAGATAAAACAATTTGTCCATTTTCATTTGGATAGTAACTCCCTTTATAATGCCCAACTCCTTTTTTCAGCTCATCGGGATCCGTTCCTTCGACGATTGGCAATTGGGCCTGTAATTCAGGGATAGTTAAAAGACCTACAACTTCCCCCATCGCTGGGGTAAATCGACCTTCCCTTTCTCCTACTTCTTCTTGCTGCACTTCTTCAACACTTCCATCACTAATAACCTTTTTCGCTTCTTCAAGAGAAGCTTCCGTTTCTTGATTGGTTTGGAAAATTTGCCAACCACCTAACCCTACGATAATCAAACCAGAAATGATTAGTAAACCTGCAAACTTCTTCATTCATTTCTCCTTTTACTGCACGTAATACAACTACATTTAATAGTATAAAACACCATAAAGAAACGCAATTATAAAATAACTATTCCCTTCATTCAATTTTTGTTACATAGCCATCATAAATAATTCCACTTTCAGCATCAACCGTGATTTCCTGACCATCTCTTAATAAGGAAGTAGCATTTGTAATCCCGACGAGAACAGCAATTCCTAGGTTTAGACCAACAATCGCAGCATGACTCGTTAAACCGCCTTCTTCTGCAATCAATGCACTACATTTTTCAATAGCAGGAACCATATCTTTATCAGAACCAATGGTAACTAATATACATCCATCTGTCACTTTTTCGGAAGCTTCCTGAGCATTTTTGGCAATCACAACTTTTCCATAAGCAAATTTTCGTCCAATACCTTGTCCTTTAATTAGAACTTTTTGGGGTTTATATCCATTTATTTCTCTCATTAAATAAACCTCCTATAATTTTTTACATCCTTCCACCATTAATCTATAGTCATTTACTGCCATTATACTATTTCTATAATTTACTTCTATTAAAGTAATGTAAAAGATAATAAAAAATTTTACCCTACACAAAAGTAATACGCCGCTTTTTAATAGAATCCTCCCGTTTCTTTTCTAAATTTTATAATTTTCAGTAAATAATATTCCTTCAATCCTTCTTTACATTTTTCTTTTTAAATCTATAATAGAGTGGCATCCTTGAATTATTTTTAAGTATGTAGTAACCTTTTTTATTCAATGCTTATTAATGAGGTGAACATTATGTTTGAAGCTCTTTTAATTGTCGTCATGCAATTTGTCATTGTTCCTTTAACTACATTACGAACCATCTTTGTTGTAAAGGGCGAAATTAGAACTGCGTCCATCTTAGGTGGTTTAGAAGCTTTAATATATGTCATTAGTTTAGGGATTATTTTCTCTGATTTATCGAACTACTTAAATATGATTGCTTATGCCGTTGGCTATGCTGGTGGCGTTGTCGTTGGCGGCTTTGTGGAAAGAAAATTAGCGATCGGCTACCGAACCTACAATGTTAGCTTATTAGAAAAAGATTCAGAGCTTGCCGAAATTTTGAGGGCTGAGGGATTTGGGGTAACCTTATTTGAAGGCGAAGGTAGGGATGGTAATAAACGATATCGTTTTGATATTGTCGTAAAGAGAAATCGAGAGAATGAACTGATGGAAATCCTCGATAAAAAAGCACCAAAAGCTTTTATCGTTGCTTACGAACCGACAAACTTTAAAGGCGGTTATCTAGTAAAAAGCATGAAAAAAGCCACAAAGATGCGGCAATAGCCTATATATAACTAAAAAGCCCCGATATCAATTTGGGCTTTTTAGTTTTTAATATATTACAATCCAAAACTATACTGTATGTTTACAAAACATGCTTTCTAATTCATTGCCTGCTAGAATAACAGATTGTATAATAATAAGGATAGAAATTTTATCTTATCATCCACTTTTATTAACGGGAGGTGTACGTCTTACACTTGTAAGACGACTCATTGTCAACAACTATTAACTTGTTATTAATCGCTATATTAATTGCTCTTACCGCCTTTTTCGTGGCGACAGAGTTTGCAATTGTAAAAGTTCGATCGTCTCGAATTGACCAACTCATTGCAGAAGAAAAAAAAGGAGCTAATGCAGCTAAGAAGGTCATTACGCATTTAGATGAGTATTTATCTGCTTGTCAGTTGGGAATAACAGTTACTGCATTAGGGCTAGGTTGGTTAGGTGAGCCTACTGTTAAAAGAATTATTTATCCCGTTCTAGAATACTTACCGCTAACAGATTCATTTATGTCTATCTTATCCTTTACAATTTCCTTTGCTTTAGTGACCTTTATTCATGTAGTCGTAGGTGAATTAGCTCCAAAAACTTTGGCCATTCAAAAAGCAGAAGCGATCACTCTTCTTTTTGCGAATCCAATTATTTGGTTTTACCGGATCATGTTCCCATTTATTTGGTTTTTAAATGGATCTTCTCGAGTCCTCGTAGGTATTTTTGGCTTGAAGCCTGCTTCAGAACATGAAGTTGCCCACTCTGAAGAAGAACTACGAATTCTCCTATCGGAAAGTTATAAAAGTGGAGAAATCAATAAAAATGAATTAAAGTATGTGAACAACATATTCGAATTTGATGAAAGACTTGCTAAAGAGATTATGGTGCCACGTACCGAGATTGCTACCATATCGGTTGATTCTACATTTGAAGAAGTATTGAAAACAATAAAAAATGAGGGATATACTCGTTATCCTGTTGTAGATGGGGATAAAGATAATATTGTTGGCTTTATTAATGCAAAGGAATTTTTAACATCCCATATTTCTCATCTACAAAAACAAAAAGCAAATGTTACTTTAGACTCTTTTATTAATCCGATTATTCGAGTGATTGAAACGATTCCCATTCATGACCTACTAGTAAAAATGCAAAAAGACCGCATTCATATCGCTATTTTAATGGATGAATACGGCGGTACCTCAGGACTTGTAACCGTTGAAGATATTATTGAAGAAATCGTAGGTGAGATACGCGATGAATTCGATGACGACGAAATCCCTGAAATTAGAAAGTTGAAGGATGGACATTTTATACTCGATGCAAAATTATTAATTCAAGATGTAAATCAATTACTGGGTACAAATTTTTCAGATGAAGAAATCGATACAATTGGTGGCTGGTTCCTAACACAAAACTTTGATGCCCATTTAGGTACGGAAATTAAAACCGATAACTATATCTTTAAAGTCAACAAAATAGATGGCCACCATATTCAATATCTAGAAGTTAAAAAAATTGAAGATAAAGTTCAATCGACAAATTTGGTCGATTAAGCGCATTAAAAAGAGAGGTCACTAGAAGAGCCTCTCTTTTTAACATTCATTATACATACCTTTCTAAATTACTCAATCGTTTTTCTTCCTCTAAAAAGTTAATAAATGTATTAAATCCTAAAACAGGTTGTGCTTTAATTAAATTCATAAATTCCTTCTTTTTAAAATCTGGTACAATTGAACTTTTCTTTATTCTTTCTATAATATAATCATTCGTCTTTTTTAGAATTTCTTTTTGCAACGTTTTCGATTCTTTAGATAGAGCCATCCCAATTGCTGCAAAGGCTGCAAATATTAAAATAGTAATCCACATTTCACGGTTAAACCCATTATTAAAGAATAAAATAATAAGATTGGTTAACGAAAACAAAATCAATGGAATAGAAACGAATGCGTAAGTAGAAGACTTTTTGACTAAAGGCTTTACTCGCTTACTTATAAGATCTATTTCCTTTTGTATATAAGTAGGTACTTGGCGAATAGATAATGGATTCATTTTCATCCTCCTTTTATAACAGAATCCTATTATTGTTTTACATTCATTAGTTTAGAATCTAACTTTTTTTCAATTTTTTCAATCTCCCGTAGATTCCTTTGCAATTCTTCTTTATTTTGCTCCATTAATTGTTTGAAAGAGTAGTTATTTCTTTTCATTATATAATCTCCTCCTCGATTATTCGCTATGTAGAGTAAGAAACTGATTTCAAAGGGATAGCTTTTGCTATCTCTTTTACTTTCAGCTCCTCCTCATCAAACCGTACGTGAAGTTTTCCTTCATACGGCTTTCCGACGTTCTTCTTTCCTTGGCTTTACAGCGTCTAACTAGCTAATTTCACTAATATATGTTTCACTTCTTTTCTTACATCCTTTAAATTTCCATGTTTCTTACGATTATTTCTCTTTTTGTTATGAAATAAGGTAAGTCGTTCTAATACATACCAGTCGATTCTATTTAGCCATTTCTTTGCGTGAGCCGAGATAAGATAGTAATTCTCGAAACCTTGCAGTTTCCTATTTAGCCCTTTTACTAACTCTCTGATATCCAAGTATAATTTATTCCTTGGTTCTAAAACCCGTCGATCACTAATCCTTTGTTCTAATATTTTCATCAACTTGTATTGATTAATATTATCGAAATATCCTTGGATATCGACGTCTACTACCCAAAAACATTTCTTACTGGCTTTTCTTATCTTTGCCATCGCTTGATGGGCATTTCGCTTTGGACGAAAACCAAACGAACAGTCATGAAAGTCAGCCTCGAATATTGGTTCAATAACCATTTTCGTTGCCATCTGTACGACCCGATCTTTAATAGTTGGAATTCCTAATGGACGTTTCTTTCCATCATCCTTTGGAATATAGGTTCTTAGGACTGGACTAGGGTGATAACGCTTCTCCTTTAGTTCCAAATAGAGCTCGTTCATAAATTTCTTTTCCCCGTACTCCAAGACGATTTGTTCAATCGTCTGTCCATCGACACCTCCACTTCCTTTCTTTCGCTTCACACGTTGCCATGCCTCCCATAGAATATCAGGACGATAGATTTTGTCATATAAAGCGTGAAATCTTCGAGTTGGACATTCCTTGGCACAAAGATATAACGTCTTCCAGAGTTCTTGAGCTTTTACTTTATTGGTGTAGTTAGTCATTTTCCTGACATTCACTGACTCTTACCTCCTTCTGACATATGAACGAAGTAGGGTAATGGCTTGCGCCGTCCTTCCCTAGACAATGTTGTGTTGTCATTGTCATTAATGGTACTATGACCCCTCCGACTCCCTCTCATCCATCCACCACTTCGTTTGCACTTATAGGTTTCTGCTTTACTTTCGTTAAGAAAGTGATAAGGAGGGTATCCCCAGTTCCGCTAACTACTTTACTAACATGTCGCTCCCCATACCCCGAGAGATTCATCGGTGCTGCTATTCCAAGATCTTCACACCTTCCATGGTCTTCGCCCATTATCCCAAGGCTCGACTTCTCTTTGGCTACCGTAGGTAGGTTCTTTTGACGAGACGGCAGGATTCACTTTATGTTACAACCTGTTAGTTTGCTCGCACTCCGCTAGGGAGTTACTTTGTCACAGGGCTTCAACCTTAGAATTTCTTCACCAGTTGCCTGTCAGCTACTGAGCGTCTTGGTACTTACTCAGGTTGGACTTTCACCAACTAGCAATTAACGGCTTGCTGGGCACGCGAATACAAAAAGACTTATGCCATATTTGGCATAAGTCTGATTATACGATAATAGACCTATACCAGATACTTGGTAAGGTCTTGCTAACAACATTTAGTTGCCAACTAAGCCGAGAGTATGGGACTCTGTAATGACGACTTAATTGTTAAAGCTACTCCCCTTAACGGAAATATTAATATATTTATAGTATAAATCGAATCAAAGCTATAGTCAAACAATACGCAATATACATACATACTACACGAATGAACCATCAGTATATCTATTACAGTTATAAAAAAATAATTAACAACTTGCTTATGTCACAAAATACTCATGAATTTAAAGAAATAGATGTTTATTTTTCTATTCATTCATATTAAAATACGCTTATATAGAACTATTCATCAGGAAAGATTGTCTACTGATGGACCTTTGAGCAGTTGCCCAACAAACTATATATTGTGCACTATTTGTTCATAGGGATAACAAACAAGGAGAGGAAAAATAATGAAGTTCCCAAAAAATGTTATTTTAGAATCTGTAGCTGAAGGTAGAAATCACCCTACGTATGGTCTAGAATTTGTCCAGGAACTTGGAAACGATGATGCTGGGTTTTACGAAATGCTTGTTGTAATCTTTAAATACAAAGATAAATACTATAGCGTTGATATACAGCACCTTGAGAGAAATAATTATGATGATTGGTCTGATGAAGTAGAATGTCCTGAAGTTGTTCGAAAAGAAACCGTTCATTACTATTGGGAAGAAGTTAAAGAAGTCGTTCATAATTAGTGTAACCTTCCTTGGGTTATAGATTTCATAATGAAAAGACTGATCGTTTTGATCAGTCTTTTCATTATGTTTTATCCCATTTATTAAGCGCTCTTTTGTTCTGATTGAAGAGCACTGTATTTTTTCATTCTGAAGGATGCAACAATTAAGACAACACATAGTACCAAACCAAGGTATCCAAACAGAGGATAGAAGATAGAAACAAGACCGGTGAAGCCGACGAAACTTAATACAAAACCTACTAAGATAGAACCAATTGTAATGATATTAAATTTCTTTGTACCCGTATGAGCAAATCTTGCCCCAAAGGAATAGAACATACTGACAGCTGTATTAAAGACCATCCCGAATAAGATAACTGAATAAAGAGTACCTAATACCGGTGAAAGATCACTAACAATTTTCAACATTGGCATATCGTAACCTACAACAGATTCGATATTAGCTAGAATCGCAAAGTGACTTAGCATAATTAGGACACCAATTCCAATTCCCCCTAATAATCCTCCCATTGCAGCAGTCTTTTCATTAGGCTCGTCTCCGCCCATAACAATCGCCATCGATGCACCTACCGCAATATTAAAGGCTACATAGTTAACAGCAGATAATCCCCAATTTGGAAGCGCTTTCTGTTGTTGAGAAGCAAGAGTACTTAGTTCAGCAAAGTTACCATCCATTGTAAATAAGGTATATACGGATACGATTACAACAGAAATAATTAAAAATGGAGTAATACTTCCAATAACATTTACAACTCTACTAACATTATTAACAACTGTGATGGATAAAAGAACTACCATCAATAAGGCCCCTACCCAAAATGGCAATCCAAATTGTTGATTTAGAGTAGATCCTCCGCCAGCAATCATAACGACTCCTACGCCGATTAAAACAAATACTAGAATATAGTCAATAATCGTACCGACTAATTTTCCACTAATCTTATAAATAACATCACTATGGTTGTTTGCCTTCATCCGACTTCCAAGACGAGTAAGAACCATTCCAATATAAGCAAATAATACCGTTGAAAGAATAATCGCGACTGTTCCAATTAATCCGAAACTTGTGAAGTATTGCAAAATCTCTTGTCCTGATGCAAACCCTGCGCCAATGATAATCCCAATAAATGCACTGGCAATTTTTAGTGTTTTCTTCATAAGAACCTCCCTGAGCTTGCTGTTCTGATTAACTTCTACTCCTAATCCTTAGAATTCAAGAGTTCCCCTCTCTTTTCTATTCAAATTAACTTAATAAGGATTAGTATCATCTATTAAACCAAAGGCATTAAAACGTATTAATATTCTACAAAAATATTAATACTCTTTATATTTTTAAGGATAAACTATAAATAAAGTGACGTCAAGAAAATATGTAAGCGTTTTCTCCGATTAATAAATTTTTTTACATCCTACTTTTAGTAAAAAACTATCATAATACAGGGGCTAGTTCTCGAGAAAAACTAGATCCACTATATCATGATAGTTTTATCTGTTGCTATTATCCTATCTTTTTCTCCTTACTTTCTACAGGTACACTAACTAGTATTTCATTCTTCTTATAAGTTAAATAGTAGAATAAGCTAACAAAAACAGCTCCACCAACTAAATTTCCAAAGAAAACGGGTATGATATTTGGTAGAAATGTCGACCATGATAATTCTCCTGTAAAAATTGCAGCTGGAATAATAAACATGTTAGCAACAACGTGCTGAAATCCAATTAAAACAAATGTCATAACAGGAAACCAAATCGCTAGAATTTTCCCAAAGAAGTCTTTAGCTCCATAACATAACCAAACCGCCATTCCTACTAGCCAGTTACAGCCAATTCCAGATACAAAAGCAACCCAAAATGGATCATTAACCTTTGCTTGTGCGGTATGAACCGTTTTTTCCAAAAAGGCCCCTTCCGTCAAACCGACAAAATGACCAAAGAAATAAGCAATAAACAAAGCTCCAAGGAAATTAAAAAGAGTGATAAGTACTAAATTACGTATTAGCTGTGATAGCTTTATTCTTTTTGCAAAAAATGCCATACTTACGGCCATCATATTACCAGTTAGCAATTCTCCGCCGCCTAGTAAAATTAAGATTAATCCAATTGGGAAAACAGCTGCACCTAATAATGTTGCTAAACCTCCCCATTCATTAGGCATTGTACCTGTTACCCGAATATATGCAAGATACCCCAAGGCAATAAAAGCCCCTCCTAAAAATCCTAATAACATAATTGCGACATTTGATGCAGTTGCTTTTTCAGTTCCTTTTTGAATAGCTACGTCTGCTATTTCCTTTGGGTTATAGTAGTTCATTTTTTCCCCTCCGCATCTTCATAAGAACTTCTCGGCATTGTGAAAATATCACATAAACATGAGAAATACAATGTACAAAATGTGAAGAATTCGATGGTGTTTTATGGTAGATATTTAGGGGACTTTTTGTTGAAAGTCCACTTCTTTTGATAGCTTTTGTCATCTGGCAGGAAATAGATAGTCTCAATAAGAATATTATTAAAACTCCTAAAATTTATACACAAATAGAAAGGATTGTCGTTATGAATAATAGACAGATTTTACGTGCCTATTCCATTAAAGAAGTATCAAAAATGATTAATACTCCCACTGGAACGATTAGACAGTGGGAAAAAGATTTAGAGGGGTTGCTTGTCATCCCTAGAACCCAGCAAGGCGCTCGTTATTACACAGATGAGGAAATTAACATTTTAAATAAAATCAAAGAAATGCGTAGTCAAAATGTAAGTAAGGGAATGATTCGTTCTTTATTAGAAAAACATTTAAATGGTGAAGGAGACGAACCTGTTTCAGAACCAAGTTCCGAACCTCTCGAAACCTCAAATTTACCATCGCAGGAGGTAGCTCTCGCTCCGGTAGAACAAATGAAAGAACTGCAAGCAAGTAATATAGCGGCTTTTTATACAGCTATGGCCGACTTTAAACAAGATCTATTAACTGAGTTCAAGCATGAACTTCAAATGAGTAAACACGAACTACTAGACGAAGTAAAAAATGAAGTTTCTAACTCTACTCTAATTACCGTTAAAGAAATATCAAAATCAATCCAAAGATCAAATGATAAGCAAAAGGCGAATGTACATGAAATTTCTAATATGATCATGAAGGCTTCCGAACATACTTCTGAATCAATCGGAACCCTTTCCGAGGAGATTGTGAAAGGTTCGGAAGCTGCTTATGATAAGCTTTCAGATCGATTAACGGAAACAGTTAAATTGACCGATCGGAGAAATCACAAAGCGATTGAGAAGGTTGCAAATACGCTAAAAGAAACAAAAGAAGATATGGGGAATTTATCAGTAGAATTAGAGTCAAAACAAAAAACAATTTTAGAATCCATTCATGAATTAAAAGAATCACAAGAAGAAATCAGAAAAAGAGAAGAACATTTCCAAACTATGATTGAAAGCTATCGTGAAGTAGCGGCAACCAAACGAAATCGCAAATGGTGGAAAATTTGGTCTTAAAATGCTCGAACTTTTTACTTGTCCCTCGTATTTTGATAAAATAGCCGTTACCGAGGTGATTAAAAATGTGTGGAAGATTTACGTTAACGGCCCAGTTTACTGAAATTATTGATCGATTTGAAATTGAAGCTGCCATTGCAGAAGAGTTATATCAACTAAGCTATAATGTGGCTCCCTCCCAGTCTGTATTATCGGTTATTAATGATGGTAAAAAAAATCGATTAGGTTATTTACGTTGGGGGCTCATTCCATCATGGGCAAAAGATGAAAAAATTGGTTATAAACTAATCAATGCAAGAGCAGAAACACTTGCAGAAAAACCAAGTTTTCGAGATGCATTTCGGAGACGTCGTTGTTTAATTATAGCTGATAGCTTTTACGAATGGAAAAGACATGAAAATGGTACAAAAACCCCTATGAGGATACAGCTTAAATCAAATGAACCCTTTGCAATGGCTGGATTATGGGAACGGTGGAAAAAAGGAAATGATACGATTTATACCTGCTCCATTATTACGACTCCACCGAATCAAATCATGGATGGTATTCATGACCGCATGCCAGCCATACTAGACAAGAAACTTGAGCAAACATGGTTAGACCCTAGTAATCAAGACCTCCAACTGTTAAATCAATGCTTACAACCCTATTCAAGCGAGCTCATGAACGCATATGAGGTTTCAAGTATCGTCAACTCACCAAAAAATAATGATCCGCAATGTATTGAGAAAATCGGATAACGATTTTCTGACTCATTGTGGATTTTTTTCTATTTAATGAAGAAGATTTTCTTCATTTTTTTCATAAAACCATTCATCTTTCCAATACTAAGGGGGAGGTGATTACTTTTGCAACTATCATGGATTTTAGGACTTATTTTACTATCATCAACAAATCAAATTGAAGATGCACCCGTTCATAATCAATTAGAAGTAACGGCAGACATGACTGTACTCTATGAGAATGAACCAATCATGACCATTAATCGCTCTGACTTTGCCCTTCCCCTACTTGACTTCCCTTTAGCAAATACGGATAAGTTAGAAGCTACAATGGAGCAAATCGATAAGACCATTCGAAGAGAACCGGTTAATGCAGCAATTGATTCATACGGACAAATCATACCTGAACAACCAGGAATTCAATTAAACAAAAGAGCCTTTAAGAATATTTTTTATACAGTTTTTTACCAAACAGACTCCTCTGCGATCGAAGTACCTGTGCAAATGATCTATCCGCGCGTTGATAGTGAATTACTTGAAAATGTGAAAACAAAATTAATCGGTCAATATGTCACTTATTTTAATAGTCATAACAAAGAGAGGTCGCAAAATATCTCCTTGGCTTCTCATGCCATTAATAATCAAGTGGTTTTTCCAGGTGAAACATTCTCTTTTAATCAAACCGTCGGGCAACGGACAAAAGCAAAAGGCTATCTCCCAGCACCTATTATTGTAAAAGGTGAACTAGCTGAAGGAATTGGTGGAGGTATTTGTCAAGTATCCTCAACTTTATTTAACGCTGTTGATCGCGCAGGGGTTAAGATTATTAAGCGCTTTTCTCATAGTAAACGCGTCCCTTATGTTCCTCCTGGGCGGGATGCAACAGTTAGTTGGTATGGACCTGACTTTAGTTTCTATAATCAATACAATCAACCCATCCTCATTCGTTCTAAAGTCTATCCAGGAACAATGATCGTTCAGGTCTATTCATCTGATGAGGTGAATGTTCAGCAAAAACACCTTCCTGGAATAAGATTGATGGATTAACAATTAACCATACATAAATTAAGAAGCGAACTTCAACATTGAAGTTCGCTTTACTTTACTAAAATAACATTCTTTACATAAATTTTACATTTATTCAGTATTACTTACACTTGCAAGTTATAAAATATAACTAGATTATCCGACGAAAAAACTACGAATTAGGTGACATGATGTTTCCCAAAGGAATGAGCAGTTTCGTACAATTTCTTAAATTTATATACTTTCAAAGACGGAATCTACTCGAGGATTTCAAAAAACAAAATGAACTCCAAAATCTAATTACAAACGAAAGAATCGATACTTTTTTTCAACCGATTATATCTTTAACGACTGGATGTACGATTGGTGTTGAATGCTTAAACCGACCAGCCCTTTCTGAACAGTTTCCTTCTACAGAAAGCTTTTATGACTATATCGGAAAAAGTAAGGATATATTTTCGGTTGAACAATTATTACGAAATCTGTCTATCAAAAGGTTTTCTGAGCAAATAAGAACGAATAAGCCATTTAAAGAGCATTTGATCTTTCTTAATATTCTTCCCCAAGTATTATCGGATCCAAATTTTCGAAGCAGCTTTACCAGTGAATTATTACAAAAATATCAAATTTCACCTTATCAAATCGTCTTAGAACTAACTGAAAAAGAAGCTGTCGATAGCGTTGCCCACTTTGATCAACTTGTTGATCATTATCGTGATCAAGGGTTTCGGATTGCAGTTGATGATGCAGGGACGGGTTATAATAGCTTGAAAACATTAGCTAAAGTGAAACCAGAATTTGTAAAAATTGATAAATGCCTTATTCGTAAAATTGATAAACACCCTGAACAACAACATTTAGTGGAACTTCTATTAGAATTTGCTAATCATACAGACACAAGTGTGATCGCAGAGGGAATAGAGAGTAAAGAGGAATTTACATATATACAAAGTATCGGGGTCCACTATGGTCAAGGTTTTGCAATTGGAAAACCGAAGGAAAACCTGTGCCCCGGTCATTTACCGTATGAAAATGAAATTTACAGCGAACGCTTAGGCTAAAGAGGTAGATATACTAGGTCACTAACTCACTAGAAATCAATTATGATTATTCATGTGTTAAACCTTTAACTACCTCTTTTTTATATGGCTGTATGAAAAGTTAATGTTGATTTTGACTACGTTGAATGTATCGGAAGGCACGAAGTCTCCAGAGGGAGAAGCGATACAGATTATACATCTTAGACACGAAGTATTAAGATAGGCGTAGCTCAGCCGAAAGCGAAGTGATGGAAAACGGCCACCTAGTTTAACAGAGGCTTTTAATAAAAAAACTTGTAAAAGTCAGTCGGTTCCAACCCATTTACAAGATTTGTTTAAGACATACATATAAAAGTACTTTTCTTATACGTCTTACATTTTCTTTTTACTTTTGCAGCGATTTCACTTAATTCTCTAACTGTGGTAATCCTATGATGCCTATTTTGTACGACAGCAATTGAGATACCTGTCAGTGGTGTATTTTCAAGAATTCCTCTTCGGTTTAGTACTCTCATATAGCCTCGTTCTAATTCCTCTTGTGAATAAAAAGGAAGAATGAATTGATCAAACCGCTGAATGATTTGCTTACATAACTCTTCATATTTATAGTGGGGAACTGTCGCAATAAAATCATCGCCTCCAATATGACCTACAAAGGATGGTTCATTCTCGACAGTAAAAAAGACATCCGAAATGATCGTAGCTGTTTCCTTTATCACTTCATCTCCTCTACTAAACCCGAATGTATCATTAAACGCTTTAAATGAATTAATATCGATGTAAAAAACACTGAATCTTTTATAGGTTAGAACCTCCTGCAGTGTTTCCTCGATCACATTATTCCCAGGCAAACCACTTAACGGGTTAGAATAGCGTGCAATATTAATTTGGATTTCAGATAGTTTCATAATCAACTCTCTTATACTAACAATCCCATACATTCGATCCTGTTTTGTCACAATAACCAAATCATATAATGATTCTTGTATTCGATTCATCGCTAGTGTACTGACATCTGTAACAGATGTAGAATAGTCTACAGTCAATAAATCTTTCGTCATAACTAAATCAATATTCCTTTTCATAAAAAGATCAAATCCGTACTTTGTAGAAAGTTTTTGAAAAAAATGTGTTCTCATTACTAATCCAATTGGCTTCTCCTTCAAAACAACAACAATGCCTTCAATCGTTGTATGTGTTTCAAAAATGGAATACACGTCTTCACATTTCGTTGAAGGAGAAACCGTAATTCCCTCTTTTGCAAGATCTCCGATAACCATATGCATATAGACACCTTCGATTCAGTTTATTATAAGAAAACTAAAAATTGGAATTACTTTATTCATTCAAATATATTTACCTTTGACCCTACTTTACTATAAAGATATTAATTTTTAGTAAATTCCTTGTAAATCCTCTATTATAAATTGTGAATATTTTCCTATTACTAAAGTAATTGTCTTAGACGAAAATACCGTAAACACATGCATATAATAAACTAACTGTGACAACTATCACCGTAATAATTTTGATTTTTTGTATAATAGTTAAATAGAATGTTTTTTAGAGCATTTCTTAAAAACAAGTTTTACCATCACTGATAGGAGGATTGCAATGGGAGAAATAACAAAAGTTAAAACAGTCTGTGGCTATTGTGGAACAGGTTGTGGGCTCGTCTTAGAAATTGAAGACAACAGAATTGTAAAAGCCCGTGGAGATAAAGATGCGCCTGTTAATAAAGGTCAAACTTGTATCAAAGGTGGATTCGGCTTTGGTTATGTTCATGCGGAAAGCAGGCTAAAATCACCTCTTATCCGGAAAGCTGGTAAGCTTGTGGAAACAACCTGGGAAGAAGCTTATGACTTTATCGTTGAGAAGCTAGGTCATATTAAATCATCATTTGGTCCAGAGGCCATTACAGCCTTTGCGCCTGCTCGTGCGACAAATGAAGTAAACTATGTAACACAAAAGTTTATGCGTACAGTCATCGGCAGCAATAATATTGATGGCTGTAACCGTACTTGACACGCTCCTAGCGTTGCCGGTCTGGCAACTATTTTTGGAAGCGGTGCACCAACTAATACGATTGAGGATTTTGATAAAGCCGAAGTTCTTTTATTAATGGGCTCCAACACAACGGAAGCACATCCAATTATTGCAAATCGCATGAAAAAAGCTGCAAAATCTGGCTTAAAGATTATTGTAGTTGACCCTCGTAAAATTGATATGGTCAAAAGTGCACATCGTCATTTACCAATCCAAGTAGGTTCGGATATTGCTTTTATTAATGCGATGATGCATGTCATTATTGAAGAAAGATTATATAATGAAGCCTTTATTTCCAAACACACAACAGAATTCGATGCATTAAAAGAAAAGGTAAAAATGTATACACCAGAAAACGCAGCAACCATAACTGGTTTATCAGCACAAGATATTATTGAAGCCGCAAGAGAATACGCAACTGCTGATAAAGCGATGATTGCCTACACATTGGGGATTACTGAACATCATTGTGGGGTTAACAATGTATTCGATATTGGAAATCTTGCCCTTCTTACAGGTCATATTGGTCGAGAAGGCTGCGGTATCATGCCCCTTCGTGGACAAAATAATGTTCAAGGTGCAGGAGATATGGGGGCTTTACCGAATCAATTACCTGGTTCTGTAAGCATTACTAATGATGAATATCGTGCTCGATTTGAAGAAGCTTGGAATGTGAAAATCAATCCTATTGCCGGAGATACCCAAACCAGAACATTTGAAAAAATAGAAACGGGCGATGTAAAAGCCCTCTACATTATTGGTGAAAATCCATTAATGGCTGACGTTCACATGAATCATACAAGAACATTATTAGAAAAACTTGATCTTTTAATTGTTCAAGACCTTTTCTTAACTGAAACAGCAGAACTTGCAGATGTCGTTCTTCCCGCAAGATCATGGGGTGAAGTGGAAGGAACATTTACAAATACGGACCGCAGAGTCCAACGAGTTCGGAAAGCGATTGAGCCACATCCAAATACGAAAGAAGATTGGCAAATTCTTTGCGATTTAGCTACAAGAATGGGCTACCCAATGAGTTATGACAACGCTCAAGAAATTTGGGATGAAATGCGTTCACTCTCATGGGAAATGTATGGTGGAATCTCATATGAAAGACTGGAACGAGAGTACAGTTTACATTATCCATGTCCAGATGAATCACACCCAGGAACTTTCATTCTTCATACAAGATTTTTTGAAGAGGATGAGAATGTACAACCATCGACATTTGTACCTGTAACCTATACAGAACCAGTTGAACTTCCAGATGAGGAATACCCTTTTACCCTCACAACCGGGCGTCGTCTAGAATCATATAACACACATACGCAAACAAAACATTATGCGAGCGGTGTAAATATAAGACAAAAAGAAGAAACCTGTGATATTAATTCAGCAGACGCAGAAAAGTTAGGTATTGAAAGTGGTGATCTTGTTGAAGTTTCCTCTCGAAGAGGCGCTGTACAAGTAAAAGCAAAAGTAACAGATCAAGTTCCGGAAGGTCTGGTCTTTATGAGCTTCCACTTTAGTGAAGTACCCACAAACGTATTGACGATTAATGAATACGATCCAATATCGGGTACTGCGGAATTCAAAGCCTGTGCCGTTAACATTAAGCCTTTAACCGCTTGAACCTATTAAAAGAAATAATCCTATAAACAGGATTATTTCTTTTTTTTCGTTCTAACCTTACTAGGTGCTGCTCGGACTTCATCAACAAAGCTACTTAGGGCTTCTCTATCAAACGGCCCCCTGTTTTCTCCCATACTTGGAGACGTATTGTTCATTGGTAATTGCTCTAGTTCTTTTCCACTTGGCATTTGAACTCCTCCTTTCTACCTTTATTATTTTTCAAAACTCTGTTCCTTAACCAACTTTTCATTTGAAAAATAAACCATCATATTTGCTGGTTTTAAAAGCAAAATAAGAACCTGCCTGTCATATTAAATGTTCATAAAGGGGTTGTTTTGTATGAAGTGGCAAAAAACACTGTTATCCATGATTCAATCACGAAAAGATAAAAAAATGGCACTAGTAGTTGACACTTCAACAAACGAAGTACAGACGATTCTCATTAATAATATTGTAAAACTATTTGAAACAGTTAAACCAGAAACATTGCTCGTTCAAGCTGATTTTAAAATAAGAAGTATTGGCCCAGTTAAATCGGATAGTATTCAATATCATACGCATGGAAAATCCTCTTATACACTTGTTCTAGAGTGGGCGGAAGAAGAAAAAATTGATACATTATTTTATATAACAGACGTAACAGGTTATATATATGAAGAAATGGAAAAGGTCAATTATGAATTATTCTGGTTAGTTCCTAGTGACTATGTACCAAAAGTACCTTTTGGAAAAGCAATTAAGTTAGCTTCTTAACTTTTTTCAAAAATAAAAGCGAACAGTGCTGAATACTGTTCGCTTCCCTCGTTTTATTTTTTAGCTTCTACGTCTTTGGTTACTTCCACTTTACTTTCTTTCTGATCATCATTCACTAACTCATTGGCTGATTTTTTAAATTCCTTTAACGTTTGTCCAACCGCACGTCCCATTTCAGGTAATTTTTTTGGGCCAAAAATAATCAAAGCTAATACTAGAATTAAAATTAATCCTGGAACTCCAATGTTTGATAACATTTCATTCCCTCCTTTGGTTGTGCTTACTTTTATTCTATCATAGATCAAATTCGCCCGTCGAATTGGAGTCCGGATACAATCTCTGAGCTCGCTCGAGAAATGTCCTTTAAAAAATCCGAGACATCCGCCGGAGGCTTTAACTTCATTTAGCTTAGGGTTAACCCCCACTGAATGGATAAAAGCTTGCATTTATCTCGCCACTTATTGAAGTTTGAGACTTCTTCTGAAGGAAGTTAAATTAAGGATTAAAGACCGATTTCTTTAGATAAAAACTAGATTAGATACCCACTTTTTATTCCTATCTTAAGCCTCTTCTCTTTTCACTTGATCTATTTTGAATTTACTTATCATATCTTGCAAGTTTGTTGCCAATCTACCAAGTGAATTAGCAGAAGTTAGGACTTCGTCCATTTGTGCTAGCTGCTCTTCGGTTGCTGTCGAAACATTTTGCGTATTGACGGATGTTCCTTTTATAATATCGGTTATGGTATTGACTGCAGAAGATACTTCTTGAGCCCCTGCTGAAATTTGCTGAGCTGTTGCCGCCATTTCTGTAATTTGATCATCCATTTTTTGTGTGGCTTCTGCTATCGATCTAAAATTTTTCTCCGTACTGCTAACAATGCTTATTCCTTCTTTGACCTCCTGTTTAACTTCCTCCATTGCGGAATTTGATTGAAGGATTTCATTTTGAATAATCGCGATTAAATTAGAAATTTTAGAAGTAGATTGTTGCGATTGCTCAGCTAATTTGCGAACCTCATCTGCTACAACTGCAAAACCCTTTCCATGTTCACCAGCCCTTGCAGCCTCTATTGCTGCATTCAATGCCAGTAAATTAGTCTGATCGGCAATATCCTTAATGGTTTCTGTTATCTCACCGATTTGTTGGGATCTTTCATTTAAAGATAAAATAATCGTACTACTTTCATTTACAGATTGATGAATTGCATTCATTTGCTCTACGGATTGATCGACCAAAACTTTCCCTTGATTTGCCTGCTCCATCGTTTGTGAGGCAGATTCGGAAACGCTGGACGCATTTTTAGCTAGAGTATGAATGCCTAAAGATACCTCTTCTAGCGATTTAGAACTTTCCTCAATACTGACCGCTTGACCCTCTGCACCATCTGCTACTTGACCAATATTATCTGTAATCTCGACTGTTGCCATTTTGGTCTGCTCTACTCCTGTTGTTAATTCATGAGAGGAAACAGACACCTGTTTTGTCGTTTCTACTACATGGGTAATCAATGAACAAAGATCGTTTCTCATCGAATTATAACTGTTCGCAACAACCGTTAATTCATCACCAACATGGTCGCTTATTTCTTTTGTAAAATCACCATTTTTTGCATGAACTAAAGCAGTAGAAATCGCGTTCAATCTTTTTGTTAGTCTTTTTGTAAACCAATAGACAATAAGGAAGGATATAATAATCGCTATTATCAAAACAATCATCATCCCTTCCATAAAGGAAGCAATCGTTCCATTAATAATTGTTTGCGGAGCTCCAACATAGAACATGCCTACTACCTCATTTTTTTCGTTCAATAACGGTTTATAGGCCGATTGATACGTATTCCCGGCTACGTTCGCTTCACCAAAGAATTCTTTTTTCTCATCTAATACAACTCTAGCAACTTCTGGGGAAACTTTAGTTCCAACCGCTCGCTTCCCATCCATTAGCACATTGGTCGTAACCCTTGTATCGCCTAAAAAAATCGTAACGGTGTCCTCTGTGAATTGTCCAATCCCATCGACAATTTCAGTATTATTGTTGATTAAGACTGATCCTTTATATAACTGCCCGTTCTTTATTTTCCATGCCCCGGGGTATTTTTCTTCGATGTATTGCTCACTAAGATATAAATCTCCCTTTGCCTTAACAAGTGCAAAGTCCTTAATCCCTTTAGATACTTCTGAAACTACTCCGGCACCTAATGCAGCCATGACAAAAAGGACTACCACCCATACAATTAATGTGATTTTTTGCCCTAATTTTAGTGAAAAACGTTTCTTGCCCATTCACGATCCCCCTTCATTCAATGATGTTCAACATGGTCGGTCTATCATTAAAGGCAATATGTACCCATTATATATCCATCCTAATGTAAGCGTTTCTAATGATAAATGATAAAAGTCACTAAATTGGGTTCTTTAAAGGTTTGCCAAGGAAATGATCATCATATTGTCACATTTTTATAGAATGACATCTTGTTAGATTGCTTTTATTTTCATACGATTATATTGCTTGTTCAACGATTGAAAGGAAGTGGAATTATGATTATAAAGCCCTGTGTCCCATCAAAAGAATTGATGATTTTTCGTAGCTTAAACGCAAGGATGGATTTATCTCCCGATGATATCCACTATTATTTGAAACTGGAGAAAGGCTTTGAAGGTGAACTCATGTTTAATCATCTTTTACAAGAGTATCCTTGTGACTGGTTAATCATTAACGACTTATTATTAGAAAAAAACAATACGACATTCCAAATTGATATCTTATTAATTTCACAAAAGAAGATTTTTCATTTTGAAGTGAAAAATTTTGAAGGAGATTACTTTATCGATGACAATCAATGGTATACTGCTTTTTCAAAAACGGGGATCATCAACCCCATTAGTCAGTTGGAAAAAAGTCGAATATTACTAAAGAGGCTTCTTCAAGATTTTGGTTGTCATCTTCCATTAGAATCGTACTTGATCTTCATTAATCCTCAGTTTATGTTATATAATGCTCCAATCAATCCATCAATTATTTTTCCTGCTCAGCTCGAACGCTTTATGACTACCAAAATGAATCTAAATGGTTGTCATATGAACAAATCCCATCATAGACTTGGTGAAAAATTCATTTCCAGAAACATTACAGATTCAAAATTCTCTCGTGTTCCATCCTATAACTTTGAAGGATTACGGAAAGGGGTATTTTGTTCTGTTTGTTATTCTGCTATGTCAAAAGATAAAGAGAAAAATATCATTTGTAGGCAATGTGGTTACATAGAGAATTGGCAAGTTGCACTTATGAGAAGTGTTGATGAATATCGACTTTTATTTCCGGATAAAAAAGTCACAACAAATGCTGTTTATGAATGGTGTAATGGTGTTAAGTCAACAAATACAATAAGACGTACATTGATAAAGAATTTGAATCATGTACAGAAGGCACGAAGCTCCTATTTTCATATTGGTTAGTAGTTAATTAAACGGGCTCTCTTCTTATTAAAAGAGCCCGCTTTTGTATTAATAAGCTAGTTGACTTAGGATGGTATTTTAAAGGTTGACTTAGGTTGTTACCATTTTTTCAGGAGTCTACTACTTTTTGGTAGTATTAACTCGGTATATAACCATTCTTCCCAAGGTCTGCCGTTTTTTGGTAGTATTAGCTCATAATATTACCATTTTTGCTAAACTCTTCTACTTTTTGGTAGTATTTTAAGCTAATACTTTTTTAAACCCCTCTACTTTTCTAAATGAAGTGATATAAATCACCCCACCTCTATAAAAATACAAAAAAACTCCATTTTATTAAATTTTCATTTTGCTATATTTAAATTAAACAGTGTTTAAAACGGTGTTTAATGGACGATTTACAAGGCTCAAGAATCCCTTCTTCTACCTATCAAATCAAAAACGGAAATCAGGCGAAATCTATGGAAACAAATCAAGAGAATGATTTATCAAAAAAGGATCTGATCTTAAAAGTCACTTTAGATCTAATAAAAGAGCAAGGATTTGAAGGAATAACCGTTCGAAAAATTGCTAAGGTAGCCAACGTGAATGTAGCTCTCATAAATTACTACTTTGGTTGTAAAGATAAGTTGTTAAATGAAGTTATTCAATTGCTTGTTTCTTCTTTTCAAGACTCTTTTAACATATTGGATAATCAAGCATTAGAACCAAAAGAACGATTAAAACAGTTTTTAATTAACTATATTAACGCTTTTCATAAGTACCCTTTTATTGGAAGAAAGCTAGTCACCCAAGAGCCCTTGCGGTTTGATAGCCATCAAGAATATATCACTTTTATAAAATCAATTGGGATACAGAAATTAAGAACAATTATTCAAGAAATTTCAGGAGAAACCGACCAGCAAAAACTCACAATTATGATTACACATCTTCTCGGCGCCGTGTTTTTACCTACTTTGATTGAACCCGTTTATGAACAGGTAACAGGCTATCCTTTTTCAAATATCGAAACGAGAGTTGATATCTTAATTGACCAATACTTTTCAAAACTGTAAGTAAAAGAAAGGCAGAGATGGTAAATGGAATTTCAAGTTGGACTTGATGTTGGATCCACAACAGCTAAGATGGTCGTATTAAACAATAAAAAGGAAATTGTCTTTAAATCCTATCAACGGCATTTTTCTGACATTAAAAATACAACGTTAACATTACTAAAACAATTAGCTCAACGATTTCCGGAAGCAAAATTAAAAATGAATGCGAGCGGTTCTTCTGGGCTCGGTTTATGTGACGGGTTGGGCATACCCTTTATTCAAGAAGTGGTTGCTTGTACAGAGGCTGTTAAGTCAACTGAACGAAATATCGATGTCATTATTGAGCTTGGTGGAGAAGATGCAAAATTAATTTATTTAACGAACGGACTTGAACAGCGAATGAATTCAGCATGTGCAGGTGGAACAGGAGCGTTCATCGATCAAATTGCCTCCTTATTAAACACAGATGCTGCAGGTCTTAACACATTAGCCCAAGCCGTGGAAAAAATATATCCCATTGCCTCAAGATGTGGAGTGTTTGCCAAAACCGATATTCAACCTCTTCTAAATGAGGGGGCACGGCGTGAGGATATTGCGGCTTCCGTGTTTCAAGCAGTTGTCAACCAGACGATCGCTGGTCTTGCTAGTGGTCGACCAATCCGCGGAAATGTCGCCTTTTTAGGTGGACCGTTAACCTTTTTACCTGAATTACGGAAAAGATTTGTTGAAACCCTTCATTTAAAAGATGAACAGGTCATGCATAGTCAGGATGGCCAATATTATGTAGCCATTGGGGCTGCTCTAGAAAGTGGAAGAAATTCATCCATGGACATAGAACAGATTCTTCAACTGTTGTCGAAAATGAATCAAACGACTACTACTAAATCAAAAGGAAACGATCCTCTATTTCGTCATGCACAAGAACTAGAAGAATTTCAAAAACGCCATGCCCAAGCTACGGTTGATAAACGACCTCTTTCCACCTATAAAGGGAATGCTTTTTTAGGAATTGATGCTGGGTCCACAACAACGAAAATGGTTTTAATTAACGAAGATGAAGAAGTATTGTATAACTTCTATGAAAAAAATAAAGGAAATCCAATTGAAACCGTTAGGACAGGACTAAAAGATTTATATAAGCAACTTCCTGATGATGTACATATTGTTCGTTCTACAGTAACAGGCTATGGGGAAAAATTAATACAAGCTGCCTTTAAAGTCGATGAAGGGGAAATTGAAACGGTTGCTCACTATCAAGCTGCGAAGAAGTTTCAACCGGATGTTGATTTTATCATCGATATTGGTGGACAGGATATGAAATGTATTCGCATTAAAGATGGTGTAATCGATCCGAATTCTTCTAAATGAAGCTTGTTCAGCTGGGTGTGGCTCTTTCCTAGAAAGCTTCGCCGAAACTTTAGGGCAAAATGTAGTAGACTTTTCTAAGCTTGCTTTAACTGCTGCTACACCTGTTGACCTTGGTTCTCGTTGCACCGTTTTTATGAATTCTAAAGTAAAACAAGTTCAAAAAGAAGGAGCAAGTATTGCAGATATTTCTGCTGGGTTGGCTTATTCAGTCGTTCTGAACGCTCTTTATAAAGTCATTAAATTGAAATCACCCGATGAATTAGGAAAAAATATCGTTGTTCAAGGCGGAACGTTTTTAAACGATGCGGTTCTGCGAACATTTGAAAAGCTGACAGGTCGGGAGGTTATACGCCCTGATTTAGCTGGACTTATGGGAGCCTATGGAAGTTCGTTGATTGCGAAGAAAAAATGGGCAAAAGAGGAACAAACCACCCTGCTTACAAGTGAAAAGATAAATAAATTTGCCGTAACAACTGCCCATCGACGTTGCGGAATTTGTGAAAATCATTGTCCGATTACAATCAACAAATTTGCAGACAAACGGACATTTATTACAGGAAACCGTTGTGAGCGCGGGGCAGGAAAAAGAAAAGTTCAAAGCCCACTACCTAACTTAGTTCAAGAAAAACTAGATAAATTATTTAATCGTACTGGGGTTACGGGAACCGCCGCCTACAGAGGTCAAATTGGAATTCCTCGCATCCTTAATTTTTATGAAAATTATCCATTTTGGCATCGCTTTTTAACAGAACTAGGATTTGAGGTTATACTTTCGGATCGATCAAACAAGGAAACGTTTGAAAAAGGAATCGAAACCATTCCGTCCGAGTCTATTTGCTACCCTGCTAAATTGGCACATGGACATATGATGAACTTAATCGAAAAAGGGGTCAAAACCATTTTCTATCCTGCAATTGTTTATGAAAAAGTCGAAACTAAGTCCCAGCAAAATCATTATAATTGTCCAGTTGTAGCATCTTACCCTGAAGTGATCCGAGTCAATATGGACAGGGTCTTCAAGGAAAACGGAATCCAACTAATGACTCCATTTTTATCCATTGACGAACCTATTTCCTTGCTCAAAGGGCTACAGAATTGTTTTCGGGATATTTCAAAATTGGAAATAAAGCAAGCACTCGCAGCAGCGAAGCAAGAAGAAGCAGTCTACACGGAATGGCTGCACAAGCGTGGTCAAGAGGTAATTCAACAAATTGAAAAAGAAAACATAAAAGGGATTGTAATGGCGGCACATCCTTATCATATTGATCCAGCCATTAACCATGGATTGCCTGAGGAAATCATTCGTCTGGGGATGGCGGTATTAACAGAAGACTCAATTGCCCATCTTGCTGACGATCGAGTGCATCAAGGAGTTGTCAATCAATGGACCTTCCATTCGCGTTTATATCATGCTGCAGATGTCGTGAAAAAACATAAACATCTTGAGCTATTACAGGTGACTTCATTTGGATGTGGACTAGATGCGATTACAACAGATGCAGTGGAAGAAATTTTAGAAGAGGACCACCAATTATATACATGGATTAAAATGGACGAAATCAGTAACCTTGGGTCGGCTCGCATACGACTTCGTTCCTTAAAGGCGGCTATTGAGGAACGAGAACGCGGACTCCATATTGAACAGCGCAAATCAGCGTTAAAGCAACCCGAAGTGATTTTTACAAAAGAAGCAAAAGGAATATATACCATTATCGCGCCACAAATGCTGCCAACACATTTTTCTCTATTTGAAACAGCCTTTAATCTTCATGGCTATCAAATGAAGGTAATGGAAAATGTATCAGAATATGATGTAGAAGAAGGACTACGCTATGTCAATAACGATGCTTGCTATCCCGCAATTATCACGATTGGCCAATTAGTTGCGGCATTAAAAAGTGGAGATTTTGATTTAAATCATACGGCTGTCATTATGTCACAAACCGGTGGGGGTTGCCGGGCGACAAATTATTTAGCATTATTGAAAAAAGCACTTAATAATGCTGGAATGCCACAAGTCCCAGTGCTCTCATTAAATGCAGGTGGACTAGATGGAGTCGACCATCCTGGATTCAAGATCACATTGCCGCTTGCGAAAAAAATGGTGATTGCCGCATGTCTAGGTGATTTACTCATGAGGTTAAAGTTGGCGGTAAGACCCTATGAAGTCTTTAAGGGCGATACAGATGCTTTATATGATAAGTGGTTGGAAGAATGCAAAGCATTATTGGAAGATTTCTCAATGAAAGATTACAAATGGATTATTAATTCGATTATTAAGGAGTTTAGCTTAATCGAAGGCTATACGGAAACGAAGCCCCGAGTTGGGATTGTTGGTGAAATTTTAGTTAAGTTCCATCCTTACGCTAATAACCAACTCATAGAAATGATTGAATCGGAAGGTGGAGAAGCAGTCGTTCCAGACTTTATTGATTTCTTCCTATATGGTCTTCATAATCGTACCTTTAAAGCGGATCATTTTGGGATGTCAAAAATGAAGGCTGGAATCGGGAAAGTTGTTATTGAATTTATGGAATATTACCGAGATCCGATTCGTACTGCCTTATTGAATAGTAATCGTTTTGAGGCACCTTTAAAAATAACAGAAATTGCCGAAAAGGCCTCCCGTTTCCTAAGTCTTGGGAATCAAATGGGAGAAGGATGGCTATTGCCAGGAGAAATTGCTGAATTAATGGATAGTGATGTGGAAAACGTCGTTTGTGTACAGCCATTTGGCTGCCTTCCAAACCATGTTATTGGTCGTGGCATGTTTAACGCCATTAAAAAAGACTATCCAAACGCTAACCTAATCTCCATTGATTACGATTCTAGTATCAGTAAAGTAAATCAACTAAATCGTATCAAATTAATGATCAATATAGCCAAAGATAAAATAAAAGCCTAAAAGGGTGACAGGCACCTTCCATTTTATGGAAGGTGACCTGCTTTTTTTATTCAATAACCCCTGTACTCTTAATTCCGATATTTACGTTTACATCAAATTTTGCATTTGGATACAGTTCATCTTCCCATTCCTTAAAAAGATCTTTATGATTCAATCTTGTGGCACGATATCGCAAGCCAAATCCAACTGGGTCTAACTTATTTTCTTGAAATTCTACTAATAATTCCTTTATCCACTCTCCTACTTCATCACTTGTATGCTTACTTAAAATATCTAACCTTTTTGGTTCAATACTTCTATCCGATTCCTCTACAATCCCTGCCATATCAATATTCACTTTTATTACAGGTATTTTATTCCCAGTTAAAACTTTGAACTTTGTGTTAGCGTCATCGACGGAAATCATATACTCACTTCCATCTTTTTCAATAAATAACTCTAGCTTGTCTAATTC
Source organism: Niallia sp. Kr1 (assembly GCF_050389805.1). Taxonomy (NCBI): domain Bacteria; kingdom Bacillati; phylum Bacillota; class Bacilli; order Caryophanales; family Bacillaceae; genus Niallia; species Niallia sp. Kr1. The sequence goes on along the minus strand of NZ_CP130945.1, from coordinate 1,081,792 downwards.
ATTTCGTAAAATATTTAAAAGTTTTGTCTTTCTATGACTCAATTGAAGCTCCGCTACATGATCCTTTAAAATGATACTCTTATTTACCATAAATCGCGTATTTTCTTCATCTGTTTCGATCACTGGGATAACAGGGTCAATCCCATTTTCAAGCATCCTTCTCCTTATATCAAAAATATAAGTATCAATTGCGTAAGGAGTATCTACTCCTGTATCAGAAAATATATTAAATAACGCAACTGAAGCCGCCATTTCTGATTTAGGTTCGGTTTTTAGAACCTTTTCTGCAGTGGGTCTTCCTGCAGCTAGCCAAGAAATTCGTTGAAAATCCCTTCTTCTTAAAAAGGAATCGATTATATTACTAATGTCATGACTTAATAATTTCTCCCCGATCACAATCGTTTTTAAATGACCAAAATCAAATTCCTTATCAACATGAGTTTTTAACATTCGAATAGCATCTGTAACCTTTGTACTTTCTTGTGTTAAATAAGTATACATATCCCCGCTCGCTTCCTTTAAAGACCCGGAGGGCAAAGCAATCTTTAAGGTAACTTTATACATATCCTCTTGTTTCTCAGATGCATCAATCCCAATCGCCATCACGAAAAGTCGTTTATCAATATCTTTAAAACCACATCCTGATTGTAAAAGGGTACTTCCTAAGATCAAAAACACAATCAGCATGGTCTTTACACGATGAACCACCCTATTCATGGCTGTACTCTCCTTTTGATGGCCCACATAATAACAAACAGGACTGCAAATAGGAAAGGAAACAAATTATAAAAATAACTAGTATACTTAACTAACTGATATTCAGTTAAATAGGTAACTACCTTTATACTGACTAACCAAAAAATGATCAAAAAAAGATGCGGAGTTAAATGATGATCTTTCCATTTAAATTTCTTAATAAAAATAACTTGTTTTAACAACTCCACCGCTACATGCCAGTGAATTAAAATACTCGTGAAGGTAATAGACAAGAATAAAATGATATTGACAAACAATACTCGTTCAATAACCCCAAACTTAATATGAAGAGTATCTGCTGTCGTCATACCAGGATAAACAGTATGAGATACTGCTTCAAATCCAAGCATCCCAATAATGCCAAAAAAACTTGAACCCAATACACCCATTCCAACTAATCCAATGAGCAGAATCGATTTCCAAGTCATCGACTGTTTATGAGTCATAACACGATTAAAAATAATTAAATTTGCGGGTCCCCAAAACACAAAGGCCGCTGCACAAATGGTGCTAAATTGTGGAACATGCTGGATATGCATAATCGCCACCCTCACATAATCCCATTCAAAATCTTCATTCGTAAATGCCTTAATCATAATTAGAAAAATTAATGGAATCGTTAAAATAAAGATAATCTCAATTGTATATAAGACACTTTTTGACTTCATTAAAGCCCCGTAGTAAATGAATAGTAATATCAAGGAAACTATAAAAATTAAACTAGTATTGGGAGATAAAAAACGTTTAATAAAAAAGGAATAGGTGATAACAGAAAGGAGACCTGCAGAAAACCATACCATTCCCGTAACGAAAAGAAAAGGCTTCGTAATAGGTTTTGGAATGGATTCTTTCATTAATTCAGGTAGTCCCTTCCCCGGATAGGTCTGAAAAAAGCGTCCGATTAGAAAACAAAAGACTAAACCAATTGGAATAGCAAGAAGAATAGAGTAAATCGCGCCTTTTTCTTTTGCTAACAGAAGTATTTTTGGCATTGACGCTACCATCGATGTGATCATATTAATAAAAGTAATATAATAGAAATAGCGGCTCATGACTTGCTCCTCTCTATTTCTGCATTTTTACGCTGTATATATAGTTTAAAATACGGTTCTCCAAAGCTTTCCATATTGGACATATACATCATAAATCCTAGTAAAAATACCGTAATTCCCAATAATCCCCCAATCGTTGCAAATAAAAGAACTCCATACTTAATAATTCGTACGGCGAATCCTAGTTCATTGATTGGAATGACAAAGGTTGAAATCGCCATAGCAGATACAATAATAATCATAATGGTAGAGGTTAAAGCTGCCTCTGTTGCTGCCGTTCCTAAAATTAAACCTCCGACTGTCGTTGCAGTTCCAGCTATTACCTTTGGTAATCGAATACTTGCTTCAATTAATAATTCCATCACAATTAACATAAACAACACTTCTATAAAAGATGGATACGGAACCCCAATCCGACTCCCTGATACGGATAAAGCGAGTTCAAAACGAAATACCTCTGGATTATAGGATGAAATCGCTACATAAAGTGCAGGTAAGGTTAAACAAATAATTAAACCTAAATACCGAAGCAATTTATTAAATATCGTCACCCAAAAAGGTCTGTAATTATCTTCCGTTGCAGACATAAAATCCACAAAAACAGCTGGCGCAATAAGGGCGACAGGGTTTCCATCTAACAATAAAATAACCTTTCCACCCGATACATTATAAATAATTCGATCTGTCCGTTCTGTAAGTAATGAAATGGGTAGTAGCGAACGTTTTTTGTCATTTAGAAGTCTTTGCAATTCCGCTGTAGTTTGAATTAATGGGGTGTTAAGAGAATCAATTTTCTGTTTGATCTTTTCAAGAACAGCTTGATTCACAGATTCATAATCATATATAAGGGCGAAAGATTGGTTCGTTTTCTCACCTAATTGAAGCATCTCAACTTTTAATGAAGGTTTATGATATCGATGTCGGATCAGATTGATATTTGTTGCCATATCCTCACTGAGAGCTAATTCAGGACCTTGTATGGTTGGTTCTAAATTTACAGGTAGAACAGCATCGGTATTCACTTTATTAAGGTCTAATAAAATGATCACATCATTAATAACAATCACAGCACTTCCCTTTGTCAATTCCACCAAGATTTGTTCTTTTCCCTCGATCTCCTTATACTGTGGAATCGATTGTAAATAAGCCTGAAAATGCTCATTGGTTGCCATTTCAAAAAAAGGCTTAATGATGTAGTCTTGTAATTGAACCCCATCTACAACCGTTTTAATATAGAGTAGTAACGCTTCTTTCCCGTCGATTTTCAAAGGATTGTTCACAAAGTCAAAGGAAGTTTCAAACTCTTTCGTAATCATATCAATGACTGCTTCAATTTGAAGATTTTGTTTAATCTTCTTCATATCTACTTCCCCCTTCCTGAACACTTCAGACACAGTCCATTATGTTTATCGTTACCAAAAAACGTTTCTTCATTCTAATAAATCCCCAAATAAAAGAAGAACCTATGAGAACAAATAAAGGCCGCCTCCTATTAGAGACGACCTTTTTAACGATGTTTTTAACTATGCAATTCCCAAGCCAATTTAAGTGATTCCACGATATAATCAGCTACTTCTTCAGGATTTAAATGATCGGTCACAACCTTTGAATTGTGCAGGGAATAAGCAGATTGACGGCTATTATATAATTCTTCAATTTGTTCCAAACTCTTATTCTGTAAAACCGGTCTGCTATCGATGAGCAAGCCCATTCTTTCCTTCCAGTTATCAAAAGATAAATCTAAAAACAACACTAAACAATTTTTCAAACAGGCTTTACGGATGTTTTCATTTAAAAACGCTCCTCCACCTAATGAAATGACTTTTAACGGTTGTTCACTTAATCCCACGATAAGGGACTGCTCTTTTTCACGAAACGTTTTTTCACCAAATGTTTTGAAAATTTTCGCCGTAGGCATACCAAATTCTTTTTCGATTTCTTCATCCGCATCAATAAAATCTCGATAAAGTTTTTTCGCGACTAGCTTCCCAATCGTGGTTTTACCTACTCCCATAAATCCAACAAACACGATGCTTTTTTCTTTTAATGGCAATTCACGATTTCCCATAATTTCCGTTCTCCTCATGAGGAATTTTGTCTATTCAAACTTAATTCTTTCATTATATAGCATGTACTATTTTTTGTAAAAAGAACTTTTAATCAAGATTCTTGTTCAGTCTTTTTTGAGTTATTTTTCTTATTTCCATTGCAGTACAATTCCTCATTATTATGATATAATATTAAAGCGATCATGCCATGCGGGTGTAGTTTAATGGTAAAATTCCAGCTTCCCAAGCTGATGTCGGGGGTTCGATTCCCCTCACCCGCTCCAATTACATCTTGGAGAAGTACCCAAGTGGTTATAAGGGGACGCACTCGAAATGCGTTAGGACGGGCAACTGTTGCGTGGGTTCGAATCCCACCTTCTCCGCTACTAAAAAGAAATTGATAGATGATTTTATCAACTTCTTTTTTATTGAAGCGCAATATGAAGTTGATTTTCATCCTTAACTGGTTTCAATAAAACACTATCTAAATATAGTTCCATGAAATATCCTTCCGTTTTTTGCCCAAGCTGATACTTCTTGCTCTTTAATATTTAAGCTTTCTTTTCCATCCTCATTTTGACAGATATTTATTATTACTTACCGCATAGAAAAGCGCTTATTTTGAAAAAAATCCTCTTAATGCAAAAGTAATATTTTGTGGTCTTTCCGCCAATCTCCGCATATAATAAGCGAACCAATCCGTCCCAAAAGGAACATAAACCCGTACTCGATAACCTTCACTTAAAAGTTGTTGTTGGAGCTCATTTCTAAAACCATAAAGCATTTGAAATTCAAACTGATCAGGGGAAATCTCGTTTTCTTCAACAATTTTTTTTACTCTATCAATCAACTGATGATCATGAGTCGCAATCGCTGTATAGCTTTTACTTAATAGATGAATCTTAATCAGTTCTAATAAATTTTCATCTATGAGTCTTTTATCCTGATAAGCTACGTTGTTAGACTCCTTATAAGCACCTTTAACCAATCTAAGTGGAATACCCTTTAGATTTTTTACATCTTGAACAGAACGGAAAAGATAGGCCTGAATAACCGTCCCAACATTGTTATAAGTTTTACGTAATTCCGCTAAAACATCTAAGGTCAATTCACAATGAGAATAATCCTCCATATCAATCGTGACAAAAATTTGGTATTTTTTTGCAGTGTTTAATATCCGATACATATTTTGAACACAAAACTTTCTATCAATATCAATTCCAAGTTGCGTTAATTTTACCGACAATTGACTATTTAACTTATTCTTCGAAATCGCTTCCAACGTTTGAATAATTTGTTCTGTCGCTGCCACAGCTTCCTCTTTACTCATTACAAATTCGCCTAGATTGTCAAGCGTACAAACAAACCCATCTTTATTTAATTCCTTGACCTTGCTAACCATCTGTTCAATGCAATCTCCTGCAACTACCTGTGACGCACCAAGTCTTAGCCCCCATCGTTTCGCTGCTTTATTTAAAAGAATATTTTTTGAAACATGAAGGAAGAAATTTCTTGATATTTTTTCTATCATTTTTCGTTTCCCCCTCATTCTTTTTACTATATGTATATGTAGTAAATGAGAGAATGTTTTCGATCCATAAAACGAAAATGACCCCGGAAATAAACCGAGGTCACATTGATTAATTAGCTTTTTTTAATTGTTCACTATTAGCTGGGCGCGCAAATGAAATCACATATCCAATAACGGCACCTACTAAAGCTGGAACTAACCAGCCCATCCCTGCATCAAATAGTGGCAGGAATTGTCCAAACGCATTGTATAAGCCTTCTAAAGGAAGTCCTGCTGCTTTTAATCCATCTACAACACTAACAATTCCTGTTAGTAATAAACTAAAACGGTAAACTTCCATACGACCTTTGAATAAAGGCTCTGCAAAAGTTAAGAAAATTAACACGATTGCAATTGGATAAATTGCAACTAATACTGGAACTGAAATTGTAATTAATTGACTTAATCCAATATTTGCAACAGCTGCACTGAAAATCGTAAATCCGATCGCTAATTGTTTATAAGTAAAACGTGGAAATATACTTTGGAAATAGCTCGCACATGATGTAATTAAGCCAATCGCAGTTGTTAAACAAGCAACTACAATCGCAAAACCTAGTATAATGTTTCCATAAATACCGAAATGACTATCAGCTGCGAATGTTAATAAAGCAGGTCCATTATTTGCTTCCCCAGCAGCAAAGCTTGTTGTTGAACCTAAGTAACCAAGCCCCAAATAGATAATACCTAAACATGCCGCAGCAATTAAACTTGATTTAACTGTAATAGAAGCAATGGCCTTTTTATCTGTAATCCCTTTTGCCTTGATCGCATTAATAACGATGATTCCAAAAACAAGAGATGCTAAGGTATCCATTGTGAGGTATCCTTCTTGGAAACCTTTAAAGAATGCATTATCTACATAATTAGCAATTGGTGCAAGCGGTTCGTCTAATGGACTTACAAAAGTAGAAATTAAAAGAATAGCTAATAATAATAATAATACCGGTGTCATCAATTTACCAACACGATCAACAATTTTGCTCGGATTTAACGACAACCATCCGACAACTCCAAAAAATACAATACTGTAAATTAATAATGCAACATTGAAACCACCTGAAACATTCGGAAATAATCCGCCCACTGCAATTTCATAAGATACTGTTGCTGTACGTGGAATTGCAAAGAAAGGTCCAATAGATAAATATAAGATAACAGTAAATACTAATGAAAAGACTGGATTAATTTTATTGGCCATTGATTGTAAATGATTATGACCAGATAATCCGATTGCTAAAACACCTAGCAATGGCAACCCTACACCCGTTAATAAAAATCCAATAATTGCTGGCCAAAAGTTGGTGCCTGATGCTTGACCTAATGCAGGAGGAAAAATTAAGTTTCCTGCTCCAAAGAATAGGGCAAAAAGCATAAGCCCAATAGCTACCATTTCGCCTGTTGACATTTTTTTTGAACCCATTTAGTTCGCCCCCTATAAAAATTTTCGACTCCATTCGACTATATCGTAATCTTCAGACAATTTAGATTTGATAATTATAAAAGAATAAAGCCCTGAATGATATGAGCTAAATAATACACAAAAAAAATAAAAATGTAAATAGTTATTTTAAAATAAAAATAAAAAATTCGCATTTTCATGAACAAAAGAGAATTTTTCCTATTTTTAAAACGTTTACACAATGTTGAAATAAAAATATAAGTTATTCCAAGATAAAATATGGTGACAAATATGGTGACAGGCACCTTCCAGAAATTGGAAGGTGCCTGTCACCCCTATTATTCCGAGTCTTTAGATCTTCCCGCTTCTTTTAACGCTTTTTTTAGGAGGATCTCAATTTGAGCATTTACACTTCTTAGTTCATCACTTGCCCATTTTTCAAGTGCGTCATATACTTTTTGATCAACTCGAAGTAAAAAGCGCTTTTTTTCTGGCACTTTATATCACAACCTTAATAAATGGATCCTGTATTGACAATTGGCTGATTTCCTTTGTCTGAAACAAGCGCAACCATTAGATTATTAACCATTTGTGCTTTTTTCTCTTCATCAAGTTCAACCACTTGCTCTGCATTTAACTGATCAATAGCTGATTTTACCATAGAAACAGCTCCATCAACAATCACTTTTCTAGCAGCTAGAACGGCTTTTGCCTGCTGGCGCTGTAACATAGAATGGGCAATTTCACTTGAATAAGCTAAGTGCATGATTCTTGCTTCAATAATCTCAACCCCTGCCACGGATAATCTTTTCTGTAGATCTTTTGTTAACTCATCCCCCACTTCGTCAGAGTGCTGGCGAAGCGAAATCTCAAAGTCATTATTGAAATTATCATATGGGTATTGACTTGCAATATGACGTAATCCTGTTTCACTTTGGGTATGAACAAAATCTTTATAATTCTCAACATCAAAGACTGCTTTCGCTGAGTCAAACACTTTATAAACCACAACCGCTGCAATTTCAATCGGATTCCCTTCTAAGTCGTTAACCTTTAATTTATCACTATTAAAATTTATCACTCGCAGCGAAACATTGTTTCGTACCGTTAAAGGAATCGTAAACCAAAATCCCTCTTGTTTAATTACCCCTAAATAATTCCCAAAAAGCGTAAACACTTTTGCTTGATTAGGCTGGATGATCGTAAAACCTGTTGCTAATAAGAGAAAGATAAGAACGAGAATAATTCCAATAATAAATGCCGCAACACTACCGCCTACAATGAATGATCTTACTGAAAGAACTGTACCAACAATTAATATTAATTCAATTAAAACACCAATAAATCCATTTAACTTAAAGATTTCCTTTTCCCTCATAAATAATCACACCTTTCTAATATCTTTTTATTATCATTATGATATCATACCAATATCAAAATATAAAGAAGAAAATTATCCATATCCTGTTATTTCGCAGTTTTTACCATTGAAAAATATACAGAGTTTAGTATAATTTCAATGGGCTATTTCAGCAGAAAATTCGACAAAATTCATCAAATTTTACCGACGAATTTGCGTCCCGATTTTTATCACGCTTCAGAACGCCACTTCCTGTGGCTTTCGCCTGACTCGAACGTCGTCGCCTGGCTCGCTCGATAAGATACCGTAAAAATCGCAAGGTTCGCCGGAGGCTAACTTCATTCATCTGAGGTATAAATCCACATTGCATCAGAGAACTTTTAGTCATTCTTCACTCATAATAAAAGGTGGAAGTCTTCTCCTGAATGAAGTTAAATACTTAATTGGAGTTAATAATTATGCAAACAACTACAGCAAAACAGTTAGAACAGCATAACAACCATCACAATAATGGTAAAAAACAGGAATTACAAAGAAAACTAAAAGCACGGCATTTAACCATGATTTCATTAGGTGGGTGTATCGGAACAGGGTTGTTTCTCGCAAGTGGGGGTGCTATTCATACAGCAGGACCAGGAGGAGCGCTTTTAGCCTATGCCCTTATTGGAGCGATGGTTTACTTTTTAATGACAGGATTAGCCGAGATGGCTGCCTATATGCCGGTAACCGGAAGTTTTAGTACGTACGCAACTAAATTTGTTGATCCTTCTCTTGGTTTTGCTCTTGGATGGAACTATTGGTATAACTGGGCGATTACGATCGCAGCAGAGCTTGCAGCCGTTTCCTTAATCATGAAATTTTGGTTCCCGGATACACCGTCCATCATTTGGAGCAGCCTTTGTCTTGTCATCATGTTCCTCCTTAATATTCTTTCAGTAAAAGGTTTCGGAGAATCAGAATATTGGTTTTCTATTATTAAAGTTATTACTGTGATTGTGTTCATTATCACTGGTATTTTAATGATATTTGGTATTTTGGGCGGTGAGCCTGTTGGTTTCACGAATTTTACGATTGAAAACGCCCCATTTAACGGAGGTTTCCTTGCATTATTAGGAGTATTTATGGCTGCAGGTTTCTCTTTCCAAGGAACAGAGCTTCTTGGTACAGCAGCAGGAGAAAGTGAAGATCCAGAGAAAAATATTCCGAAGGCCATCAAGCAGGTATTCTGGAGAATTCTCTTATTTTATATTTTAGCGATTTTTGTAATTGGCCTATTAATTCCCTATACAAATGAGAATCTAGCAAGTGGGGATGTTACAATGAGTCCCTTTACTCTTGTTTTTGAAAGAGCAGGTATTGCCTTTGCTGCATCTGTAATGAATGCGATCATCTTAACAGCCGTTCTTTCAGCAGGTAATTCGGGAATGTATGCTTCCACAAGAATGCTTTGGAATTTAGCCCGCGAAGGAAAAGCACCAAAATTCCTTGCGAAAATTAATAAAAAAGGTGTACCCGTTAATGCCTTAATCGCTACATCACTTGTTGGTTCTCTTGCCTTTTTAGCATCCTTTTTTGGTGAAGGTGTTGTTTATGTATGGTTACTAAACGCATCAGGGATGTCCGGCTTTATTGCATGGCTTGGAATTGCAGTCTGTCATTATCGCTTCCGAAAAGCCTATATTGCACAAGGAAAAGACCTGAATGACCTACCTTATAAATCCAATTTCTATCCGTTTGGTCCAATATTCGCATTTGTTCTGTGTACGATTGTTATTTTAGGACAAAACTTTCCAGCTTTTATAGGCGGCAATATTGACTGGTACGGAATTTCAGTATCTTATATTGGCTTACCACTATTTCTCATTGTGTGGTTAGGTTATAAATGGAAGAATAAGACAAAATTAGTTCCTCTTAAAGAATGCAATTTAGATAGAGAATATGAAGGGTAAGAAAAATAAGGCTGTTTTATAGGGGTTCCCCTCTATAAAACAGCCTTATTTGTTAATTTGTTTTTGTTGCTCTATCCATTGTATTCACAAGTTCTTCATGTTCACTTGTTCTTCGATTAGGCTTAGCCATATTGAAAAGGTCCATATCGACAATATACTTCGGTCTGCGTTTTGACTCTTGATACACTTTTCCAATATACTCTCCAATTAGACCAATCGCCATTAATTGCAATCCTCCAATTAACCAAATGGATGTAATTAAAGAGGTCCAGCCAATTTCCGTTTCCCCCATAAACTTTAAAGTTAGAAAGTAACATAAAAAGATTAGACTTGTAAGAAAGAAAGCACATCCTGTCAACATGACGAAACGAATCGGAGTAACAGAAAAAGAGGTAATCCCATTAAACGCAAAGGCCAGCATTTTCTTTAATGGATATTTTGTATCTCCTGCAAGGCGCTCCTGGCGGTCATAATAAACGGAGGTTGATCGAAATCCAATTAACGGGACGATTCCCCGTAAAAATAAATTTACCTCATCAAAGCGCTCTAATGCATCTAGAGCCCGTTTGCCCATAAGACGATAATCGGCATGATTATAAATTAAAGGAACGCCAAGTTTTTCCATAAGTTTGTAAAAACCTTGAGCAGTCGCACGTTTAAAAAAGGTATCACTGTCTCTTTTTCTACGTACACCGTATACAATTTCATATCCTTCTTTAAACTTTTCAATAAACAAGCGAATGACACGGATATCATCCTGTAAATCTGCATCTAAAGAAATGACACAATCAGAAGCTGTTTTCGCAGCAAATAATCCAGCTAATAAAGCACTTTGATGTCCAGCATTTCGTGCCAACTTTAACCCACGAATATGTTCTGTTTGAAGACTTGCTTTATAAATGAATGACCATGTTGCATCACGACTTCCATCATCAACAAATAGGATTCGGCTTTTCTCTGAAATACGTTTTTCTCTAATTAATTCAAGAACCAAATCATGTAGAACATTTATCGTATGTGGCAAAATCTCCTCCTCGTTATAACAAGGTACAACAAGAGTTACATTTGGCATACTCATATGATTTCCTCCAAAAAGTGAAGCTTCAACTTTATAAAACTCGATATAAATAAATCTTCCATACTGACTTTTTCGTGGTAAACTCTTTCTCTAACGCTAATTGGTTTTCTTCTGCATTTACGATCGGGACACTTGAAAATATATATCTTCCCCCCATGTCTTTAAAAACATCCGTGTGCAGTTGAAGATTCTTTAATCTTTTTTTAGATGTCTTTTTAAACATATAATGCTTTCCCAGTTCATCTGTAAATAAATAGCAACGTCCCCCCCACTCATCGAAATACGTTCGAATCGTTTTATTTTTAGCTAATTCGTTTTCAATAATTTTTCGAAACTGGTATTTATAAGTGAGCGGATAAAAATTATTGTAAGAATCCAACGTATAAAATCCATTATATTGAGCGATTGCAGGGTGCAGCCCAATACTTGCGACCCTGTATTGTTCTTCGGATATTCCGATATAATCTTTGATCTGTGTAAAAAGCTCAACATCATAAAACTCTTTCACAGATGGTCTCGATTGGAAGGCAATTTCTTCATTAAACGGGATCAATACTACTAATTGTGCAGCAATACAGATTGGAATCAGTTTCCTCCACCCATAATGAGATTGCCATAAAATTTTTAACGCAAGTGCAAAACTTACATAAATCACAAGGGGTCTTAAGAAATGAAACCGAGCAAAATTAAACGTATTCATAAAATGGAACTTTAATGTCAAGGGCTCCCACCCTTTATAAAACCAAAACGCATACCATATTGATAATAGGAAATTTAAAATGAATAAAAAGACAAATGATTTCTCCTGCTTCCACCAGCCTTTTTTCCAAACAATAAAAAAGGCAATGAATAATATCGGTAAAATGACTAAGGTGTGAACGGTCATGACATGGTTATGACCGAGGAGATAATTTTTAAACGTTAATCGAATAACTCTTCCTAACGACAATCGAGCATGAATATATTCGTCCCGACTATTTGGGTCATCATCAAAAATAAAAGAATGGACTAGTCGGTATTCAACTAGTAGATAGACACCCCCCATATAAAGTAAGGAGATAAGAAACGCTACTGTATGCTTCCTTTTTCTAAGAAAATCGATTATCCAAAGGATTCCCATCGCAACTAAAAAAAAGAACATCCCTAAAACAATACTTGAATACAGCGGAAGCAAGGTAAACACAATATATTCCCGCCATGAGATTCTTCCTTTTCGAATATGGAGAAATGCCCATAAAGCCAATGGCATACCAAGTGTACTCAGCATCCCCGATGGCCAAAAAGGTGTTAAAGAAAACGCTAAGGCCACCCCAACACGTATCAACGCCCACTCTTTTTTGGGTAAAAAATGATCCCGTAACAATAAATACATTCCTAAAAAGGCAAAAATTCTTGTAATAGTCTGACTGATCGCATAGGCAGTCATGGTCGGAAATATAGCATGAAGCCAAACAATCCCGCTCCATTCAGTTCCAAAGGCATTTCTTGAAAGATGACCATTCATGATTTGAGGAATCACCGCTTCAATCGGACCAAAAATCTCTCCACTTTCCTTTAGCACTTTATACCAAGCTAAATTGGAATCTAGATTATCATGAACTCGAATATGGGCATTTTCACCTAGAATAAACAGAGGAGACACAAATAAGGCAATTACGATCAATGCCATTATGATGAATATTTTTTCTTTTTGTTGTAAACCCAATGATCAACACCTCATAAGTGAACTTCATGGGCTTACTATTTACAAAAATGGGATAAATTATGTACATCTTGTATCCAAAGGTAATAAATGTATAAAAAATAGGAGATATCAAATAATAGGAAGGAATAACAAGTAGAATCGTATTTGCATAAGATAAAATAAAAATAGGAGTGTTAAATCAATGGGTTTTTTTCAATCTCTCTCGAATTGGAAATCTAGTTTAAATGAGAAAAAAATAGCCCAAGCTCAAAGTTTGGGAAATTGTCCAGATTGTAATGGCAAGGGATTCCAAATTCCAGTCATTAATGAATATTTCTATCCTGAGTCCTTGGATTGTCCATCATGTAATGGGTCGGGGAGTTTTTCACAGTGGAGTGAAAATCAACAAAATTATTCATAAAAATCCGGAAGCTAGCACTTTTGCTAGGCATTCCGGATTTTTTTTATTTTTATACTAGAGCAAATTGTTTCCCAAATGAGGCTTCTTTTACGAGTTGTGTTGATTGCTCTTCTTCGACTTTTTTCCTGCGAATTTTTTCAAATCGTTCTAATTCAGTACTACCTAAGTGTTGAATCGATCCTTTATAGTCTTGAATAATTTGATATAAAACTTCCGCATCCTTTAATGAGCTATTTAAGCCAAATGCTCCCGTTGGACTCATCGTATGCGCAGCATCCCCCATAATCACGACACGATCTTTCACCCAAGTGTCACTTTTGCTGCTTTGAACTTGAAGTAAAATAAAATCATTCCATGAACGAATGTTTTCTGTAACGGTATCTTTTAATTCGGGAAATGCAGCGATTAGTTTATTAATAAAAGGTGTAAAGGATTGTTTCCTGATCATTGGATAGGAACCTTCCGGGATATTCCAACCGATCTGAACAAAACCACCTTGTTGTGTAAAAAGTGCAAGTTGATCATCATCAACTAAAGCCATACGAATGGTTGGTTCCCAATTTTTTGGGGCAGGAATACGAGCCCAAAGTAAATCATAGCCATGATGAATTTTTGAAATCGGAAATTGGGCAAGTTTTCTAATGGTGGAAAAACGACCATCTGCACCCACAATTAAAGAACTTTTAATCATTATTTCTTTCCCGTCTTGTTTCGCTATGACTCCCGAATAGTGATCATCTTCTTCTACTAATCCAATGACTTTTGTATTCATTAGTAATGTATAATCTGTAAGTGGTCTAGATTTTTCTAATAAGAGTCCGAGCAAGTGGTTTTGAGGGACATGAATACCTACATGACCAATTTCCGGATCCGGCCATATGGTTTTAATCACTTCTCCATGATCCCAATACTCAACTCTTTCCATTCTCAATAATCCTTTTCTTTCGAGATCCTCAAATAAATCATATTTACGAAGAATTTCTTCCCCGATTTCATTGAGGTGTTCACCTCTAAACTCTTTATTGATATGATCGTTTCTTTCAACTAAGATCGTTGAAATGCCGTTACTAGCAAGTAAGTACGCCAATAAAGCCCCACCAGGACCTGCACCAACGATGCATACATCAGCTTTATAGTCGTAGTTATTCATATTTATCACCCATTATTTTTTGTCATTAGCTAGTTGCTTTGGGTATGCCGTAATTAATAAATCGTCTCCTACCTGTTCAAAACTGTCAAAATCAACAGCAACAGCTTCATCCATTGAATTTACATCAACACCTGTATAAGGAGTAAGTGAATGTCGTCCACCTAAGATTTTAGGGGCTACATAAATCAGATATTTATTGATTAATCCAGCACGTAAAAATGAGGCATTCAATTCACTTCCGCCTTCTACCAAAACATCGGTGATTCCTTTTGCAAATAATTCTTTCATCACCGTAGTTAAATCCAGGCCCTCTTTTTCATTTTTAGGTACAAAGTATACTTGAACACCTTTTTCCAGCAGATTATTAGCTTTTTCTTTATTAGCTCCCTCACCTGCAAAAATCCAGGTTTCTGCTTCAGAACAATCTGTTATTTTTGCATGTAAGGGCGTTCTTAACTCTGAATCAAGAATAATACGAACTGGATTTTTTCCACCTTGTGGCAATCTCGTCGTTAACATTGGATCATCTGCCAGAACGGTTCCAATTCCAACAAGAATTCCGTCTACTTCATCTCGTAATTCATGCACTTTTCTCCTTGCTTCTTCACCAGTAACCCATTTGGAATGTCCATTATGTGCCGCAATTTTCCCATCAAGAGTCATAGCGATCTTGGAAATCACAAATGGAGTTTGGTGCACCATATTATGAATAAACCGCTCATTAAGCTTTCTTGCCTCGTCTTCAAGCAATCCTACTTCTACTTCAATACCAGCGTCCTCTAAAATCTTAATGCCTCTTCCAGCTACAAGTGGATTTGGATCTTTCATAGCAATCACTACACGACGTATACCTGAATCTTTTACTAATTCAGCACAAGGCGGTGTCTTCCCGTAATGTGAACATGGCTCAAGTGTCACATAAAGAGTTGCTCCTTTTGCATGATCACCAGCCATGCGGAATGCGTGTACTTCGGCGTGAGGTTCCCCCGCTTTGCGGTGCAGTCCAGAACCAACAATCATTCCGTCTTTCACAATGACAGCACCTACAAGCGGATTGGGATTGGTTTTACCTTTCGCGGTTGAGGCTAAATCCAGTGCAAGCTTCATAAAATTGTAATCATTGTTCATTGTAATTCTCCTTAATTTGCAATAGTTAGCTCACTTTTCTTAATATGCCCCGCTTTTTCAACTTTTGTTGTTAAATAAAACTCATTATACTCAGAAATATCTCCCCATAATGGTATATGGTCTTGAATCAATAGTCCATGTTGTTTTAAGGCATCAATCTTTTTTGGATTATTCGTAATCAACGTAACGGGGTGAGCTCTAAGTCCCTTCAAGACACGAATCGCTTCCTCGTAGGAACGAGTATCATCAGGAAAGCCAAGGGCAAGGTTTGCTTCAACTGTATCATAGCCTTCTTCCTGAAGGATATAAGCTAATGATTTTGAAAACAAGCCTATTCCTCGCCCTTCGTGATTCGCTAAGTAAAATAGCGCCCCGCTGCCGTTTTCCACGATCATTCGCATGGACTGTCGTAGCTGATACCCACAGTCACATCGTTTACTGCCAAAAATATCCCCTGTATGGCATATGCTATGCATTCTGATAAATGCTTCTTCTGAATCTTCAAAATCACCATAGACTAACACGGATGATTGTTGTTGTGAAGCAAGATCCATAGTTGCGATAGAGTTAAGAATTTCCTCTTTATCTGTGGGGATCCCTTCTAGAGACAACCAAGTATACCATTGAAACGTGACCACCTTGTCGTCCAATTGGACAGGTAGTCGAACAGGTCCGACTAAGCATAGGTCTTTTTTATCTTTATTTTTTAAAATTGTCATTTTATTCATTAATAACTTTTTCGTTTTTTCAGTAATCATAAGGTTCATCCCTCCGACTTTGATTCCACTAACACAACATTACTTACTATATGTAACTAAGTATAATTTTGTAAGTTGTTGACGTCAAGTAATATATTTACTATTATTATGTTAGTAACTATTTGTAACTGAGGTGATTTTGCAATGGTAGAAAGCACCCTTTGTCCTAAGTTTTTCAAAGCGACTGAAATCCTCAGTAAACGCTGGAATGCTTTAATTATTAATCAACTGTTATCCGGACCACAACGTTTTTGCTCAATAAACTCTTCCCTTCCGATCAGTGGTCGACTTTTATCAGAAAGATTAAAGGAATTAGAAAGCGAAGGAATCATTTCTAGAGAGGTATTTCCAGAGGTCCCTGTTCGGGTTGAATATACATTAACAGCAAAGGGATTAGCACTAAAGAACGTATTTGCAGAAATTGAAAAATGGTCTAAAGAATGGATACAACTTGAAGAAGAAGGATGATTCGAAAAAGGATCATCCTTTTTTATGTTAAAAAGTCCATGAAAATTTTAACATATAACAGTAAAAAGCATAACCTTTGTTTTAGAGAAATCATTTCTCGTTCATACTGATAAGATAATGATTCAAAATAGAGGTGAGCATTTTGCCTAATCAGATTTTTTTAGGGTTTATACGTTTGCCACTCTTGCTGAGGACATTTATTATTGCCATTACATCCATTTTCATTTTCGGGATTATTGTTCATTTCATTGAACCTAATACATTTCCCACCGTATTTGATGGAATCTGGTGGGCAATCATCACAGCTTCCACTGTTGGGTATGGTGATTTTTTTCCTGTATCCATTTTTGGTAAAATCGCTGGTATTTTTTTAATTCTTACCAGCGCAGGATTCTTATCCTCTTTTTTTATTACGCTTGCAACAACAGCAGTTACAAGACAAAATGATTATCACGAGGGAAAAGCTATCTTTCGAGGGAAAGATCATTATATCATTGTGGGCTGGAATGAACGTTCAAAAGAAGTGATCGGAACCTTATTAAAAAGACAAAAATCAGTTTCCATTGCCTTAATTGATGAGAGTCTCGATATAAACCCACTTCCAAATGGGAATGTTCATTTTATAAAAGGAGCAGCCAACCAAGATTCTGTTCTGCTTCAAGCTAATATCGGAGATGCCATTAAAGTCATTATTACAGCGAATACCAATCTAGGAGAAATGCAAGCAGATATGAATAGCATACTCACTCTTCTTGCAGTAAAAGGTTTGAATCCAGATGTTGAGACTATTATTGAAATTTTAACAAATGAACAAATGGCCAATGCAAAGCGAGCAGGTGCAGACGAAATCATCCAAACGAATATTTTAACAAGCTTTGTCATGCACCAAAGTATCAATTCTCAAGATATGGTTACCTCTTTCTTAGATTTGTTATATCAACTTTCCGAGGAAAAAATTATCCTTAAAGAAGCAGATATGGATGAGGTCGATGAAGATTATACAAGTCTGGGAATGAAGTACATGCAAAATGGTCAAACGTTGTTAGGGATTAAAAGAGGAGAAGCCACCATCTTAAATCCACCCCAACCCTTTTTTATTGAGAGAAACGACCAGTTGATTTTTATTACATAAAAGAGAGCGCTCCATTAAATGAGCACTCTCTTTTCTTCATTATTTCAAACGCTTCTCGAGTTCCGCCTTTTTCTCTTCAAAACCGGGCTTTCCTAGTAACGCAAACATATTGACTTTATATGCTTCTACGCCTGGCTGGTCGAATGGGTTAACTCCTAATAAATAGCCACTCATCGCACAGGCTTTTTCAAAGAAATAAACTAAGTAGCCAAATGTATACTCATCAAGCTGTGGAATCGTTACAATTAGATTAGGGACTCCTCCATCTGTATGAGCAAGCAAGGTTCCTTCAAACGCTTTATTATTAACAAAATCGATTGATTTTCCAGCTAGATAGTTTAATCCATCTAAATCCTTTTCAATCTCATTAATCGTTAATTCATGCTTTGGTTTGTCTACTTTAATCACAGTTTCAAAAAGAATACGACGACCTTCTTGAACATATTGACCTAATGAGTGTAGATCAGTAGAGAAATTAGCTGAAGATGGATAAATCCCCTTCTGATCCTTCCCTTCACTTTCACCAAATAATTGTTTCCACCACTCAGCAAAATATTGAAGCGCTGGCTCATAATTAATCAGCATCTCGACCGTTTTGCCTTTGTTATATAAAATATTTCTCACTGCGGCATATTGGTAAGCTGTATTTTCTTTTAATTCTGAGCTACTGAAATCATCGCGTGCTGCAGCAGCCCCTTTCATCATCGCTTCAATGTCAAGACCACTTGCTGCAATCGGTAATAACCCAACTGCCGTTAAAACAGAGAAACGTCCTCCTACATCATCTGGAATCACAAACGTTTCCATACCTTCTTCATCAGCAACCGTTTTAAGAGCCCCTCTGGCTTTATCTGTTGTCACATATGTACGCTTCAACGCTTCTTCTTTTCCATATTTCTCTTCTAGTAATTTGCGGAAAAGACGAAAGGCAATTGCTGGTTCTGTCGTTGTTCCTGATTTTGAAATGACATTAATTGAGAAATCTTTTCCTTCTAATAAATCAATAATGTCATGCATGTATGAAGAACTGATATTATTTCCTGTGAAAATAATTTGCGGTGCCTTTCTCTTCTCTTTTGGCAACACATTGAAAAAGCTATGTTGCAGTGCTTCAATGGCTGCACGTGCTCCTAAATAAGAACCACCGATCCCAATGACTAAAAGGACATCTGAATCATTTTTAATTTTCTCAGCTGCTTTTTGAATACGTGAAAACTCTTCTTTGTCATAATTGACCGGTAAATCGATCCATCCTAAAAAGTCACTTCCTGCCCCTGTTTGTTCATGTAATGAATGGTGGGCGACTTTTACAGCATCCTGGAAGTATGTAATTTCATGCTCTGAAAAGAACGGTAATGCTTTTGAATAATCAAATTGAATATGTGTCATGCATGCTCCTCCATTAGTTGTTTAAATTTGATTCATTTTTACTTTAGCCGAAATATGTCATATAATCAAGAATCCCCACTTCTTGGAAGCGGACACAAACGAAAAATTGTCTATTTTAAAACTTTTGGTTATAGAGAAGCCTGATAAATCGCTTCTACATCTCCCCTTTTTAACAATTTGAACTTACCAAAATCTCCTCTGGCCATCGCTCGGTCAACCATCAACTCTAATTGACGATCATCAATCCCATAGTCTGCAAGGCGTGATGGAGCCCCAATACTGTTCCAAAACTCTCGTAATTTCTCAATTCCCTCTAATCCAACTTCTTGCGTAGTTTTGCCTTCAGGGTTAACTCCAAATACTCTAACAGCTAATTTCTTGAATCTTTCTGGATTTTCGTTCAGAACATACTTCATCCAGTTTGGGAAAAGAATCGCTAGACCACCACCATGAGGAATATCATAAACCGCTGAAACAGCATGCTCCAAGTTATGAGTTGCCCAATCCCCAGCAAATCCCATTGAAATCATGCCATTTAAGGCATAAGTTCCACAGTATAAAATGGTTGCTCGGTGTTCGTAGTTTTCAAGGTCCTCCAATAATTTTGGTGCCGTTTCCATAACGGTTACGAGTAAAGATTCACACATGCGGTCTTGGTATTCTGTATTCTCCGCTTTGTGAAAATAATGTTCAAACGTATGAGCCATCATATCAACAATTCCATAGATGGTTTGATTTTTTGGAACCGAAAATGTATGAACCGGGTCAAGAATGGAAAAGCGCGGATAGACATAAGGACTTCCCCAGCCATACTTTTCATTCGTTTCCCAATTTGTGATTACAGAGGATGGATTCATTTCAGAACCTGTTGCCGCTAAGGTTAAAATTACCCCAAATGGCAGTGCATCCTTAACAACGGTCTTCTTGATGACGATATCCCATGGATCTCCTTCATATTTTGCACCTGCTGCGATGGCTTTTGAGCAGTCAATGACACTACCTCCCCCAACCGCCAAGATCAGTTGAATTCCTTCTTTTTTACATAGATCGACCCCTTTTCTGACAGTCGAGATACGCGGATTCGGTTCTACTCCCGAAAGTTCGAAAACGGTTGCGTCTAGTTCCTTAAGAATGTTCATTACTTTGTCATATAGTCCGTTGTTTTTAATACTCCCTCCGCCATACACTAGTAATATCTTATCCCCATATTGCGGTACTTCATTTTTTATTTCTGCCAATTGATCTTTTCCAAATATTAATTTTGTTGGATTCCAGTAAGTAAAATTATCCATATTTTTCGGTCTCCTTTTGTAATATTTTTACATATTTATTATCAGGTAAATGACCACTGATTGCAAAGTTCATAAACGGGAAATATTTTTTTCAAAATAGAATAATTTTTCCCTTCTGTTGAATTCTAAAAATGTAAGTTATTCATTAGGAAAGGAGGTTTAATATGAGCGGAATTCAACGTGCTGCACTTGTATTAACCATCATTGGAGCTTTAAACTGGGGACTAATCGGATTATTCCAATTTGATCTTGTTGCTTCCCTTTTTGGAGGTCAAGATGCATTCTTATCAAGGCTCATTTATGGACTTGTTGGACTTGCTGGACTCATCAACTTAGGGTTATTGTTCAAACAAAATACTGAAATGGGACGTAGACCTGAGTTACGAACAGAGTAAATCCTATCTTCAACCTATTTAAAAAGAGGCTGACCCTTTATCTTAGGGGTCAGCCTCTTTTTTCATGTACCATTACGCTTATTTTTTAATTAAATCGTTATTCTTAGCAGATTGTTCAATCCACTCTTGAAGTTTATCTTTTAAAGTATTAAAACCTGGTTCAGTTTCAGCCTGGATAGCTGCTGCCTGACGCTTACGAGACTTTGGTGCTGCTTTCGTTTCAGCAACTGGTGCAGGTGCTACTTCTGTTGCACGGATTGATAACCCAATTTTACCTGCCTCTTTATCAACGGATAACACTTTTACTTTTACCTCATCACCCACTTTTAGATATTCATTAATATCTTTTACGTATCCATGAGTAATTTCAGAAATATGGACAAGACCTTGATTATTTTCATCTAATGCAACAAAGGCTCCGTACGCTTGAATTCCCGTAACTTTACCCGTTAAAACACTTCCTACTTCAATATTTTCAGCCATAAAAACACTCCTAGTTTTTTTGATATTTAGATCCAATTATACGCAATAAAAAATTATATCATAAAAAAGAAATTATATCAAAACCAATTAGAAGTTTATTACTATTTTAAAATAAAATTCAGGAATAGTGTATAAAAAGGAGAGAATTGGAAAGCCTTGTAATGTAAGACTTTCTAGTATTCCCCCCTTTTTTGTGGACAACCTTTATGGCTGTCCTTTTTTTATTTTCTTTTTTCCAGGTCATCCAAGAATTGGCTTATTCGTTTTATAGCTTCTTGAATTTCTTCCATCGATGTTGCGTAGGAACAACGGATATGTCCTTCACCACTTTCACCAAATACATCTCCAGGGACGACCGCTACATTTTGTTTTTCTAATAATTGTTCTGCGAATTCCTGCGAGGATAACCCCGTTGACTCAATAGATGGGAATGCATAAAAAGCCCCTCCTGGATTATGACAAGAGAGTCCAATTTCATTAAAGGACTGGACGATATAATTCCGACGTCTTCGATAGCTTTTGACCATCTCGTCTACATCATTTCTTCCGTTTTTCAATGCCTCCAAGGCTGCATATTGGGCCATGGTTGAAGCACACATCAATGTATATTGATGGATTTTCAGCATCGCTCCTGATATTTCGGGAGGGGAACAAACAAACCCTAGCCTCCACCCTGTCATAGCAAAACCCTTTGAAAAACCTGATATTAGAATCGTTCTTTCTTTCATTCCGGCAATAGACGGAAGACTTGTATATTCCTCATCATAGACAAGTTCTGCATAGATTTCGTCCGCAACGACAAGCAAATCATGTTGAATGGCAACCTTAGCCAGTGCTTGAAGTTCTTGTTTGTTCAGCATAGAACCTGTAGGGTTATTAGGCGAACAAATAAGGATTGCCTTTGTTTTTTCTGTGATGGCCTCTTCAATTTGACTTGAAGTCACCTTAAAGTCATTTTCTTTTAAGGCCTGAACTTTGACAGCTACACCACCTGCTAATTCAATGATGGGTACATATGAAACAAAACATGGTTCAATCACGATGACTTCATCACCTGGGTCCAATATCGTTCTCATTGCAATATCGATTGCTTCACTTGCACCAACGGTTACGATGATTTCAGTTTGAGGTGAATAACGAACATGAAACTGCGTTTCCATATAATAAGAAATTTCTTCTCGAAGTTCGATTAAGCCTGCATTTGCAGTGTAAGAGGTAAAACCTTGTTCAAGAGAATTGATTGCTGCTTCTCTTACATTCCAAGATGTAACAAAATCTGGTTCCCCTACACCAAGTGAGATTACCCCTTCCCTCCCTGCTGCTAAATCAAAAAATCGACGGATTCCAGAAGGCTTTAATTCTTTTGCTTTTTGAGATAAATAAGATCTTGTCGAAACACCCATTACGGAGACACCACGATTCGTCTATCTTTTTTCTCAGGTTCAAAGATAATCCCATCATGTTTATACTTTTTAAGGATAAAATGAGTGGTAGTAGAAATAACAGAATCTAAGGTCGATAACTTTTCAGATACAAAACGAGCGATGTCGTTCATTGAATTCCCTTCAATAACAACAGATAAATCATAGGCCCCTGACATTAAGTAAACAGAATTCACTTCCTTAAAACGATAAATCCGCTCTGCAATTTCATTAAAGCCAACACCTCGTTTTGGTGTTACTTTTACGTCAATCATCGCTTTAACACCCTTATGTTCCTCAATCTTAGCCCAATCAATGATGGAGATATAGTCGACAATGATTTTTTGATCCTCTAACTTTTTCATCATTTTTTCTGTTTCTTCAGTCGTTACATTCATCATTTTAGCAATCGTTTCAAGGGGTAAACGAGCATCAGTTTCTAATATCTCGATTAATTCCATTTCCTTTTCAGTTAATCTCATAAATGGCCTCCAAGAAAAATTAATTTATTTTGGTAAATTTTCCTTCTTATCTTAAAATACATAGGTTTAATTGTAAATATTTATTCCCGTTGTATGCACAAAATATCATGAATTTGCAGGGAGTTCTTAGGTTTGCTTTGTTAAATAAAAAGAAGCTGCATTTCCGCTAGTGCTAGAAAGGCAACTTCTTACTTATCGCTATTTCTCCTTAATTTCACCACAGGCAATTCGCTCTCCTGCATCCCCAGCTGGTTGTGTCATGCCATCATCTTTACTGTCATGAATCACAATTGAAGTCCCATCTTTTGTTAAGAGGGATGCTTTTTCTTCTTTTAATGTTACTTGAGGGGCCATGAGCTCTGCTTTTACTGAACCATCAGCCTCCACAATTAAGTTTGGTAAGTCTCCAGCATGGGCACCTTCTGGGTGTAATAAACCATGTTCCTTGTCCTCAGGATTAAAATGACCCCCTGCTGATTTAAAGTCAGGTCCCACGCAGGAACCTTTTTCATGAATATGTATCGCATGTTCACCAACAGGCAAGCCATCTAGATCCACATCTAACTTTACACCACTTGCTTGCTCGGTTAATTTAATCGTACCCAGTGAATCCCCAGCACTATTATGCATGTCAACGTCCAATTTTGTTACTTCATTTTCAACACAACCCGCTAGAAAAAGAAGTAAAATAAACAAACTGGTTTTTTTCATTTTATACATCCTCCATCCGACATTCTTCATTTAGTGTGGACAATCATGTATAAAATTAAACTTTTCCCGTAAAAAAGAACAGTTTCAGTCAACTGTTCCGGAGTTTTTTAGACGTTCTTCTAATTCCTTCGTTTTCTTTTCTTCTTTCTTCGAAATTTTTCGGAATAAAATAAAAGTGAAATAGGCAAATAAACTAAAGATAACGAGACTAATGACGGCTGGGATATATTCTGTTTTATCTTTTGGAAAGTAAAGAAATGTAAATGCTAAAATATACGAAAACACAAAATCCCTTCTCTCTAAATAATAAGTTCTTTTGATATTATAACAGCAACATCTAACATCATCAAAATTTTCAGATTATTACCGAACCTATGTTTCTTATTATTTTATTTTTTGGGATACATGCGCCATAATAGTAAGAGATAAATCAAGGAGGGTAACGAAAATGGGAGAACTACAAGTTGGAGATAAAGTAACGGGTATCTATAAAACAGGAAAATATATCGGTGAAATCACAGATATACGTCCAGAACATTATTTAGTAAAGGTATTGGCTGTCATCAAACATCCTTTACAGGGTGATTTACACCAGCCAAAAGATGCAAATGTGGCCTTTTTCCATGAAAGAAAAGCTCTTTCTTTTCTAGAACAAGCCAATATCCCAAAAAAAATGGTGAAGCCGTTTGAAGAAGAAGTTCCCGATTATGAGTCTTCATTAAAAATAGTGATCAGGAATTTTAAACTTGAATTAGAAAAGGACTCGTCTTTATTTGCCCAGCAAAGTTTGAAAAATATGGAGTCATTGGAAAAGGACTATTTTAAGTGATAAATGATCGGATGTATTTTTAATGTTGAAGAAATCTATAAATATTTAAAGCCAAATCAACTTTGAGATTTGGCTTTTTTAGGCAAATTTATTAAATAGTTGTGAGAGGTCGATTCGGTCACCAATGGTCGTGTGATCAGGGTTGTGTAAATATTGCTTATCCTTCTCAACAAGCTTAAAGATATGATAGGTTGTGAGAGCATCATCTAAGGCACGGTGGTGCTTACCGACACCATCTTTCCCATATTCTTGAACGGCTTTCCATAATCCTGTTTGGTTTTGATCTCCAAAGAATCGCTTATATTCCATCGATAAATCAATTTCCTTTGCTTTAAAGGGAAACGTCAATGAAGCTTGTTCACAATTTTGGCGCAATACTTTCATATCCATATTTCCCCATGTTACAACCGTATTTTGGAAATCTTTCGTGAGTATGGTAAAGCGATTGATTAATTCTGAAAAAGGAATGCCTTGATCAATTTGATCTTGACTAATATGGAGGAAGGTTTTGCATCTTTCTGTTAAGATGGGAAAGCGATTTGGTATGACATAGGTCGAAAACTTCTCGTAAATATGACCATTCGCTACTGCTACTATGCCTGCCTCAATAATTTCGGGATAAAACCCTTTCGTTTTTTTCCCTTTTTCAGGCATTGTAAATTCAAAATCAATAAATAAATGCTGTTGATTTTCTAACACTCGTTCACCCCCTAAATGATGTCAAGCCTATCCATATAAACTTAAATATATTTTAACATTTTTTAAATCTTTTTTCATTTTTCAGTTAAAGTTTTTTACAAAAAAGGGTGACAGGCACCTTCCATTTTATGGAAGGTGCCTGTCACCCTTTTTATTTTAATAAAAGTAACCTGGATATCCGTAGTATGGTGGGATTTGGCCATAAAAGCCTGGGTATGGTGGGTAGCCTCCAAAGGCTCCTGGATATGCTCCGAATGGGCGAGAAATGGCTCCTCCCACAAAGCCGCCAATAAGCCCACCAACTAGAGGAGCAAGAAATAATCCTCTTTGCTCATATTGAGGGTTTCTATACCCGTACATCTGCATTACCTCCTTTATCTTAATCCCTAATAAACAGGATTCTATATATTACTTCATATGCAAAATTATTGAAATTTGGAACAAACTTATCCAAAAATATATGTGATCATTTTACAAATTGGTATATTATGCATAATGGTTTAATAGCAACGCTATTCGTTCTTGTTCACACTACAGACCTTAAATACCCTAAAAAAAAGTCCTTTCTCTTGACTCTGCAATATAGATTCCTGCTATATTGTAAGTATGATAGCTTGAACGTTAGGAGGATCCATTATGGGCACGTTAATACAGAAATTTTTTGGAAAAAAGAAGGTTTTAAAACTTGAATTCTGCCAAAATAATTTAGATCGTTTTTTAGATCAAGAGAGCCAGCCTCTTTTTAGTCAATTTGTGAATCAAAGTACTGTTTCTGTGAAAGAATTTGAGTGTTTAAGTCATTGTAAACGCTGCAACGAGAAATCCTATGCATTTGCAAATGGAGAATTCATCAGTGCTAATCATTATATGGATTTACTAGAGAGGTTAAAGAAACTCCATTCATGATAGCGATCGATTATTACTTGATAAAGAAAAAAGGAGACCTTAAGCCTCCTCCTTTCCCTTTCTATGATTCAAATCTTTCTACAATCAGCGCTAATGTCCTTACCATCACACCTGTAGCACCAGATGGTCCTAGATTGGTATCTTTTTTCGTTGTCGCCGTTCCTGCAATGTCTAAATGTACCCATGGCGTATTTTCTGCAAATTCTCCAATAAAGGCTCCACCCATAATGGCGTGACCTTCACTACCAGGGGAATTATTTAAATCAGCGATCTTACTATTCCGAACGCGCTGTTTATCTTTTTCAAATAAAGGTAAACGCCAAATCGGTTCACCTGCTTCAAAAGAAGCTTCTAGGACTTGTTCGAACCATTCCTCATTATTGGTTATGGCACCTGTTGTTTCCGTTCCAAGGGCTGTAATGACACCACCTGTTAAGGTTGCCACGTCAACAAGATAGTTGGCACCATGATGCTTTGCATACGTTACCGCATCAGCTAACACAAGTCTCCCTTCTGCATCCGTATTTAATACTTCTATTGTTTTACCGCTCATAGATATAATCACATCGTCTGGCTTAAGCGCTTCACCGCTAATCATATTATCCGTTGATGGGATAACTGCGACGACATTTTGTTCAGGCTTCAATTCCCCAATCACTTCCATGGCTCCAAGTACAGCTGCCGCACCCCCCATGTCGGTTTTCATCCCAACAATTCCAGCTTTCGTTTTAAGTGAATATCCACCTGTATCAAAGGTAATCCCTTTTCCAACTAAGCCAATTACGTCCGTCCACTCTTCTTTACCTTGATACTTTAAAACAATCATCTTAGGTGGCTCTGTTGAACCTTGATTCACAGCTAACATCGCACCCATGCCAAGTTTCAGCATATCTTCTTTTTCTAAAATTTCTACTTCAAATAAATATTTCTCACCTAATTCTTTCGCATATTCTGCTAAGTCAGAGGCTGTTAATAAATTCCCAGGGGTATTTACAAGTGTTCGCGCTGAATTTGTACCTTTTCCAAACGAATATCCAACGGTTAGAGCCGCCTTAATATCCTCAACCTCAACATCTTCTAAATACACCATGATTCGCTGTATTTGTTTTTCAGGCTCATTTGGTTTTTGTTTATAATTCTCAAATTGATAGGTAGATAATGCAAATGCTTCACTTAAAGCATGGGCGGCATCTAAAGCATCGATGGATTCCGTAGTAAAAGAATCTAAATATACAGCAACCTCTTCTATTTTATCCTTCTGAACTTTTTTAAAAATAGTGCCAAAGGATTCTCTAATTTCTTCAAATGAAGTATTTTTTTCTTTTCCCAAACCAATAAAATATAAACGTTTACTAGGTACCTTTCCGAATGTATGTATTTTAGCTGTCTGTTCTATTCGGGCTGAAATGTCACCACTCTTCACGAGCTCCGTTAATTCACCAGAGAAAGCCTCATCCAATTCTTCTAATTTTTCTTCAAATTTTACTGGTTTATCAAATAACCCAATAATTATAGCTTCGTGAGCTTCTGTAAAAGGTTTTTTCTTATAAACGGTAAACATGATGAACCCTCCTTATCTTTTAACATAACGAACCATTTTTAGCATAATTTATGAAAATAATCGCGTCAAGTTAAGCAAATAATAGCTGTACCGAGTTAAATGTCTATTTAACCGTGTTTGAACACTAGCATTTATTACACCTTATTGTTAAAATATTACGTGCTACAATATCGCTTGCAATTATGGTAAAAAGGATGATCAATCAAAAATGAGTTTGCTTGAAAATTTCCCCTTGTGGGCTGCCCTATTCGCTGTATTATTTGCACAATTTATTAAAGTTCCGATCCAATACATTGCCACGAGAAAACTTGATTGGTCATTAATGACAAGTACAGGTGGCATGCCAAGTTCTCATTCGGCAATGGTTACTGCCTTAGCAACTGGAGTTGCAGTAGATACAGGACTTGGTTCCCCCGTATTTGCAGTGGCTACCGTATTTGCCATTGTAACTATGTATGATGCTTCAGGAGTAAGAAGACAGGCTGGGAAACATGCGACTGTGTTAAACCAACTCGTGTTCGAGTTTAAAAAACTTGTTTCAGAAGTAAAGTCTCTGCCGCAAAAACCAGAGGAAGAAGTTAGGAAGGAATTAAAAGAATTACTTGGACACGAACCGAGTGAAGTATTTTTTGGAGGATTAACAGGTATTCTCCTTACGTTAGCACTACATTTTCTTTTTAGAGTATAAAATCAGAAGAGGCTGTTTTCAGTGCAGGTAGTTCGATACCCCATTGAATCAGCCTCGTTTTTTATTTTCTTTCTGTATTCATATATTGTTGACGGAATACTTGCATAGATTCAGCTTCATTCAAAACCTGCAACTCTGTCTCTGTTAAGGTTCCGTCACCCTCTTCAATCACATAAACCTCAATATCTTTTTTACCCCACTGATTATACACATCATCTACTGTGTTAAAGTATAGGTCTACTCGATTCCCTTTAATGGCGCCTCCTTTATCAGCAACAACACCAAATCCATATCCAGGGATAAAGAGAATGGTTCCAATCGGAAATATTTGTAAATCAGCTGCAACGGTGGAATATAAATCTCTTTTGACCATTACTCCTGAATAAGTAATCCCATATTCAGGATGCCCCGGGTTTTTTCCCGTTGATTCAACTCCTGCCGTGTAGCCTGTAGCCGTTACTTTTACTTTTGGATACTTAGAGAGATCAAGTTGTTCCTCGATGCTTTGTGTAGCTGCTTCAACTGTAGTCATCCCTGAATTCACTTTTACAGAGTGATGAAACGACTCTAATACGCCATCCAATATTTCGAAACTTAAATGACGTTGATTTGTATCATCGCTTGTCTTCTCGTTCATACTAAACATAAAGGTTTTCACATCTAAACCTGTAATGGTTTGAGCCGTAACGATTAAGGCTCCAATAAAAAGCAGGGTCATGATCATACGAGTTGAAAGTTTTTTGATTGGTATCATGTATTTTTCATTCCTCCCAAAACTATTCATTTCCTATCAGGATTAAAATTATTCATGAATAGTAAAAAAAGGGAGGAATGTACAAAAATAAAAAACTTCTAATTTCATACAAATAATTCAGTATTCGCATAATATATATCATTGCAATGAACAGGCTAAATCGCAAGTCATTTGGTGCCTATAATTCCCTGATTATGGAAATGAATATTGGAATTTTAGCCTATTAAAAATCATAGAAAATAACTCACTTAGTCTCTGAAGGCTTTTCAAATCTGTATATTGTTAAGAATAACGTACTAAATGTCCTTAATAAAGTTGAAACGAATGGATATCGTATAATTCTAAAGTGGAATTGAATCATACAAACCAAAATAAAACACATGAACTTTTATGATCCATGTGTTTTTAACTGCTATTTCTATTGATTTTTTTTGGTTTTTAATGTTTTTTACACTTGCTCCCCACTATCAGAACTTCTTAAATAAGTCTCTATTATGAATGATTTATTTTTAGTAGGATTAAAACATCTGATAGCCCCTTTTTCGAAGTGCTTTAATCGTAATCCCAGCTACAATCGCCCCGCCCCAACCACATGCTAAAATTAAAATATCCGCAGGGGCTAAGCCAATAATCCGAGATCCTAATTCTGATATAGCTTCCATTGTTCTTGTAAAATATTCAATAAAACGTACATCATCGATAATAATAAAAGCAATAATAGGATAAATAATAGCCATAATCCATGACATCCGAAGTAACATATTTAAAATAAAACCAATCCCGAAAAATAACACGAAAAAAAGCAGCATGGATATGATCAGTACAACAATATTCATTTGCATAAGTATGTCCCTCCTTGTACCATTTTAAGTGTACAGATTCTTTGAAAAAGCGTCAATTTTTGTGTTTCATAAAACAAATAAGTGCCAGGTACCTTCCAGAAACTGGAAGGTACCTGGCACCATTTAAAACAGACTAACTCTACCTTTTTTTGCGAGTAATGTAGAGCCGCCAATCATATACAAGGCCCGGTTATCGATTAATTTTTTCATCGCCAATGCCTTTGAACCTTTTAATTTTTTACCGTATACGACACCACAGGCATTATTTTTACCAAGTGCACACACGATCCCGCGAATATGAGGGTCAAATGACTTAAGTTCTTGTTCACCTCTGACTAAAGAGATAATATTTTCGGCACATGTTATTCCTTGTTGCAAGGCAATTTGAGCGGTGGGCGAATAAGGTTCACCTGTTTTTGGATCTTTCACCACTGAGCAATCTCCGATAATAAAAAGACGATCAAATCCAGGTACTCTCAAATCTGGCTGAACTTCCACCCGACCATTTACCGTCTCTATACCAGCTTTTTCAATAATTTTATTTCCTCTAACACCTGCAGCCCAGATAAAAGACCCTGTTTTAATTTCTTCGAGGTCATCATCGCCATGACCGCCAATTAAAACAGAACCTTGTTTGCATTCTTTAATCCGTTTCCCTAGGATAAATTGAACGCCCTTTTTCTTTAAAGACGACACAGCATACTCTGCCAAGTCATGCTCAAAGATTTGTAAAGGATAGGACGATTGAACACAAATATACTTTACTTTCTGTTGATCGACATGATATTGTCGACATAATTTTGGAACCCATTCTGTCAGCTCACCAAGAAATTCAATCCCTGTTAATCCAGCCCCTCCAACCACAATTGTCAAATTATCATCATTCTTATGAGTGTGATACATTCTAAATTGCTCTTCAATATGATTTCGGATACCTCTAGCAGCGTTAACGCTCGAAATCGCTAGGGCATATTCATCAATTCCCTTGATCCCGTATTCCTCTTGCTCACCACCTAGAGCAACAACAAGATAATCATAAGATAATTCCTCTTGATTATCGAAGATGACCTTTTTCTGACTTGTATCTATTTTCGAAACAGTTTTTTTAACAAACCGTACTTTATTTTTATCTAATAAAGGGCTAATTTCAAAACGAACCCGGTTAGGATGTATCGTTCCTCCTGCTACTTGATGCAGCCATGTTCTTTGATAGTGATATTCGTGTTTATTGACTAAAATAATTTCTGCTTCCTGTACATTTAATTCTTTTTGCAATGTTGTTACAGCCATTAATCCAGCAAAACCAGCACCTATTACAACTATTTTAGGTTTATTCAATCCTCTTCACCTCTGGAACGATTCTTACCTTTCATTGTATTATTCTTTATACTAAAAAAACAACTTATAACAAAAAAGACCGGCTTAAATACACCGATCTATCGTCCAACATTGTTTATTCATTTTTCTAACGAATTCTTGCTTTACGGAACCCATCAAAGATGGCTATCCCACCAAATACGACAAACAGGAAGATGACTCCGATCGTGATCCAATTGGTAAAGTGTTCTGCTGGGACGGAAAAGAGATCCGTCATAAAGGAAACAAATTCAGGTTGGAATAAATTAGGATTTATCATAATGACAATGACAACAATAGTTGATAGGACCTCATGAATGGTGTTAAATACAGCCACTTTATATGTCCACTGTCCTTTAAATAATTTGTAAAGGGCTAATGCAATTTCTATTCCTATCACGATTACGATAAAAGGCCAATACGATAGTAATACTTCATGATCTAAGGCAGGAGTGACAAATTCAAGTCCATTTCCCTCGTTTTTATAGGCCCCTAATAAATGATTTGCGTAAAAATATACACTTGCCCAAATCGATGTCCATACTAAACTAAAATATACTTCGCTCCTTGGAATTTCCTTTTTCTTCGGGATATAAGTAATATTTTTTAAATCATCAGGAGTCCATTTGTTATAATTCATGGTTAATGGCTCTAAATCTTTCCCTTTATCACATCGTTCAATAATCGCAAATGTAAGAGTTAACCAGAAAGCAACCTGTAAGCCTACTTCAATTAAGACCCAAATTCCTTCGGCAAAAACTTTGATAATAATGTTTAATATCGCTTCTTCACCGTTATAGGTAAAGAAATAACTTGCAATCATTGAAATCAACGCAATGACACCGGCAATGGGTAAAATCATTTTCAACAATGATACATATAAATCATAGTAACGCGGACCAATTAAATGCATCGGCCGCTCTCGATATCCACTTGCTAACGTTACCGGATTCCCCATTTTCACCAGTACCTTTTTCACATCCTCTTCCATATAATCAGCCGGAAGCATATCCTCAATGGTTGATCTTAATTCAAGTGCGATGTCTTCACGACTTTTTTCCGGTAGCCTCCGTGTCACTTCTTGGATATATATCTCAATTAAATCCATCATCTTCCTCCCCTTTTAATAGTTCATAAAGTTCTTTTGAATTCTTCATCCATTCCGCTTTTAATTGCAAAAAGATCTCCACACCATATTCACTGAGTACATAATATTTACGCGGCCTGCTTTCTGTTGTATCCCAACTGCTTGTAACTAATTCTTGTTTTTCTAAACGACGTAATAAAGGATACAAAGTACTTTGCTCTATCGATATTCCCGATTGCTCTAAAAGCTGAACAAGTGAATATCCATATTGTGGTGTACGCAATTGACTTAAAACGGCTAAGGTCAACGTTCCTCTCCTGAGCTCTGTCATTAATGAATCCAATAATGTACTCATTCACCCACCTCATTTTTAATAATTGCTAAAATATAATACTATGTGTCATACACTATTTACTTTATACTATGTATCATACACTATTATGTTTACAACATCAATGAAAATTATTAAATTTTCCCTTTACATCGAGTAAAAGTAAATATTGATAACAACAGAATAAAGAGGAGTACAATTACAAATTCTAACGAAGAGGAGGATGAGCATGAAAAAAATCATATACTTAACATTTGTTTGTTTTACGATTATGAGCTTGGGCAATTCACATTTTAACCTAATTGCATATGACGTACATGCACAAACTCAAACACAACCACCCCCATATGCAAAATGGGGAAATATCGCTGTTGAAAAAACAAAAGAAAAATACCCAGATGCTCAAGTCGTTGATTATTTACATGTGGGAAAAGAAAATAAAGGGAATAACTCTGTTGAAAAATTTAAATTGTGGGTAAAAGGCAAAGACAGGGAATTTGGGGTGCTTGTTAACATCGAATTTAATAGATCCACTGAGAAAATTGTGAGAATTTCGTTTAAAGAAGTAGCGCGTTAACAAAAAAAAACGGTGTCTGATACTTATATAAGTATCAGACACCGTTTTTTCTACTTTCTTAACATTCTTCAGGTGTTCCTGTTTGTGTAGCCGTACGGAAACTTGATCCGCATCCACATGTCGCAATCGCATTTGGGTTATCAATCGTGAACCCGCCGCCCATTAAGGATTGTTTGTAATCGATTTGTGTACCATCTAAAATAGCCGCATCATCTTTATTTACAACCACTTGTAATCCATGTAATTCAAATACAAGATCATTTTCCTCAGCTTCCGGAACAAACCCCATTCCGTAGGTTAAGCCGCTGCAACCGCCGCCTTTGACGGCTACTCGTAATAGTGCTCCTTCTTCCTCGTTTTGCTTCATCATATCTTTTATTTGGAGAGCCGCTGCTTCAGAAATCTTCACTAATTCACTCATTTTTTTGCCTCCTTTTACTTATATTCTATTATATACACTTCATCTTCGTCCCTCAACTAATGTGCAAATGACATAACTACCAAATATTTCTTTAGTCCTATATGAAAATGAGTTATAATACTTTTAGTATAGTTCAATACTCTCTATTTGGAGGTGTCTAAAAATTGACTGAAATTGAACCTCTTTATGATAAAAAGTACGAATGTCATATTTGTAGCAACAAGTTTCATTCAAAAAAGATTCGAACTCGATTTGTAAAATTGGAATCCACTGATACAGACTTTTGTCCTACCTATACAGATCCAGAAAATAACCCAATCCTTTATCAAATAATTGTTTGTCCTTCTTGTGGATATTCTTTTTCAGAAGACTTTTCAAATTACTTTTCATATGGAACAAAAGAAGCCATTCAAGATAAGGTATGCTCAAAATGGAACCCCCATCATTTTTCAGATAAAAGATCGATTGAGGATGCCATAAAAACATACAAATTGGCTATTTATTGTGCCACATTAAAACAAGAAAAACATATTATTTTAGCTGGATTATATATAAAACTAACATGGCTTTACCGCTATTTAGGAAATGATACACAAGAGCAACGTTTTATGAATATTGCCCTTCAAGAATATTTTTATAGCTATACCACCCAAGATTTTCAAGGGACTCAAGTGTCCGAAATTCGCGTTCTTTATTTATTAGGAGAGCTTTCAATTCGAACAGGCAATATCAAAGATGCCAGTGTACATTTTTCAAAAGTGATCGAACAGCAGAAGAAAACAACTGAGAGCCGATTAGTAGAAATGGCCAAAGACCGTTGGAATGAAGTCAGGCATACAAAGGAATTTCAATTATCTACCAACTAGAAAAAGGATATCTCTAGAGCTTTATTAGCTTAGAGTTCCTTTTTTCTATTTAAAGCGGTAAACGATCAATATAATCATATATATTCTCTACGAGCTGTTCTGAATTTTCACCCATCACCACTTCCCCATTTACAAGAGCATATAAGGTGTGATGACATTTGCCACACTGACTTAAACAACCATATTCAACGACATCTAAATTGGAGTCTCTTTCTAACTCTGCTCTCGCCTTTTGTGCACCGTTTGCCAAATTGGTGATACAAAATTCAATTAACGTTCTTCTCATATCTTCCTCACCCCAAACTCCAAAGAGCTATCTTATTTATTTTAACTCCTTAAGACAAATTTTAATAGCTTTCAAGTTAGATGCTATAAAGGAAATAAAATTTTATTATATCAATATTCTCCTTGTCATAAAAAAGCCTCAAAACTGTTGTTATTTTGTCACAATTTAGTTATACTTTCCTTATATTAATAAATATTTACTCGTTTTTAAAATATAGTTTTTGAGAGCGCTTTAATAAGGTTTTAATCATCATAATAGAATATCAATATAGAATAATAACCCATTCAAAGCCAATTCATTCAAGATTAAGTGAGGAATTTCGTTCATCTTTCATCATTCATTGAATAATAATATAGAGATAGTTAATAGATGAGCGAAGAAAAAGGGGAAATGATAATGAAAAAGCTGGTTATACTGGGTGGAGGATATGGTGGCGTAAGAATTCTTGATCGTTTATTGCCCACTCAATTACCTGAAGACGTTTCTATAACTTTAATTGATCGAGTGCCTTATCATTGTTTGAAAACAGAATTCTATGCGCTAGCTGCAGGAACCATTTCAGATCAAGATGTACGAGTTGCATTTCCTGATCACCCTAAATTACAAGTCATCTATGCTGAAATTACTAAAATCGACCTTGAAAAGAAAAAAGTCATTCTTGCTGATGAAAATGACGTTTCCTATGACGACTTAATTATTGGACTAGGTTGCGAAGATAACTATCATGGGGTACCTGGTGCAAAAGAGTTTACTTACAGTATTCAATCCATTGAAAAAGCACGAAATACGTATCAAACTCTTAATAATCTATCTCCTGGGTCAACCGTATCGATTGTTGGCGCGGGATTAAGCGGTGTGGAGCTCGCATCAGAACTTGTAGAGAGTCGTCCGGATTTAAAAGTTAAACTATTTGACCGTGGGAATTATATTTTATCTGCTTTCCCTGTCAAACTGAGCACTTATGTCCAAAATTGGTTCGATAATAATGGCGTAGATATTGTGAGCAACTCAAATATTACAAGGGTAGAGGACAGAATGTTATTCAATCATGATGAACCGATTCCCAGTGATGTAATCGTTTGGACAGCCGGAATTCAACCAAATCAAGTTGTACGAGAGCTTAATGTTGAAAAGGATAAACAGGGAAGAGTCGTTCTAACAAAGCACCATAACATCCCTAATAATGAACATGTCTATGTGGTTGGAGACTGTGCCAGCTTACCGCATGCTCCAAGTGCACAATTAGCAGAAGGACAAGGGGAACAAATTGTCCAAATTCTAATGAAGCGATGGAATCAGGAAGAATTACCTGAAACCCTACCCCTGATTAAATTGAAGGGCATTCTAGGATCTCTTGGAAAAAAACACGGATTCGGTCTACTAAACGAAAAACCTGTTACAGGTCGAGTCGCTCGCTTGCTAAAATCAGGAATATTATGGATGTACAAGTACCACCGCGGATAATAACAAAAGGAACACCTTCCATTTTAAACGAGAAGGTGTTCCTTTTTTATTTTTCTTCCGGTATATATCCGTATTTCTCAAGCTCAGCATAAATGGTTTTTAAGCGAGCGTTACCCTCACCGACAATTTTTCCTTCTACTAAAATGACGGGATAAAATAGATCCTCGTCAATAACTTTTTGCGCAAATCGTTTTTTTTCTTCATCATCAGGTGGTTGAAAAATATCTGTATACGTAAACCGAAAGGGCTGATTCGGAAATTTGCGGCTAATTGCTGCTTGTAGCCATTCATACGTATCAATGGATGATGGTAAATTAACACAACTAGCACAAATTTGTTCTGCACCAAAAATGGCGATCTCCACTTCTTTTTGGCCCATTTCTTTTCATCCTCTCTACCTTTCTTAAGTATATGATATTATAATTATTATTATAAAACAAAATATTAGATTGTTGGGATTGTATGGATTTCGATTCTCATCTGTAGCTTTTTTATTCTCACCCCAGTATAATAATGAGTAGGAAAGGAGTCGATAACATGTCAGAACAAACAATGTTTGAGCAAGTATCAGAAGTATTAGATAAATTACGCCCGTTCCTTCTTCGTGACGGAGGAGATTGTGAATTAATTGATGTAGAAGATGGTATTGTGAAATTACGTTTACTAGGTGCTTGTGGTAGCTGCCCAAGTTCAACTATTACATTAAAGGCTGGAATCGAACGCGCCCTTGTTGAAGAAGTTCCTGGTGTAGTAGAAGTTGAGCAAGTATTCTAATACAAAATGAGATAAAAGCAAAAGCGACCTTTTTTTACCAAAGGTCGCTTTTTTAGTTATATTCCACTCATTGAAAAGACTTTACTTCCTGCTTGATCTATTTTTAATGATAAATAATCCATGTCAGGGAGGCTCTTCTTTAATCCTGCAATGACATCCCCACTCTTACCAGGCTCAACAAAGCATAAAATCGTAGGTCCTGCACCACTTAAAGCAACCCCAAACACCCCAAATTCACTGGACTTTTCTTCAATGACTGCCATATGTGGGACAAGCTCTCTTCTATATGGTTGATGATACAGATCCATTTTCATCATTTTCCCTGCTAATGGGTAGTTTCCAGTTAATAAAGCAGCAACCAATACGTTTGAAACAGCTCCTGCGGTTACAGCTTTACTATACGGTAGTTCACTAGGAAGCACACCCCTAGCTGTTTTCGTAAGAAGTTCTTCCCTTGGTACAACAGCAACGATTTCAATATCGACATCGTGCTCAACAATCGCATCCACTGAATCTGTGGTTTGACAAGCAATGAGAAGTCCACCAAATACAGAGGCTCCTGCATTATCTGGATGACCCTCAACTTCCGAAGCGATTTCAAATTTTTCTTGTCGAGATAGATTTAAGTGACAAAGAGTATCAGCCAACTCAATTCCAGCCACAATCGCTGAAGCACTAGAACCTAATCCTCTAGCTAAAGGAATTTCACTTTTAACCTTAACCTTTGCAGGTGGTAATTCCTTTTGATACTTGGCTGCTGTTTTAGCAGCAATTTGGATAATAAAATTGCTTTCGTCCTTTGGAAAAATAGCCATCTCTTCAGATAAAGGAACCACTTCCCAATGATCTGATCTTTCTACTTCAAGAGTTAAATAAAGGTTTAAAGCCATACCGATTGAATCAAAACCAGGTCCTAAATTAGCGGTACTTGCTGGAACTTTAATCATAAACATATCACTGGAACTCATACATGAACGACTCCTTTAATATAATCGCTCACTTTCTTTTCATCGTTAGGCAACTTTACTGGTTGAATCGTACTTACATCGATCGCTGTACTTGGATCCTTCAAGCCATTACCTGTTAGAACCGCTACGACTTTTGAACCTTTTGGAATGGAACCATTTCGAATAGATTTGTACACACCAGCAATTGATGCGCATGAACCTGGTTCAGCAAAAACGCCTTCAGATGCAGCAATTTTACGATAGGCTGCGATAATTTCATCATCCGTTACTTCGTCAATGATTCCTTTAGACTCCTGAGCAGCATTCACAGCTAATTTCCAGCTAGCTGGGTTTCCGATTCGAATTGCCGTTGCAACAGTCTCCGGATTTTCGATGACTTGATTACGAACGATTGCTGCAGCTCCTTCTGCCTCAAAGCCATACATCTTTGGAAGACCCGTTTGTTTTTTCTCATTATATTCCTTGAAACCTTTCCAATAGGCACTAATATTTCCGGCATTTCCTACTGGGATGCAAAGGATATCAGGTGCTCCATCAAGCGTATCACAAATTTCAAATGCTGCCGTTTTCTGACCTTCAAGTCGATATGGATTCACTGAGTTCACTAATGCGACTGGCTCTGTTTCACTGATATTACGGACCATTTGCAGAGCTTGGTCAAAGTTACCCTCAATTGCAATAATTTCAGCTCCATACATCACTGCCTGTGCTAACTTACCCATAGCAATTTTCCCATCAGGAATCACAACAATACAGCGAATCCCAGATCTTGCCGCATAAGCAGCAGCTGCAGCAGATGTATTTCCCGTTGATGCACAAATAATGGTGTCATTGCCCTCTTCAATGGCCTTCGCAACAGCCATCACCATACCGCGGTCTTTAAAAGAACCTGTTGGATTTACACCTTCTGTTTTGACGTATAGCTCAATTCCCCATTCCTCTGATAAATTTTTAAGATAAATGAGCGGAGTATTTCCTTCGTGTAAAGTTAACATTGGTGTCTTATCTGTGATGGGTAAATATTCTTTGTATTCCTCTAGTAGTCCCTTCCAGCTCATTGAATTGAACCCCTTTCTACGCGATACGAACTCTTGATTTCTTTAACAGATTGTAAATCATTTAATTGAACTAATACATCCTCATAATCTTTCTTAGAGGCGTGGTGAGTCACAAGTACAATTTCAGCAACTTCTCGCTTCACGACCGGTAATTGGAGAATTTTTTCAAAACTAATATGATGTTCCGCAAATAAAGAAGTAATTTTAGCAAAAACACCCGCTTCATCCGCAACATGCAGACGTAAAAAATATTTTGAGAAAATCTCATCATCCTGTTTTAACTTTTTCGGATATTGTGGAGCAATATTTCCTCCTCCATGAACACCTGATTGGATGTTTTTCATCACAGCAACTAAATCCGAAACAATTGAAGTAGCCGTTGGTAAACTTCCTGCACCAGGCCCGTAAAACATCGTTTCACCGACAGCCTCTCCACAAACATACACGGCGTTATATTCATTTTGTACAGATGCCAATGGATGGGTATTAGCTAGAAACGTTGGTTGAACACTGACTTCTACTTTGTCTCCATCTTGTTTTGCAATCCCTATTAGTTTCATAGTATATCCAAGTTGCTTCCCATATTGTATATCTTCTTCCGTTACTTGAGAGATCCCTTGAACCGATACATCATCTAAATCAATCTCCATTGAAAAGCCTAATGTTGCCAAGATTGCCATTTTACGGGCAGCATCCAATCCTTCTACATCTGAGGTTGGGTCAGCTTCAGCAAACCCTAATTCTTGCGCTTTCTTTAATACATCTTCATAGGCAACACCATCTTGACTCATTTTTGTCAGAATATAGTTGGTTGTACCATTCACAATTCCCATGATTTTCACAATTTTATCAGATGATAATCCTTCTGTAATACTTCTCAAAATTGGAATTCCACCTGCTACACTTGCTTCAAAAAATAAATCACAGTTATTTTCTGAAGCTATTTTTAACAGCTCTCCACCATGAAGCGCCATTAAGTCTTTGTTAGCTGTTACTACATGTTTTTTATTCTTAAATGCCTGTAGCAAATACGATCTTGTCTGTTCAATTCCGCCCATTACTTCCACAATAATATCAATATCTGGATCATTTAAAATATCATCGACATCATTTGTTAAAAGGGATGGATCCGTACCATTATGAATATGCTTTTCCATATTTTTAACTAAGATTTTTTTTACTTTTACTGGACATCCAACTTGATGCATTAGCTTATCTTGATGGTTTTCAATTATTTTTACGACACCCGAACCAACCGTTCCTAGTCCTAATAAACCAATTGAAATCTCATTCATCTCCTGATCTCCCCTTTACAGTGTACTCTTTAAATGAACAATTGTATTTCTATAGTAGACATTATAGAGTGAATATGATGGTTTTACAAGGGATATTTTCCTATGTAAACGCTACCTTTCAAAAGTTTTTGTAAAAAACTTTTTTATTCTATATTTTCTAATTTTACCATACATTGTTTCTGTTTATTAAGATTATTCTATTCCTATTTTCTGTTAAACTTGGTTGTTGACTTCCGTTCCAGGCACTTCGCTTTCTTTGGGTGACTAGCCTGTGGGTTTCCTGCCTTCTACTACTATCAACAGTAGTCCAAAATTTACATTAACATTAATCTTAAACACATGCTTTACTAAAAAAAGCCTTATTAGTCACAGGACCAACAAGACTCTTATATAACATAACTATAGCCAATCAATAATCGGGATATGCTGCTGTCGAACGGGTACTCTAGCCATTTGAAAAAAATGACCGAGAAATTGTTCATGATCCTTCGAACTTTTTAAATATTGTTCTAAGCGTTCTGTTAAAATCAAGCGCTCTTGTTCGGACTGGGTAGAATAATAATTTTCAATACATTCAACATAATGTAAGGGAAAAAGGATTCTAGCATATAATAATCTCCAAGAGAAGGAGCTTAATGGTTGAACGGATTGATAATCTTCAAAAAAGCGCAGAACTTCTGGTTCGTATGTTCGATAATGATTGAAATATCGTTCCCTCGTCCATTCTGCTAAGTCTCTGCTGCAATGGTCAAGGACCCAATCAAATGGATTTTTTGTTATATTCCCTTCACCCCATGTATGTGAAGTAAAACGAATATGACAAACTGTCCCGTAATCGATCGCTTGGGGGTCATCATCGAGTTCCGTATCCACTAAATATTGAATCGCATTTTCAGCCATCGCCATATAATAGGGAAAGGACTCAAAAAACATCCGATCAAATTCATTTGCAGGTTCGTGCTGCATCATGCCTATCCAAACCTTTTCCATTTGATCGATACGCTTTTCCCAGAGACTTTTCCATTGACCAATTCTTGTAATTTTTTTCACTGGAATCGAAAGGGACCTTCCACGGTAATGAAATTTAGCTAGTTTTCTTCCTAATTTAGTTACTGTTCGTTTTTGGGTTTCATCCCAAGTAATAACACAATAATTACCTGACTCTGTTTCTAACATTCGTTTCTTTTCTTTTGTATATACAAATGTACTAACGGAACGATCCCCCATCCTTTTTAAATGATTTGTAATATGTTCCAATTCGATAATCTCTTCGTCCTCTTTTTTTCCTAATGGAATTAAACAAAAGCGTTGATGGTCCTTTGCACATGTTTGATAACGCCCAAAAGGCGTACTTTCGATTGCATCAATTCCATAATGCCGTTTTAGAAGTTTTTGAAACATCATAACCATCCCTTTCCTCAGATTAAATTCTTGGTAAGATGGCAAAAAAGTTGGTAGAATATTTCTAACACTCTTCATAAAAGTTCCACATTCTATATCTATGTTACAAGTCACAGAAATTTGATTCATTCTTAAATACTTGAATAGGTGTAGGAAATGATGAAATCATAACAAACAGAGCATCAGAATAATTTAAGAAAATGGGTGAGTAACTTGAGTAAAGATAATAAGGAAAAGGATTTAACAGAACAAACGGCTCGACAATGGCTGATTGATAGAGGTGTAAAAACAACAGATATTGCTGAGCTTGTCTATTTTTTACAAAAAGATTATCACGATGAGCTAAAAATGGAGGATTGTTTGCATAATGTTGAACGTGTAATATCGAAGAGAGAGGTACAAAATGCGATCATCACCGGAATTCAAATGGATCGCTTAGCAGAGAAGAAATTGCTTGATGAGCCTCTTCAGTCCATTATTGAAATGGACGAGGGGCTTTATGGAGTAGACGAAGTTCTTGCCTTTTCAATTGTCAATGTATATGGTTCTATTGGTTTCACGAACTATGGGTATATTGATAAGTTGAAACCGGGAATTTTAAAACATTTAAATGACAAGTCCACAGGACAATGTCACACATTTCTCGACGATATTGTTGGAGCGATTGCCGCGGCAGCCTCAAGCAGACTTGCGCATAGAGTTGAGAATGTAGAATAAAAACAAACAACCACAAAGAATAACAGTTCCTTGTGGTTGTTCCTTTTAAATAATATTCAATTGTTTATTTCCGTTTCAGGCACCACGCATTCCCGCTCTGTTACGCCTGAGCCACTATGACATTTCGTGTTTATCGTGTCTTACCTTCACCCGCAAGAGTTTGAGTCTTCCACTACAATTAACAGATGTTTACTATCACCATGACCATTTAACACAGACCTTTTTAAAACAACAAACCAAAATACTGATTACATTTTGGTCTGTTTATTCTTTAGTTTTTCCACTGTGCTAAGCTGTCTAGTACATAGGTAGGCTTTCGGTCATACCCTTTTAACAATTCCTTTGTCGTTACACCTGTGTGAACAAGCAAGGTATCTAGTCCTGCATTCATTCCAGCCATAATGTCCGTATCATAATTATCACCAATCATCAGTGTTTCTTCCTTTTTCGTACCAAGTACTTTCAGTGCTTGTTCCGTGATAATGGACTCTGGTTTTCCGATAAAAATGGGCTGCCTTTTCGTTGAGACAGTAATGACCGATGTTATGGCTCCATTCCCAGGCATTAAACCTCTTTCTGTTGGGAGAGCAATATCCCCATTAGTAGAAATGAACGTCGCACCATTACGAACGGCCAAGCAAGCAACAGCCAGCTTTTCATATGTAATCGAACGATCAATGCCAATGACTACATAATCTGCATCTTCACCACCCTCTTGAAATCCTTTTTCAGCAATAGCCTTTTGAATTCCTTCCTCACCAATGACATAAACTTTAGCATTTGGCTTTTGCTCATAAAGATAGTTGGCCGTGGCCTGACTTGTTGTAAAAACTTGCTCTTCTTTTACCGCTACACCAAATTCTTTTAGATTTTGTGCCACTTGAAAGGGAGTTCGAGAAGAGTTATTGGTTACAAATAAGTAAGGTATTTTAGACAAATGCAGTTGGTTGACAAAATCGACTGCTTCTTGAATTACTTCTGTTCCACGATACATTGTCCCATCTAAATCAATTAAAAATCCTTTATAACTTTTCATTTATCGTCATCCTCACACAATAAAA
Source organism: Niallia sp. Kr1 (assembly GCF_050389805.1). Lineage (NCBI taxonomy): Bacteria > Bacillati > Bacillota > Bacilli > Caryophanales > Bacillaceae > Niallia > Niallia sp. Kr1. The sequence continues at coordinate 1,037,722 of NZ_CP130945.1, read as the reverse complement.
AGGAGTCATAGCAAGTATGCTCCTTTTCAGTTTTAACTATTTTTTTCTTGAATGCTGTAATGACAGCAATTATGTCCATCCACCATCGATTGAATTCCTGTTAGTTCGGCACCTAAAAATTTTTCAATAAATTTCCGTTCAGCCTGACAAATTTGCGGGAACTCTTTTGCTACCTCTACTAAAGGACAGTTTAACTCTTTTAAATGGACGGTTCCATTTTGATTTTCGATTTTAGGCATATACCCATCTTGTTCCTGAATCTTTTTTAAATAGTTGATCTTATCGATAAAGGTCTTGCCTTTAAATTCTGATTGATATTGTTCAAAATGCTTTTCTTGGTTTTTTACTAAAATTTCTCGAAGTAACTCTTCCTGTCCTGCATCTTTTAATCCTTGCAAAAGCTGAAGGCTAAATTCTTTATATTTCTTTGGGAAAAAATCTTCCCCTTGTTGAGCTAGTTGATAAACCTTTGATGGTCTCCCCATTGTTTGCTTTTTCATTTCTGATTGAATAAGTTTATCTCTCTCTAATGTTTGGATATGCCTTCTTACTGCCATTTCTGTAATCTCTAGTTCATGTGCAAGCTCTAAAATCGTCATATTGCCATTTAACTTTAAAAGAGACAAAATTTGTTCTTTTGTATTTTTCGTATGGGCTAACACATTACTCACCTTCCTTCACATGTCAGGTTTCATTCGACTGGCTTGAATGCTGTAACAACTCCGCTTTTCTTTGTTAAGTAGTTTCTAATAGATGACGAAAATTGTTTCAATGATGGCATCTCCTGTATAAAAGCTTTTTCTAATTCTGCATGGTTTACTAAGACATAATCCTGTTGTAAGGGTTTACGATAGGAAATAATATGTTTGAAACTTGTGCTCATCTCTTTTGTGATAACCATTTCATCCTCTAGTATTTCAATTATATCTTCATAGCTACCAGGGTCACGCATAATAAACCCATCGATCATACTATTACCAACATCTAGGATTGCTTCAATCGTCATATGGACAATTCGTTCTAATGCAGATTTTTCTATATCCGTTTTCCATGCTTGCCCTGATTGGAATATTTCGATTTGTTTGTCTATATAAACTAGCTTTTCTTCGATTTTTTCTTGATCAACAAAATACATAGCATCTAGATTCCTTTCATTTTTAACTTATCGAATTTTACTATTTATAGGGAAGACAGTAATTGTTGATTAAATGCTCGAGGACGTGCATAATAATAACCTTGAGCAAAATCGACTTGATGCTGCGTGAGAAAATCGGCTTCTTCCCTTTTCTCTATTCCTTCAGCTACAACCCGAGATCCCACTTTATTTGCAATTAGCATAATCCCCATTAACATAGATTCACTTACCGGATTTTCATGAATATTTTGGATTACCGAACGGTCAATTTTAATAATTTCAGGTAAAATTTCACCAATCGAATGTAGACTAGAATACCCTGCACCCGTATCATCTAAAGCAATCCGAAAGCCTAGTCCTCTTAGATCCTTAATATTTTCAATCAAATATTTCATGTTTTCAACTGTTTCTTGTTCAGTCATTTCAATAATGATATGTTTTGGATTGATCGTAGGGTATTGTTGCAATAAGCTCTTTAACTCACTAACAAACCGTTTATTTCCTAATGTGATAGGAGTACAATTCATGAAAATTTCATGTGAACAGCCTGTGTCACGAATTTTTTCAAATATTTTTTCGACTACAATCATTTCAAGATCATAAAGTTGACCTGTTTGATGCGCGACGGAAAATAACCTTAATGGCAGCTCTAGATTTGTTCCTTTTGGACCTCGAGTCAATATTTCCCATGCTTGAATTTGTTTGGTATCCATATTAATTATCGGCTGTCCCAATAAACGAATATCTTTTTTTGAAATGACTCTACTCATTTCATAGACCATCTCATTATATTCACTTTGTATTTTTTTCTCAGCCATAATTAAAGCCTGTTGTCTAGCTTTATAAATGGCGTTCCCAATTGAAGGATCGTTCTTATCAATAAACATATATCCCTTGTCAAAATTAAATGGATAGCCATCTATCATAAGTCCTTGTAGCTCAAGGAATAAATGATTCATTATTTTATTGATCTCATACACATTATTTTCTTCATGGTTTTCATTCATTTTGATATATAATGTAAAACCTTCATGAAAGTGATAATCGAGAACAATCAAATCGTCTTGATTCGTGCATTTTTCGATGATTTTCCGGCATATCCGCTTTAAGTCTTGTGTTAAATTAGCCATTCCATCGTGACCAAATTGTTCTATCAATTTGGCAAGATTTTTTATTTGATAAACAATAACGGCTACTTCATACCCTTTATTAAGGGCTTTAGATACACCTTCTTCGATAGGATTCCTTAGAATAAATTGAGGGGGAAAATATCGAATTCTATGTAGTGGAAGAAAAAGCTTCCTTAATTGTTTGTACTGGCTGGATTTCATCTTAGGCCGTCCTATCATCATTTACCTTCCTCTCAGAAGCCAATCAACTTATTGTTTATATATCTATGCTTATTGTACCATAATTTAGTTTAAATCGATTAATGTTCGCTAAAAATTCAGTATTACGGCTTCTTTTGGTAAAATAAGATAAGGGACATCTTTATATAATGGCTTTATGAAAGATTCATGTAAAGTTTGGACTACTGTTGAGAGAAGCGGAAGTCACGAAGACTCCTACGAGAGAAGCCAGATAGACAAGACATCTTAAGACCATTCGTAGCATCAAGGCTCAGTCAGGCGCAGCACAGTGGAAAACGAAGTGCCTAAAACGGAAATCAACAACCAAGGTTAACAATGCCATTGTAGTTAGTTAAATAAGATACATAGGATAAGGGAGAGATCAACATGTCGGAACGCTTTTTTCTATATGATGACACAGTCGAGACCAAAACAAGATTTGTTAGTTTTATGAGTGATAATAATCGCTTTGATTTAGCTTTAATTCAAAGTGATCGGTATTACGGAAAAGTGATTGTATTAAATATTCAGGGCGGTAGATTTGCTATTATCGGTCCAGATGATTTAGCTGAAGAGGGTTATATTGAACACGCCTTTCAATTGAATGAGGAAGACGCTAAAGAATTATCCGAGTTTTTATCTGAAATTATTATGTGATCAAGGACACCATCTCACATCTTTTTCCACTCCTATACAATTTGGATAAATCGATTATTTTTATCGAATACTGTATATGAGGTGATAAAAATGGGAGAAAAAGATGCTGGGCGTGGTACTAACTTTTCCAACGTGGAGAAGTTAAACGATTATTTGACCCCAGAGGAATTTCCTGAAGGACCATATGGTTCACCTATTCGAGCTTATGATCCCGTAGAAGGGAAAAGTACCGAGTGGGAGGAAGGACAAAGACGGTATAGTGCTTTTAACTATGAGAATAAATCCCTCCACGAAGACCTTCCAAGACAAATGGAAGGTGCTCACCCTCCTCATGACGACCCAAACAAAACGGAACAACCTCCGTATGAGAAATAAAAAAAGCTGCACCAGCAGCTTTTTTATTTTTTTGTTTTTTTAAGAATGAAGTATGCACATCCAAAATTGCAGAATTCAAATAAATATTCTGAGACGGTACTGATTTTTGTATCGAAAGAAGCTTTATGGTTATTGTCCTCAAAAAAACCTTTTAGACGAAGTTGACCATATCCCCAATCTCCAACAATATAATCATATTTCGTTAAAATCTCACTATATCGACTAAGAAAGGCCTCCTCATTGTAGCCATTCCCTCTTTCTTCTACAACTTCATAACAAGTATTTTCAATGCAAACCATATTTTCACCTCTCGAACTTCTTCCTTACAAAAATGAAAAATTACTTCTTAAGCGTTTTTTAATTCTGTATCGCCTTGAAGCTGAATATGTTTGGTTGCTTCGTTTACTTGCTCATCGGCATGATAAGAAGAACGAACAAGTGGTCCAGATTCACAGTGACTGAATCCTTTTTCCATTGCAATCTCTTTTAATTCTTTAAATTCATCTGGATGATAGTATTTTATCACTGGTATATGTTTTTTTGTAGGTTGCAGATATTGTCCGATTGTCATGATGTCTACATGATTTGCACGTAAATCATCCATTGTTGCAAGGATTTCTTCTTTTGTTTCTCCCAGCCCAATCATTAAACTAGATTTCGTTGGAATTTGCGGTTGTAATTCCTTGGCACGTCGTAAAAATTCTAAAGAACGTTGATATTTCGCTCTTGCTCTAACTCTCGGTGTTAATCTTTCAACGGTTTCAATGTTATGGTTTAAAATGTCCGGCTTTGCATCCATTACGATTTTAAGGTTTTCCAAAACACCACCCATGTCAGACGGCAATACTTCAACTGATGTAAATGGGCTTTTTCTTCTGATTGCACGGATGGTTTCCGCTAGGACACCTGCACCGCCATCCTTTAAATCATCACGTGCAACAACGGTAATCACCACGTGTTTTAAATTCATCGTTGCGACAGAATCTGCAACTCTTTCCGGCTCTGCCCAATCTAGTTCTGTTGGCAAACCTGTTTTAACTGCACAAAAACGGCAAGCTCTTGTACAAGTATCACCAAGGATCATGAAAGTAGCGGTTCTTCTCTCTGCCCAACATTCATGGATATTCGGACAACGCGCTTCTTCACAAACGGTATGTAACTTCTTTTCTCTCATTAAACTTTTCAAGCCAGTATAGCTTTCATTTGTATTTAGTTTTATCTTTAACCATTCAGGTTTACGTTCTGGTTTATTACTCATTTTTCCACTCCATCCCCTTTATGAATAAGCATGCTGTTTTGAAGGTTATTATCTTTTTACTTTAACATATTTGTCTAAGGAACTCCAAACTCTTTTGGGTTTGTCAATCCTTTTTCCAATATTTATGAGATATGAAATTTCTTACTTATCACAAACTATAGTAGGAGACATTCATTGAAAGGAGGATACTGTGTATGCGGAGAATTTTGTTATGTTTGATTTCACTGGTCATGCTAAACTCTAATGGAACCCTGGTAAAAGCGGCAGAGAATAGTCAAGATGACGTGAATGCAAACAGAATGGATTTATATCTAAGTGTAGAAGCCTTAACCAATATTCCTTGGCACTATCTAGCTGCAATCGACCAATATGAACGTGTTGTTCGCAAATCCCGTAAAGATCTTCCTAAAGCAGAAGGAATAACAGGTATATATATTCCACCTGAAAAATGGGTTGGTCTCTTGAATCCAAATCTTGAAGATGAAAACCCCCTTTCTATTCAATTCTTTGATGGAATGGGAATCGATGGTGATCAGGACGGAAAAGCATCTCTTTCAAGTGATTTCGATGTTCTTTATTCATTTGCCCAATTTATTTTGAAGTATGGAACCGATCACGATCATATTAAATTAGCTTTATGGGACTATTATAAAAGAGATAAAACCGTCGGAATCATTATCGATAAAGCCAAGATATACAGGCATTTTGGACATATTAACTTGGACAAGCATTCGTTTCCACTTCCATTAAGAAGCAATTATAGCTATCGCAATACATGGGGAGATGCAAGAGGGTGGGGTGGTCGAAGAATTCATGAAGGAACCGATATTTTTGCAAATTACGGAGTTCCTGTTCGTGCCACTACTTACGGAATTATTGAGATGAAGGGCTGGAATCGTTATGGTGGCTGGCGAGTTGGCATTCGCGATATCAATAATAATTACCATTATTTTGCCCATTTAAATGGCTTTGCAAAAGATTTACATAAAGGGCAAATTGTGGAACCTGGTCAAATTATTGGAAGTGTAGGTGCGTCAGGATACGGACCGCCAGGAACTTCCGGTAAATTTCCACCTCATCTTCACTATGGAATCTATAAGGACAATGGTCGAACAGAATGGTCATTTGACCCATTTCCACATCTTAAACTTTGGGAAAGACAAGAAAGACAACGAAAATAAGGCGACAGGCACTTCCATAAAATGGAAGGTGCCTGTCACCTGTTAATTTTTAGGAAGTTGAATGGATGGGGTGGTTTTGCCATTTCCATTATAAAATTGTGGGACATCCCCTCTGAATACACCCATTCCGATTGGTATATTTCGTGTGACAACTGTAGAGTCTGCTGAAAATGGCATAATAACCTCAACCTGAATTTCAACTTCCATAGATACTTCAATTACTCCTCCATTGATGCCAAACTCAACGACTTTTGTATGGATATCTGACTGTACATCTCCTATAATGGAAAACTCGACTGGGACATCCGGACCTAAATTAGCTAACAGTGCGTTATCTGTCACCCTCCCTAAAGGGACAGTGAAATGGATTCCATCTGCATTTTTATCGTTTGAATGTAAGTCGATATTTTCTTGGGAATGCAAGATCATTAATTCCCCTTCTTCCGCTTTTTTTAGATTTTCCAGTATACGTCTTTCGATTTCTGTTTGTCTTCTTAAAATTCCTTCCGCATCTAATTGAATATTATTCACTTCATCTGTATTGGGAATTGAACTAAAAAGATTGTCATCTGACTTTTCCTTCAGTTGCTGTTCCACGGCATCATTAATGACTAACGTAGCTAAATTTACAGACTCGGATTTAGCATAAGTCATTAATACGGGTTCAAGCTCTTTATCCACAATCCAAAACCCAAACGCTGTTGAAAAAATAAAAAAGACAAATGTTAGAAGTAATACATATCGAAAAGGAAGTGGTCCTTTTTTGACCGTTTTTCTACTGTTAAAAATTCGCTTCCGAAATCTAAATCTTGGCAAAAAAATCCCCCCTTACAAGCTATATGTATGCAAGTAAAAGGAGACTAAAGCTAAAAATTATATATATAAACCATCTATTTATTTTGATGTTCTTTAAAAGTCGTATCGCATCCAATGATCACGAATGAAAGTTTCTCTTCCAAATTTAATTCATATGGTTCAACTTGTTCACCATTTTCCTCTAATATCCGAACAATCGGACGGTCACTGAGCGCTGCATTTTGCTTAACAACAACTCCTTTTCGACCATCATTAAGCTCAACTGTAATCCCAACAGGATAAATCGCAACTGCTTTATGAAATGCTTTTACAACATTCAGTTCATATTGTCGCTCTACTCCTGCATAAAGCAGTTCAAGACCTTCATGAGGCAGCATTGCCGATCGGTACACTCGATTCGATGTTACTGCATCAAACACATCGGAAACAGCGATTAATTTGGCAAAGTCATGAATTTCCTGACCTTTAATCCCCCGTGGATAACCTGACCCATCCAAGCGCTCATGATGCTGAAAAGCGCAGTGTGCCACAAGTAAAGGAACAGAATAAGAGTTTCTCAATATGTCAAATCCTTCTGTTGTATGTGTTTTAATGACATCAAATTCCTGATCTGTAAGTCTACCTGGTTTTAATAAGATCTCTTTCGGTACAGTTACTTTTCCGATATCATGTAAAATTGAACCCAACCCAACCGTTTCTAATTGGGCAGGTTTTAAGTTTAATTCCATTCCTACCGCCAAAGAATAAAGAGTAACGTTTAAGGAATGGGTAAATATGTAGTTATCATGAATACAAACATCTGAAAGAATCGACATTAATTCTGAGTTTGAATCTAACTCACTGATAATGTTTCGGATGATATTTTGATACTGCTTCACTGACTTTTCCAAAACAAAAGATTTGGAAGAGATCGGTTCATCTATCACACTCTTCAATGTCGTTTTAATCGTGGTAACAGCTTCTTGTCTTAATTGAGGAGAAATCGGATCCTTAAATTCAATTCCTTCTGTTTGTTTATCATCAATATAAATATAGGTAATATTGAGTTCGTTCAACCTTTTAAGAATTCTCTCTTCAAGACTTACCCCTTTATTAACTAAGACTTTTCCATTATCATTATAAATCGCTTTCCCCAAACGAGTACCAGGTCTTACGGTAGTTGTTTTTACTAAACGCATTTCAAAACTCCTAATATATTTATCATTTATATCGACATTTTCCTAAAGAATTTAACCATACGCTTCAAAATTTTCAGGGTGAGAGGCACCTTCCGTTTGATGGAAGGTGCCCCTCACCCTAGTAAAGTTAAATCATTTTAAGCAATGCTACTTTCCCAATCATGCCTTTATGAATACCAAGTGCTTCTGCTTCATACGTTACGGATTCTAACGGAGCTTCCAAAAGCTGTTCAATTGTTTTCACGCCTGTTGCTCTGCCAGCAATAATTTTTCGATCTTTTAATTTATCATTTAGCAATGCAACATCAAGAGCTCCACACATAATATATCCCTTATCACTTGATACGACGAGTAAATTGGTTTTTGGCAATTTCACGGAGATACTCAGAAAAGTGTGACCCTCGATCACAATGGGAGTTAAATTCATCATTTTCGTATTATGACACTCCTTCCTTCTCTTCTATTCATCATTATCATATGAAGAAAAGGACAGCATGTGTCTTATTGGACTGACTGTTTTTCTATCGGTTACGAAGAAAATTGAGGTTTCTGAAGTTAGATTGATGTCTAGCTCCTAGTGGACTACCCGTTTCTTCCGCAACGATAGCGTCAACATCGATTCGCATGATCGTGCTCAGCGTGTTTCCTTTATCTCAGAGGGAACATCGACTAATAACCGTCACGTCATATGGCAAACGTCGATGTCAGCACATCCTGTGCAAGTCAGTCAATACGGAGCTGAGCAAGGCGCTTCCACTTTTCTGATTTTCCATTCCAATAAATGACGCATAAACTCTGGTAAAAAGTATTTCTTATTTTTCGCTCTAAAAATGGAAGGGAAAAACTTTCCAAACGTAAACATGTCTGGAATGGCAACTCTATAAGTCAAATTCGCATCAATCGATCTACCCTTAATAAAAAATTGATAGGATTGTAGCCTTTTTTGTATTTCTATTCCGCTGTAAATCATTTTACCCATTACTTTCCCGCGAAAGCCAAGCCCCATTATTTGCATTTCCTTCCACTTCTCATCTAACGACTGTAGGAGGACCTCTTTAAGCTCCGCTCCCGTCAGCTCTACTACACATGGGTTAATAGGATGAGGACAGTTTTTCAATAAATCAAACTTCGTTATCACTCCAGGAGTTGGATCTTCTATAATTAAACCTTCGTTAATCAAGGCACAGTCTGCCTGACACCATTCCCTTGTGGCATCACACAAAAGGATTGCCATTTCTTCTTTTCCCATATAGGGATGATTTACTGAAACGATGTCATTCGAAAGCAAATCTTTGCCTTTTTTATAAAGATTTTCAACTACCATTTCTTCACCAAGAGTTGCAGGTAATTCATTGGAATCGTATAACCTTGCCTTTTTATCAATCAATTTGTTATCGTCAATTATTAAGGTGATATGACCTACATACATTCCGTACTTTCCAGCGCAAGTCAGCAAGGTTTCATTTACTAATTTACCTTCATGTAAAATATGATGAGTATGACCGCCAATAACTACATCTATTTCAGGAAATTCCCTTCCAATTCGTTCATCATCTCCAATTCCAAGATGGGATAGTAAGACGATGATATCAGATTGATCTTTCAACTTTGTAACCTGAGCTTTTAATATTTCCAAAGGGTCTTCTGTCTTCCAGCCTAACAAATGATATAAATGTGCATAATTGGCAGTTAATCCCGTAACTCCCAATTTAATACCTGATTTTGTTTCAAAAGTAGTATTTTCTTTTACCCAAGAAGGGTGGGTTCCATCCTGTTTAAATAAGTTTGCAACTAAAACATCAAATTGACGATGGTCGTATAAATGATCTAAGCCGTCATGCGGAAAAGTAATTCCTTCGTTGTTGCCAATTGTAATCGCATGGAATCCTGTTTCATTTAATAATTGAGTGTTTTCTTGACCCATAGATGCCTCGGTAAGAGGATGCCAACGATCCGCATGATCCCCGATATCAAATAGAAAACAGTCCTCTCCATGTTCTTGATGCCATTTTTTCCTTTCTTGTAAAAACGATTGAATCCGAGGCCAATGCTCAAAATGGCTATGTAAATCGTTCGTGTGATAGATATGAATCACTTCCATCATCAATCGCAATCCCTTCTGATAAAGAATATATTATCTATTAATAGTAACATAATTTTAGTGGAAACTCTTATAATAGAGCATCTATAATTAAACGAACACCCACAAGCACAAGAATCACTCGAAGGATACGAACAATCGTTTTACTTGGTAATTTTTGATTAATTTTAGCTCCTAATGTTCCTCCTATCCATGCTCCGGGAATTAAAGCAAAAGCATATAACCAAATAATATGCCCTAACCATATATAGGTTATGGAACTTGTCAGAGAGGTAAAAAACAACAGTAGCATCGAAGTAGCGACCGCAATATGTGCGGGAAAGTGAAATAATAGAATTAATGACGGAACCATTAAAGCACCACCACCAATTCCTAGCAATCCACCTAAGAATCCAACTACAAAGGCGATGGAGATAGCCATAATAGGTTGAAAACCGTAGGTATACTCAATCCCATCACTCTCGATAAAGGTACGCCAAACTCCTTTTTCACTATTTCTTTTTAATGGAGGGATTTTGTCTTTATAGACTAATACAATTGAGATAAAGATCATAAATAAACCAAACCAGAGGGAAAAACTATCCGCATTTAACTGCTTATTGGCCCATGCCCCGACTACTCCACCTGGTCCGCCACCCATGAATAAAATAAGACCTGTTTTGATATCTACCTTTTTTTGTTTATAATAGGCAATGGTCGATGATAGTCCTGTGAAAATAATAACCAATAGGGACGTTCCAGCAGCAATTTGTGGAGTAACTTCGCTAAAAAAACCTGATGCACTTAAAAATAACAAGGAAGGAACGATTACAATTCCTCCACCTAATCCAACTAAGCTGCCAATTGTTCCAGCCAAAAGACCTAGTACCATTAACACAATATATTCCATTAGATCGTTCACCTACTATTAAATAACAAATGATTTGTCGTCCATCCTAAGAATAGACAATTTGGCACTAAATGTAAATGAATGGTAAAGAAAGATGTTAGTTTCGTATTTGCAGAAGGCTTTGTGTATTTACTTGATTTTTGCCGTGGGCACCCTTTTACGCAGTAGGTTTTCATTTTTACGCGGTAGTTTTTCTGGGTTCTCGATTTATCCGAGTTAACCATTTTACACGGCAGTTATTTTTGGGTTCCCTCGATTTTTGCTGTGTAAATTACTTTTACGAAGCAGGTTTTGTCAATTTCTTCGATATTTGCTGTATAAACCACTTTTACACGGCAGTTTTCTCGATTTCCTCAATTTCTGCTGTGTAAACCACCCCGGCAGTTTTTAGCGATTCCCTCGATTTTTAGTGTAGTAAACTACTTTCATATACCATTTGCCGTGAATCCATACAACAAAAAAACCGTTTGCCACAAGAGCAAACGGTTTTTCAACTTAACCGATAGAACCTTCCATTTCGAACTTAATTAATTGTGTAAAAAACAGCTTTAAATCATATAAAAAGGAATAGCATTATAGCAAGTGTTTGTCGATTTTTATAAATACATTAAAATGCAAAACAAAATCATTTCGGCACGAAATCAGCATGAAGGATTACCGTAAAATACCCCATGGAACAAGGGTTTAAGAGTTTCTTTATTACATCATGCCGCCCATTCATCAAGTTATAAAATATGAGCAGCAGTGTGAGCATATTTTATAACTTTTCAGAGGAGCAAATAAAATTATTACGTAATTTAACTTGCGCTAAAATTATCTCTGTTCTAAAATATAAAGCCGTACGAAGTCGTGAATATATATATAACACTCGGACTTCAACATAAGACAATTGATACCTGGTAATAAAATTGATTAATGCAAAAATAATAATTGAAATTAAAAAGGATAGATTTATTATTCATCTAGAGTTTATATTATCTGGAATAAAATTTACTGCATATGAAGCCAAGCTATACAATTGGAGAAGAGCATTATTTCAAGCTATTCAATATAAATGGTTTTCTAATAAATCTTATGTAGTAATGCCCCAGAAATATATAAAACCAGCCATCAAAAACTTACAAGCTTTTGTTGCTAATAATATTGGACTTATTGTAGTTCATGATGACAGGAAATGTAAAACTCTACTGAAAGCAACAGAGGTCAGACCTACAGGTAAGGCATTTAATTGCAATTGGAATTGCCCTTGATCAAATCAAACATACAATTTAAATAGAAGAGTCTCTTCTGAATTCAGAAATAGCTTCTTTCCAAACAACTAGATGTGAGTCATTACTTTTTTGATCTAATTGAATATAGGCTGCTTATAACAGAGTATATAAATCTTCTGTATTTGATATTGCATCTTCCAAAGAATCAAACCGTTCCGATACATCATCTGTATCTTTAAAGATATTATTTGCTACACCGTTGATACTTGCCCAATGGTGAAATAAACTTGCACTTCGCACAAAAAGCAACGCTAAAAAAAGCGTCGCTTTTCTAAAATTCTTCCCTCTTTTGAAGGGGTTATAATTAGTTTTTAAGTAAAGTTAACAACATTGACTGGCTCCTTCGTTACTAATACAGCATTTATTAGGTGCGTTCTTCTCAGTAAAGAAACGTTTTAGATTTTCTGGAAGGACATACGGTTCTTTACTTTCTTCCTGTAAAGATTGATTAGTACCATAGACTTCTTTTAATATGGCATCCATGATTAGTGATTTTGGAGCTTCGGTATATTCCTTTCCCTCATAGACCCACACCCGACAATCTACACTGGAACCAGTAAGTGAACCACAGGTATCGCAGTTATTTTCTTTTACGGTTAATTGAATATCTTTCCCGTTTAGTCTAATGGTTGGTGAACTGATAAAATGTAATGCCTCTGCTTGCTCTTCATTTTCAATCAGAATACGATTTATTACCACATCATATCCAATGGTTCTTAATAAAGTAGAAACTTCATTGATCGCATCGTTTAGGTTCTGTTCCGTTCCTTTACAACGGGTACATACTTGAAGATCGATGTACATAAAATCAATGATTAACTGTTTTTTTTCCTGTTGTTCCTCTTTCGTTTTGAAGTTATCCATTCCGCAGCCACAGCTACCCTCAGTTCTTACTTGTTCATTCTGTTCGTTTGACATGATACAGCCTCCTCTTATTTAAATAATTACTTTCACTTAAAAAGACGGAGACATTTAAGAAAGGACGCAATTTTTATTTATTTTTTAAACATTACGGCAGGTGCAATTTTCATTATTAATATCATAATCAAGTATATTTCCAAATTGATCAAACTCTAAATGGCAACATTCCAAAATGATATTCTTCAACTTTTTCCTCCCACGCTGAACCCTTGATTTAGCACCTGAGAGGGAAATCCCTAATTTATTTGCTAATGCTTTTTGGGTATTCCGCTCTAATTCTACATAGATAAGCGCTTCCCTATATTTAGTATCAAGCTGTTGTATTAATTCCGATAACCACATAGTCACAATTTCATTTTTGTTATGATTACTACTACTGGTTTCGTTTTTTTGAAGCATCTCATCCTGAAAAGGTAACAAATCCTTATTCCTGGCTTGACTTCTATAAAAATCAATAATGGTATTTTTGGTTATTTGATAGATCCAGGAATGAAGATTGTTTTTCTCCCTTAGGTCCGATAAATGACTATAAATTTTAATAAACACTTCTTGAAGGATATCTTCAGCATCTTGTTCATTTGCTACACGAGCTCTAATAAACTGCCTTAAAGAGGATCTAAACTCCTGCCAAATTTGGTTTAGATTAAATGGTTTGATTCTAAACATCTCCTTTTTAAAGAGTATTTTAATGATAACTTAACTAGATATAGTTTTTCCATAATTTAACCCTATTATATTATTAATGAAAAAATAAAAAAGCACATTACTATAAAGTTTTTGTTCAACCTTTCTGGTAGCGTGAATAAAAAAGGCGCTTCTGTTTAGTACAGAAACGCTACCTAATTATTTATTAACAATATGCATTAAATGACCATCTTAATTTTACCTTTTCATGTTTCCTTTCCAATTAAGCAACTTCATTTACGTCTGATTTTTCTATCAACGGATCTTTATTAGATTCATTTATTTTATATAAAACTGCTGCACAACTGGCTCCTAAAATAGTTGCAACAACATACACCCATAAATATTGAAATGTTCCCGATACGATGGCAGGTCCAATAGATCTTGCGGGGTTCATTGATGCACCAGAGATTGGTCCTCCGAACATAGCTGCTAATCCCACTGCTGAACCGATGGCAATTCCTGCAAAGGATTTATTGGCTTTTCCATGAACGGCACACCCGAAAATGACATACATTAAAAAAAACGTAAGGATAAACTCTAAAACAAACCCTTGTAACCAAGAGTTTCTAGGTAGCGTACTTCCCAATAAAGCAACATTTCCAAATAAAGCAAACAACGTTATACTTGCTGCCAGTCCTGCAATTATATGAGTAATAATATAGTAAAGTGCTACCTTTTTTTCCATATCCCCATTAATTAGAAATCCAATGGTAACGGCTGGATTAAAGTGTGCACCGGAAATATGGCCAAATGTATAAATTAATGTCATGACTACAAGCCCAAACGTAATGGCTACTCCAATATGTGATAAACTGTGAGTGATTTCATCTATAATGATGGCACCGGTCCCAGCAAAAATAAGAAAATAAGTTCCTAAAAATTCACTTATGAGCTTATTTTTCATTTCTTCATTCCTCCAGATATTTTTTCTTTCGTCTTCCTCTATAGAATATTTTAGAAATGATATGTAATTAAAGTCTTCATTCCAGCCTTACTATATCAATCCACTCTCATTTTTTACTAGGTTACCTGTAAATTTATCTAGCTCCATTCATCACAAGAAGAAAAGGACGCTTTTGAAAACATACATTTATGTATACGTCCTTTTACATCCAGAGTTATGAGATATTAGATGATTATAATCATCTAATATCTCAATTCAATTAATTTCTACTAAATCACGATAAGTTGGATTTGGTCTTGCTGGACTAAAACATTCTAAATGGTCAATTTGAGTACTCACGTTCCATTGGTCGCAAACCGTATTAACAATGCTAGTGATCGTGTCTGAAAGCTGATTTGGCTGGGCAAGAACACGGGCATTTATTAATAACGTCATTTCCGTGACAATATCTTGATCTTGGAAAATCCATTCCCATTCCTTGTTTGAATTGGTTAAACTACCTTTGATAACACGTGAACCATTTCGTCCCATTAGTTTAACGTGGGCAGCTTCGAAACCTTTTTTCACGAATTCCTCCTGCATTTCTATTCCAATTGTTTTCACTAATTCCTCTAAGTTAAATGATTTTTCAGCGGTGAGTTTGATTGATGCGTTTAACCATCCTAGATATGCCTCAGCTGTAGCATAGATATCGTAATCAAGCGTGTTCAGTACGCTTTCCCCAGAAGATTCTTCAGTATGGCCGACATAGTCAATCCATTCTTCTAAACCGATCCCCTGTACGGCAGAAGTACGAATAAAGCGTGCATTAGGGTTTGTTCGGTGTAACTTCTTCTCTACTTCCTCCATTAGCTCATTACTCACTCTATCAGACTTATTTAAAAGAACAATTTCCGCCTCTTGAATTTGTTGAGCGAACAAATAGCCAACCTCATATGGAAATGGATTTCGATCTTCAAGTAAAAGATTCGCTCTTTCGGGGTCTACTGCGATCGTGATCGGTGTTATACGAAAGTTATTACTTTGCAATCTTTTCATAGGGCGAATGACGGTTGCTACTAAATCCGTACAACTCCCAACTGCTTCTGCAAGAATCCAAGTAGGTTGTTGATTTTGGGCAACACGAATAACAGTTTCTTGAAGGTCATCAAACTTACAACAAAAACAGCCTCCAGTAATCCCAGTCGCATTCAATCCTTTTGATTCCATAAACTCGGTATCAATCAAGTCGCTCCCCTGATCATTTGTAATAATCGCCACTTTTTCACCTTTTTCCTGTAATCGTTGTGCAAGTTCTGCTAGTAAAGTAGTTTTACCTGCTCCAAGAAATCCACCTATTAAAAGTAAAGAAGTTTTCATTCTATAACCCACCTATTCATCAATTTTTTTTGATTTAAGAGATAGAATCATCATTGTCTAATCGTTTATTTTGATTTAAATGCAAATATTTTTGCTGAGGTAATTTCATTACCATCTCGATACGGCACAATCAGTTGATCTCTAAAATCGACATGCTCAAATCCTGTACTTAATAATTTCATCGTATATTCTTCCTCTGACATCATCACAATACAGGCTGCCCAATCCTGCGAAGTGAGCTCATCAAAAGATTCGGAGTTTTTCTTAGAAAAAATGGTATCTATCGCTACCATATATCCACCTGGTTTTAATATTCGATAAACCTCTGAAAAAACTTTCTCCTTGTCAGGAAACATCCCGACTACACAGTTACTAATCACCACATCCACAGAATGATCCTGAGCTGGAATGTCACGAGCATCTCCTAGACGAAACTCAGCATTAGGGATTCCTGCTTCCAGTGCCGCACTTTTAGCAACGTTAATCATATTGTTTGATGCATCGACGCCGATAATATGACTTTCAGGTCCAAGCTTACGTGCTAGCAGCATGACATCAAGCCCCGCTCCGCAACCTAAATCCAAAATTGTTTGATCTGGATAAAGTTCCAAGCCTTTGGTTGGAGATCCACAGCTACTGGATAACTCTAATACAATTCTAGGAATACCTGCTAACTCCTCTGGAGTATATGTATCCGAAGGGGAGCAGCACAAAGTGCTGGCACCATTTTGGGCTAGACTATCGTATTCTCGTTTTACAAAATCACTAACTTGATTTAATTCTTGAACATTTTTCACAATCATTCCCCCAATCATTAATAGTTCAATCTGGCTAGAGCATTCTTCCCCTTATTTTCGACAAATCTAATCGCTATTCGTCAGTATTTGCGGTTTTACCACATCCTTTTCCTTAGTTCTATTTAACCGTATCATAAAAAGTTGATTTATTTTTGAAAATTTTTGTAAAAAATTATGAAAATATGTTAATTCGGATAATTTAATTAATAACTTCCTATATTGAGCATCTTTTACTAAATGCTTATTCTAGTCTTTTTGAATAAAAAAACAAAAGTTCAATATATATTTTATTGTTTTACTGTAAATATTTGTAAATTAATATTAATTTTATTATAACGAACAGATCATAGATATTGCCAAAGGTACTATACAAGGATATAATTTTCTTAAATCAGATAAATTTGATTTATAAAGTTGAATAACTAGCAGTATAGATTAAAAGTTTTGTGTTAAATATTATTGTTCTATCTAAATTCAGAGAAATAAGGAAAATCTCATGGGTTATTCATTTAAAGGATGTGAAGAGTTGAAGGAACTGTTGGTTGTCGAAAATCAGATATCCCAAGATTTTTTTAAAACTTATCAGGCTAAATTCCAAGCATTAGCTGATGAAAAAAGGTTACAAATTCTTTATGAATTGTGTCAGAACGGGAAATCATGCGTTTGTGATTTATCCGAAATAATGGAGATTCCACAATCAAAACTGTCTTATCATTTAAGGATTCTGCTTGATGTGGGGCTCATCCAAAAAGAAATAAAAGGAACTTGGAGCTACTATGAACTCAACCATCCCGTTATTAATGCGTTGCTTTCTGAAGAACTTTGTTGCATTTTCCGAGGTATGGAAAACTGTTGTAATCATTCAAATTAAATTTTTGCTTCTATGAATTACTCAAACTATTAACATTGTCACTTGAAATCGGAATGGATATTATTTAACCATTCCGATTTCATTTAGTATTAATGTTCCAACCTTTTATAAGTGGTTCTGAGTCATTCAATTTTTTTAAACTATTATGTTTGAAAATTAAATTTATTGTAAAGTTTGGAAAATGCTATTGTTTTAAAATGTCGAAAGATTTACAATCTCATTAAATCAAAAAAAATTGATATAAGGGTAATTAGAACTAGAAATCCTTTTCAAATATTTTAAATGGAACATATTTCTAAGCTAATGCTAATATTTAAATCAACTTTTTTTGATTTAATAGTCTTTTAATCAACTTTTTTGATCTAAAACTAATTGTTGGAGGGATTTTATGAGAACTGTTTATTTCTTTGAAAAAACCTGCTGTGGTCCAAGCCAATCGGAAGAAGTGGTCAATTTTCTACAGAAAAAGTTCAATGGTACTGCTGAAGTGAAAACTTTTGACTTAGGTAAAAGTACTGGGAACATTCCTATGCCCCCAAGCCTTTTGTTCAAAATTCAAAGTGAAGGGATCAAATGTCTGCCTGTAATGGTGGTAGATGGAAATATTGTAGTTGAAGGCGGTATACCAAATTTAATGGATGCTGTTCGATTAGTTGAAACAGGGAAACCAAGCGTAAAAGAATTGAATCTCATTCAGCAAAACAATTGTTGCAGTTAAACAAAAAAATTCGAACATAATTTGGAGGTAATAAAATGTTAGACGTACAAGCAATTCGAAAAGATTTTCCCACTATTACAAATGATAATGTTTACTTAGATAGTGTTGCTTCTTCCTTAACACCCGTAAGCGTTATTGACGAAATGACTGAATATTACTACAAATATCGCGCGAATGTTCATCGGGGTTCTTATGATCTATCTATGCAGGCCTCCGAAAGGTATGAAAATGCTATTGGCAAGATTGCAAAATTTGTTAACGCTAATCCATCAGAGATTGTCATCACAGGAAATACCACACATTCCATCAATGAGATCGCTCTTACATTAGATTTTAACGAGGGTGACGAAGTAGTATTGTCCAGCTTAGAGCATTCCTCAAATATGGTGCCTTGGATTCGCCTTCAAAAGAAAATTGGTATCAAAGTCCGTTTTTATAATCCTGGAAAAACAGGGATTTTCAACATTAATGAGTTTGAAAAGTTATTAAATGAACGTACTCGCCTTGTTTCTCTTACATATGTTTCCAATGTCCTTGGTTCGATCGTACCTGTAGAACAGATTGGAAGAATCTGTAAAGAAAAAGGAATTTTATTTTTAGTTGATGCTGCTCAAGCTGCTCCTCATCTCAAACTAGATGTCAAAAAAATTGAATGTGATTTTATGGCGTTTTCTGGACATAAGATGCTCGGACCTACGGGAATTGGTGTTCTGTATATAAAGCAAGAACACGCAGATTCGATGATGCCCGCTTTTTTGGGAGGTGGGACCATTAATACTTCAGAGTGTCACTGTGAGTCACTAGATACATGCAATATTGATGCTTGCACATTTAGTGATTTACCTTACAAATGGCAAGCGGGAACTCCACCAATTGCCGAAACGATTGGTCTTGGTAAAGCGGTTGATTATCTCAATGAAATCGGTCTAGATTATATTGCCAAGCATGATACGGAGTTGATGGAGATTGCCCTGAATGGCTTAAAAGAAATTCCAGGTATTGATATTTATGGCCCATTAGAGCCCGAACAACGGAATAGTATCATTTCCTTTAATATAGAAAATCTGTCTCCAACTGAAGTAGGACGCATTCTGAACGAAGAATTTAATATTTCAGTAAGAGCAGGTGACCATTGTGCCGTTAACTATTTCAAGGATGTCCAAGGTCCAGAACAACCACCTGGTAACGTTCGAGCATCTTTCTATCTCTACAATACCGTTGAAGAAGTACAACGTTTTCTGTCTGCAGTAAAATCAATTTCTGAACTTGCGAGGGTGTGAACTTATGGAGCTAATCATCTATACTGCTAACCAAGAAGATCAGTCATATCTAGAGAGTTTGCTACAGTCAATTTCCGCTGGTCCAGAACATCTTCTGAAAATAGTCAACGTGAGCGGAGCACAGGAGGATGGGATCCCGTCTGTGGTTATTGAAGTCATGATGTTGAAAAAAGTTGACACATTTCCGCTAACAGTGATTGACGGTAATCCTGTCATTAGTGGACGTTTCCCAACAAAAGAGGAGCTGGAGGATTTCTTTATAAACGGTGTTAAAGAACCGATGATTCTGGTGAATAGAGCAGACAGCGCAGTTGATTTCCCTACAAAAAGCAGATTACATATCAGTTTAGATGTTAGTAATTTGTCCGAAAGCCTGCGTTTCTATCGTGTTTTGTTCAATCAGGAACCTATTAAATTACGTTCCGATTATGCGAAATTTGAATTAGAGGATACCCCTTTGGTCATTACACTAAACGAATTTGGCCGAAAGCCAGGCAAGGATGGACCTGTTAATCATTTTGGTATTCAAGTTAAAAGCAGCGACGATGTACTCATGGCTAAGCAAAGATGTTTAGAGGCAGGATTCACATTAGAAGAAGAAGTTGCCACAGCTTGCTGTTATGCAGTACAAACCAAAATTTGGGCAGTAGATCCCGACGGCACAAAGTGGGAAGTTTATGTCGTAACTGAGGCAGATGTAGATGCTGGTTGTGGACCTGATTGCATCTGCTGGGTAGAGTTACAACCAAGCTTGACTGTATAACATGAGAAAGTGTTGTAATGAACATGTCTATCATTTATCACTTATTTTTTCATCGTTAATTAAATCATTCAAGGAGGGGAAGAAATGACTGTTGAAAGTCAGAATGCCTTATTTGAAGACCAAGAATTTACGAATGAGTATGAAAAAATGATTGCAGCCATTATTCCGGGCTATAATCTAATGTTCGAAGCAGCAGGGACCTTTTTAAGTAATGTTCATGAAGAAGCTCATTTATTAATCGTAGGTGCCGGGGGCGGAAAAGAACTCTCTTTATTTGGATCTTCTCATCCTAATTGGATATTTACTGGAGTTGATCCTTCCCAGCCGATGTTAGAATTCGCTTTGGAAAAAGTAGAACACCTAGGTATGAACGAAAGAGTCCAACTAGTTAAGGGGTTTGTGGAAGAGATTCCACAGGAAGTAAACTTTGACGCTGCTACATGTATGTTGGTTCTGCATTTTCTACCTGATGACCAGAGCAAATTAGCCCTTCTTGAGAATATTAAAAATCGGTTAAAACCAGGTGCTCCCCTGTTGTTGTCAGTCCCTTACGGAGATAAAGAATCACCGGAATATAAAAAAATAATGGAAGCATCAGAACAATTTTATCGCTCTAAGGGTGTTAGTAAGGATATGATACAGGAACATTTTGACCGAATACAAAATGATGTTTCAATTCTATCGGAAGAAAAAATTAAAAGATTGCTGGAACAAGCCGGATTTGAAATGGTCACACAATTTTTCACTTCCTTCAATTTTGGTGGTTGGTACACAAAGAGAAAAGCTTGATTAGTTAATATTTGACCCGGTAGGGAAATCTCCTACCGGTCTTATTTATTTGATTCATTTTTAGCTATAGGCACTTCTTAATTAAAATTTATAAAAACCTTCTTTTAAAATCGTATTCATTTCCAAGCTATACTTTTTAACCTCAATATAAAAAGCTGTAGCATAATCTAGAAACTGTTCTAAAATAACTGCATTTTTAAATTCAAGGAAAAATCAAACATTCTTGGCTTATTATTTATTTTGGTATGTGGAAGCTCTACAAGAGCTTTACTAACAACTGCACATAGTCCACCTAATATCCTTGCTTTTGATTCGTTGAATTGTTTCTAAAATGTTTTCTCATCTTTTCTGTTCAATTCATCTATTGCCGGAAGATTTATTACTACAGAACCATCCAGTAAATCCTGAAAAGAAAAAAATCATAACTATAAAAAGAGTGGCAATAAAAAGATGGATTTCATCATTTGGTGAACTAGATGACAATGGAAAAGAAAAATATTCGTTTGGTTCAAGATTGAAATATCTTTCAGTTATCAAAAGTATTTTGCATCATGCTGTTCATGAACTTGAAGTGCTTGAAAAATCCCGCTGATAAATTAAAGGTTCCTGTTCAAGATGCTGTTGCTTTAAAGAAAGAAAAAGTGAAATCAAGCATTAGCATTAAGATGGTCAGATATTAATGGAGAAAAGATAACCATCGACAAACAAAAAAGTCATGATGATAATAACAAGGTAAAATTGACAACACTAAAAAATTCTTCATCCTACCGAACAATCAAGATTGATAACGATTTATTACGTGAATTTGAAAAAAATTTTTAATGAAGCACTATGAATTAATTTTAGGGAATCCAAGATTCAAAAAAATGAAGATGGTATTATCTTCCAAAATTTTAATGGTCATTATCTAACACCTTCTATTATTCGTGAAACAATCCGAGGATATTGCAAAAAAGCTGGTGTTGAATATAAAGGGACCCGCGGCTTCAGACCACACACATGCGGTTCTACTGCTTGAATCAGGTGCTAGCCTAAAATATGTATCAAATCGCTTGGGACATAAAACCATCAAAACAACAGCGGATACTTATCTTGATATTACCGAAAAAATAGAAGAAGACGAACTTAAAAAGTTCGCCTCCTACACTAAAAGATAATTTCAACTTGGCACAAATTTGGCACGACACCAATTTGGCACGATATGAAATCCTCCCAAACCCTTGATATATAAAGGTTTTTTATATATTAACCGATAGAACCTTCCATTTCGAACTTGATTAATCTGTTCATCTCAACAGCATATTCCATTGGAAGTTCTTTTGTAAATGGTTCAATGAAGCCCATGACAATCATTTCAGTTGCTTCTTGCTCTGAAATACCACGGCTCATTAGATAGAATAATTGTTCTTCAGATACTTTCGATACTTTCGCTTCATGTTCTAAAGAAATATTATCATTCAATACCTCATTATAAGGGATCGTATCTGAAGTTGATTGGTTATCCATAATTAAAGTGTCACATTCAATGTTAGAACGTGAACCGGCAGCATTTCTACCAAATTTCACTTGACCACGGTAAGTAACATTACCGCCATGCTTAGAAATGGATTTCGATACAATCGTAGAAGAAGTATTTGGTGCTAAGTGAATCATTTTCGCACCAGCATCTTGGTTTTGACCTTTACCCGCAATCGCGATTGAAAGGGTTAAACCACGAGCACCTTCTCCTTTTAAAATAACAGCTGGATATTTCATCGTTAATTTAGATCCGATATTTCCATCGATCCATTCCATTGTTGCATTTGCTTCACAAACTGCACGCTTTGTAACAAGGTTGAACACGTTGTTCGCCCAGTTTTGAATCGTTGTATAACGGCAGTATGCATCTTTTTTAATAATGATTTCAACAACAGCACTATGAAGTGAATTTGTTGTATAAACAGGAGCTGTACAGCCTTCAACGTAGTGTACAGAAGCACCTTCATCAACAATGATCAATGTACGTTCGAATTGACCCATGTTTTCAGAGTTTATACGGAAATACGCTTGTAATGGCGTATCTACTTTCACACCTTTTGGTACGTAGATGAATGATCCACCAGACCAAACAGCTGAGTTTAAAGCAGCAAATTTATTATCAGTTGGCGGAATTACTTTTGCCCAGTGCTCACGGAAAATATCTTCATTTTCCTTTAAAGCGGAATCTGTATCTTTAAACACAATTCCTTGTTCCTCTAAGTCTTCTTTCATATTATGATAAACAACTTCTGATTCATATTGAGCCGAAACTCCTGCTAAATATTTTTGCTCTGCTTCAGGAATTCCAAGCTTATCGAACGTTTGCTTAATCTCTTCTGGTACTTCATCCCAAGATCTTTCAGTTTGCTCAGATGGTTTTACATAGTAAGTGATTTCATCAAAATCTAATGAAGATAAATCTCCGCCCCATTGTGGCATTGGTTTACTATAAAAAATGTCCAAAGATTTTAAACGAAAATCAAGCATCCATTGTGGTTCTTCTTTCATTCTTGAGATTTCTTCCACGATTTCCTTTGTTAAGCCGCGTTTTGACCGGAAAATGGAGACGTCTTTATCGTGAAAACCATATTTATAATCACCGATTTCTGGCGCTTTTTTTGCCATCGTCGTTTTCCTCCTTTAATAAGCGAAGTAATCATTCGCTAATGTTATCCGGTGTCAAAACACCGAAACTTTCTTTACTTTTCTTCCTCGTTAAGGGCCTTCTCCATAGCCTTCCAAGCTAGAGTAGCACATTTGATTCGAGCTGGAAACTTACAAACGCCTGAAAGAGCTTCAATATCCCCAAGATCCAGATCATCATCTTCATGATCAGCATGAGGATCTTTTCCTTGGACCATATCAGAAAAAGTATGTGCCAGCTTTAGGGCTTCCTCAACAGGTCTACCTTTAATTGCATCTGTCATCATCGAAGCTGAAGACATGGAGATCGAACAACCTTCTCCTGTGAACTTAGCATCCACTACCTTGTCATTTTCTACTTTAAGTGTTAATTGAATACGATCACCACAAGTAGGATTATTCATATTGATCGTAAGGCTATCATCTTCAATAACACCTTTATTTCGTGGATTTTTATAATGATCCATAATTACTTGACGGTAAAGGGCATCTAAATTAGAAGACATCGCTAAAATACTCCTTTGTTTTCACAAGTCCCTCCACAAGTCTATCGATATCCTCTTCCGTATTGTACAGATAGAAGCTGGCTCTAGCTGTAGCCGAAACGTCTAACCATTTCATTAATGGCTGTGCACAGTGGTGTCCAGCTCTTACAGCTATTCCTTCTGCGTCTAGAACCGTCGCAACGTCATGTGGATGAACGTCGGAAAGATTAAATGTGATAACACCCGCACGCTTTTCAGCTTCAGCTGGGCCATAAATCGTTAAACCTTCAATTGTTGACATCTTTTCCAATGCATAAGCAGCTAATTTATGCTCATGCTCCAAGATATTATCTAAACCAATTTCCTGTAAAAAGTCGATGGCTGCGCCTAGACCAATTGCACCTGCAATGATCGGGGTTCCACCTTCGAACTTCCATGGCAATTCCTTCCATGTAGATTCGTAGAGTCCTACAAAATCAATCATTTCACCGCCAAATTCAATTGGTTCCATATTTTCAAGCAACTGCTTTTTACCATATAAAACACCAATGCCAGTCGGTCCACACATTTTGTGCCCTGAAAAGGCAAGGAAATCAATGTCAAGGTCCTGAACATCTATACTCAAATGTGGTGCTCCTTGAGCTCCATCTACGACGATGACTGCTCCATTTTCATGAGCGATTTTTGCGATTTCCTTTATCGGGTTCATTGTACCAAGTACATTCGATACCATGGTTAGGGCGACAATTTTTGTATTAGATGTAATGGTTGCTCGGACGTCATCTAATGATAACGTTCCATCCTCTTGCAGTGGAAAATATTTCAAAGTCGCACCTGTTTGTTTAGCCACTTGCTGCCATGGAATCAAGTTACTATGATGTTCCATATAGGTAATAATGATTTCATCGCCGTCACTCAAGTTTGCTCTCCCATAACTTGAAGCGACTAAATTTAAAGCAGTTGTAGTTCCTCTTGTATAAATGATCTCTTGAATCGACTTAGCATTGATAAATTTACGAATCTTTTCACGAGCACCTTCATAAGCATCCGTTGCTCTCGTTCCAAGGGTATGGACACCTCTATGGACATTCGAATTATCCTGACGATAGTAATTAGATACAGCTTCAATCACCTGTATGGGCTTTTGAGAAGTTGCCGCACTATCAAGATAAACGAGTGGATGTTCGTTTACTTCTTGATGTAAAATCGGGAATTGTTGTCGAATCGCATTGATATCCATTATTTTACTTTCCTTTCGATCACTTCAACTAGCTGCTTTTTAACTCCTTCAATTGGAAGTTCATTTACAACTGGTGCTAGGAAACCGTGAATAACTAGACGCTCTGCTTCTTTCTTTGAAATTCCTCGACTCATTAAATAATACAACTGACTTTCATCGACACGACCAACAGATGCGGCATGTCCAGCGGTTACATCATCTTCATCGATTAATAAAATTGGATTTGCATCTCCGCGTGCTTTTTCGCTTAGCATTAACAGACGAGATTCTTGCTGAGCATCTGATTTAGAAGCACCATGTTCAATTTTACCAATCCCATTAAAGATCGCTGTTGAACTTTCTTTAAGGACACCGCGTTTTAAAATATTGGCCGCTGTATTTTTACCAAAATGGGTAATTCTTGTTGTGAAGTTTTGGATTTGCTCACCCGTCCCAACGACAACTGCTTTTGAATCACCATTAGCACCGTCACCAAGTAGTGTTGTTGTATTATCTGAAATTGTATTTCCATCGTTCATTAATCCTAACGACCAGCCAATTTTTGCATCTCTATGTGCAGTACCGCGACGGTTTACGTAGGTCGTAACTCCTTCAGCTAAGCTATCAACTGCACCATATTGTACTCTTGCATTCCCATTAGCAATTACTTCTGTTACAAGGTTGAATACATTACCTGTACTCTTTACAGTAGAAATATAATTTTCAACATAAGTTACAGAGCTATTATCATCAGCAACAATCAATACGTGATTAAATAAATTAGCTTCTACGTCGTCATGTAAGAAAACGGCTTGAATTGGATCCGTTAATTCAACATTCTTCGGTACATAAATAAATACACCGCCATTGACAAAAGCTGCATGTAAGGCTGTTAATTTATTCTCGTCAACCTTTACACAATCTTTCATCAAGTACTTTTGCAATAAATCTCCATGCTCTCTTGCTGCCGTAAAGATATCCGTAAAAATAACTCCCTTTTCTTGTAACTCCTTCGATACAGACAGAAGTGTTGGACGGTTATTTCTTTGGATATATAAAGATTGATTGCTTTCGTCAACATTGATTAATGATTTCACTTCTTCTGGAAGTTCATCAAAACTTGAGAAGTCTTCACTTTTTACAATGTGCTTTTCAAATTGTGAGAAATTCCATTTTTCAATATTTGTTTTGTCAATATATGGTAATGGAGTGTCCTGTGCAAGTTCAAAGGCATGAATACGTAATTCAGTTAACCAGCCGGGCTCACCCATCTCTTTAGAAAAAGAGCTAATATACTCTTTTCCAAAAGAATTTACTAATTCTGTTGTCATCATTAAATCCCCCTAACTTACGCTTCTTGCCCAACTGTTTCGTCTTCAATTCCTAGTTCTTGTTTAATCCAATCATATCCCTCTGCTTCTAATCTTTGAGCAAGTTCAGGTCCACCAGACTTCACAATACGACCTTGCATCATGACGTGAACAAAGTCAGGAGTAATATAATTTAAAAGACGTTGATAGTGGGTAATTAACAGACATCCGAAATTTTCACCGCGCATTTCGTTAATCCCTTTAGATACAACCTTTAATGCGTCAATATCAAGACCAGAATCAATTTCATCTAAAATCGCAAATTTAGGTTGGATCATCATTAATTGTAGGATTTCATTTCGTTTCTTCTCTCCACCTGAAAACCCTTCGTTTAAATAACGTGAAGCCATGTTTGAATCCATTTCAAGGAAATCCATTTTCTTATCCATTTCCTTAATAAACTTCATTAAAGAAATTTCATTTCCTTCTCCGCGACGACTGTTGATAGCAGAACGAAGGAAGTCTGCGTTTGTTACACCGCTAATTTCACTTGGATATTGCATAGCAAGAAATAGACCTTCACGTGCACGCTCATCAACTTCCATTTCAAGAACATCTTTACCATCTAAAGTAACACTACCTTGAGTAACTTCATATTTTGGATGCCCCATAATTGCTGAAGATAAAGTTGATTTTCCGGTTCCATTTGGTCCCATGATCGCATGGATCTCTCCACCCTTGATCTCTAGGTTCACACCTTTAAGAATTTCCTTCTCTTCTATTGAAACATGTAGATCATTAATCGTTAGTACAGAACCTGACATAATGTAAAAACCTCCAAAAAAATAATATTGTATCAGTCGGTATGAACCGGCATTTCTATTCTCATTTAATTCTCATTCAATCTTATACCAAAATTGAAATGTTAGCAACCGTTATGCAGTAATAACAAGCTTTCAAAACAAAAGTGTTTAGAAAGTCTACATGACCGCTATTGAGAATGGTTTTAATGAAGTTTTATGGTGAAAATTTAAAAACTTTTTTCTAATATAGTATGCTTCAACTGTTAAATTTGTATATTTAAAAATTAATCATTAGATAAAAAGGCCATGGTTTTATGAAAAACCATGGCCTTTGCCAATTAATTAGAAGCAGGTACTACCGCACCTTCGTATTTTTCAAGAATAAAGTCTTTAATTTCTTGAGAGTTTAATACTTCGATAAGAGCTTTAATTTCCTCTTTATCTTCATCGCCTTCTTTTACAGCAATAACATTTACATAAGGATTGTTTTCTCCTGATTCAATAACGATTGAATCTTCGACTGGATTGATATCATGTTGAATCGCATAATTTGAATTAATAACAACTAGGTCACCTTCACCATTATTATAAACCTGCGGAAGAATATCAGGAGCATAATCGTATTCAAACTTTAAGTTCTTTGGATTTTCTACAATATCATCTAAAGTTGCTGCAGCTTTATCAATACCATCTTTTAGCGTAAGTAAGCCTTCCGCTTCAAACAAGGATAGAATACGTCCATGGTCAGGAACACTGCTACTCATAATCACTGTTGCACCATCTTCAATTTCTTCTTTTGATTTATATTTTTTAGAATAGATAGCGATCGGCTCAAGATGAATACCGCCTGCGTTGACAATTTTATATCCTTTTTCTGAAACCTCTGTATTCAAGTATGGGATATGTTGGAAATAGTTTGCATCAAGATCACCATCATCTAGAGCTGGATTGATTAATTCATATTTACTAAAAGTCTGAATATCTAATTCAATTCCTTCTTCTTCTAAAATTGGTTTTGCTTGTTCAAGAATTTCAGCATGCGGTGCACTTGTTGCACCAATTTTAATCTTGTCCCCTTCAGCATTTCCACATGCCGCTAACACTAGTACAAATAGAGAGGTAAGTAATAACATTAATAATTTTTTCATTTTCCCCATCCTATCTTTTATCTATTTTTTTTGTTATAGCATCTCCAATATATTGGATGATAAACACAATAATTAATATAATAATTGTCGCAAATAATGTCACGTCATTTTGTCCTCGTGAAAAACCATCTAAATAAGCATAGTCTCCTAAGCCACCTGCACCAATAACGCCCGCAATAGCTGTATAACCTATTAGAGCAATCGTTGTTACAGTGATACCTGAAACAACAGCTGGCATGGATTCTGGAAGAAGTACCTTAAAAATAATCGTACTCGTTTTTGCACCCATAGATCTCGCAGCTTCAATGACCCCTTTATCAATTTCTCGCAAACCGATTTCAACCATTCTCGCATAGAATGGTGCCGATCCAATAATCAATGCAGGTAAAGCCGCTTCTTTCCCGATCATAGATCCTACAATTACTTTTGTAAAAGGGATTAATAAGACAATTAAAATAACAAAAGGGATCGATCGAAATATATTTACAATTGCTGCGATAATTGAATTAATAAATTTGTTTTGCCATAGATTCCCACTTGATGTTAAAAATAGTAACAAGCCTAAAGCAATACCAATAATGACAATAAAAATGAGTGAAGCCCCTGTCATATAAAGGGTTTCAACTGTTTTCTCAAGTGCCTTTTCCAAGTTCACATTAGGAAACAACTGGTTAAGCATGTGGAATCACCTCCACTCTAACCTGTTGTGATTCAATAAAGTGAATCGCATCATTCACAACATCCTCTTTTCCGTCCATATGGATAAATAAAGAACCATAAGATCCATCTCGTGTTTGCGAGATTTTTCCTTGAAGAATGTTGACCGTAACATCATATTTTCGAATCAAATTCGTGATTAATGGCTGCTCGGTTCCTTCCCCAACAAAAGAAAGCTGAATGACTTTTCCACTTGTAATTTGTTTGAGTAAATGCTGGATCGTCTCCTTCGTTTCCTCAGGTTCAGTAACTTGTTGAACAAAACGTTTCGTAATTTGTTGTTTTGGGTCTTTGAATACTTCCAAAACGGGCCCCTGTTCAACAATTTTCCCATCCTCCATTACCGCAACTCGATGACAAATCTTACGAATAACATGCATTTCATGTGTAATTAATACAATCGTTAAACCTAGTTTTTTATTAATATCAACTAACAATTCTAGGATCGAATCTGTTGTTTGTGGATCTAATGCAGATGTTGCTTCATCACAAAGTAATACTTTTGGATTATTAGCAAGTGCTCGAGCAATTCCTACCCGTTGTTTCTGTCCTCCACTCAACTGGGATGGATAAGAATCCTCTCTTCCTTGCAATCCTACTAATTGGATCAGTTCATCTACTCTTTCTTTTCTTTTTTGCTTGGGAATCCCAGCAATTTCAAGAGGAAAAGCAATATTTTCTCTCACCGTTCTTGACCACAGCAGGTTGAAATGTTGAAAGATCATACTAATTTCTTGACGAGCGGCTCTTAAGTCTGCTCCTTTAATATGAGAAACTTGCTTTCCAGCAACGGTTACGGATCCGTCGGTTGGAATTTCAAGGCCATTCAGCATTCTAATTAAGGTACTTTTACCTGCACCACTATAACCGATCACACCGAAAATTTCGCCCTCTTCAATTTCCAAATTTGCATCCGTCACTGCTGTAACAATTCCTTGCTTTGTAGAGAATATCTTTTTTACATTTTTGATTGAAATCATCGTAATCCGTTCACCTTCTTTTTTTACACATCATAGTTTCTAGGGATATATAAAATGCCCTTCCGCTAATGAGAGCAGAAAGGCATAATAAATTCACCTTTCTCTCATCTATCAAAGCCATAAGCTTTGTGTGAATTGGCACCATTTCAATAAAAATTGACGGTTGCCGGGTTTCATTGGGCACATCCCTCCACCTCTCTTGATAAGAGTATATATTTATATCAATATACTATTTTTATAGATTTACGAAGGTAATCGTATCACGTCTTAACAGTGAGTGTCAATCTGGGAAATCATATTTCAATATATTGCTAATTCTTGACTTTATAATGAAGTGAGACCTGTTGCCTTCGAAATGGCTTGTTCTAGATCTTCAATAATATCGTCAATGTTTTCAATTCCGATGGAAAGTCTAACTAAATCTTCGCCAACACCTGCTGCTTTTAAATCTTCGGGACTTAATTGTTGATGTGTAGTGCTTGCCGGATGGATAATTAAGCTTTTTGCATCCCCAACGTTAGCAACATGAGCAAATAATTCCATACTATTAATTAATTTTGCCCCTGCTTCTCTTCCACCTTTAATTCCGAAAACAATCATCGAACCTGCACCTTTAGGCAAATATTTATCTACTAATTCTTTATCAGGGTTATTTTCACTACCAGGATAAAGAACCCAGCTCACAGCAGGATGTTTTTCTAAATATTGTACTACTTTAACCGCATTAGCAACATGTTCCTTCATTCTTACATGTAGAGTTTCAAGCCCTAATACAAATTGGAAAGCATTTTGTGGACTTAAAGCAGGACCTAAATCACGTAAAAGTTGCACACGTGCTTTTGTAATATAAGCTGCAGCACCTACATCACGTGTGTATACGAGTCCATGATAACTTTCATCTGGCTCTGTTAAACCAGGGAATTTAGGTGTATTCCAGTCAAACTTACCGCTATCAACAATAATACCTCCAGTTGACGTACCATTTCCAAGTAGCCATTTTGTTGCTGAATGAACGACAATGTCTGCACCAAATTCGATTGGACGGCATAAATATGGCGTTGCAAATGTATTGTCAATAATTAATGGCACTCCTGCCTCATGAGCAATATTGGCAACTTTTTCAATATCTAACACTTTTAAACTTGGGTTTCCAATGGTTTCAGCAAAGACTGCCTTTGTTTTATCTGTAATCGCACTGCGGAAGTTCTCTGGATCTTCTGGATCAACAAATTTAACTTTAATTCCATATTTAGGAAGCGTTACAGCAAATAAATTATAAGTTCCACCATATAAATTTGAAGCAGATATGATTTCATCGCCGTTTTCAGCAATATTTAAAATTGCTAAAGTAATGGCTGCCATTCCACTAGAAACCGCTAAAGCCCCGATCCCACCTTCAAGTAATGCCACTCTTTCTTCAAAAACGGTAGTAGTTGGATTGTGTATCCGGGTATAAATATAGCCTGGTTCAGCTAAACCAAATAAATTCGCTGCATGGTCTGTGTTTTTAAATTGATAGGCATTGTTTTGATAAATAGGTACCGCCCTTGCTCCAGTTACAGGATCTGGTTGCAGACCGCCATGCACACTTAAAGTTTCAATACGATAGTTTTTTTCGGACATCGTTATCTCTCCATTTCATATAGGAAAAGT
Source organism: Niallia sp. Kr1 (assembly GCF_050389805.1). Taxonomy (NCBI): domain Bacteria; kingdom Bacillati; phylum Bacillota; class Bacilli; order Caryophanales; family Bacillaceae; genus Niallia; species Niallia sp. Kr1. Next base: position 1,005,447 of record NZ_CP130945.1, on the reverse strand, counting down.
GTGATTTAGAATAAAAAAATTTTACTATTTAACATAGTAAAATTGTATCACATTGGAAGAAGATGTCAATCTAGATTAGTTGATTTTTGTCGCAAATTTATGTAGCAACTCTGGTTTGCCTAAATAAAACAGGGACTCTAACAGTAATAGTTCTCGAATTGAAAACGTCGTTGTTATTTCATTCCTTTTAACAGCCTCGCGCAACTTCCGTTCTCCAAGAATGATAGATAGAAATAATTCCTCGTTTCCTTCCAATCTCCTTGTTGAATCTTGTGGTCGAGAGTATTCTTCTAAATGAATTCGACTTTTTTCAATCTTTACAGTTATATCCTTTTTTCCCATTTTTAGTTGAAAAGAAAAACAAAGATCTTTAATCATTGTCCGTAGTGCTTGCTTACGATTCACTTGCTCCGTCCATAATTTGATTAGTTCAATCATACTAAATCCACCCCGTCCTTATTTCTAAGGAATATATTCAGTTTGATTCTTTTTGTTTCCTGCTTATAGTTGAAATAAGTTGTCGTAATATTCCTACAAATTACCACAAAATTCTACTATTTCCTTCATATTTCCTGAGAAATATGTAAAAAAACAAAAAGAGCTGTCTAATAACAGCCCTATTTAGTCCAATAAAGTTTTGTTTATCTTTTCTATTAAATAAGGAACAGAGTGAAAGGTATAAATTTTAGATATCAGCGTTCCTTGTTTAAAAAACAGTAAGCATGGGACACTCTCAATTTGCCATTTTTGAGCTAGATCCTGTCTATAGTTAAGATTTATTTTACCGAGTTTTAAATCTGGCAGTATTTCTTCAACAACCGAGAGCATTTTACTAGCTACTTGGCAAGTGCCGCAAAAAGGAGTATATAGGTAAATACAACCTGTATCTTGTTGATTAATAAATTTATCTAATTGGTCTTGGTTCCAGTCAATCATTATTCTTTCCTCTATCTAAGTATTCACTATGAATTTCAATATTAGCTGTTAAAAGAATTGTTGCCAAATGATAATGAGGTGCGGTAGCTACTTCACGATACATTTTGTCAATATATAAGTGAACAGCATTAGGAAACTCCCTTTTTAATTGCTGACGCAATTTTTTACCCGATTCATCGGCATCAACTAAAATATAGAGATCGCAATCAAACAATGTTTCTATCCATTCTTCTAATGTGTCTGCGGAAATCGTTCCATTTGTACAAATAATCTCGATAGGTTCCTTTATTATCTTTTTTATTTTGTTACGATCCGAAATCCCCTCTACAATAATAACCTTGTTCTGATTAAAATCTCTCATTTTTTCTCCCCTATTAGAAATAGCAAGCGCCAGACATTAATCTGATTTCAAAAAACTTATTTTTCTTAATTTAGAAAAATATTCCCAAATACAGAAAGCGCCACATAGAGGCGCTTTCTAATTTCATTAATCTTGGTTGATCATTTCTTCATACTGTTGTGCTGTCATTAATTCTTCAACTTGTGAAGCATCAGATAATTCAACTGTGATCATCCATGCTTTTTCATATGGTGATTCATTCACAAATTGTGGATCGTCATTTAAATCTTCATTCACTTCTACTACTTTTCCACTGATAGGAGCATATAATTCAGAAACTGTTTTTACTGATTCGACACTTCCGAATGGCTCGCCAGCTGAGATCTCATCGTCTACTTCTGGTAACTCTACAAACACAATATCACCTAGTTCAGATTGAGCGAATTCTGTAATTCCAATCGTTGCTTTATTCCCTTCAACTTTTACCCATTCATGGTCTTTTGAATAACGTAATTCTTTTGGTGTAGTCATTTTTATTCCTCCAGTTAAATAAATATGTATTGATTATAGCATACCATATTATATCCAAGTATTATTAAAATCTTCTTCTTTAAATCCGATTGTCACTTTATTTCCATCCGTAACAATTGGGCGCTTGATTAACATCCCATCTGATGCAAGTAGATCAAGTAATTCTTCTTCAGTCGCTTCCTTTACACGGTCCTTTAAACCAAGCGAACGGTATTTCTGACCACTTGTATTAAAGAATTTCTTTAATTCTTGTCCACTATTTTTGTACATCTCTTCAATTTCCTCACGGTTAGGAGGTGTTTCTACAATATGTATTTCCTGATATGAAACATCACGCTCATCTAGCCACTTTTTAGCTTTTCGACATGTACCGCATTTTGGATACCAATAAAACTTAAGAGTCAACTCGTCACCCCACTTAACTATGTAGTACACTTCTAGAGATATTTTAACATAATGTTCGATGAATCGAAAATAGTATCTCAAGTTTCTTTGTAATATTCCACTTATTCTTAATAATTCCTGCTTACTTATTGTTTTAGTTTTATGAATGAAGGCTGACTAGTGAATAGTCAGCCTTCATTCACTTAAACGATATAACGTTCTGACTCGATTAATCCACTTGCAGTTTCCCTTTTTAAGGAAATCAGATTCTTCGGATGAAAGCGTGTAAATTTTCGGAGCGCTGATAACATGATTCTTAGGGAATCCCCCTGTTCTACCCCAATTAATGTTTCTCTTGCATCCTGTTCAATCTTTTGGAAGGCTTCTTGGCAAAATATTTGTGTATACAATAATTTTTGATTACTTTTAGCTACTCCTACACTCCCAATGGCTTTTTCCGTTCGTAAAACAACTGATTCCATTGCGTAGGTATTTGAGATCATATCAGCAATATTGACGAGGATCTCTTGCTCACTTTCTAAAGCTTTTCCATATTTCTGTGCAGCCAAACCTAAGATGAGAAGTGCAATTTTTTTGGCATTTTTCACTAAGTATTTCTCTAGTGCTAATGGTTCTTCCCCGGGTGTTTCTGGTACAAGCATCAATAATTCCCCTTGGAGTTTTTGCGCTTTTTCAAGTAAAGGCAACTCTCCCTTTAATGCTTTTCGTAAAAAAGTAGCGGGTACTAATAAACGATTAATTTCATTGGTTCCTTCAAAAATACGATTGATCCGTGAATCACGATAAATTCTTTCAATCTCGTATTCTGACATAAAGCCATAGCCACCATGAAGCTGAACTCCCTCATCTGCAATATAATCTAACGCTTCGGTTGCAAAAACTTTATTTAAAGAACATTCAATAGCATACTCGGCGACCGCGTTAGCAACAACCTTCCCATCTTGTAATTCTTGTTTAGATAGTTGGGACATTCGATCTTCGTATAGACCAACTGTACGATAAACAGAGCTTTCTGCCGCATAAACCAAAGACGCCATTGTTGCCAGTTTTTCCTTCGTTAATGAGAATTTTGATATAGGCGTTTTAAACTGCTGCCTCTGATTGGTATATTGAATCGTTACGTCAAATGCACGTTTAGAAGCACCCACCGCACCTACCGCTAATTTATAACGTCCTATGTTTAAAATATTAAAGGCGATCACATGACCTTTCCCATATTCACCTAATAAATTTTCCTTTGGTATTTGAGCATCTTGCAAAATTAAAGTTCTTGTTGAAGAACTTTTGATTCCCATTTTTTTCTCTTCAGGTCCAGTCGATACTCCTGGGAATTCCCGTTCAACAATAAAAGCAGAAAAATGTTCACCATCAATTTTAGCATACACGATAAAAACATCAGCGAATGCCGAGTTTGTGATCCATTGTTTTTCTCCGGTTAAGATATAATGCGTCCCCTCTTTATTAAGCTTAGCTGTTGTTTTTGCCGCTAGGGCATCTGAACCTGAGCTTGGTTCTGTTAATGCATATGCCGCAATCTTTTCACCTGTTGCAAGCATCGGTAAATATTTCTCCTTTTGCTCTTCATTCCCAAATAGTACGATCGGCAATGAGCCAATCCCGACATGGGCACCATAGGAAAGCGAAAATCCTCCAGCTCTAGACATTTTTTCTGTAATAAGCGCTGAACTAATTTTATCTAACTCTAAACCACCATATTCCTCTTGAACATCTGCACTGAGGAGACCTAATTCACCAGCATCTTTTAATAGTTTCACGGATCGTTCAAATTCATGGTGTTCTAAATACTCCAATTGCGGCATAACTTTTTGGATAACAAATTCTTCTGTTGTTTTCGCAATTAATTGTTGTTCGTCAGTGAAGTCTTCTGGAGTTATTATTTGTTCACTGGAAATGTCATCGATCAGGAAGCTGCCTCCTTTGATTACTGAACCCGCTTGATTCGCCACATATATTCCCCCTCTTGTATTGGCTCCTTTCTAAAAGCCTGATTAGAGCTCTCATCCTGCTATATGAGTTCAAAAATACCAGCTGCTCCCATTCCCCCTCCAACACACATCGTTACCATCCCATATTGAACCTGCCGTCGTCGCATTTCATGCAATAGTGTTAAAGTAAGCTTTGTACCTGTGCAGCCTAGCGGATGACCTAAAGCAATGGCCCCTCCATTTACATTTACTTTTTCTTCATCTAATTTTAGTTCTCTTATCACAGCAATCGCCTGAGCGGAAAACGCTTCGTTTAGCTCAATCAAGCCAATATCGGATAACTGTAAGCCCGCTAACTTTAACGCTTTTGGCACCGCTGCAACTGGACCCACTCCCATTATTTCTGGCGGTACCCCAGCAACTGCAAACGATCTAAATTTAGCAATTGGCTTCAGTCCAAGCGAGGTTGCTTTTTCTTTTTCCATGACCATCACAGCAGCTGCTCCATCACTCATTTGTGAAGCATTTCCTGCTGTTACAGTACCATTCACGACAAACGCCGGCTTTAATGAAGCAAGACTTTCCTTATTTGTATTTGGACGCACCCCTTCATCTTGGCTAAATAGAGTACCTTCTTCGTTCAATCTGTGATTCTGATCAATTCTTTTCCTTTTCACCTCTACAGGAACAATTTCTTCGGTAAAATAACCGTTCAATATCGCAGCAGCTGCCTTTTTATGGCTTAAAGTTGCAAAGGCGTCCTGATCTTCACGAGTAATTCCATATTTCCTTGCTACTTTTTCAGCTGTATGCCCCATGCTCATATAATACTGTGGTGCCGATTCAGCCAATTTGACATTTGGACGGACAACATGCCCCATCATTGGCACAAGGCTCATAGATTCGGCACCTCCAGCAATAATCGTATCGGCATGACCGAGTATGATTTTTTCAGCTGCAAATGCGATCGTTTGAAGCCCCGATGAACAATATCGATTAATCGTAATCGCTGGAACTGTGTAAGCAAGACCTGCCAGCGCTCCAATATTTCGCGCCATATTCATTCCTTGCTCTGCTTCTGGCATCGCACAACCAATGATCAAATCATCAATATTTCCTACATAATGATTAGCCCTTTCTAGCGTTTTTTTTACGACGATCGCCCCTAAGTCATCTGGTCTGACATCTTTCAAAGCTCCTTTCTTTGCCTTTCCAACTGGAGTTCTCGCCCCTGCAACAATAACAGCTTCTTTCATTTATTGAACTCCTTCCCCTTACTGCTTTTTTAAATAGGCTTTGTTAAACTGGTAGTTGATTTCCATTTTATGCACTTTTGCTTTCCGTAGTAGGCTACCAAGCACCTTGACACTTCGTGATATAAGCTGACTTGGTCTATCTCGCTCCTATCACAAGAGTCCTCGTGCTTTCTCCTATCAATAGTCATTCAAAATCAACGCGAACCTTGACACAGCCTTAAACCATAAAGGTTAATTTCTGAGGGGTTTACCATTCAATAACATGTGTCGCATTCGTTCTTGTGTTTTTGATTCGATAACTAAGCTTAAAAAAGCTTCCCTTTCAAGATTTAATAAATAACGCTCATCAACCATAGTCCCATATGGAACAGAGCCACCTGCTATTACATAGGCTAATTTTTTTGCAATAGTAAAATCGTAATCAGATATATATCCAGAATCCTTCATTGACTTTGCAATAAGTAGCAACGTGGCATAACCAGTTTCGCCAACGACAGGGATCAGTTCTCTAACCGGGGGCTGGTAGCCCTTTGCAACCAGCGCAAGTACGGCTTGCTTAGCGTCATAAAGTAAATGATCCTCATTCACACTTATAGCATCAGTTAACTTGAGATAGAGATTTTCCTTTGCTTCCATACCTGAAGTAGAGGTTTTCGCTAACGCAATAAGTTCAAACACCTTAATGGCAATCTTCTGTAAATCGATATCATAGCCAATGGGGTTAGCCTTTACATGACGGATATATAACTCCTTGTTGCCCCCGCCTCCTGGAATTAAGCCTACACCTGTTTCAACTAAACCCATATAGGTTTCCATAGATGCTTGAATATGAGCAGCTGGCAGGCATACTTCTGTCCCACCGCCAAGGGTCATCCCAAATGGAGCTACCACCACGGGTTTGGAGCTGTATTTTAATTTCATCATTGTGTTTTGGAACATACGAATGATAAAATCAAGTTCGTCAACTTCACCATCTTCAGCCTCCATTAAAATCATAAAGAGGTTAGCCCCAACGCAAAAGTTCTTCCCCTGATTTCCAATTACAAGCCCTTTGTACTTATTTTCAACTTCTTCTACGGCATATTGAATCATTTGCAAAATATCTAATCCAATCGCATTATTCGGTGAATGAAATTCGAGTAAAGCTACACCATCCCCAATATCAATTAGACTCGCTCCATTATTTTTCTTAATCGTCCCCTTTTGCTTTTTCACTTTTGCTAAATTGATTATCTTTCGGTTTTCCTCAAGCAATATATACTCACCTTTGTTGTAGTAATAAACTTCACCGTTCTCCTCTTTATAGAAAGAAGTATGACCTGACTGGACCATTTCTTTAATCCAATGTGGAACCTTTGTTTGTGATGCTTCTAATTTCTGCAGGGAAGTTTCCAGACCGATCGCATCCCAATACTCAAACGGACCCTGCTCCCAACCAAACCCCCATTTCATGGCTCGGTCAATTGAAACAATATCATCTGCAATTTCCCCTAGTAACTGAGCAGAATAAACTAACACAGGTGTTATAAGATTCCACAGCAATTTTCCTACTTTGTCATCTCTATATAAAAGCGTTTTCATTCTTTTCGAAAGATCTTTCTCATTTTTCACCATCTCAATGGACGATGAACGTAATTGCTTTCTAGGTTGATAAGACATAGTTTCAGGGTGAATCTCAAGTATTTCCTTTCCCTTTTTCATATAAAACCCTTGGTTTGCTTTACTTCCTAGCCAGCCTTTTTCAAGCATTTTTTTCATGAAAGAAGGGATTTTAAATAATTCTTGCTCCTCCCCTGTTGTTTTTTGCACTACATTGTCAGCAACAAAGGAGAATGTATCCAAACCAACCACATCCAATGTTCGAAATGTTGCGCTTTTAGGACGACCTATTAATGGTCCTGTAACTGAATCGATTTCTCCAACACTATATCCACTTTTTTGCATCTCTTTAACCGCAACAAGCAATCCATAAGTTCCAATTCTGTTTGCAATAAAGTTTGGAGTATCTTTTGCAAGAACGACTCCCTTACCAAGGATATCCTCTGCGAATTGTTTCATAAACTGAACTACTGCTGGATCTGTATATTTCGTTGGGATGACTTCAAGTAATTTTAAATAGCGAGGAGGATTAAAAAAATGGGTTCCTAAGAAATGCTTTTGAAAATGAATAGACCGACCTTCTACCATGTCCTCAACAGAGATTCCTGATGTATTAGAGCTCACAATGCTGTCTTCTTTGCGATATTGATCGACTCTTTCGAAAATTCGTTTTTTAATAGATAAATTCTCAACTACGACTTCTATAATCCAATCCACTTCTTTTAGAAGTGGTAGATCATCATCAAAATTTCCTATTTCAATTAATGAGAGATTTTTAGGAGTTGTTAGAGGTGCGGGTTTTTGCTTCTTCAGTTTTTGGAGGGCTGACTGACTGAACCGATTTCGAACGGCTTTATCTTGAAGAGTTAGACCTTTGGCTTTTTCTTCATCTGTTAATTGGGTAGGTACGATATCAAGTAGCAATGTTTGTATTCCAACATTAGCTAAATGTGCCGCAATCCCTGACCCCATAACTCCTGAGCCTAATACGGCAGCTTTTCGAATAGGTTTGATCAAAAATAGTTCCTCCTTTGATTATGGATTTCCATAAAATTGGGGAATTTTAATTAAAATTGATTTGGTTCAAATCATGTATGTTTTGGTTCAATTCCTAACAAATTTGGTTCAATCCCCCATTTCCTGAGTAAAAAAGCGAACAAAAATCCATTTTTCCACCTTCATATCAAATATATTGAGGATTTTAATAATCATTCCATTTACTATCCTCAAATTTACGAAGAAAACCAATGTTTTTTCCAGTTCTGGACAAGCTAATGATTGGAGGTGATACATTTGGCAAGAGGAAAAAAGAACCCTTCTAAAGCTGGAGTTAGCGCTGCTAGTGTTAAAGGAAACGCAGGACCAACAGTGGAGGAAGATGGCGGAGGCAAAGTAAATAGTCAAAACAACCAATATAAGAAATAGTCACAAGGAGGGTTAATCGATGCAAAAACAACAAAATACCAATACTCAAAACCAACAAATAATCTACCAGCAGACACCTGCGGTAATTACAACAAAAGATTCTTTATACTTAACAGATATGCTTTCATGGAATTTACTAGCGATGAAAAAAGCACATTTCTATGCGCAACATTGTCAAAATACTGAACTTAAAGCAGAAATGGATCGTTGCGGTCAAATGCATCAACGCCATTACGAAAGAATTTTGAATCATTTAAATACGCAAAACCAAAACCAAATGCAAGGACAAGGTCAATATAAAAGTCCAAATGTAACGATGTAAATAAAATGGAGGTGTTGAAAATGAATCAAAACCAAACGAACCAAAGTCAAACCATTGCAAATCCAAAAACACAACAATTAAATAAAACACCACAAATGAATGATCGAGATTTCCTAAATGATTTGTTAACAACTGAAAAGTATATGACAGATGGTTATAATACATTTTTAAATGAAGCAAGTCATGAGGCATTATATCAAGATCTATTACAAATCTTTACAGAGTCCCAAAATCAGCAACGCCATTTATATAATCTTATGTTCCAAAAAGGCTGGTACAAACTTGAGCCTGAAGAAGATCAAAAATTACAACAGAAGCATCAGCAATTTCAAAATTACATGACAACTCAATTTCCATACAACGGACAAAATATTCAATAATTTCCTTTTAAAAATCCGAGATATCCGCCGGAGGCTTTAACTTCATTCAACCGGGATTTGAACCCCACTGAATTGATAAAAGCTTGTATTTATCTCGTCGTTAGAGACTTCTACAGAAAGAAGTTAAAATAGGCTGTCCCAAAAGGCTGGCATCTAGTACTACCGGTGATACCTAACCTTTCGGGACAGCCTCTCCTTATTGATCGGTTGCAAACATATAACGCTTTTTGTGATAACGAATGGAGAAAATTAAACCCATTGCAAGCATATTCCCCATTAACGAACTCCCCCCATAACTAATAAATGGTAATGGAATCCCCGTAATCGGCAGCAATCCTATTGTCATGCCGATATTTTCAAAAACATGGAAGGTGATCATACTAATCACACCCACACAAATATACGAATAAAAATTATTTTTCGTTTCCATTCCGACTTTTGTAAGGTGGTAAACGAGCATGAAAAACAAACTAATTAAAAGACTGGCGCCGATAAAGCCAAACTCTTCACCAACAACACTGAAAATAAAATCTGAATGACTCTCAGGTAAATATACTTCTCGCGTGCCAAACCCTTTCCCAGAGGTTTCTCCTGACCCAATCGCAAGTAATGAGCGTGTCAATTGATAACCAGCCGAATCTTGATAGTTATAAGGGTCAATCCAGGAATAAATTCTGGCAAATTGATATTCTTTTACCCCTAAATATTTTTCTAACACATCCGGCTGCCATAAAATAAAGTAAAAAATGGTTCCGATCAAAATAAGCGCGGATCCAAAAATCGTCGTTAAAATTTTCCAAGAAATACCTGAGATAAAAATCATTCCCAGCATAATGGCTATCAGTACAAGCGATGTTCCTAAATCGGGTTGCTGCATTACTAATAATAATGGCAGCATTGTCACCATTCCCATTTTTATTAATAACCATAGATCTGTTTGAATCGTTTTGATTAAATGTTTTTGATGATGTTGATGGATTACCCTTGATAGAGCTAAAATCAAAAATACTTTCACAAACTCAGAAGGCTGTAACGATCCAAGCCCTGGAACCGTATACCAACTTTTTGCTCCATTGATGACAGGGGCAATGCTACTTGGCGCCACAATCAAAAAAGCTAGCAACACGATTCCAATTCCATATAAATACCAGGTAATTTTCATTAATTGCTCCGAATCAAGCGTAATTACACCTGCAACAATCATCGATCCTGCTATATACCAAATAATTTGCTTTAACAAAAAGTTTTCATTATATTGTCCCGTTGTCTGTGCGCTGTAAATCGCAATACAACTTACTAAACATAATAACATTAAGATCAGGACTAAATTAAAGTCTAGTCTTGATTGAGTAGGATTATTTGTGGTCATACGAAGTCCCTTTCTAAACTGTGCTTTCAATATGAATTAAAATAAATGGATCATCTATATATTATGTCATTTCTTGACAACAAAAAAAGAATATTCAATACTTCATTATATTGATATTAAAATTAAATCACAACACTTGGAAAAAATTAACGCTAATTGATAATACCTTTAAAATATGAACAAATTGTGAACATCGAATTAAAAATTAACAAAACTTAACGAAACGAAACAAAAATCACACCGACTTGTAGTAAAATCATGTATATTATGAATTGAAATAAGCTATGGGAAGGTGTGGTCACTGAAATTAGATTGAGAGGAGTATCATCATAATGAACGAAAACTATACACCAGATGAAGTAGCCCAAATATTTAAGATTTCCAAACATACGGTATATGAAATGATCAAACGAGGAGAATTGCGTGCATTTAAAGTTGGTAATAAAATGCGGATTGAACAGGAAGAAGTGAATCGCTATAAACAATCCATGGAAACGGCACCAAAACAACAGCCCTCTATGACCAATACGATTCATTTAGCTGGGAGTCATGATTTTCTCGTTGAACATCTGGTTAAGTATGTGGCACAACAAAATATTGGACTTTCCATTCAGCCGACCTATATCGGAAGTCTTGAAGGGTTAATGATGCTTTATCGTAATCTGTGTGATGTTGCAACCGTTCATCTATTAGATCCTGCATCAAAGGAATACAATCTTCCTTTTATAAAGCAATTATTTATTCATGAACCGATTACGGTTATGCGTTTTGCAGCAAGAGAACAAGGGCTGATCGTCACAAAAGGGAATCCGAAAGACATTCATGGATTCAAAGATTTAACAAAAGATGACGTCATTTTCGTAAACCGACAAAAAGGTTCAGGGACACGCTTTTTACTTGATTATTATTTAGCAGAAGAGAAAATAGACCCTGCCACGATCACTGGGTATGACAATGAAGAATGGAACCATCTTTCAACAGCTTCCTTAATAAGTGGTGGCAAAGCTGATGTTGCACTTGGGATTCAATCTGCAGCTGATCAGCTTGGATTAGATTTTATCCCGTTACTAAAGGAAGAATTCGATCTTATCTTCCGCTTTACAGAGCAAAATAAGCTGGTACTTCAACAATTGATAGACCTGCTTGAATTTACTTCTTTTAAGGATAGTTTAGAAAATAAAGCAGGCTATGATGTATCTGAATTTGGAAAAATCATATATGAACATCGATAATACATATTTAAAGGAGAGAGAGAAAACGTTATGAAATGGAATCGTTTATTATTAACAAGCATCCTGACTCTTTTATTATTCGTTTTGGGGGCGTGTGGTGGTGATACTAAAGAAAACCAAAATGAAGGAAAGACTGAAGAAAATACGGAACAACAAGCAACAGAAAATGAATCTTCATTATCAGGGGATTTAATTTTAGCTACTACAACAAGTACTCAGGATAGTGGGTTACTAGATGTATTAGTTCCAATGTATGTAGAACAAACTGGTGTTAACGTAAAAACAATCGCTGTTGGAACAGGACAGGCACTTGAAATGGGGACAAAAGGTGAAGCAGACGCACTTCTTGTTCACGCACCAGCTGCCGAAGAAGAAATCGTAGAAAGCGGAGATGCAATTAACCGCAAAAAGGTAATGTACAATGATTACATTATCGTAGGACCAAAAGAAGACCCAGCAGGAATTAAAGGACTACCAATCGGTGAAGCATTCCAAAAAATCTTAGATGAAAAAGCAACTTTTGTTTCTCGAGGCGATGATTCTGGTACACATAAGAAAGAGTTAGGAATTTGGGAAGGACTCGGAATAGCCCCTTCAGATAACTCTAACTACCTTGAAACTGGCGATGGGATGGGCGACACATTACGTGTTGGCAATGAAAAAAATGGTTACGTATTAACAGACAGAGCAACTTGGTTAGCTCAAAAGAAAAGTTTAGAATACCTTGACATTATTGTTGAAGGCGATGATGAATTATTAAACATCTACCATGTTATGCAAGTAAATCCTGAAAAGCACGATAAAGTAAACGCTAAAGCAGGAGAAGCATTTGTTGATTTCATGGTAAATAAAGATACACTGAAAGTGATCGAGGAATTCGGAGTCGAAGAATATGGTGAACCACTTTTCTTCCCTGATACGGAGGAATAAGATCGAACTGGATCAATTAAAATGATATAATTTTTTATAAGGTGGCTGGGAGGTATAGGATTCCTGGCCACTTCTTTTATGATTTTCAATACCTACGTGACAGTTATAAAGGATGATAAACATGGACCTTATATGGGAAGGATTAATAAAAGCATTTGAATTACTAACATCAGGAGACCCAGGAATTTTTGATATTTCCCTCTTAACCTTACGCGTTTCTTTCACAGCCATTTTTTTTAGTACGATTTTTGGAATTCCACTTGGCATCCTTTTAGGATTAACCCGTTTTCGAGGCAGGAAATTTATTCTAATCTTATTTAACATTGGAATGGGACTTCCTCCTGTTATCGCAGGGCTTAGCATTACGATGCTGCTATGGAGATCCGGACCATTAGGTGACTATGCATTATTGTATACACCCACCGCGATTGTCCTAGCGCAAATTCTCGTATCATTTCCAATTGTAGTTGGATTAACTTGCTCTTCTTTTCAACAAATTGATGAAAAAATGCTTCTTCAAATTAAAGCACTCGGTGCCACTAAAATGCAAATGCTGTGGATTTTACTAAAAGAATTACGTATCGCGATATTAGCTGCGATTATGGCCGGCTTCGGGCGTGTCATTGCAGAAGTTGGAGCCGCGATGATGGTTGGAGGAAACATTTTAGGTGAAACTCGTATATTAACAACCTCTATCATGATGGAAGTTTCAAAAGGAAACTTTGATGTGGCGATTGCACTTTCCTTTATCTTAATGGCCTTAGCCTTTTTTATTACGTTCTGTTTAACAGCACTTCAACAAAGGAGGCATATGTAATGACCGAAATGATCCGATTAGAAGGAATAGAGTACAGTGTCCCTGGGAAGAAAATACTCTCCATCCCTCACCTTTCTATTGATAAAGGAGCTACATATGGAATTATGGGACCGAACGGTGCTGGGAAAAGTACGTTATTAAAGATGTTATCACTTTTAGAACCGCCAACAAAGGGAGATCTATACTTCCAAGGTGAAAAAATCTCAAAAAAACAAGTATCTTTGGAACAAAGAAGAAAGATTGCCATTGCCTTACAGCAATCCCTTCTACTAAATACATCTGTATATCAAAACATTGCCCTTGGATTAAAAATAAGAAAGGTTCCAAAACAGGAAATAAAGAATAAAGTGGAGTATTGGCTTGACACCTTTAATATTTCCCATCTGATTAACAAACACGCTTATCAGCTATCTGGTGGAGAAGCACAACGTGTTAATCTAGCAAGAGCTATGATTCTTGAGCCCGAAATACTCTGTTTAGATGAGCCTTTTTCAGCATTAGACTTTCCAACTAAAATGAAATTGATTCAAGACTTTAAATTAATCTTAGAATCAACAGGTACGACTGCTATTTTTGTTAGTCATGATTTACTTGAAATCAAGTCGCTAACCCATCAATTATTTTTGATCATGAATGGCGAACTTAAGCAACATGGAATAACCAATGAAGTCATTGATTATCCAAATGAAGCAACACGTTCTTTTATTAATGAATGGAAATCCTTGTTACCAACTTAAAACCTGTTGTGTAAAGAAAAAAGAGCCATACTCAAAAGAGATGGCCAATACATTTGGAGGATAGGTTGAGGATCAGACAACCTTATGTTGTCCTTACTATTACATATGTCAGACGGAACTAATTTGTACAGGCTATTCACCATTTTTTCAAAATTTATTTCTTCATAAAAAAGGAAATCGACGTTTATGCCGATTTCCTTTTTTTTGTTATGCATTTACATTTTCAACATTTTTGGGATTAGTTTCAGCAGGTACTTCTTCCGTTTTAGATAGGAACCAGCCACCTAATGCAATCACAACTAACACGCCGTAGAAAATAATACTCCATGTTGTTGAGTGTGCAAATGATTCTGGGATTAGTCCGACTTCAGGATGGCTTATCGTTAAGACAGACAACTTTACTCCAACCCAGCCGACAATCAAAAACGCAGCTGTTTCAAGACCCGGTCTTTTCGCAAGTAACTTAACAAATAAGTTTGCTGCAAAACGCATGATAATTAAACCGATAAAACCTCCGGCAAAAATCACAACGAAATGTCCAGCGTGCATTCCGCCAATTTCTCCCACATTTGGAATAATTGGAAGTGTAACGGCTAAGGCAACAGCAGCTAAAATCGAATCTACCGCAAACGCAATATCCGCTACTTCTACCTTAAATACAGTCATCCAGAAACCACTTTGCTTTTTAGGCTTGGCTTCTTTCTCAGGATCTTCTTCACCTGATTTAGATTTAGAAAACCTCTTGAATAAATTATTAACACACATAAAGAGAAGATAAATCGCACCAATTGCTTGAACTTGCCAAATATCAACAAGAAATGAAATCACAAATAGGGATCCAAATCGGAAAATAAACGCTCCCGCTAAACCATAAAATAAAGCCTTTTTACGTTGCTCCTCAGGAAGATGTTTAACCATGATTGCTAATACTAATGCATTATCTGTTGCAAGCAAACCTTCTAATACGATAAGGATCAATAAGACCCAACCATATTCCATTAATAATGATAACTCCATATTTACCTCCTTAGGTCAACTTTATTTTCATATCAATGTTATCAGTTCAAATACATTTCTCATTTCAGCTCAATTCGATGGCTGTTTGTTTCTTACTTTTACCCCCTTCAAACCGAAATAAAGACCTTTACCAATTAGTAAAGGTCTAATTTACACAATATGACAGACCTTACCTATTGGTAAAGGTCTTGCTAACAACACACTGGTTGCCAACAAAGCCGGGAGATATTCTCCGTAATGACGACTTTGCTGTAAAAGCTACTCCCCTTTGGGTGTAAAACTTCTTTTCTGATAAGGTTTATAATAAAGAGTTTAATAGAATATGTCAAGAAAAATAAAGAAATACTTTAGTGTAAGTAAATTTCCAGTTTAATTATAATGATATTTGTACAAGCCAATAGTATAATAGTATAGTTTGATGGAAGACGTGGTTCGAAACCATCCCACGATAAAAAACTAAGGAGAGATGTCAAATGAATATTAGAACCCTAGCGGTGAATGGGATTGTCGCTGCTTTGTACATTGCGGTTACATTTGTGTTCCAGCCATTCGGATTTACCAATGTACAATTTCGTGTTTCAGAGTTGTTTAATCATCTTATTGTTTTCAACAAAAAGTATTTTTATGGGATCGTTCTCGGTGTACTCTTAGCAAACCTTTTCTTCTCACCGATGGTTGCTTATGATCTTGTCTTTGGTGTTGGACACTCTATTATTTCCTTGCTGATTACCATTCTCTCAATGAAATACATTAAAGGAATTTGGGCAAGAATGGTCATTAATACAATTGTATTTACCTTTATGATGTTCATTATTGCTTTTGAGCTAAATCTAGCTCTTGATTTCCCATTTTTATTCACATGGCTAACAACTGCAACTGGTGAATTAGTGGTCTTAGCTGTGGGAGCTCCTATCATGTACGTAATCAATAAACGCGTGAATTTTGATAAAGTAATGGAGCGATAAAAGAGTGAGGTTTCATAAATGCTGCCTCACTCTTGAAACTCTTTTCATTTCCACCTATAATAAAGACTGAGTGCTACAACACTCAGTCTTAAGATTAGTTTCCTTTGAAGAGATCATCCGTTTATAACGGTTTGTTCTCTTTTTTTATTGTATAGCTGCGTCAATTTCTCTCACCATTTCTGATACTGAAACAAGACCACCGCCGGAAATGTACCAATAGTTTGGATCTAGATAAACAATATTTCCTTCTTTATAAGCTTTTGTTTCTTTAATAATGTCATTTTCGATGACTTCTTTTGCAGAGCTTCCGCCCCCACCTGTTGTTACGACAGCACCACGATCAATGACAAATAAATAATCTGGATTTTGTTTGAAAATGTAATCGAAGTCGACGCTCATTCCATGAGTAGATACCTCAATCTTTTCATCAACCGGCTTTACACCAAATACATCATGAATGATTCCAAATCGTGAAGATGGACCATATGCACTAACAGTACCCTCGTTAGCTAATACAACTAATGCATTCTTATCTAATTTTGTTGCCTTATCATTTAATGCTTGAATGTTTTCTTCTACTTTAGCTAATTCTTCTTCTACTTCTGTTTCTTTATCAAAAATTTGCCCAATGACTTTTGTATTTTCTTTAAAAGATTCCATATACTTTGTTTCGTCAATTCCTAAATAAATCGTCGGTGCAATTTCCTGAAACTCTTCATATAATTCTGCTTGTCTTGCCGAAATAATAATTAATTCTGGTTGAAGTTCATTAATTTTTTCAAAATCAGGTTCTTTTAACGATCCTACGCTTTCATATTCCTCACCTGCATACTTTTCCAGATAACCTGGGACTGTTCCTTCTTTAGGTACACCCACAACATCAATTCCTAATGTATCTAACGTATCTAGAATACCAAAATCGAAAGAAATGACTTTTTCAGGATTCACCTTGACATCTGTATTACCTAATTTGTGGTTGATTGTAATGGTTTCAGCGTTTTCAGCAGAATCATTATTTGAACCTTCTGTTGCTGATTGAGAGTCAGAGTTACACGCTGACAATACGAGTACAAATAATGCTACTAGTAAAAAGGTTAATTTTTGCTTCATATTTACACCTCAAAATTCTATTTAATTTTAATATATATGTTCATTGTTTCCTTTAATATCGAACCACTTTTCATACTAAGATAGCCTTTCATAAAGGGTGCGCACTTCTATCGTCATATATGATAATGGTTCTCACTCAAAGGTACACAAAATGACACCTAAGCATAATAAACACAAATCTTACAATTATTGATACTTTCAATATTAATGTCCATATCGTATATATCTTTTAAAACATGTGGTTTCATAATTTCATCTGTGGGTCCTTCTTTAACGACTTGACCATTCTTTAATGCCACAATGTAATCTGAGTAAACCGAAGCAAAGTTAATGTCATGGATAACAATGATGACTGTTTTCCCAAGTTCATCAACAAGTCTGCGTAATACTTTCATAATTTGAACCGAATGCTTCATATCTAAATTATTTAAAGGTTCATCAAGAAGAATATATTCTGTATCTTGAGCAATAACCATGGCAATATACGCTCTTTGACGCTGACCACCACTAAGTTCATCTAAATATTTATCTTGCATTTCTTCTAGTTCCATATAATTAATAGCTTCGTCTACATAATTCCAGTCTTCCTTCGTTAGGCGACCTTGAGAGTAAGGAAAGCGGCCAAAAGAAACAAGTTCTCTTACCGTTAATCGAACATTGACATGGTTGGATTGTTTTAAAATAGAGATTTTCTTTGCTAATTCATTATTTTTACAAGATAATAATTCTTTATCATCAATATGAACGATTCCTTCATCAGCTAAGATTAATCGGCTGATCATGGATAAAACCGTACTTTTCCCTGCACCATTAGGGCCGATAAAGGACGTGATTTTACGCTTTTGAATTTTCATTGTTACTCCGTCAACCACTTTTTTTGTTCCAAAACGTTTTGTAAGATTTCTAACACTTAGCATATCCTTTCCCCTCCTAGGCTTTCCTTTGTTTTAATAAAAGATAGATAAAGTAGACACCGCCGATGAAGTTCACAATTACACTTAATGTCGTTGAAAAGGTAAAGACCCTTTCTACTATAAATTGACCCCCAACTAGTGAAATAATACTGATTAGGATTGAACCAAAAATTAAAAATGAATGTCGGAAAGTCTTAAATAATTGATACGTTACGTTGACCACTAGCAAACCAAGAAACGTAATCGGTCCAACTAGTGCGGTAGATACCGAGATCAAAATCGCTACTACAACCAACAAGCGCTTGACGATTTTATCAAAATCAACGCCTAGGTTAATCGCTTGTTCTTTTCCTAGTGACAAAACATCTAAATACTTAAAGTACCGGATAAAGTACAGGCTAGTTAAAAGGATGACAATAGCAGATAGCAACAGTAAATCCCCATTAATATTGTTAAAGCTAGCAAACATTTTATCTTGAATCATCATGAACTCGTTCGGATCAATCAATACTTGCATAAAAGTTGAAAGACTTTGAAACAGAGTTCCAAAAATGATTCCAACGAGTAAAAGAAAATAAATATTATTTCCTTCTCGTTTAAAAATAATCTTGTATAGAACCCCAACAAACATAATCATGAGCCCTATTGATATAAAGAAATTGATGCTTTTACTCGTTGAAGTGAGTGTAGCACCAAAAGCAAAAACGAGAACGGTTTGAATCAACATATAAAGTTGATCAAGTCCAATAATACTAGGTGTTAGTATTTTATTATTCGTTATGGTTTGGAAAACGATCGTTGATAAAGCAATGGCTGCACCTGTCAATACCATTGCAAGTACTTTCTCCGTTCTTTTTCCTAAAACATAATCCCAAGATCCCCTCACATCGGTAAATAGAAAAATGGCGATAAGAGCAACTGCTACAACGGCGAGTATTCCTATTTTAATCCAATTCCAATTACGCATAAGCTCTTCTCCTAAACAGTAAATAAATGAAAATTGCACTGCCGATAACGCCAACTGTTAAACCTATAGGAATCTCATATGGATAAATAATCAAGCGACCAAATATATCACAAACCAAAATGAAAACGGCTCCAAGTAAAGCTGTATGAGATAAATTCTTTTGCAAGTGATCGCCCGCATAGATGGAAACAATGTTTGGAATAATTAATCCTAAGAAGGGAATCATTCCAGCGGTTAAAATAACAACGGATGTCATCATGGCAACTAGTGCTAGCCCTGTATTAACAACGGTTCGATAATTTAGACCAAGATTAATCGCAAACTCCTCACCCATACCCGCCACTGTAAACTTATTCGCAAAAAGGTAACAAAGGATGACAAGTGGGATACTAATATAAATAAGCTCGTATTGACCTTTTACAATCATGGAAAAATTCCCTTGCAACCAAGATGTCATATTTTGAATTAAGTCATTTTTATAAGCAAAGAAAGTAGTTATAGAGCTAATAATGTTTCCAAACATTAATCCAACGAGTGGAATAAATACGGCATCCTTAAATTTAACTTTGCCTAAAATTTTCATAAAGATGAAAGTACCAAGTAAAGCAAAGATGAATGCCAACCCCATTTTTATCATCGGATTTGCTGCTGGTAGGAACATCATTGAAATAAGAATCCCAAACCGAGCAGAGTCTTCTGTACCTGCAGTGGTTGGTGAAACAAATTTATTATGACTCAATTGTTGCATGATCAAACCACTGATACTCATTGCTACTCCCGCAATAAGGATACTAACGAGGCGTGGGATCCGACTGCTCCAAAAGATCATCGCTTGATCTTCACTCATTGTAAAGAGATCAAGTGGGGAGATGTCAGTTGAGCCAATAAATAGCGATATAACGGATAATATAATGAGTGCAGCTATTAGGTATCTTTTCTTCATTGGACTTCCTAACTTTCTTTTTTCGACTTAATTGTATGTACTTCTATAGTGTAAGGGTGTTTCTCTTAATCTTGTAATAATTGATATTCATTATCATCTATAGATAAAAAAATAATATTCATCATCAATATCTCTTAAATAAGAATCATCCTAATTGAGATTCATTATCAATGAGACCTAAAAAAATATATCCAACATCAATTTGGTAGAATAATAATCAAAGATTACAAATGATATTGATTATCAATCGCTTTATACTTTAAATTCTATCATGAATAAAATAACTGTCAATACATTTTAATGAAAATTACGACAGAAAATAAAACGTTTTCATTTTATTTAGATTGTTATAAAAATTTTCTTTAGATGAAATCACTTTTGAGGTTCTATTTTTATGTTGAATATCTCTCCATTTAGGAAGAAGACTGTAATAAAAATAATGTTGTTTTTAAACTACTGTTAATGATAGTGGATAACAAGAATACTCCTGTTGGAGAAATGAGATAGTCGAGACTCCGTTGACACAGGAAAATCCTCTGGTGAAACCAGTGTTAACCATTAATAATTGTAGTTTAAATAATTTATCAATAAAAAGTATTTGAATTATCTGAAATCCACTGTTATAATAGAAAAAAGGTTAAGGAGTTGATTTCCAAATGAAAAAGTATTATCTAAATGCCCCCCAAAATCCTGTGGTGACTGATCATTCGATGTTGGCTGAAATGGTGTTAGACCAAGCGCTACGCAACTTCCAAAAAGAGCGCTTATTAAAGGAAATCGACCGTGCGTTAGAAAACAAAAACAAAGAAGAATTTATGAGATTAACAGAAGAACTCAAAAAATATATAGAATAACGATAGAATCATATACCCGATCAACTGAGGTCGGGTTTTTTATTGCGAAAAACCTTCTAATTAGATAAAACATGAATCAATTACGAATCAAATTACGTATTCATTAATTATTAAAGGAGGAATTATATGAATTCAGTTGTTTTGGAATACCGTCTGCAAAAAGGTATAGATGAATTTATTCCGATTTATCATTACACCCATATCGATTTACAGGAAATTTTGACTCGCAGGGAATGCGAGTTCTTTATTAAAGAAGGAGTTACCTATAAACAACTATCATCTGCAATTGAAGAAGGCTTGTTTGTGATTTATGTTGAAAAATATGAAGAAGATCCAATCAAGGAGTCAGCCCCATCTCAGGAAGGGATTAAATTAGAGATTCGCGAATTAAATCCGTTTAAGGATCATCCCATTATTCAAACTAGATGGGCAATGCACCACCTTGAAGTATTGAGTATAATTGGCAGTATTTATACTTACTATAACGAAAAGGAATGGGAACGAGACTCCGCAGAAATTGATGAAGACCGTAAAGTTTATTGTTTATACGTAACGCCAACAGGATACAAGTTACCGCTAAGTGAGGGGATTTAATTGAAGAAAACAAAGAAAATGATGTCAGGTGTGATAACGGCTGCCTTAGTTTCATCATTATCAGCCTGTAGCGGGGACCGCCCTCCGAAACCAGCTGATAAAAATTGCGACGACTGGGAATGGGATAATGACACAGGGACCTATTACTGTGATGATCATGACTCCTCATACAGAGGACACTACTTCTACGGGGGTTCCTATTACTCTAATAAAAATGCACTAAAAACAAGTCCAAATTATAAATCGTATTCAAGTCAGTACAAGTCTGGAATTGGCAGTGGATTTAAAGGTGGATTCGGAGGATAATGAACGATTTTCAGCAAGAAAGACAGACGTTTTATTCCCAATTAAATGGATTTTGGCACGACCTTTTTGGCGAGGAATATGCCTTATGGGATGTTAAAGTAGAAAGCAAAAAGAATATTGATCGTATCCGTAGAGCCGCAGACCAAATCGGACATATCCTTTTTAAGACAGCCCCGCTTCTCAGACAACTTGACGACGATACATTACGACAATTAGGATTTCCAGACGGGAGCCTTGAATTTATTCGACTCCACCCCATCTCAATGGAAAGTGTGATAGCTCGTCTTGATTTGGCTGTCACTAAAGAGGAAATTAAGCTACTTGAGGTAAATGCTGACACTCCCACTTTTATTAAAGAATGTTTTTCAGTTAATGGACACGTATGTAGAGCATTTCAATTGCTAGATCCAAATGACGGTTGTGAAACTACACTTCGAGAATCCCTTCAACAAGCGATTAAAGCCTCCTTTCGCTCATTGGGCATAGGAAAAGTTCCAAATATCGTCTTTACCTCTCACCATGATCATGATGAAGATCGATTAACGACGTTGTATTTAAAAGAACTATGCGGAATCCCTAGTCAATACATTAGTCTTAATGACCTCCGACTGATTCCCGATACAATAAGAGAAAATGGTCAAGAATTAATAGAGCGAGGACTCTATGATCTAAACGGAGAGAAAATTGATGTGCTCTATCGTCAAACCTATCCCGTTGAGCATCTTGTTGAGGATCGTGACCCAGAAACAAATGAAAAAGTTGGCCTATTATTAATGAAACTTATCAAAGAAAAAGAATTAGCGATTCTTAATCCTCCTTCTGCTTTTTTATTGCAATCAAAGGCAGTTATGGCCATGATCTGGGGATTGCATGAAACCAATAGCCCGTTTTATACCGACGAAGAACATCACTGGATTCATACTTATTTTTTACCAACGTATCTTGATGATGATTTATTTTTAGAACGGGGTACTCCTTATGTGAAGAAGCCTAGTTTTGGTCGTGAAGGGGATACGGTTGAAATCTATTCGGGTAATGGTGAGAAAGTCGATGAAGACCGCTATAAAACATATATCGATTCTTTGCCCGTTTTTCAGAAATTTACTCCATTACCAGTAACCACCATCAAAACAGAAAACGGCTCGAAACAAGTCCATTATATGTACGGTTGTTTCTACTTGAATGGTCAATCTAGTGCCATTGGGATTCGTGCAGGTCGACAAATCACCGATAATGAATCTTACTTTTTGCCAGTAGGCATATTGA
The DNA here is from genome assembly GCF_050389805.1 of Niallia sp. Kr1. Lineage (NCBI taxonomy): Bacteria > Bacillati > Bacillota > Bacilli > Caryophanales > Bacillaceae > Niallia > Niallia sp. Kr1. The sequence goes on along the minus strand of NZ_CP130945.1, from coordinate 982,286 downwards.
ATGAGGAGGAAAAATAATGGAATTTATATCTGCAGAAAGTTTTTTAGCATTTTTAGCCCATGTTGGAACAGGTCTAGGCTTAATCGCTCTTGGGCTTGTTGCCTTTGCCTTTACAACTAAATTCTCTGAATGGGAATTAATTAAAGCCGGTAACATCGCTGTAGCCTTAAAACTTTGGGGAAAAGTGATTGGTTTAGCCATTACCCTATATACCGTTTGGAGTGGCAGTGTCAGTTTGCTTGATGCGTTCATTTGGGGACTGATCGGAATCGTGACCCAAGTTGTTGTTTATTTCATTATTGAATACATCTTAACTCCTAAAACGGACTTAGCGAAAAAAGTTGAAGAGGGAAATACTGCTGTTGGTTTTAGTTTATTTGCAGCTGGTATAATAGTGGGTTTGGTCGTCGCTGGAAGTTTAACCTATTAAGGATAGAGGGATTCATCATAAGACTTTTGTGATGAATCTTTTTATTTTGTTTTTTATACTTTATCATATAATATATTTAATAAATATAGGCAGTAAGGGATTTAAAGCAGCTGCATGCAAAATATGAGGGGATGAACATGAAAGGAAATAAATCAACAAGGGATAAGATACTTGATTTAATCAAAAAAGAAATTTCCCTGTCTGTCAATGAACTAACTGAAAGCTTGCACATTACCCATATGGCCGTTAGAAAGCACCTAAGTTCATTAGAAAAAGAAGGTTTAATCAGCTCACGGGAAATTAAGCAGCCAATGGGCAGACCCCTGCAAACATATTTTCTTACAGAAATGGGAGAACAGCTTTTTCCGAAAAATTATGAAAGAATTACGATTGAGTTCCTTCAAGATCTTAATGAGTTGTATGGAGAAGAATCCGTTGAACTTTTATTTAAGAAAAGGGAGCAACGTTTAACAAATGAATATACGGAGAAAATAAAATCCACATCGGTTTCTGAAAAAGTGAAAGAACTCGTTGACATTCAAAATGAAAAAGGCTATATGGCAGACTTGGTGCAAATTGATCCTACTACGTATGAAATAATTGAACATAACTGCCCCATTCTTGCTGTTGCCAACCAATACAAAATTGCATGTAGTTGTGAAACGCAATTACTGAAAAACGTCTTAAATACTGATCAAATAAAACGAACCACCTGTAAAACTGACGGAGATCCTCATTGTAAGTTTTTGATTACTTTTTCTAAAGGCGAATAAAAAACCCACTAAGAATCAAACCTTAGTGGGTTTTTTAACAAAGTTTTATTTATTTCGCAGCAGCGTAACGCTTGTTTACTTCATCCCAGTTGATTAGGTTGTAGAATGCTCCAATGTAATCTGGGCGTTTGTTTTGATATTTTAAGTAATAAGCATGCTCCCAAACATCTAGGCCAAGGATTGGTGTTTTGCCTTCCATTAATGGAGTGTCTTGGTTTGGAGTGCTTGTGATCGCTAATTTTCCACCATCAACGATTAACCAAGCCCAACCAGAACCGAAACGAGTTGTCGCAGCTTTTGTGAATTCTTCTTTGAATTTGTCATAGCTTCCAAATGCTTCGTTAATAGCAGCTGCTACTTCACCAGTAGGCTCGCCGCCACCATTTGGAGAAAGAACAGTCCAGAATAAGCTGTGATTCGCATGACCGCCACCGTTGTTGCGAACAGCAGTGCGGATGTTTTCAGGAACAGCATCTAAATTAGAAACTAGTTCTTCAATAGATTTGCTTGAAAGATCGTCATGTCCTTCAAGAGCAGCGTTTAAGTTGTTCACATATGTAGCATGGTGACGATCGTGGTGGATTGTCATAGTTTGCTCATCAAAATGTGGTTCAAGTGCATTTGCAGCGTAAGGTAAAGCAGGTAATTCATATTTAGCCATTTTTACATTCCTCCTAGTTATGTAACTCAAAATTTTTAATTATAGTTAAATTATAATTAATATTATTTACTTTTTCAACTAATAAGTATAAAAATAATTCTTTTTAGTTCAGATTGTAGAGAAATGCTTTTCTTTGCGCCCTCCTATATTATGGCGCTGTTCATTGATAATATTCTTATCCGTGAAAAAAAGCCAATTCTTCTTCAATCTGCTCTCTTATTTTTACAAGACATTCTTCAACTGTCTTCGCGAATACTCGTTTTCCATTCACCATTGCATAGGGACTGCGGGCACACATACCACAAAACGAAAGGCAATCGATCATAACGACAGAAACCTCAGGGTATTCAGACTCAAGAAGATTTTCTAGATCAATGTTTGTAATGAAATTACTTTCACAAACTTCAACGATAATTACGCTAATAGTGCCTTGACCTCCTTTAAAGGGTATCAACTTGTAGACACCTATCATTTTATCAAAAGTATTTTTGAAGAAATAGTTTTCTGCTCAATACGATTCGATTCTCTATCATTATTTGAGTATGCTCAAAAAGAAAACCTTGTAAACAGTTAAAATTCTTCCCCTACGTTTACAAGGTTCGATCATCAAGGCTTTATGTATTTGAATTCAAGTTCATCTATTTGATCATTAAAGTCAACGTGCAAATCATGACCATCGAAGAACCATAGATCAGTTGATTCCACAAAAAAGATGATACCGTCTCTTTCTGTTTTCGCAATCATATCAATCGGGTCCTCTTTAGCAAAGCCAAGTGCGTATGAATCTTGAACAGGACTTGAACCATAAATTTTCGCAAAAAACTTTAAATAATCACCTTTAACAAGGCTCATTTCTTCTTTAAACCAATGAATTGCTTCTGGACTAATAGAAATCTCCATTTTTTTCCTCCTCTTGATGTTCTAGATCATTATAGAGTCACATAAGTCTATTTTCTCTCGGTTATCTTACCATTATGTGAAGTATTTCTCCTTATTTTTGCTTATTTAAAATAGATAAGGGATACAGGAAAACCTCTATCCCTTATATATAGTAGTTTGATTTCTACCGTTTTCTTTAGATTGATAAAGAGCAATATCAGCTCTTTTTATCACATCTTCCGGCTTCTCATCTTCTATCCGGTACGAGGAAATCCCAAATGAGATCGTAATTTTTTCTCCTGTTGGATTAGGACTCTCTGCGAATCCAATTCTAATCCGTTCGGCAATTTTAAAAACATCTTCTTCACTTTTTACTGTCGTTAAAATTGCAAATTCCTCCCCACCGTAACGGAAACAAAAATCCTCTTCTCTTGATGTATTTTGCATAAATGAGGATAGATGTCTTAGTACATCATCCCCCGCTAAATGACCAAATGTATCGTTTACTTTTTTAAAATAGTCAATATCTAATAAAACGAGAGAAAATGGGATTTGATGGTCAAACCAATCCTTAATAATAAGATCAAAGGATCGTCTATTTCCTAAATTTGTCAACCCGTCTCGCTGGACTTGCTTATTTAATAAAACAAGATAATTGTATACGTGGTGATATAGTTGTTGAATTTCATAAATTTTGGATTTCAGCTCCATCTCCTTTAAAGAATGGACCCGAGTTTCTTTCTTTATCGCTTTCTCAGAAAATCTTGCTAATTGGTTGAGGGGCTTTGAAATATTATAGGCTATTAAAGCAACCACGCCTAAAATAATAAACAATAAAGGCAATGCTTGAAAAATAACTCTCACAGTTAGCTCACGAAAAGGTTCCTTCATGATATAGGTAGGCGTCTGAACAATAATTCCCCAGCCTGTATAATCGACATAAGCATAACCAGAAAAATACTCTATCCCCATTCGATTAATAATTTGGCTCGATCCACTTTTCCCTTTTATGAGATCTTGGACGAGCGGATGATCCTCAATCGATTCATTAATACGTTTTTCGTCTGGGTGATAAATAATCGTTCCTGAACGATCTACTACAAAAACGGATGATCCATCCACAAAATCATGTTCATAGAGAATTTTCCTAAGTGCATGATCACTTTTTAAATAAATCGTACCGTCTACAACACCACGATAATTTCCATCCTCATCAAATATCGGAGAAGACACAAGGATTACTAAATTACCGCTTTGGGCTATATAAGGCTCCGAAATAAAAGGCTTTTTATTCTGTAATGTTTGTTTCATTAAATCTGAGCTTATTTTTGTTCCAGGTTTTACATTTCCATTTCCATCGAAAGGGTACATATATTGTATAACTCCGTTAGCATCCGTTGTAAAAACTGAGTTAAAGTAATTGTTATATGTCTTTTGCCAATCTTCTAGTTCCTCTTGGGTGATCCCCCTACGTCCAATGATATTGGCTAGAGAGTTCATATTTTGCTGCATACTGAGAAATAATCCATGTGCACTTGAGGCAACCTTTTGTGCATATTGATTATTATTTTCAAGATAGGTTTCTGTTAAATTACGTCTTAATGCAAAACTAGATGAATACCAATTCACCATCGTAGTGCTAAAGACCGATAAGATCACAAGTAAGCCAATAGCAAATCGGAGTTTAATCCCTTTTTTCCTATTCATATCTCTCGCAGTCCTCTCTAGCACAATTTCTTGTTCCTCTACTATAATATTATCAAAAAATTTCGTATTTTAATAGTCAATTTTACCTATGAAATTAGAACTATTGATAAAAAACATTTTGTATTCAAATTTTTGCTAGGCTTGGGCGGAGAATAGAACCAAGATCAGTTGGAATACAACCAAAATCGAATGGAATTGAACCAATTTCAGAACGGTATTGAACCGAATTCCATTAGAATTGAACATTTCTCTTTTTTTTAACAAAAAAAGTACTACCAATGGTAGTACCTCCCACTCAATCTTATAATTTGACTCTTTGTAAACGCAGAGCATTAAGGACAACAGATACAGAGCTGAATGCCATCGCTGCCCCTGCTAGCCATGGGGCTAGGAATCCAATCGCTGCAATCGGAATACCTACTGAATTATAAGCTAGTGCCCAGAAGAGATTTTGCTTTATGTTTTGCATCGTTTTATGGCTCATAAAAATGGAATCCGGTATACTATTTAAATCTCCGCGAATCAATGTAATATCAGCTGCTTCCATGGCTACATCTGTACCCGTTCCGATTGCCATTCCGATATCAGCCATGGCAAGAGCTGGTGCATCATTAATTCCATCACCGACCATTGCTACCTTTTTGCCTTGGGCTTGAAGCTGCTTAACTTCCTCTGCTTTTCCCTCAGGCAGTACCTCCGCAATCACTTGATCAACTCCTGCTTCTTTTGCAATTGCTTCAGCCGTTTGTTTATTGTCACCGGTAATCATGATGACCTCAAGACCCATTTCTTTCATACGCTTGATCGCTGCTTGTGATGTTTCTTTAATGGTATCTGCAACTGCAACAAGACCTGCGTAAGTTCCATTTATTGCTGTTAACATCGCTGTTTTCCCTTGTTTTTCAAGGTCCTCCATCTCTTCCATTACATGGTCAATCTCAACATTGTATTTATTCATCAGACGACGAGTACCAATGAGAACCTCTGAACCATCAACAATTGCCTTAATTCCATAACCAGGAATATTCTCAAATTCTGTAACATCTTTAAATGGGATGGATTTCTCTTTAATTCCTTCGACAATCGCTTGGGCAAGTGGATGTTCAGATTGCTTTTCAGCGGAACCGACAAGTGATAAGAATTCAGTTTCATCCTCATTTGTAACTACATCCGTTAACACAGGAGTACCATTTGTGATCGTCCCTGTTTTGTCAAGAATCACCGTATTTACCTTATGAGTCATTTCAAGATGCTCTCCGCCTTTAAAAAGAATTCCATATTCTGCAGAGCGTCCAGATCCCGCCATAATTGAAGTTGGCGTCGCTAAACCTAGTGCACATGGACAAGCGATCACGAGTACGGCAATTAGATTTTCCAACGCTTGTGCAAAGTTTCCTGGATCTCCCCAGAAATACCAAATTACAAACGTAAGAAGGGCAATACCAACGACAATCGGAACAAAGATCCCTGAAATTTTATCTGCCAATCGTTGAATCGGCGCTTTAGAACCTTGAGCCTCTTCTACAATTTTAATAATTTGTGATAGAGCTGTATCTCGCCCAACTTTTATTGCTTTAATTTTGAGAAAACCATTTTTATTAATCGTTGCCCCAATTACTTGGTCACCAACAGATTTGTCGACCGGTACACTTTCACCTGTGATCATTGATTCATCAAGAGCAGATGTACCTTCTAGGACTTCTCCGTCAACGGGAACTTTCTCACCAGGTTTAACAAGTAAAATATCACCAGTAACAACATCTTCTAATGGAATCATTGTTTCTTTCCCATTACGAATAACGGTTGCTGTTTTTGCTTGCAATCCCATTAATTTCTTAATGGCTTCAGATGATCGACCTTTCGCCTTAGCTTCAAATAATTTACCAAGAATAATTAATGTGATGAGGATAGAACTTGTTTCAAAATATAAACCCACTGTATGACCATGGCTTCCAATCGAGGCAATAGCTAAATAAACACTATAAAAGTATGCAGCCGATGTACCGAGAACGACAAGGACATCCATATTCGCACTTTCATTTTTCAGTGCTTTGTATGCTCCAACATAGAACTTTTTTCCTATGATAAATTGAACTGGGGTAGCTAAAGCCATTTGTACCCAAGGATTCATAAATGCATCGGGCACCCAAATGAAGGATGTAAAACTGAAGTGCGCAACCATTGTCCACAGTAGCGGAAATGATAAGATCGCTGAGATTATGAACTTTCTCTGCTGTTTCTTTATTTCATTCTCACGATAATCAACTGCTTCTTTCTCATTCTCCTCTGTTTTGACCATCGCACCATAGCCTAAAGCCTCAACCTTTTGGATTAAATCCTTTGCAGAAATAGCAGATGGATTATATTCAACAGCTGCCTTTTCAAGCGCTAAGTTAACGTTTGCTTGCACAACTCCTTCCATTTTATTCAGACCTTTTTCAATTCTGGTGGAACAAGCTGCACAGGTCATACCCGTTATTACTAATTCCTTTTTATCTGTAATAACATCATAACCAAGGTCTCTTACCTTTTGAGTGATATCCGATGGCTTCATGACAGCAGGGTCATACTGGACCATTGCCTTTTCTAAGGCCAGATTCACGTTAGCATCCTTAACCCCTTCCATTTTTTTAAGGCCTTTTTCGACCCGATTAGAACACGCAGCACAGGTCATCCCGGTTATTTGAAATTGACTTTCAACCACTTTCTCACTCATAAATCTTTGTCACCTCACACCATACCCATATAGGGTATATTTTATTTAAAAAGAGAGAGCGTGCTAAAGAGTAGCACAGCTCATCTCCATTACTTTACTTCATAACCTTGGTCATCGATCGTTTCTTTAATTTTGTCTACTGATACCTCGGAACCCTTGAATTCAACGTCTACCTTTTTATTTTCAAGATCCACTTTAACAGTAGATACACCATTTAACGCTCCAACACTTGTTTCTACAGCTTTCACGCAATGTCCACAAGACATACCTTCTACATTAAGCGTAATTTTTTCCATTAAGAAACATCTCCTTATTTCTTCATTAGTTTTTGTATCGTAATCAGAACTTCGTCTAAGACTTCCATATCGCCTTCCTGGATACGATTTACAACACATTCTTTCATATGTGCTTCAAGAAGGATTTTAGCGACTCCATTAAGAGCAGCTTGAGATGCCGAAATTTGTGTAATCACATCATCGCAATAGGTATCTGTTTCGATTAAACGTTTTATGCCCCGAATTTGGCCCTCAATTCTGTTCAATCGGGTCACAAGATTTTTCTTCGTTTTTTCAGAGTGATGACTCATTCGCCCATGATGACTGGTACAGCAATTGTCTTCTAAAATCATCTCGTTCTCTAATTCGGGATCCATATGACATCCCCTCCTTACATTCATAATAGCATACCCCCCTACCCTATGTAAAGTTTGTTTTTTCTTTTTATTTTGTCCATATTTGAAAAGATTACATTCTTATGATTTTATTATTATTAACTAAAATGTATCGCGGAAAAAGTGGAGGAAATAGGGCAAAGCTTACTCGTAATGCTTACTAAGCCTCAGTTTGTAGACATATACATCTTTCCCATTTTAGAAAGCTTCCTAGATCAGCTTTCTGATAAAAGTCCTGAAATTGACCAATGGATTCAAAAACAAATCATTCTAATAATAGAAGAAAACCATTCAAAAATTGGCAATCTTGTTGAAGAAAACTTAAATAAACTAGATAACGCCACACTCGTTGATATGATTGAGAGTCATGTTGGAAAAGATCTTCAATGGATTCGTATTAATTGGGTGCTTTGCGGGTTTGTGATCGGAATTATATTGACAGGTATTAAAGTATTATTCACTTAAAATGGAAGGAGCTATACCGGTTAACGTAAATGTGTAACAATTAGGACATACGTTCCGTTATATGCAAAAATCATTTGTGACTCATATTTAATTTGGACATATTTTCATTCCGTTATTTATCTAAAAGGTTGCTATTTTTTTGCAATTATTATCAATTATGTACTCAATGTCTACCTAAAGTTGAAACGGGGCCCGTTTAAAAAATCAAATTAAAAATAAAACACATCCTCAAACCTTTTACATAATTATAGATTCAATAGAATAATAAAAAACGAAGGCTGTTAAAAACAGTCTTCGTTTTTTTAAATCAGAACTATAATCTTGTATCCCATTTTCCACACCAAACATTTTCATTTGGTGTTCCTTTGAAGTCTGATTCGCCCATGATTTTATCGATCACAGCTTTAATGGTAATTTCAGAATCTTTGTAAGCATTGATGTATGTTTTTACCATTGGTACATCTGTTAGATGTGTAGTGAAGTTTAATGATACAAATACGGTTGGAACTTCATGTACATACCAAGGCACTTCATTTGACATCGCCGTTTTCCATCTAATGCGATAATTATTTTCAGCACCATAGCCGACAATATCTGCGAATACAAGAGCTGCATCAACTTCTTCACGATATTTTAAAGTAGGACCTTTAACACGTGTGTTACCATCATTAACGGTTACTTCAAACCCTCTGCGTTCTAGCTCTTTCACGATGAAGTTTAACGTTTTATCGTTAGCCTCATAAATTCCGCCTACTTCGCCTTCCAAGAAGTATAAACGAATGCGCTTATGTGTTTCTGGACGAATTGGCAGTTGGTCTAATGTGTTTTTAACAAGTGTGATTCCTTTATCTGCTGCTTGTTTAGCGCGTTCAATATGGTCATCACAACCCACTACTTGTAAGTCTTCTCTAGTACGTAGGATAGATCCATCCTCTTGTGCTTTATGCAAGCCTAGAGTCGCTTTGAATCCTAAAATTCTTTCTAAAGCATCTTGAAGTCGTTCTTCTGTAATGATTCCATTTTTATAGCCATTTAGCATAAAATTGTAATCTTCATCGATGTTGTTAAAGAATAGGAACATATCGCAACCAGCCGCAATAGCTTGTGGAACATACTCTTCACGTTTCATCGATGCAGTCATCCCTAACATATGAGATGCATCAGTAAGAATTAAACCGTTGAAGCCGAATTTTCCTTTTAATAATCCATTAAGAAGTTCTGGAGCTAAAGTAGCTGGAAGGATATCCTTATCTTCTAATTCAGGAACTAATGCTTTTTGGTATTCTGGCAATGCAATATGTCCAGCCATAATAGAGTGAACACCGTTTTCGATATGATTGCGGTATACTTTACCAAAAGACTCTTCCCATTCCTCAACGGATAACTCATTAACACCCATGACTAAGTGCTGGTCGCGTTCTTCTGTTCCATCACCAGGCCAGTGCTTAATACAAACACCGATATTACTTTCTGTTAATCCTTTAATGTAAGAGTTTGTATGTTTGATAACCGTATCAGCATTTGTACCATAAGCACGCGTGTTAACAATTGTGTTTCTCCAGTTCTTCAAGATATCCACACATGGATCAAAGTTCCAGTTAACGCCAATTGCATGCTCTTCACGACCACTAACATATCCAGCATCAAATGACACTTGTTCATCTCCTGAAGCTTCGCACATTGCAGCCGCTGCTACATACGTACCATCGTTCATTGCACCGTTACCACCTGCATCACAGTTTGCAGCAACTAGTAGAGGAATTTTTGTATCCTTTTGCAGGCTGTTTATTAAATCTTGAACCTGTTCTGATGTACCACCTTGATAACGTGCACCACCAATGTGATATTTTTCAAGTAGTTCTTTGTTCGTGAAATTATTTCCACTAAACTTGTCTTCGCCAAAGAAAAATAAGTTAATAAATAACTGACCAATTTTTTCTTCATCAGACATGCCAGCAATTGTATCTTTTACCCATTTAATATCTTCATCTGAAAGATTATAAGGTTTTGCTTTTAAATCCACTTTTGGCATTGGAATATTTTTGGCAATTTTTTGAATCAAAATGAATTCCTCCTTCTCTTAACGTTTTATTTCAAGTTGTCATTAAATTCATTAATTAATTTTTGCTGGTATTCACCTGCGAAGCTACCGTCAATGAATTTCCCTAAAGCTTCTTCTCTAAAGCGATCCCAAGAGAATTTTTCTTTTCCAACAAGAATTGGATAATATAGTACCCCGTTCTTATGAGCAGCATCTAAATCTCCCGGAGCGTCGCCTACCATTAAGACATGTGTATCGTCAAATCCAAATTTTTTCATTTCCTGAATACAGTATGCTTTTGTACCAGCTTCTTGACCGAGCATCACGTCAACATGCACAGCAAGATCATGTCTTGTCCATTCATCAAGTACGGCTGCACCGTTTGCAGATGATACAATTGCTACATTGGCAACATTATTAGCAGCCTCTAGACCCTCTTTAGCTCCTTCAACCGGCTTATCGTTCCCAGCCAATTTTTCTTCAATCGTACGGTTAACAGCATGACTCCAATCAAGCGCTTTCTTTAATTGCTCATCATTTGTTTCCGCGATTGCTCTTTCAAGAGATGGATTAGAAAGTTCATTTGTAGTTTCTGTCCATTTTTTAAAAGATGAGATATCAGGCATTTCAATACCTTCTGCTTCAAGTGCAGCAAATGTTGTAACGACTCCTTTGAAGCGGTTAATTCCTCTTGTTTTCGTATAAAGATTGATATCATTCCATACCTTTAAAAAGCGATCTTTGATATGGTGAAGATCCCATGTATTGACTGCCTCTGGACCGAATGCCTCTTCATGTTTTACATCCATCGTATCCATTGCACAACCATCTGAATCTACACATACTAAAAAGTCTTTGGTTTTCTGAAATTCTTCAATTTTATCTTTCATTTATGAAACCCCTTTATCATTGGTTTTGTTTTTCCCTGTCCTACTATCTTTCAAATATAGGTACTAGACGATGCCAAGAATTATGTACATTTGAACATAATGATGAGGCTGCCAACCCAATGAGTTTGGATTGGCAACCTTTCAGTCATTATAAAGATCGAATTAAACTCCTGTGTAAGAAGAGAATCCACCATCGATTGGAAGAACAACGCCTGTTACAAAGCTTGCTGCTTCTTCACTAGCTAGGTAAAGAATTCCACCGATTAATTCTTCTGGCTCACCAAATCTTTCCATTGGCGTGCTGTTTAGGATTTTACCTGTACGAGCAGTTGGAGTTCCATCATCATTGAATAATAATTTTTCATTTTGTTTTGTTACTAAGAAACCTGGTGCAATCGCATTTACACGAATGCCAGTTTTTGCAAAGTAAGTAGCACACCATTGTGTGAAGTTACTGATAGCTGCTTTTGCTCCACTGTAAGCAGGAATCTTTGTTAATGGTGTATAAGCGTTCATAGAAGAAACGTTAATAATGTTTGCACCTTTTTTACCGATCATGTCTTTTGCAAATACTTGTGATGGAAGTAATGTTCCTAAGAAGTTTAAGTCAAATACGAATCCAACACCTTTTGGATCTAGATCAAAGAAAGTTTTTAGTTCTGGATTGTTTTTAACTGCTTCTTCATTATAGAATTCATCATCTGTTGAACCTTTAGGGTTATTTCCGCCTGCACCGTTTAACAGGATATCAACTGTTCCAAGTTCATTTACAATGATTTCACGAGCTTTTTCTAATGCTTCTTTATCTAATACGTTTGCAGCAACACCAATTGCTTTTCCGCCAGCTTCGTTAATTTCAGCTGCTACTTTATCTGCAGGCTCTTGATGAAGATCCATGATTGCTACTTTTGCTCCGCATTCAGCTAAAGCTTTTGCGAAATAAGAACCTAATACTCCGCCTCCGCCTGTTACTACTGCTACTTTATTTGTTAAATCAACTTTAAATGGAACTGCCATGAATGTTATCCTCCCTTAAGGAATTATTTAAAATAGTAGATTATTTTCTATTTTTTTGTTCTGCTTCCCATAAACCATAAAGGTAAGTTGCACCTAATGCACGGTCATATAATCCGTAACCAGGTTTACCAGTTTCGCCCCAGATCATTCTTCCGTGGTCAGGACGAATTGGACCTGTATAGTTGAAATCTGCCATTGATTTAATCACTTCATACATATCGATTGAACCATACTCAGATGGATGTGCACTTTCTTCAAATGATAATCCGCCAGTTAGTTTAACGTTACGAGCATGTACGAAATTTACGCGATCTTTCTTACCGAAATAGCGAAGCATTTCAGGGAAATCATTTTTAGGATCTGATCCAAGAGATCCACTACACATTGTTAAGCCGTTATTAGGGCTATCATAAAGGTTAATGAATCTTTCTAAGTTTTCCTTGTTCGTAATGATACGTGGTAATCCAAAAATATCATATGGAGGATCATCCGGGTGGATGGCCATCTTAATTCCAGCTTCTTCTGCAACTGGAATGATTTCTTTAATGAAATATTCTAGGTTTTCCCAAAGCTTTTCATGATCTACATTTTTGTAGTGGTCAAATAATTTTTGTAAGTCTTCTTTTTTATAGCTTGAGTCCCAACCTGGAAGTGAAAGTTCACCAGTTAGTGGATCCATTTTCTTCGCTACTTCTTCTTCGAAAATAAGAGCAGTAGAGCCATCTGGAAGACGGTAATCTAAGTCCGTACGTGTCCAGTCAAAGATTGGCATAAAGTTATAACATACAACAGGAATGCCTGCTTTACCAAGATTACGTAAAGTTGTTTTATAGTTTTCAATATATTTATCACGAGTTGGTAACCCGATTTTGATGTCTTCATGAACGGGAACACTTTCAATTACTGAAATGTGTAAACCAGCATCCTCAACCGTTTTCTTTAATTCTTCAATTTTATCCATTGGCCAAGCCTCGCCAACTGGGATATCATAAATAGCTGTTACAATTCCTCTCATTCCTGGAATTTGACGGATATATTCCAATGGAATCGAATCTGTCTTTCCATACCAACGAAAACTCATTTCCATAATTCATTTTCCTCCCTTTTCTCATTCAACTTCGATTGCGAAGTAATTTTTAGCATTGTTAAAACAAATATTTTCAACTAATTTTTTTAGTAATGCTTGATCATTTGGAATTTCTCCATCTTCTACCCATGTCCCAACTAAGTTACATAGAATTCGACGGAAGTATTCATGTCTGCTGTATGAGATAAAGCTGCGTGAATCAGTCAGCATCCCAACAAAGTGCATTAATAAGCCTTGATCAGCTAGAGCCGTTAATTGACGGATCATGCCTGGCTTCGTATCATTAAACCACCAGCCAGAACCAAATTGAATTTTACCTGCGATTCCATCTTCATTTGTTTGGAAATTCTGAATCGTAGTACCAATTAATTCATTGTAGACAGGGTTTAAATTGTAAACGATGGTTCTTGGTAATGAATCTCTCGTTTCAAAAGCATTTAAAAGAGCATTTAATGGTTTCGCTACTTCACCTTGATCGCTAATTGAATCAAAGCCTGCATCTGGTCCTAATTTTTGGAACATTTTCGAATTATTATTTCGAATGGCACCAAAATGGATTTGCATCGCCCAATCTTTTTCTTTGTATGCTTTTGCAAGAGAAATCAAAATTGCTGTTTTGAACTTATTTTCATCTTCTACACTTACATGATCTCCATTACGCCCAGCTTGGAAAATTCGATCTAATTCGTTTTCTTCAAAGGTAGCGAATGGAATTTCAGATAAGCCATGGTCAGAAATTCTACAGCCTTTATCATGGAAATATTGAACTCTATCTAATAGGGCTCCAATATAGTTTGCATAGCTTGTTAATGATTTATTTACTACTTTTTCAAGAGATTCTACAAAAGGAATAAATGTATCCTTATTAATCTCTAGCCCTTTATCAGGTCGAAATGACGGAAGCACCTTTACTGGAAAATCCGCTAATTGAGCAATTTGTTCATGATATTGAAGGTCGTCTGTTGGGTCATCGGTTGTTCCAATGACTTTTACATTGGAACGCTTAATGATTTCGCGAACGGAATAATCATCCTGTTGTAACAATTCATTACAACGGTTCCAGATTCTTTCACAGCTCTCTTCATTTAGGAGTTCTTCAATACCAAAATATTTTTTTAACTCAATATGAGTCCAATGATACAATGCATTTCCAAGTGTATATGGAACGGTTTGGGCCCATGCTTTAAATTTATCCTTAGGCTCTGCATCACCAGTAATATATTTTTCGTCAATCCCATGAGCTCTCATGGCTCTCCATTTATAATGGTCACCTTCAAGCCATAGTTCTGTAATATTGTTAAATTTTCGATTCTCGGCAATGTCTTTTGGTGATAGATGGCAGTGATAATCATAGATAGGCATTTTTTCTGCATAGTTATGATACAAATCAACCGCTGTTTGATTATTTAACATAAAATCATCATGAATAAATGTACTCAAATGCTTTTCCCTCCTATTACACTTTTTGGTACGTAATTCTAATTGTTTATTAGGAGCTACTAGTTATTGCATGTACACCATTTTCTTACACACTTTGTTTAATAGAAGCTAATTTGTCTGCAAATGTTCTAGCAACTTGTTGAACTGAGCTATAGTCACCATCAGTAACGCCTTTTGTTAGGGCACTTCCAATGCCAACAGCAAATGCTCCGTTATTTACCCATTTATCAATATTGTCAATACTTACTCCACCAGAAGGCATAACTTCAACATGCGGAATTGGACCTTTTACATCTTTGATAAATCCTGGACCCATTAAGCTTCCAGGGAATAGTTTAACAACATCCACACCGGATTCTAATGCCTGCATGATTTCAGTAACTGAACCGCATCCAGGAAGATATGGAATCGCATATCGGTTACATACAGTAGCAATTTCACTACTAAAGTGCGGGCTTACAATATAACGAGCGCCTTTCATAATCGCAATTCTCGCTGTTTCTGCATCTAATACAGTTCCAGCACCGACAATCATGTTTGGATCTCCTAAGCTTACTAATTCAGCAATCGCCTCTTCTGCTCCAGGAGTTGAAAAGGTTATTTCCAATGAACGAATTCCACCTTGGAAAGCTTGTTTAGATATTTCAACTGCATCTTCTTTGTTTTTTCCTCGGATTACCGCAACTAAATACCCTTTATGTATTTCATTTAACACTTCAAATTTCTGCAACATTATACATCACCTGTTTCATTAAATTTATTAGCGAATAGAGATTCCATCGAGCAATTGGTAAGCATCAATGCAATTCAGTCCTTATGCTATTAAGTTGGATTAAAATTGATTAAATATACTCCACTTATCGCTAACTTGTAAGATTTAATTCAATTTATGAAAACACTTTCTTGTATACTTGTATACTAGCATACAAAATTTGCTATTTCAAGTGAAAAAAACCAAAATTTATGAAGAAAATGTTACATTTAAAAAACAAAGCTGTGTTAAAGGATCCCATTGATTTTGTACCACTAATGAACAATAGAAGCACGAAAATTCCTGCAGGTGAAGCGAGACATACTAGACAATGCAGATTTCATATGTCAGAGGAAACCAGGTGGAGAAAGCAAAATGATTGAAACAAAAAGCCTAAACTAAAGTTAACAACGCTAAATATAAAAAAGAAAGCCAGTATCCTAAAAGAATACTGGCTTTTGTTCTGCGTTTTTAAAGTAGTGAAGGTAAGGACTGTTGTCTTGAACAAATTTGTCCCATAATTTAATCGGTTCGATAATATGTTGTCTTACAATTTCTTCTACATGTTCACAATCTTTTTGTTCAATCATTTCAACAATTCTTTCATGTTGCTTAATTGCCTCATCATAATGGTTTTCAAATTCTGAAAGGAGTCTCATACGATTATAATGGGTACTAATACGCGTAATGGCTTCCCATACATGTTCTTTCTCACTGCCCGTAAAAATAATGAAGTGGAATTCCTTATCAAGCGTATGGAACTCTCTTTCTTTTCCTTTTTGCCCTATTAGTTCTTCCTGAAGGAACATATTTTTCTTTAAATCATAAATATCGATTTTAGAAAAGGAGTCACAAGCTTGCTTTAATACTTCTTTTTCTAGTGTATATCGCATAAATGTAGCTTCTCTAATCAGTTGGGGATCAATTTTCGATATATAAGTTCCTACTTGAGGAATGACTTCAACTAAATGCTCCTCACGTAATTTAGCTAATACCTCACGAATTGGAGTTCGAGATAAACTTAATGCCTCCGCCAATTCGATCTCACTTATAGACTGTCCAGGCTCTAATTCCAAAGACATAATGGAAGATTTAATCATTCGATAAGCATAATCTTTATTATTTTCCCCAGGAAGCCTTGTTGTTACTGTAATCATCCTCGTACACTCCCTATTTACTTACCAATCTTTATTTCATCATAGCATGGTAAAATCGTTTCATACAATATAAAAAAAGAAGATAGTTAATTCAACTTAACTATCTTCAATCATTGGATTAAATAAACTTAAGCTGCACTTCCGCTTCCTTTTCTTTTTTCCGCTAAATCAGCAGCAAGTTTTTCTGTACGTTTTTTGTTTAAAGGATACAAGAAGGTAATGATGATAAATACAGCTAAAAAGATTAATGCTGGAATTAGAGTACCAACCATATGAATTCCGCTAAGTGTTTCAGCTGTTTGTACTTCAAGTGTTGAATTGTAACCAACAGCAGCAATTGCAGCAGCACCAACTCCACCTGCAACCGCTTGTCCAATTTTACGTGCCATTGAATAAATCGCATAAATGGTTCCATCTTCGCGTAAACCTGTTAAATATTCGTGATAATCAATGATATCGGTAACAAACGCCCAGATCACAAGGTTAAATGTACCATAACCAAGCATTGCAATAGCTAAAAGAGAAATAAATTGTGTTGCGTTTAAGTCTGGAAGCAGATATAAAGCTAAATACACAAGTCCTGCTACTAATACGCTTACAGATACCACTTCTTTTTTACCGAATTTTTTAACTAACTTTTGAATGAATGGTGCCATAATAAATACCGCTCCAGATTGGATTAAACCAACCAGACTCAAAGCTGTAGCTGTTCCAAAATAATCTTTAAACAAGTAAACGTTTACTGCACCAATTAACATAAGGTTAACCATGAAAATTAACGAACCAGACAGGAACCAAATTAATGGTTTGTTTTTTACTAAACCTTTAATAGTTGCTCCTTTTTGAGCTTTCGGTTTAGCGGTTTCATCAACCACAATACGTTCAGTAGTCAAACGATAACAAGCAATATAACAAGCGATTGCTAAAATCCCAAAAATAAGCGCTGCCATGAAAAAGCGGCTTGGAACTGCTTTGTTGTCTACAAATAGAATGATTGGACCGACAACATTAATAATTAATCCTGCCAATTGTGATCCGACTGTTCTCCAAGAAGATAAAGCTGTACGCTCTACAGGATCGGCTGTCATAACAGATGCCATTGATCCATAAGGGATGTTAACCGTGCTATACAACGTTCCCCAAACAATATAAGTAACGTAAGCATAAGCTAAATAAAAACCTTCAGACTGTCCTGGAATATAAACAAACATTAAAACTCCAACGATAACAAGTGGGAACGACATTCGCAAAATCCATGGTCTAAATTTCCCGTTTTTACCTGTTTTTCTAGTATCAATAAAACGACCCCATGCCATATCGGCAAACGCATCCCATAAACGTGCAATTACAAACAATCCTCCAACTGCAGCGGGATTCAAATGAAGAACATCTGTATAAAATACCATTAGAAATGCCAGTACAAGCATAAAGAAGAAATCGTTTCCAAAATCACCGAATAAATAACCTAATTTGTCTCTAAAACCAAACTTTCTCATGATTGTTTCACCTCAATTATAGATTTTCCTTTATATCACGAATAGAGCTAGATCGATTTAGAATCGATAAATATAAATACTAATGTTGGTAAACTTATTTAATACATTTGCTTATATATGAAGATAAAAAATAGAATGACTAATCGGATACCCCTTTGCAAATGGTTATATAAGTTTTTGTTACCCCCTTGTGTTTTAGTATACTTGTATACTAGCATGCCCCAAGGAAAAAAACAACAAGAAATTGAAACCGTTAACAAATTTTTCGTTTTTATTTCTAGAATCACATTTTTTTATTGCATTTTTATATAGTTTGTGTTCACTCATCTAAACCATTCATTACTAACATTTCCAGTTTAAAAATATATAGTTATCACTTTCATATCTATTCTGGACATTTTCTTTAGTATACTAGTATACTATTCAAGTGAATGATTCTGTTCGTAATAGAAATAATAAAAATAATTTAAAAGCTTTTTTTTCGTTTTGCGGCATCAATCGTTCTAAAGAAAACTTTAACGAGAGGAAACAGAATGGCAATGGATAATAACTCAAACAATAACGCTACAGAAAAAAAAGAGACGATAATGAATAAGATTTTACAAACGATTAGTGGAAGTTTCGCTCCTATTCTGGGGGTTCTTGCAGGTTCCGCCTTGATTACGGCTTTGCTATCCTTATTAAAAACTTTGGGATGGATCTCTCCTGAAAGTGGAACCTACGCAATTTTATCAGCAGCTGGACATGCCATATTCTACTTTTTCCCAGTGTTTCTTGGAATCACAATGGCTATAAAATTAGGGGCAAACGGATATGTTGGCGGTGCAATCGGGGCATCCCTATTAGAACCGAATTATACAAACTTATTGACCCAAGGTGCACAAGACGTTTCTTTCTTAGGAATTCCGGTAATTCTAGCTAATTATTCATCAACTGTATTTCCGATCCTAATAGCGGTTTCTATCTATACTTTATTAGACCGATTTTTGAAAAAAGTGATTTATAAAGATTTACAAATGTTTATTAATCCTATGATTTCATTACTTGTGATCGTACCATTAACGATTCTTATCTTTGGTCCTTTTGGTACATATGTAGGGGAAGCTTTATCAATGGCTATCCAATTTTTAAGTTCCAAAAGTGGACTTCTAACAGGAGCTGTGTTGGGGGCTGGTTGGTCATTTCTAACTATTTTAGGTCTTCACTGGGCTGTTATTCCTATATCGATTGCTAATTTAGCTGCAACGGGATTTGATCCGATTATTCCAATGGCAGCTGCAGCTCCATTTGCTCAAATCGGTTTGGGTCTTGGCGTCTTCTTTAAAACAAAAGATAAGGATTTAAGAACATTAGCTGGTTCAGGTTTACTCCCTAGTGCTTTAGCGGGTACAACCGAAATCATCACATATGGTATTCTCGTGCCTTACAAACGCACCATGCTTTATGTTGCAATTGCTGGAGCTGTTGGGGGAGGAATTATTGGGACACTCGGGGTAAAGGGAACAGGCTTTGCTCTGCCAAGTTTATTATCAATTCCAGTATTTACACCAATGAGTCAATTTATCATTGGTACCTTGGTTGCTTTAATATTAACAATGATTCTCGTTCTTTTATTTGGATATGAAGGCAAAAATGTTGTAAAACCCGCTAAAACAGTAAAAGAATTTGGATTAGGTCCTGTAACAAAAGAAACCATTTCAAGCCCTTTAAATGGAAAAATCATCTCATTAAGCGCTATTGACGATCCACTTTTTTCATCCGGAACAATCGGAAAAGGAATTGCAATTGAACCAACAACAGGTAAAGTAGTTTCACCAGTCGATGGAATGGTTACATCATTATTTGCTTCAAATCACGCCATAGGTATTACATCAGACGATGGAGCTGAAATTTTAATTTTTATCGGGGTTAATACCGTTCAGTTAAAAGGACAATTTTTCACTTCCCATGTGAAACAGTGGGATACTGTCAAAAAGGGTGACTTACTGATTGAATTTGATATAGAAAACATTAAAGCAGCAGGCTATGATGTTAAAACACCCGTTGTCATTACAAATACAAATCAGTATTTAGATGTTATCCCGACAAGGGAGGGTACTGTGCAAGCACAGGAGGACATTATCAAGCTTAATGTATAAACAGAAGCAGCGAGGAGCATCTCCTCTCTGCTTTTTTGATACAAATTTACTTATCGCTTAATAGAAAACGAATTTTTGTATTGTACAAACTGTTCGACATCCGAATAACTAAAGACACTTACATCCCCTTCAACCGTGTGCTTGAGAGCAAAACAAGCAGTAGCAAAATCAACGGCTGCCTGCGGTTGATACTGATTGATTAAGGAGAATATCAACCCAGTTGTAAAAGCATCCCCTGTTCCAACTCGGTCAACAATTTCAACATCGATTTCAGATGAATGATAAAAGTCTCTCCCGTCAGATAAAAGAGCTTTTAATCGATGATGATTAACGGATAATTGGTTTCGATAGGTCATAGCGATGTATTTAAAACCAAATCGTTCATGCATGAGTTTCATAATTTCTTTATAATCATCAGGACCTGGATTCTCAGGTAAATTATCTTTAATTTCTCTTCCCTCTTCGTCTAATAATTGAAGTGGTTCCACTCCAATACAGACATCCACATCTTTCATTAACTGGGTTAGTTTTCGCCTGGCATCTGCAAATGACCATAAAGAACTTCGATAATTCAGATCGAAGCTAGTCGTTAATCCTTGTTGCTTTGCTGAAGCGAGTGCAAGTTTTGTTAATTGAAAAACTTCCTCATTTAAAGCTGGTGTAATCCCACTAATATGGAACCACTCAGCATCTGCAAAAAGTTTCGAAAAATCATACTCGGTTACTTTCGACCTCGCAAAGGCTGATCCGCTGCGATCATAAATAATTTTGGAAGATCTGATAGAAAAGCCTTTTTCTAAAAAATATATTCCAATCCGATCACCGCCGAAAATCATCTGATCTGTTTCCACTCCAAAACGGTTTAAAAACTGATTGGCACTATAGCCAAGATCATTATTTGGTAATTTACTAACAAAAGAACTGTGTAATCCTAATTGGGATAATCCGATTGCTACATTCGCTTCCCCGCCACCATAATGGACCTCCAAAGATTGTGCTTGTTGTACCTTTTGATAGCCGGGTGTTGATAATCGAAGCATAATTTCACCCATTGTTACCACTTTTTTCATGACAGCCGCCATCCTTATTAAAAATTTTTCTTAAATTTCTCCATAATTTATTCAATCAAACATGAGCCACTTAAAAGATATGAAAAATCAAAGATTACTCCCCATAGAAATGTCAAAAAAGGATGCAGATATGCGAAATAACATATCTGCACCTTTTCATAATTTGATAATGGAGAAAATTACTTTTTATATCCAAGATTTGGAATGCTATTCCAACGTTCACTTAAATAGCGTACAACCATTTTGGGTTCACGTGATCTAGTGAAAATACCTTTTTTATTCCCTTGAACTCGCATGATTCCAAATTTTGTTTGGAAATCGGCAAAGTTCCATAATTGTTCGCCAACAAAGTTAGGAATTTCATCAAATACCTTACTATTCATGCGATAGTAATCTTCTTGATATTCTTCAGAGAATGGTTCGCCATATGCACTATGGAATCCAGCTACCGTATCAGCACCATATTCTGTATACATAATTGGTTTTTCTGGATATTTTTCCTGCCATTCAAGAAGTTCTTGACGAGTCTTTTCCTCTGCCGTTTTTAAATCACCGTGTTGTACATACCAGCCATAATAACGATTTAGAGCAATGACATCTACCAAGTCACTACATTTGTCAGCCTTTGGAGTAGCCATCATGATGCCAATATAGGTACATGGACGTTTTTGCGGATCCAATTCGCGTGCTAGATTAAATAACGGCTCAAAATACTCATAGGAGCCTTTTGAATAATTCGCTGCTTCGTTAGCAATCGACCACATAACGACACAGGCATGGTTCTTATCACGATCGATTAATTCACGAATTACCTGCTCGTGAGCCTCAGCTGTTTGCAATTCTTTCCAAGTATCATCTTCAAATTCTCCGCCTTTTTCTAAAAGCGATACGTCAAATGTGAAGGATAACATTAATCCAACTGCTGGTGTTTCGTCAATAACTACAATCCCTTCACGGTCACATAGACGCATCATTTCCTCAGAATATGGATAGTGAGAAGTACGGAAGGAGTTTGCACCCATTTGTTTCATTAATTTAATATCAAGCACATTGTAGGCTTCGTTTAAACCACGACCGTTTACATAGGTATCCTCATGTTTCCCAAAGCCTTTGAAATAGAATGGTTCGCCGTTGATTAAGAACTTACCGCTCTTTACTTCAACCTTTCGAACACCAAATGACTCTTCATAAACATCAACCGCTTCTCCACCCTTAACGCCTTCCACTTTTGCTTTATAAAGATAAGCATTTAATGGCTGCCATAAATGAACATTTTCAATTGAAACATTTACATCATTACCTGTATTTTGAGCCACTTGCTTGCCTTCTTCGTCAAAAATCGTTACTCGAACTTCATCGAAAGTTCCTGCTGTTTTTACAGAAATTTGTACATCTGCTTTTTTTGATGATAAATCTACTTCAGGTACAATGGCAATATCTTCAATGTAATCACGTGGCGTAGAATAAATTTTGACCGGACGATGCAAGCCAGCATAGTTAAAGAAATCAAAGTTTTCGTCCACTTTACGAATGATGCGGCCGTTTTCATCTTTCTTTTCACTATAGTTCCCAACTGGTAGAGTTGTATAATCTAATAGATTGCTCAAACGAACCGTTAGACGATTAGCTCCATCTACTAAAAAGTCATTGATTTCTACTTCAAACGGGGTAAATCCTCCTTTATGATGAGAGATTTCCTTTCCGTTTAAGTATACCCACGCTTCATGTGTAGCAGATCCGAAGCGCAATACTAATCTTTCAGTACGTAATGCCTTCGCAACTGTAAACTCCCTTTCATACCAAAGATAACCACTATGCTCACGAATTTCTTTCTGAGGTGTCTGGTCATTAAATGAGGCAGGAACAGCCATTACTTCATTGGTTGGAAGGGGTTGTGATACCTCGATAGGCTCTACCTCTTTATCAATCATAAATTTCCAAACTCCACTTAAATCCATGACAACTCGACTATCTGTAGCTATAGGATATAACATATGCTTTTCCTCCGATCGTTATATGAAATACATTAATTAATAGTGAGATTTTCAATTAGCTGGTCTATTCATAGATTAGAGTATCCAAAATGACCCAAGGTATTATTTCTTATTTGCCCCATTTGTAAGGGCTTTAATTTAATTTCATTATAATAAATAACATTCTTTATTAATCGTATTTTTTTTACTAAAATAGTAAATATATTACTTTATTTTAAAAGAGTAAGTTGAAGGGGGTATTCTTTTGGTAGGAGATATTATAAAAGTCGGCCAAATTATCCATTTCGTAACGAGAATGGATACGATATTGATTGATCAGGATGGTAATGCCTTGTTTCAATCGGTAAACCATTTCATCCCAGCAGTATTAGATCATCCTAAGAATGAATACACACATATAAATGATGTACTTTATAATAACCCGCCTCATCATTATTATCACTATATCAATATATTCGGTCTTGAATATATGGCTGTTGGGATTTGGAAGGGGTCATCTTTTTTGGGAAGTATAGTAGTCGGACCTTTCATTTCAAGTATGTCGATTATTGATCTAATAAAAGACATTATTTCTAGAAATAATCTCCCTATAAGTGAACGTAAACAACTAGAACAATTCTATCAATCCTTACCCGTATTAGGTGAAATAGAGTACAAAAGTATCGGAGAATTGCTTGTTAATATGTGTGGTCATGATTATATCCCAGCACAACGAATCTCTTCAAGTATACAGACATCTTCCCTAAGTCAAACCCGTTTAAAGGTAAGTATTGAAGAAAACAAAGACATTATCGAAAGTAGATATAAAACTCAAAGGAAGTTAATGGATGCTATAGCTAGAGGAGATAAAACAGAAGCCAATAACATCATTCACTCTATGTCAGGGGTATTAGAGTTCTCCAATCGTATTCCTGAGAGTCCCATCCGTTCATCTAAAAATATGGCCTTTGTCATGAATACATTATTAAGAATGGCCGCTGAAAGAGGTGGTGTACACCCTGTTTATCTTCATAATATTTCAGAAAGATTCGCCATTTTAATCGAGAGAACCATTAATATCCCAAATTTGCAAAAGCTAATTGTATTAATGACTAACGAATATTGTGATCTTGTAAATACATTTGCTACCGGTCATTATAGCCCTATTGTAAAAAAGACAGTTGACTATATTCTATTAAATCTAGGGAACTCGTTAACCTTAAGTCAAATTGCGGAAAAAATATATGTTAATCCCTCGTATCTTTCACGAAAGTTTAAAGAAGAAACGGGAATGAACATAACAGATTTTATTAATCAAAAAAGAATTGAGGAGGCAAAATTATATTTGCAAAGGGGAAATATAGTTATTACAGATATTGCCTTTCTGGTAGGTTTTAATGATTTAAATTATTTCAGTAAAGTCTTTAAAAAATTGACATCGATAACCCCCACACAATATGCGAAAAAGTGGCCTCCCTTCCTTTAAAAGAAACGGAGGGAGGGACCCTAGTCCACTCCCTCCATTTCATGATAACAGTACAATTGTTTCAAACGATCCACTTTGATTCGCTTGTGTATAAGAACTCAACCAAATCGTCCAGTAATATAATCTTCTGTTCTCTTATCTCTTGGTCTTGAAAAGATTAAGTCTGTTTCATCATATTCGATGATTTCTCCATTTAAGAAGAATGCGGTTTTATCGGATACACGTGCAGCCTGTTGCATGTTATGCGTTACGATGACAATCGTATAATTTTCCTTCATCTGTGTAATTAACTCTTCTACTTTTAAAGTGGAAATTGGATCTAATGCAGAAGTAGGTTCATCCATTAAGATGACATCTGGCTTCATGGCGATGGCACGAGCAATACATATACGCTGTTGTTGACCACCAGAAAGTCCTAGTGCTGAAGTTTTTAAGCGATCTTTCACTTCATCCCAAATGGCTGCACCACGCAAACTTTCCTCAACAATTTGATTCAATTCTTTTTTATTTTTAATTCCTTGTCCTCGGGGACCATACGCAACATTATCGTAAATACTCATTGGAAACAAATTGGCTTTCTGAAAAACCATTCCAACCTTCGTTCTTAGTTTAATCACATCATTACTTTTGTAAATATTTTCATCATTGATCGTGATATCACCACTTATCTTTACTCCGTCAATTAAATCATTCATCCGATTGAGCGTTCGTAAGAAAGTCGATTTTCCACAGCCGGAGGGACCGATAAAAGCGGTAACTTCCTTTTCCATAATATTCATTGAAACAGAAAATAGAGCTTGCTTCTCTCCATACCATAGATTCAAATCATGTACGTTTATTTTCGTCTTTCCATTTAATTGCTGATACATGGCAAAAAAACCCTTTCCTTCTTATTTAAACATCATTAAAATTAACGATTCTTAAAACTTTCTAATAATCCGCTTTATTTAAGATTTTCGAAATAATGGTTGCTAAAAAGTTCAACACAAAAATGATCACAATTAAGACAATCCCGATTGCCGATGCTAGTTCGATGTCACCCGATTCCTGGGTTACTAAATACGAATGAACCGTTAACGTTCTCGCTGAAGAGAAGATTCCTTCAGGTAATGCCGCTACTGTTCCAGCGGTTAAAAAGATTGCAGCAGACTCTCCAACAATTCGTCCAATAGAGAGAATAATACCTGATAAAATTCCAGGCATCGCGCTAGGTAAAATCACCTTATAAAGAGTTTGCAGCTTTGTATTTCCTAAAGCAAGAGAGCCTTCACGATATGACTGTGGTACTGTTTTTAACGATTCTTCTGTTGTACGTATAATAACAGGTAAGATAATGATCGTTAAGGTCAAAGAGGCTGCAATAATGGACATGCCGAATTTTAAAGTAGTTACAAAAAATACAGCCCCAAATAACCCGTAGATAATCGAAGGAATTCCGGTTAAACTTTCCGTAGCAAAACGAATCATTTTGACTAATCGACCTTGCTTTGCATATTCCTGCAAATAGACGGCAGCCAAAATTCCAATTGGTGTTGCAATGATTAACGAAATGACAATGGTATAGACTGTTGTCACGATCATTGGCCAAATTCCCCCACCACCTACTGGTGAGTAATCACCGAAAATAAAATCGAAGCTTATCAAGCGAAAACCTTTCACAAAGATAAAACCTACAATCATAACAAGAATGGCAATTGTTAAGAAAGCTGCAAACCATAGCAGTCCACGTAATAAACCATCTTTAAACTCTCTCAACTTAATTACCACCTTTCGCACTAATTTTTGCCAATACAAAATTCAACAATAAAATGAAACTGAATAGAATGATTCCAGTTGCAAATAACATTTCCTGATGTGTTCCTGCGGCATATCCCATTTCCAGGGCAATATTTGTCGTTAATGGACGAATACTATCGGTTAGACTAGTTGGGATAATGAGACTGTTTCCCGCTACTAATATAACAGCCATTGTTTCACCAATCGCTCTTCCCATTCCTAGAACAATCGCTGTCATAATTCCAGATTTTGCAGCAGGGACCACGACTCTAAAAATAGTTCTTATTTCAGAAGACCCTAGCGCTAATGATCCTTCACGATACGTTTTTGGAACAGCACGAATCGCTGTTTCGGAAACGGTAACGATGGAAGGTAACATCATAATCGCTAATACAAGAATAACAGCCAGCAAGCTCTGACCTTTTGCTAACCCTAAATTATTTTGTAAAAAAGGGACGATGATGGCTAATCCGAAGACTCCATATAAAACAGAAGGGATTCCTGCAAGTAACTGAACAGCAGGCGAAATTATTTTGGCTAATCGTTTAGGAGCAATTTCAGCTATAAAAATCGCTGTAAATAATCCTACTGGAACCCCAATAATTAATGCACCGATTGTGGCAAAGATTGAGGCCACAATCATTGGAAAAATCCCGAATTTATCTTCACTTGGTACCCAATCTACACCGAAAAGAAAGTCAATAAAACTATACCCCTCCACTACAAACGGACGGACTCCTTTATAAAATACAAATCCGACAATTAAAGCGAGACAAATGACGGATAATAGAGCACATAAAAGAAATATTTTCCCAGAAAATTTTTCTAGCATATATTTCCTTTTATTTGACTGATTCATTTCAGTTGTTTGTTTCTCACTAGATAGGCTTGACATATTCATTCCTCCAAAATCACTTAAAACATTAATGCCTATTAATAATGAACAATATTAAATACTAATTCCTTATTTTAATGGAATTACACCAGCTTCTGATACAATTCCTTGACCCTCTGAGCTTAAAATATAATCTATAAACTGTTGTCCTTCTTGGCTCAGGTTTTCCTCTTTATGTACAAATAGAAATGGTCGTGACAGTTTATATTTTTGTTGGAGAACATTCTCAGCCGTAGCTTCCACTCCATTTATATCTATTGTGGAAATTGAATCATCAATGTATTCGAATGATATAAATCCTACAGCGTGTTTATTCATCGCAACGGTCGTTTTTATATTACCGTTTCCACTTGCAACAATCGCACTTTTAACTAATTCACCAGAAGAGTAACCTACTATTTCTTGAAAGGCGTCACGCGAACCAGAGCCATCTTCTCTTGATACAACTACGATTTCCATGTCTTCGCCACCAAGGTCTTTCCAATTAGTCACTTCGCCTGTAAAAATCTGTTTTACTTGTTCCATCGTTAGATCTTTTACTTTATTGCTTGGATGGGTTACTACGACAATTCCATCATAAGCAATGATGTTCTCAGTAAGACTAGACTTTTCCTCTTCTTTCAAATCACGAGAAGACATTCCAATTTCTGATACCCCATTTATCGCATTGGTAATTCCCGCAGAGGATCCAATTTGATTGATTTCTATTTTTATGTCCGATTGTTCTTCATATTTAGCAGCCAACTTCTCAGCTAATGGCCCCACAGAAGTAGAACCAGAAATGGACAGTGTATAAGAATTCTTATCCGATGATCCAGTTTGACTTTCATCCGCTATACTACCACATGCAGTAAACACGAAAACTATAAATAATAGGAATAGCCCTATTTTTACATTTTTAAAGTACGACATTTCATAACCTCCAAGATGAAAAATAGCAACCTCTCCAGAATATATATAGTATGTAAAGATCACGTTAGTCTTTTGTAAAGGTTTTGTAAACTCTTTAAGTGGGAGTAAATAAAAAGTAAATAATATTACAAAAAGTTAAAGATTCCCTTCATAGTAGTTTCCATAATAAAAAAATTATTATAACCTAAAATAGGTGTCAGGCACCTTCCAGAAACTGGAAGGTGCCTGACACCTATATTTTTATTTATTACTTGTTTTTTTAACGATAAAAGAAAGGACAATTAATGTTACAAGAACAATTAAACATACGGTCGTTCCAATTACGTTATTTGGATTGAATAAAAACGAGATAAAGATTATTGATAATGCCAAGGCCCCGATAACAGTAGTAAATGGAAACCATTTTACTTGAAACTTTGGTTTAGTTGGGTACTGTTTGCGTAATTTAAGTTGAGCACAACAAATTCCAATCCAAATTACCAATACCGTAAATCCTGGAATAGACATGAGGTAACTAATTACTTCATCTGGTGTCATGTATGATAAAAATACCCCTGCTAAAATAAAGAGAATTGTAACTAAAATACCATTTAAAGGGATTCCTTTTGGAGTGATTTTTGCAAAGACCTTAGGAGCTTCCCCGTGCTTTGCCATTGTATACAAAGTCCTAGAAGTAGCATAAATACCTGAATTTGCTGCTGAAAGAACAGCTGTTAGTAAAACAAAATTCATGATATGCGCTGCACCTGGTAGCCCTGAAAGTGTAAACACTTGAACAAAAGGACTATCCTGCCCACTTACTTGGTTCCAAGTGATAATTCCACAGATGATCAAAATAGGTAAAACATAGAAAATAATCACGCGGAATACGGTACTTTTGATGACTTTTGGTATTACCTTTTCACTATCTTTTGTTTCAGTCACAGCAACCCCGATTAATTCAGCACCACCGTAAGAAAACATCACAACAAGAAATGCACTGAACATGCCGCTAAATCCATTCGGGAAAAAACCGCCATACGCGGTATAATTAGAAAATGAAGCTGATGAGTTTGTAGGAAAGATGCCAAATAAAATGAGAGCACCTAAAATGATGAACGCGACTAACGTAAAAATTTTAATACTAGCAAACCAAAATTCCATTTCACCATAGTTCTTTACTTCAAATAAATTGATTCCAATAATAACAGCTGCACACAGCATACTTAATATCCATAATGGAATATCTGGAAACCAAAACCTCAGGAAGCTTCCAGCTGCAATTAATTCGACCGCAGTCACAACAACCCAGTTAATCCAGTATAACCATCCAACAATAAAGGATGGACGAAATCCGAAGGCTTTATGAATGAGATTCTGTACATTTAAATTTGGATAAACAGTGGTCATTTCACCCATTGCAGTCATCACAATAAATAATAAAAGTCCACCTATCATATAGGCTATTACAACACTGGGACCTGCTAAATTTAATGTATCTGAACTACCCTTAAAAATCCCGGTCCCAATCATACCCGCTAGAGCAATAAATTGTACATGTCGGGGTTTTAGTCCCCTTTTTAATTCATGTTGATTTTCTGACATACCTTCACACCTAACTACACATTGATTAGATTATTTTCCCCTTTTCTATAAGAGGTATCCATTAGATAATGTTTTTGGGAATAAACGCTTTTTAGCGTTAAAGCAACACTATACTAGAATATCATATTTTACTAAACTGTCAATTTACAATTTTAGCCAAACCCCCATTAAATCATAAAAATAGGGATAGAGCATTATGGCTCTATCCCTATTTCACAATATAATACTATGCATTAACTGTTACTAATTTTCTAGCTGCTTCTTTTACTTTTTCCAAACCATCCGCAATAATTTGATCTGCTTGATCTGGAGCCATTGCATGACCTTCGATAATGACTTCATCGATAAATTTCATTCCAAATACTCCACCAAATACATTACGAATATAGTTAGCAGCCATTTCCATAGGAGCTGCTTCTGGAGTTGAATAAATCCCGCCACGAGCACTAAGAAGAATAGCTTTTTTATCAGTCATTAATTGAACGGCGTTTCCGTTTTCATCATATTTGAAAGAATAACCTGCTTGATATACATAATCGACAAAAGTTTGTAATTTTGCTGGAATAGTTAAGTTCCATAATGGGAACGCAAAAACAACTAATTCTGCTGCAGATAGGGCATCCATTGCCTTTTGTTTTGCTGCTAATAGACGTTGCTCATCAGCTGTTAATTCCTCACCATTTTGTACTTTTCCAAATGCAGTTAAAAACTCCTGTCCGAAGTATGGAGTATCTTCTTGGTATACATCATACACAGAAACATTTAAGTTCTCCGCACCTTTGACTTCTTCCATAAACGTTTCGTACATTTTGCTTGATACCGCTTCTGAAGCTGGTCTATTGTTTGCTCTTACTACTAGTACATTCATTTATATGATCTCTCCTTTAATTTACCTTTATTTTAAATATCTTGACTTAATAATAAATGAATAAAGCGTATTTATCAATCATACTATTTGACTGTATTTATAGAAAAAAAAGGTAATTTTGACCGGTTTGAGCATCCTTTAGTCCAAATTTATTATACTCAACAATGCATTGGGACATTTTGTAAGTAGCAGTTATGTTAAATACTTCAAATTTAAAACATTTTCGCTACAAAGGTAGTTTAACCTGAGGATGTGTTTTTTAAATTACTTCATGTTGGTAAGTACTGAAACTTTTTACTAATCATTTCCGTATAAAAGTTACAAATCATTATGTAGAGAGGTGTAATATCATGCATGAAAAAGGTTGTATTAAATGCGGTAGCAAAGATGCAGGAACTAAGGAAGTTGCAATGACGGGAACAGGATTATCAAAAATTTTTGATGTCCAACATAATACGTTTATGGTTGTTTATTGTAACAACTGCGGTTATTCCGAATTCTACAATAAACAATCTTCTAAAGGTTCAAACATTCTCGATTTATTTTTTGGTTCATAAAGTACACTTCCATCAGTGGAGTTTTACTTATGCTTAGTTGAGTCCAGAGGATGCGGGTTACACAGGCGTTTTTAGGCTGTATACATATTGTTGGTTCTTTAAAGTCAGTTGATCTCTCACTCTTTTAGTATTTCTACAAACCAGAAATTATGAGTCGTCTGTCTTACGATCCGTTTAAACGGTATAAAGTCGTGTTATTATAAGTAGGACACATTATAGATAGAAGGAATAAAGATGAAATTAAATAGTAGACCGACCATTTATTGGTCCTTGTTATCTTTTAAGGATTGGAAATTTTATATAGCGGCAACTGAAAAAGGTCTTGCTTTTGTCGGTTCGCTAAACAAACCATTTGAAGAATTGTCTACATGGGTAGAAAAATACTTTTTAGGTAGTCCTCTTATTGAAGATGCTAAAAAGCTCCAACCCTATATAAATGAAATGATTGAATTTCTTGATGGTAAGCGAAAAACGTTTACGGTTCCATTTGATTACAGTGGAACAGACTTCCAACTTGCCGTATGGAATGCCCTATGTCAAATTCCATACGGTCAAACGAAATCCTATTCTGACATTGCAACATATATAAATAAACCGAACGCTGTACGAGCTGTGGGGACAGCGATTGGAGCTAACCCCATCTTAATCACGGTACCATGTCATCGCGTTATTGGAAAAAACGGGGCAATAACTGGGTACCGTGGGGGGGTAAAAATGAAGAAACAGTTATTGGAGCTGGAGAGTCATGTTTTAAGGAGTCGCACCTTTCATTAGTATGGGTAATTTTTACAAAGTATTTCTCGATAGGAGAATGTAACCCCGATTCGTATAGAATGAATGGGGATTGATGCAATGCGACTTTAGTGAAGGGATAACGACTATCTAGCTTCGCATGGGACCAACTGATTTCACTTTGTTCACTCATCTGGTTGTGTCACGAAGGATTTGGGGAAGGACATGAACACGCGTTAGCGATCCTTCCTTGGATAGTCATTTACTTCCCATAGCTTGTTATAAAGTGCGTATACTAGATTTAATATTGGATGAAATGACGGCTATTGGTCTTGGGATAGGATTAATCGCTCCCCATTTTGCAAAAAATAGGAGGAAGCGCTCACTTCCATGTTATTCCACGTTTATTATTGATCGGAGCTTTGTTTAATTCTAATTCCGTTACTATCATCTCAAGTTGTCGCCGCACCAGCAGAATTGCTTGTTTGTATTTTATGTCCATAACCGGAGCGTCCTTTTTCGCTTCTTTATTATTAAAAACGAGAGTAGAAGGAACATTTATTGAAAGTGAAAGTGAACGGGAAGGTTCTTTATATCAAAAAAATAATTTCTAAATTCTAACCTCTCTTATTCAGACTAGATTTAATATGCTTGTTATTTCAATATTTCAACTTAAATAGGACTAGTCTACATTTTTAAGTGTTTGAAAAATTGAACACCAAGAACGCTTTGCAAAAAAGATAGGTATAGCATGCTTTTTAGCTCGTTGCTTAATACCAGTTGATAAATTATGATTCACATAGTCTGTTAATACCAGTATGTAATTTATATGTTCAGGTATAGACATTTTCACCATTTGTACTTTTCTCCCGCTAATATGTTGGATTTCATTAAATCCAAGTGACGATAACTTTTTGGGAATAACACCTAACTTATCTGCACCAACAATTAATAACGATCGCATATCCCTTCTCCTCCATTACATATATTGATTTTATTAAAATATTTCCACATCATTTGAATTGCAACATAGACAGTGCTCTAAATTAGTATCATTCTCCCTATTCATAAGCTCTTCCTCATTTATGAATCCACAACATACGCAAATAATAAATTTAATCTCCCCCTCTTCTTTATATTTCTATGTGTTCAATTACTTTAGTTGATAATAATTCTCAACTCTATCTAGGATTATTTTAATTGATAATGATTATCAATGTCAATATCATTCGGTTCACTTTTTAGAAAAATGTAATAATTACTCAACCTCCTTTGATCCTGCTTATTATAAATACTAGTTTCAAGGAACCATTGACTTTGCAATAAAGTGGGTTTTCTTGCTTCTCTAAATGAATGTTCGTTACAATTACTTATAGAGGTTAAAATGAAAATGGAGGGAATTTCTTTGAATGAGGTTATTCAATCATTGCTTTCACATCGTTCGGTTCGTTCTTATCAAAACAAACCAGTAGATGAGGAAGAGTTGAATCAGATTATTCAGGCCGTACAGGCATCCCCTAATTGGATTAACGGTCAACAGTATTCGATCATTGCCGTAAAAGATCCTGAACGTAAGAATAACTTAGCGCAGCTTTGTGGGGGACAGAAGCACATTGAAGAAGCTCCAGTGTTTCTTATTTTTTGCGCTGACTTTTATCGAACCTATTTGGCTAGCCAAATGGAGAACAAGTCAATGGACGCCATTTTTGATATTGATACCTTAATTGTTGGAACTACAGATGTAGGGATCGCATTAGGTACCGCAGTTGCTGCTGCTGAATCATTGGGTCTTGGAACAGTTCCTATTGGAGGAATTAGAAGAAATGCACTCGAAGTGATTAAAGAGCTTAACCTACCACCTTATGTCATTCCTGTTTCAGGATTGTGTGTTGGTCACCCCGCACAAGTCCCAGACCAAAAACCACGTCTTCCAAAGGAAGCCGTTTATCACGAAGAAATATACCAACAAGAAATGTTACCACTACTGGAACAATATAATGATGTCTATAAAAAGTATTTGGAAGAAAGAGCACAAAACAATCGTGCTGGAACTTGGACAGAAATGGTTGCTACCTTTTTCAGTAAATCTTACTATCATGGAGTGAGTGATATGTTAAAACAGCAGAAATTTCCTGGTGGGGAGAAATAACTGGTGTTCTAAAAGCACACACTCCTTTACTTTTACAGAATAGAACAAATCAAAAAACGACTCGAAGATCGAGCCGTTTTGATTTGTTCTTGATTTTAATTTATAAGCTTTTGATACCAAGTTGCTGCAGCATTTACTTCTTCTTGGGTCAATTGATGACCTCTATTTCCCCAATGAAGTTCTACCTTTGCTTTCGATTTCTCTAATAGCGATTGTAATTCTACCGATTCCTCTGGTGAGCAAATCGGATCGTTTGTTCCAGCTGCTATAAACACAGACTTCCCAGTTAAATCAGGAAGCTCAATTCCTCTTCTCGGAACCATTGGGTGATGAAGAATGGCGCCCTGTAATGAATGTTGGTAATGAAACAATAAGCTTGCTGCAATATTAGCTCCATTTGAATAACCGATTGCAAGTACATTGTTTCTATCAAATTCATACTTTTCGGCTGCCTCATCTAGAAACTCATTTAATTCTTTTGTTCGAAAAATAAGATCCTCTTCATCAAATACACCTTCAGCCAATCTTCTGAAGAATCGAGGCATCCCATTTTCTAACACATTTCCACGAACACTCAAGTATGTAGCCTCATCATCAATAATTCCTGCAAGAGGCAACAGATCTAATTCATTTCCACCTGTGCCGTGGAGCAGTAATAGAGTAGGTTTTGATTCATTCTTTCCTTTTTGGAATAGATGTTTCACATTTGTTCAGCCCTTCCATCAAATGAAATTTCGCTTTCATTCATATCAGTCTAGTTCTCTTACTTCAAATGGTAACAATCCTTGTTCTATTTGTTTTCTATACTTTTCATACTGCCCAGGCAACTTTAAATTTTCTCCCATTGTTTCTTGTGATTCATCATGAGCAAATCCTGGAGGATCTGTCGCAATTTCAAATAAAATATCTCCCTGCTCTCTAAAGTAGATAGCATTAAAATAATTTCGATCTTGTACCGGGGTCACTCCATATCCATTATCTTTTACATACTGTTTCCATTCTAGTTGATCTTCGTCATCTTTGGCACGCCAAGCAATGTGATGAACAGTTCCTACTCCCATCTGACCGCGCCCCATAGGTGTTAGGTATAGATCGATGATGTTACCAATTTCTGCAGTAGATCGGTAACGAGCAAAATCCCCTTCTTTTCCGACGAACTCTAGTCCCATCACTTTTTCTAACAATTCACTTGTTTTAGTTGGCTTTGTGGATAATAAAGTAGCACCTCCAAAGCCCTTAATCGCAACATTTGGAGTCACATCCCCAAAATTCCAGGTATTCGCTTCTCCTTCGTCCCTTTCAACTATTTCTAAGTGTAATCCATGTGGGTCTTCGAACTTCAAATATTGCTCTCCGAAGCGTTCCGTTTTTGTATATGAAACGGTAAACTTTTCGAGTCTCTTTTCCCAAAATTCCATTGCCCCTTTAGGTACGACATAAGAAGTCACACCTACTTGACCACCGCCAATAACGCCTTGTTGTGCTCCAGCCCACGGAAAAAATGTAATAATCGTTCCGGGTTTCCCACCTTCATTTCCGAAATACAGATGATACGTTTCTGGATCATCGAAATTGACTGTTTGCTTTACCAAACGCAATCCTAATATTCCTGCGTAAAAATCTACGTTCTCTTGTGGATGACCAACAATTGCGGTTATATGATGAATTCCTGTTGTTTTTTTAGTCATCTTTTTTACACCCCATTCCATTTTAGATCGACAAACTTGATTTTCTTATTTTGCCCAATTATTTTATTAATTTATTAATTTTTAATTCGAGATATTTTAGAATAAAAATGCATCTAATGCATATTGTCCAGGACCGATTAAAGCTATTCCTATCGCTACTGCAAGCAATGTTAGGTTGTACTCATATCCATTGGAAGTTGACCACAAACCGTTCGAACCATGCACCTTTGCAATTGCCACTACCATTGTACCTGCAATCATGATTCCAGCAAGTGGCGTTAATAGTCCTAGCACGAACAAAATTCCTCCAATTAGTTCGGTTAGGCCTGCGATAAGTGCCATCGTTACACCAGGTTTAATGCCTATTGATTCAAACCAGCCGCCTGTACCTTTTACACCATAACCGCCAAACCATCCAAATAATTTTTGAGCTCCATGTGCTACAAATAGTAATCCAATCACCAAACGAATAATTAACAATCCAATACTTACCATTCTAAATTCCTCCTAATTTTAATTATCTTTAATTCGAGATACTTCTTAAAAAAATTTATAACCTGTAACTTAAAATAGGTAAAGGTTTGATCGATATGATAGTCACCCTCCTAAATTACTTTTAATTAAGTTATCTTTAATTCGAAGTAATAATAACATCTGTATTTATACATGTCAACCACTTTATTATATTTTTTTATTTTAATTATCTCTTGTAGCAAAAATATTTTTTTAACATAGTATTTACTAGTTACTATTATCTAGTTACAAGATTATAATGTTATTAAATCTATTTAAAAGAGGAGCATACAGAATGGAATTTATCGAATTAGCTAAAGAAAGACGTTCCGCGATCAATTTTCAATCAGATATTAAAATCTCTGATGCAGAATTACAGGAGATCTTTGAAGTGGTTAAAACTCACCCTTCTTCCTTTAATATTCAAACAACACATTATTATGTTGCTAAATCGGAAGAAAAGAAAGCAAAGGTCAAAGAAGCATCATACGGTCAGCATAAAACTCTTAGTGCTTCAGCAACAATTATCGTATGTGGTGATTCAGAAGGATATAAGGAAGCACCTCGCTTATACGAAGGCATGAAATTACTAGGGATTATGGATGAATTAGAATATAACGATACAATTGCTGCCATTAATAATTTATATGAAAATAATTCTAAGTTTATAGAAGACGATAATATTCGTAATGCTTGTCTATCGGCTATGTTATTTATGTTGGCTGCTAAAGATCAAGGTTGGGATACTTGCCCGATGCATGTACATAATGTACAAACCATTAAAGAGATTTACAAAATTCCAGAGAATCATCAACCCGTTCTAATGATTACTTTAGGTAAATCTGTTAAGGAAAAGATAAGGCCAAGAGGTTACCGAAAGCCTGTTGGGGAGTTCGTTCATTTTGTTGATTAGGTATTTTATTTGATGTATTTTATAAAGAGATAGAGACAAATTGAGTTTTACATAAGAACGCAAAACGGACTCACCATTATTGGAAAGTCCGTTTTATATATAGCAGTTAGTCTACTTCTCGAATTAAATAGTCGTAAATATGATGATGAACGGAAACTGTTTTTTTATACCTGAATCCAAGGTTATGATATAGTTTTCGTGCATTTACATTATTTTCTTCTACTAATAAAGAAACAGTTTTATATCCTGCTTGCTTTGCCTCTGAAAAGCTTGCTTCTAATAGACGAGTTCCAATCTTTTTGCCGCGATATTTTGGATTTACACTTACCGTATCTATGTAAAAATCGGTTTCATCCGCTTCTTTGTCAATGACTGGAGTTTGTCCCTTTTTGCCTTTTAAGTATTGTTTAATTTCTTCATCCAGTTTTTCTGCATCTTTCCCAGGGTAAGTTAATACAAGACCGACTACTTTTCCCTCCAACTCCTTTACTAAACAATTTTCGAAACTCAACCGATTCTCTTTTCTTGAAAATAAGAATTCTAATGATTCAAGTACTTGATCTCTTTCTGTCTCTCCGGTCAAGCTATGGGCAATATCTAAAATTGCATCATAAATTAAAATAGCCGCTTCTCTCTTGTCCTCACTATTCGCTTCTCTAATCATTTACCTCTTCCTTTTTTTCAGTATTTACCACCAAAACTAGAAAATGATATACATATTTTCCTAGTAACGATAAAGGTTTTCCTTACACTTTTAGTGCTCTACTATATACAAACTTTAACACGAAACCTACCAATATTCCTGCAAATCATGTCTACATATGTGATAAAAGTAATATACAGAGAAAGGGATCTATTATACAATAAATAGGAACATACATTCTTGTTATAAAAGAGGGGATCATATGTTTTAATGGGAGGCTTCTTACGTAGCTGGAATAATAGATGGTGAAGGTACAATAACACTCTCAAGAAGACATACAAGAGAGTATCGAAGACCATGTATATCTATTGCATCAACAGATATAGAATTATTAATTTATGTTCAAGATCTAATAGGAGGAAGGATAAATAACAAGCGAAATTATAATCCAGAGAAACATAAAAATTCCTATACTTTAACTGTCACAAAGAAGGAAGATGTTGTTTCTACATTATATTCTATAGAACCAATTCTTAGAGTTGAAAAGAAAAAACTCCGAACTAAATGGATCCTTGACTATTACGAGTCAGTTACTCTTCGAAATGGTAAATATAATACTGAAAATTTAAGAATAAAAACTAATTTTGAAAATGATTTTTTTAATATTTAAATAAGAGAAAAAAATTGCACAAAAATGATTGTTACCTAGAAGCAGATACATACACGCAAAAACGGACTTACCCTTATCGGTAAGTCCGTTTTAATGTAGTATATACCACCAAATGTTATGTATTGGTGGAGACGGTGGGACGTGCACTTCCATGCTTTCGACATGGCACTGACTATATCTTAGACCTGCTTATCTAACAGGCCCTCTGGCGTATTATGCGAATCATAGATTTACCTCAGTCAAGGTAGGATTTCGCATCCTAGTACTACCAAATCTGCTGGTAGCCTATAAGTCGATACACAGCTGTTGGATTACTCCTCATACTGCTCGGTATTGCCTTATCGCCTCAAAGCGACTTAGGTTTCACCGATCAAGCCAGATTTTCACTTATGTGTTACCACATAAGGCGACTAATTACTAATCGAACCCACGTCCAAGAATATCGTCACTTAAGCTTCTACGAGTGTAGTCGATATATTCGCATTTCGCTGATCCTTATGCCTATCGACCGGCGTCCGGTCAGCTAGTCTGGTTGTTCTCTTCCTTCATCCTCAGACGGTGGAATCCGGCGTAGCCCACTAAAGTTGAGTCCCTTACCCTACCACATGGGCGATGGAGGGAGGAACCGCTAAGCGCTTATTAGGCAGCTAAAGCGAAGTTGTTTTGTTGTTTGCCAGTTATAGGCTTTGGCGTTTTAACGCAGCCGACCCCTGCGACTCGCAACCTAAGCTCGAACTACCCCTGTCGAATCCGTAGCGTCCCCATATAGAAAATCGTCGATGAATTTAATCATCTATCCGATTCGCGCTTATGCGCTGACGTTATGGAATGCTCGAAGGTCGAGCTAAGATTAACTTGTCAGCTCATTGCCTCGCTGACATTTATTATTATAGCATAAACA
The DNA here is from genome assembly GCF_050389805.1 of Niallia sp. Kr1. NCBI lineage: Bacteria > Bacillati > Bacillota > Bacilli > Caryophanales > Bacillaceae > Niallia > Niallia sp. Kr1. The sequence goes on along the minus strand of NZ_CP130945.1, from coordinate 942,638 downwards.
AATTTGATTTCAATTGTTAGTTACTGGTTATCTTTCCAATTGCAAATCCTACATCTTTTGGCTTTCACGGAATGCTCGTTCAATATCTCGCTTCGCTTCTTTCTTCTTTAAGTCTTCACGTTTGTCGTATTTCTTTTTACCGCGAGCTAATCCGATTAAGATTTTTGCATAGCCATTTTTCAAATAAATCTTCAATGGAACAAGTGAGTATCCAATTTCTTTTGTTTCACCAATTAATTTATTGATTTGCTTGCGATGCAATAATAGTTTTCTAGTGCGTTCTGGATCATGGTTATATCGGTTTCCTTGTTCATATGGACTAATATGACAGCCGATTAGAAACACTTCACCGTTCATAATTTTCGCATAGGAATCCTTTAAGTTCACTTTACCAGCACGAAGCGATTTAATTTCAGTTCCTTGTAAAACGATTCCCGCTTCATATGTTTCTTCAATAAAATAGTCATGATTGGCTTTTCTATTTTGTGCTATGACTTTACCTGTACCTTTTGGCATAGAGCTTTCCCCACTTTCATTGCTCCATTCTATCAAAAATTTCCGTTCCGAACAATTCAAAACCCCGTTCCGAATTTATATGTTCTAGCCTTCTAGGGTTCCGAATATTTCGGAACCCCCCTTTCGAGTCAGATATGTTGGTTCGTTCAGGTTTGAAACAGGAGAACCGTCCCCCTGTTTCAGCGTTTTTTCTTTCGCTTTGCTTTTGGTGCATTTTCAAAGAATTTTTTATTTCTACTTTTTTTCGAAGAGGATTTTGGTTTTCCGCTTCCTTCTCCACTTTTTCCTCGTCTGTTAGTTCCACCAGATTTATCATTTCGTGGTTTTCGTTCAGAACTTCCTGTTTTAAAGACTCGTGTTCCTTCGTTCGGTTCACGTCTACGTGTCCCTTTCATTCCGACAATTTCAAAATCGATGGAATGCTCATCCTTATTAACATTGATGACACGAACCGTGATTTCATCACCAATTCGGAAAACATTACCGGTTCGTTCCCCTATCATCGCAAAATGGCGTTCATCATAACGATAATAATCATCCGTCATATAGCTAACATGAACCAGTCCTTCAATCGTATTGGGAAGTTCCACAAACATCCCAAAGTTTGTGACAGAACTGATAATCCCATCATATTCCTCACCAATTTTATCTTCCATATACTCCGCTTTCTTCATCTCATCTGTTTCACGTTCTGCATCAACCGCTCGACGTTCCATTTTTGATGAATGTTCCGCGATGTCAGGAAGTTGTGCATCCCATTTTTCCCGAGTTGCTTGATCCAGCTTCCCATTGATGAGATACGTGCGTATTAAACGATGAACAATTAAATCCGGATAACGGCGGATCGGCGACGTGAAATGAGTATAAAATTCGGTTGATAGACCAAAGTGACCTAAGCTCTCTGGATCATATTTTGCCTGTTGCATCGAGCGTAGCATAACGGTAGAAATCACCATTTCCTCTGGCTTTCCTTGCACTTCTTCTATAATTTCTTGAAGCGCACGCGGATGGACGGAGTTAGCTGTTCCCTTTACGATATAACCAAAATTCGTGATAAATTCAAAGAAGCGACGAAGCTTATCTTCTTTTGGATCTTCATGAATCCGGTAAATAAACGGTACTTCCATCCAATGGAAATGTTCTGCAATGGTTTCATTTGCAGCGAGCATGAATTCCTCAATTAAACGTTCGCCTACTGAACGTTCTCGAATCACAACATCTGTTGGTTTTCCATCTTCTTCAACTAATACCTTCGCTTCTTTAAAATCAAAATCTATCGCACCACGATGTTGACGTTTACCATTTAATATTTTTGCCAATTCATGCATCAGTTGAAACATAGGTACAAGGGATTCATATTTTTTCATTAATTCTTCGTCTTGGTCAACCAAAATTTTATTCACATCAGAATAGGTCATTCGTTCGGTTGTCTTGATGACACTTTGGAAAATTTCATGGTTGACGACAACCCCATCACTATCAATTTCCATTTCACAGGATAAGGTCAGGCGATCAACTTTTGGGTTTAATGAACAGATGCCATTAGACAGACGATGTGGAATCATTGGAATCACTCGATCGACTAAATAGACACTTGTTCCTCTATCAGCCGCTTCACGGTCGATTGGAGAACCTTCTGTTACATAATAACTTACGTCTGCAATATGTACCCCTAACTTATAATTACCGTTTTCAAGCTTAGAAACTGTAACTGCGTCATCTAAATCCTTAGCATCTGCGCCATCGATGGTCACAATCGTTTCATTTCTTAAATCACGGCGATTTCCAAGCTCTGCTTCATCAATAGAATCTGGCGTTTCATGTGCCTGCTGCATGACTTCTTCTGGAAAATCCCCTGGCAACCCATGTTTATGGATGACGGATAGGATGTCTACTCCTGGATCGTTTTTGTGACCAAGAATTTGTACGACTTCCCCTTCAGCACTCATTCTACCTTCAGGGTATGTGGTTAACTTAACAACCACCTTATGACCTTCTACCGCCCCATTTTTACCTGCATTTGGGATAAAAATATCTCCGGCAAATTTCTTTTCATCTGGAATGACAAAACCAAAGTTTTTGCTTTCTGTATAGGTTCCTACAATCGTCTGAATGCCTCTCTCGAGAATCCTAACAATGGTACCTTCTCGACGTTGACCAGAACTTTCTGACGTAACCCTTGCCAACACGGTGTCACCATGTAAAGCATTTTTCGTTTCACTCGGTGGAATGAAAATATCATCCATTCCTTTTTCCTCTGGAATGACAAAAGCAAATCCTTTGGCATGACCGGTTAACTTCCCTTTAATGAGATTCATTTTTTCAGGCAATCCATAACGATTGCTTCTAGTACGGACAACAAGTCCCTTTTCCTCCATTTGGACAAGGGCCTTGACAAAATCCTTAAATGTAGATGAATCTTCTACACCTAAAGCCTGCTCTAATTCTTGGACTGTTAATGGTTTATAAGCTTCATCTTTCATATAATGCAATAAACGATCGATGTGCTGTTGAATTTGATCCATTCTATCCCTCCTTTAGTTTCCTATTTTCTTTTTTCTAGTCTTGTTCACTCTTCCCAGTCTAATGTTTCTAAAAACTGATAAACGTCTTCATGTAACTGGTCTTTTTCCTTATCTAACGTGATGACATGTCCTGAGTTTTCGTACCATTTTATTTCTTTTTGTGGTGATTCTGCTCGATTATAGATAATATTTGCACTATCTGTATTAATCATTCCATCATTTCTAGCTTGTACAACAAAAAGCGGTGCATAAATAAGATCAATTTGATCACGCACATCAGCAATTAATTCTTGTAATGCTTTTAATGTATTCATCGGAGTCTTCTGAAATTCTTCCATTTCCTTTTCAATTTGTTCCTCCGATTTTCCTTCCATTCTTTTAGCATTCCGTGCATACTCCAGTACACCCTTATACATAACTTGCTCACTTTTAATATAAGCAGGGGCACACATGGGGATAATCCCTTTTACAGGTACAGTGTAACCCAATTTTAGGGAAAATACCCCTCCCAGGGATAGACCCGCAACAGCGATCTCCTTATGCCCCTGGTCTTGAAGATATTTATAGGCGTTCATGACGTCCTCCCACCAATCCTCTGGACCCGTATGTACAAGCTCTTCCGGTGGGACTCCATGCCCTTTAAAAATTGGTGCATGACAAGTATATCCTTTCTTTTCTAGATAACGACCTAGCATCCGAACATCAGCTGAATGACCTGTGAATCCGTGTAATAAAAGAACTGCTCTTTTCCCCTTACCAAATGTAAACGGCTTTGGTGCTACTATTTTCAATTTTTTTGTTCCCCCTTGTTGATCTTTCGTTTGTAAAATCGTTCATGAACGTAATCAAAGGATTGTTTGTGGTGATGAAGACTAATGAACTATGGTCTTAGCTATGTTATGGTCTTCATTAACGATATGAAAACCGTCTTTCATAGATTCCATGTTCAGTTTAGTCATCATTACCGTAAGTTATCTTTAGTTTAAGCAAAAGTCTTCCATGCATGCTAGTATTTTGATTGTGTTTTGTTTGCCAATGCAAAAAGCCTGACCGACGAAAAGGCCAGGCTTTTTTCTATTAAAGTCCGAAATACGATACGGCAATAGCAAGAATAAAAAACAAAACCGCTAATACAACTGTCAATCGATGAAGAATTAAATCAATTCCACGGGCTTTTTGTTTTCCAAACAATTGCTCAGCACCACCAGAAATAGCTCCTGATAATCCAGCACTCTTACCTGATTGAAGAAGAACAATAATAATAAGGGCAATTGCATCAATAACAAGTAAAGCCATTAAGATCGTATGTAGCATTTAAGTACCTCCTGATAAAAAACACGCTTTTACAATGTTTCTATTTTAACACACAACTTTACTAGTTCCAAATAGATTCGTTATTTTTTACAAATCCCTAACAAATCTATTCCTCGTTTTCGATATTAAAATATTTTGCTATTAATTGTTTTTCTTCTTCAACAGTTAGAATGCCAGTTGCTTTTCCCACTGTTCCATTTTGAAGTGTCCAAATTGTATTGTGATCGCTATCAACGTGCGAAAAATTACTTTCTTTCCAACGGTTTAAAATATCTAGATAAACATCAGCATGGTCATATTGATTGACGTTTACTACCTCTATCAATCTATTAACACGTTCCATTGTTAATGGAGTAAAGCCCCATTTTTCCTCTGCTCTCACTTTTTGGTGACTCATTTTATGAATGACGTCTTGAACTTGACCTTCGCTCATATCATTTGGCAACTCTTCTTCAATCGGCTCCGTTATATTCTCTTGAATTTCGATAAAAGTATCCGTGTTCTCTTGGCTTTGTTCAGATGTAGATGTTGTTTTTTCAGTAATTGTTACCGATTTCTTATTTGAATAATCAAAAAAAACATATCCTCCAGCGCCTACAAGTATAACTAACAAAAATAGTACGACTGCCTTTTTCATATAATATAACTAAACTCCCATCTATTTATACAATTATTAGTTTAATTGTAACGAAAGTATTTTATTCTATCAATTTTATTGCATGGGAGATTTTTTATGATCAAAAAACTCCAAATCTTCTGTATCCTTTGTCATGTTTTCTAGCAAAATTCTCATCACTTGATACAAGAAATATAACGCCCTCTATAAAGCTTACAATGGCAGGAATATATGTCCAGCATAATACATATAGGATACCCCATCCCCATCTACCTAAATAAAATTTATGTATTCCTAGATCACCTAAGGAAATTCCTAATTATAACCTATAAATGTTGATATTACAGATAATTCTAGCAAAAGATAGGTCTATTATATCATTAAAATAGTACTAAAAATATTTTAACTCAGTTAAACGAAAAAGAAAAACCCTCTATTTTACTAAATAAAATAGAGGGTTTGCTGAATTTTAATTCTCTGAATCATTGATCGTTTTGTAAACAAAAAGACCTCATCCATAAAAAAATGATAAGGTCTTTTTAAATACGCGCCTTAGAGGATTCGAACCTCTGACCGTACGCTTAGAAGGCGTATGCTCTATCCAGCTGAGCTAAAGGCGCATTAAACATTTATGTATGGTGGAGGGGGACGGATTCGAACCGCCGAACCCGAAGGAGCGGATTTACAGTCCGCCGCGTTTAGCCACTTCGCTACCCCTCCAAAGGGTGTAAGGACATAGGAAATATTAAATAATGGTGGCTCAGGACGGAATCGAACCGCCGACACATGGATTTTCAGTCCATTGCTCTACCGACTGAGCTACTGAGCCGTATAAAATAGTACTTCCTAAATTTAACTAGTGATCGAACTACTTGTGCTTCAAAAGCTTTGGCTTTTGTTGCAGAACGAATCCCCTACGGGACGATTCGTTTCTCTACCAACTGAGCTACTGTGCCACAAATCTATTTAAACAGTAGTGAGCCATGGAATCCTACTGGAAAACAAAAAATATAAATGGCGGTCCGGACGGGACTCGAACCCGCGACCTCCTGCGTGACAGGCAGGCATTCTAACCAACTGAACTACCGGACCGGATTGCGGGGACAGGATTTGAACCTGCGACCTCCGGGTTATGAGCCCGACGAGCTACCGGACTGCTCTACCCCGCGATAATGGTATTTGGATTTAAATGGCGGAGGAAGAGGGATTCGAACCCCCGCGCGGTTTAACCCGCCTGTCGGTTTTCAAGACCGATCCCTTCAGCCAGACTTGGGTATTCCTCCACTTTAATATAATGTTGAGATGGATCTTGTAGGACTCGAACCAATGTCCTTTCAGCTATGAACTGAATACTCTAGCCAGCTGATCTACACCGCCACAATAGAGAATAGTCTTTTAAATAGTGGAGACTAGCGAGATCGAACCGCTGATCTCCTGCGTGCAAAGCAGGTTCTCTACCAACTGAGCTAATGGCTCGTACTTAATTAAAAAATAGTGGTCTTTCATCTAAAATACCACTAGTAAGGATGGTGCCGGCCAGAGGACTTGAACCCCCAACCTACTGATTACAAGTCAGTTGCTCTACCAATTGAGCTAGGCCGGCAATATGGTGGAGGATGACGGGCTCGAACCGCCGACCCTCTGCTTGTAAGGCAGATGCTCTCCCAGCTGAGCTAATCCTCCGACGTACAGGATGTGCTAGTGCATGCGTTGCGACAGGATGTCGCGCACTTAGCAGACCTTCCTTTTAAAAATGGTGACCCGTACGGGATTCGAACCCGTGTTACCGCCGTGAAAGGGCGGTGTCTTAACCGCTTGACCAACGGGCCATAGTTACCTATTTTTGTCCATTAGACAAAAATAAAGCCCCTAATATTTCTAAAAGGGGCTAGCCTGGCAACGTCCTACTCTCACAGGGGCAAAGCCCCAACTACCATCGGCGCTGAGAAGCTTAACTTCCGTGTTCGGGATGGGAACGGGTGTGACCTTCTCGCCATTGTTACCAGACTATTTTGTTGAAGGATTGTTCCTTCAAAACTAGATAATGCTGACATTCATCATGAATTGTGGTTAAGTCCTCGACCGATTAGTATTTGTCAGCTCCACGTGTCACCACGCTTCCACCTCAAACCTATCAACCTGATCATCTTTCAGGGGTCTTACTAGTTTAACACTATGGGAAATCTCATCTTGAGGGGGGCTTCATGCTTAGATGCTTTCAGCACTTATCCCTTCCGCACATAGCTACCCAGCGATGCTCTTGGCAGAACAACTGGTACACCAGCGGTGCGTCCATCCCGGTCCTCTCGTACTAAGGACAGCTCCTCTCAAATTTCCTACGCCCACGACGGATAGGGACCGAACTGTCTCACGACGTTCTGAACCCAGCTCGCGTACCGCTTTAATGGGCGAACAGCCCAACCCTTGGGACCGACTACAGCCCCAGGATGCGATGAGCCGACATCGAGGTGCCAAACCTCCCCGTCGATGTGGACTCTTGGGGGAGATAAGCCTGTTATCCCCGGGGTAGCTTTTATCCGTTGAGCGATGGCCCTTCCATGCGGAACCACCGGATCACTAAGCCCGACTTTCGTCCCTGCTCGACTTGTAGGTCTCGCAGTCAAGCTCCCTTGTGCCTTTACACTCTACGAATGATTTCCAACCATT
>NZ_CP130945.1:625000-930000 GCF_050389805.1 Niallia sp. Kr1 | reverse complement strand
TGTAGTTCTAATCCAAATGTTAGTTCAGGCTTTCCTAGGTATTTCGCAAAAGTACGGATCACACCAACCGTTTTATCAATCGTTGTTACACTTTTTTGTTGCTCTTCTAAATGATAGATGTAGGATTGTATATCGACTTTTTTTAAATACCCAATGCCTGTTCCACGTTCCTGGAGCCACTCTTGATACTTTTCCATTTCACGTTTATACGTTTTAATCGTATTCGGTGATTTTCTTTGTTCCTGTAACCAATCACAAAAGTTTTGTATCAGCGGAGCAGCTTCAAAAGAATGTTTGTTCAATTCAGAACCCTCCCTAACTTGGACTTTTCTTTCATAATAACATATTTATCTAAAGAAGTACTCTTCTGCGAATTATCTTTTTTGTAACTTTGTGACAATTCCTTGACAAAAAACATAGAAAGCTTACTTTTTATTTAAAAATAGATACCTTCTTTGTTTATTCTATATTACGCACTAGTTTATCAAGTTTAATTATAACTGATTTTAAAAAACGTCAAGTTTTTTGTGACTTTGCTCTAGTTCTTCTTTACTTTAGAAGCTTTTAAAACAGATGTAATGTATTACTTTAATTAAACTCACCATGCAAAAAAACCTCCTAAATATTGTGGTTTACCACATATAGATAGGAGGTTAGAAGCCATAAATTACGACTTAATTCAGCCGGAATTTACCTTATTCATAATTATTTCTTCAAGTTATAGAAAGATTTTAATCCATCATAAACCGCTAAATCGCCAAGCTCATCTTCAATACGAAGTAATTGGTTGTATTTTGCAATACGGTCTGTACGAGACATTGAACCTGTTTTAATTTGACCAGCATTCGTTGCAACAGCGATATCAGCAATTGTTGCATCTTCAGTTTCACCAGAACGGTGAGAAACAACTGCTGTATAGCCAGCGCGTTTTGCCATTTCAATTGCTTCGAATGTTTCAGTTAAAGTACCGATTTGGTTTACTTTGATAAGGATAGAGTTACCAACGCCTTTTTCGATACCTTCTGCTAATTTCTTCGTGTTTGTAACAAATAAGTCGTCACCAACTAATTGAACTTTTTTACCAAGACGGTCTGTTAATAGTTTGTGACCTTCCCAGTCGTTTTCATCTAAACCATCTTCAATTGAGATGATTGGGAATTCATTGCAAAGTTCTTCATAGAAAGAAACCATTTCTTCAGAACTTAAGCCTGTACGGCCTTCCCCTGCAAGATCGTATTTACCAGTTTCTTTGTTATAGAATTCAGAAGATGCAACGTCCATACCTAAGAACACATCTTTTCCTGCTTCATAGCCTGCAGCCTTGATTGCTTCGATAATTACTTCCAAAGCTTCACGGTTAGATCCAAGGTTTGGAGCGAAACCACCCTCGTCGCCAACTGCTGTGTTTAAGCCTTTGCTTGAAAGAACAGCTTTCAATGCATGGAACACTTCTGCACCCATACGGATTGCTTCTTTAAATGTTGGAGCACCAACTGGTAAAACCATGAATTCTTGGAAGTCCACGTTATTGTCAGCATGGGATCCACCATTGATGATGTTCATCATTGGGGTTGGAAGTTGTTTCGCATTGAACCCACCTAAATAACGATATAATGGAAGTCCTACTGCATTTGCAGCAGCATGTGCAACCGCCAATGAAACGCCAAGGATGGCATTAGCACCCAATTTCCCTTTGTTTTCTGTACCATCTAATTCGATCATAGTACGGTCGATTAAGGCTTGATCCGTTACATCCAGACCAACGATTGCTTCCGCAATAACCTCATTCACGTTTTCTACTGCTTTTAAAACACCTTTACCAAGGTAACGAGATTTGTCACCATCACGTAGTTCAACAGCTTCATATTCACCAGTTGAAGCACCAGATGGAACAATTCCACGTCCAAAGAATCCTGATTCTGTATATACCTCTACTTCTACTGTTGGGTTTCCACGTGAATCAAGTACTTCACGAGCATAAACATGTTGGATAATTGTCATTTGCAAGTCTCTCCTTTTTAATCGTACATAGAATATAATTTCCAAACTTTATAAAAACATAAAAATTACTAACTTATAACGAAGTGTTAAAATTTAGGAAGTGAAACATGAGATCCGTCCCCATGTTTCATTTACTTTTTAATCAAAGAGTTTCCAGTCATTTCTTCAGGTTTTTGTACACCTAATAAATCAAGCATGGTTGGTGCTAAGTCCCCAAGGATTCCATCATCACGAACTTCAATATCTTCTTGTGTGATAATGACAGGAACAGGATTTGTTGTATGTGCTGTCATTGGATTTCCTTCAAGAGTAATAACTTCATCGGCATTCCCGTGGTCAGCAGTAATGATTGCCTTTCCACCTTTAGCAAGAATGGCATCAACAACTTTTCCTAGACACTCATCAACGGTTTCGATTGCTTTAACGGTTGGCTCAAGCATACCTGAGTGACCTACCATGTCAGGATTTGCGAAGTTTAAGATAATCGCATCAAATTTATCAGCTTCAATCTCAGCAAGCAGTGCATCTGTTACCTCATAAGCACTCATTTCAGGTTTTAGATCGTATGTAGCCACCTTTGGTGAATTGATCAGAATTCGCTCTTCACCAGGAAATGTCGCTTCACGTCCGCCACTCATAAAGAATGTTACATGAGGATATTTTTCTGTTTCTGCAATTCGCAATTGGGTTAAGCCATTTTGTGAAAGTACCTCTCCAAGCGTGTTATCCAAGTTTGTTGGTTTGAAAGCGACATAACCATCCACTGATTCACTGAAATGGGTTAAACAAACAAAGTGTAACGGTGATGGATGCTTTTCACCACGCTCAAAGTCACGGAAATCTTTATTCGTAAATGTATTTGAGATTTGAATCGCACGGTCTGGACGGAAGTTATAGAAAATAACAGCGTCATTGTTTTGGATCGTTGCTACCGGTTCCCCATTTTCCTTTGTAATAACAGAAGGAATAACGAATTCATCATAAATTCCATGTTCATAACTATCTTCAATGACTTGAAGGGGATCCGAATACGTTGGACCTTCTCCATACACCATGGCTCGGTAACATTTTTCTACGCGATCCCAACGTTTGTCACGGTCCATTGAATAATAACGTCCAGAAATAGTAGCAAATTCACCAACCCCGAACTCTTTCATTTTTTCAAGAGCATCGTTAACATAGATTTTGGCTGTTTGCGGGCCTACATCACGACCATCTAAAAAGCCATGGACGTAAACTTTTTCCAAGCCTTGATCAGCTGCAAGGCGAAGTAAGGCAAACATATGGTTGATATGACTGTGAACGCCGCCATCTGAAAGCAAACCAAACAAATGAAGAGCAGAGTCATTTTCTTTCACATGCTTTATCGCATCTAGGAATGTTTCATTTTTAACAAATTCCCCTTCACGAATGGCAACATTCACTCTTGTTAAGCTTTGGTACACAATACGTCCTGCACCGATATTCATATGTCCAACTTCGGAGTTCCCCATTTGACCTTCTGGAAGACCAACAGCCTCACCTGATGCCGTTAAATGATTATGTGGAAATTGCTTCCAATACCGATCGAAATTAGGCTTTTTCGCATGATAAACAGCGTTTCCTTTATGCTCATCACGACATCCGAATCCATCTAAGATAATTAACGCTACAGGTGCCTTACTCATATTTTCCAGCCTCCAATAATTGAAGGAATGATGCAGGTTCAAGACTAGCTCCACCCACTAAAGCTCCATCAATGTCAGGTTGACTCATATATTCCTTAATATTAGCTGGTTTAACGCTGCCGCCATATTGAATACGGACTGCTTGTGCCACTTCTTGTGAAAATTGTTCAGCAACAACAGAACGAATATGAGCACATACTTCATTCGCATCCTCAGCCGTAGAAGATTTACCAGTTCCAATTGCCCATATGGGTTCATAAGCGATCACGACTTGTTTTGCTTGTTCTTGAGTAAGACCAGCTAATGCTTTTTGAACTTGTCCACCAACAAATTCATTGGTAATTCCACTTTCACGTTGTTCTAACGATTCCCCACAGCAAACGATTGGAGTGATACCATGATTAAAAGCGGATAGGACTTTTTTGTTAACTGCCTCGTCTGTTTCATTAAACATTTCGCGGCGTTCAGAGTGTCCAAGGATGACATATTGTACACCTAGATCTTCTAAAGCGGCAGGACTAATTTCTCCTGTAAAAGCACCACTTTCTTCAAAATGCATATTTTGTGCCCCAACACCGACGTTAGTACCCTTTGCTGAATTCACTAGACTTTCTAAAAATAGAGCTGGAGAACAAACAACAGACTCCACTTCTTCTTTAGCTGGTACTGCATTTTTCACTTCTTCCATAAAGCTCTTTGCTTCAGGAAGTGTTTTAAACATTTTCCAGTTTCCCGCAATAATTGGCTTTCTCATGTTTGCACACCCTTTCAAGCAATTACATCTATCTAATGGATCCAGTGACATCCATTAGATCTTGTGCCGTTTCGATCATAATGGAAAGACTATGGTCGAAACGGCATTTATAAAAATATTATTTATCGTTTAAAGCCACAACTCCAGGAAGTTCTTTTCCTTCCATAAACTCAAGTGAAGCTCCTCCACCAGTCGAAATATGACTCATTTGATCCGCTAAACCAAACTTTTCAACGGCAGCTGCTGAATCTCCACCACCAATAATCGAATATGTATCACTAGATTCTGCTAAGCTTTGAGCTACAGCTTTTGTTCCACCCGCAAATTTATCCATTTCAAAAACTCCCATTGGTCCGTTCCAAATAACCAATTTTGATTTTTGGATAACATCACGGTATAGTTCTGCGGTTTTTGGACCAATATCCAACGCTTCCCAATCAGCAGGAATTTCTTCAATTGCTACTTCTTTTGTATTAGCATCAGCAGAAAAGTCATCGGCAATAATTGCGTCAACAGGCATGTAGAAATTAACGCCTTTTTCTTTCGCTTTTTCCATAAAAGATTTTGCAAGATCTACTTTGTCTTCCTCTAAAAGAGACTTCCCAACTTCATGACCTTGTGCTTTTACGAAAGTATAAGCTAAGCCGCCACCAATGATAAGATTATCAACGATATCTAATAGGTTTTCGATAACCCCAATTTTATCTTTTACCTTTGCTCCACCAATAATGGCTGTAAATGGTCGCTCAGGATTGGATAAAGCTTTGCCGATAACCTCTAATTCTTTGTTCATAAGGAATCCAGAAACTGCTGGTAAATGATGAGCAATCCCTTCAGTAGAAGCATGTGCACGGTGAGCAGCACCAAATGCATCGTTTACATATACATCTGCTAATTGAGCAAATTCTTTTGCTAATTCAGGATCATTTTTTTCTTCACCTGGATAAAAACGAACGTTTTCAAGAAGAAGAACGTCCCCTTCGTTCATTTCACTGATTAAGGCTTTAACAGAGTCACCGTATGCTTCATCTGCTTTTTTAACTTCTTTTCCTAATCGTTCAGAAAGTCGTTTAGCAACAGGAGTAAGGCGCAGTTCTTCAACCACTTGTCCTTTTGGGCGTCCTAAGTGACTTGCTAGAATGACCAATGCCCCTTGTTCTTGTAAATATTGAATAGTTGGAAGGGCTGCTGTAATACGTGTTTCATCTGTAATATTCCCATCTTGCATTGGAACATTAAAATCTACACGACAAAAAACTCTTTTCCCTTTTAAATCGATATCTTTTACGCTTTTTTTGTTCAACGTGAAGATCCTCCTTGATATGAAAGATTGATGTGGAACAGTATCAAATTGCCTTTGGGAGTTACCCTATATTTTCGTCGATCTTACGCAGGGTATTTCCTTTGAAAATGTTTGTGAATTCGCCGAAGGCTTTAACACTTTATTCAGCTCAGATTTTACTACCAATAAACTGCCCCTGATCAATGTGAGCGATATATGCTGAAGAAAGTTAAACATATAAAAAAGGAGGGGGAATGTTCCCCGCTCCCCTGTCGTCATTACTAATTCGTCATAATGGGCATTTTAATCGGTGGGTTGAAATTAGTCCCACCCAAAAGAATCCTATATCATTATAGACGTTTAATGGAAAATTTTGCAATGGTTTTATAAAAATTATAGACCTTTTGAAGCAATATATTCTACTAAATCAACAACACGAGTAGAATAACCAGTTTCGTTGTCATACCAAGAGATAACTTTTACCATATTGCCTTCCATCACCATTGTAGAAAGAGCATCTACAGAAGAAGAGTGAGGGTCACCATTATAATCTCTTGATACTAGTGGTTCTTCACTGTATTGTAAGATTCCTTTTAATTCACCTTCAGCAGCTTCTTTTAGTGCTGCATTTACATCTTCAGCTGTTACTTCTTTGTCAAGTTCTGCAACAAGGTCAACTAAAGATACGTTTGGAGTTGGTACACGTACAGCCATACCATTTAATTTACCTTTTAATTCAGGTAATACTAAAGCAACTGCTTTTGCTGCACCAGTTGTTGTTGGGATCATGTTTTCAGCAGCAGCACGAGCACGACGGTAATCTTTATGAGGTAAATCTAAGATTTGTTGGTCGTTTGTGTATGAGTGAATAGTTGTCATCATTCCGCGTTTGATACCAAATTTTTCATGTAAAACTTTAGCAAATGGAGCTAAACAGTTTGTTGTACATGATGCATTTGAGAGTACATGGTGGTTTGCTGGATCATATTGATCTTGGTTAACACCCATAACGATTGTAAGATCTTCGTTATTAGCTGGAGCAGAGATAATAACCTTTTTGGCACCTGCTTCAAGGTGTGCTGCTGCATCTTCACGTTTTGTGAAACGTCCAGTAGATTCAACAACTACTTCTACTCCAAGATCTCCCCAAGCAAGGTCAGCTGGGTTACGTTCAGCTTTAACGATGATTTCTTTGCCATTCACAACTAGGTTGTTTCCATTTACTGATACTTCTACGTTTAATCTACCGTGTACTGAATCATATTTTAAAAGGTGCGCTAACATGTTTGCATCTGTTAAATCGTTAACTGCTACCACATCTATATTTGGATTATTTAATGCTGCACGTAACACATTACGTCCGATTCTACCAAAACCATTAATACCTACTTTTACTGCCATGTTTAATTTCCTCCTTTAATATAAGGACATATTTTTTATTAATTAAAGGGAATTCCCTCTTAATAACTCATTTGCTGCTCCTTCATCTGTAATTAATATGGTTGATGAAGGTGCTTGTTTCATATAAGCTCCAATAGCTTTAGCCTTTGAAGCACCACCTGCTACGGCAATTACGTGCTGGGCATTCTCGAGATCATCCAATTGAAGTCCAATCGTTTGCACTTTATGTACTACCTCACCTGCTTCATTAAAGTAGTAACCAAATGCTTCTCCCACAGCTTCACTCTTTTGAAGTTGGTCTATAATCTCAGGCGCAGTTTTTCTTCGTTTTGCCATTGTCATAGCATCTCCAATTCCATGTAAAACCATGTTGGCAGATCGAATTAAATGTAAGACTTCATGAATTTCTGGTTCTTTAATCATGGATTTGTACATCTCATCACTAACTTGGTCTGGAACATAAAGAACTCTATGCTTACCATGTGTACGCTCTGCCATTTGAGAACATATGGAATTTGCTTGGTTTTTTACATCTTCTCCAAGCCCACCACGTGCTGGAACAAAAAGGAAATCATGTTGACTAGATTGTGGGTTCATCATATCCGCGACTGTTGCCATAGTGGATCCACCAGTAACCGCAATGATATTCTTTCCTTTTAGGATTTTGTTTATGCACATGACACAAGTCTTACCTAATTCATTTTTGATCCACGCAAGAAGATCACTATCTCCTGGGACAACATAGACCTTTTTAATTTGAAGTAACTCTTTTAATTTGGACTCCATTTCATCTAAACCAGATAAATCACGCATAAAACCTTCCAGCTTTAGAACGAGTTCTCGCCCATTTTCTGTTAAGCTCATCCCTGCACTAGTACTAAATAAAAGCTTCTGTTCTTTTAAAAATTCTACTTCACTTCTTAATACTCTTTCAGTTAATCCAAGAGTAGCCGCCAAACTTCTTCGCCCAACTGGCTCCATGGCACCAATATATTGAAGAATATGAAATCTTTTTTGCATAATCTCAAGTAAATCAGGTAATAATTTTTTTTGTAATTCTATTACTGATTTCATTTTATGTAGCTCCTTTACTATTGGTCAATAAATGTCCCCGTTAGACATTTTATGTCCCACATAGCACAAAAAAAATTAATCCCTGCAAAATTATATTAACAGGAATATTATAGTAATTCAATCATTACTTTTTATGTAAGCGTTCTTATCGTGAAAAAGTTTATTTTTTATTGTGATAACGCTTTACTAATGGTTATTTTATCTATTTGACCATATTGAACTTCGTTACCATTAATCATGACAACCGGAATTTTTAGTCCGAAATTTTCCGTCCATTCATCTTTTTCCTCTATATTTAATTCTTCAAAGTTAAAATCAATTAGACCCTGGAGGTCTTTTATCACCTCTTTTGCTTTTTCACATAAATGACAACCCTTTCTGGTAAAAAGGGTCACAGTTTGTCGCTTTGTCATTATCTTCACACCTTTGTCTGTAAATTATTCAAAACGTTTTCTTTTTGATGAAGATGGGATCCCAAGTTGGTCACGATACTTTGCTATTGTTCTTCGTGATACAATCATTCCACTTTGTTTTAAAAGACCGACTAAGTCTTGATCAGATAAAGGCTTTGCTTTACTTTCGCTATCTATCAACTGCTGAATCTCTTTTTTCACTCTGGTAGAAGAGGTTTCTTCAGCAGAAGTGGTTTTAATCGTACTTGAAAAGAAAGACTTTAATTCAACGGTACCAAATGGGGTCTGCGCATATTTTTCTCTTACAGTCCTGCTAACCGTTGATTCGTGAATCCCGAGTTCTTCTGAGATTTCCTTCATCGTCAATGGCTTTAAATGATCTGGACCACGCCTAAAATAATCTGGTTGCTTTTCAACGATTTTCAAAGTTACCTTCAGAATGGTTTCTTTTCTTTGTTCAATGCTCTTCAACATCCATTGAAAATCTTGTTGTTTTTCTTGAAGAAAGCGTTTAACTTTCTCATCGGAATTGGATTGAAATTGACGAAAATAGGATTCATTAAACTGAATTTTAGGGAGGGACCCATCGTAAATACTAACAGTTAACTCTTCGCCTTCCCATTTGATTACAACATCTGGAACAATATAGGTTGTATGATCGGTTTGAAAATCAGAACCAGGTCGCGGATTTAAAGTTTGAACATAATCATAAACCTCTTGTATTTGTGTTAATTCGACCTTGAGTTCCTTTGCAATTTGTTTCCACCTTTTTTCGGCAAATAGAGAAAAATATTCGTCAATAATCTTTATCGCTAAATCATTAAATTCATTGCCTGTATCAATCTGAAGTAAAATACACTCCTGTAAATTCCGAGCTCCGATGCCAGCTGGCTCTAAGCTATGAATAACCTCTAAGGCCTGCCTGGCCACTTCAATCGGAACCGACAGAATCGATGCCACTTCTTCCATCGATATCTGGATATATCCATTTTCATCAAGACTGTTCAATAAGAATAAGAGGACTCTTCTCATTTGATTATCGTATAATGTAAAGTTTATTTGTTGTTTTGCAAAGTCACGTATTGTAGTTTTATCCTTGTTAGCAATTTGCTCGAGCCATGTCTGTCTATCTGTTTGTGAGGTGTTTTTCGTCTTTTTTACCCGATCATAACGAGGATCCATTACTTCGACATTTGTTGTTTCGACCTGCATAAGTGGATTCTCCAACGCCTTGTTCTCGAGAAACTCATACAACTCTATACTGGAATATTGTAGTAATGTAATGGCCTGCTTAAGTTCTTGTGTCATCGCTAACTTGACTGTTTGTTGTTGCCATAAACCTGGTTTTAACTCCACTTTATTCACCCCTTCTTCTATTTTACAACAAGAGCCACACTACGGGTAGATTTAAAAATTTTATGTCGACTTTGTTTGTTATATGACAGAAAACCAGCAAGTATTGTAACTCTTACACTATACACAGAAAAATTTAAATGGTTCTTGCAAAGTTTTTGAACCTGACTTATAATAGAAAGGCGCTGTTTTAAATAAGCCCTCGTGGTGCAACGGATAGCACGTCAGATTCCGGTTCTGAAAATGTGGGTTCGATTCCTGCCGAGGGCGCTCATGAACTTTCTAAGACCACTTATCATTTGCAGATAAGTGGTTTTTTTATGCTTTTTTGAATGGATGGTTTAGTGAGAAAAAAATTTGGCAATGATAGAAACGATTCTACCGTACATACATAGTATATGAAATTTTTGTCGAAAATAACTTTTTCAAATGAAGAGTCTATTATTTGACCTTATTTGACCATCAGTGTATGATTAAATTACGAACAGCTATCGAATCATTACATATATTTTTAGCTGTAGTAAGATTTATTAATGTGGAGGAGGATGAAAATGAATTTAATTCCTACAGTTATTGAACAAACAAACCGCGGAGAACGAGCTTATGATATTTATTCCCGCCTCTTAAAAGACCGCATTATCATGCTGGGCAGTGCGATTGATGATAACGTTGCAAATTCAATTGTAGCACAATTACTTTTCTTAGAAGCTGAAAATCCTGAAAAAGATATCTCCATCTATATTAACAGTCCTGGTGGAAGTATTACAGCTGGTATGGCAATCTATGATACCATGCAATTTATTAAACCTGATGTTCAAACGATTTGTATCGGAATGGCAGCATCAATGGGTGCTTTCCTTTTAACAGCAGGTACAAAAGGAAAACGTTACGCACTTCCTAACGCTGAAGTGATGATTCACCAACCACTAGGTGGCGCTCAAGGTCAAGCAACTGAAATTGAAATTGCTGCTAAACGTATTTTATTCTTACGTGACAAATTAAATGGAATAATGGCTGAACGCACTGGTCAACCACTTGAAGTAATTTCAAGAGATACTGATCGTGACAACTTCATGACAGCCCAACAAGCAAAAGACTATGGCTTAATAGACCATATTATTGAACGCAGCAGCTCTGTTGAAAAGTAAGAAAAGCGCAGGCGCCTTGCCCACCCCCGACAAGCACAAGACGAGCCGGCATGAAGATTGTACTTTAATCTTCTTGACGGATTGGCTTGTGACCTCGAGGGGGTAGGCGCTGAAGCTAGACACTGATCTAACTTCAGAAAACTTATTTTAGGGTAAAAAAAACTCGCATCCTTTTCAAGGCTGCGAGTTTTTTTTAATATAGAATCTTGAAATTTGTTCAAGAGAATTAAACTTCTTTCTCTACAAATTCAGTAAGAACCTTAATCGCTTCGTTCTCATCACTTCCATCAACAGAAAGGGTTACCTTACTTCCAGTACCAAGAGCTAAGCTCATTAAACCCATAATGCTTTTTGCATTTACCTTCTTGCCATCTTTCTCCAAAAACACATCTGACGAAAAGCGATTTGCTTGCTGAACAAACATAGCAGCAGGTCGTGCTTGTAAGCCAGTTTTTAACTTAATTTCAACTTGTTTTTCAACCATTCTTTTTCCTCCTCAAAATTTTAACCTATTTATATTTTTCTTTATTTCACATACCTTCAGAGAAACGATTTGAATCAACTCCCTATTTTAAATAGGCTGTCCCTTCCTTAACTTCTCAGCAACTTCATCAATTTTGCGTAACCTGTGATTGATGCCTGATTTACTAATCGGTCCACTAGTTATCATTTCCCCTAGTTCTTTTAAGGTAACATCTTGATGAACCACACGTAGTTCAGCAATTTCCCGAAGTTTATCAGGCAACACATTTAGCCCAACTGTCTCATCGATATATTTAATATTTTCAACTTGACGAAACGCCGCACCTATCGTTTTATTTAAATTTGCCGTTTCACAATTTACCAACCGGTTAACGGAGTTTCTCATATCACGAACAATTCGAATATCTTCAAATTTTAAAACCGCATTATTAGCCCCAATAATAATTAAGAAATCGGTTATTTTCTCGGCTTCTTTTAAATAGGTGATAAAACCCTTTTTCCTTTCTAATGATTTCCCGTTCAAATCAAACGAGTTCATTAATTCACATAATGATTCACTATGTTCTTGATACAGAGAGAAGATTTCTAAATGGTAGGAAGATGTTTCTGGATTATTCACAGAACCCCCAGCTAGAAAAGCCCCTCTTAAATAGGATCGTTTACAACATTTTTTCTTGATTAGTTCGGAAGAAATTTCGTTTTTGAATTCAAATCCTTCTCCCATAATTCCTAAATCTTGTAGGATACGTCTAGCCTCGTCCATTAAACGAACAATATAGACATTATTCTTCTTCAATCTCATTTTCTTCCGGACTAGCAATTTTACTTCCACTGGATAGTAACGTTTGATTAACGTATAAATTCTCCTGGCTATCGCTGCGTTTTCTGTTTGTACATCTACAGCCATTTTTTTATTGGTAAAAGAGAGTGAACCGTTCATTTGGATTAAGGCTGAAAGCTCAGCCAATCCGCAGCAATCTTTAACCTCTAAATTCGTTAGTTCCTTTTTCGTTTCCGAAGCAAAAGACATTGGCAACACCCCCTATTCCAAAGAACAATATCTTAATTACGCTCTAAAACGCCGTTTGGTTTCATTTTGTAGTAAAGTATATAAAATTTTTGCCACTTCGTTTGTATCATGACGAATCATTCCATCCTCAAGGGAAATAATTTCGCCATAAATCACTTCCAAACCTAAATCATATAAGCTGCTTACATCAAAATGAACAGGTCTTGCTGCTTCCTTGCTATATCTTTCCTGAATTTCTAACGGGATTTCCTCACTATTTACTAAAATCGTATCGATAAAAGGTTTTCCCATATGATCATAAATGGCATTTACGTGGTCACTCGCTGTATAGTCAAGGGTTTCTCCAGCCTGTGTCATAATATTGCAGATATATACTTTTTTGGCTTTGGCTTCACAGACTTCTTTCCCAATCTGTGGAACCAATAAATTCGGTAAAATGCTGGTATAAAGACTTCCAGGTCCGATAATAATTAAATCAGCTTCCTGGATCGCTTTGATGGTTTCTGTAAGCGGTTTAATGGTATCAGGAGTTAAAAATACTCGTTTAATTCTTTTTCCAGAATAAGGTATTTTTGATTCTCCTGAAATAATCAAACCATCTTCTAATTCAGCATGTAGTACGACACTTTGATTCGCCGCAGGTAAAACTTTCCCATGTACATTCAGGACTTTACTCATTTCTTGTATCGCATACATAAAATCTCCGGTTATAGAGGTCATTGCCGCCAAAATTAAGTTGCCAAGAGAATGCCCTGACAGTTCATTTGAAGCCTTAAAACGATGCTGAAACATTTCTTCGATTAAAGGTTCAACATCCGATAAAGCGGCTAATACATTTCGAACATCTCCAGGCGGGGGAATTTGTAATTCATTCCTCAATCGACCTGAACTTCCGCCATCATCAGCAACCGTTACGATGGCCGTAATATCAATTGGATATTTCTTTAACCCTCTTAATAGTACGGGCAACCCAGTACCCCCGCCAATGATCACAACTCTAGGTTGTTCGGTTTCCGTCATGGTTTTATTTCCTTTCTTTTTTCGATATCACGATGCGAAATCCGGGTATGATAATCTTTTTCAAAATAATGACCGATATGTTCTGCCAACGCTACAGAACGATGCTGACCACCTGTACAACCTATAGCGATTACCAATTGGGCCTTACCTTCTCTTTTATAATGTGGCATCATAAAACTTAATAAATCAGTTACTTTTTCTAAAAACTTATGTGTTTCTGTCCATTTTAGAACATAAGTTGAAACATCATTATCTAAACCTGTTCTTTCACGCATATGGTCAATATAGTGTGGGTTCGGTAAAAAACGAACATCAAAGACGAGATCAGCATCAATCGGAATTCCATGTTTAAAACCAAATGACATGACATTCACTGTAAAAACAGCTTGTTTATTAGCAGAAAACTCGGCAATGATCTTCTCTCTGAGTTCCCTTGGCTTCATTTTCGATGTATTATAAAGAATCTGAGCTCTCCCTTTTAATTCAGCTAACATCAATCGCTCATTTTCAATTCCCTCAAGTGGAAGTCCTGTTTGAACGGCAAGTGGATGCTTTCTTCTTGTTTCTTTATATCTTCTAACAAGCGTTTCATTATCAGCATCAAGAAATAAAATTTGTGGGGTAGCCCATGAATCTTCGACAAATTCATCTAGTGCTTTAAAAAGATATTCAAAAAATTCTCTACCTCTTAAATCCATCACGAGTGCAACTTTATTCATCTTATTCCCAGATTCCTTCATTAGTTCAAGAAATTTCGGAAGTAATGTGGGAGGCAGATTATCTACGCAGAAAAAACCTAAGTCCTCAAAGCTTTGAATTGCAACTGTTTTCCCTGCACCTGACATACCTGTAATAATAACGATTTGAGAATCATTCTGTGCTCCAGTACTCATATATTCATCCCTCCCTATAAATAAAAGCGTAAGCGCCTTTCTTACCCCCGTCAAGCACAAGACGAGCCTCCCAGTGAGGTGTTCTTTACCTTTATGGGAGGATTGATTAAAATGTATAAGCGACTATCCAAGAACGGCCGGCATAAGATAGATTCTGACAGCAGGCTGTCTTTGCCTTCCGAAGTGATTAGCTTATGTCCTGAGTCCCTAGGAGCCGACACTAGATACACTTGTAACCTAGTGGGGGCAGGCGCTGGAGCTAGATAATTGTGTTAACTTGGGTCTAAACGATAGCTCAGTAATTGATACTCCGGTGTATACGTGAAAGTTCCATATATGATCCCATTACCATGAACCATATAATCTAAAATATGATAATCCCCCTCAGCCATTGGGAGATTGCGAATTTCCTCAACTGATTGCCAGCGCAGAATTCCTTCTTCCGATTCATCTACATTCAACCCATCAGACGCTGTTGAGAAAAAGGTAAACATCATCCATTCATTGATAATTTTATCTCCATCTTTAATAATAAAAGTAAAAATGCCCTTTATATTAGGGTTTCTTAAGTAAATTCCTGTTTCTTCTCTAAATTCACGTATGCACGAATCTCGAACCGATTCACCGGCTTCCATTTTACCACCTGGGGCAACCCACCAATTACGTCGTGGCTTTTGTAATAATAATACTTTATCATCTTTCAATAATACACAATTTGTTACACGTTGCATTTCCATCACCCCGATCCACTCTTATTTTATCTATAAAAAGAGTATCCCTCGTTCACTTCTATGCTTCCCTTTATTATACTATATTTTTTGAGTCCTAAACAATGGATAGAAACCCCAATATGAAACACATTTTTTGAAATCATTATAACAGTTTACAGGTAAAGTCTGTTAGCTATTAAAAATGAGAAAAAACGCTACCTTCAAGGAGCGTTTAAAAACTGTTTATTTGCTATCTAGCTGTTTTGCGAGCTGCTTCAGAAATGAAATCAGCAATAAATACAAGTACACAATAGCATATTAAAAGCAAAGCAACGTCGGTATAATGAAAGAAACTCAAACTCATTTTAAATTGTTGCCCCAATCCACCTGCACCCACAAAACCAACAACAATGGTCGTTCGCATGATCACTTCCCAGCGATAGAGAATATAAGTCAAAAATCTAGGCATAACGGTCGGAAGAACCCCGTATAATAACATTTGCGATTTAGAGGCTCCATTTAATGCCAAGTTCCGAACAGGTCCCTGGTCTAAATCTTCAATAACTTCCGCACAAAGCTTTCCTAATATTCCAAAGTTATGCAACGCCAGCGCAATAGCCCCTGGTAAAATCCCTGGTTTTAAAATAAAAATGATAATCATGGCCCACACCAATTCCGGTATCGCTCGGCTAAAGACATACATAATCCGTACAAATCCAAATAAAATCCAATTATACCACTTACCCAATAGAGTTAAGGAACCATCGGCAATATTTCGGGCAGCAGGGATAACGGTTAAAAACATCCCTATTGTAGAAAATCCAATCGCCATAATACTCATTCTTAGTGTTTCAAAGGTTAAACCCAATGCCTGCTTCCAACTCTCCCAATCAAAGAAAGCTACTCGCTCTTCTCCAACTCCAAATAATCCAGCAAAAAACTGTCCTGCATAGTAGGCATTTTTTTCTGAAAATAGGTCCGTCAAACTAGCCTTCTCTATTGCGAAAATAAACCACCAGGAAAAAGCCAACATGAGGAAGGTCAGAAAAACGGAAAATCGAACAATGGGTGCGCCTTTCTTTGTGTCATGCATTCCTTTTCTTAATTGGCTACTCCAGAAATCGACTAACACAACAATACCAATGAGGAAAAATAAAAAGGTCCAGACTTCATCATATTTCAGATCGTTCAGGGACAATTGAATTTGAAATCCGAGTCCACCTAAACCAACAAAACTCATGATAGCAGATGAACGGATCGCACATTCAAATCGATACATCGTATAACTGATAATATTATTTTTCACTAATGGTAAATAACCATAAAGTAAGCACTGTAGTTTAGACGCACCTGCTGACCTTAAGGCATTAATTGGTTCTTCCGGGATATCATTTAACATATCAGCAAAAATACGACCTAAAATACCTCCATAAGGAATGCCCAAAGCAAGAATTGCCGAAAGCGGTGTTAATCCGAACATCGCTACAAAAATTAACGCCCATACGAGTTCATGAATAGCACGTAGAAAACCAAGAACAAAACGAAAAAGACCCTTTGAAGCCATTTTCATTCCTTTACCATCCACGAAAATTCCAGATGCAAAAATCCCAAAGAAAAAGGCAATGATAACAGCAAGTGTCATACCAGCAATAGCATAGGCTAATGTAATCCATGTTGATTCAACTGCTAACAATAGAATATCTTTTGATAAATCGGGTTGGATCAGCCCTTCTAACACTTGTTGGATTGTAGCCA
Source organism: Niallia sp. Kr1 (assembly GCF_050389805.1). Classification (NCBI taxonomy): domain Bacteria; kingdom Bacillati; phylum Bacillota; class Bacilli; order Caryophanales; family Bacillaceae; genus Niallia; species Niallia sp. Kr1. The sequence continues at coordinate 913,016 of NZ_CP130945.1, read as the reverse complement.
TCCCTCCAGAATGAACGAGATCATCACCCCAGTTTACTGCAAACAGACTCCATATAAAGATAAGGATAAAGACAAGAGTTAAAATGTTCTTCCGTTGTAGATCAAGTGTATGTTTAAGATTCATGAAGTTCCAACTCCTCAAGGGAATAAAGTTCTACAAGAATTGGATCCGTCACTTCATGAACGGGCAAATCGAAGAAAAGCTTGCCATTTTTAATGGCAATGATTCTGGTGAAATATTTCCGAGCATATTCCACTGAATGGAGGCTTGTGATTAATGTCTGGTTTTCTTCTTGGGTAAGCTTCGTTAGCATAAAAAGGATATCTTCAGCCCTGGCTGGGTCTAAAGAAGCAACCGGTTCATCAGCTAGAATGATTTCAGGTTTTTGCAAAAGCAGTCTTGCAAGTGCTACACGTTGCTGCTCTCCTCCAGATAGTTTTGACGTTTGTTCTGTTATTTTATCAGCAAGACCTACTTTCTCTAAAGCCTCACGTGCTGCTTGTTTTTCCTGTGGTATAATAAGCGACCAGAGAGATTTAAAAAATCCCCAGTCTGCTAAACGTCCAGCTAACACATTATGAATCACCGGAAGTTGACCAACAAGATCAAATTGTTGGCGAATCATTCCCACTTTTTTTGCCAATTCTTTACGATTAGTCAATTTGGACGCTGGGATGCCTGCAAGGGTGAGTTCTCCCTCATCTGGTTTAATCAATGTGGCAAATGTATTCAATAACGTCGTTTTTCCCGCACCACTTGGTCCAATTAAAGCAACCCTTTCCCCCTTTTTTATAGAAAAAGAAAGGGAAGATAAGGCTATCTTCCGCTCGTAAAATTTTGATAGATTTCTCATTTCTATCATATTCTGTGATGTCAATTTCTTCACCTTCTATTTAATAATCCCAATTTCCCTTGCTACATCTTCAATCGCTTTGTAATTTTCATTATTCGTTTCGATGAATTTTTCGGATTGGAATAATTCCATAATTTCTGGTTGGTTAGAACTGTTAACGGAAAGAATGGCATCTTTAATCTTTTCTTTCGTACCTTCTCCAAACTTTTCATCTACTTTATTAATGGTCCAGTTGTAGTCATAGTAACTTGGAGTGGTGTAGAATACGTTTACTTTACTTGTATCGACCTTTTTCTCCGCAACTGCTGATTCCCAAACCGATACATTCAAGGCACCCGCATCAAAAGAGCCTGATTCAACTAATTTATACGTTTTATCATGGGATCCAGAATAGTTTGGCTGTCCATCAAAGTCAGCTTCAGGGTCAATCCCTTCTTCCATTAAGAAATATCGCGGCATTAAGTGTCCAGATGTTGAACTTTCACTTCCAAACGTAAAACTTTTTCCCTTTAAATCTTTAAGGGACTGAATTCCTGTATCAGCACCCGCAATAAAAACAGAGTGAAATTCTTCATCCATCGGTCGTTGAGCAAAGGCTTCAGCTTCTGGTACTCTATTTCTCGCTTGCACACCTGTTAATCCCCCAAACCAAGCTAAATCGATCTCATTGCGTTCGAAGGCTGTAACAAGGGCTGAGTAATCAACAGATGGAACATATTCTGCTCTAACGCCTGTTTCTTCTGTAATATATTCTGCTAGTTTACTTAAGCTTCTATTTAAATCCGATGCATTTTGGTCAGGGATCGCGCCAATCTTTAACACTTGATCCGTGTTATCTGTTGCAGCATCTGATCCAGTTGAGTCTTCTGTTTTCTCATCGGTTCCCCCAGAGCAAGCTGCTAAAAAGAGAACGAATAAAGCAAAACTAATTGATAGTATTTTTTTCATATTTTCCTCCTACAATAAATAAACATGTATTAGTTAAGAATTATTAAATTATACTATAATAACCTATGTAAAAGATAAGGATTAACTATACATATTTCAGATAGTTCCTTCACTCTTTTATTCATTTTTTCGATACAAGCTTCATACCATTTATATGTAGGATTTAACTAAAAAGGCAAAAAAAAGAACGCTAGGGGAACTAGCGCTTCTAAAAATATTTATTAAAGGGGGTCAATTTCTATTCTTATCATAACGTATTTATATTTCATTCTTGTTACATTTCCGTTAAAACCTAATAAATTTTACCAAATTACAACAGGAAATAAGATCCCCTACGCCAAAAACTATAATTTGATTTTTAGCTCTTCCATTAATTCTTCGATATAATGTTGAGCACTTGATGCAGCAATACTTCCATCACCAGTTGCTGTTACGACTTGACGGAGCGTCTTATCGCGGATATCACCTGCTGCGAAAATACCTGGTACTTTTGTTTCCATTACTTCATTGGTAACGATATACCCATTCTCGTTTGTAATTCCTAGGTTTTCGAATGGTTTAGAAAGTGGATTCATTCCAATATAGATAAAGACACCATCTGCAGTAAGTTCTTGCTCTGAGCCGTCTTTTGTTGAAACAAGAGTGACGCTTCCAACCTTACCGTCATTTTCGTTGATTTGTTTTAATGTATGACTCCAAATGAAATCTACCTTTGGATTATCAAAAGCACGTTGTTGAAGAATTTTTTGTGCACGTAATTCATCTCGACGATGAACAATGGTCACCTTTTCAGCAAAGCGAGTTAAGTACACGCCTTCCTCAACAGCAGAGTCTCCACCGCCAATAACGAAAAGTTGTTTGTTCTTAAAGAACGCTCCATCACAAACGGCACAATACGAAACACCTCGGCCACCTAACTCTTTTTCACCAGGTACGCCAATTTTCTTGTATTCTGCACCAGTTGCAATAATAACCGCACGAGCTTTGTATTGTTTGGATCCGGCTACAACGGTTTTGTATTCTTTACCGTCAATGATTTCTTTAATATCACCATATGCATATTCGGCACCGAACTTCTTTGCATGTTCAAACATTTTTGTTGAAAGATCTGGTCCTAAAATGGATTCAAACCCTGGATAGTTTTCAATATCCTCTGTGTTCGCCATTTGTCCACCAGGAACTCCTCGTTCGATCATCAATGTAGATAAGTTAGCACGGGATGTATATACGGCAGCTGTCATTCCACCTGGACCTGCACCCGCGATAATTACATCATAAATTTTTTCTTCAGTCACGCCATTTTCACTCCTTCTGTTTTAGCGTGTTTCATCTTACATAATCAAATTCGCCTGCCGAATTTGCACCCGGATTTTTATCGAGCTTGCTCGATAAAATACATCTAAAAAATCCGAGGCATCCGCCGGAGGCTTAACTTCATTCAACCGGTGATTAAACCAAACTGAAATCTGAAAACCTTTATCCCTTTATCTCCCACTTATAGTAGTAGAAGGACCTCTGCTGAATGAAGTTAAAAAATAGGATATAGATAAAACAGCCATAATCTCTTTTTAGTATGACCTTTTATCCATATCCTATAAAAGAACGTTCTTTAAGTCCATCAATCTGCTCAATTAAAGATATTCATTAATTAACTTTACGTATTTCTGTAATGTCGAGGAAGAAAGTCCATACTGATGAGCTATCTGTTGCTGGGAACATTTTTCTCTTCTTAATTTTTTCCAAATATAATCCATAGCCGCTGCTAAGGCTTTTTCATTTTTAAGTGAAACCTTTGCCTTATTTAATTCGGTAAATACAGAAAACCATAGTAAATATAGGCTTGCTTCTACGGTACCAACAGGATGATGATATTGGTACAATAGTTGAGCTGTTTCGTGGGCCACAACCATTTGACCATCATCTGCTTGTTTATCCTTCACAAAGGATACGTATTGATTCTCTAGTTTAGAAAATTTTTTATTCTCACGAACTTCTGTCTTTGTAAGGATGGATTCCTTGTGATCCGATTTTGATAATAGAAAAACCGCAAATAATCTCTCTTCAATCAAATCACTTTCCAAATACTTCAAAATCCATGTATCATATTTCTCAAGTCCGTTTATATGTGCATTTTCGTTATTCCATGGCGCTAAATCCTTTTTTTGCGGATTGATTTGAAGGACCTTATCCCATAAGGAATGTGCCAGCTGTTCTCTACCTGTAAAGTAGGATGCATAGGAAAACCAATAATAAAAAGGACCATCCCCATTAAAACCTTGCTTATAAAGTTTATGAAACCAGCCATAGGCTGCTTCATATTCACCAATTAATGCAAAAGTGGCACCTAGTTTAAATTGATGTTCAGATGACATTGGCTTTACTTTTTTCAGAAGTGATGAGATTTCCTTCACCTCTTGAAAATCCTGCTGGAAGAAAGCAAATACAAGTTTGTTGCATACAGCATGTAGATTGCCTGGATTTTTCTCCATGACTTGATCCAACACGCCAGCTGCTTTTTCAATTTCTCCTAAATAAAAATAGGCTAAGGCTAAATTATTATAAGCTGACCAGTATTCGGGAAAATCTTTGATGACTGACTTTAATAGCTTAATTGCTTTTGAAAAATCGCCAGATTCAAGTAATTCTTTAGCCTGTTCCTGCTTCATAATTAAATCATCATGCTCATAGGAATCTTCGTCTAATACATCTTCTTCAAGTGTAAGAATTTCAAGAAGATCTTCTGCTTCATGGATAAAATCCCCATTCGGATCATTTTCTAAATAAATGGTTAAATGAGTATAAGCATCTTTAAAGTAGCCCATATGTGCATAGTTATTCGCAAGAAAGTAATGGCACTCGATCATTTCTTCATCAAGTTCTTCAAGTACTGAATGTAGGAGGTCATTCGATTGTTGAAATTCACCAATTTCTGTATAAATAATTGCCAACTGACACACAATCATCGGTTCACCCGGTTCTAGGTGCATGGCTCTTTTTAAATATTTAATCGCCTTTTGAAATTCACGACGTTGGAATGCTTTCAAGCCTAATGTGAAATAATATTCACCAGTAGGAATAAACGTCAGCAACTGTCCTTTTGTTTTAGCGTGAGCGTTTTTACTCATGAAACCCTCCATTTTATTTTCTTATTGTTCTCAACTAAACAATTATACCACAAATAAATGCTCTCCAAAAGACCATTCCTTGTATATTTGCTATGTTAAGAATTCAGATTGGCATTGGTGCTTACAGAATTATAATTGAATGAGGGCTGTGGTTAGATCGGGGCTTTAGTATTAGCTTTTACTTTTTACTGTCCTTCTGCTATCCATATTAGGTTGATTTTGGGATCAGAAGCTGGATTATTTCCTTTGCTGTCTGGATCAGACTCCCTTTCAGATTCCACAAAAATTGACACTCCAAAAGTTTCTTTTGGAGTGTCAGGCATAGTTTTTATTTTTCTTTTGTTAGATGTCGTTCTTCTAAAACCTTCAATATCTCTTTAAAGGGTAGGTCTTGTTCGCGTAGTAAAACCATAAGGTGATAGAGTAGATCAGAAGCTTCCCATTTTAGTTCTTCCTTGCTGCGATTTTTCGCTGCGATGACAACTTCGGTTGCTTCTTCCCCGACTTTTTTTAGGATCTTATCGACTCCTTGTTCAAATAAATAAGTCGTATAAGCTCCTTCTGGACGTTCTTTTTCACGTTGTGCGATTACTTCTTCAAGAGTAACCAAAATTTGATAATCAGATAAGTTTGCACTCATGCTTGCTGCACCTTCTTTGGAATAAATAGATTCATTGAAGCAACTAATTTCACCCGTATGACAGGCAGGTCCTGCTGGATTTACAAGGACGACGATGGCATCTCGATCACAATCAAGTTTCATTGAAATGATTTTTTGTGTATTCCCGCTTGTTGCTCCTTTATGCCACAACTCTTGACGAGAACGGCTGTAGAACCAAGTTTCACCCGACTCAATGGACTTTTCTAATGAAGTCCGGTTCATATACGCTAAGGTTAACACTTCTTTCGTCGAAGCATCTTGAACAATCGCTGGAATTAACCCTTTTTCATCAAATTTAACATCTTCTAGGTTCATCTTACATTCACACCTTTATCCCTTAGGTAGGACTTAACTTCATTGACTGAGGTTTCTTTATAATGAAAAATGGATGCTGCTAAAGCTGCGTCAGCCTTTCCTTCAACGAAAGCTTCTACAAAGTGTTCAGCATTACCGGCCCCACCTGAGGCAATCACAGGAACTGAAACGGCTTCACTTACTGCTTTTGTTAAAGGCAAATCAAATCCCTTTTTCTCACCGTCAGAATCCATGCTTGTTAGAAGAATTTCTCCAGCTCCTCGTTCAACCACTTCTTTTGCCCACGTAATAACCTCTTTATCAACAGGGGTGCGACCTCCATGGGTATACACACGCCATGACCCCAATTCCTCATCCCATTTTGCATCAATTGCCACGACAATACATTGGGAACCAAAAAAATCGGCTCCTTCTGTAATCAATTCAGGATTCATAACAGCTGCTGTATTTAATGATACCTTATCTGCACCAGCACGTAAAATTCGTTTCATATCTTCAAGTGAGTTGATCCCACCGCCAACCGTGAAAGGAATTGCAAGTTCTGAAGCAACTGACTTTACGACTTCTACCATTGTTTTTCGACCTTCATGGGAAGCAGAAATATCAAGAAATACAAGTTCATCTGCGCCTTGTTCATCATAAAAACGTGCTAATTCCACTGGATCCCCTGCATCACGAAGCTCCACAAATTGTACACCTTTAACAACACGTCCTTCTTTGACATCTAAACAAGGAATAATACGTTTTGTGATCATGATTCTCCCACCTTTTTCAATGCGTCTGCTACTGTGAAACGACCTTCATAAATGGCTTTTCCAACGATTGCTCCGCTAACCCCTTGAGAATCATACTCTTTTAGATTAACCAAATCTTCAAGGCTACTAACTCCACCAGAAGCAATCACATTTTTCCCTGTTTCGATCGCCATTTGTTTAACGGCTTCAATATTCGGACCAGTGAGCATACCATCTGTAGCAATATCGGTGAAAATAAACGTTTCACATCCAGCGTCTGCAAATCTTTTCCCTACCTCAATAGCTTTTGCTTCTGATGTGTTCAACCAACCATGTGTAGCTACGTAACCGTCCTTCGCATCAATGCCAATGGCAATTTGTTTTCCATACTTTTTGATCATATCAATCGCGAACTGGGGATTGGAGATGGCCATGCTGCCAATAATGACCCTCGTTACGCCATTTTGTAAGTAGTGAACAATATCTTCTTCAGTTCGGATGCCGCCACCGATTTGAACATTAACGTTTAGCTCTTTTGCTGCTTGAACGACAAATGTATCATTAACCCGTTTTCCATCTTTTGCACCATCCAAATCCACCATATGTATCCAACTTGCTCCCGCTTCTTTAAAGGACTTTGCCATATCAAAAGGAGAATCCCCATAAACCGTTTCTTTATTATAATCCCCTTGAATCAATCGAACACATTTTCCACCCCGCATATCGATCGCAGGATAAATTGTAAATGCCATCCTATCCACTCTCCTTCCATTGTGAAACATGGGGACGGTTCTCGTGTTCCATTTTTATAACACGGACCATACCCATGAATGATTTATTTTTCAAACAAGAACGCCGCTTGAAACATGAGAACCGTCCCTATGTTTCAAATTAATTTTGTAAAATTAGTAAGTAGCTTTACACCTAGTTTACTGCTTTTTTCCGGGTGAAATTGCATGCCATAGATGTTTTCTCGACCAACTACTGCTGGGACCTCTTCATAGTAAGATGATTTACCAATTAAAATTTCTTCATTGTCTGTTTGGACATAAAAAGAATGAACGAAATAAGCATAATCCTCTTCCAATTCTTTTGTGATTGGAGAGGGATTTACCCACTCTAGACGATTCCAGCCCATATGAGGCACTTTATATAATCCCTCGCTACCTGACTTGCCGGGAAAGCGAACGACACGTCCTGGTAAAAGACCTAATCCCTTTGAAAAACCACCTTCTTCACTTTCTTCAAAAAGAAGCTGCATTCCAAGACAAATGCCAAGGAGTGGTTTTCCTGTTTTTACATATTCATGAATAAAATCAGCCAATCCTGACTCATTAAGAAGAACCATCGCATCTTTAAAAGCACCAACACCTGGTAAAATCAACCCGTCCGCTTTTGCTAACTCGGTTGGTTCTTCAGAAATGAAATAAGGTACTTCTAAACGTTTCAATGCTTGACTCACACTGAATAGATTCCCCATTCCATAGTCTACAACACCAATCATTTATAGCATCCCCTTTGACGATGGAACCCCTTTAACCCGTGGATCAACGGTAGTGGCTTCATCAAGTGCTCTAGCCAATGCTTTAAAGATGGCCTCAATAATATGATGTGTGTTTTGCCCATAATGAACAATAACATGTAAATTCATTCTTGCTTCAACGGCTAATTTCCACAAGAACTCATGTACAAGTTCCGTATCAAAGGTTCCTACCTTTTGGCTTGGAAAATCCGCGCGCATTTCAAAATGGGGACGGTTGCTTAAATCAACGGCAACCGTTGCAAGGGTTTCATCCATTGGAATAGTTGCGGAGCCATATCGTTTAATCCCTTTTTTATCACCTAAAGCTTCTCTTAAAACATGTCCAAGGCAAATTCCGATATCTTCAGTTGTATGGTGATCATCAATTTCGATATCACCATTTGCATTCACTGTTAAATCAAATTGACCATGCTTGGCAAACAGATCCAGCATATGAGTTAAAAAAGGAACCCCTGTTTCTAAATCCGATACACCGGTTCCGTCTATATTTAATGACAGTTCAATATTGGTTTCATTCGTTTTTCTGCTAATAGAAGCCGATCTCGACATCATTCAACTCTCCTTTTTGAAACAAGGGACGGTTCTCCTTGTTTCATTATTACTAAAAATGTGTAATTCATTTATCAACATTTAATTTAACCATACAATGTGAAACAAGGAGAACCGTCCCCTTGTTTCACTTATTTTCCTCGAGATTCTATCGCTCTCGCATGGGCTTCAAGTCCCTCAAGTCGAGCAAATGCAGCAATTTTCGCACGGTTCTCGTTAAAAGCTTGCTCACTATACATGATTAGGCTTGATTTCTTTTGGAAATCATCAACATTTAATGGGCTTGAAAACCTTGCAGTCCCATTTGTAGGTAATACATGGTTAGGACCAGCAAAATAGTCGCCTACTGGTTCTGAGCTGTATCTTCCGATGAAGATGGCACCCGCATGGCGAATACGACCGACCTTTTCCATAGCATTTTCCATTATAATTTCAAGATGTTCAGGCGCCAATTTATTAACCGTTTCAATTGCCTCGTCTACTGATTCTGTAACATAAATAACCCCATAATCATTTATGGACTTTGAAGCAATCTCTTGACGCGGCAAGGTAGCTAATTGCTTCTCCACTTCTACTGCGACAGCCTCTGCTAAGCCATATGAAGGGGTAACAAGGACACTACATGCACGAGCATCATGCTCAGCCTGTGATAATAAATCTGCTGCTACTTCATTAGGGTAAGCTGTATCGTCAGCTAAAATAGCAATTTCACTTGGTCCGGCAATCATATCAATATCCACATCACCAAAGACTTCACGTTTTGCTAACGCAACAAAAATATTGCCTGGTCCAGTGATTTTATCAACGGACTGGATGGTTTCTGTTCCATAAGCTAGAGCAGCAATCGCCTGCGCTCCTCCAACCTTATAGATTTCCTTAACACCTGCTTCTTTAGCCGCTACCAATACACCTGCAGGTAGTTTCCCATCTTTTCCTGGTGGGGATACCATGACAATACGCTCTACACCAGCCACTTGAGCGGGAACCACATTCATCAATACAGATGAAGGATAGGCTGCTGTACCACCAGGTACATAAACCCCAACTGAATCAAGTGGAGTCACTTTTTGTCCTAACATTGTTCCGTTTTTGTCTGTTGTCATCCATGAGTTCCTAAGTTGTTTTTCATGGAAGAAGCGAATATTAACTGCTGCCTCTTTGATAATTTCAATGATCTCATCTGAAACTAGATTGTAAGCCTCTTCGATTTCTTCAGTCTGAACGACTAATGAATCTAATGACACTCCATCAAACTTTTCAGTATAGAGTTTTAGTGCTACATCGCCTTCATTTTTTACTTTTGTAATGATGTCTTTTACAATAGCTCGTTGATCTTCGGTCCCATTGTCTACAGATCTTTTTATTGAGATATCCTCAGTTACCTTTATGATTTTCACCGTTCTCATCCTAACCTTAGTAAATTCTATAATGTGAGCCTTTTGATTCGATTTTCTAGGGTTCCGAACGGTTCGGAACCCCTCTTCGAAAGCATTATGATCACATTCCGAAGGTTTCGAAACCCCCTTTCGAAAACTCTTTTATCCATTCCGAAGGTTTCGGAAGCCCCTTTTGAAGACACTAAAATATTTTTTGGACATGGTACCTGTCCCTTTGTCTCATTAAGCGATTGTTGACTTTGCTTCTAAAACCTTTGCAATCCGTTCAACAATGTCACTTATGCGTTCATCCTTCATGCGATAGCTAACTGGATTCACAATTAAACGAGATGTGATGTCAACGATCCGTTCATATTCGACTAAACCATTCTCAAGTAACGTACGTCCTGTTGAAACAATATCAACAATTCGATCAGCCAAGCCGATAATCGGAGCCAGTTCAATGGACCCGTTTAATTTAATAATTTCTACTTGTTCACCTTGTTCACGGAAGTAAGTCGATGCAACATTCGGATACTTTGTTGCAATTTTTGGGGCTACATCATTCATTTTTGTATTTGGTAAACCCGCAACTGCTAAATAACATTCGCTAATTTTTAAATCAAGTACTTCATATATGTCACGTTCTTCCTCTAGCATGACATCCTTCCCTGCAATTCCGAGGTCTGCAACACCGTGTTCCACATAGGTTGGGACATCCATAGGTTTGGCAAGGATAAAACGAAAATTTTCTTCTTCCACATCAATAATAAGTTTTCTTGAATCATCAAATTCTGGTGGCAGTTGAAAGCCTGCTTCTCGAAGCAATGCAGCAGCTTCTTCAAAAATCCGGCCTTTTGGCATAGCGATTGTTAACGGCTCCTTCATCGTGCTGACTCCTTCCCTGCTTTTCCAACTAGCATCATTACTTCTTCGTAAATTTGCGTACAAGCGTCAATGTTTTTGACACCATTGATATCTTGTAACACGACTTTATTTCCAGCTTTTCTGTTTTCGGCAGCTAATTTAAAGGCCTCTTTACGTCTCTCACCACTAAAAATAATGCATTTCACGGGTTCATGTTCTTCAACGTCTCCTAAAGCTTCTAAAAGTCGATCCAATCTAATGGCAAATCCTGTTGCACCAGCGTCTTTTCCAAATTGGCTCAAAAGGCGGTCATATCGTCCTCCACTTGCAATCGGAAATCCAACTTGATCGGCATATACTTCAAATAAAATCCCCGTATAATAACTCATATGACTAACTAGGGTTAAATCAAATTTCACCCTTTTACCGACTTCACCGTAATCTTTTAGAATTTCCCACAATTGTTTTAGATCTTGTAGCGCTTCAATTCCTTTATTATTTTCTAAAAGACGGGATGCTGATTCAATGACCTCTTCTCCCCCTCTTAAGCTTAAGAAATCAATTAAACGCTGTTTATCAATCGACGATAGTGGGAGCTGTTTCACATGTTCACGATATCCTACATAATTTTTTTCATATAAAAAGGTAGTTAACGTTTTTACCCGTTCTTCTGTACCTAATATATCAATAAAAAAATCCTGAATAAAGCCGATGTGTCCCACAGATAATTGAAAAGATTCTAGTCCAGTTTCCTCAAGTGTAGAGATGAGTAAAGCAATGCCCTCACCATCTGCGCTGATCGTTCCATCACCAATACATTCGACACCGATTTGCTCAAATTCGGCTGGTCGACCACCTTCTCTTTGTTGAGCCCGATAAACATTTGCACTGTAAGCAAGACGAAGCGGTAATTCTTCTTTTAACAATTTTGAAGCTGCAACCCTTGCAATTGGTGACGTCATATCAGGTCTTAACACAAGAGTATGTCCCTGCTGATCTAAAAGTTTAAAAAGCTGTTGTTCTAAAATCGCCGAAGCGGCACCAACGGTATCATAATATTCCAATGCAGGTGTCTCAATAAATTGATATCCCCATTTTTTCATTTCTTCGCTAATCAGAGAACGTGTACGATGTTTCATTTCATACAGTTCTGGTAATGTATCTCTCATTCCTAACGGTTTCTCAAACATAAATAAACGACTCATCTGGTAGAACACCTCTGTTCCTTTTTACTTTAGTTCGCTAATATGGTAGTAAGTTGAAGTTATTGTATCGCTCCTATTCTTCTTTGTCAAGGAAAAATAAAGAGTTGAATTCAACTATTCGAAAATTTCTATCATCTATATCCCTTTACTCTATTATACTATTCTTCATTGGAGTATAAAAAATGACAGTCACATGAAATGCAACTGTCATCTTTTTTCTTGATTAAATATTTCATTAACATCTTGACGAATCAATACCATTGGATTACCGCCTACAAAGGCACCTGGAGGGACATCGCGATTTACAAGGGTGCCAGCAGATACAACTGCACCATCTCCAATGGTCACCCCTGGCAGAATCGTGGAATTTGCCCCTATCATGACTTCATTGCCGATGATCACATCTCCAAGACGATACTCCTTTATTAGATATTCATGAGCCAATATCGTTGTATTGTATCCAATAACCGTATTTTTTCCGACTCTAATTTTTTCGGGAAACATAATATCAAGCATTACCATTAGACCGAAAGAGGTTTGTTCACCCACCTTCATCTTTAATAGATGTCGATAGAGCCAGTTTTTTAAACCAAGAAAAGGACTGTACCGAGCCAGCTGAATCACAATGAAATTCTTGATAACTTTCCAAAATGGCACGGTTTTATAGACATGCCATAATGAATTGGCTCCTTCCACAGGATAACGATCCGTTTTTCTCATTATTGTTTCACACCAACAATTGGTAAAATATCCGAAATATGTTCAAGCATATAATCTGGCTCAAACGAGCTCACAAACTCTCTTCCTTTAATCGACCAAGAAACACCAACTGTTTTCATCCCTGCATTTTTTCCAGCTAAAATATCAGAACCATTATCACCAATCATAATGGATTCACCTGGAGTCGAACCTAGCTCCTCAAGCGCTTTAAAAAGCGCTTCTGGATCTGGTTTCGGCTTTTCAATATGTTCAAATGCTACAATCGTATCAAAAAAGGAATCGATCTTTGTTAATTTCATTCCCATCATTGCTACATCGGACATTTTCGAAGTCACAATGGCCATTTTAAATCCTGATTCCTTTAACGTTTTCATCGTGTTATACACACCTGGAAATTCTGTGACGAGTGAATCATGTTCTGCTTTATTAAAAGTTCGATACACATCACACATCTCATCTACTTTATCAGGATTAAGAACCGAAAATGTATCTGTTAGCGTTGGTCCCAAAAATGGCAGTACGTCATTACGTTGATATTTGCCAGGAAAATATTGCTCTAACGTGTGAAGAAATGATTTAATAATCAGTTCATTTGTATCAATTAATGTACCGTCTAAATCAAATAATAAGGTTGTAATTTTATTGTCCATAGGTGACTTCCTTTCCCCTTGCAATTTCGCTTTTTTTCCATATAATGGCTACTGTTACGGTTAATAAGACCGCGATTCCTAGTCGGATGATGAAAAGTGGGAGAACAGGGATTCCCAACGGAACAAAGATAAGTGTGTCCTCAATGATAGCGTGGCATGCACCCAAGAAAATAAAGGCTATGGTCAAATCCTTCTTCGAAACCCCTTCCTCTCTTGCTGCTTGAATCATCACCCCGGCACCATAAGCTAGACCAAAAAACAATCCAGCTGTAAGGGTTGTTGACGTATTTTCACTCATTCCTAACGTACGAGTAATCGGGGACATTTTTTTCGAAAAAATACGAATAAAATCTTTATCCTTTAGAACTTGAATGAAAATCATAAGCGGGATAACAATCAATGCCAATTGAAGTACACCCATGAAAGCTTGTTGCAATGCATCAATTGAAATTGGGATCCACCCTGTAATAACCTCTGTCTGAGGAGAATTAGAGGTAAATCCAAATTTAGCTGGTTCTGCCCCTCCCTGCCAAACCAAATTTACGAGAATTCCAGAGAGGAACGCGAGTCCATATCGTACAAGTAGAACAATCCATAATTTCACGCCCACCTTTATGGCGACCCCACACTCAATTAACAAACTATGGGCAAACCCGAGCATCAGAGCAATCGTGAATACTTCTTTTACGGTTAAATCCAACGTTAAAATAGCACCAATTCCGGCATATAAATTGAGTACATTTCCTAGCACAAGTGGAATAGCCGCATCCCCTGATAAACCAAAAATCCCCATAAAGGGTGCAATCAAATCAATTATCCATGGTAGAACAGGTGTATGCTGTAACAATGCTATTATTAATGTAATTGGAAATATAACTTTCCCTAATAGCCAAGTTACTCTTAACCCATCTATAAGCCCCTTTTTAAAAGAAACCAGCATAACAATCCCCTTTTCGCATTGATGTCAAACCACCCTTTGTTTTTTCTTGTTGCTCTGGGCTTTTCTATCTACTAATTCTTTTTCTTTTTTTTCTTTGTTGTCTTAGATTTCTTCGGTGGAACTTCTTGATCTAGATAACGAATGTTCGCATAGCCCTTCACACGTCGATAAATGAGTACAGCTACTGCGCCAATAATGAGCATGACGGAAATCAGTTGTGCCATTCGAATACTTTCTGTTAGCATTAAGCTATCCGTTCTCAAGCCCTCGACATAGAAACGACCAATGGAATACCAAATTAGGTATGTAAGAAATAGCTCACCCTGACGTAAATTCACTCTTCTAAGTAAAAGTAATAAAATAAAACCAATTATATTCCAAATAGATTCATAAAGAAAAGTAGGATGATAATAAGTCCCATTTATATACATTTGGTTGATAATCCAATCAGGTAGAAATAACCCTTCCAAAAACTCTCGAGTAACTTCCCCACCATGTGCTTCCTGGTTCATAAAGTTTCCCCATCTTCCAATTGCCTGGCCTAAAATTAAACTCGGCGCTGCGATATCAGCAACTTTCCAAAAGGAAACACCCCGTTTTTTCGTGAACACGTAGGCTGTAATAACGGAACCAATTAAAGCCCCATGGATGGCAAGTCCACCCTTCCAGATGGCAATGATTTGTCCTGGATTTTGTGAGTAATAATCCCATTCAAAAATAACATAATAAGCGCGTGCTGATAGAATCGCAATTGGAATGGCCCATAATAACAGATCTGTAAATAAATCTTTTTCAAGTCCCCTTTTATCAGACTCCCTAATAACTAAATACAACCCTAATGCAATAGCAGCGCCAATAATGACTCCATACCAATGAATTTGGATGGGACCAAGCGATAGCGCAATAGGATCAAGTGGCTGAATATTCTCCTCCATTTCGACAACTCCTTTAACTGTTTGTACCCATTGGACTATACTGAATGAACAAAATATAGACATGACGTAAATCAATTTTAAAAAGAATATGAAAAATACCTTTACTTATTAACTTTCTGATTCATCCTGACCATGATCAACGATCACTTCATTCAGCCTTTCTGTAAAGTTTTCCGCAGCATTCATTCCCATTCGTTTTAAACGGAAATTCATGGCTGCCACTTCTAAAATAACAGCTAAATTTCGACCAGGTCTAACAGGTATAGTGATTTTTGTAATGTCTGTATCAATGATTTTAATTTTTTCCTCATCAAGCCCTAGGCGGTCATATTGTTTATGTTGATCCCAAATCTCTAGGTTGATGACAAGCGATATTTTTTTACTTGGAAGAACAGAGCCTGCCCCGAACAGAGTCATGACATCTATAATTCCTAGTCCTCGAATTTCTAGTAAATGCTCAATTAGCTCTGGTGCAGTACCGACCAAAGTATTTTCATCTTCTTGACGGATTTCAACACAATCATCTGCTACTAAGCGATGCCCACGCTTTACCAATTCCAAGGCGGTTTCACTTTTACCAACACCACTTTGCCCCATAATCAATACGCCTACGCCATACACGTCAACAAGAACACCATGAACAGCTGTTGTTGGAGCTAACTTACTTTCAAGAAAATTCGTAAGTAAGCCTGAAAACTTTGTTGTATTTTGTTTTGTTCGCATAACAGGTACGGATTCCCGCTCAGAGGCTTCAATCAATTCTTCTGGAACAGGCATCTCCCTAGAAATAATGATCCCAGGGGTTACATCGGTACAAAGCCTTTCCATTCGGTAAGCCCGATCTGGTTCTGATAATTTTGCCGCAAACGTTAATTCGGTTTTCCCAATCAATTGGATCCGATTTGCCGGGTAAAAATCAAAATAACCAGCAATCTCGATCCCTGGTCTTGATATATCACTCATCGTGATAGGGCGATTGATTCCCTCTTCCCCGCTAATTAAATCAAGGTTGAACTTCTCAATAATATCTTTCGTACGAACTTTAACCACAGTGTTCCTCCTTTTTTTCAGTAAGGTAAAGTGTCCTATATTAAAAAACTATAAAAAGTACATGGTAAAAGGAAAGTTCGAGTTTTATTTTATCATTTTTTCTGATTAAGATATACTCTCATACTTTTAAATTTGAAAACAATATAGAGATGAATCAAAAAAAGGGATCCAGCACTACCTTTTGACAGTAGTTTCCAGATCCCCATTAAATGAACCACTTATTTAATTTTGCTTTTTTGTAGGTGTCAATTGATTTTGGATAATGAGATTCACAATCGACATCATCACTGCTATTAAAAGAGCCATACCAAAACTTTCAATTTCAAAAGAGCTCCCCATAATACGATCCGTTAATAACAATGTTACCGCATTAATCACAAAAAGAAACAATCCTAGTGAAAGAATCGTAACAGGCAATGTTAGAATGATCAAGATGGGTTTGACAAAAATATTGAGTACAGACAGTACAAAGCTTGCTCCCAACGCAGCCCAAAAACCTTCAATATAAATGGAGTTTTCGAAAAAGCCAGCTAAAGCGATAAATAGAACAGCATTGATGACAATTCCCAGAAACCATCTCATCATAACCACCTCCCATTCTTTCATAAGGATTTATTCTATACCGCTTGATCGTCCTATTTTTTCTCCTATAATCTATGCTTTACGTACAGCAATAGAACCTGTTTTTGTTTCAGCAAATAATCGTAAAGGATGGGACGACTCTTGAATCGATTTAAAGCCAAGATTTTTTTGTATCAGCTCATTTTTCTCCTCAACAATTTGAATTCCATCTAAATCAACGGTGAAATTCCCTAGATTAGATTTTAAGTCTCCATTCACAGAATACGGTTCTGGAATGACACATTCAATCGCTCCAGTTGTCGTTGTTGCTTCCAACCATTCACAAGTAGCGCCTAGAATTTGAGCAGATATGTCCCCATTAAAGGATTGCAACTCCAGTTTACGAAAGTCTCCCTCCACTTGGATGCCACCATTTAGTGTTTCAGCTTCCAATTTTCCAATTTGACTTCCGATAAATTGAATGCCGCCGTTTGCCGTTTCTGCTTCTACTTCTTCACTTCGTATATGATCGATTGTGATTTTTCCAATTGCCGTTTTGATTTTCGTTTGTTTAACGTTTAACTCTTTCCCCTCAATTGAACCATTAAACATACGAATATCAAATTGATCATATTCTTGCTGTGGAATATAGACTTTTGCCTTTAGCTTGATGGACTTTTGACCAGTCGTAAAATATAGCCGCTGTCCTCGCACTTCAAAGGTAATTTCCTTTAAAAAGTATTCTTTGGCTTCTTCTTGGGATTCCCCTTTATACACTTGCGCTTCGCATTCTACACGAATATCCTTTTGATCCCATGGGATGATCGAAACATGACCATTTGCAATATCTATATCCATATACTTTATGTCAGCTTCAGTCTGTTGAAAAATATGAGAAACCTCTGCATGCTTTCCAAAATTCAAATCAAGATCAAATTCTTTTATCTTTTTAACCGCACTGTCTACAAAGTCAAAAAACTTCTCCTTTGTTGATTGAAACGTATCTTGAGATTTATACTCACTTTTTTGTTTTTGTTCCTCAGACTTTACCACTGTTGAAAGCTCTGTAACCCATTGTTCCTGCTTCTCTTCCATCGCTTTTGATGATTTATCTAATTCTTCTATTAACGTGAGAGCTTCATCAACCGTTAGCTTCCCTTGCTCGACCATTTTCAGGATTCGTTTACGTTCTTCTACCATTTTGCATTCCTCCCAGATAAAGTGAAGCTTCTCCAAGAAGCTTACTTCTTTTATGACATGAGAAATATCTTCCAAAGAACTATACGAATGGAACAATCAGTTAGTTTCAATTTTTTTACACATTCATCTGTTCTTTCATCCGGTTATAATCACGATCCAAAATGGGCTTTAAATACTTTCCAGTGTACGACCCTGGCACTTCTGCAACTTTTTCTGGTGTTCCAGTGGCTACAACATTTCCCCCTTTTGCACCACCTTCAGGACCTAAGTCAACGATATAATCAGCTGTTTTAATCACATCTAGATTATGCTCAATAACTAGTACCGTATCACCATTTTCTACAAGTCTTTTTAAAACAACCAGCAATCTAGAAATATCATCAACATGCAAACCCGTTGTCGGCTCGTCCAAGATATAGAAGGTTTTTCCGTTTGAGCGTCTTTGTAATTCTGCCGCCAATTTTACCCGCTGAGCCTCACCGCCAGATAAAGTGGTAGCAGATTGTCCAAGCGTAATGTATCCCAAACCGACATCAAATAAAGTCTGTAACTTCCTTTTAATTTTCGGGTGATTTTCAAAGAACGCCAAAGAATCTTCAACAGTCATATCTAAAATATCGGAAATACTTTTTCCTTTATATTTCACCTCAAGGGTTTCGCGATTATATCGTTTTCCATGGCAAACTTCGCAAGGAACATACACATCTGGTAAAAAGTGCATTTCGATTTTGATAATTCCATCCCCACGACAGGCTTCACAGCGTCCGCCTTTAACATTAAAACTAAAGCGACCTTTTTGATAACCACGTACCTTCGCTTCATTTGTTTTAGCAAAGACATCCCTTATATCATCAAAAACTCCAGTATAAGTAGCCGGATTAGATCTTGGCGTTCTGCCAATCGGAGCTTGGTCAATGCTAATGACCTTTTCTAAATGCTCTAATCCTGTAACAGAACGATGAGCCCCAGCAACTGTTCTCGCACGGTTTAGTTTATTTGCAAGCGTCTTTTGTAAAATTTCGTTTACGAGTGTACTTTTACCAGATCCTGAAACACCTGTTACGGCAATAAACATCCCTAAAGGAAATTTAACATTAATATTCTTTAAATTGTTTTCCTTTGCACCTTTTATCTCCACCCAGCGACCGTCTGATTTCTTTCTTTCAACTGGAAGCGGAATATACTTTTCCCCTGATAAATACTGACCTGTTAAAGAATTCGGATTTTCCATAACTTCTTCCGGTGTTCCAGCGGCAAGAATTTGACCTCCATGAACCCCTGCACCTGGTCCAATATCAATGAGATAATCAGCCGCCATCATGGTGTCTTCATCATGTTCTACAATAATTAATGTATTTCCAATATCCCGCATATTTTGTAGTGATTCAATGAGAAGATCATTATCGCGTTGATGAAGTCCAATAGATGGCTCATCTAAAATATACAGAACCCCCGTTAATCGCGAACCAATTTGCGTCGCCAAACGAATCCGCTGCGCTTCCCCTCCGGATAAGGTTCCTGCTGTACGACTTAATGTTAAATAATCCAACCCTACATTTACAAGGAAGCCAAGTCGCTGATTAATTTCACGAAGAATTAAACGAGCGATCTGCTCTTCTTTTTCAGATAAAGTAAGGGTATTGAAAAAGTTCAAAGCATCAATGATAGAAAGATCTGTTAATTCTCCAATATGCCTTCCATCCACTTTGACTGCCAGTGATTCTTTGCTTAACCGATGCCCTTTACAGGTCTTACACGCACGCTCAGTCATATATTTTTCCATTACCTCACGAATAAAATCGGAGCTTGAATCGCGATATCGACGTTCAATGTTACGAAGGACACCTTCGAACTCAACGAGATTTTCGCGCACTTGACCATAATCATTTTCATAATGGAAAAGAATTTTTTCTCCACCGGAACCATTTAAGATTTTATCCATTTGATGTTCTGGGAGATCCTTCACAGGAGTATCCATATCAATTCCATAGTGGGTACAAATGCATTCTAAAAGTTGTGGATAATATTGAGACATTTTCCCTTCCCATGGAACAATCGCATTCTGTCGTAATGTTACATCCCAATCTGGAATGACCAAGTTGATATCTACTTCTTTCTTTGCTCCGAGCCCATCACATTCTGGACAAGCCCCAAATGGATTGTTGAAAGAAAACATCCTTGGTTCAAGAGAGTTAATGGCAAAACCACAAATCGGACAGGAGTGATGTTCACTAAAAAGAAGTTCTTCTTGACCCATAACATCAATCATGACTCGTCCTTCACCAAGTTTTAAGGCTGATTCAAGGGAATCCGCAAGCCTTGATGCAACTCCTTCTTTGACAACGATACGGTCAATTACCACTTCGATATTGTGTTTTTTATTTTTATCGAGTTCAATGTCTTCCCCTAAATCATACATCTCTCCATCAACACGGACCCTCACATATCCCTGTTTTTTTATATCCTCTAGGACCTTTATATGAGCACCTTTTTTTCCTGAAATAACAGGAGATAGCACTTGAATTCTGGTCCTTTCAGGATATTCCATAATCCGATCAACCATTTGCTCGATCGTTTGTGAAGTGATTTCAATTCCATGAGTCGGACAAATCGGATGACCTACCCTTGAGAAGAGCAAACGTAAATAATCATATATTTCCGTTACCGTACCAACTGTTGATCGAGGGTTATTGCTTGTTGTCTTTTGATCAATGGCAATAGCTGGTGATAGACCCTCGATAAGATCCACATCCGGCTTATCCATTTGTCCAAGAAATTGTCTCGCATAGGCCGATAGGGATTCTACGTATCTTCGTTGCCCCTCTGCATAAATCGTATCAAACGCAAGGGAGGACTTTCCTGACCCGGAAAGTCCCGTTATGACAACAAGCTTATCTCTCGGAATTGTGACATCAATATTTTTTAAATTATGGGCTCTGGCACCCTTTATAACTAGCTTATCCATCGCCATGTGGTCGTCATCCTTCCGCTTTCAATTCTAATAATATATCACGAAGCTCTGCGGCTCGTTCGAAGTTCAAAGCTTTGGCCGCTTCCTTCATTTCGTTTTCCATTTCGGCAATTACCTTTTCGCGTTCTTTTTTCGGTAGTTTTGACAAATCTTCTGTTGGGTTGTATTGCTCTTGTTCCTCCGCTGCGTGTGTTGCACGGATGACCTCATGTATCTCCTTTACAATCGTCGTTGGTGTAATGCCATGTCTTTCATTGTACTCCTCTTGTATGGCGCGACGACGTTTTGTTTCTGAAATGGCTACTTCCATCGAATGCGTCATTTTATCAGCATACATAATAACACGTCCATTCGAATTACGTGCCGCCCGACCAATGGTTTGAATCAAAGAACGTTCAGAGCGTAAGAAGCCTTCTTTATCCGCATCTAGAATGGCTACTAAGGATACTTCGGGAATATCCAATCCTTCTCTTAAAAGATTGATTCCAATTAATACATCATACTTCCCTAACCGAAGATCTCGTATAATTTCTGTCCGTTCTAACGTTTTTACTTCAGAGTGAAGATATTGTACTTTGATGCCGATCTCCTTTAAATAATCAGTTAAGTCTTCTGACATCTTTTTCGTTAATGTTGTTACCAAGACACGCTCATTTTTTTCAATTCGTTCATTAATTTCACCAATTAAATCATCGATTTGTCCTTCAATTGGACGAACATCAATAATCGGATCAAGCAATCCAGTTGGACGAATAATTTGTTCAATAACGTCTGGTGCATGCTCCATTTCATAGGGACCAGGAGTGGCAGAAACATAAACAATTTGATTAATATGTTTTTCAAATTCCTCAAATTTTAATGGACGATTGTCTTTTGCTGAAGGCAAGCGGAAACCATAATCAACCAATACTTGCTTTCTCGCTTGGTCTCCGTTGTACATCCCGCGAACCTGTGGAATCGAAACGTGGGATTCATCGACAATCATCAGAAAATCCTTTGGAAAATAATCAAGCAATGTGTACGGTGTTGAGCCTGCTGTCCGTAACTCAAGATGACGGGAGTAGTTCTCAACTCCAGAACAAAATCCCATTTCCCTCATCATTTCTAAATCGTAGCGAGTCCTCTGTTCAAGACGTTGTGCCTCAAGGAGTTTTCCGTCTTCTCGAAGTTCTGAGAGTCTCTCTTCCAATTCCTTTTCAATATTGGCAATGGCTACTTTTAGTTTTTCCTCACGAGTAACGAAGTGGGATGCCGGATAGATGGCGACATGATCCCGGTCGCCGAGAATTTCGCCTGTCAGTGCATCCACTTCTCGAATTCGATCGATCTCGTCACCAAAGAATTCTACTCTAATGCAGTGCTCATCTCTTGATGCCGGAAGTATTTCCACGACATCGCCACGAACACGGAAGGTACCACGAATAAAGTTCAAATCATTTCGGTCATATTGGATGTCGACAAGTTTACGTAGAAGCTGATTTCGCTCCACTTCCATCCCGACTCTTAAAGATAGAACTTGCCTGCTATATTCTTCCGGCGAACCTAAACCATATATACAAGACACACTCGCAATAATAATGACATCATTTCGCTCAAATAATGACGAGGTGGCACTGTGTCTCAATTTATCAATTTCATCATTAATACTCGCATCCTTCTCAATAAAGGTATCTGTTTGAGGGACATAGGCTTCTGGTTGAAAATAATCATAGTAACTGACAAAATATTCAACAGCGTTATTGGGAAAAAATTCTTTAAACTCACTGTATAACTGACCAGCAAGAGTTTTATTATGAGCCAACACTAATGTTGGTTTATTAATTTGTTGAATGACATTTGAAACCGTAAAGGTTTTTCCTGTTCCTGTAGCACCGAGCAAGGTTTGATGTTTCTTTCCTTTTTTTATGCCATCCACAAGTTTTTCGATTGCTTGAGGCTGGTCCCCTTGTGGTGTATACTTTGATACTAATTGAAATTGGTTCTCCAAAATATTGCCTCCTATTCCTTTAAACAATCCCACTAATTTGTTAACCTTGTCCGTTCAATCATTATTCCCATTTTACCACAACTACTTCTACAATAGCCACAAGGATCCGAACATACATTCTTTTAATTTTAATGAATTTCGCAAAAAACTCAAAAAAACCTGTCATCCATTAAGCATTAAGACAGGTTTTCGATTTTGTTCATTTTACGTTTAATTTGGGTGGCGTACCAAAATCCAACCGTTAAAGATAAAGCATCGACAATAATTAGCCATAGGGTATCTGTGTAACCTTTATATGCGGACGCTGCGATTAACGCCACCGCTAGGAAAAGCGCAAGGACTCGGTTATAGGTAACTCTTGAAAAAAACACAACTAATAATCCTGGTAAAATAAGGGCTAATAAAAACTTCGTAAACAACCCCTCACCCTCTTCTTTCCATTCAACTTATTCATTATTCTGAGTAATTTATATTGTAAACCTCTATCAACTTAAAATAAAGTGATTAGTGTTTTCTTAAGCACAAAAATCATTGGCTATTATTTAAATCCTTCCGTCGAGTTTGTGTCCGGATACAATCCATGAGTTCGAGAAATTTCCATTAAAAAAACGAGAATCCGATCACTGAACTCTTTAACTTCATTCAACCAAGTTTAGAACCGCCACTGAAAAAGCTTACATTCATCTCGTACCTATCATCGTTAGAGACTTCTGCTGAAGAGAGTTACAGCAAGCCATGCACTTCATTATTTTAACTATATGTCGTATGTTTGCAATCATTATATTTCCCACACCAATTATCCCCAAGAATATTTACATTCCTCCTATTAATAATAAGAGAGAAAAGGGTTGTACCTATAGGAGGTTGAAATGGATCACTCTACATATAAAAAAGCCGAACGTGGTGCTTGGTTAAGTATTGGTTCTTATATACTTTTGTCGGGTATTAAAATTTCTGTGGGTCTAATCGGAAAGTCAGAAGCATTACAAGCTGATGGATTAAACAATTTAACAGATATCATTGCTTCAGTCGCAGTTTTAATTGGCTTAAAAATCGCGCAAAAGCCACCTGATGAAAATCATCGATACGGACATTCAAGAGCAGAAACCATCGCTTCGCTTGTCGCTGCTTTCATCATGATTACAGTCGGTATTCAGGTTATAATGGGCTCTGTTGAATCCGTACTAAATCCAAGTGAAACTAGTCCAAATATCATGACTGCCTTTGTAGCTTTTTTCTCTGCCATTTTTATGTATGGAATCTATCTATACAATTTAAAGTTATCTAAGAAAGTGAACAGTAAATCCCTGTACTCTGCAGCACAAGATAATCGTTCGGATGCTCTAGTTAGTATTGGCGCCATGATTGGAATTATTGGGGCTTATTTTGGAATTAGTTGGCTAGATCCTGCAGCCGCCTTTATTGTAGGGATCGTGATTTGCAAAACAGCTTGGGAAATCTTTAAGGATGCTGCACTTGATTTAACTGATGCCTTTGAAGTTGAAAAGTTAAAGGAGATTGAATCGACTATTCGTTCAACGCCTGGCGTGAAATTAGTAAAGGATATTAAGGCTAGATTACACGGGAACCAACCTATTGTCGATGCCACCATCTTTGTTGAACCTACCTTAACAGTTATAGAAGGTCACCAAATTGCTGAAAATGTGGAGGAACGTTTATCCCAAACCCATCAAATCAACCATTCCCATATTCATATTGAGCCTCAGGTAAATTAAATATAAATACATTTCATGTTGTGAACTAAAAAGTCAGGTCATTGTTGAACCTGACTTTTTTATTTCATTTTATAAATGTTTACCCCAGAACTGTCGTATGATTATTATATGTACCATATTCGTAGGGAGACTAGGTCCTTAACGATTCCCTTTGCGATTTCTAAAAGACGAAAGCCAGATTCATTTCAAAATCCAAATGGGAATATTTTGATCGGCTAAATCATGAGAGTGAATTTTGTTTTATAATAAGGTAGGTTCCATGATAGGAGGCGTAGATAAAATTGTCCACACAACAATATGCAGTAATAGGGTTAGGTCGATTCGGTACTACAGTAGCTGAAAAGTTATATGAGGCTGGACAAGAAGTTCTAGGCATTGACATAGAGGAAGGTAAAGTTGATGATGCTCTTCCTTATGTAACCCATGCGATCGTAGCCGATTCGACGGATGAAAAAGCCCTGACTTCTGTAGGTATTCGTAATTTTGAAACAGTCATCGTGTCGATAGGAGATGATATGCAATCAAGTATTTTAACCGTGTTAATCCTTAAAGAACTAGGCGTCAAAAAAGTAATTGCGAAGGCATTAAGCAAGAGACATGGGAAAGTCTTGAAAAAGGTCGGTGCGGATACCATTATCTATCCTGAAAGAGATATGGGTGAGCGGTTAGCCAACCTTCTTCTATCACCTAATACGTTAAATTATATTGAACTATCAAAAGAGTTTAATATAGAAGAAATTATGATTCCATCAAGTATGGTCGGAAAAAGTCTACGGCAAATAGATTTACGGGCGATATACAATATCAGTGTTATTGCTGTGGTACGAAATAAAGAAATTATTATCACTCCCTCCCCAGACGAAGTATTTCTTGAGGGGGATATCCTAGTAATGATTGGCAGGGCTGCAGATCTAACCAAATTTTCTCAATTATAATTTGGAATCTGCTAATCTACTCATTTGACAAATTGCAATTTAAAAAATGGAGCAGACTTTCATGAATACGGATCGGTTCGGACTGTGTTTGATCGTAAAGTTGAGCTTGTTTCCGTATACTGCTGGCTTTTGGAAAAGAATCGGTACAAAAGCTAGCAGTATTCCAAATCAAAACAGCTTTTTGTAAATGTCCTTAAGCTTCTTCCACTTGTCGTTTTTTGTTCTAAATTAAAAGGATTAATTCGGCTCTACGTGTACGTGAACATCATAAACTTTATTATCCTTTATTAGTTTATCTTCTACTTTTGTCGCAATATCGTGGGCACTTTTTATATCTAAATCAGAGTTTACTAGAATGACGACATCAACAACGACGTTATTTCCATAATTCCTCGCTTTAATGTCTTTAATTCCCTTCACTCCATATATGTTCTGAATTGTTTCTTCATACGTTTTGATTTCTTTTTCATCGAATCCATCTGTTAACGTATGGGTGGCATCATGGAAGATATCCCATGCGGTTTTACAAATAATAAAGCCGACGATTAAGGCCGCTAACGGATCAATCCATGGCAACTGAAACTGTGAACCTATAATTCCAACTGCGGCACCTATACTCACCCATGCATCCGATAAGTTATCCTTTGCAGCGGCCATGACAGACTGACTATTAATCTCAGTTGCAAGCGCTTTATTGTACCGATAAACAAAATACATAACAACAGCACAAAATAGACTGGTCCACACAGAAATGATATCTGGTGTTTTATGTACTCCATTAAAAATATTAGTGATGGCGTCAATAATAACCTGAATCCCAACCACCATCATAATAAAAGAAGCGATCAATGAAGCGATGTTTTCAGCCTTCCAATGACCATATGGATGATCATGATCAGCAGGTCGCTGGGATAATTTCAACCCAATTAATACAGCAACTGAAGAGATAATATCCGTAGCGTTATTTAAACCATCCGCTTTTAAAGCTTCTGAGCCTGAGAGAATTCCAACAGTTAATTTTAGGATAGACAAACAAATATAAGCGACAATGCTAATGATTGCTCCACGTTCGCCTCTTTTCAGATCTAAATACGCTTGTTCTTCCATCTATACCCCCACTTTTCCCCTCTGTTATCTTTATTATGGAGGATAACCTCCTAGTGGGTCTAGAGAAACCTTTTTACCTTTAGGGAACTTAGTGTGATCAAAGAAAAAATGTTTCCTAAAGGAAACATTCGTTTAATTCGATATTCACTTTTTATAGCATTCCCATTAAGCAGTGCATTTACCTTCTAAAAAATAGACGATTTCAGTGAATGAAATCGTCTTAGTCCTTGCAAATGTTTAGGTTGCTTTACTGTCACTCATTGCGCTGGTTGTTTGTACTCCAACCTTTTTTGTGAGAAAAAACGAAATGATTAACCCTGTAAATGCCATGATTCCCGCGACTATAAAAGCGGCATGAATTCCATCTAACATAGACGTTGCTTGATTTGTAGCTGCTGATCCTTTTCCCGATGTACTCATGACAGAGATTAGTATGGCCGTACCGATCGAACCGCCGACCATGCGAATGGTATTGGCCATAGCTGTTCCATGTGGGATTAATTCAAAAGACAATGCATTAATTCCCGATGTCATTAATGGAGTCATGAGTAACGAAATTCCTAGCATTTTAATTGAAAAAATAACGGTTATAAAGAGAATCGGCGTATCAATTCCAATATTCATATAAAGGATGGTAGCTGTTAACATGAATGTAAATCCAATAATAGCCATTCCTTTTGCGCCAAATTTATCAAACATTCTTCCAGCAATAGGTGACATAGCACCTGTAATGATGGCACCTGGTAATAGCATCATTCCAGATTGCAGCGCCGTACCTCCTCTAACATTTTGTACGTATAAAGGTAAAAGTGTTTCAATCCCAATCATTAAGGCAAACATAATGACAGACAAAATGGTAGTAATTGTAAATTCCTTTGATTGAAAAACTTTAAAATTGAGCATCGGATTTTCTAAGCGGTTCTGTCTGATGATAAAGAATACAAGAGTAACGGCACCGACCAAAATGGAAACAAATACAACAGGATTTCCCCATCCAACAGAACCTACCATACTGAACCCATACAACAATCCACCCCAACCGAAGGATGATAAAATAATGGAAAGGAAATCAACATTTACCTTTTTCTGATCGGTTACGTTCTTCATTAGAAAGAAGGCTAATATAAGGACCACTACTGTAATTGGGAAGACCGTATAAAACAAAAATCTCCAGGAAAAATGATCAATGATCCACCCACCTAATGTGGGTCCAATTGCTGGTGCAAACCCAATAACTAAACCACTCATTCCCATGGCTGCACCACGTCTTTCTGGTGGAAACACCGTCATCATGACCGTTTGCATTAATGGCATTAAAATTCCTGCTCCCATCGCCTGTATAACCCTTGCCACTAAAAGAATTTCAAAGCTTGGAGTAATAGCCCCGATAAGAGTGCCTAAGCTGAAAATACTGATTGCCGAAATTAAAAGAGCTTTGCTACTAAACTTTTCAATTAAAAACGCTGTAATCGGAATCATAATTCCATTCATTAACATGAATACGGTAGTCACCCATTGGGCCTGATTCGGATCAATTCCGAATTCCCCCATAATAGGTGGAATGGCGACAATTAACAACGTTTGGTTCAAAAGTGCTACGAATGAAGCAGCCAATAAAACACTCACAATAACAGTTCGATTAAAGGATTTTTCGTTCACGTTCCTACCCCTTTAGGAAAAAATGTATTACATTGCTGTAACTAATCTATCATGAATATTTCTATTTAGCTATTATTTTACTAAATATTAGTAAAAATCAGAAATATAGTTGGAAAGTACTTGATTTTCACAACATAAAAAAATGGACTACTCAGGTAGTCCATTATTAGTTCGTATTTATTTTTCATCCAAAACAAAAAGTATCCCTAGTTTAAAAGGGTCGCCTTCATAGAGAGCTCTTTGTACATAGCGAATTTGATCGTTGACATCAATAATCTCCATTTTACAATGGGCACGATTTTTTTCCAATGCCGTGTAGAATGAATCCTCACTATTCACTTGAATTCCATTCACCTTCATGACAAGTTCACCAACCCTAAGTCCCATCTTATCCGCTGGAGAATCGGGAATAACGCCAAGAATCATCACCCCTTGTTGTTTTCTTGAAAAGTAAAGCGGGCGATTCTCTTCTGAAAGACGTTGACGTAACGATAAGAATTCTCTAATAATGATGGCTAAAGCGACTACAATAATCGAAGCAAGTGGATACCAGTAGCCAATTAAAGATAATAAGGTTAAAATCACACCTAATGTGATGATTTTTTTACCAAATTTCTTCACCGCTAATTCTGGAAGCATGCTTTGAATTTGCTGAGCAAACCCAATCGCAAAGGGGACAAGGAAAATCGAATAACTTTCACTGCCGATTGAAAACACAGGCCACCATTCAAAAGGCGATGTAAGGATTTTGCTAGGGTATACTAAAAACACAGGTAAAAGCCAAACTCTTTTTACCTCATGAATTCCGACTCTAAGACCTCTTTTACTTTTGATTATTTTCGGCGATGTACCTTTGTTTCCATTTTTTAAAATAAAAATCCCTTCTGCAATGACCAATAAGCAAAGTAGAATGGCCATTGGTGGGAGAAGATTCAAATTCCATTCTGGTGTCCGACTTTGTATAAGAGGAAACTCCCAATTTTGACTCAGAAAGAAAAGAGTAGCAAAAAAAGCAAGACCCACGGTAAATACCGGTGTAAGCCAACGAATTTGTCTTGTAAAGCTTAAGATAAACGTAAATAGGGTTATAAAGATGATATACTCAATCGGTATAACAATTCCTACCACAACCATGATAATCGATAGGATCAATCCAATAACAAGCCCTATTGGAATCAATTGCTTCAGCTCATAATAGGCATTTTCGGCACGAACATGAAAATCCTCTCTTTCTCTCTTTACCCTTGAAACCCCAAGCACAGCAGCGAGAATAAAAGCATAATAAAATATCGGATGTAGGAATAATTTTCCAAATCCTTTCAATATCTCAAAAACCCATTCAAGAGTCAACCCTGCCACCAACCTCTATCCTTCAAATTCTTCCAATCCTTTAATCTACTTAAACTATTCTATCAAATTAATCGCAGTAAATGAAGGTAGAAGATGCAGAAAGGACGAATCAGAAAGGGTGACAGGCACCTTCCAGTAACTGGAAGGTACCTGTCACCCTTTTTTATTTTTGAGCTACGTATTTAATAGCTGCTTGTAGTTGGATGTCATTCTCTTCTTTTTTGAGTTCTTTGATGACGGCTTGTTCGAGTTTGGCGGCAGTTTTTTCATCTATTTTCCCATTGACCGCTAAATCATTTTCCTGTTGAAATGCTTTGACTGATGTTTCTGTACTATCACTAAAATAGCCGTCCGTTCTGCCTGGTTCATAGCCAAGCCCTTTTAAAATCATTTGAGCATTTTTCACTTGCTCATTATTCATATCCTTTTCAAGCGGCTCTGACAGTTGAATCGGATGCGTATGGAAAAGATCGGATTGACCTACCTCCACATCGGGTTTGATTCCTTTTTTGTGAATCCAGTTTCCATCTGGTGTCAGCCATTTGAATAGCGTTAACTTTATATTGCTGCCATCCCCCATCGGAACCGCCTGTTGTACAGTTCCTTTTCCAAAAGTGGTTTCGCCAATCAATGTATAGCCCTCCGCTTCTTGCAAGGCACCAGCTAAAATTTCAGAGGCAGAAGCACTTCCTTTATCAATTAACACAGCAACCGGATAGGGTTTTTCGTCCTTTAAAGATGTATAAAATGGATCACGCTCCCCATTTCGCTTTTCAATTTGTAAGTATGGTTTTTCATTTGAAACAAACTCTCTTAAAATATCCTCCACACTTTCCAAAAGTCCGCCTGGATTGCCTCGTACATCGACCACGAGCCCCTCGATATCTTTCTTTTCTAGCTCCTTCAACTGCTTTTTAAATTCAGAAGCGGTTTCTTTGGAAAATGAGGTGATCTCCATATAACCTACTTGCTTTCCATACTCCTCTTTTATCTCTGAAAACACCGTGATTTGTGGAATTTCATCCCGTTTGACATTAACCGAAATCGGAGCCTTTACCCCTTTTCTCGCAAGCTCCAGCTTGACGATTGTTCCTTTTTCACCACGTATTTTCATCGTGGTTTCATATAAATCAAGCCCATCAATGCTTTCCCCATTTATTTTTAAAATTTGATCGTTTGGTTTAATACCCGCTTTTTCTGCTGGTGAATCTTTTAATGGTGAAACAATGACAATTTTACCATCATTTACACTAATTTCGGCTCCAATTCCTTCAAATGAGGAATCCAATGCTTGGTTAAATTGTTCTGCCTTCTCCTTATTCATATAGACAGAATAGGGGTCATCCAGTGTTGTCAACATCCCCTGAATAGCTCCTTCAACCAACTGTTCTTCTTCTACTTCTTCAACATAATTCCCTTTAATGAGTTGGAAGGCTTGTACTACTTTTTCCATATGATTTTCATCCATTGCTACATCTAATGGAGGGGTAGCTTGTTCCTTCTCGGAAACTTCTCCATCATCAGGAAATACCCACGTAGTTGCCGCATATGATCCAGCTGCACCTGTTAACAAAGAACCTGTCATCAGTAGTGCGATCCATTTTCGGTTCATCCTCACATCTCCTTCTCTGTCTTTACTATGAACCTTGTCCGTATTTTGGCAGGAGGTTTAGACCCGTTATCAAAAAGCAAATCGTTTAAGCCATTTTCAGCACTTGTCCATATTTCTCCTAGTTCAATATATGCGACGCTTTATGAGATATGAGAATTTCATCTATTTTGAAAAGAATTTTTTCCATTAAAAAAAGGAAGAATTCCCTCTTCCTTTTAATCTATCAATCTATTATATTTTAAAAATTCACGACACTAGCTGGGTTTATTGCATTTGATTTTGCTGAGTTCCAACGTCCGTTATGAACTTCGAAATGCAAGTGTTGACCCGTTCCAATGCCTGTATTACCCATATATGCAATATACTGTCCTTGAGATACAGTTGTCATTGTACCTACTCCAAGGTTTCTTAAATGCGCGTAAAGTGTTTGATAGGTTTTACCATTGATTGAATGAGTGATGATGATTACATTTCCATAGCCACTCATTTGTCCAGAGTATGATACAACGCCATCAGCTGCAGCTACAACTGGGACAGTCCCTGATTTTGCAATATCTATTCCACTATGAAACTTCTTTGTCCCATAAACTGGATGGATACGATATCCAAAAGGTGATGTCACATAACCTTGTGTTGGGCGAATAAACGTACTTGATGAAGTCTTCACAATTTGGTTGTCATTGCTAGTTGTGCTGCTAGAAGTATTGCTAGCGGTGCTGCTCGATGCTACTTGACTTGATGAAGCTTCTTGCTCGCGTTTTTTCGCTTCCTCTTCTTGTTGTCTTTTCAATTCAGCTTGTTTTTCTAATTCAGCTTGTTTTTGTTTTTCCAATTCAATTGATTTTTGAATGGCTGCTTCTTGGTTTTGAACTATGTGCATTTCCTCTTCAGCACTTATTCGAACTTGTTCAGCTTCCGCTATTTCTTGATCAAGCATGGCCTTTAAATTACTTTGTTCTTGTTTTTGAACATCTAAGGTAGCCTTTAACGATTCTAGTTCTTTTTGCATTTTTTGTAATTCTACTAATTCATTTTCGATCGTTGCTTGTTTTTCTTCAAGCGCTAATTTATCCGCATTATGTTCTTTTATAAGCGTTTGGTCGGCTTCAATTATCGTTGTTACTGCTGAGATTCGATCGATAAAATCACTAAAACTTTTAGCACCGACTAGCACTTCAAGATAGCTAACAAATCCACCGCCTTCTTGGTAAGATCTAGCTCGCTCTTTTAGCAATTCATTCCGTGTTTCAATCCGAGTTTGAATCTCTTCTAACTCGATTTTCAACTGTTGAATCTCTTCATTTTTTTTATCAATTTGCTGATTTTTTTCAGCAATTTTAGTCGTTACATCGTTCATTTCAAGTTCGATTCGGTTGATTTCATCTATTACTTGGCTTCGCTCAGCTTCTTTTTGACCAATCTTTTCAGTGGTTTGATCGATTTGTTGATTCAGCTCAGTTTTTTGTCCACTGAGTTTCTCTTTTTGTTGTTCTAATTGATTGAGAGATTCCGCTGAAACGGGTCCACCCGCATAAAGAGAACCTAAACCTAGTGATGCTACCACAGACAATGTTACCAATCTTTTTTTCAATGGATCTTCTCCCCCTGCCTCATTTAAACTGTACATTTCGCTATTTTCATAGAGTATATCTATTAAAATGGAGAATACCAGTCAATTTTCATGTATATATGTATGTATTTAATTTCAAAAAGACTCTAGCACCAATGAAGAATCCCGATCTATTGGCACTAGATCCCTTCTTATATTTTTAAGAACTTACGAACAGACATTAAGCTTCCCCAAACTCCAATAACAGCACCCATTAAGAGTAGTAGACCTGAGATTTGGAAAACAAAAGGACCAAATGGAAGTAATTGTAGGAAATCTCCCGCAAGCTTTTCCGAGATAAAGTCATGAGAATAATAGTAGGTGATCGTAATGATAATAATTGGAACGATCGATCCTAACACCCCAAGGGAAAGACCTTCTAAGAAAAACGGCCAACGGATAAATCCATTTGTTGCCCCTACTAATTTCATAATCTCAATTTCTCTTCTTCTAGCAAAAATAGTAATTTTAATCGTATTTGAAATTAAAAACATTGCTGTGAACAAGAGTCCAATAATCAATATCGTCCCAATAATTCGACCTGTATTGGTCACTTCGAATATTTTCTCAACACTACCTTGTCCATATTTTACCTTTGAAGCGAAATCCATTTTTTCAATTTGCTTCGCGACAGACATAATGTCTTGCGGTTCTTTCGTTTTAACTACTAAAACGTCATTAAGAGGATTATCCTGCTCGAACATGGCAAAGGCTTCGCCTTCTTCACCCATACTGTTCATTAATTGATTCAGTTCTTCTTCCTTCGATGAATAAGCTACTGAATCTACTCGATCTAATTTTTGAATCTGATCCGCTAGTGCTTTTTGTTCCTCTTCTGCGGCAGCAACATCAATATGAACACGTATTTCAACATCGTTTTCGATATTGTTTGCCATATGATTTAAATTCATCATAATAACAAAGAAGACACCGACTAATAGCAAGGTAATCGTTACTGCACTGACGGATGCAAAAGTCATCCAGCCATTTCTCCCTAAACTTTTAAAACTTTCTCGTACATGCCGTCTAAGTGTCCTAGCCTTCATATCCGTATTCACCTCTCTGTTCATCACGGACAATCTGACCAGCCTCGATGGCAATAACCCGATGTTTAATGGTATTAACAATTTCTTTATTATGAGTGGCCATCAAGACCGTTGTCCCTCTTAAGTTGATTTCCTCAAAAATGCTCATAATATCCCAAGATGTATCAGGATCAAGGTTTCCCGTAGGCTCATCGGCAATCACTACTTTTGGTGAATTAACAATCGATCTCGCAATCGATACACGTTGCTGCTCTCCACCTGAAAGTTCATTTGGAAACATACGTGCTTTGTGCTTAATCCCAACAAGGTCTAGTGTTTGCATGACTTTCTTTTTGATTTGATCGGGATGCTCTTCAATTACTTCTAAAGCAAAAGCGACATTTTCGAAAACAGTAAGTGAGGGAAGTAACTTAAAGTCTTGGAAAATGACACCCATCTGACGTCTTAATAAAGGAACTTTATTTTCTTTTAATGTAGTTAATTCAATTCCGTTAATTTTAATATTACCTTTAGTGGGTACTTCTTCTCGATACATCATTTTTATAAAAGTGGACTTTCCAGCGCCACTTGGACCCACAACATAGACAAATTCGCCCGGTTCGATGTTTACACTAATTCCGTTTACTGCAACAACACCATTCGGGTATTTTTTATAAACATCCTGCATTTCTATCATGTTATCACCCAATGTATTTTGTGTTAGAAAAATAAATAAATCGTCCTCGACAAAATCCAACAATTTTTTTATTGTTTTCCACACTTCCCATTATAGCATCATATTTCGCTATGAAAACCTAAAAATATATTACAGTTTCTTTTCAATTTCGATAAAAATTGATTAAAACTGTCATATAACCTCTCTTACAAAAGGAATCTAGCATTCGTTAATTGTTCTAAATCTATATAATTGGTACTTAATTGGTATATTGGAAACTCTAGGGGGGAATTGAAGATTTTAAATATAGTGGGAAATTGTGGTTATACAAACTTTTCGATTAGTAGTAGAAGATGAGAAAAGAAAAATGACCCACTGATAGAACATTAGCGATCGTTCAGTGAGTCATATTATATTTATTTCTTTGTGGCTAACCACTGTGCTACAGCTGATGCCTCTTCACCTTGAATAAGTCCTGGTGGCATGGCTCCTTTTCCTTCTAGGATGGTTTTCTCAATTTCTTCCTGTGAAAGTCTTGAACCTACAGTATTAAGTTCTGGAAAATGCCCTTGTCCTTGTAATTCCACCCCATGACAAGAAGAGCATTTTTGTGTATAAATTTTTTCTGGATCGCCAGCAGAAACCGTATCCCCAGTGGCCTCCTCATTTCCTCCACATGCAGACAAAACGAGCACGGCACCCATCAACAATGTAACCCATTTTCCTCTCATCAAATCATCCCCTTTATAACTTCACACTTGCCTTATATTATACCATAATAATAATATTAAAACCCTTTTTAATATTCAAATTATTAAAGAGGTGACAGGCACCTTCCATAAAGTGGAAGGTACGCTGTCACCTCTTTGGTTTTATGAAATTCGCAAACGAAGATAGGCGTCGATAAATTCATCGATGTCTCCGTCCATGACGGCACCGATGTTTCCAGTTTCTGCATTTGTTCGATGATCTTTTACCATGGAATAAGGGTGGAAAACATAAGAACGGATTTGACTTCCCCAACCAATTTCTTTTTGTTCACCACGGATTTCTGCTAATTGCTCTTCTTTCTTTTCAACTTCTAATTGATAGAGCTTTGATTTTAACATTTTCATTGCGGTTTCACGGTTTTTAATCTGTGAACGCTCCGATTGACAAGCAACAACAACCCCTGTTGGAATATGGGTAATCCGGACAGCAGATTCCGTTTTATTAATATGCTGACCGCCTGCACCACTGGCGCGATACGTATCAACTTTTAAATCTTCTGAGCGTACTTCGATTTCAATATCATCATTAAATTCAGGCATGACATCACAGGAAACGAAAGAGGTATGGCGACGTCCTGATGAATCGAATGGTGAAATACGGACGAGGCGATGTACACCTTTTTCAGCCTTCAAATAGCCATAAGCATTATGACCTTTTATGGCAAGGGTAACACTTTTAATTCCCGCTTCATCTCCAGGTAAGTAATCCAGTGTTTCTACCTTAAATCCTTTTTTCTCTGCCCAGCGTTGGTACATCCTTAATAATAATGATCCCCAATCCTGTGATTCGGTTCCACCTGCACCTGGATGTAATTCCAATATCGCATTATTTTTATCATAAGGCTCACTTAAAAGAAGTTGAAGTTCAAATTGATTCAACCGAGCTGACAATGCAACCAATTCTGTTTCAAGGTCAGCACGTAAATCAGCATCATCCTCTTCCTTCACAAGCTCATACGTTATCTCCAAATTTTCATACTCATCGAATAGCTCTTTGAACTCGTTTACCTGATCTTTTAGTGCATTGGATTCGTTAATGACACTTTGTGCCTTTTGCTGGTCATTCCAGAATTCAGGCTGAAGCATAATATCATCGAGCTCAGCCATTCGGGCTTCTTTATTTTCTAAGTCAAAGAGACCCCCTAAAGTCAGCTAATTTCTTTGCCGTATTTTCTAACTCATGACGTATTTCTGCTAATTCCATTACTTAATCCCCTTCATTTATAAAATCGTATAAACATCAAATGAAACATGACCTGTTTCCTATATTAATAATATGAGTACTACATGATTCAGTCACTATTTGTCATCAAAGAAAAGGACAAAACAACGTTATTATTTTGTCCTATTTCTACATAAATTAATTTCCTGCCGCTCCATGGCAGTTTTTATACTTTTTCCCGCTTCCACATGGACATGGATCGTTACGTCCGATTTGAACTCGTTTCACAACCGGTTTTTTCTTTACTTGACCGCCGTCTTCTTTTGGGTTAACAGCCTGTCCTTTTGCCACTTCTTCACGTTGAAGGTTTTGGCGGATTTCCGCTTTCATGATGTATTTCGCAACATCATCTTCAATCGACTCTACCATGGCTTCAAACATAGCAAATCCTTCTTGTTGATATTCACGTAACGGATTAATTTGACCATATGCACGCAAATGAATCCCTTGACGAAGTTGATCCATCATATCAATGTGGTCCATCCATTTGGAATCAACCGCGCGTAAAACAATAACTTTTTCAAACTCACGCATTTGTTCTTCGCTTAGCTGTTCTTCTTTTGAATTGTAATTCTCCATTACTTTGACCATAATGATCTCAGTAATTTCTTCAGCACCTTTTCCACGAACATCTTCTACTGTGATTTCACCTTCATGGAGTAGATTTCCGTTGATATAATCCAGTAAGCTTTGATAATCGACTTGTTCTGGATCCCCCGCAACATGTGCTGCAACATTACGTGTTATGGATGATTGAATCATCGTTTCTACAATGCCTCGTAAATTCTCAGATTCTAAAACTTCATTACGCTGCGCATAAATGACTTCTCGTTGCTGACGAAGTACATCATCGTATTCTAATAAGCGTTTACGAGCATCAAAGTTGTTCCCTTCTACACGTCTTTGTGCAGATTCTACTGCTCTTGATACCATTTTACTCTGGATTGGCTGTGTATCATCCATTCCAAGTTTGCTCATCATATTTTTCATATTATCTGAGCCGAAACGTCGCATCAATTCATCTTCCATGGAAAGATAGAATTGTGTTACCCCTGGATCTCCTTGACGACCAGAACGCCCACGAAGCTGGTTATCGATTCGTCTACTTTCATGACGTTCCGTACCAATAACAGCAAGGCCACCTACTTCTTTTACCCCTTCGCCAAGCTTAATGTCTGTACCACGACCAGCCATATTTGTGGCGATAGTGACAGAGCCCTTTTTACCTGCTTCTGCAATAATCTCAGCTTCACGTTCATGGTTTTTCGCATTTAAAACATTATGACGAATACCCTTTTTTAGTAAATAATTCGATATGATCTCAGATGTTTCGATCGCGACTGTACCAACTAACACGGGTTGTCCATTTTTGTTACGTTCAGCTATGTCTTCAACTACAGCTCTGAATTTCCCATCCATGGTCGCATAAATTAAATCCGCTCTGTCGTCACGAGCAATTGGTTTATTAGTTGGAATCACGACGACACTCATATTATAGATATTACGAAATTCTTCTTCTTCTGTTTTGGCTGTTCCTGTCATACCAGACAATTTTTCATACATACGGAAATAGTTCTGGAACGTAATCGTTGCTAAGGTCATGCTTTCATTTTGAATCTCTACGGCTTCTTTTGCCTCAATGGCTTGGTGAAGACCGTCGCTAAAGCGGCGCCCTTTCATTAAACGACCTGTAAATTGGTCTACAATGACAATTTCTCCGTCTTGTACGACATAATCCACATCACGGTGCATACTAGAGTGAGCTTTAAGCGCCTGTGTGATATGGTGATTTAACGTAACATGACTAATGTCAAATAGGTTTTCAATCCCAAAAGCACGTTCTGCTTTCGTCATCCCTGATTCTGTTAATTGAACACCCTTTGTTTTTTCATCATACGTAAAGTCTTCATCTTTCGTTAACGTGTTGACAAAGGCATTGGCTTGTATATAAAGTTGAGTAGATTTTTGCGCTGAACCAGAAATAATCAATGGTGTACGAGCTTCATCGATTAAAATCGAGTCAACCTCATCAATGACGGCAAAATATAGTGGTCGTTGTACCTTCTGTTCCTTATAAAGAACCATGTTATCACGCAAATAATCAAAACCTAATTCATTGTTTGTACTGTATGTAATGTCACAAGCATACGCTTCTTGCTTTTCTTCTTTTGACAAACTGTTTACGTTCAATCCAACCGTTAAACCTAAAAAGGTATAGAGCTGTCCCATTTCACTAGCATCACGGCTTGCTAAATATTCATTCACCGTAACAACATGAACCCCTCTACCTGTCAATGCATTTAAATAGACGGGCATGGTTGAGGTTAAGGTTTTCCCTTCCCCTGTTTTCATTTCTGCAATATTTCCTTCATGCAAGGAAATACCCCCCATTAACTGAACAGGATATGGATACATTCCTAAAACCCGTTTAGCTCCTTCACGTACAACAGCGAAAGCTTCAATTAATAAATCATCTACCGTTTCACCGTTTTGGTATCGTGACTTAAATTCTTCTGTTTTGCCTCTGAGTTCATCGTCGGAAAGTTTCTCCATATCTGGGGCGAGAGCATCAATTTGCTCAGCCATTTTTGTCAGGCGTTTGATCTCCCGCTTATTTGGATCAAACACTTTACTTAAAATCCCCGCCATACAAACGCTCCTTTATTATGTTTCAAGTCTATTTTAATGACAATATTGTGAGTCTCATTTTTTCTAATTTATGAAAAAAGATTCGCTCATTTTGCTACATACCCTTATCGGGCAAAAGACAATTTTCCTTTATAATCATAACACTTCCACAAATCAGTGACAACTTGTTAGTTAAGTGGGTATAAAGAGTGGAGTGATTTATTGATGAGGTTAAACGGTTACAGTAAGATTGTTAAAAAGATACTAAAAACGCAGCCCCTTTTAATAAGAGCTGCGTCCTTTTTATTTCAGTATTTATTGTGCTTCAATTAGACCGTAACGTCCATCTTTACGCTTATAAACAACGTTTGTACGGTTTGTTTCAGCATTTGTGAAAACATAGAAGCTGTGTCCAAGCATATTCATTTGTAAAATAGCTTCTTCACTATCCATCGGTTTTAAGTCAAAGCTTTTTTGACGAACGACTTCTAAATCGTTTTCCTCTTCAACAGGTTCACCTGGTATGTCCGCTACATTATTAACAAATAGTTCATTAATTCCGCCTTTTTCACGAGCCTTACGGTTTACCTTTGTCTTATATTTTCGAATTTGACGTTCTAATTTATCAGTAATTAAATCAATGGCTGCATACATATCATTATTTACTTCCTCAGCACGTAATACTAAATGTGGCATTGGAATTGTTACTTCAACTTTAGCCCTTTTATCATTGTATGTTTTTAAATTTACATTGACGCTTGAATCAGGCGTTTCGGTAAAATAACGGTTTAACTTACTGATCTTTTTCTCAACATATTCTCTAATTGCTGGAGTTACCTCAATGTTTTCACCACGAATGTTGTAGTTCATAAGTGAACTCCTCCTTTTCTTTATTCAAACGGGATAAAAAGGATTAGATGAAGGTAATCCACCTTACCAATGGTGCAGCCTTATAAAATCCCGTTGTTTAACTTAAAAGCTTATAAGAATATATTTCTATTTTACCCTGGAAAACTCCTGCTAAATCATCAAAATTTTTCAAAATATGTCGAATTATTGACAATTATAAAGAGAGTTT
Source organism: Niallia sp. Kr1 (assembly GCF_050389805.1). Classification (NCBI taxonomy): domain Bacteria; kingdom Bacillati; phylum Bacillota; class Bacilli; order Caryophanales; family Bacillaceae; genus Niallia; species Niallia sp. Kr1. The sequence goes on along the minus strand of NZ_CP130945.1, from coordinate 872,418 downwards.
ATTTGCAGGGCCTTCTTTTTCCATGCTCTATTATTTCCTTTTATCATAAAATATACCATCTATTGTAGATAATGATTCATAAGGGTTGTTGTATTTCGCAGCTGATTTTTCCTGTTTTTTCAAGTTGTGCAAATCAAGTTGAATGGCTAGTTTTTCTTTAACTAGTAGGGCGTTTACCTTTTGATTCATTTCAATCAGTTTTTTTCCTAGTTCTTGATCCTCTTGAGAAAAAGGGGGTTCCATTTTATCCATGAAACCCTCTCTAAGTTCTAATAATGTTTGGATTTTGTTTATTTTTTGATCACGATTTTTATTGGTATCCTTTTCTAGTAACGTGAGTAATTCCACCGTCACTTGATAAAAATCCTTTACTGTACTCAAGCTTGTCCACCTTCAGCAAATTGTTTCTGGCGATTAAGTTGGATCACTTGCTTCCACGTATCACGGAACTCTGTTACCAATTCTTCCACTTCATCTAAAATAGCAGGATCATTCTTCGTATTTGCTTCAATTAAACGACGAAGCATATAGTCATACAAAGTCATCATATTTTGGGAAACAGGGATATCCATGTTTAAGGTAACCATAAACTCTTGAATAATTTTCTGCGCTTTAATTAAGTTTGTATTTTTCTCTTCTATATTCTTCTCTTGTATTGCTTTCTTAGCCATTTTTATAAATTTTAAGCAACCGTTATAAAGCATGAGCGTCAAATCTCCAGGTGATGCTGTGTTAACGGAGTTTTGCTGATAGGATTGATAAGGATTGGTAATTGCCATTGAATTTCTCCCTTTCTATAAAACCATATATATTACACTTTAGAAATTAAACATATTATTCATAATATAGGCTGACTGTTGGTTGGCTTGTTGGATCGCCTTTTCCATAGCGGTAAATTGTCTGTAGTATCGATCTTCCAGCTGAATCATCCGATCTTCAAAACGGTCGATTTGATTTTCCAAGTTTTTAAGTTGTCGTCCAATCGTAAATTGAGCACTGGTTGAGAAGCTTTTACCAGCCTTTTCTGTTATTATATCCATCGTTCTTCCAACCGTATCATAAAGCCGTTGAGCAATTCCTCTTTGTCCATTGGTTGTTCCTGTCGCGTTAAATAACTTTTCGACAGATAAGGGATCTTCTTCAATCGCTTTTTTAAGTTGAGCTTCATTGATCTCCAACTTCCCGCCTTCTAAATAGTTCGCGGTAGTTTTGATTCCGATTTTCGCTAACTGATTAAAAAGAGGACTGATATCCTCCGATTCAACACTACCGTAAAAATCAGTACGCATGGAACTGAGTAGGCTTGATAAAGCAGAATCCCGACGCAATAAACCACTTTTCGCCTTTTCTTCCCATTGTTCTTGCTGCTTATCTGATAAGGACTCTCGTTGTTCATCTGTAAGCGGTGCATAATCACGGAACCGTTCTTCCTGGATTTTCTTTTGGATTTTTCCAATGAGTTCATTGTACTTTTCGATAAACCCTTTTATATTTTCGAAAACGGCGTTTGAGTCGTTGTTGATGGCGATGGTGACGGGTGGTTCAGTTGCTTCAAATGTTTTATTTAATGTGAATGAAACACCGTTTATATCAAAGGTATTGGAAGTTCGATTTGTTTCTAGTCCATTAACAGTAAATATCGCATTTAACCCTTGTACCTTAGCCGCAGCATTTGGATCAAACTTTAACATACTAGTTATAAATAAGCCTGAAAATGTTGTATCTGTTTTATTTGGATCATTATTAAAATCACCAGTTTCATTACGAGTCATCGTCATCTGTCCAGTAACTGAATCATAGAACATATTGACTCCAACACTAGATGAATTCACTTGATTAATAACAGAATTAAGTGAATCACTTGCCGATACTAGAAAAGTATCATGACGGTCACCTTTTGATGTATCGGTATCAATCGAAAACGTTGTATATTTATGGTCATAGGTGACTTCAAAAGACATAGTTGTTTTAGAGTCTTTTTCTGGTCTCTCTAGGTTTTCATCTAAACTTATTTCCCCTGTAGCCTTGTTTAAAGTACCGTACGACTTTCCAGATCCGTCAGTTATTAAAAATAAGTTATTACCTAAATCATTTAGATTTAAATTAATTGGTTCTTCCTTTACTCCATCAATTGTCTTAATAAATTTAATGCCAACACTGTCGATTGCACCTTTGTTTAACTTTAATGTGTCCCCAGTGGTTGGTATATTAAGAGTATCAGTCCGTTCATTGGCAATATAATCAACCTTTACAACGCTATCTTTATTAAGAGTTTTACCAAAAGTAAGATTTCCACTTTGGTCTATTAGAACTTCTTTTTCTCCTAATGTTTTCGTTGCATCAGTGACAACCTTATAGCCAACTCCATTGACTTTCACACTCCAAGTACCTTGGGTGTTTGCTTTTATATTACTTAGTTCTGTTTCAACAGTATTTCCTCCATTTTTTACAGAGATAGACTTACTCATTACTGCTCCTGTTGTCTGCCATGCAAATCCTGTCGAATCTAACTTAGCTTGTTGATCAAACATGCTCTTATTTGGATCAAAGGAAGAATCATTATAAATACTACCACTGTTTACTAATGTCTCAGCTGATGCCAACTGTGTAACACTAGAAATCGAAAACGACGATAGCGCCGCCGCACTCGAAGCAGTCGCCGTTACCCTTGAATCGTCCGTCGTGGTTGTTGTACGTGTTCGATATCTTGTTGTTAATTTCATTTGTGTGAGTTCGCTTCGGAAATCAAGTAGAAGCGTGTTCATCTCACGATAATCATCACGTTGCCATTCCATGACTTGCTTTTCTTGCTTGAGTTTATCAAGCGGCATTCTTTTTATTTTCATCATATCTGAAACGATGGAGTCAATATCCATTCCACTCGCCAGACCGCTAATTCTTAGATTTGCCACTTCGGTTCACCTACCTTAAATCTTCTTATCGACCAACAATCCCACAAACTCCATCATATTTGCATACGTATCTAATAGCTTCTTAGATGGAATTTCCTTAATAACCTCTTGTGTTTTGTCGTCAACTACAGTGACATAGTAATCATTTAATTTATCATGAAGAACAAACTTAATCGAAGTGTTGACAGGGTTTAAAAAGTCATTCATCCCCTTAACAACTTCCTCCATCTTTTCCTTATCTACCTCATAGGAATTTCTAGACTGTTGTTGATCAGGCTTTGTTAGGGCTTCCTCAGACTCTCTCGCCGGAGTGACTTTTTCTACTGCTGTTACTTTTGCAAGATGGTTAAAATTTTGATTATGAACTCGCTCTATCATTATCAAACACGTCCTTTATGCAAATGTCTGCCTACTCTTTGTATCGACAGAAATATCAATATTTTAATAGTCATTTTGCATAAAAAAACGGCAAGCTTCTGCTCACCGTTGATTTAAACATATTGATCCCGTCCTGCCCAAAATCCAAAAACGATATTAATCATACCGACAATCATCATTGTAATAATCGGTACTGTCCATGTATGTGTAAAGTCATAAATCAAGCCAATTGCAATTGGACCGATTGCTGCCAAAACATATCCAACAGACTGGGCCATTCCTGATAAATCAGCTGCCTGTGTAGCAGTCTGACTGCGAAGACCCACGAGAGCCAAGGCCAGAGGGAAGGTTCCACCGAGACCGATCCCAATAAAAATAATACTAATGATCATTGCAACATCATTTGTTCCAAATAACAACAATGCACTAAAACCAGAAACCGTCGATAAACCCAGAACTGCAGCAAGTCCTTTTTGATTACGCAAGCGACCTGCAAGGACTGGAGCAATAAATCCAGCGGGTAACCCAATTAACTGAGTAAAAGAAAGCAGCCATCCAGCAGTTGTTATATTTGCGCCCAAACTTTGTAGAATTTCTGGTAGCCATGTAATCGTGACGTAAAACATTAAAGATTGACAACCCATGAAGAAGGCAATTTGCCAAGCAAGCGGTGAACGCCAAATCAATTTTTCACTTTTTGTTACAGCTTTTCTTTCAATTGCCTGGCTTTTCGACTTTTTCGTTAAATATATCCAAAGGATGATCGCAAAAACGACTGGAATCCCCCAAACAAATAGTGCGATTTGCCAACCAAGATTCAGTCCACTTGTTAATGGGACACTTATTCCTGAAGCGATCGAAGCCATAATTGACATAGCTGTGGAGTATACGCTCGTCATAAGACCAAATTTTAATGGATACTTATCTTTAATGACAACAGGTAATATAACATTACAAATGGCAATTCCACTGCCAATTAAAAAGGTACCGAAGAAAAGTAAAAAGGTAATGGCAATTGTACGGATCCCGATACCTGTAAGAATCAAGACCAACCCGAATAATAACGTTTTTTCATTTGTTAACCGATGAGCTAATTTCGGTGCAATAGGTGAGATCACAGCAAATGCAATTAATGGCAAACTCGTTAATAAACTAACACTCCAATACGCTAAACCTAGATCTTCTTGAATTAGGCTAACTACTGGGCCGATTGATGTAATCGCGGGTCTTAAATTAAAGGCTACAAAGATAATCCCTGCAATAAATAAATATGTATATAATGGTTTTGCTTTCACCATTGAACTTTGCGACAACACACTATCCCCTTTCAGAAAAAACCTCTTCTACTATAGCACATCGAATTTACTTTTTATAGAAAAACAGAAGCAGGGTGACAGGCACCTTCCAGAAACTGGAAGTCATCTTAATTGTGTTAATATTGTTAAAAATTAATAGACAAATTGTGTAGTTTATGTGTGTATCTATTGAACAAAGTTAAATTTAAAGGATAAATCTACCGTTTTTAATTGAAAATTTATAAGTAAATATCTATAGTTCAGCATCTCTATTTTTTCTCTTTATTCCCCTTTCCAATATTTGGGTGATATTCCTCACTGATGTAAACTCCCAAAAAGGGCTACTATTATAATAGTTAATAATGTGAAATTCATCACATTATTAATTTTTTATCAAACAAAAACAAACAACAACAGAAAGGATTGAGACAAAATGAAATTTGGTAAAAAAACAATGACAGTATCAATTGCCGTATCCTTAGCACTATTTTTAGGTGCATGTGGAAACGAAACGGAAACAGCTACCGAAGAAGTAAAAGAAGAAACAACTCAAACTGCTTCACAAGAAAAACCAGAAGCTCAAACTGAGGAAAAAACAGAAACAACGGAAACAGTTGCCATTCCAGGTCTTATTGCTGGAACCCCAATGAAAGATGGTACATATACATTAACAGAGAAAGAATATAAAAACGGATACAAGGTTAACTTTGAAATAAAAGTAAAAGACGGCAAAATCATTGAGTCCAATTATGATAATGTGAATGAAGAGGGCAAATCAAAAATGGAAGATGATGAGTACCAAAAAAATATGTCTGAAAAAACAGGCACAGGTCCTAAAGAATTCATCCCAGCATTTAACGAACAATTACTCGAAAAACAAAATGCAGGAGATCTAGAAGTTGTAACTGGTGCTACTCATTCTTTTGATAGTTTCATGAACTATACTCAGCAATTAATCCAGGCTGCTCAAAAAGGTGATACAACTCCAATCGAAATTGATAGTCAAGCCCCATTAAATGACGGTGAATATTCACTCACTGAAAAAAATGAGAAAAATGGATATAAGGTAAGCTTTACCATGACCGTAAAAGACGGCAAGATTACTGAGTCTAATTATGATAATATCAATGAAGCGGGTAAATCAAAGGTCGAAGATGAAGAATACCAAAAAAATATGTCTGATAAAACAGGAACAGGTCCTAAAGAGTTTATTCCAGCATTAAACGCAAACTTTGTTAAAGCACAAAGTGCGGGAGATGTTGAAGTAGTCACAGGTGCCACTCATTCTTGGCACACATTTAAAATTTATGCTGGTCAATTAATCAATGCCGCACAAAAAGGTGATACAACTCCAATTGAAGTAGATAACTTTATTTTTGAGAAAAAATAAGCATGTAACGGTGAAGCACCTTCCATTTTGGGGGGTGCTTCAATTTTTCATAAATAACATAAAATTGATTTTTCAATCCAATACATAAATTGAGTTTGAGGACTCTGCTTTTCGTATTCTTTCATTTTTAAATACAACTGGATTCCATCTGACACATCGTGCCATAGATCGGTAAAGACGAAATCAAATGTGCCTGGATTCATGTGATTTTTTGCAAATTCAAAAGCATCCGCCTTGATCACCTTAATCTTTTTACGATTTGAAAATTGCGGCAGGATATATTGATTAAATAACTGGATCACATCATCATTAATCTCGACAACCGTAACACTGTCAACGGCTTCCTTTTCTGAAACCATATAAGCATAGTACCCCATTCCAAGCCCAAAGGTTAGTACATGACCATGAGCCCGTTCAACTGCTTCTTTCATGGTTTCAATTTCATTCGGGGTAATTGTCATCCAGATTCGATTATTTTCTAAAATAGCTGGATATTCAAATTCCTCATCAAAAAATCCGATTTGTGGGATTTGTCTTCCCTCACTATTTTGAATAATGTCATCACACACAAACCCTTCATAAGGCATATATGTTTCATATTTTAATTCGCAGTTTCCTATTTTAACGGCTGGTACCCGAATGTTTTTATAATAAGGGTTGTTTTCATATTGATTTTTATTTAATTGATGGAACATATTCTTGAAATATTGGTTGAAGAATTCCTTATCCTTCCTGTTTTCCACAATATCAAGTCCAAAAGTAGCTGCTAAAATGACAGCAAAAGCATATTCCTTAGATACCCCATATTGAACTAAATCATCCACTTCATCCTTTTTGATAAGATCTGAAGCTTCATTCAAATAACGACTTAATAAAGCAAATAATTTATAATTATCTTCTTGTACTTCATGTTTCACCATTTCACCTATTTTCATAAACCTTATATTATGCTGTTCATTTTACCATATTTTGACGGGTGACAGGCACCTTCCAGAAACTGGAAGGTGCCTGTCACCCGTTTTGACTCATACTAATGTTGGTGATGTTAATGTTTTGTCAATCGAGTGATGAACTAAATGAGTTAGTCATTGAAGCTAAGAAGTGTGTGAAGCACGGAAAAGTTGCAGATTATATTCCTGAATTAGGGAAGGCGAATCCTAATGAATTATCAATCGCCATTTATTACCCGAATGGAAATTGTATATCTGCTGGAGATATCGAACGTAAAATTACGCTACAAAGTATTTCAAAGGTCATCAGTTTAGCGCTAGTACTCATGGATAGAGGCACTGACTATGTCTTTAAGCATGTTGGAATGGAGCCAACCGGTGACCCATTTAATTCAATCGCTCGCCTGGAAATGATGGATGTGGCGAAGCCATTGAATCCTATGATCAACGCAGGGGCATTGTCCGTAACCCATATGATTCAAGGAGAAGATGTAAAAGAGAGACTTCAGCGATTGCTTACCTTGATTCAAACAATGACAAATAACTTCGAGATTAACTATAACGAGAATGTAGCCCAATCTGAATTTGATACAGCCTATTTAAATAGATCTTTAGCTTATTTTTTAAAACAACATAGGATTATTGATGAAGATATTGAACAATTGCTCGACTTATACACCAAACAATGTGCAATTGAAATGAACTGTCTCGATTTAGCCAGAATTGGATTAGTATTTGCAATGGATGGTATAGATCCAGATAATGGCAAGCACATTCTTCCTGCTGATGTGGCTCGTATTTGCAAGACATTTATGGTCACATGTGGAATGTACAATGCCTCTGGAGAATTCGCTATCAAGATAGGCATTCCAGCTAAAAGTGGGGTTTCTGGGGGTATTATGGGAGCTGTGCCAGGGAAATTTGGAATCGGCATATTCGGACCCTCACTTGATCAGAAAGGGAATAGTATCGCAGGCATTAAATTATTAGAGTTATTATCGAAAAATTATCGACTTAGTATGTTTTAAGTTCTGCTATAAGAGTGTCGTTTCAATATACATCCTCATCTGTCATTAATAAATATTTATTCAGAATTAGAACTTTCATTTTTTTAGACGATCCTTACACCATTGTCTGACACCTGTCATGACACCATTGTCATATTTTGAGAAGTTTTGTCATATCTATTCCAATTTTGATTGAAATTTTGCATAATATTTGTTGTGTGTTTTAAACGGATATGATTAAAATTATAAGGGTGTATAATTATGCGTTTGAATTTAAATATTGATGAGTTAGAGTATCAAATTAATCGGATGAGAAAGAACTTAATTTTGATTGCATTGGAAACCGGCATAGATAGTGATGACACCCTTAGTTATAGTCAAAAGTTAGACAAGCTTATCGCCCAATATCAAAAAATACAGCTAGAAACGATCAATACCGATTCAAAACAAGCATATGACAATAACGGTTTAGCAAGTTCACATGAAAGCTAAACCGTTTTACATGATGATAAAGAATTAGGTAAAGTATCCTCCCACCACATTATAGAATGATCCACTGAGGACATAATTCGTCCAAAATTTGTTGATTGACTGACAATTAATGTTATCCCCTTTTCAGCAGCTGAAATCATTAGAATTCATTCATCATACCTATATTTTGTTATTAATGGTTTCATGATAGAAATCGATTAAAAACTCCTTTAGTATCTTTTCATAAAAACGAACCACTTTTTCCGAGAAAAATATTTAATCAATTTAACTAATACTTGATAGACCTACTGTTTACATTTACTGATTGTAAAACAGTGTATGAGGTTGATTTTCATCCATTGTCGCTTTATACAAGATGATATTGCCCGTTTTTGGTAGGGACGAATCGGATTGGACTTGATAATCTGCTCCTAGGGCGATTGTCCAAGCGGCTTTATTTCCCTTCATTAACACGACAGCAAGTGTTCCAAATTGCACCATGTTATCCCATTGAAAAGTTTCAGGGTTTCCATGATCGATTATTGTTATTCCATCCGAATTACCGATAACCTTTATATTGCTTCCTTTCCACAAACCATGTATTTCAGCGCCAACATAGTAATAAGATCTACCACCACCGCGATCACCATACGTCCCAATAAATTGATGAATGTTTTGATTCTTGTCTTTATAAGTAACTGCGGCAATATCATTCTCCAACCACTTTACTTTGAAATCACCATTTGTTTGGTAAGGCAACCTCTCTTTTGGTACAGCAAAAATACCATAATAAGATCGGTAGTAAACCGTATCACCTTGGGACCTGTTTTCTTTCATCACCAATAGATGGTTATAATCTGGAGAAATACTAATGATAGAATTGATTTCTTTGTTACTAGAAACAAGAAATATAGTATTTGCGGCAACCATAATTATTACAACAGAAGCCCCTATCCATTTTTCGTTTTTTTTGAGTTGAAGCAGGAGTAAAATGGAAGTAAACAAAAGCAAGACACAAAATAGGTTGATGATATAAAATAGTCGATGATCAATATACTCTATTCCCATCCGATTTTTTAGAAGGAAATAACCTATTTGTATAATGAATAGTCCTATTGCTCCTAAAAACAGCAGCCACCCAATCCAGCGAACCCACTTATTCTGCATTACCCGCTACCTCCTGCTGATACCCCCATGTTTTTCCATTATCCCTTGAAATAAATTTCCCTTTCACTTCTCCACCTTTATAGTCGCCGTTTGGTCCTTGGTTAAGTAATACAGCCAAATAATCGTCTTCTTGAAATGGAACTTCTGTAGCTGCAAAAATGCGCTTAAACTCCTCTGGGATCTGAAAAATAGCTTTTGTCCATGAGTTTCCACCATCTTGCGTAACGTAGAAATCAGGTTCCTCGGGATTAATGATTCCAAAAGATAAAAATCCAGTTTTATCATCAACAAACCCACCATCATAAATTAACCGAGTCACTCCTGAATTGTCCGCTTCCGACCAAGTTTGTCCACCATCATGAGTTAAAAAGACAGTTGAGTATTCTTGGGACATGGTTCTCCCTCCAGAAACAATCACATAACCGAAGTTCTTATTGAGAAAGTCAACTTTACGAAATCTTAGTGCCGCAAAGTTTTCCGTTATCACGGTTTTCTCCCATGTTTCTCCTTGATCAAAGGAATATGTTAATAAAAGTTGTTTTTGGTCCCAATCAGGTCCTTCCGTATATAAAAATGCGGCTATATCTTTAGTTAAAATATAACTATGTTCAATCAGTTCTTGTTTGTTTCCATTATATTCTCCTTCAAATAAAAGATCCTTTTTAACCGGAACGGTTACCCAAGTTTCACCATCGTCATATGTAATGTTTAATTCATCGTTTTGCAACGAATAGCCCATGTGATCGTTTACATAAATAGGCTGTAGTGGAACGGCAAGAGGGCGTTCATTCTCATTTTGCTGTATCTCAATCAATTCTTGAGTTGTTAGGGTTTTGGTTTGTTTTCCTAAAAAATACATAGCTATCATTAAGCAGAGGATCATGACACTACTTACGATTAAGATTGCTTTTTTCACTAGTACATCTCCTCAAATGGGTAAAGTTACTTCTATTATAAAACAAGGTCCGATACGAATGACATACCGAGTTCAACTCAATGTGAGCTTTTTTCGGACGCAATTTTTTACAGACAGCTAGTTTTTGCTAGGACTTTTACTAGGTTACAAAAAAATTCTTTACAGGAACCAAATAATATTGATCTTTTTTAAAATTTGTATCACGAATAATAAAATTTGGTTAAATGATTTGTAATATCATATAATTCGACATTTATTATGCTAATGTTTTTGTAATATATGTTCATAAGGTTTATGTAATTACGTATTTTATAAAACCTTAATAAGGAGGTATAGTTTATGGGTTTTTATGAAAAATTACCGACTGATCTACTTATCACTTTTTATTGCGAAATAATGAAAAAGATTGAAAAGGAAATATTGTCAAAAAATATGTACTATGAACTAGGCTTAATTATCTCGGTTGCAAATCGAAGGGGGATAAAATTGAACAAGCCAGAAGATTTTAAACAAGTGGTTAATCCAAAGATATTAAATGAATTTATTCAAACAGCATAATTCCTTAATAATTGCTCTTAAATAAAATGCCAATAACAACGACATAGATATGATTAGAAAGGGAGAAAAGGCAATGAATCAATACATTTGGAATGTATTTACAAAAACCGGTAGTGTACACATTTACTTACTTCTTAGGGAATTTGAAGAAATAGAATCTATATAATTTTCTTTGTACTACGTTCAATAACTCTTTTCTTAGTTATAAATGGAATGATACGAGAAAACCCCGGTTTTCCTATTAAGGAAAACTGGGATAAAATTGAACAAGATTGGAAATCTGAAATCGTTTATTTTAGTTATTAGATTATTTTTCGGTTACAGTTTTAACTCCAACTTTGTAACAACTTCTACATTTGAAGTCTGTGGAAACATATCAACCGGTTGAATATATTCGACCCCATACCTCTTTGATAAGACTTGAATATCTTTAGCTAAGGTTGAAGGATTGCATGATACATAAACGATTCTTTTTGGTTTTACCTTTAAAAGGGTGTTTAACAATTGTTCATCAAGTCCAGTTCTTGGGGGATCGACGATGACGACATCAGCAACCCATCCTTCTTTTGCCCATTTAGGTAACACTACTTCCGCTTTTCCAACTACGTATTTTGCATGGTTCATTCCGTGTCGTGAAGCATTCTTTTTTGCATCTTCAATTGATTCACGGATAACGTCCATGCCGCGTACTTCTGCTGCCTGATCGGCAACCCAAAGCCCAATTGTACCTACTCCGCAGTAGGCATCAACCACTTTTTCTTTACCTGTAAGTGCTGCCGCTTTTTTCGCTTCATTGTATAGCGTAACCGTTTGTTCTGGATTTAACTGAAAAAAGGTTCTTGCAGAAAGCTCAAAACTTAAATCCCCTAATGTTTCTTGAATAAAGTCATTTCCTTCTAAATTGAATGTTTCATTTCCAAAAATCAACGATGTTTTTTCACCATTGATGTTTTGCATGATTGACTTTACTTCAGGTAATCTTTTTTTAATTTCCTCTACAAACAATTCTTTTTTTGGTAGTTCCTTTTTTGCCGTAATCAAAACAATCTGCAATTCACCTGTCTGAACTCCTACTCTAGCAACAATCGTCCGAACAATCCCTTTTCTTGATTTCTCACTATAAATCGGGATTTGCAGCTTTTGAAGAATCTTTTTCACGGTTCCAACTGCTTTATTGGTTTTTGGATGTTGCACGACACATTGATCGATATTTATCAAATGATGAGAATTCATTCCGTACAAACCAGCCAAGATCTTTCCATCCTTCTGCCCTACCTGAAACTGGCTTTTGTTTCGGTAATTCCATGGATTTTCCATCCCGATCGTTTCGCGAATATCTAACCGATCTAATGGAAGTTTAGTGTGTCTTTCTAGCGATTGGATGACAATATCTCGCTTTTCTTTTAACTGCTGATCATAGTGAAGATGCTGGAGCTGACAGCCCCCGCATTCTTCGTACACAGGGCACTGTGGCTCAATTCGGAATTCCGATTTCTTACGGATCTTTTTAATCTTTGCTTCCGCAAATTTAGGATGGACCTTTGTGGCTTCAACCACAACTTCCTCACCTGGCAGTGCACCTGGAACAAATACAACCTGTTTTTTAAAATATCCGACTCCTTCCCCATTGATCCCGAGTCTTTTGATGGTTAATGGAAAGGTTTGGTTTATTTGTACTTTAGCCTTTTGATCATTTTGCATTCTTCATTTTTCTCCTTTTTCAATGCTTCTCCACAAATAAAGGGAGGCATAACTTAAATAAGGTTCCCAATCTTTTTTGTATTCTTCCATATCTGATACGCTAGGTTTATCCTTCAAATCAAAGTGTTTTTTTAATGCATTTTGGATCCCGATATCGGCAATCGGAAATAAGTTTTTACGACCTAAACCAAACATCAGAAAGTTTTGGACAGTCCACGGTCCGATACCTCGTAATTTTATCAATTCATCATGGATCTCTTGATTCGATTGATGTTTCATTTGATCAAAATCAAGTTCCCTCTTAGATACCTTTTCCGCAATCCCAATAAGATACTCAGCTTTACGACCGCTAAACTGTAATTTTCGAAGCTCGTCCACCGTCAAGTTTGCGACAATCTCAGGGGATGGATAAAACCAGACACCCTCCACTTCAAACCCATATGTTTTTACAAAGCGTTCCGTTAAACTATGCGCAAAGGCAGTATTCAATTGCTGATGGATGATACATTTTAACAAACATTGATAAGGACTAAAATCTAGCACAAGCGCTGTACCATAGTGTTCTTGGAATATCCTCTTTAGCGTCGTCTTCTGGAAATGAAGATAGATTTCCTCTAAATCCGTATCCCATTGAAAAATCTCACTTAATCTTTGGATGCCTAAATCATTTGTACCTGTAATGTCAAAAATAGGATTTTCCGTTGTTCCAACTGCACGAACGGTGGCAACATGTGGAGTTTTCTTATTATTGAGGGGAACTTTTACCGTTCTCTCTTGAAGATTAACACCATGAAGAGGATCTCTCATAAGCCGATCTAATACTGCATCAAAATGATAGGGTCCTGTAATTTGCAGTGTTTTCAAATTCATCACTTCTTACTATTTTTTCGTATTATAACATATATTACTGATTATTTTATAGGAGGATAAAACGAGTGGTTCAGTTTATTTCTAGCCTACATAGAAAAAGGGACAGTTTTATAGCTGCCCCCCTAATATGATTGATTACCCTTCTTTATTAAATAAACGCTCTAAAATCGGATCCTTATCGCTCTGCTCGCCTACTTGTAGATCATCCAGACTCTTAAACTTATAGCCATTCTTTTTCAAGTCTTTAATCACATCTTCTAAAGCATCTGCATTATCCTTTGATACGGTATGCAGAAGAATAATCGCACCTGGATGGATTCTTCCCATAATATTATCATAAGCATATTGGGCACCTTTTTGTTGATTTGTATACCAGTCAACATAGGCTAATGACCAAAAAGCATGGGTATATCCATGTTTTTTAGCAAGATCCATTGTTCTTTCACTAAAGACTCCTCGTGGGGGTCTAAGATATTTCATTTCTTTATTCCCTGTGATTTCCTCTGTTTTTTTACGTACTTTTTCTAGTTCTTCTACAACTTTTTCATCACTTACCTGTGTTAAGTCAGGATGACTCCACGAATGATTTCCAATGATATGACCCTCTTTTGCCATTCTTTCAACCAGGTCTGGCGCTGAGTCTAAATAATGTCCCGTCACGAAAAAAGTAGCTGGAACTTTTTCCTTTTTTAAAACATCGAGGATTTTATCTGTATAACCATTTTCATACCCGTTATCGAAGGTTAAATATATTTCCTTTTTATTCGGATCCCCTTTATAGAAAGCACCGTGTTTCTCTAAGATTTTATTCCATGTTTGTCCAGCATCGGGAGGAATTTCATCCTTTGCTCTCGGTATCCCCCAATGAATGGCTTGATTCGAATAGGTTTCTGCAGAGGCAAATGTTCCCGTTATAAAAAAAAGCAAACAAAGAACGATGGTTTTTTTGAAAAACTTCATTTTGAATTGACTCCTTTCTATATGTACTTATTTTAGCTTTGGAGTACAATTCAATTCGTAAATCTAATTGGCAAAAATAGGATTTGCTGCAGTCCCCTTATCGTGTTTTTAGTTGTCCGATGAAGATCCGTTGCTTCATTTTTTGATATGTTCGGTCTTCATCTGTGAAGTGCAGCCCCCTTATTTCACTTGTTCTACGATTTTGGAATTCATCCGGTGTATGAAGACCTTTTGACTTCACTAGTACCACGATTTTGGCCTTCATAGCAGTTGAAGACATAATTCAACGAAAAAATGTCCTTCATTAACCTGTAATGAAGGACATTTAAAAAGTTATTTAAAAACCGGATCTTTAAATTGAGCTAATTTTTCAAGAGAGGATTGGTCAACGTCTTTATGAAGACTGTTTCCATGGGAATCCATCGTGACAACGGCAGTAAAACCTTCTACGGTTAAATGCCACATAGCTTCTGGAATTCCAAATTGTGTTAAATCAACACCATCAACGGATTTAATACAATCTGCATAATATTGTGCTGCACCACCGATTGCGTTCAAATAAACACCGCCGTGTTCCTCTAACGCTTCTAATGTTTTGGGCCCCATACCACCTTTACCGATGACAGCACGTATCCCAAAGCGTTTCATAATATCTCCTTGATATGGCTCCTCACGAATACTGGTTGTTGGTCCTGCTGCTTTTACATGCCATTTGCCTTCATCATCTTTTAACATTACAGGACCACAGTGATAAATAATCTGTCCATTTAGGTCTACTGGGGAGTCATTTTCAGACAAATATTTATGAATTGCATCGCGTCCTGTATACATTCTTCCAGAAATTTTAACAACGTCTCCAACCTTTAATTGACGAATTTGTTCTTCGGTAATTGGCGCTTGTAATTCAACCACATTGACACTCTTTTCAGATGCTGCGGCTGTTTCCTTTTCTGCTTGTTCAACGCCAAAATCTATTTTCTCACCTTCTTGGTACATCCATTCTTTAATCGTTCCTGTTTCAACATTAACAGATACTCCTAAACGACGGAATGCCCAACAGTTATAAGCAACGGAAACAAAGAAGCTTGCTGGAATACGGTTCATGACACCCACTTTACATCCTAACAGTGTCGTTTCACCGCCGAACCCCATTGTACCAATTCCCAATTTATTGGCATTTTCCATTACATACTCTTCTAATTTACGCAGGTCTTCATTCGGATTTACATCATCAACAGAGCGGAAAAGTTGTTCTTTTGCTAAATCATATCCAGCGGAACGATCCCCGCCAATCCCGACTCCGATAAAGCCAGCGGAGCAACCTTGTCCTTGGGCTTGGTAAACAGAGTGCATAATACATTTACGAATTCCATCCAGATCACGACCAGCACGTCCTAAGCCTTCTAATTCACATGGGAGACTGTATTGAATGTTTTTATTTTCACATCCACCGCCTTTTAAAATTAAGCGGACTTCAATATCATCCTGTTCCCATTGTTCAAATTTAATAACCGGTGTGCCGCCCCCTAAATTATCTCCACTATTTTTCCCAGTTAGTGAATCTACAGAGTTTGGGCGAAGCTTCCCGTTTTTCGTAGCTTCGGCAATGGCATTATAGATCGCCTTTTTTAGTTGGATTTGATTTACGCCTACAGGAGTTTTGATTTTGAACGTTGGAAGACCTGTATCTTGACAAATAGGGGACACATTATCATCCGCCATTTTGATATTATTCGTAATCGTTCCAAGCGCCATTGCTGATCTCGTGCCCATATTTTCGTTTTCCTTAGCTGCTTTAATGGCTCTACGCACGTCTTTAGGAAGTTGTGTGGACGTTTCGACAATAAGCTCATACATACTCTCTTGAAATTTCTCAATATTCATCGGTTCTTTCTCCTCCCCATTTATGTAACCCTACTTTGTTTTTAGACTATTTAGACAGTTTTATTATACTAGCAAAATCACGATTTTAAAAGTCAAAGACATTACGATGGGCGGATGCCCTTGTACAGCTCATATATAGGAATGACTTGCGCAGAATGTGCATGTCATTGACGTTTAACATAAGGGCTTCAGCCCCTAGTAAAATCATTTCCTTGAGATAAAGGAAACTCAATGAGCACATAAGTGCGAATCGATATAGGAGCTAGGCGCTGGAGTTAACCATTAATCCAAGTTCAATTTACATAAAAAAGAGCCAATAAAGATTGACTCTTACACTTCACGGTGTTTAAATTCCTGAACTGTTGATTCTAATTCATCGACCATTTCAATTAATCGATCAATATCCTCAAGATCCGTTTCCTCTGGATCGATTGCATCTAAAGTTTCAAGAAACATATTTAATCGTTGTTTTAAAAAATTCACCTGCATGTTTTTATCAAGAATCGGACTACCCAAAAGTCACTCTCTCCTTTCAATATCGTATTCATCCTATCGAAAATTGACGAAGAAGGCAATACATTTTCACAGATCACTCTCTTCCCCTATTATCATTACCACAATGCTTAAACTTTTTTCATTGACACACCTAATAATTAATACAATAATGACTAGGGATAAACAGACATATGTATAAATAAATACGTTTGAAGGGAGATTGAAATGGTTTCTGAAAAAATGACATTAACACCACAGTACGACCCATGGGAAGCCTATATGGATGTTGAACAATTTGGAAAATTAACCTTATCTAATATAGAATTTACCACCACTTATTTGTGCAATATGAGATGTGAACACTGTGCGGTCGGAGATACCTTACAATCCAAAAATCCAGATGCATTACCAATCGATTTACTTATTAGTAGGCTAGATGAAATTCCACATTTACGTACATTAAGTATTACAGGGGGCGAACCTGTACTATCGCGCAAATCAGTCGAAAATTATGTTGTGCCATTGTTTAAGTATGCTCAGCAAAAAGGTGTTCGCACCCAAATAAATTCAAATTTAACTTTGGATTTAGAACGATACGAACCCATTCTACCGTATTTAGATGTCCTCCATATTTCTCACAACTGGGGTACTGAAGATGATTTTATTGAGGGTGGCTTTGCACGAATGACACAAAAGCCTTCTCGTGAACAACGGAGAAAACTATTTTACAAAATGATTGAAAATAGTAGGGCAATTGCTGAAATGGGAGTCCTCGTTTCCGCTGAAACGATGCTAAATAAACGTACAGTCCCTCATCTAGAACATATTCATAAACAGATTGTTCAAGAGATGAAATGCCAGCGCCATGAAATTCATCCGATGTATCCATCATCCTTTGCAGCTTCGCTAGAAACACTAAGCTTAGAAGAAATCCGAGCTTCTATTCATCATCTACTGGAGATTCGTGACCAAGATATATGGATGTTATTCGGTACACTTCCCTTCTATTCTTGCAGTGGAAACGAAGAAGATTTGCGGCTAATCAACAAGTTACGGGAAGCGAAGAATGTGACGGTACGCAATGATCCCGACGGTCGCTCTCGCTTAAATGTCAATATCTTCTCTGGCGATGTCATTGTTACGGATTTTAACAATACTCCGCCACTCGGAAATATTGTAACCGACCGACTCGTTGATGTATATGAGGAATGGATGCAGTCCAAGCTTGCCCAATCCTTAAATTGTCATTGCCCGAATGTTCAATGTCTGGGCCCTAATGTATTAGTAAAAAATCAATATTATTCAGATGTTAATTTTCAGGAAAAACAATCGATTTTATAAATAAAATGCACAGGAGGTCGGATTCTCTTGTGCATTTTTTATTAGTCATTTTGGACACGCTTATATAACATTCTCTCTTATTCTTTTCGAGATTTTTTAGCATGTCCTTATGAAAATCAGTTTCATTCTTTTTCTATACTTTTGGTCTTCATTACCCTTATGAAGACCAGTTTCAGTACTTCTCTATCCTAATTTGGTCTTCATTACCCTTATGAAGACCCATTTCAGTACTTCCTTATCCTCTTTTGGTCTTTACCCATCCAACCTTCTGACTATTTCCAACCGTTTTATTACTTACTCCCACCCAGTTTATTGTGGCTTCTCGCTTGCACTGAACCCAAAGGATACATGATCTTGAATTGGGATCCAGGCACTGATTCCTTGGGTTGTTACATTTTTAACTAAAATAGATTTTTTCCGACCTTTTAACAGGAGATAGACTTCCCCATAAGTAATTTTACCTTTTTCGTTAATCGCAGGGGCATATCCATGTAAATAACCGAGCATTTTTGGATTTACATTATAGACTTGATCTTTTTTTGTACCCGCTCCAATAATGGTTTCAAAGGCTAATGGCAAATTTGTCTTCTGCATCGCCTTCATCAGCATCATATCTTTCACTTGGTCTGTATTAGCCACCTTTGCCGTTAAACCACCACGTACGAGTTTTTGTACTTCTTGAACATAATGAATTTGATAAGCTGCATTTCCGCCACGATTATCGAAATAGTTTGTATTAATCCTTTGATATTCCCAATTCGGCGTGGTTTCAACCGATTCATAATTCAGTGGCCATTGTCCAAGGTAAACGATCGCCTTATATCCTAGAGCAAATGGGGTACTATTAACGGTTGTTTCATTTAGCATACGAATAAGTTCAGGATTATCTATTTTTATTTTAGAAGTGTCGATAAGGTCTTTTGTGAGATCACTTGGTTCCAATCTGGGCATATCATTCGTTGGATTTGGAAAAGTATTTTCCTTTGCTATGTTCATCACCGAATTTGGGACCGTAATCGTTTGTTTAGGTGGCTCCTCCTTTTTTTCAGGTTGCTTCTCTGCTTGGGCTAAAGGGAGAAAACTCATTGTAAACATAAGCCCAATAAGTAAATAAATAACCTTAATCTTCATAATGAACTCCTTTCAATCATACAGGTTAATTCTTCATCATATATTGTTTTCGTAGTTATGTAAGATTATCCATCTAAGAAAATAATTTATCATTTCTGAGCAACTTTCTTTTCTAATGAAGGATTCTGTGTTAATTTTAATAAAACTAATATAAGTAAAATTTTTGCTGTCACCCCCGGGTGGCAGCTTTCGTGCTTTTTAGGGGTAATGATTTTGATTCTTTTTCTCAATTAGAAAATTTAACACTATAGAAATGTTAGAAAAAAGGAGGAGTTGGATTGAATCCAGAAGTTCAAGTTTTAGAAGGAAAACAAGAGATAGCACAAGAAAAAGAAAATCTATGGACCAAACTCAAGGTGAATGGTGAATTAGTAGCTGCGATTCTCTGTGGTGTGTTTATTTTAGGAGGATGGTTATTAGCATATACCGAACGCCCGACCTTGTCGGCTCTTATCTATATTCTATCTTTTGTAATTGGGGGCTTTGCAAAGGCAAAAGAAGGGATTATCGATACCATTGAGAATAAACAATTAAATGTAGAAATTCTCATGATACTTGCGGCAATCGGTTCGGCCATTATTGGTTACTGGACAGAGGGAGCCATTTTGATTTTTATTTTTTCATTAAGTGGCGCTTTGGAAACCTATGCCATGAATAAAAGCACAAAAGAAATCTCTTCTCTAATGGATTTACAGCCTCAAGAAGCGCTATTGGTCACAAATGGAGTCGAGAAAATCGTTAATGTGTCTGACCTTAAAATAGGAGATCTTATTCTTATTAAACCAGGAGAAAGAATACCTTCAGATGGAAAAATTGTAAAAGGTACGACAACCATTGATGAAGCAGCGATCACAGGAGAGTCAATCCCTGTAACGAAAGGCATAGAAGAAGAAATATTTGCGGGAACTGTCAATTTAAATGGTTCCATTACGGTTGAAATCACAAAGCTTTCAGATCAAACCCTATTTCAAAAAATTATTGACTTAGTACAATCTGCTCAAAGTGAAAAATCTCCATCTCAGCTTTTTATAGAGCGGTTTGAAGGTAATTACGTTAAGTTTGTCTTAGTCGCAGTCGTACTCATGATGTTTCTACCTCATTTCTTACTGGGCTGGAGTTGGACAGAAACCTTTTACCGTGCGATGGTGTTGCTTGTTGTTGCATCCCCATGTGCGCTTGTAGCGTCGATCATGCCCGCAACTTTATCGGCCATCTCTAACGGGGCCAAACATGGAATCTTATTTAAAGGTGGGGTTCACTTAGAGAATTTGAATCATATCAAAGCGATCGCATTTGATAAAACAGGAACCTTAACAAAGGGGAAACCTGAAGTAACGGATGACTTGGTAGAAGAAGGGTTAGATCGGAACGAAGTACTACTTTATGTAGCCTCGATTGAAAGTCACTCGAATCACCCGCTAGCCAATGCGATTGTTCAATTTGTTAAAAATGATTTAAACGTAGAACTCATTCAACCTGAAGGAATAGAGGACGTTGCTGGTTGGGGAGTGAAAGCGACCATTGGAAATGATGAATGGAAAATCGGAAAGTCTGGCTTTGTTGGTTCAGAATTGGCGGAGCAATTTTCACAAGGAGCCTACAATAAACTTTCAAGCGAAGGAAAGACAACTGTATTTGTCCAGAAAAATGAAAAGATCATTGCCGTAATTGCCTTGAAGGATCAAGTCAGAGAAGAAACCAAGCAGGCGATTGATCAATTAAAAGCACAGGGGATCTATACGATCATGTTGACAGGAGATAGTTCGACTACAGCTCAGGCTATTTCTGCAGAATGTCATGTCGATGAATTTATTGCTGAATGCTTACCCGAGAACAAAGTCGATCATTTGAAAGCATTAAAAGAAAAATACGGCACCGTTGCCATGGTTGGGGATGGAATTAATGATGCCCCTGCACTTGCTACAGCTCATGTCGGAATTGCCATGGGTGGTGGAACAGATGTAGCGTTAGAAACGGCTGACGTTGTTTTAATGAAAAATGATCTTCCTAAAATTTCGGAAGCGATCCGACTTTCTCAACGTATGAATAAAATTGTTAAACAGAATGTTGTTTTTTCAATTAGTGTGATTACCCTACTCATATGCTCTAATTTCCTACAAGTAGTGGACCTACCTCTAGGAGTTATTGGTCACGAAGGAAGTACGATTTTAGTTATTTTAAATGGGTTAAGACTATTAAGGTCTTAAAAATAGATAAAAAGAGGTCGCCTTAAAGATATCAGCAATCTTCAAGGCGACCTCTTTTTTAGTGGTACCCGTTAGAACCGTTAGAAGATCCAGATGTTTTTTTACTTGATGGATTTTTACTCTTTTGTTGCTTTGTACCGCCGTCTTTTTTCGTATGTTTTGCCATTACAATCCCCTCCTGAAAAAATAATGGGCTTTTAACAGCCTATTTATATCTTTTACAATAGCGCCCTTTTTAGAGGAGGTAATTATAGGTTTTTAAGACAAACAGAGTCAGCAATCTTTCTTTTTATGAACGGTAAAATAAGCATTCACATCTCCGCCAATAATCATAATAAATCCAGAAATATAAAACCAGATCATTAAAACAATGATCGCTCCAATACTTCCATAGGTTACGGTATAATTGGCAAAGCGTTCCACGTAAAAAGAAAATGCATAAGAAGTAATGATCCAACCGATAGTCGCAAAAATAGCACCGGGGATGGCCGTCCGGCAGGAAAATCGTTTACTTGGTGCCAACCAGTATAGTGCGATTAATACGGCAAAAATAATCACCGAACTAACAATCAACCGTAATGTATTCCAAATCGTTAGAAACTCAGAGGAAAGTTCAAGCTGTGAAAACAGAACAATGCCTATGTGTTTTCCAAAGACAGGTAGTATTAAAGCAACAATAATCACTGCAATCATGGCGAGTGTTAATAAAATGGCCATGATGCGTTTCCTAAAAAAGGTTCGGTCTTCTTCCACATTATAGGATCGATTTATGACCTTTACGATCGCATTAATCCCATTTGAAGCGGACCAAAGGGTACCGATAATCCCTAAGGATAAAAGAGTATTGTTTTTTTTAGAAATTTCGATTAGATTCTTTTCGATGATTTCAATGGCACCGACTGGGGCAAAGTCGCGAACGGTTCCGAGTAAATCTTCTTGTGTAATGGGTAAATACGGGAATAAGGAAACAATCACGATGAGAAGCGGAAATAATGATAGCAGGAAGAAATAGGCTAACTGGGCCGGTATCCCGAAATAGTCATCTTCGTTAAATCTTTTCCAAAGATGCTTGAGAAATGCCATATACTAATATCAACCCCTTTATTAAAACACCTACTCTTTATCCTACGTGATTGTCCAAAAAATTATTTATCTCCTTTGAGATTGATCAATGTCAACGTCATAAGAATCTTCCAAAAAGGCATCCTTCGTTTCTTTTACAAAATCCGAAACTTTCGGAGTAGTCTCTTTTAGCTCGTCTATTTTTTCAGCAATGAACGAAACCTCTTCACTTACATCTTCAATCGTACGTCGAATTTTTCTCGTTGATTCTTTTAATTGATTTGCAGCTTCCTGAGGATGCTTTGCATAATAGGTTACTTTCCCTGTTGTCTTTTGGCAATAGTCGATCACATTTTTTCTTGTTTCTCGGTCAAACAAACTAATCGCACCACCCGCAATGGCCCCAAGTACGACACCTTTCCAAAATTTACTCATCCTTTACCTCCCTTAGTTCAATTCTTTTTTAATCTCTTTTAGAAGTCGAGAACAACCAGCTGTCACCAGTTCATAGGTCTCATCAAAATTGCCTGTATAATAAGGGTCTGGTACTTCTTTTTGGATTGAATCTTCCACGAAATCCATGAGTCTTCTAACCTTTACATGCGCTGGAATGTCACCCAGTTTTTGAATATTTGAGATGTTTTGGTCATCCATCCCGATAATATAATCAAATTGCCCAAGATCCTCAGACTTGATTTGACGCGCCAAAATTCCTTCATCCGATACGTTATACTTTTTCAAGATTTCTCTAGTCCCCTGATGTGGAGGGTTCCCGATGTGCCAATCTCCTGTTCCTGCTGAGTCAATTTTAATTTTTTCCTCTAATCCTTCTTTTTTAACTAAATCCCTGAAGATCGCCTCCGCCATTGGGGATCTACAAATATTTCCTAGACATACAAATAATACAGAAACCATGCTCTTTCCTCCCATTTATGTACTTCTTTTATCATATCGAAAAATAAGCGGTAAAACAAAAGTTTCCATCTCTCATTTAATTAGATTGACTTTTCAGATGGAACATGAAAAGATGGGAAAAACGATATTAATGGAGAGTAAAGGGTGGGGACGATGGACTTAGCACAAAAATCCGTTGAAAATGTTGAATTTATGATTGAAAAAATCAAAGAGAAACTAAAAGTCATGAACTTAGGGGCAATTAAACCTTCACATTTTGACGAAGACATGTACGAAGAATTACTTGATATCTATGAACTCGTGATGAAAAAAGATTCATTTAGCCTAAATGAAATGACGGCAATCGTAGAAGAACTAGGAAGTTTAAAGAAGTAATAAAAAGTGACAGGCACATTCCAAAAAATGGAAGGTGCCTGTCACTTTTTATGCTTCATCTTGATCCGTTAAGATAATCGGTCCGTTTTTGGTAATGGCAATGGTATGTTCATACTGGGCTGATAATTGTCCATCTTCAGTTCTAGCTGTCCATCCGTTGTTATCCATCTTCATACGGTAGGTTCCGATATTTACCATAGGCTCAATGGTAAAAACCATTCCTTCTTTAATTCGAGGTCCTTTTCCAGGAAGTCCGTAGTGTGGGACTTCAGGTTTTTCATGTATCGCTACACCGATCCCGTGACCGATAAAATCACGGACAACAGAAAAGCCTTCCCCTTCTACATACGTCTGAATCGCATGACCAATATCTCCAATTCGATTACCTACTTGTGCCTGTTCAATCCCAATGTATAAAGATTTATTCGTTACTTCTAATAATCTTTGTGCTGTATCTGATATTTGACCAACCGGATATGACCAAGCTGAGTCTGCCAAGGCTCCTTGATAATTGACAACCATATCAATGGTTACAATATCGCCTGTTTTTAATGGATCTTTTCTAGGAAATCCGTGGCAAATTTCATCATTTATACTTGCACAGGTAGCATATTTATATCCTTTATATCCCTTTTGTTCAGGTGTTGCCCCTACCTTTTTTAAGTATGAATCCACAAATTCTTCAATTTCCCATGTTGTTACCCCTGGTTTAATCATCTTAGATAATTGTTTATGTACGGATGCAAGGACTTTTCCCGCCTCTTTCATTTGTTCAATTTCTCTCTCTGATTTTAAAATAATCATATTTAAGCCTCTCTTCCACACATGTCAACTTATTTCTATTTTATACTCATTGTATGTTTTTTCAAGGGCTTAAGCAAAATCTCCTATTTATATAAAAGTAGTATCCTTTATGCATCATATTTCTGTTATAATATAAGAGTCATTTATCTTTTCATAAATAAAACAAGCATTCTTTCTCAAAAAGACTTATTATAGAATTAAACTATAAATTATAAAAAGAAGTGGTGAAGTAAATGATTGGTGATCGTGTTAAAAAATTGCGGCAGGAAAAAAAATTATCATTATCAGAGCTCGCCCTTAAAGCCGGTGTAGCTAAATCATACTTAAGTTCTCTGGAGAGAAATTTACAAACAAACCCCTCTATTCAATTTTTAGAAAAAATTGCTGCTGTACTTGGTGTCCCTGTTGATAATATTATTCTTGAACAACCTAACAAAGAGGAGTTAGACTCAGAATGGATGAAATTGGTTCAAGAGGCAATGGAGTCTGGAGTGTCTAAGGAGCAATTCAGAGAGTTCCTTGAATTCACCAAATGGAAAGAAAATCAACAAAACAATAATTCCAACTAATATTAGCTATTTTTGATCTACACGATAAGATCAATCATTCGATCCTGTTAACTTATTTTTCTGAAAATTAAGTTTGCAGGATTTTTTTATAGATAAAATTTATGCTTTCAGCTATCAGGTGCCATTATCTTCTTACTATTTTTTTGTAAAAATTGACGTATAACCTCTATTGAAAGTCCTAAATTCTTTGCATCCAAAAGAAGTTGAACCCATTCATGATCATATTGACTACCCGTATCTTGTATCTTCATTGGAAAAATCCCCCACATCGCTTAATAGTTCCATATTCACGGAACTTTTTTCCTTTATTTAATAAATTGAATGGTATGTCAATCATTATAACGTTCTATCCGTGGGAATATTGTCATTTTTTGAAAATTTAATAAAAAATTAATGTAAAATTTCATACTTTTCGGGTGAATTTCAATCGTTTTTGCTAAATTCTGTATTAACTGTGGCCCTTTCGTTCCTGTAGGACCTTAGTTTCGGGATGTTTAAACCATTCTGAATTCTTTCAAAGGTAATGGCATCAAACAAAGGATACTGAGTTAAATCTTGATTACACACAGGACATAGCCATTCCCCATTCTCAACACTGCTATAACTTGAACGATGGCAACGATCACAATTTTTCTGATAAATAGTACCCACCCTCTTCTCATGTGTCATAAAGAACATATCGTTCTATTTACAGAACATCTAATTGAATTTTAGTACAAACTATTTATTTGTTAAAGCACAATAATTCCTGAATTTACTATTAAAATAACAGGATTACAGATATTTCCTACGTTTTTCTTCAATTTCCTTACTATTTTGTTTTATATAATGAACGATGCAACATCCAATAATGAACGAAATCAATAAAAAAGCAAGTATCAAATAGCAATTAAGCTACTCAATACTTGCTTGAGAATTTTCTTCTATTTTGGGTTGGATCAAAATTTCAACCCGTCTATTTTGAGCTCTTCCTTCTGCTGTTTCGTTCGTTGCAATCGGCTGGAATTCACCGGAACCCTTGGCTGTAAATAATTCAGGCTTTAAATTAGGATTTTCAAGCAATACCTTCATAAAGTTAACTGCGCGCATTACACTTAATTCCCAATTGGAGGAGAATTGTGAGTTACGTATTGGAACATTGTCCGTATGTCCACTTATGATAATGGATCTAGGAACATCCATTTCAAGAATCTTTGAAATTTCACGTGCAATCGGCATATTTTCTGATTGTACTTGAGCACTCCCTGATGTGTACAAAATGTTATCACGTATTGTTAAGGAAAGTCCTTCGACCGTTAAAGCCGTATTCAATTGATCTCCAAGACCATTTTCTTGAACATAGGCATTGAGATGGTTCTGAATTTGGGCTAGCTTTTCTAATTCTGCTCTTTCTTCTTCTGATAAAGTAGAAGTTTTTTCATAATGCTCTTCTTGTGTTTCATCTGATTCTGGTAGTTCATCACTGGAACCTTTACTTCCTTCCGGTATGGGACTTGGATAATCAAACATTCCTGAACCACCCGTTAACTCAGCATTGAATGCATTTGAGATCGATTGAAACTTTTGCATATCAATGGAACTACTTGCAAAAAGAACGATGAATAAAGCTACTAGCAAGGTTAATAAGTCAGAGTAAGGAAGTAACCACGATTCATCTATATGCTCTTCATGCTTTCCTTTTTTACGCCGTTTACTCATTGCTATTCACACTGCCTTCAAGTATTTTCCTTTTCTCATTTGCTGGAAGGTAGGAAGCCAGTTTTTGTTCAATGATTCTCGGTGCCTCACCTTCTAGGATTGATAATACTCCCTCAATCATCATGTATTTATATTGTGATTCGATCCGAGATTTTTGTTTTAATTTGTTAGCAAATGGATGCCACAATACATAACCTGTAAAAATCCCCATCAACGTAGCAACGAAAGCCGCACTAATCGCATGTCCTAGTGATACCGTATCACTCATGTCCCCAAGAGCTGCAATTAAACCAATGACCGCTCCCAATACCCCTAAAGTGGGTGCATAAGTACCGGCTTGTGTAAAAATTTGCGCCCCTGCCTGGTGTCTTTCTTCCATGGCTTCAATTTCTTCCGAAAGAACATCTCGAATATAATCTGCACTTTGACCATCGACTGCCAAAGTTAGACCATTTTTTAAGAATGGATCATCAATTTCATTAATTCGAGACTCCAGAGCAAGTAATCCCTCTTTACGGGCTAATTGGGCCAATTCAGAAAACTGAAGAATTAAATCTGTATGTTTCATCATTTTCTGATCTGTAAAAAGGATTTTAAATAACTTTGGTACTCTTTTTAATTCAGACATTGGGAAAGCAATTGTGACAGCAGCTATCGTCCCCAAGATAATAATCATTATGGCAGCTGGATTTACAAGGACGGATATGTCCACCCCTTTTAAAACCATCCCAACTCCTACTGCAATCAAACCTAATATAATTCCAATAACCGATGCTATATCCATCTATGTATCACCCAGTTTCATTTAATAACAAAAAACATATTTTTTATTCGACACTATTTATTTCGACAAATTCGATACTTTCTTTAGTGCTTTTCAATAAAAAAAATAATGCCCTCTGGGGGAAGGGCATTATTTTCTTACGTTCTATTTTATATTAATTAGGGGGAGGGCATTTAAAACATCTTTTGTGAATGTTTTAACAATATTATTATAATATGTTTTTAATTATAAATCCATGAAAAATTGGTGAACTTTTTCACATTCTTTCTTTTCATTACACACTTGAATAATTGGACGAATGGAGCAAAAACTATGTAAGAAACTAGAAAGGAGTGGACAGATTTGGGTCGTGGAAAAGCGTTTGATCATAAGAAGAAAAATCACCCAGGTGAATTTCCAAAACATACATTAGTTGAAAGACGTACAACTGAAGCTCAAGAAGATGAGGAACTAATCGTCACCCAAGAGGCATTTAAAAATCGAATCGAAGAAGAATAAGCAAAAGGGACAGTCTATCAGCTGATCGTGTTAGACTGTCCCTTATTTTCTATTTTAGATTCAATTTTTTTAACGCATCAGCTAAAGCCGTATTTAGAGGCTCTTCTTGTTTATTTTGGGTTTTCATATATTTTGCGACATCTCGTTTTGAAACCTTTGTATTCTGTTCCTTTTTCTTTCTCTCATTAAAAGTAGAAAGTTTTTCACGATACCCACATTTACATGCAAAAGTTTGACCTTCCCCCTGTCCCCTTAGCTCTAGTTTTTTCTTACAATTTGGGCAACGGGCATTGGTGATTCGTGATACATTTTTACGATGACCGCATTCTCGATCCTGACAAACGAGCATTTTCCCTTTCTTGCCATTTACCTCTAACATAGGTTTGCCACATTCAGGACATTTCGTTCCTGTTATATTTTCATGTTTGTATTTTTGCGTACTATTTTTAATATCCATGACAATCGTTTTGGTATAGTTTTTCATGTCATTGATAAAGACCTGTTTATTTAATTTCCCTTTTGCAATAGCTTCAAGCTTTTGTTCCCAATCTGCCGTAAGGGCCGGTGACTTTAGATCTTCAGGGACTAAATCCAGGAGTTGCTTCCCTTTTGAGGTAAGAAAAATTTCTTTGCCTTTCTTTTCAATTAAGAAAGTATTGAAAAGTTTTTCAATAATATCTGCGCGAGTGGCAACCGTGCCTAGTCCACCTGTCTGTTGAAGAGTCTTCACTAAATCTTTATTTTCCCCTGACATGTATTTCGCTGGGTTTTCCATGGCTGATAATAAAGTTCCTTCATTAAATCGTGCCGGTGGCTTTGTTTCCCCTTTTGTTTGGGTTAAGGAGACAATCGTTAGTCCATCGCCTTTTTCAATCTGAGGCAACAGTTGTTCTTTTAATTCATCCTGCTGGTCCTCGTCCTCAAAACGATTTTCATATACTTCCTTCCAGCCATTCTTAAGAACAATTTTCCCCTTGGCAATAAACGTCTCTCCAGCAATATCCGCTTTAATAGTCGTTTGTTCAAATTCAAATGCTGGATACAAGACCGCTAAAAATCGTTTAACAACTAAGTCATAAATTTTACTTTCTTTATCAGAGAGCTTATTCAAATAGACGGTTTCTTCTGTTGGAATGATTGCATGGTGGTCCGATACTTTACTATCATCCACAAAAGATTTGTTGGCTTTGATCGGTTTTTGTAAAACTTTATGAGCGAGCATCTTATACGGTCCTGCTGCACAAGCCTGTAGCCGATCCTTTAATGTGTCAACAATATCACTTGATAAAAATCTAGAATCTGTTCTTGGATAGGTCAAGATTTTGTGCTGTTCATATAACTTTTGCATAATCGAAAGCGTTTCTTTTGCTGAATAACCAAAGGCTTTATTCGCCTCACGTTGTAGTTCCGTTAAGTCATAAAGCTGTGGCGCATAACTTCTCTTTAATTTCTTTTCCACCGAGACTACTTTGGCTTGCTTCTTATTTGTTTTTTCTACAATAGCGTCAACCTTTTCTTTTGAAAAAGTTCTTATATCATGGGACTTTGAATCCTGCCATGTGAGCGTTATATGCTGATCCGTTTGTGCCTTCACTCCATAAAAGGCTTTTGGTTTAAAGTTTCGGATTTCTTCCTCCCTCGCTGCAATCATGGACAGTGTGGGAGTTTGTACTCGTCCACAAGAAAGTTGAGCATTAAATTTACAGGTTAAAGCTCTTGTTGCATTTAAACCAACATACCAATCCGCCTCTGAACGCGCGACTGCCGAATGATATAAGTTTTCATAGTCTTTTCCATTTCTTAATTTTTGAAAGCCCTCTTTGATTGCTTTGTCCGTTACCGAGGAAATCCAAAGCCGCTTAATTGGTTTATTCACCTTTGCTTTGGCAATAATCCACCGAGCTACTAACTCTCCCTCACGAGCACTATCCGTGGCAATAATAATTTCACCAACATCTGAACGGAGTAATTGGCTTTTAACCGCATGGAACTGTTTACTTGTTTTTTTAATGACAACGAGCTTTAAATCAGTAGGCATCATTGGTAAATCTTCTATTTTCCACGTTTTATATTTATCATCATAGGTTTCAGGGTCAGCTAAGGTTACTAAATGCCCTAATGCCCATGTCACAATATATCGTTCTCCTTCAATAAAGCCATTGCCTTTTTTATGACAATTTAATACCCGAGCAATATCACGGGCCACAGAAGGTTTTTCCGCTAACACAACACTTTTTTTCATAAAAACATCCTTTCACAAAACCGTTAACTCTAAATATAGCATATTATTGTATGAATTTCAGAAGTGCTTCTTTCGACCTTTTTAAAATAAAATTGATTTTAATAATGGTTTGTATATTGCATCACAAGGTAATTTATGGGAGGATAATAATTAGGATAGTTTAGAGTTTAGTTTGACCGGAGGGTATGGAATGATCCAGTTGCATATTATTGTTTCTGGAAAAGTACAAAGCGTAGGCTATCGTTACTTTTCACAAATGAAAGCTGTTCAGTATGGAGTGACAGGATGGGCAAAGAATCTGTCAGATGGGTCCGTTGAAATTATGGCAAAAGGAGAGAAGGACGACCTTGACGCGTTTGTTGCAGATCTTAAGGTAGGAAACCCATTTTCCAAGATTGAACATATGGAAATTAAGGAAGTGGAAGAAACCGAGGATTTCCATTCCTTTACGATAAAATACTAAGCATTTTATAAAGGAAAGTGTAGATTACATAAATATAATCCTGTGAGGGAATAGTAGCCTCGCAGGATTTTATTTGATTTTTATCTATTTACCCTTCCGTCAGTCTGTGGTTTTCCCCGTTGACGGGATAAATATAATGCAAAAGGAGTGAAAGAAATGTGGTCTGAATTTAAAAAATTTGCCATGAAGGGGAACGTAATCGACTTGGCTGTCGGGGTTGTTATTGGAGGGGCTTTTGGGAAAATCGTTACATCCCTAGTGAATGATTTAATCATGCCACTTGTAGGATTACTTCTCGGCGGAGTTGACTTTTCAGGGTTATCCCATACATTTGGGGACGCCGAAATTAAATACGGAGCCTTTTTACAAACAGTCGTTGATTTCCTTATCATCGCCTTCTCCATCTTTCTCTTTATCCGATTTATAAATCGCTTTAAAAAGAAAAAGGAAGAAGAACAAGAAGCAGTAAAAACCGTAGACAAAACGGAAGAATTATTAACCGAAATTCGTGATCTATTAAAAGCTAAATAAGAGTAACCAATTTGGGGTGACAGGCACCTTCCAGAAACTGGAAGGTGCCTGTCACCCCATTTTTATTCCGCT
Source organism: Niallia sp. Kr1 (assembly GCF_050389805.1). Classification (NCBI taxonomy): domain Bacteria; kingdom Bacillati; phylum Bacillota; class Bacilli; order Caryophanales; family Bacillaceae; genus Niallia; species Niallia sp. Kr1. Next base: position 840,772 of record NZ_CP130945.1, on the reverse strand, counting down.
CCGATTCTTTTTGCTTGTCTTTCACTGACTTTTCTACGATTTTTTCGTATTTCTAATCTCTCTTTAGCTGTTTCGTGTAAGTGGATTTCTTCTTCAGATTCCGGTATCACTTTTGGTACTTCTGTTGGATGACCCTTTTCATCAAGGGCAACAAAGGTAAGAAAGGAAATGGCGCAGATTTTTCGCTCACCTGAGGGGATATCTTCCCCGATCACCTTTACAAAAACCTCCATAGATGTTCGACCTGTAGAAGTCACAAAAGCTTCAAGACAAACCGATTGACCCTCTTTAATGGGAGATATAAAATCGACTGAATCACTTGATGCGGTTACGACTAATTTTCGCGCATGTCGCATCGCAGCAATCGCAGCAATATCATCAATATATGCCATTAACTTTCCACCAAACATCGTTCCAAACGAGTTCGTATCCGGAGGTAAAACAAGACTTGTTTTAACAGCCAATGATTCCTTACAATATCTAGCATTTTCCATATTCATTGCTCCTTTTGAAACGCTTCTCTTTTTAATATCATATCAGATTGAGCATAAAACAGAAATCATCCTAGGCTTTTGCTTGCTTTGCTGGATTCATAAAGTAGCTGACCCCGATCCTTTTACACACGACTACGTAGTGCAATAACATTAATAAAATCGCCTCTGCATTGATTCCAATAATGACCCCATCCATTCCGAAGCTGCTTTTCGATCCGAGGAAATAGATAATCGCAAATGCTACAATCGTTGACCATACCCCATGAATAAAGGCCTCTTTCATTAAACCAAGCCCAATTAAATAGGCTTGTAAAGGAAAGATAAAAAAGCGAAAAAGAAAACAAGGCCATAATAACTGTACATACCGTGCCGCATCTGGTGAGTGGAAAAAGATGGTCGTTAATGGCTCCGCAAAAAAGTAACAAATCACAACTGCTGGGACCCCATATCCCAAAGTGATCATCATGACTTGCTTTAGTAGTTTCTGAAGCTGAGCTGTATCTCGATCAGCTGCTGCCTTTGAAATGGTTGGAATCAACATCATCATAAAGGAATGCGCAATAAAGGCTGGAAATGTTCCGATTACCATTGCAATTCCAGCAACCATCCCAAATTGTTCGGTAGCTAGTTCCTTCCCAACTCCCGCATACATTAACGCAGTAGTAATAAGAAACGGTTCTAGTGCTGATGTAAAAGCATTAAAAACACGTAATGCAGTCGTTGGAACGGATACTTGCATTAAATTTTTCATGACTACTTTTCCATGCAGTCTTTTTGTAGGTTGATTTTTCAAGTATTGGTATTGAATCATAAATACATAGAATAAATAAAGGAACACAACGAGATCACTACCAATAAGTGTACAAAATGCCACTAAAACCGCTGCCTCTAATTCAAAATCAAACAGATTATATAAATATACTAATAATAGTAATTGAACAATTTTTCGTAAAAAGTTAGCTGTAGCAATCTTCCCCATTTGCGATCTTCCCATAAAATATCCTCTAGCAATGGAAGTAAACGAAATAATCGGAATGAGAATCAGTACAAGCCATCTAAACATAGGATGATAGTTATCAAAGACAGGGACGAATGGGATAATGATCGACACGAGTACCAACAGAACCGAGGTCATAATGATTGTCCATTTTAAAACATGGCTCAGCATACTGCGATGGATTCGTTTGTCTTTTTCAGCAATAAATTTTGAAATCGACACAGGCATTTCAAAGCTTGCAAGGAGAACAATAAGAAAAACCGTTGGTAAAATCGACATATACATGCCAAGACCCTTTTCTCCCAATTCCCGTGCCAATACCATATTTGTAATGAACTCCACGATTTCTCCGACAAAAGCTGCGATCACCAACAAAAGGGTTCCTTTAATAAATGTACTCATAAATTTCTCCTTTTCAGAAAAGCGGAAGCGCCTCGCCCAACGGTATATAAACTAACTTACACAAGTTGCTCAGACATCAACGTTCGCAATAAGACTTTTCTAATAGCTTCCGCTCTAAAGATCAGACTTTGCGTGACAGGACGTCGCGGTCTTTCGTCGATGTTCCTCTAAAAAACACGATGAACACGGATTGTGAATCAATGTTGACTTAATCGTTGCGGAGGAATGGGAAGTTTACTAGCCGCTAGGCGCTGGAGCTAGACAATTCTCAAATTTAAACAGGAATCTAAAAATTATATACACTACAACATATGAAACAAGCTTGGAAAATATTTATGAAAAAATAAGCGCCCGATGTGTAAAGGTGGAATTCCTTTACAAATCGGGCGCTAGAAGAAGTGGCACAATTATTTTTTCAACAAATCGTTCACTAATTGATTGAAGTCCTCTATTCGATTCGAACTACTTAAAAAAGACGGCTCGGTAATGCTAGATAATAAAATTTGTTTAATTTTTGGATCGTCTATTTCTTTTAAAACCCATTGACGACATTGAAATAAGAAATCAACATACTCCTGATATCTCGAATCATATTGTTCTGCTAAACTTTGTTTGATTTTTTTCGTTAAAGTCGGGCTCGCCCCTGAAGTTGAAACCGTTAATGTTAATTTTCCACGGTTTAACACAGCAGGTAAAATAAAGTCTGAATCCTCTGGTTGATCCACCAGTAATACAAGTTGTTGAGGAGATGCAGAATTTTTTACAGTCCGATTTACTTCTTGATCACTGGTTGCAGCAATGACAAGAAATGCTTCGTTGATATCCTCTGGTGAAAAAGACTTTTGCTTCCAATATAACTTCCCTGTTTGGACCGATTCTTTAAGATTGTCAGTGATTTCTGGGCTTACTAAAATGATATCGGCACCTGTATGGAGAAGGCCCCTTACTTTTCTTTCAGCAATTTTTCCCCCGCCAATGATGACTGCCCTTTTTCCTTTTAAATTGAGCTGAATCGGATAGTAGTCCATAGAATCACCTGCGTTTTAATTTGAAGACACTCTTCTATATTTTTTATCTTTGTCTTATTAAAGCACTCAAGAACTTTTTTCTGATTTTTAACTGTTTTTTGTCCTTGAGAAGCCCCATCATGGACTTTTTCCTGACTTTTTAACGCCTTTTGTCCTTGAGAAGCCCCATCATGGACTTTTTCCTGACTTTTTATCGCTTTTTGTCCTTGATAAGCCCTCATGGACTTTTTCCTGACTTTTTATCGCTTTTTGTCCTTGATAAGCCCTCATGGACTTTTTCCTAGCTTTTTAACACTTTTTGTCCTTGAGAAGCCCCATCATGGACTTTCCCCTAACTTTTTAACACTTTTTGTCCTTGAGAAGCCCTATCATGGACCCTTCAACAAGTGCTCAGCCACATCTTGTCCTTTAGCAAAAGCTCCATTCAGAGTGTGAACCTTTATCCTTGCACATTTAGAATGGCATCAATCAAAGCTTGTTTAGACGGATTTGCCGCTGTTCCATCCGGTTTCGTTCCATAGAATTGAACAGCTCTTTCTGTTTGTTCACCCATACAAATTACGTTGATTCCAGCCAAGTAATCAGATGGGAATAACTCCGTAACTTGTTCTTCCTCGAAAAACATTTTAACAGATTGAGAACTTGGAAAAACAATGGTATCTGGTTTCGCATCATCAAGAATTCGTTTGATCGTTGGCGTTAATGTTGTATCAATTTTATAATCACAAGTAATAAACGTGTGGCAGAACTCATATTGTTGTTCACCAATTCGACTGTCACCGATTACTAAAAGCTTGTCCCTATGTTCAAGATGATCTGCAATTTCACCGATCAATCCTTTATGTGCTAAAGCCTTGATCGTTTTCGTGGATAACCCATAGACCTGTCCAGTTATACTGCGAACATCAATTTCTTCTTTTACTAAAATTTGAAAGAATTCCTCTACGCTTTCAGCTGATGTAAATAAAATATCTTCGTAGTTAGACAGATTATTTAAAACGGAATCATCAATGGGTACTTCTTCGCTTTTCCATTTTGGAAATTCGATCACGTCAGCCCCCTGATCCATCAAGGCTTGCGCAAGACTGCTTGGTTGAACCCCTGTTCGGGCTAACAGTATTTGTCTGCCAAACAATGGCTTTTTCTCGAACCAATTGATCTGATTTCGAAGGGAGACAATATCGCCCACTAGCGTGATCGCCGGATTACTAAATCCATGCTCTACTACTAAATCAGCAATGGTCGAAAGAGTTCCTTCCAACGTTTTCTGTCTTCCAAATGTACCCCATTGGATTAAAGCCACTGGGGTGTCCGGTGACTTTCCATTTGCGATTAGATTATCACAGATATACGGAAGATTCCCAACTCCCATGTAAAAGGCAATTGTATCAATTCCGTTCGCTAAAGACTTCCAATCAAGGATTGGCTTTCCATCCTTTGATTTATTATGGGCCGTTACAACAGCAAATGTTTCTCCAAACTCTCGATGCGTAACCGGTATTCCTGCGTAAAGAGGTGCCGCAATTCCAGAGGTGATTCCAGGAATGATCTCAAACTCAATTTGCGCATTCGCTAATTCTAATGCTTCCTCACCAACTCGACCAAATACCCCTGGGTCACCGCCTTTTAGTCGAACTACTTTTTTTCCTTCTAATGCCTTTTCGACTAAAATCGAATTAATTTTCTCTTGTCGTAATGTATGTTTAAACGGCAGCTTTCCGCCATAAATAAATTCACAATGTGATGGAGCAAAATTAAGTAGTTTCGGATTCGCTAACCGATCAAATAAAATAACGTCCGCTTGTTTGATCGCTTCCAATCCTTTTACTGTAATCAGTCCAATATCCCCAGGACCTGCACCAACTAAAAATACTTTGCCATTCTCCATAAAGACATCCTTCCCAGCACCATTTTGGACAAGGGGATAGGTTCCTTGTCCCCTCCCCATATATCTTGCTCATTCGACATCAACATAGGACAAGGAACCTGTCCCTCTGTCCCATAATATCAGAAAAGAGCTGTTACGAGAACAGCTCAATTAATGGTTACATGTTAATGTATACTTTATTCTCTGACACTTCAATGGGATAGACCTTTACTTGCCCCTCATCAGGTGCTTGTACGTTCCCATCCATTAATGAGATTTTCCAATCATATACAGGACAGAAAATATACTCTCCGCTTACAAGTCCATCAACCAATGTTCCGCCCTTTGGGTGTGGACTACGATTCTCAACGGCTCTTACTTCTCCATTGCTTAAGCGAAATACGGCGATTTCCTCTTCACCGATTTTAAAGACCTGTCCGATTTTCTCTGGAAGCTCAGAATAATTAGCAAGCTGGATTCTACTGGTCGTCATTTTTACGCCGCTCCCTTCCATTCATTACTTTCCAACCATTTCTAATTCACGAACGGTGTAATATTTATCTTGAATTTCGTTACTTTCAATTGCTTCTTTCCATGGATCGCGATAGCGAGATAGGGTCGCATCCATCCGTTCGTTTAACTCTTTTCTTGTTTCTTCGTTAGATAAAACTTCTTTAATATGGTCAAGCCCTACTCTCTCAAGCCATTTAGATGTACGTTCTAAATAATTGGCAGTTTCACGATAGTATTGAAGATAGGCACCTGTTAATTCAATTGCTTCTTCATCATTCTTCACTTTCCCTAGTAAATCACCAGCACGCAGGTCGGTTCCACCGTTTCCGCCAACATATACTTCGTATCCATCATCAACACCCACAAAACCAATATCTTTGATACCAGATTCCGAACAGTTTCTCGGACAACCGGAAGCACTCATTTTTACTTTATGCGGTGTATCAAGACGTTCAAATTTCTTTTCTAGTTTAATTCCAAGCCCCATTGAATCTTGAGTTCCATAGCGACAGTACTGAGAGCCAACACACGTTTTCACGGTTCTTAATGTTTTCCCATATGCATAGCCTGATGGCATATCAAGATCTTCCCAAACAGCAGGTAAATCTTCTTTTTTGACTCCAAACAAGCCAATACGTTGTCCGCCTGTTAACTTGACTAAAGGAACGTCATATTTTTCAGCGACTCTGGCAATTGTTTTTAAATCTTGTGCGGTTGTCACACCACCATACATTCTAGGTAGGACCGTATACGTACCATCTTTTTGGATATTCGCATGCATTTTTTCATTAACAAGGCGAGAATCACGGTCATCTTGATATTGATCCATATGAATCATGCCAAGGTAATAGTTCAACGCAGGACGACACTTTGAACATCCTTCTTCATTTTTCCAGCCTAAAACGTTCATCACTTCTTTAACAATCGTTAATCCTTTTTCTTTGATTTCAGCTACCACTTCATCCCGGCTTAACGGTGTACAGCCACAAACGGATTCTTTTTGGTCTGCTCCGTTATATTCATCACCAAGAGTATAGGATATGATATTAGAAATCATCGATTTACAACGTCCACAAGAACGTCCAGCATTGGTACAGCTTCCCACTTCATCAACGGTTGTTAGACCGTTTTCTTTAATTGCATTTACTATCGATCCCTTTGATACTCCGTTACATCCACATACTAAATCTTCGTCATCCATGGAAGCAACATCATTTGTTGCACCAGCCTCACAACCAGAAGATAAAATTGAAACACTTGTCATTCCACTCACATCTTCTTTTTTCCGCATCATACTAAATAATCTTGTACTGTCTGAAGTATCACCGAAGAGAACGACACCAGCTACTTGTTTATCGCGAATTAAAACTTTCTTATAAACGCCATCAAATTCATTGTGAACTTTAATCGCCTTCATGAAAGGATCATCCATGATATCCCCTGCAGAATACATATCAACTCCAGATACCTTCAGTTGTGTCGCGACTACTGATCCTTCGTATGGATCAGGCATTTTCCCTGCTAAGAAGGCAGCCAATACTTTGCCTTGTTCATATAAAGGAGCGACTAATCCGTACACATTTCCGCGGTGCTCTGCACATTCACCTACTGCATAGACATTAGGTACGCTCGTTTCAAGGAAGTCATTAACAACAATCGCACGGTTGACCTCAAGCCCACCATCCTTAGCAACTCCAATATTGGCTCTAACTCCGACAGCCATCACGACTAAATCCGTTTCAACCTCGGTTCCATCTTTGAAACGAATCCCTGTGACTCGGGTCTCACCTAGTATTTCTTCCGTATCTTTCTCCATTAAAAACTCCATACCCTGAGCTTCTAATTCTTTTTGAAGCATTTTCGAACCAGTTGGATCTAGTTGTTTTTCCATTAAATATGGCAGTAAGTGAACAACCTTTACTTCCATTCCTAAATTCAATAGGCCACGTGCTGCTTCAAGTCCTAAAAGTCCACCTCCGATAACGACTGCCCTTTTGTACTCTTTTGAAGATTCAATCATATATTCGCAGTCTTGAATATTACGGAAGCCTGTTACCCCTTCTTTGTCATGGCCCTTAAACGGAATAATAAAGGAACGGGAACCGCTTGCAAAAATACATTCATCATATTCTGTTACTCTACCTGTATTCGAAATGACGACTCTCTTTTCAGTGTCTATTTTAACGATTTCTTCTCCAGCAAATAATTCAATCTGGTTTTCTTTATACCAATCCCAATCATTGATAACAATATCTTGGACCGACGTATCTCCTTGTAAGACAGTCGATAATTGAATCCGATTATAGTTCGGATGAGGCTCATTTCCAAAAACCGTGATATCATACATATCTGGTGCTAACTTTAACAATTCTTCAAGTGTGCGAATTCCAGCCATACCGTTACCAATCATCACTAATTTCTTTTTGCCCATGTGAAAGCCTCCTATTTATTTTAACTATCATATCTGAGCTGCTCTATGTCTATATAGTAGAATTTCATTCAATATAAAAGTGTGAACTTCTTCACACTTGGGGGATGTTTCAAAAAGCTGACAAGAATTGGACATAGAAAAGACAAAATTAGTGAATTGTTTCACATAAAATAGTGTCAGCCCTCCAAATAGACAATTTTAGAGTTTGTCCATTTGCAGTCTGACACTTTAATGATTTACTTTTTTACTCATGTCACACACTAGCCTAAACGCTCTTTGCAAAATTGAATCCATTCTCTTGTTGCATAAGAAAGATAGCCATCTTTCCTCCAGGCAATGCCTATCTGCCAGTGGACTTCTTGATCGACAATAGGTATTACTTTTATCCCTTTATGAGCTAAATTTAATTTCGTTAAATTACTTTGTGGCAGGATGCTTACTCCCAAATTAGATGAAACCAACTCAAGGATAAATTTCCATTGCGACGTTTCACATACAATATTAGGTTCGAAACCTATCCTTTCACACTCCTGTAAGATAAAGCGGCGAACAGCAAATCCTTCGTGAAAAATAATGAATCTTTCCTTCTTTAATTCCTCCCATGCTACGATTTCTTTGCTAGCAAGGGGGTGTTGATCATGAACTAAGAGGCGAAGGTCTCCTTTTAAAAACGGGATAAAATCGATAGGTTCTTCATTCACTGGTACCTCTAAAACAATTAAATCTAATTCTCCATTATATAAAGATTTTTTTAAATTCGCTTCCCCATCCTCGACGAAACGAATTGTAATATTTGGATATTTTTCATAGAAGTCAGATACAATGTTGGTAAGAATGTCAGTTCCAACTGAGGAAAAAATCCCCATATTGACTGAGCCCTTATTAGCATTTTTGATATCATCAAGCTCTTGATAGAAATGCCGATACAACTGTGAAATTTTTTCACCATATCGAAAAAGTAATTTCCCAGTATCGGTTAGTTCCAACTTTCTTGTTGTCCGTATTAATAACTGTACAGCTAATTCTTTCTCTAAATCTTTTACAACGTTACTTATCGTAGGTTGAGAAACATACAAATGTTCAGCTGCTTTGGAAAACCCCCCTTGTTTGACTACTTCTGTAAAATATTGAATTTGTCTACTGTCCATTCTTTCCCCTTCATTTTCTTCATTTATAAGTTTTGCAAATATATTATATTTAAAATATCTATTTTTATTATATTCACATAACAAATATAATAAACACACAAGTACAAAGGATCAAGCAGTCGTGCATTGATATTTAGATAGGGTAATTATCTTGAATTAAGTATAAATTAATTCGAGAATTATTATTTGGAGTTTTTATGCAAGTGGACAGTAATAAAGGGGAGAATAATCAAATTAAAATGAATAACAAGTGACAGTGTTTATTCAAAATAAGTTCGGGAGGAAATTTATATGGAAATTATACAAGTCATTGGAATATTACTTGCTATTGCGGTGATCATCTTTACTGCAATGAAGGGATTTAATATTCTAATTGTTGCACCAATTGCATCCATTATTGTTATATTAACAAACCAAATGGATTTTTTCTCTTCCCTTATCGGGACGGAAAATTCTTATATGACGGGGCTAGCAGGATTTATCATTAATTTCTTTGCTGTCTTTATGTTAGGAGCTATTTTAGCAAAGTATATTGATGTGAGTGGGGCAGCACAATCAATCGCACAAAAGATACTAGAAAAGACAGGTACAAATAAACCCTTTCCAGTTTTACTAGCCCTTTTTATTATTACTGCTGTCTTAACTTATGGCGGACTTAGCTTATTTGTCGTTGTCTTTGTACTTGTTCCATTGGCAAAGCCTTTATTTAAACAATTAAATATCGCATGGAATTTAATTGCGATTCCAATCATGCTTGGTTTAGGTACGTTTACGATGACGATGCTGCCTGCAGCACCTTCCATTCAAAACGTTGTACCAACAGCCTATCTTGGTACAACCCTTACCGCAGCACCACTTTTAGGAATCATTGGCACAGCGGTTTCGATTGCCTTTGGTCTTTGGTATATGAAATTAATGTTAAATAAAAGTATAGCAAATGGGGAAACCTTCGCTGATTATGACATAAGTGATACAAGTGCTGAGGTTAAAAAAGAGATTCCTTCCTTTTTCATCAGTATTCTACCAATTGTTTTACTAATCATTATTATTTTAATTGGTAGTAGCTTAGAAATACCAAATATCATATTAATTGCCTTAACGGTTTCCGTTATTGTTTCAGCGATTTTCTTTAACAAATATATCCCAAGCCAAAAAAAGGTTATCAATGAAGGTGCAAGCAGCTCGATTATGCCTGTCTTTTTAACTTCATCAACCGTAGCTTTTGGTGTTGTAATTACATTGGCACCAGGATTTAAGTATATCTCTGACTTTATATTAGGAATTCCGGGTGATCCACTAATCAGTTTATCCATTGCTTCCGCAGCTTTTGGCGCTATTACTGGTTCCGCTTCAGGTTCATTAGGAATTGTTATGGAAGCCTTCGCTGAAAATTATTTAGCCATGGGAATTAATCCTGAGGTTATCCATAGAGTAGCAACAGTTTCTTCCGCTGTATTTACTGTTATGCCTCACACAGGTGTTGTTCTAACCTTTTTTGCATTAACAGGTCTGAATCATAAAAATGGCTTTAAATATCAATTCATTGCCATGACCGGTGCTAATTTATTAGCCTTAATCGCAGTATTAATTGCTGCCATTATTCTATATTAATTGTTCAGGATATTGGAGAACTAGTACTCTTCCCTCAGCATCATTTTAGCCTATCTTTTTAGCTTTTTGAGGACATTTTTTAGAGTGAAGAACTAGCTTCTTCTTTAATCCTGTATATTTTTTCTTTATATTTTTTAAAGTACCTATTTCAGAGATTTTGTCAAAGTTATCCATTGTAAAATGAAAACAATGTCTATGATAGAAAGTATTAGAGTTATCAATAATGATGTTATTTTCATCTTCAATTAGAGTGTGACAGATCGTACAACATTTTTTCATTTAATCACATACTTTCATTTAGAATTATAAAACCTATAGTTTGTGATGATATTCACATATAAGAACTATCTTTATAGTAACATGTTGTGAATTTATGCACAATATATTTTTTGTAAATAAATCTTACAAATATGTGAACATTTGAAGACAATAATTTAAGGCTTTTCTTTTAATAATAGAGTGATTAATAGATGGTTAACTAATATAACTTATAGGTATAACAAATATATTCTATTAAATATATATATTTTTCAAATATATTTTTTACTACTATAATCATGATATTAACAGAATATTTTTCTTGTAAATAGATTTCATGAAAAGTATTTACAGTCTTAAGAACGTTTTGAATCTATACTGTAATGGAATTCTTATCGTTCAAGACATTATTTTCAAAACAATGTGGTTGACTGGAAAGGATTCCCTTTCTAATCAAAAAGCTCTCCATAATCAAAGAGCAATCAATATCCATTTCAAGGAGGTTAAAAGGAATGACAAAATCTTTACGTGAGCAAGTGATTGGTACATGGGAGTTAGTGTCTTACCAAACAACAGATAAGGATGGAAATGTTGTATATCCTTTAGGCGAGGATGCAAAAGGATTCATCATGTATAACCCTGATGGTTATATGTCTGCACAACTTATGGCGACTGGACGCCCCGCTTATCAATCTGGTGACTTGCATGCAGGAACACAAGAGGAAATGGCCACAGCAGCACATGGTTATCTGGCTTATTCTGGTCGTTTTGAAGTGGATGAGGAGAAACAAAAATTGACCCATCACATGGAAGTTAGTATGAACCCCACTTGGCTTGGGCAATCCCAGCCTCGCATTGCAAAAATTGATGGTGATGTCGTTGTTATTTTTAATGGACTTAAACCAGAAGATAAACTGACATGGAAACGTGTTGAAAAAAATCTTTAATTCTAGACAAAAATTATAAACTAAAGGAGCATGAATGATGGAAAAAGAACGTACAGTCATCGTAACCGGTGCAGCTCAAGGAATTGGCTATGCAATTGCAGAAGCTTTTATCAATAATGGAGATTTTGTGGCTATCTTTGATCTCAATGAAGAGGCTGCCAAAAGCGCCGCAGAAAAATTAGGAAATGCAAAAGGCTATAAAGTAAATGTCGCCGATGAAGAAAGTGTTAAATCTGCAGTCGAACAAGTTGTTGCAGAACGAGGATCAGTTGATGTTCTTGTTAATAATGCGGGTCTTCAATTTATTTCCCCTGTTGAAGATTTCCCAGAAGAAAAATGGGATTTAGTTGTAGGTGTTATATTAAAAGGAACATTCCTAATGACAAAACATGTTCTTCCTTCTATGAAGAAACAAAAATATGGTCGTATTATAACGATTTCTTCAGGACACGGCAGAAGACCTGATCAATATAAATCGGCTTATGTAGCTGCAAAACATGCTCAAATTGGTTTTACAAACGTAGTCGCAATGGAAAATGCACAAAATGGGATTACGGCAAATTCAATATTACCTGGACCTACACGTACAGCATTAATTGAAAAACAATTACCAGAACTTGCAGCAAAAGATGGATCAACTGTAGAAGAAGCATTAAATCACCACATCTTAGGTGCTCAATGGATGAAACGTTTGCTTGAGCCTTCAGAAATTGCAGCAACTGCACTATTTTTAGCTTCAGACGGCGCAGCAGCCATTACAGGCGAAGCACTTGGTGTTACTGGCGGAGAATAATAGTCTTTCATCAGCAGATGAATTTTTTATCAAAACTGGATAGAGAATGTAGCAAGGAAGATTGTCTATCATAAAAAGGTGTCAGACACTACAAAAAGACATTTGAAATCATTTGTCCATTTGCGGTGTACTGACTTATTTTGTTAATGAATGCTTAAAGGCATAAATCACTGCTTGAGTACGGTCCTGCACTTGCAGTTTGCTGAGGATATTACTAACATGAGTTTTGACCGTTTTTAATGAGATAAATAATTCATCCGCGATCTCTTGATTGCTTTTTCCTTGTGTCATCAAAAGAAGGATTTCCATTTCTCTTCCTGTCAACTCTTCATGTAGTTCATGCTGATTTTTTCGCCTCATTCTGCTCATCATTTTCCCTGTTACCTCAGGTTCCAAAATGGATTGTCCCTGATAAGTAGAGCGGACCGCTTGAGCAATTTCACTAGCCTTTGATGTTTTCAACATATAGCTAGTCGCACCTGCTTCAAGAGCCGGGTACACTTTGTCATCATCTAAAAAGCTTGTAACAATAATGATTTTCGCTTCTGGCCACTGCTCAATAATTCTTCTTGTCGCTTCAATACCATCCATTTCCTTCATCACTAAGTCCATCAAAATAATATCTGGTTTAAGGGATAGAGCCATATCAACTGCTATTTTCCCGTCATCCGCTTCCCCTACCACTACAATATCAGGCTGTGCAGAAAGATAGGCCGAAACTCCGATGCGTACCATTTCATGATCATCCACAAATAATACTTTAATCATCCATCTCACCTTCATTTACAACAGGTATTTTTACTTCTAATCGTGTGCCTTTTTGCTTAAGCGAAATAATTTTTAAATTGCCACCAATTTCGACGGCTCTTTCATGCATATTTTGTAAGCCATAGGAACCCGCTTTTTGTTCATCGACATCAAAGCCAATCCCGTCATCTGATACTCGTAAAATAATAAATCCGTCCCGTTTAATCAAAAGTACCTCTAAAGTACTCGCTTTTGAATGACGCAATGTATTGGATACCGATTCTTGTAAAATACGAAACAAATGGTCTTCGATGCCTTTTTCAACTGGAAACTCTTCTGTTTTCCATTTAATATCCATCGTTACCTTTTGTCGAAGTTCAATTAATAATTCCTCGATTCCTTCTTGCAGCGTTTTCCCTTTTAATGCAACTGGGCGTAAATGTAAGAGCAAGGCACGCATTTCTAGTTGGGATTGATGAATCATTTCCTCAACGATTTTCAGTTGCTTTGCTTCCAAATCATTTGAAGCAGGCGTCTCGTTGATCGCCGACATCATCATCGATGCGGCAAATAACTGTTGACTGACCGAATCATGAAGTTCACGCGCCAATCGGTTTCGTTCTTGAAAAATAATTTCCTGCATGAGTTTCTCTTGATCCTGAGCTGCTTCTGTTGCCAGGCGCTGAGATAACTTCGCTTGTTCGATAATTTGCTTTTGAATCTTACTCATTCGGTTTGAGATGGTTTGAATTTCTGGTAAAGACGAACTTGTTATATCTAATGGTCTTCCTTCTTCCAATTGATGAAGCCCATCGTCTACCACTTGAAGTTCTTTTTTCCAAAAATGACCTGAGAAAAATCCAAATAAAATCCCAATGACCATACTTACACTGGGTACAAGGATAATAAAGGGGATGTCTAGTACATTTTGTTCCCAAAGATCACTGTAATGAAACAGTGGATAAACATACAATGTCCCAATTAATACGAATACAAACACAATAATGGCAATTACGGCTCCGAAAATAATTTGTCGTGAAACGATATTCATACTCGCTTCACCTCAATATCTCCGACTAACATCGAAGTAAATACTTTCACCTTTTGATCAGCTTGTTCATATTGAGCCGTTTCAACTTTCACTTGACGATTCATCGCTTGTGACTCGTAAAAATCAAGAATTTTTGCAGAGCCATAAATAGCGGAATGATTTACACTTACCTCTACATCATAAGGAATGAGAATGGTTACCTTTCCAATCACATTTCGGATAAATGTGATAGTCTCACCTTTCGGCAGTACGGTGTAACTAAAGTCAATGACCGTATCTCCCATACCACCTTGAATATTCACATCTTTCCATTCATAAACATGTTCGGGAGTTTTTTGCCCTCCAAAAAAGTAATTTTGTAAAAGAGGTTTCTCCTTTACAATGGTTTCCTTTTCTATAGTCGATTCTTCCGGCTGTTTTATAATCGGATGGATCGTTGTTGGATTTTGTTTTCTAGAACCAAATTGGACAATAAATACACAAAGAAGTGCGACGAAAAAGAAGCGAATGGATAACATATTAAATGCATTAATCACTAAGAATACAAGACCTGCCCAATAGAGGAATTTCCCCGTTTTTTTCGGCATCCGTTTTCTTCCTACAAAGACCATTCCTGTTGCCACAATAAGAGAGAAAATAAGCCCTCGATTGAAAAAAAACACATCAAGTATAAGAAAAAATGCGCCTATTAATAGGATCCAGCTGACATAATCCGTTTTTAATTTATTTAACAATCGTCTAGTCCTCCCTTCTTGTTGTAACAGGATAGTTGAAAAGTGGAAGCGCCTTATTTTATCCCTGACAGGCATACGACGGGCGCTGACAGAAGTCGCGTTCTTTACCTTCCGAAGCAAATTAACTAAACCTACTAGGGCTGGCGCTGGAGCGAGACTTAAATAAGGACAGAGGGAAAGGTTCCTTTACCCTACCATCAAAAGTGGGACACGGTACCTTTCCCCATGTCCCCATACCCTTTTAAGAATAACAGTTTACGTTAGGAAATTGAACTTGTTTCGTCCATTTTTACAGAATTTTGTTTTTCTAACATGGCAATTCTTGCATCAATCGTGTTCTGATAATAGGAACTGTTCACCTGTTGTTCTAAACGATCCAAGTAAGATTCAATTTCTTGAAATCTTGAGTAGGATTTACTGCTATAGGTTTGATTATCAAGTACTGTATTCATTTTATTTTGGGCGCGTGTAACATTTTCACGACCCATTAATTCCAAACGGCGGATATTCATGTCTTTTAGCTTATGCTTCATTTCTTCATATTTTTGCTCTAAGTCTACTAATTGATGATTGGCTTGTGTTAATAATTCTTGTAATTTGATTGTACGTTCTTCATATTGATGCTGCTCAGTAAGTGCAAACTGATGAAGTTCTGTCTCCTCTGCTGATAACGCAATTTCCGCTTGTTTTTTACGTTTTGCTGATAGCTCTACTGCTTGATTATATTCCCTTGTAAATTCATCCTTCAAACGATACTGTCTTTCTAAAAGCTTACGAACCTTTTCCGTTTCTAGTTCACATTCACGTAGGTATTGATTCAGCAAAGCGATCGGATTTTTTTGCTCCTTTTGATCTAGAACCCCGTGTAAATCAGCTAATATCGTATTTTTTAATCTTGTAAATAAATTTGTCATGTTTTTCTCTCCTTTATTAAATAGTGGGGCATAGGACAGGTTCCTTGCCCCCAATGGAAATATATTAATTTTTCCTCTTTACTGGTAGGTAGGACCAGGCACATGTCCCTTCTTCCCATTAGTATTTGTGTAACTCTGACCATTGTTTTTCAAAATTTACGAATGGATCGTCTGATTCAACAATCGTTTCTTTCGGTTTGTTCCATTTTTTATATACGACATACAAAACATAAATCGCTACTACACCTAGTATGGCTGGAACATTTGCAGCCAGTGACATGATCGCAATAAATCCAATGAATCCCCAGCCTACCTTTGCCAGAACTGAATTTGTTTTTATAAAGCCTTTGAAGGCAAAGTAAAAAATAGCTAAACTAATCACCAATCCGATCATTGGTCCTAAATTATGAAGCAGCACAATTGCTGCAATTCCTCCTAATACAAGCAACCCAAATTTTTTCATTTTTTGTTGCCTCCTTTCTTGATTTCATCTTACCTTTTTCATGTTTTTTCTATAACGAACTGGAAATGTATTTTGAAGTCAGACTTAAGACGGAGATATAAATAAAACGGAGAAAATAATAAAGAACAAGAGATTAAATCCCTTGTTCTTTGTGCGCTACTGTTCTTCTTTCGCTTCTCTATATGCACCTTTTGTATTCAACCCTGCTCTGCTTATATTGACATCTACACTCACATTAATTTGTGCTTCTTTAAACGCCTCATCCCAATGGTTTTGAATTTCTTTAAAGTTTTTATAGTCTTGACGACTGATAACTTCACCAAAACCAAAAATATCGATACCATATTTCTTTTGTACCTTTTCAATGGTCCCACTAATCTGCTTTTGTAAATATTCTTCAGCTGTCTTTTGGAAATCCTGATACGTTTCTTTCTTATCCAAGGGTTTACTACATTGACTCGTATTTACATAGCTTTCCACATGTATATTCATATCTATATTTGGTTTTTCATCATCGAGATGACCTTTTAGCTTTGTATTCGAATTTTTTACCCTAATTGCAAAAAAGTCATCCTTATCCCCCTCCTCACAAGGGATTGAAATAATCGTCTTTTGAAGCTTGTCCTGAGTCCACAAATAATTTCTCGTTTCCTCTAGTGACAATGCCCCAACAAGCTTATCGTCGTGGAATACAGCCATAGAATCAATAACAACAATAGCATCTAATTCTGGCTTTGTTATATTGTCTAAGCTATTACCTTTTTCAGGGTTACCTTTAATCTTAACCTGAGCTAGAACTGGATGTCGACCTGGGGACATCATAGCTCTTAAAAAGTCATTAAGACGAACATCCGGATCTCCACCCCATAATTCTGCTGCCGTTTCCAACTGAACCTTTAATTTTAATGCTGAGGATTTCTGAATCGTATAAAGAACCTTCAATACATCGGCGGCTTTTCCTTCCTTTGCAACGATAAAATTAAAATCATCACGAATTTCCCGAGTCCGTTCAAGAAAATCCAAAAAGTCAAGTGCTCCTTTTTCAGCTACCTCTTTGCTAATGACCAAGGTTTTCATATGAGAATAAATTAAATTTCTCGAAACTCCCACATTCATTTTATGAGATAGTTCACCAATTGTTTTCCCTTCCAATGAAAAGATAATAGTTGGAGCGTTACCCACTGTTGTTTGTTCATTTAATTCAGCTGCATTAATCGCCTCTATCGTTAACACATAGGGTGCATTTTTTCCAATGTCGATTGCCATACCTGTGACGACCGAGAGATTAGATAATTCGCGTTGGTCCCAACAACCTGTTAAAAACAAACATAAAAACATGTTGAGAAAGAGTGTTTTTTTTCTCATCCTTTATTCCTCCTCAGCATATCAGGGGGTGTCGGTGAACCCATTGTTTCGTTTTTTGGTTGGTCAAGCGTACGCAAATAAGTGGGTCTTCTGTTCAATGCCCAATACGGCATACGGAAGATGACATCTCGCTGATTTTTGAGAGAAAATGGGGCAATTGGGGCTAAATAAGGTACTCCGAAAGACCGTAATGAGGCTAAATGAGCCACCATAACAATTAACCCAAGTAAAACCCCATATAAACCCAAAAAAGCAGCAATAGGAACTAGGATTAATCTTAAGATTCTTGTAGCAGCTGATAAACTATACACAGGTGCTACAAAGTTAGCAGTGGCCGTAATAGCTACAATTATGACCATGATATTCGAAATAATTCCTGCTTGAGCTGCTGCCTGTCCAATCACAAGGGCACCCACAATCGATACTGTCTGTCCGACCGCCCTTGGCATACGGATCCCAGCTTCCCGCAGAATTTCAAACACCAATTCCATAAGTAAAACTTCTACGACAGCAGGAAATGGAACCCCCTCACGTTGAGCAATAATATTTAATAATAGATAGGTAGGAATAAGCTCCTGATGATAAGTCAATACCCCAACATAAGCTGAAGGTACAATTAATACAATCAAAAAAGATAGATAGCGAATGACTCGTAAAAAACTAGACATGACAAAATGATTATAATAATCTTCGGATGATGTGAAAAAGTCGGTAAATACTGCCGGTACAATCAAAACAAATGGGGAACCATCAACAATGATGCAGATCTTCCCCTCAATCAAATGAGCAGCTGTTGTATCTGGACGTTCTGTATTTAATGCCAACGGAAAAACAGAACTGGATTTATCACTGATTAATTCTTCAATATTTCCTGATTCGAAAATTGCTGATACTTTAATTTTATTCAGTCTTTTTCTTACTTCTTCAATGATGGATTCATTCGCAATTCCATCCATATACCCTATCGCTACCTTTGTTTTTGTATCTTTTCCAAGGGTAAACTCCTCAAAACGAAGCTTTGAATTTCTAATTCTTCTCCTTATTAAAGACTGGTTTGTGACATAACCTTCAATAAAGCCATCTTTCGGACCACGAATCACAGTCTGAGTCGATGGCTCTTCTATGGATCGAGTATTCTCAATAGGAATATTAATGCTAATAAATTTGGGAAACGTTTTGATAGCCATGATAATGTTACCGTTTAACATATGATTTATAACATCATCATCCGTTTGGATAAATTGATACCTTCCTCCACCAAATAAATCATTACAAAGGTTTTCCATTTCCTCTTCCGACTGTGGATCTAAAGACGTTTTCTGATTTCCAAACGAGGTTTCTTTATTAAAGAACATTTTCTGCAATTCTCTAAGCTCAATAACACTTTCTAAATAAAAGATGATGCTATCTACTTCTGCTATCTTAACTTTTTCTGTCTTTAAGTCTGATGTGTTCCCTAAGGCATTAGTGATGATTTTATTTAATTCATCTATCGAATGTTTATTCATTGTTTTTAACTGAGTATCGTTAAGCTCATTCGATGGACCAGAAATACTTGAATGATTTTCCTGTGTTTGCCGCTTCGGTTTTGTGAACCTATCCTTTTTCCTATGTATGGTAACAAGCGGCTTTTTTGAGTTCATGACTGCACCCCCTTTTTTTGTTTCTGATCTTGCTGACTAGACGGGTTCCTTCGCTTCTTTATCATTAACATGATAAAGATCACGAATGGAATAACTAGCTGCATGGGAGGGTGAAAAATATTCGTTGTAAAGCGCAGCCCCTCTTCCATATGCTCTGCAAAATCAAGGGAGATAACATTTGAAGCTGCCGATACCACCATAGCAATCGGCAGGGCAAAGAATTTATAAGGGACTCGGAATATATATTGAAGGCCTATTAAACCACAATATAGAAAAATAGTGACTTTCCCTAAAGCACTGAGTAACATGAGGAAAACAACAAGCGCTTCAATTCGTTCAATAAACTCGCCTAAGGCAATTCGTCTAGATGCAGTCAATAAAGGAAAAGCCTTATTATGCATCATGTCCGGACCAATCGTAATCAAAATTAAAAACATAATAATGGTTAAAAAGATGCCTCCAATCAAAATCGCTAACAACACTGTTCCTTTACAACGATCAAATTTGCCCACATTTGGAAGAATCATCGTCAAGACAATGAGCTCACCAAACGGAAATGTGAGTAAAGTTGGAAATAACGCCTTTAAAACCGGTGTAAATCCATCTCCTAAAACGGGTAACAGATAATTAAAATCTACTAATCCACTAGCAAATAAAAAAATCACGAACAAAAAAAGAAACAAAAACAAATAAGGTAAAAAAATCTCTGTCACTCGTGCAAAGACTTCAAACCCTAAATAAATCATGTATGCGATCACAAGTAAAAAAGTAACGGAAATCATTTCAATTGGTGTGATTGGCAAGATGGCAACGGTAATTAGTTCAGAAAAATCCCGTGTTACCCGAGAAGATTGATATAAAAAATAAATGATATATACCATACCCAAACCAATGGCTATAGGACGAGAAAAACAATACTCCATGATTTCAAATAAGTTTGAACCTGGACGAAGTGCGACCAATTGAAAATAAAAAAGACCTAACCCTACTCCAAATAAAGTTGCCAAAAACACAGCAATCCATGCATCTCGTTCGGCTTCTATCCCAATCCCGACAATAAGTGCACTTCCTAGTAATAAAATAAATATTAATGAAAATAATTGGGTTGTTGAAATATTCTCTTTAACCATGTACAACCATTCCTCTAAGAAATCATTGGTATAAACATAAGACTAGGATTGTTCCTCCATTTCAAGACTTTTAGACTTTTTCTGTATTTTCTTTCTGCGGACATCCGTTACAATACTCCACCCTAATGCAAAAAGGACGGTAAATAATAAGATATAGCGGTCTGCCGTTCCTTGAGATTGAAAGACCATAAAAAAGGCCTCCATATAACCATATTCAAATAAAATCAAATCCACTATAAGCATTAATTGACCCAACAAAATAAATACAAGTATGAACGCAAATGTTACCATTTGTCCCCCTCATCATCTTCTTCGTAGAAATGACCCTATTACTCTTAGCATTTCAAAATATAGTGTTTTTATCCTTTTTTCGGAAAAACGATACGTATACAATTTTTCCAAATAGGAAAATTATCCATAGGTTTACTTAAACAAGGAGGAATTTTTTGGTCAATTCACCTGAGGAAATGCCGACATTTCCAGAACCCTATTGGCGTGAAGTATCCTTACCTGAATTTGAGAAGGAACGAAAAATATAAAGGTCGATGTCGCCATTGTTGGTGGAGGGATTGCTGGAATTACAGCTGGTTAGTTATTGCAGAAGGCTGGTTTACAAGTAAGCGTCTATACCCTCTTGAGCTGTGAATATGATTCCCGTTTCAGCCATGATGGAAATGTTGTAGAAGGAGCACGAAAAAGAAGCTAAGTGGGTAAGATATGGATGTATTGGGGTCATCCATTTTGAAATAAATTTTAGTGTTGCTATTTATTTATGGTCATATTGAGTTTGAAAGTATAGATTTTTAACTAATAGTGGATTTTGCAAATTTTCAAGCCCGAAAAAAGAGATACCCAGTAACCTGCCCTGAGCATCTCCTTACATACAAAATTAGTCTATTGTTTCCGTTGCTTGTCTTTCCTTACTACCTGTTGTAAACTCTACTAATTCTTCACTTGTTCTTTGTTCTCTTTTCTTGTTTTTATTACGTTGTGCATTCGCATTCCCGCGTTTTGTTCTACCCATGTCAAATACACTCCTTAATCATATTCGCCCGCTGATTTTGCGCTCGAATTTTGATCGAGTTCGATCAATTCCATTAAAAATCCGAGGTATCCGCCGGACGCTTAACTGCATTCAGCCAAAGGTTGCACTCCACTAAATTGGATCGCTTTAGTTTTAACGTAGAGGTACACTGCTGAATGCACTTGAATGACTTACAGTAGGTAGTATGCATTTCCTTATCTCGCTTTATTCTGAAGCGAAAATTACCTTTTTTTAGAAAAGGTCTGTTTAGGGTCAACGATTTCTTCGCCATGGAATCGTTTAATCTCAGCTGAAAACCCTAATTCCTTCGCAAATTTCTTTAATTCTCTTTCCTCACGCTCTGTTACTAAGGAAATCACAGTACCACTTGCGCCAAATCTTCCCGTTCTTCCAGAGCGATGAACATATTGATTGATATCTTTTGGAAAATCATGATGAACCACATGAGTTATCGCTTCGATGTCAAGCCCTCTCGCTGCGACATCGGTTGCAATTAGCATCGGAGTTTTTCCATCTCGAAACTCTCGAATTGATTTCTGACGGTCCATTTTATTCATGTCACTATGAAGCGTACTTACATTAATTTGTTTGAATTGCAGTTTTTCCGCTAGCACAGTTAAGTTTCCAATATCCTTTACAAATACAAGAGCTTTTACTTTTTCAAGACGAGATATTTTTTCAATTAGTTTGATTTTATCCCGCTGCTCACTTAGAAAATAAATATGATTCACAGTATCAGCTTTAATGGTTTCATCTTTCTCAACCTTAATAACTTCAGCCTCTTTTGTGAGTTCATTTGCGATATGAATAACCTGTTCTGGTAAGGTTGCAGAAAATAAAACCACTTGCCGCTCACTTAAAGTCGATTTTACAATTTGTTTAATATTCTCAATATGTTCTGGTACTAGCAACTGATCCCCTTCATCAAGGACGACAGTCTTCACTTCATGCATTTTTAATTTCTTTTGTTTAATGAGTTCTAAAACCCGTCCAGGTGTTCCGATGACAATTTGTGGATGTTTCTTTAGTTTCTCAAGTTGTCTTTTCACATTGGCTCCACCGATAAAAGAAGCCCCACGAATTCCGCTGCCTTCCGACCATTTTTGCATTTCATTTAAAATTTGCATGACCAATTCTTGTGATGAAGCTAAAATGACCGCTTGAACCGATTTCTTTTCAGGATCAATTTTATTTAAAACTGGCAACAAATAAGCAAGTGTTTTTCCAGTACCAGTAGGAGATTGTGCAATCACATCTTTATTTTCTACAATTGCTGGGATGGCATAAGATTGGATCGTTGTAGGCGAATGAAACCCTGCCTTTTCCCATACTTGTCCAATAAATGGCTTAAGCTCTTTAATTATTTTTTGATTTTCAGTCATTCCGTTCTCCTTCTAAAAAAGTTCAATTCTCTTCATTATACTATTATGTTTCTTTTTTAAAAAGCTAACACGCATTGATGTTTAAATAAAGACAAAAAAGGACCCACCTTAAGGGGAGGTCCTTTTTTGTCTTTATTTAATTCTTTTTATTTCATTATCATCTTGCTTTTGCTCAGGTTTATCATCATCGTCTACTAGATCTTTGGCAGAACGTTTAAATTCTTTTAACGTAGAACCAACCGCTCTTCCTAGTTCTGGTAACTTCTTCGGTCCGAAAATAATTAACGCTAAGACGATAATTAAAATTAATCCGGGAACCCCAATATTGGATAGCATAATATCCCTCCATTTCGGTTTAGGGTGCTACAAGAGTGAATGACGATTAAAATCCTGTAATCGCAACTACGCTTGGTCTTGGCATGTTGTCACCTTTACGGTGTGGCCACATGCTTGTAGGATTTTTAGCATCTTTTGTGTTTTCACCTGGATGCTGTACCGCTAAGAATAATGTTGTTTCGTCTGGAGTGAAGCAAGGTCCTGTCATTTCAGCTTCTACTGGACCTGAAGCAAATTGGAATGCTTCTCCGATTTCATCTTCTTTTACATTTTTGTGAGCAACCGTTGGGATTACAAACAATCCGTTATTTTTGAAATGCTTATGGATACCTTTATTTAAGCTACTTGAAGAAATATCTGTAACCGTCCAAAGGTTTGCATTGCTATCAAATGTTAAGTTATCAGGGGCACTAAAGCCACTTTGTTTACCACCAGCAGCAAAGATTTCAAAATCGAATGTTAATGAACCAAGGTCATTATTGTCTTCGATGAATCTTGTGATATGTCCATGGAAGTTACCATGTCTGTCATTGTTTGTATGTGCAATGAAGATCGTTTTATCAAATGGAGAGATTTCAACGTCTTCTGGACGGTCTGTTGGTGTTCCACCAAGCAAGATTGAAGCTTCATCTGCATAGACAAGTACATCTGCTTGTGTTTGATATTTAGCTTCAAGGTCTGCCTTACCTTTAATTGCTGCCTTTACATTTTCAATTGTCATGGCAACCCATTCGCCCTTCTTCATGTTTGCCACATAAAGAGTTCCTTCTTCTAATAAGTCACTATTAGCAGTACCGCGAGATTCAACATATTTATTTTTACTAATAAACTTATACACACATGCGTCTTTAACGTCATCTCCCATGTATACAGCTACACGACCATCATTTGTAAGACCCATCGCCGCATTTTCATGGTGGAAACGACCTAATGCTGTATGCTTACGTACTTTGAAGTTTGGATCAAACGGATCAATTTCGACGATCCAGCCGTAGTGATTTTCATTTAAACCAGCTGCTTCACAAGTAGATTCATAGTTTTCTTCTGCTGAAAGAACTGTATTCCAAAGAGTTAAACCACCAGAGCAGTTTGCAAATGTACCTTGTACATTTGTTGCATTTGCCATGGCTTTTGAACCTTTAGCTGGACCTGTTAAAGCGAAATCTGATAAACCAGTTACACGGCGGGCATATTTAGAATCTGTAACCATTTTCCAGCCGCCTTTTCGATCACCTTTCACCTCAATAATCGAGCCACCTTGGACATATAACATTTCTTCAATTTGTTTTGCTGTATATTTACCGTCTGCACCAGCAGGTTTGCCTTGAACAAACATATCACTAGAATACTCATGGTTTACCCATAATAACCCATGGTTAGATCCATCGATTGGTAAATATTGAGTGAAGTCACAGTTAAATCCGAAAGTGTCTCCAGCTTCGTTAATTTTATCTCCGTATGCAGCTACTACTTCATATTTATATCCTTTTGGAAGAACGATATCATCTGCATCAGATGGTTGAATTGGTTTAAAGTTTAAACCAGAAACTTTTTTATTAAATCCGAAAAGATTATTAGCAGCATCTCTACCTTTTGCTTCTACTTTTGGAGCTAGTCCACCAAGACCTGTAGATGCAACGGTTAAAGCTGCAGCACCTGTACCTACATATGTTAAAAATTTACGACGATTAATATCTCCCATTAAAAGATTCCCTCTTTTCATTTGTTTTCTAACGTTTGCCTAATGCAAATATTAATAAACAAATGTTAAGAAAGTGTCGTATAGAAATTAAGAGATTCTAAATAAATGTATATATTTTTACATAATTATTAATTTTTCGTCAAAAACTACAACCATTGACCTAATCACGTTCCGTAAGAATGAATAAATACCTATATATCATAAAGGACATTCTTCCTCCTCTTTTTATTCAATATTTCGATCTTTTAACTGGTAAATATTAATAGAACTTCCGACACCTCCATAATAGATGGGTAAATTGGGTTAGATTCTATTTTAGAATCACTATATTATCTGCATCATAGAATTGTCGAAGCCTTTCAACCGTTTTCGACCATTCAAAACTTAAACTAGAATCTTCTACTATAAGTTCATTTTCTTTGCTGTTTAATGATAGATTAGTGTTCCAGCTCTACAAAAAGGAGACCCTAACAGAAATTGCTGTTAGGGTCTCCCATCTAAGATTTTTAAACCGAAATATTATTACTGCGTGCTTGTAATTTTTCTTCCGCTCGAAGCTTTTTGAAGGATCTTGTTTCAGCAACAACGACTCCAGATAATAGTGCTAATCCGATTAAGTTTGGAATAGCCATTAATCCATTGAAAATATCAGCAATTGTCCAAACTAAGCCTAAATTCATCCCAGCACCGACTAGAACGGTTGTCACATAAACAATACGATAAACGGTAATGGATTTAGTACCAAACAAGTATTCAAAACATTTTTCACCATAATAAGCCCAACCTAGAACCGTTGAATATGCAAAGAAAATGATGCCGATGGTGACAATCCAACCGCCTCCAGGAAGCATTGAATTGAATGTTTGTGTTGTTAGTGCAGCACCTGTTAAATCTCCATTGCCAATATAGAGTCCACCCATAACGAGCGTAATCCCTGTGATTGAACAAACAATTATCGTATCTAAGAAAGTTCCTGTCATTGAAATTAAAGCTTGGCGTCCAGGATGATCTGTCTTTGCTGCAGCTGCTGCAATTGGTGCTGAACCCATACCAGCCTCATTTGAGAAAACACCACGAGCAACCCCCCAACGGATAACCGCACCAATAGCGCCACCTGCTACTGCTTGACCTGTAAATGCATCAGTAAAAATAAGCCCCAATGCATGTGGAAGTAAATCTACATTCATAACGATAATAACTAATCCACCTAAAATATAAAAAATGGCCATAATCGGTACAAAAATAGAAGTAACTCTTCCGATACTCTTAATTCCACCTAAAATAACTAATGCTGTAAAAACAGTTAAAATAACACCTGTAATCCAAGGATTGATCCCCATGCTCTCTTGAACAGCTGCTGCTACGGAGTTAGACTGAACAGAGCTTCCAATTCCAAAGGCCGCTACTGAACCGAATAAAGCGAATAACACAGCCAGCCATTTCCAGCCAAGGCCTTTTTCAATGTAGTACATCGGTCCACCAGCCATTTGGCCATTTTTATTCACACGGTACTTTACAGCTAGTATGGCTTCCGCATACTTTGTTGCCATTCCCACAAGAGCTGTAATCCACATCCAAAATACAGCACCAGGACCTCCGAGTACAACCGCAGTTGCAACCCCAGCAATATTACCCGTTCCAATCGTAGCAGCTAATGCCGTCATTAAGGATTGGAAATGAGAAATATCTCCTTCAGAAGTCTTGTCTTGTTTTTTTGAAAAGGCAAGTTTTAACGCGTATGGCAAACTACTAAATTGATAAAAGCCTAAACGAATCGTTAATAAAAGTCCTGTTCCTACGATTAAAATGAGTGTTGGTGGTCCCCATACAACACCACTTAACCAATTTAAAAAATCAGTCATGCAATTCACCAGCCCTTCTTCTTAAATAATATAAAATAACTAATCTGCCATTACGGCAGTAAAACAACTACTTAAAATAGCCTATCCTATTGTATGAATATTCCATCTACTTTTATTATACATTTTTCCGGAAAATATAAAAACATTTTAAACGCTTACATATGTTGTATAACAGTATAATATCTACCAAATTAAATATATAACAGAATCAGATTAACGTCAATATATTATTTAAATTTTTTATCCATTTTAAATTATCAATAAATTATTTTGATATAATTACTTTCCCTCCTTCTTTCTCGTTTATTTTTAAAAGAGAAAAGCAGTTTCCTTGATTTTCATTTTGATTGGTCTATGATTATTAATAAGTCTCTATATACAATTTACATTTATGAAAGAAGTGTTACTCACATGTTAGACCATCGAATTGCAAAACGTAATTTAAGAATTATGTGGTTTGCAAACTTTTTTGTTGGTTCAAGTATGACGATGATTCTTCCCTTTATTTCCTTATATATCGCTTCATTTGGAAACTACTCAGATGCTTATATTCAACAATGGGCCGGTTTATGTTTTGCGATCACGTTTTTAACCGCCTTTATCTTTGCACCGATATGGGGGAGAATTGGTGATAAGTATGGACGGAAAAAGATTCTTATTTTCTCAGGGACGGGACTTGCAACCTCCCTATTTTTAATGGGTTTTGTTACATCTGTTTGGGAGTTATTTTTGTTAAGGTTTTTTAGTGGCATCTTTACTGGTTTTATCCCAACTTCTCAAGCTTATATTTCAACACAAACACCGAAGGAAGTTGCTGGGCGAGCGCTTGGCACCCTGCAAACAGGGAATATTACAGGTAGTCTAATGGGTCCGCTTTTCGGAGGAATGCTAGCAGATGCGGTAGGATTCTCAACTACATTTAAATTGACCTCTTTTCTCATCTTAATTTCAGCTACTCTCGTTTTTACAACAAAGGAATTTAAGCTGGGCTCAAAAAATGAGTTAAAGAAAAAGTACTCAAGAATTGAAGTAATCAAGCGCATCATTCATAACCCTATCATGATTACTGTACTTCTCCTATCTACATTAATTCAAGTCGCTAATTTTAGTATTCAACCGATTTTAGCATTATTTGTTAACGAGCTTCATGGGGATGCGAATCTCGCATTTTTCTCAGGCATGGCCTTTTCTGCCGCAGGGTTAGGAAGCTTATTAATGGCAAAAAGATGGGGTGGTTTAGGTGACCGTTTTGGGTATGTCAAAATTCTGATTATCCTTTTATTCGCCGCTGGGATCATTTATTTACCAGGTGCCTTTATTACAGAGTATTGGCAGCTTTTGCTCATTCGTTTTTTGTTAGGAATCACAATGGGTGGACTGATTCCGCTTCGGGTGGCCTATATTCGTCAAGAAGCTCCGATTGCCATTCAAGGGGAAGTTCTCGGTTATAATACCAGTCTTCAATTTCTAGGTAATCTAATTGGACCTTCAATGGGCGGAATGATTTCAGGGTATTTTGGCTTCTCATCTGTTTTCTTAACAACCAGTCTTTTGTTGGTATTAGGTGGTTTTATCTTATTAACTTCCGTTCATCATCAGATGAAAAAGATCAAGGAATCAGTAAAGTTCGGTTAAATTAGGCATTGCAAAAAAGAGTCGGATGATCATCCGACTCTTTTTCTGCTTCTATATTTCCTCATTAAAATGTTTCATGATGCTATGTTAACAAAAATTGTTTATTACACAAGAAAAAATATAGTATACTAGTATACAAAAGTAATCCTGTAAGCGTTAACAGATATGACATGAAATGATGGAGGAACTAATACCATGCTACATTTTAAAAAAACCTCAAGAAATCAAGAGCAGCTTGATGAGCAAAATAGGATCATCCAAGAATTAGAAAAAATATACGAATTAAACGCAAACTATGGTGTTTCCAACCATTCTGCTTATTTACAGGGAGACACAGAATTAGTACGTGGTATAAACAAGCTATTAGAATTGAAAAATGATCAAGTAAGGGAGCTGTTTCTATTAAACAGTGAGCTTATTGAATATGTCACAAATATGACTTATGTAAAAGATATGGTTGATCATATTTCTATTCAAAAAAATTCTATTCAGGAGATAACTGCAACAAGTGAAGAGATGAGTGCTTCTAGTGAGGAAATTGCTAATTATGTACAGCATTCACTTAGTAAAACAAAAAATACAATTGATTTATCTGAAAACATCCTTAATAAAATCAATACCTCTTTTTCCTATATCAATGATTCCTTTCAAAGTATGGGAAAGGTCCAAACCAATATGCAATTTGTCGTAGAACAAACAAGAGAAATTGATAAGGTAGTCAATATCATTAAAAGTGTGGCTGAAAAAACAAATCTTCTTTCATTAAATGCAAGTATTGAAGCAGCTAGATCAGGAGATGCCGGTAGAGGATTTGCAGTTGTAGCAAATGAAATAAAGAAACTTGCACAGAATACAAAGGAATCGGTCGATTTTATCAATAATATGTTCGTTCATTTACGTGAGGAAATTGATCAATCCAATGAAAAGCTTAATGAGGCAATAAGTGTCTTTTCGTTTGGAAAAGAGCAATCTTCTGAAGCGATCAGTTCTATTGATCAAATTAAAGAATTATTAAAAGATATGAATTCCACTTTTGAAAATATTTCTGCTAATGCGGAAGAACAAACGGCGGCAACCCAAGAAGCATCAGCTCGCATAAGTGAAATTAATGAACACACAAGCGTATTAAATGATATCGTATTAAAAACAGGTCAAGGAATCTATTCTATAAGTTCTATCGCTGAACATGCACGAAAAACAGCACTACCTTTTTTCAAAGATTTCAAAGGAAACCAAATGCTTATCCCTGTTGCTTCTGAACATTTATTATGGAGATGGAAAGCCTATAATGCTGTATGCGGCTTTGAAACAATAGACGAAGAGAATATTCAAAGCCATGAAATGTGTACTTTTGGAAGGTTTGTCTCAACTCACGATGTTCCATCGGACATGAAGAAATTAATAGAGCCTCATAGGAAAATTCATACGCTCACAAAAGCGATTGTTCACGATGTTAATCACGGAGACCGAAGTTCAATTACGGATTATTTGAAAGAGCTCGACATAGCTACAGAAGAGTTTATCAAAGGTATTAAACAAGCACTATAGTAAAATCTTCTTTCGATTTAAATAAAAAGACTCTCTATCTTTTATGGCTTGTTCTCCCATCCTTGTCCGAATATACCATTATTCGGACAAGACTTAAATTCATTTTACTCTAATGGGAAACGAACAAACACTTATTAAGACTTTTTAAACTTCAAGCGGTTGTTGTTTTAGATAAGAAAGTGATTGTTCTTGATATAGATGTAGGAAATCTTCAATGACCGCACTTGCCGTTGGAAGCTTCCCTGCACCTGGACCTAACAAGGTGATATTTCCAACAATGTCGGCATCAATCGAAACCGCATTTTGCACCCCTTCAACACTATAAAATGGATGGTCATTTGATATAAGCACTGGCTCAACATTACACGTAATCACATCACCTTGTTTTTCTAACTTTGCAATGTGTTTATATTTTAATCCTAAAGAGGTTGCATGATTGATGTCTTCAATTTTAATCTGAGAAATTCCTTTACGAACTGTATGTTCTGGTTTGGGAACTTCGCCAAAAACAACATGGCTTAAGACGAGTGCCTTAAAATAGGCATCGAATCCCTCCACATCATTTGTTGGATCTGCTTCCGCGTACCCACTTTCTTGAGCCGTCTTTAATACTTCTTCAAAAGAAAGACCTTTTTCCCTCATATTTGTCAAAATAAAGTTTGACGTCCCATTTATAACTCCTTCAACTTTTGTAATTCTATTTATATTCAATAGTTTGCGAAGAGTTTGAATAACTGGGATCCCTCCACCAACCGTTGCCTCGAATCCAATCGATACGTGATGTTTTCTCGCTAATTCCATTAATTCTTTACCGTGATGAGCAAACATTTCTTTATTGGCTGTAATGACATGGCAGCCTTTTTCAATGGCCTTTCTCACATATGTAAAACCAGGTTCTACACCTACGATTGCGTCAATCACAACATCTGCTTTTTCCAATTGAAGGTCTTCAAATTGGTCAGTTAATAAAATCGTTTCATCCTGAATGGTGTGCTTGTTTACATTTCGCACTAGGACAGCTGTTACTTTCACAGGTTTCCCTAATGCAAATTGTAAGCGTTCTTGGTGTGTATGAATGGTTTCAAGTACGCCTTTTCCTACTGTGCCTAGACCTAACAATGCGACATGAATAGCTGACATGAACCATCTTCCTCTCCTCGTTTATATAAGCTTTACTATTTTTGTTTACAAAAAGACCTCTTCAACAAATAAGAAGAGGTCTTTTTAACATATCTATGTTATTCCTCCTCTTATCTTTCAGAATTACTTCTGCAGAAATTAGCACCTTTTCAAGGGTCACTTGATGGTTGCCGGGCTTCATTGGGTCTGTCCCTCCGCCACTCTGGATAAGAGTATTCGAATATTATTTATAATTAATAATTTAATTATATCGGAAATTAGAATTATTACAAGAATTAAGCTAATACTTTAGCAAAGAATTCATTGTA
Source organism: Niallia sp. Kr1 (assembly GCF_050389805.1). NCBI lineage: Bacteria > Bacillati > Bacillota > Bacilli > Caryophanales > Bacillaceae > Niallia > Niallia sp. Kr1. The sequence continues at coordinate 809,278 of NZ_CP130945.1, read as the reverse complement.
TAATGCTTGAACCGCTCTTTTTTCATCATGAGCTTTCACACCAAACATCATGCTTACTTCAGAAGAACCTTGGTTAATCATATCAATATTGATTCCTTCCTGTGCTAACGCTTTTGAGGCTCTAGATGTCGTTCCAACATTATGTCGCATTCCTTCTCCAACGACCATAATCAACGCAAGATGACGTTCAATGGTTACTTCATCTGCGTGTAGTTCATCTTTAATTCGTTGTAAGACTTCTGCTTCTGTTTCCTCATTTAATTGATGCTCTCGTAAAATAACGGTCATATCATCAATGCCTGATGGGATGTGCTCATAGCTCATGCCGTAATCTTCAAGAATTTGTAATAACTTACGCCCAAAGCCAATTTCGCGATTCATCATATATTTACTTATATAGATACTACAGAAGCCGTCATCACTAGCAATCCCAATAACTGGACCATTTTTATTTTCGCGATTGTTAACGATTCGCGTTCCTGGTGCAGATGGATTATTGGTATTCTTCACATTCACTGGAATGCCAGCACGAAAAGCAGGGATCAAAGCCTCGTCATGGAAAACAGAGAACCCAGCATAGGATAGCTCGCGCATTTCACGATAGGTTAACTCACTAATTTCCTTCGGTTGCTTTACAATACTTGGATTAACAGAATAAACGGCATCCACATCTGTGAAGTTCTCATATAAGTCCGCCTTTACACCATTGGCTAGAATTGAACCTGTAATATCTGAACCACTTCGTGAGAACGTCAGAACAGAACCGTCTTTGCTATAGCCAAAGAATCCTGGAACGATTAAAATGCCGCTTCGATCACGCAAACGATATAAATTTTCATAAGACTCTGGGAGAACTTGAGCATTTCCAGGCTCATTTGTTACAAACAGGCCAGCTTCTTTCGGATTCACATAATGAGCTTCTTTTCCACGTGCATTAAAAAAGGCCGCAACTAATTTTGCATTATTATCCTCACCCGCTGCTTTTAGGGCTTCTATATATAAAGTAGGCTCGCTTTTATCTCCGTTAATGAGATCGATTAAGTTCTTGCGAATTTTATCAATGATCTCTTCATTAAGAGTTAATTCTTTAGCAATTTGAGCATACCGTTCAACAACTGCCTCTAATTCCTGCTGTACAGATTCCCCTTTTAAAGATTTCTCACCCATCGTAATGAGAAGGTCCGTTACTTTTATATCATCTCCATGTCGCTTACCTGGTGCTGAAACGACAATTACTTTTCGTTCAGGATCTGACAAAACGATTTGATATACTTTTTCTAATTGCTTACCCGACGCTAAGGAACTCCCACCAAATTTTGCTACTTTCATTTCGTCATCTCCCACATAGATTTTATTTTTCGTAGAAATTTATTTTTCTATTATCCACTCTTTTCATAAAAATTGCAATACATAATTCCATCTATTGTGGACAAATGTTTTTTATAAAAGGACATTGTAAAATAATTGAGAAAAAAGGTAGAATATTGTCGATTATTTTACCATATCATCTGGACGATGGTCGAGGAAATTTTGATAAGCAAATCCCTTAACTTCATCTTCCTTGAAATAACGTAATAATTTTTCAATCACGTTTTGGCTTTTAGACGCATCTTCTAAATCTTTAACATAAAAGGAAATTCCGTCAAAGTCTGAACCAAGACCAATCTGTTTTTTGCCTCCTAATGAACAAAAATGATCAATATGAGCAATTAAGTCGTCAATCGATGCGGAACCCTCATCTCTAATAAATTTAGGGTAATAGACGACATGAATCATCCCGCCTTTCTTAAACATGGCCCTTGCCTGTTCATCGGTTAAATTCCTTGGATGGTTACAAAGTTTATGTGCATTAGAGTGACTCGCGATTGGAAACTTTGCTAATTCCATCACATCCCAGAAGGATTTTTCACATAAATGGGAAACATCGGTAAGAAGGTGATGTTCATTATTCCAACGAACAATTTCCTTACCAAATACCGTTAGACCCCCACCTCTTGGTTCTTCGGCGCCATCTGCTGCGAGGTTCGCATGATTCCACGTTAGACCAATGGATCTTACTCCTAACTGATAAAGGATATTGAGTTTTTTCAAATCGTTTCCAATTGCCTCAACTCCTTCAAGGGTCAACATGGTTCCGATTTCACCATCTTTTAACGTATCGAAATCACTCCATCGTTTTATTTGCTTCATCTCAGGATTTTTTCCGAGGATTTCATCGTAGAAATAATGAACTTGTTCAAGTGCCACCTGGAACTTTTGATCAGAAGGTACGTCTGGTTCAATGAAGATTGCAAAGCATTGAACCTTTACTTTCCCTTTTTTTAATCGTTCCTTGTTTGTATGCAATTCAGGAGAATTCGCGAAAGAAAGTGTTCCTTTGGCTTCCTGGAGCTTTAGTAATGCGTCGCAATGTAGATCAATAATATTCATCAGTTGCCTCCCTATTTCAAATAACCGTTGATTGCCGACGTTTTTTCAAATCACCTTCATTATATTCTTTATTTTCCATCTCGACATTATCCTATTTCATTCATTATTTCTTGTATAAATAATCGATGTAGCCTCTTCGTTACCTTACCTGGGATTCCTGGACCAATTTTTACATTGTCCACTTTAACAATTGGAATAATCTCACCCGTAGTATTCGTGATAAAGACTTCGTCCGCATCTAGTAATTGATTTTTAGTAAACGACTTTTCTATGGAGTGGATATCATGCTTTTTACAGATTTGGATGACAACCCCACGTGTTACACCTTCTAAAATCCTCTTCGATAATGGAGTTGTATAGACGATACCATTTTTTACGATAAACACATTGGAACTAGAGCCTTCTGTTACCCATTCATCACGGTATAAAATCGCTTCAAAACAACCTTTTTCATTTGCCTTTTGTCTCGCTAATACATTCGGGAGAAGATTTAATGATTTAATGTAGCAGTTGGCCCAGCGTTCATCCTCATGAAAAATGACGTTTACCCCATTTTCATATAGGGCTGGATCTAGTGGAGTGATTTCTTTCACTGTCATTGAAATGGAGACTGGGACATCAGGAAAGATATGATTTCGTGTTGCTATCCCACGTGTAATCTGAAGATACACCGTACATTCTAAAAGCCCTGAAACTTTGATGGTATGAAGGATTAAGTCTATAAAATAGGATTTGTCATTTTCTAACGGAAGGTTAATGGCATTTGCACTATTGAACAATCGTTCGACATGCTCGTTCAACTTGAAAGGTTTGCCTTTATAAACACGAATCATCTCATAAACCCCGTCACCAAATTGATGACCTCTTTCTTCAATCGGAATCACTGGTTCGTCTAATGGAATATATTTACCATTAAAAAAGCCTAATCCCATTAAAATCTCCTCCTTCTCCATAATTTTATCTATGTAATGGCCCATTTATAATTGAAAGAAATACCACCATTATGTATATGGACAAATTAATGAAAAAGAACTTCGATATGAGATGTGACATAATGATTATGAATGATTAAGGTCAAGTTTCTCGATAGGATTCTCTTTTAGTAAAGAGAATTGACCGAAGTTTAGTGGAATTGAACCCAATCGAGGCTTATTTGAACCAAAATCCACCTTAATTGAACCAACAAGCTTTTTCACACATAAAAAACCCCGTTCTCAATTTTTGAGAACGGGATTAACGGCGAATCTACACATGCATTTTACTTTCTTTTTGGTTTAACCACTCATTCTGACGAAGTTTGACTTCAAAGAATGTAAGTGGATCACGATAGTATTCAGGGTTTGTTCTCATGAGCTTTAATTCTTCCTTCATGGAGTCAATTTCCTCGTTAGACTCCTCAACAGTCTTTTTCAAGATTGCTAACGGACTTCTAAAGAAAATCGCTACGTCGCGATCAAGCGACTTCTCAAATAATTCAAACTGCTGGAAGAACTTATTTGCAATAATGTTCGCAACTTCAACATAATCCTCAGATTCGATTAACTGTTTATATTTGTTATACAGCTTGGTTTTATTTTGACCAAGGCCACCGAGCAACTTCCCAGCGCTTTTTAGTAAAAATTGTGCGGGTGTTGAACGCATAAAGATATTCATATTTTCCCAGTGGATTCCGCTTGTCATCCGATCCGCATCTCTACGCCAATCATCGAGAACTTTAAAATCACATTCCAGCTTTAATTTTTCTTCTCCATAAAGTTCATTAAAGCTATCAGCCATTTCATTTATCGAAGATTGAACTTCATTAAAGATATTTGTACAGTCTTCAATCCAATTTTGAATAAACCCGTAATATTGCGGTAAAGCCGCATTTTCTAAGTAATTTAATACTTTTCGATTCATTTCATCATTTAATTCTTTATATAGATTCCCAAAATCACTATCTTCATTTATATATTCAGTCGAACCTTTTAGCAGATCTGGAATATGTTCCAGTAATTCTTTTCTCATGGCATCCTTCACATTGTTGTAGGATCTCGTCATGATACGAATCTTTTCAATTTCTTGATCTCCTACTTGATGGACCGCACCGCTCACTTTCGTCACCATGGCTTCATTCCATTTAATGCTATCCACTAACGAATTTTCTTTATCGATTCGTTGATTAATTAAATAAGAAATAATCATACGGATGTAATAAAGTAGATTAGTTGTTCTACCTAGAAGTCTTTCGCGCTTTTTAAATCCATCATTTAAAAAGTGACTTAGATCTCTCAGTTGGCTGTGTCGGTCATAATGTGGTGAGTAAGCAAATAGTTGAGCATTTTCAACATATGGACGAATTTTTGCCGCCGTATTACTAATGAGAATTCCAGCCTCTCTCTCGTCATACACAGAATCCATTTTATTTAATAGAAAATGAACTGGAGTATTCGGCTTTCTTTCGGTAATCTGCTTTAAGACTTCGATTTCCCTCTCATTTAATGGATTGTTTGCATTTAATACAAACAAAATTCCATCGGCTAAATGCACATGCTCTAAACAATCATCATTGTTATTAAAATCAGGTGTATGAATCAAGGAAATGTCATTTCGATTTAAAAAGTCATTTTCCAACTTAACATGATAAGAGCATTGGTATCGGAAGGATGGTTGCTCTTCCACTTGCTCAACTTGTAAAACTTCTGTTTCTGAAATTTCGTCAATTTCATCATGGTCGTTTGCGCTAAGCATGACCAATGATGGCTGATTTTCTGGTAGAACCTCTCCATTGATGACAGAATTGACAAAGGATGATTTGCCACTTTCATAGCTACCAACGAGTAAAAGCTGGTACTCTTCTATATCCATTAGAGAAGTCAGCATCCACTTAAGCGTTTGGGATGCTTGTAATTGCTGTTTACTTGCCCATGTTAAAATATCCTGAGCCAACTCGATTACGGTTTCAGTACTAGTAGTAGACTGTTCAAGATCTACTAAGTAATTTTCAGCTTTATAAACGGTTGCTGCTTCAATAGAACCATTGAAGATTTCCTCCCAAGAGAGAATCGCAGCCGAAACAGCCAGTACTCTAGAAGGATCACAGATTTTCAGCCAACTCTTTAATAATGGCGGAATAACCGTTTCTACTTCTTTCACTAAATAGTCGCCATTGATTAAAGCCAAATAAGAAGTCTCATACAATCTCGTTAATTCGCTCCATGCCTCAACGTTGTTCGATTCTAGGCTCGAAATTACTCCATTAATGACAAACACCCAATCCATGTGTTTCGGTGTTTCTATATAATTGTCCCAAAGGGCTGCCGCCAATTCTTCAAATCGTTCAGGATCCAATGTGGCGAGCAAGTTTATCCCTTTCGCAAAATAAACAGGCTCTTTGATAACGGTATGTCCTTTTTTTGCATACTGAATTAACGTATCAAACCATTTGACAGACTCTAACCTCGCTGCTTCATTCAGAGCTAATTCGATTGCACTTGACCAATCTTGTTGTTTTTCAAAATAGGCCTTTGCCACCATCGTAACGTTTGGATAATCAGGATTCATCGCAACCGTTTGTTTGATTTTTTGACTAGCGAGATCAAACTTATCACGTTCGATATAGAGAGAGAATAGTTGTAGATAAATCTCTGTTTTAAGTGTTAAATCCGTTGTATCTACACTGTGATACGTATCCTCTGCCATCGGTAGTAAACCTAACTCAAAATAAGCATCCGCAATATTTTTCTTCGCCCAGTCCTCTAATTTACCTTGAACACTTTGCCATTTAAAAATAGCCGTCTCAAAGTCCTTATAATCAAAATATATTTCTCCTTGGGCAAATCGAATCGCTGATAACTCTGGGATGTCTTTTTTAGATTCTTCCATAAAAGCCTCACCAAAGTATTGAATGGGCTCCTTTTCGGATTGTTCATCTAATAATGTTTCATAGTATATTTTTTTGATTAATTTCTCTTCATTCACTATTATCGTCCCCCAAGTAAAATTCACGCTACTATATATATGTAAATATTACTTCCTTCACTACTTCTTTTCCTTTATTTTAGTATAATATAAAAACACATTATGACGAACCATGTCGTTATGCTCACTTTCCCCTTTATCTGTCGGGCATTTAGACCCTTTTGTTCCGTCATAGCTGACAGTGAGCCTCCCGAACTTAAAATGCTAAAAAGTAACCTGTTTAAGGGTTGGCATCAACTACCAGTAAAGTTCCAGAAAATGAATAAAGACTAAAAAAGGCTTTGTGACAGTATTCTGCTACCCTTACTAACCAAAAGTGGAAAACTACCACTAATGAGCATTTCACTTTATTGTACCATTTTTGAGAATACTAGTTTAGTACGATTCGTTTTGTATAATGTCAACATATTTATGCTATTCAGGTTGTTTGATAATAGAACTGGTTATAATAATAAAATATATCTTAAATTGGTTTTAGTGTTGCTTTTAAATTTGCTATAATGGTGGTTAAGAACTGTACATAAAAGAAAGGCTGATTTCAGGGATGGAAAATAATTCGTCAAATTTTATTAAGACTATTATAAAAGAAGATTTAGAAACAGGAAAACATAATAAGATCGTTACCCGTTTTCCTCCTGAACCAAATGGCTATTTGCACATCGGTCATGCAAAGTCAATTGTAATTAACTTTGGACTAGCAGATGATTTTAAAGGAAAGACCAATCTTCGTTTTGATGACACCAATCCTACAAAAGAGGATCAAGAATATGTTGACTCTATTAAAGAAGATGTGAAGTGGCTCGGGTATGATTGGGATAATCTTTTTTATGCTTCCAATTATTTTGATGAAATGTATGATCGAGCTGTTTTGCTTATTAAAAAAGGGCTTGCTTATGTAGATGATTTAACAGCTGAACAAATTCGTGAATTCCGAGGTACTTTAACAGAGCCTGGAAAAGAAAGTCCTTATCGCAATCGTTCAGTAGAAGAGAATCTCGACCTTTTTGAACGGATGAAAAATGGTGAATTTGATAACGGCAGCAAGGTGCTACGTGCCAAAATTGATATGACTTCACCAAATTTAAACATGAGGGACCCGGTTATTTACCGTATTGCTCATGCCTCTCACCATAATACAGGAGATAAATGGTGTATTTATCCAATGTATGACTTTGCGCACCCATTAGAAGATGCTATTGAAGGAGTAACACACTCCATCTGTACAACTGAATTTGAAGATCATCGTCCACTTTATGACTGGGTCGTGGAAAATTGTGAAATGGAGAGTACGCCAAGACAATATGAATTTGGTCGCTTAAATTTAACCAATACTGTAATGAGTAAGCGAAAGCTCAAATTGCTTGTCGATGAAGGGTATGTTGATGGCTGGGATGACCCACGTATGCCAACCATTTCTGGTTTGAGACGCCGCGGTTACACACCTGAAGCAATTGTGAATTTTGTTAAAGAAACAGGTGTTTCAAAAACGTCTGGTATAGCCGATTCTGCGATGTTGGAGCACTTTGTTCGTGAGGATTTAAAATTAAAGGCTCCACGAACAATGGGAATCCTTCGTCCTTTAAAGGTTGTCATTACGAACTACCCAGAGGGTCAGGTCGAAATGCTTGATGCAGAAATTAACCCAGAAAATCCAGAAATGGGTACTAGACAAATTCCATTTTCACGAGAAATTTATATTGAGCAAGAGGACTTCATGGAAAATCCTCCGAAGAAATATTTCCGTCTTTTCCCTGGGAATGAGGTGCGTTTAAAACACGCCTATTTCATCAAATGTGAAGACGTCATCAAAGACAGCGAAGGTAATGTCGTTGAAATCCGTTGTACGTATGATCCTGAAACGAAGAGCGGTACAGGATTTACTGGGCGTAAGGTAAAAGGAACGATTCACTGGGTGGAAGCTAGCCAAGCGATACCAGCAGAGTTTCGTTTATACGAACCATTAATTCTAGACGAGGAATTAGCCGCTGCTGAAGAAGCTGGCGAGGAAACGACTTTCCTTGATCATGTGAATAAAAATTCTTTAGAGATTATTCAAGGTTTTGTGGAACCAAATATGAAAGATGTCAAACCACAAGACAAGTTCCAATTTTTCCGTCATGGCTATTTTAGTGTGGATCCAAAACTAACAACTACGGAAAAACCTGTCTTTAATTTGGTTGTTTCGTTGAAGAGTTCGTTTAAACTATAATTTTGATGTGACCTGATTCGATGAATCAGGTCTTTTTTTGTGGTTTTTAGGGTGAAAATAGGGATTGGTTCAAGAGAGGAGGATTTGGGTTCAATCCTATGCTGTTTTGGTTCAATTCCATGCTATTTTGGTTCAATTAGACCTTGATTTGGTTCAATTCTTTCAAAAGGAGGTTTTAAGAAACTATTCATTTCATAAAAGTTGTTATTTTTTCATACTTTGTTCATAAAATACGAGAGGATTTAATCAATTTTTCTAGAAATTATTCTAAAAATACAAAAAGAGGTGCAAACACACATGGAAAATGAAAGAAAACCACCATTGCGGCTACTTCAAGAGGAAGCCTTAGCAAGAAGATTACCAAAAAATCATCCGACACTCTCTAAAATCCAAAATAGTATTGCGAAAAGACGGGCAGGATATCGTGGTGAATTAAATACGGACTATCATCTGACCTTTCTACCACATAATCGCTACACCATTGTCCGAGATCTTTCTCTAACCAATCAATACTCCTTTCAAATTGATACTTTATTACTATCTCCCCAAATCATTTTTATCCTAGAAACCAAAAATATATATGGTGAATTATTTTTTGACAAATATTCAAATCAATTAATTCGAACGATTGAAGGTCACGAAGATGGGTTTACAAATCCTCGTGAACAGGCTGAACGTCAATCCTATCAATTTCAGAATTGGTTAAAAAGGTTTAGATTCCCAACAATTCCAATTGAATATTTTGCTACAATCAGCTACCCACAAAGTATCATGAAAACAAATGATGAAAAACTCTTTGAACGTGTGTTTCACACAGAACATATCGTTAAGAAAATCCTTCAGATGGAACAAAAATATTCCACACCAGTCACTGACAATAAAACCATACGTAAACTCTATAAAAAACTCTTAATGGAAAATAATCCCGAAAAAATGGATGTACTCTCCAAGTGGGGGATATCTCCTGACGAAATGATTCGAGGCGTTCAATGTCCTGAATGTGAGCAATTTCCAATGAAAAGAATCCACGGTGTCTGGTTTTGTACTTACTGTATGAATCAATCAAAAAAGGCGCATATTCAAGCAGTACAGGATTATTTCTTACTATTTAATTCTCCACTAACAAATAAAACATGTAGAGAATTTCTCCTTTTATCCTCAAGAAGAACCACTGTCCAAATTCTAAATTCGATGAATCTCATCAAAAATGGAACAACTAAAACTATATCCTATTCTGAAAACCGCTAAAACAGCTTGTGCATCAGGTATTCTTGGACTTCCAGTCTTCATACATTAAAATTATGGAGGTGGAAAGCTTTGAGAAAATGGCTGCTTGTTCCTGTTTTATTCCTCGCATTCATCCTTTCCGGTTGTTTCAGTGACCCCGTTCAAGAAGATCTTCTTGTTTATTTAAATGAAGACCTTGCTGAAATTTCCCATTTGGAAAATGAAGCGATCTCCGCTTACGAGAGCGTCACAGGTGCCAATTACACTGATGACTATATTCTCTATGAAACGATGCTGCTAGATGTCATCCCTACTTACCGGGATTTTCTTAACGAACTAGAGGCCATTACAGTCAAAACGGATGAAATACGAGAAGCTCATGAAATGTATATCGAAGCTGTTAATCTGCAAAACGATGCTTTTATAAAAATAGTGACAGCTTTAGAGGAGTATGACCGTGGCAAAATCGAAGAAGCGAATCAAATGTTAAGTGATGCCCGAAAGCTTATTCGTGATTACAACTATAAAATTGAAAGTTTAGCAGAAAAACATAATGTGGAATTATCCGATCCTGTTGATGGAGATGTACTTTAATCAAAAAAGGCTTAGAACCCTATAAATGTTCTAAGCCTTTTTCTAATCCTCGTCTTTGATATCACGATCTTCTGGAATTGGTTCACTATAATATTCTTGTAAAAACTCTTTATATTTCTCCATCTGACGTAAGTGCGTAGTAAATTGTTCTTTACTAAGAAGATATTCCCCTTTTCCATCAGGTACAGCGCGAATTTTTCCTTGTAAAATAAGCTTTTGGATCGTAGACTCTGGCAATGATAAATACTCAGCTGTTTCTTTCACTGTTAAATACATGGATACCCTCCACTAAACTTGATGCGACTCAATCGTTTTAATTTTCGTCATAAAATAATAATATTTATAAGCTACCACAACGATTAAAAGGATTTTTACCCAGATACTGTCTAAAATAAAAAATGGGATTGCAATCATTGCATCTGCGGTTAACAAGATGGTCCATTTCTGTTTTCTCGTCATAGCCCGATCCCTAACAAAATCTTCTAGGTATTTTTTATATAAATTCGTCCCTTTAAACCATCGATCAAATTTTTCGGACCCTTTTACAAAACAAAATGCTGCAAGGAGGAATAAGGGTGTAGTTGGCAATATCGGTAAAACAATTCCAATTATCCCCAATCCTACACATAAAAGTCCGATTAGTATGTAAACCCAGTTGATGATTGTTTTAATTTCTATTCTCTCCCCTCAAATTGATTGATTTTATACACTTCATTATAACGATTATACTAAAAAAAGTCCGTGAACAAAATTACACCAAATATAACGAAAAAGCAAGCAGGTTTACCTGCGTATAACAGGTAATCCTACTTGCTTTTCTATATGAACCCCTTTAAATAAACGATTTCCCCATCCCTAAGGAAATTATTTAGAAGCTACTGCGTTTTTCTCTTTAGCTAATTGAGCAGCAACGTCAATGATCATATCTTCTTGTCCGCCGACTACTTTGCGGTTACCAAGTTCGATTAAGATATCACGAGAGTCAACGCCGAATCTTTCAGCAGCACGTTTTGCGTGAAGCGCAAAGCTTGAGTATACGCCAGCATAACCAAGAGTTAAGCTGTCACGAGTGATTTCTTGTGGTACTTGTAGGATTGGTGCAACGATATCTTCGGCAACATCCATAATTTTAAAGAGATCTACACCCGTTTTGATTCCTAAACGTTCACAAACAGCGATAAGAACTTCCGTTTGAGTGTTACCCGCACCAGCACCTAGGCAACGAACACTACCATCAATACGAGTAGCACCGGCTTTAATAGCCGCTAGAGTGTTAGCCATCGCTAATGATAAGTTATTGTGGCCGTGGAAACCAATGTTTACATCTAAAGATTCTTTAAGAGCATGGATACGCTCAGTTACTTGATCTGGTACTAAGTAACCAGCAGAGTCAACTACGTATACAGAATCTGCTCCATAGCTTTCCATTAATTTCGCTTGTTCTACTAATTTTTCAACAGGAGCCATATGTGACATCATTAGGAATCCAACTGTTTCCATTCCTAATTCCTTTGCATAAGCAATATGTTGTGGAGCAACGTCAGCTTCTGTTACGTGAGTTGCAACACGAACCATTTTTGCACCTAGGTCCGCAGCTTGCTTTAATTCAGTTAATGTACCGATTCCTGGTAATAATAGAGCAGCAATTTTAGATTTCCCTTCAACCGCATCAACAGCTGCCTCAATTAATTCCATTTCGTCTGTTAATGAACGACCATACTGTAAAGAAGAACCTGCTAAACCGTCTCCGTGTGATACTTCAATGTAAGGAACGTTTGCATCAGCTAAGCCTTTAGCAATGTTTCTTACTTGTTCAACTGTATATTGGTGTTTAACCGCATGGCTTCCGTCACGTAATGCAACCTCTGTAATTAGAATATCTCTTTCATTTGTCATGTCTTATTTTCCCCTTTCTACAGCTTAAACTGTTTCTTTCTTAGCGTTTTTTGCAAACTCTTCAGCAACACGTACAGCAGCAGATGTCATGATATCAAGGTTACCTGAGTATTTAGGTAGGTAGTCACCAGCACCTTCGATTTCAATGAATACTGTTACTTTGTTTCCGTCAAAAATTGGTTCTGTACGTAAGTGATATCCTGGAACATAAGATTGAACTACTTTTTCCATTTCTAAAATGGATTCACGAATCTTTGCTTCGTCCATTTTTCCTTCTTCAACAAGTGCATAAACAGTGTCACGCATCATGATTGGTGGTTCAGCAGGGTTTAAGATAATAATTGCTTTCCCTTTCTTAGCTCCACCAACTACTTCAATTGCTTTAGAAGTTGTTTCTGTAAACTCATCAATATTTGCACGAGTACCAGGACCAGCACTTTTACTAGAAATAGTCGCAACGATTTCTGCATATTCAACTGGTGCTACTTTGTTGATCGCATGAACCATTGGAATAGTTGCCTGACCACCACAAGTGATCATATTGATATTGTCTTTATCTAAATGCTCTTCAATGTTTACTGCTGGAGATACATATGGTCCAACCGCAGCAGGTGTTAAGTCAATCATCTTGATTCCGCGTTCTTGCGCTACTTTATTGTTATAAAGATGTGCTTTTGCACTTGTTGCATCAAAAATGATGTCTGCTTCTAAGTTAGGATCTGCTAGGAATCCATCAATCCCAGTGTCAACGCCAGCGTAACCAGCTTCTCTTGCACGGCGTAAACCATCTGATTCAGGATCAATTCCAATAACCGCCGTTAATTCTAAGTATTCAGATCTACCTAATTTAATCATTAAGTCTGTACCAATATTACCTGAGCCAACAATTGCAGCTTTTAATTTTGCCAAAGTAATTCTCCTCCTAAATGTTCATATTTGATATCTTAATATGTTCTCATTAACGAGAATGAGGAACATCTTTGTAGCCTAACTTGCTAGAAATCTCTAAAGCAGCCTTTTTAACCCCATCAATGACAACCGGAAGTCTTTCTTCGGTTACTCTCATCTTCGGTGAAGCACAGCTAATCGAGGCGATCGCTTCTCCTTTGAAATTAAAGATTGGTGCGGCTACACACTTGAGACCGATTTCAATTTCCTCATCATCGACTGAATAACCAGTCAACTTAATTGATTCTAATTGTCGTTTAATCTCGTCCTTATCGGTGATCGTAAATTCTGTGAACGATTCCAATGGAACGGTATCTAGGATTCTATCAACCTCTTGCTCGGTTTGATAGGCAAGGATTGCCTTTCCCACTCCTGTACAATGAATCGGAGCTCTTTTTCCTACATGAGAATAGATCCTTAACGTTTGAGGTCCTTCTTCTTTTGCTACATAAATTAGTTCATCTTGTTGACGAACGACTAAGTGAACGGTTTCTTTTAGTTCTTCCACTAAATCCTTAATAACTGGGAGTGCAATATCCACAATATCAAGTTGTTCACTAATGTGATGACCTAGTTCAAATAATCGCAAACCTAATTTATATTTTAGGTTTTCAGGATTTTGTTGAAGGTATCCTCTGTGTTCAAGTGTTTTGATGAGTCCATGCGCAGTACTTTTTGAAATTTGAAGTTGCGCACTTATTTCTTTTACACTAAGTTCCGGACCATAGCGTAAAAATAACTCTAGGATATCAGCAGCTCTTTCTACGGATTGAATAAAACGTTCTGCCACGTCTGATCTCCTCTTTTGTTCGACATTATCGAATGTCGTTCGTATTTTTTAACTACACTTATATAATACCACTTTTATCTGTTTCGTCAATAAATTTTTATTTATCAGAAAGTTGATATATCGAAAAAATATTAAATAAAAGGCTGTTTCTAAAAACAAGCGTTTGTAAAAATGCTCTATCTTGTAGGGATCATCGAAACCCTTTCTCGAAACAGAAATTTTATTAACACTTGTTGAAACAGCCTTTTGATTAAAATTGTTGTATTATTTTTTTTGCTACGTTTTCTCCGTTTTCAATGCAATCCGGTATTCCAACTCCGTAATAAGAGGCTCCAGCCAACAAAATTCCAGGATAGCTTTCTTCCATAATCCCCTCCAAATTTCGAACGGTTGCTGGATGGGTAATTAAATAATTCGGCATGAGGTCCGTCCAATTTGTCACAACACTTACACTTGGTTCCATATTAATACCTAAACTTTTTTTCAAATCAACTTGGACAACCTGAAGCAATTCTTGCTCTGATAAATCCTTTAATGCACCAAAATAGGGATTGCTGCTTTTGTAAAATAACCGTACTAGTAGATTCCCTGAAGGCGAAGTGTGTTTCCACTTTCGACTTGTCCACGTACAGGCATCGCAAAAAACATCCTCACTCTTTGGTGTGATAAAACCAGTCCCGTTTAACGGGAGGATCTCATCCGAAACCTCGAAACCTATGTAAATGCTAATCATCGAACTATTTTTTAAATGGGAGAATTCTTCAATTAAAGCTGGATCCTGGAAAAAACGTTGTGACACTGTATGTGGAACACTTAAGATAATTTGATCCGACTCTATTGATTCTCCATTCTCGAAAGTGACACTATATTGATGATCCGTTTTTACAATATCACTGACTTTGGCGTTGGTCTTAATTTCTACATCTTCAAGCTTTTCTTTATATCCTTCAATCAATGAATGTAAACCATTTTTAAACGACAGAAATCGGTTGGTGCCATCGCTTTGATATTGATCCTTGTTTTCATGAAATCCTTTTATAATACTCCCATACTTCTCTTTATATTCTAAAAGATAGGGGAGGGTAGATTCAATCGTTAAATCCTGAAGATCTCCAGAATAAACACCCGAAAGGACCGGCGCAATTTGTTTCTCCACTAATTCTTTTCCTAAAAAATGTTCGAGAAATTCACCGACTGAGTCTTTTTTTGTAAATTTTTCATTCTTTGTGTAGAAATCCTTGAGAGCTTCTACTTTCCCTTCATTTGAAACAAGTGTACTCTTCGCCAAAGATTCAATACTCGCGGGAATTCCAAAGACAGAATCTTTTGGAATCGATTTCAATTCACCATCCGTAAAAAGATAAGATTGACCTGCATCATTATAGACGATCTCTGATTCCAGCCCTAGATCTTTAATAATGGGCATTTCTTTAATCTTACGGGTTACGATCGAATCAGCTCCTGTTTCCATCAAAAAGCTTCCCTCTTTTACTGTGCGGATTTTTCCACCAAGATGTGGCTCAGCTTCCGCAAGAATTAACCGAACATCTGCTCCATGTTCTTTTTTCCATTTTTGTAGGGTATACATCGCAGACAATCCAGTAATGCCACCGCCAACAACAAGTATCGTACGCACCCTAATCCCCCTCTACAACTCAATTACATTCATGAATAAAGTGTAACATACTTTTTTAAAATAAAGAGTGGTCTGACCCTATCAGGGACGCCCTTCGTCCCTGATAGGTGTCAGCGTACTATGTCAAATAGGAATTTTTGATTTTTATGCATAGGGAACACACCCTATGCATATTTTTTACAAAATTTTCCATAGGCAACTGACAGAAAACGCTATAAATGAATCTCTCATCTCGGATCTGAAAAAGAATCTTACCTTGCTTCAATTCTGCATGGATGCAACCTGGTTAGTTCAAACCCGTTATTAACGTACAATTCGCATTTACAGGACAAGGTAAATCATGCTGTCACTCGAGGTCGATTCGCCTCCGGCACCAATGTCGATTTTCCCTCGATCCCAGAAGAGAGATTCATTATTTTTTAACTTTAAGCGGCTAATACAATATTTAAATAAGTATTCATTTTGGTATAAAGTAATTTTTTCTTCACTTCATTAAACACTCGGTAGTCTGATTGTTTTGATTCATATGGCTTCCGATTTTTTAACATTGAAAAAGCAATTCTAATAAATTTGTTTCCCAAGGCTATAAACGCTTTTCGGGCATGTTTGCCCTTTGCTTTGAGCTTCTCATAATATGGTCGCAAGTCCTTATTGTGCTGCGCTAAACATTTACCTACTGTATAAACCATAAAGCGTAAATGCCTATTGCCCTGTTTAGAAATACGTCCATAATATCCTTGAGTTCCACCGGATTGAATTATTATTGGATTCGTTCCTGCTTTCTTTATAAGTTGTCCAGCGTTGTCATATTGAGAAATGTCACCTAATTCACTATAAAACTCAGCTGCTGTGACTACACCGATTCCTGGGACCGTTAATAAGAGCCTCCCATCAGTCTGAAGAAGTTCCTTTTCAATTTCCTTTTCGATAAGTTTTATATTTCCATTCAACCGTTTTAAATCTTGTATAGCTAACCGAAGAAGAAGCAATTCAGCCGAAACATCCTCTACCTGTTTTATAATTGAATTTCTAGCCACATAAAAAAGTTTTTGGATATGAGTTTCTTTTATTCTCAGCTTTTTTTCCTTAACAATCTCCCAAACTTTTTTCTCGCCTTGTTCTAACAAACTTGATGGATGTGGAAAATGTTCTATAAAAAATAAAGAAGATTGCCCCCAAAAGTCACTGAATATGAGTTTTTTCTTAGGTTTATTGTTCTCAATCTCCACAAACCCTTGAAAGTCTCTCCAAATGTGATCCATTAGCGTTCTAATCTGTATTCTAACTAAGGCACGTTTTTGAACCTCTCTTCTTCTTGCCCTAGTAAGTTTCATTAATTTACGATATGAACCTTCTGGAAGCTTATTTTCCATTCCTTTATTTTGAATTAAAGCATGGGCAATTGCATACAGATCCAAGTCATCTGTCTTACTCCAATTTAATGCACTGGCACGTTCCTCATATGTAGTAGCTGGGTTTATGATGGTAACTCCATAACCTCTTTTTCCTAACTCGTATACGATATCTTCATAGTAATGTGCTGTGGATTCCACTCCAATAAAAATTCGTTCTGCTTGAATTTCACTACGAGCTTCCTCTATTTTGGAACATAATAATTTCAATCCATCTTGATTAACTCCAAAGAAAAACGGCTTCTCCAATACATCCCCAAAGTAATTACATAATAAAGCCTTTTGAAAGAATTTAGCTGCATCAATGGCTACTATCAATACTTTTTCTAAATCAATGCCTCTTAATTGAGAACTAAATTGACTACCTTTCTTTCCTTGTATATTATTAATATTGTTATATTTTTTTAACCCCATCTACTTCATCCTCCATTTCGGAATATAAGATTGAGGTTTTCTGTCAGGTGCCTCTATTTTATAACATGAAGTATCTGGGGTCTTTTTTAATTTTCCGAAAGGAAAAACCTTTCGACATTATTATCTAATACACCAGGCACCTTCCATAAATTACCATCCCTTTTATTTCCATGCGGAGATATCGAGTTGTTGATTTTTATTAAATAGGCTCGGATAGATAAGGTATCCGAGAATAATGGCGGTAATGGATGCTGCCGACATAATGAGAAAAACAATTAACAGCTGGAATCGAACCGCTTGAATTGGGTCCGCCCCTGCAATAATTTGACCACTCATCATGCCAGGAAGCTGTACGAGACCGATCGTTTTCTGACTTTCAATCGTTGGAATTAGACTGGACTTGATCGATTGCTTCAAGATTGGATGAATAGCCTGTTTCACCGTACCTCCCAACGATAAGACGAGTTGGATTTCCTCTTTTCTCATCTCGACTTCTCCTTTAAGCCTATTTAAAAATAAATTCGCAATCACCATTGAATTTCCGATAATCATTCCGCTAATCGAAATGATATAAGACGGTTCAGGTGGAATAATGTCTAAACTTAATAAAAATCCTTGAGTAATGATTTCAACAATCGTAATCGTAATAAAAATTTTGCTAAACAAACCCGGGATTCCTTTCCCGCGCTTAGCCGCATTTTTTGCCGCAACAAAAATCATCACTAGAACCATGAGAATAACCGCAAACGGATTATCGAACCCAAATACGATTTTTAAAATATAACCGACAATCAGTAATTGAATCGTCGCCCGAATACTCGCAATCAAGAGATCGCGCCCTAGTCCTAACTTATAGGCATTGGAAAGAACTAAGGAAATAATCACAAAAACAAAACTTAGTAAAATCGCAGTAAGACTCATATATGTACCTTCTTCATTTCTAAAAATTCCTTTGTGAGCTCGTCGGATGGCTGACTAAAAAATTGTGATGTAGGTGCTGCTTCAATTAATCTACCGTCCATTAACAACCAAGTTTGATCTCCTACACGCTGGGCCTGAGAAAGGTCATGGGTTACCCAAAGGATCGTGGTGTTTCTTTCTCTGTTAATGCGCAAAATTAATTCTTCAACTTCATGGGCTGATATGGAATCCAGTGCAGATGTGACCTCATCTAACAATAGAATAGCCGGTTCATTCACTAGTGTTCGAGCCAGTGACAGTCTTTGCTTTTGCCCACCCGAAAGTTCTTTTGCTTCTCTTGATAAAAGATCAGCTGATAGTCCAACGTAATCCATATATTTTTGAGGATCTTCAAGCGATGTTCCTCTCAAAGTAGCCGGTAGCGATAAATTTTCAAGTGCTGTTCCCTGCATCATAGGCGCAGCCTGAAAAGCAATCCCTACTTTACGTCGAAGCTCTTGAATATCCCATTCTCTAATTTCCTTACCTTGAATACGAATCTCTCCCTCGTCAGGAGTTCGCAGCAAATTGCATAGCGAGATTAGCGTACTTTTTCCAGATCCTGAGGGTCCGATTAACGTTAAAATAGACCCTTTCTCAACGCTTCCACTGATTCCGTTCAGCACTTGAAGCGTTTCACCTTGTTGTTCAAACGTTTTTCCGACGTCGATAAATTCAATCTCTGGTGTTGTATTTTCCGATATCATCATTACTCTCTCTCTTCTCTTCTCTTTTCTTTTCTTTTATCATGCCCGATTCAATCTATCGTTTTTCATTGTCCGGGTGGGGAATTTTTTTCTAAAAAAGCATGAATACGCTCTGCTGCAGCCATTAATTTTTCAGCACGTTGAACAATCGCCATTCGTACATATCCCTCACCTTGAGCACCAAACGCATCTCCTGGCACTACCGCAACCCCTGCTTTTTCGATTAACTCAAAAGCGAATTCACGTGATTTCCAGCCAGCTGGGATCTTCGCCCAAACAAACATCGTTGCAGGTGACTTGTCCACCTTCCAACCTGCCTTTTCTAGACCCGACAGCAAAGCATTCCGTCGTTTTTCATACTCTATCACCTGTTCTGCTAAAACGTGATAATCCGAAGTTAATGCAGCCACAGCAGCCATCTGAATCGGATAAAATACTCCATAATCAATGTTGGATTTAAATGAAGCCAAAATACGGAGGACGTCCTTGTTCCCAACTGCAAATCCAATCCGGCATCCAGCCATATTAAAGGTTTTCGATAGCGAATTAAATTCAATCCCAACTTCTTTGGCACCCTCAATCGACATAAAGCTCAACTGAGGATTTTGATCCCAAATCAGCTCAGAGTAGGCAAAATCATGTACCACTAGTATGTGATGTTTTTTAGCAAATGCGACAACTTCCTCAAAAAATTCTTCATTTGCTAATGCTGTTACAGGATTGCCTGGATAACTGATGATCATCATCTTTGCTTTTTCTACTATTTCTTCAGGAATCTCATCTAATTTCGGTAAAAATTGATTTTCTGCGAGTAGCGGCATAGGATAAATGTTTCCACCTGCAATTTGAACTCCCTGTTCATAGATTGGATACCCTGGGTCTGGAACAAGAACATAATCACCTGGATCAATCATGGCCGTTGCCAAGTGGGCTAGCCCGTCTTGTGAACCCATCAACTGCAAGACTTCACCGTCAGGATTTAGCTCAACCCGGTATCTTTGTTTGTAAAAATGCTGTACAGCTCTATTAAACTCATCAATTCCTTTTAATGTATAACCATATTTAGTCGTATCTTTACTATATTTTACAAGAGTATCAATCACATAGCTTGGAGGCTCCATGTCAGGGCTCCCCACACTTAAATCAATGACATCCATCCCTGTACTTAAAGCTTCGTTCTTTCTATTTGCTAATTCGGTAAAAATACTAGTCGCCATATTCTCGACTTTTTTTGAAGCTAAAAATTTCATATCCTTCTACCTCATTTCTTGATGTTCGTGAAGTTTTGTGCATTCTTACAAAAATTTTACCATAATTAATGGAATTAGAAATTTTTAATTTAATCGTCTCCTCACTAATTTTGTTGACAACGGAGTAAAAACTCTAGTATAATTTATCTTGAATTAATAATATTTTAATTAAGATTAATTAACGAAGCGAACTTTATTATATAAGGAGAGAGTTATATGTTAAGAAAAATTGACCATCGTCAAATGGGAAAAAGTAATCAAGGTTGGCTGCAAAGCATTTTTCATTTTTCATTTGCGGAGTATTATAACCCTGAAAATATTAATTTTGGTGTGTTACGAGTGATTAACGACGACCAAATTGCACCCGGGACAGGATTTGGCACCCATCCGCACCGAGATATGGAAATCATCTCCTATGTGGTTGACGGTACGTTGACACATGCGGACAGCATGGGTAACCAAAGAGCGGTTTCACGTGGACATATTCAATATATGAGTGCAGGAACTGGTGTGCTTCATAGTGAACACAATCGCACTACAGACCCATTAAGAATGTTACAGATTTGGATTTTCCCAGACAAGCAAGGATATACCCCTAATTATGGAGATTTCCTATTTGATTGGGAAGAAAGACAAAATAACTGGCTTCATATGGTATCAAATAAAAGCGGAAATGCTCCAGTAAAGATTAATCAAGATGTGAACTTTTATTCTCTTGAACTTGAAAAAGGAAAAGAAATCGACTTCCCGGTTAGTCCTGGTCGTCAAGCCTACCTCGTGCAAATTGAAGGAAAATCAACGATTAACGATCTTTCATTAGAAGCTAGGGATGCTTTGGAAACTGTCGAAGAATCTATTGAGATTAAAGCGGATGAAACTTCTCACTTTTTAGTGATTGAAATGCAGAAAGAAGCTTAGAATTTGCTATATTAAAAGGGAACAACCCCGCAGGTTCGTTCCCTTTTTTCTAGTAATCTTATTTAAACCACTAAATTTACTTATACTAAATCCGGCGCCTCTTCAATAAATCTCTTTGATACCAATGATTGGGTTCGATTAATATGGTAAGTTAGATAAAAATACCTTTCGGTTGTGAAATTCTCGAGGGTATACATATTAATTTGTTTCATTTTCGCATGTTCTTTTGCTGCAATTTCAGACATAATCGAAACCCCGATCCCCTCTATTACAAACTGAATCACACTTTCACTACTATCTGCATATGCAACTACATTCAACTTTTCTTTTGTTAGTTGATTCTGTTTGAGATAACGCTCCACCATGGCATTTGTTCCCGAATTTGAATTTCGCATAATGATTGGATATTCCATAACATCGTTTAGTTGAATAGGGCTTGATAACTCCATTTCCTTCGGAGTGATTAATACCAATTGTTCTTTCAAGAGAGGAATAAACCGCAGCTTATCATTTGCATATTTTTCACCTAAAATTCCAAAATCTACAGTTCCATTTAGTACCATTTCAGATACACCTTTTGAAGATGTCTGTTCTATGTAAAATGTTACCTCATGATTTTCTTTTCTAAAATTCTTAACCATTCTTGGAATCATAAATTGTCCTGGGACCGAACTAGCGGCAATCCGTATATTGCCTTTCATATTCCTCATGCCCTCATTCAAATCAAGCAATGCTTCATCTTTTAATTGCAATAATTTCTGCGCCCATTTATATAAACGTTCCCCGTACGGTGTTAGGATACTTTCACGACCAACACGATCAAAAAGAGTCATTCCTAAGGATTTTTCTAGTGAATGAATATGAGAGCTTACCGTTGATTGGCTTAAGTAAATATCATCTGCTGCTTTCGAAAAACTTTTATGTTCGACGACTTTCGTAAAAATATAGAGTTGATGTAAATCCATTATTTGTCATACCCCTCAAATGAATAGGTCGCTCATCCCCAAAGATTAGATAATATCCTATCGTAATTATAGATTTATTGTATAGAATATTACCTTTAAATTCAAATTGAACATGCATAGTGAATCTTCCCTTACCATATAGTCTGATGAAGATACCCATTTAAAGGGAAACTTCCATTAATGGGGAGTGAAGACAGATAAAAAGAGGCGATGATCATGTATTATCAGCAAGCTCTTCCATTTCATCGGACTAATCAGCATGCTCGAGCTAATACTTTAACCGTTACAGGTGAGGGGATTATTCTGGTTAGACCTGACCAAGCAAAAATTACCCTTGGAATCGTAACACAAAACATGGATGTTCAGAGGGCACAGAAAGAAAATGCCTCCATTTCCAACACCGTTATTAATGCATTGAAGGAACTAGGCATTGATGCTTCCGACATTCGAACTGCTCAATATACGATATATCCTCGTTATGACTATGTAGAAGGAAAATCGATCTTAAGAGGATATGAAGTCGAACACTTTCTAGAGGTACTTGTTAAAAACCTCGACCTGATTGGAAGTGTATACGAAACCGCTATTCGCAATGGGGTAAATCGAAGCGGCAGCATTCAATTGATGGTATCAAATCAAGAATTATTCTATCAAGAAGCTTTAAAAAGAGCTCTCCAAAATGCACTTGAAAAAGCAAGCGTAATCTCACAAACGATTGGTGTCAGATTAAATAGAATCCCGCTTAAAATAACCGAGCAAAGTCAACCACAGGAAAGAATAACTAGAGTTCTAGCTGCACAATCCCAATCCTTACAAGCACAAGAAGTACCACCCATCCAAACAGGAGAAAATACCATCCAAGCAAATGTCCATGTTGTATACGCATACGATTGAAGTAATACCAAAAAATGTAAGGTGCCTGGCACCTTACATTTTTTTACAATTTTTTAATGAATCTTTTGACCTACCCTTTTCGTAGAGTAATAGTATGAATATGTTCAAGGAGGTTTGTGAATGGGAAATATTTTTATATTTTCGTTGATAGCCGGTTTGGCATCAACATTATTACTAATTCCTTTTACACCTAAACAGGAAAAGTCTGGTGAAAAAGGAAAGTCAACTTCGAAGATTGGATTACTCATCTCTACCGCTATTATCTTCATTTTATTCTTTTTTGGTTTCTATTATTTAACGAGTTTAGATCAGAACTTTACGTCATTATGGATTTTTGCCGTTATTGTTACTGCATTTGGGGCATTTCTATCAACTGGAAAAGAAAGAATGATTAAAGCAGTCCTTTGTTTAGCAAGTCTAGTCATGAGCATTTACTTCCTTACTGCTTTTATTTTTAACGCGGATGAAAAATATCAAATCGCGAGCATGACGGAAAAAACAGAAATTGAAATGTTTGATGAGAAAGAAACTCCCGCTAGTGTACCCCCACAATTTGCTCGTAATAAAATGAAAAAAGCTTTCGGACAAGTTCCGAATACGAGTTATTATGAACTGGGCAACTTGCAGATTCAAAAAGTGAATGGGGAATTTGTTTATATTGCTCCTGTTGAATTCTCAGGATTTTTCAAATGGCTCAACGGGGATGTAACGCCTGGTTATTTTACAATTAGTGCAACTGACTCCACCGCAAATCCAAAATTTATTAAAGAAGAGATGGCGTATACCCCATCCTCTTACTTTAATAAAAAATTAGAACGGCATATGCGTTTACAATTTCCAAAGTTTATCTTTTATGGGGAGCCACAATTAGAGATTGATGAAGATGGAAAACCTTATTATATTCGTTCTTATGGTGACTTTATTTCAGCTCGAAACGGATTTGAAGTGAAAGGGATTGTAATGGTAGACCCCAAAAATGGTGCTACGCAGAAGTTTAATTTAGCTGATGTACCTGATTTTATTGACGGAGCTGTATCACCTGAAGCCGTTAGTTTACAAAACAGTTATTTTGGAAACTATATACATGGTTTTTGGAATAGCAAATTTGGAAAATCAGATGTCAAACTACCATCAGATGAAGGAACTGAAGCAAACGTCAGTCCGATTTTTGACGAAAATGGAGTCATGTACTATTTCACAGATTTCACAAGTCCTAAAGAAGGTGTCGATTCGATGCTTGGTTATTCATTAACCAATTCACGAACAGGAGAAGCAACTTATTATACAGGAAATTTACAAGAATCATATATGGATTCCCAAGGTGCATTAGATATTATTGAGAAAAAATTCATTGAGAAAAAATGGGAAGGAAAAATGCCGATTCTTTATAACTTCTATGGGGAAGCGAGCTGGCTGACTCCTGTATTGGATGCTAATGGATTTTTGCAAAACTATTTCATTGTATCGGCGGCCAATCCAGAAATATCTGCCTTTGCAGGAACGCCAAACGAGGCCTTAAGACAATATAAAACCGTTCTACAACGTGGTGGTGGAACGGTCGATGGTAGCTCAAAGGCTGAAGAAAAAGAAGTAAGCGGCACAGTAGTCCGTGTCTACAAGGAAAAGTCTGGTGATTTTACACTCATTTCATTTTTGCTAGATAGCGGTCAAAACTTTATTGTTTCTTCTGAAAAAGTACCATTGGCGATTTATTTACTTCCGGGTGATGTAGTGAATATGACTTACATGGACACAGGAGAACAATTTTTACCAGCAAATGAAATAGCGATTCAAGATTTAGAATAGGGATTTGAAAGGATGAAACTCGGTTTTGAGATTCATCCTTTTTTCTATACTACCTGTTACCCAATTAATGGATATTTTTATCTACATACTTTCCATACGCTGGAACAGCGATTGTATGAAACTCATTAACAAGTTTTTCTAAACTATTGGTCAGTAGGTCACCCTCCATTGGCAGACCATGCCCCGTTACGGCAACAGATGGTTTTAAAGCTGCGAGACTTTTAACCGATTGGTATGATGCATCCCAATCAGGGGTCAGATATCTTGGTGGTCCACTGATTTCCTGCTCTTGAGTGAATACATTGTATAGATTCTCCTGTTTAACTGTAACAAAGGCATCTCCTACAATTAAGGCCCGGTCTCTTTCCCTGAAAAATGATACATGACCAGGAGAATGACCTGGAGTATGCACCCAACGAAATTCCTTCATAAAAGGAACTTGTCCATCAGATGGTAAGGCTTGTACCCTATCCGATAAGTTAATCGGTTCATTTGGGAAATAGGATGATAACTTGGCAACAAGACCTCCTTCTACCGTAGGATCTGGTTCAGGATAACTCTTTTCTCCCCGTAGGTAAGGTAATTCAAGTTCATGTGCATATACAGGGACATTCCAATGATTTACAAGTTCAATAATCCCGCCAACATGATCAAAATGTCCATGGGTTAAGATGATGGCTTTCGGACGGCTGCCCGATCCGAATCGATCTTCAGTTACCGCCAAAATTTCCTCTGCAGATCCTGGCATACCCGCATCCACAAGAACAAATTCCTTTGATTCTGGAGTACCAACTAAACAAAAATTTACAATTTGGACCGTATAAGAGTATAAATCTGGTAAAACTTCTAACCCTAAACCACTGTTAATCGAAGTAGTTGGGATAAATTTATAGTCACTGCCATAAGAAAGTTCTTTATCCATTGAAATTTCCTTTCTCTTTTGTATTCGCAGTTTATAGCCTTTTTCAAACCGTAACGAATTATTCTAAAAAATATTTACCGACAATCTGAATAAATTCAAAACACCTTCTCAAACTAATTTCAGAAACCATCAAGGAGGCTCATCCAGTTGAACACATGCTTTTACTGTTCTAATGAAACCGAAGAAAACCAAACACATTTCGTAAGCTTTCATATATCCAACGAAGAAAGAGAAGAAAAACTTTGCAAAGAATGCTACCAAGAATGGCTACAGGGAACAAAAGGCTAAAAAAATAAAAAGAGGTGACAGGCACCTTCCAGTTTCTGGAAGGCGCCTGTCACCTCAATATTTAATGTTTATCTCGATGCGTGACTTTTTCTTGCCAAATATGAGTGATGGCAAGGATTGGATGATAAAGAAGCATCCATGGTCCTGAAAATCTCATAACAACCTTGATCTTTTCGCGATAATCTGCTTTATAGCAGTGGACAGGGCAGTAGGAACAGAAGGATTTTTCTTCTCCAAATTGACAAAACGATAGTCTTTTCATTGCATAATCATTTAAATCCTGACACTCACTGCAGAGTCCATTTCGGTGATGATGGTTTTTACGACAGTAAACCTGAATCATTTTGGAAACGGTTTCTTTTTCCTTCTGAATTCTGGGCCCATTATTTAATTCTCTCTTGCTTTTATTTGGTCTATCAACAGTAGTAGTTATTGTCATCTTTATCCACCCCTTTTTCAATAATCAAATTCTCCCGCCGACTTTGCACCCGAATTTTTTTCGAGATCGCTCGAAAAAATACAGAAGAATTGCAAGGCTCGCCGGAGTCTTAACTTCATTCAACCATGGTTTTTCACCACTGAATGATAAAACCTTTTGGCATTCTATCCACTCTTATAAATGTGGAGATCTTCTGTTGAACAAAGTTAAAACCAATTGGATGTTATCAGATATTATCTAAAGCTTAGCACAGATTTTTCTCACCTGAATTGATATAAATCACACTAAATTCTACTTTGTTCACAAATAAAAGGTGCCAGGCACACCATCCATTTTCTGGAGGTTCCTAGCACCTTAACTGTTGTTTGCGAATGGCTATGTTGTCCCTTAAGAAGGCCATATTTTGCGGAGCTGGCAAGCTCAATTGCCAAAACGTAGTCCCTAATATCTGATACTCATCCATTAATTTATATTTTTCAACATAGCTTCTAATATCCTCGAACCAAACGATATGCTCGGTTGAATCTTCCCAATATCGATACCAAGGGGATTGTGCAACGGCATCATATTGAATCATTGAGCCTCTCATTATGGCTTGATTTTGTGCACCTTGTATCGATAATGCTTTAGTTTTATAATCGGGCACAGTTTTGTCATATCCATAAAATGCTAGTGCCATTTGTAACTTATTGGGACGAATAAGGGTCAGCGCATAACGAAGAACATCTTCCACCCACCAAATCGGAGCAATCGGATCAGGTGGACCTGTTGGATAACCATAATCAATCGTCATTACAGCAACAATATCTGCTGTTTGCCCAATTTCCCTATAATCATAAGCCCCTACAATACGATTGGTAGGAAGATCTTCACTTTTGGCATGAACATTTACATGTAAAATCTGTTCACCCAAAGCCAATTTTAAATCTCTTAGAAACTGATTAAACTCATTTCTCCTTTCTGGAGGTATAAATTCAAAGTCTATACTGACCCCTGCATACCCTCGACCTCTGACTAAGGTCACCAGACTTGTGATTAAACGATTTCGATACGTGGGATTTGCAAGAATACGATCGATTAATTCTGGGCTAAATTCTCCATTCCTAAAATTTCGTATCATTAATAATGGGATAACATTTAAACGCTTACTTCTCTCAACAATTTCCTGATCTCTTAAGAAGACATAGGCATATCCTTCTTCTGTTACTGAAAAAGCGGCCACCGCAATATAGGTTAGTTCATTGGCTAGGAGATTAAATGTGGATAAGAATGCTTCAGGATTATACGGTTCAATAAAACCAAGTGTTGTCAGGGGCAATTGAACAGGTGAGGGAATAATCAACCTTTGTCCGATCATTAATTGATTAGGGCGAATTCCTGGATTTGCTTTTAAAATCCTTCCTAGGTTTGTCTGATAACGTCGTGCTAAGGACCATAATTCATCACCTGCTTTGACTCTGTAATATCGAGGAAAGGTAGATGTTTGATAATTTGGGATATATAATGAAAGTCCAGGTACAATGGATTGTATAGATAAAAGCCCATTATCTCGAACGATAATCGGGATTAAGGCACCATATCGATTAGAAATCGACCATAGAGATTCCCCGCGACTTACTACATGGATAACCATATTTATCTCCCTTTTCTTGAAGGCTTCCTATTAACATATCCCACCTTCATTTTTCACTGATGTTTAAATATATGAATATGCACTTAGAAATATAAATAAAATTGGATTTTGCAAAATATGAAACATTAGAAACGCTTCATTAGATTCTAATCATTTACAAACCATTAATATCTTTATATAGAATTAAAATCTCTTTAATAAATAAGTCTATTAAAATAGCAATTTTTCCTACTTCCACTGCAATTTAATATACTTAACACTATGTTTATGTTACTATTGTCGGTTATTTCGCCCCTAACATCTCTTTTTATTACATTAAATCTCATTCTTTTTTCCTATTTTTCAATATTATGAAAAAATTACACATAGTTAACAGACGTTTTAGAATTCTTTGCTAACTTTATAAGTAGAGTTTGCTACGGAATCGGCATCCTCAAATATCTTATAACGGAGGTTTTTCATAGGTATGAGTAATAAAGGGATGGACAGACGGAATTTCTTGAAAGTTGGCGGCATGAGCACATTGGCTCTAACACTTGGTACTACTGGACTTTTTTCACTATCAAATGCATCAAAAGGCTTAGCAGCCGGAAATACTACGAATCCTACTAGTGGATTTGGTGGTTATGGTCCTCTAGTAAAGGATCCAAACGGAATTCTAGATCTACCAAAAGGCTTCCACTACAAAATGATTTCAAGTGCAGGAGATATCATGCCTAACGGTGACAAGGTTCCTCGTATGCATGACGGTATGGCAGCATTCAAAGGGGAAAAAGGTACAACGATTCTTGTAAGAAACCATGAAAATAGTACAAACTCCGACCTTCCTGTAAATGGTAAAAATCCATGGAGCACTGGAGCAGCTGGTGGTACTACGACTCTAATCGTTGGACCTAATAGAGAACTTATCGATCATTATGTATCAAGCTCAGGTACAATCCGTAACTGTGCTGGCGGAGCCACAACATGGGGCACTTGGTTAACAATGGAAGAAACTCGTAATATGGGACATGGCTTCGTATTTGAAGTGAATCCACTTGATCCTGAAAACGAAATGTCTAGAACTCCAATCCGTGATATGGGATACTTCTCTCATGAAGCTGGACATGTTGATCCATCCACAGGTATTTGGTACTTAACAGAAGATGCGAGCCCAAGTTTCCTTTATCGTTTTACTCCAAATGACCGTAGCCAAACACTCGGTTCCCTTCAAAAAGGTGGTACATTAGAGGCATTAGCGATTGATGAGTTACCATCAGGTAAAGCAAGTCAATTCTATAATGGTCAAAAGTTTGGCGTAGTATGGAAAAAAGTAAATCCAGAGCGTGCCCAACAAGATGCAAAAGATCTTGGCTGTATCCAATTTAGCCGCTTAGAAGGTGCTTATTTCTCTGAAGGAACTTTCTGGTTTGATGATACAAATGCAGGTGAAAAACGACTTGGTCGTGTTTATCGCTACACTCCAGCAACAAACACATTAGAACTTTTCTATGAATCTACTGATAAAAATGATTTACAAGCACCTGATAATATTACCATTACCCCTTGGGGAGACCTTTGGGTTGCAGAAGACGGCGGCAACGACCGTATTATTGGTCTTACTCCAGAAGGAGAAACGTATATTTTTGCAGCAAACAAATTAAACGGTTCAGAATTTGCTGGTCCTACCTTCTCACCAGACGGTAATACCTTCTTTGTCAATATGCAAACTCCTGGTATAACGTTTGCGATTTGGGGACCTTTTGCGCGTAAAAATTCAGCTCGTAGACGTGCCATGAACGTTGCTCAACCACCAGCAAATTATGGTCCAGATGTATCGGACAAGCTTGCGGCATTTGCCCAAGAACAAGGAATGTCCATGCTTGAAGCAGCTGCTTTAGAGCGTCACGGTATGCCAATCCTTTAATTTAAACACAAAGAAGGAAGGAGTCCACCCCTTCCTTCTTTGTCTCTGAAAAATCTTCAGAGGATTTACAACCCCAATTATATATCTACTTACTGAATCAACGGATAAAGCCACGGCAAGATCAGACTCGTAAAAATAGCTGCAAGTCCCATCGCCATACTCGAAACGGCTCCTTCAACCGGTCCCTCTCTTACCGCTTGACTTGTTCCAATTACATGGGATACTGTACCAATTCCAAGTCCACGGGATAATGGGTCCTTTATTTTCAAGATTGATAGAAGGGTGGGTCCCAATACTGCCCCTACAATACCTGCAATAATAACAAAGGCTGAAGCCAAGGCTGGGTCTCCATTAATGATTAAAACGACCTCAATGGCCACAGGAGTGGTCACCGCTTTAACCCCTGCGGCTGCCTGAATCTCCTCTGACAAACTAAATGCCTTCGACAGCCAAACTGCAGAGATAATCGTTGAAAGAGTTCCAATCATTAAACCGAACAAAGCGGGAACGATTCTCTCTAAAATCACGTTTCGATTATGATACATGGGCACTGCAAGGGCAACGGTAGCCGGACCCAAAAGAAGAGTCATCCATTCTTTCGCTTGAGAATATTGTTCATACGTAATATCAAATGTTAGCAAGATCCCAATAATCACCAAACTAGCCGTTAAGACAGGAGTGGTGAGCGGTGAAACCAATCGTACCGATAAATATTTTGCACCTAAGTAAACAATGATGGTAATGATGATACTAACGATTGTCAGACTGTCCACGCTTTGCTCCTGCCTTTCCAGTTAAAACTTGGGTTAGTCCTGATGTCACAATAAGTCCGATCACAGTGCTTCCAACAATCATAACCAGCAACTGAACCCCGCTTGTTCTGATTAATTGCCCATAATTCATTAATCCAACTGCAAAGGGTATGAAGAAAAATGCAAGATGCTTATTCAAAAACGATGTTGCTTTTTCAATGTATGAAACTTTTAATACACCTGATAATAGAAGTAAAAATAACAAAATCATCCCAAACACACTACCAGGGATCGGTAAATGTACTAAATTCACAAACCACTGGGAAGCAGCATAAATAAGGCAAATTAGACCTAATTGACACAAGAATAGTACTATATTTTTCATAAAAACATCCCTTTCAAACTTCCGCTATTCCTATTTTAAAACTATATTCGAAATTTATGACGAAAAGGAAAAAGAACCTATTAATTATAGTAGGTTCTTTTGATTATATTATATCATATGGATCGTACAAGCTGTTTATTAGATAATCGTATACCAAATCTTTCTATTAATGCTTGTTTGTTAGCACTTCAGCGTCAGTTGCCCACTCATTACATCGACTCTTGCAGTGCTTGTTGCAGATTGCCTTTGTATTCGGGAAGACCATTAATACCTATTCCTGAATTTATAAAATCCTTTACAATTTCAGCTCGCAAACCCGTAATAATGGTTTTACATCCCATCATTGCAATTCCCTCAATGATTTCATTAAATTTCCGAACGATTTCTTTTCCCATTGGTGCGATACCTGATAAATCAATAATGAGTGTTTTGATTTGACTATTTTCAATCGCTATTAATATCTTATCTTGCATCGTAACAATTCGTATTTCATCAATCTCACCCGTCAAAGGGAGAATGTTCGTTTCACTATTAATCGGGATAATGGGAACAGATAATTGCTCCACCATTTTTCTCTGTTGCTCTAACAATTCATCTTTATACCTTGAGTAGCTGATGAAAAAGTAGGACATAAATTGATCAATTAATTTGTTGATCCTTTTTTCCATTGAATAAAAGATAACTCGATCAACCTCTGATTGATTAAGTTTGTCAAAGTTATATAAAAAATCCCATAACGTTCTACGAATGGCTTGAATCCACTCTAGCTTGAATGCCACTGATAAGGAGTGTTTGGACCAAGCTACTCCTTCTTCTTTCGCAAAGGAGATTAACTCATGTTCACGTTCTTCCACAACTAACAAAACTAGTTTATGGGCGTTTTTCAGGAGATTAATATTCCCAACCTTATGTATATCTTCTATTTTATCTCTTACATTGGTCGCTTCTTCTAATAAGTTTTCTTCAAATATACAACGGTTTCTTAATAAAAAGTCTTTGATCGAGTAGTTATCTTCATATTCTAGATTCAACTCTCTTACTCCTTGTTTAATGAGTTGTTTTTTGACAGGAATTTCAATTGTAAACACAGTACCTTGTCCTTCTTTACTATTCACAAAGATCTCTCCGCCGTGCTGGTAGATGGTTGAGTAAACCTGTGTCAACCCAAGCCCGGTACCTGTATTTTTCGTTGTAAAAAAAGGCGTCCCTAATTGTGAAAGCTTTTCTGGTGGTATTCCAACCCCTGTATCTTTAATCGTAACCACTATATGTTGACCTTGTTTTTTATGAGAAACGCTTAAGGTTCCGACCCCATTCATAGATTCAAAAGCATTTTTAATCAGATTAAAAAATGCCTTTTTATAGAGATTTTTCTTTCCTGTAATCGTTGTATCTGTGTCATTAAAATCTGTTAAAACCTTTACATTATACATTTGATCTTGAAATAAATTAAGAATGGACTCCAGCTCCACTGCCAAATTAATCGTTTGGTATTCCTCGTGTTCTGAATCAGGCTTAGAAACTTGTAATAAATTATTCAGCGTAATCAGCGCATTATCTAATTCTGCTTGTGCAATACCAATATACTCATGTTTTTCTTCTTGCTCTAATAGTTGTAGGAACCCTTTTACTGCAGTTAAGGGGTTTTTAACCTCATGAGCGATTCCCGCTGCTATTTGTCCAACTGACGCTAATTGGCTCAAATGAGTATCATTTTCCCTTTCTTCATGAACATGTAGATCCAGCTTCATCGCAGTCTCCCTTCTTAGATTTATTCTTAATCTAATATTATTACAAAAAATCACAATATGTTCAATTATTAAAATATTTTACTACAAAAACAAATGGCTGTCACACCTTATACTGTAATGATTTGGTTACATTTTGATGACATGACTATAATCCTATTTTTGTCCAATGAAATAAAGAACCCGGATCTGTCTTTCGACCTGGTGCATACTCATCATGTCCGACAATATGCAGACGATCCTTTGATACAGAGGGGTTTCTGCTAACGATATCTCCAATTAAACGGGTGAGCGATTGATACTGAGCTTCTGTATAGCCAATCTCACTCTGATGAATGGACTCGTAAACGGTATCCGTCATCATCGTCCTCATTTCTTCTTTTGTTCCAATGGCAAGCAGTTCAATTCCAATCGAATATTGATTCAATGTATTCATGTACTGCGGAAATGAGGGGAGATTTCCTTTTCCCGCATGATACGCCACTCTATTTTCCGGAACTAAGTCATAAATCTCTCCATTTCTTCCAATCATATAGTGGGCTGATACTCCATAATCAACAAAAATCCTCCTTATTTCTTGTACTCCATAAGGACTCTTTGGATTGTTAACAGCATTACTTGTAAAATGAATCACAATATGGGTGATCGGAGTGGACCGTGGTTCGGAATTTTCTTCTGGTAAAAAGGCATCAATCGTTGCAATATTAGCATTGGATTTTGGAGAATAAACTGGTTTTGCAGGTTCCTTTACCGTTTCAGGTTCTGCTGGTTTAGGCTGAACGGTCTCTGACTTTGTTACCACTTGCTCATTCTCAACGGGTGGTTCGGGTTCAACGCTCTCCTCTTCGCTTTTGATCGGTTGGGTGAATTCTCCCTGTTCGGTAGGTTGAACGCTCTCTAATTCTTTTGCCGGCACTGATACAGATGGAGTCGATGGCACATTTTGAATATGATTTTCCGTCTCTTGGACTACAGTATCAGCGGTTTGAACGATTACCGCTTGTTTCACTACTTGATGTTCTTCCTCTTGTTTCATCATTTCCTGATTGAATACAAACGTCGCTATTATAAATAATAGGATAATTGGCGTAACTATTTTCACAAACCTCAAACGTTTTACCCCCTTCTTAATACCTATAAAGTTAGTTTAATATAATGATTTATCACTAACAAGAGGCTTAATAAAAGAGATAAAGAAAAATAAAATATGGACGTAATCATTGACACAAAGTATTTTCAAGTAAAAAATGAATATCTAAAAATACCTTTCTCCACTTTTTCCTCACGATACAGACACCAAAACAACCCTTCCTGTATACACTGAGAGAAAAGAGATGAAGTGGTGATCATGATGTTTCTTGAATTAACCCTTTACTTTTTAATAGGAATAACTTGTTTATTCTTTTTAAAATTTCGCTCCATAAATGAATGGGTAAAAGCAATTTTGTTGGTTATTTTTTGGCCGTTTTATATTCTGTTGAAATATGTGGAATGCGTGAACTCTGTCAAAAATGAAGAACAACTTGGGGATGAGTCTTAATAGGCAAAATAAAAAAGACGGAGTGTACTGACCGCAGTCATACACTTCGTCTTTTTTAAATGGCTTTCCTTATTAACTTTCCTACAAAATAAAGCAGGATTCCAATTATTAAATTCCAATAAACAGGGATGACAAGATGAGTTCCGAAATCTGGGATAAACCAAAAGATGACAAAAAATAAACCAACTGACAGAACTCCATATAACCAATACGAAAGAAATTCAACGACTTTGTTTACTTTTCTAAAACAAAGCCAACGAAAATAACTGATTATGGCATACAATAAGATAAAAGATATAAAAATTGAAAATAACCCTTCAATGAATAAAGAACCGATATAAATATCCCTTGTCAGCCCACCAAAATTAAATGCGTAATAGCCAATTACTTCAAACAGTCCCGTAAAAAATGAACTGAAAGCCAAAAAGTAGACGATGATCATAGCAAAAGTAAGTGTTCTTTTCTTCGTAATTAATGAAGGAAGTTCTCCAATGATTTCATCAATAATCGGTCTTGGATTTTCGCCAAAAACTTGTTCTGCTGTTTTCCCCTCATCTTGCGCTTCTAATAAATGATCTAATAACTCAGTAAGGATTTCCTCTGTTTCTTGCTCCGACTTATTGCTCGCAAATCGAATGTATATAAGCATATCTTCATAATAGCGCAAATTCTCTTTTGCAAGATGTTCCCGCTTCTGATTATTTTCTTCTATTAACTTCTTTGCTTCCATCTGTTCTATCCCCCTTTAATAAACGATCAACCGGCTGTTTCAATTCTTCCCATTCGTTTTTGAATTCCTCTAATGATGTTTCTCCTGCTTTCGTTAGAAAATAATATTTGCGATTTGGACCTGTTGGAGAGGGCCTCATCTCCCCCCTGATTAATTTTTCCTTCTGAAGTCTTAATAAAATGGGATAAATCGTTCCTTCACTGACAACTAGACCAAATTCCTGAAGTTTCATCGATAACTCATATCCATATACTGACTGTCGTGAAATAATGGCAAGAATGCACCCCTCTAAGATGCCTTTTAACAATTGTGTTCGATGGGACATATTCTTCACCTCCATTGTAAAACACGATCATTTACTTAAAGGTACAATACCTTGTAAAACAAGATAGCTTCCCAAAAAATAATTACCTTGTAAAACAAGATAGTTTAAAAACGATTTACCGTATAATTTAACATATTAATCATAGCAAGTTCACAGCTACTTTGCAATACATAATAGCTAAATAAAAAAAAGAGTCCTATAAAGACTCACCCGCACTATTTTACAAGTCGTAAATGTTTAATTCGTTTCTTTTCTGCACTAACTTCTAAAAAGGCAGCTCCGCCCATCAAAACCAATGTGATACAAAAAATAAAGAAGGCTGTACCAAAAGAAACACTTAAACTTAATACATAAAAGATGAATAGTGAAAATAGCGAAGAAAATAGTAATCCGTTCATTTCATCCACCCCTTTTTAATAAAGTGACCGATAATTGTTACAACTTTTTAATAGTTTTTTGAACAAATTGTGAACTTTATTTGTCTATATTGTAAACCCAATTAAAAAGAAAGTAAAGAAAGAGTTTTTAGAAAAATTGGTTATTTTTAATAGAGTAAAAAACACTTACTTTTAATATGATCTCAACTCTGGTGATTTAAATCACAATAAAAATAATGTGGTTTATTATACTAATATTATCTAGATTCGAAAGGGGATTTTTCGTATGCAAGGATGTCCTAGTAGTTTAATTGGTAACGGTCCCGTTACGCTTTCAGAAGGTTTATCACTGTTAGTTTCTGAACACGGTCCTCTCCGTAAGCAATTGGAGGCACTTTTTTCTTTCTGTAATCAGGTAAAAACAACAAAAGAAAAAGAAACTTCTTTTAACGATTTGATCAAAGAAGTTACTGAGTTCTCAAGTAATCTTGAATTTCATTCTGCTCGGGAAGAGGATATTTTATTCCGTATGATGGAAGTCTACCTTGGCAAAGAGGGTGGACCGATTGCGGTGATGGAATATGAACATGAACAGGCTAAAGGGTATATTAATACCTTTTTATCGAATGCTGAAAATCGTACTCAATCAGAAGAAGAGATGATCCAGAATGCAGGTCTAATCATTGACGCTTATCATACCTTATTAGATCACTTTATGAAAGAGGAGCAGGTTTTATATCCGTTTGCGGAGAAATTGTTTACAGCAGAAGAAAAGGAACTTTTGAACGAAAAGGTTTCGACAAAAAGCCATTAATCTTAGAGGTTGTTTCTATATTGAAACAACCCCTTTTTCATGTATTTAGGTTCTGATTTTAAAACTTAGTTTCTTCTCATTTTCACTGAGGAAGGACGACCCTAGCACAAGGATTCCACCGATTATTTGTAAGATGCCCATACTCTCTCCTAAAAATAAAAAAGAAAAAATAACTGCTGAAATTGGATCGATATAACTAAAAACGGCAATCGTTTGACCTTTAAGCTCTTTAATTGCACCAAAATATAAGAAATAAGCAAATCCTGTATGAATAATTCCTACTATTAGAATCAAGACGAGAGATTGAGAGTTTAAACCTGAGAACGCCAACCCCTCTTTTATGTAAACATATGGTGCCAATACGAGCGATGCCATCATTAATTGAATTAATGTGGTTTCAAACCCAGATAAATGTTTAATAAATTTATTCATTAAAATGACACCCGCATAAAGGATGGCTGCTAACAGTCCATATAAGACACCGACTGTATGATTGTAAGAACCATCAAGACCATTCCCTCCATTATTCACGACCAAAATTAACCCAGCCATCGCTAAAAATAAACTAATGATTTTTACCGGTGTCAGCTTTTCTTTTAAAATAAAAGGAGCTAAAACCAATACAATCACTGGGGCAAAATAATAACTGATCGTGGCATTTGAAATAGTCGTATATCGATAGGCTTCAAATAAAAAGATCCAGTTAAATCCTAACGCTGCTCCAGAAAAAAGTAATAGAATAATATTCGCTTTTACCGCTGATAAAGAGGGCTTTTGCTTGATTAATAAGCTGAAGGCTAATAAAAAGATACTTCCAATGACGCCTCTTAAAAGAGCAATTTCACTAGATGATAAATGAATATTTTTTACAAATAACCCAATGCTTCCAAATATCAGCATCGCCGATATGAGTTTTACCTGACCTTTCATGATGTTCCCCCTACTTATGTACGTTGTTTACTAGTATTATAGCGGAAATGAATAGTAACGGAAGGAAATCTTTTCGGCGCCCTAACAAATGCAGGACTTCGATCGGTGGATAAAGGACCTTTTTATATTGATTTTTGATAAAAAGTCCATGAGTGCAGCTCTCATGGACTTTTTTGGCTATTTTCCTAATATATTGTCCTTGAGAGAGGCTCTCATGGAGTTTTTTACTGTTTTTCCCATTATATTGTCCTTGAGAGGATGTCTCATGGACTTTTTTAGTGAATTTCTAGTTATCTAGTCATTGAAAAGTAAAAGGAGAGACAAACTACCTGTCCCTCCTCTGTTTCATTAACGAACATCATCTAAAGATTTGACTACTGTATGGGCAATAGGCTTCCATTCTACATCACTGAACAAAGCTACAACTGAAATTGGGATATACGTAAACATAAATAGCGGAAATGTGAACATATATGCGATTTTTTTCCAGCTGGAACAATGGATAAATTTCCATTCTGTCACCGTTGTGATAGAGCCTAGCAAAAACAAGATCCCATAATACCAAGCCACAGACTTCAACATTGCAATGGACGTAATTTCAATCATTTCTTTTCCACCAAAAAAGTCTAAGATGCCTGCCGTGAAGAAAAATCCGTTAACCAAAATGCTTATAAAAGAAATCAGCATGGCTGGCATAATGGTCATCGTCATATCAAAACAAGAAAAACGATTTTTTTGTTTTCCCCGAAAAATACCCGCTACCAAATCCTTGCCATACTTACCAAAGACCTGATAAAATCCTTTTGCCCAGCGTAGCCTCTGATTCCAAGACTGTTTGAAGGTAACAGGTTGCTCATCATAGAATATCGCATTTTTACAATAACCAAATTTTTCACCTTTAATGATCTGCGAAACTGAAAACTCAATATCTTCAGTGAGAAGATGGTGGATCCACCCTCCATTGTCTTTAATCACGTTAGCATGAACGAGAAACCCCGTTCCTGAAATTGCACAACTTGATTTTAATTCCATTCTTGGTAAATTCAAATATTCTGCTTCATGTAAAAACCAAAGGGCATAGCCTGCTGAAATCCAGTTTTGGTCATAATTTTTAGAGTTACGGTAGCTTGTAACCACTCGATACCCTTGATTGAAGGTTTTGTTCATTTCAGCTATATAATTTTCATCTAATAGATTATCAGCATCAAAAACAAAAAAGCCATCATATTTTTGGGCAGAGTATTCATCTCCAATAATCTTAATCATATAGTCCAGGGCATAGCCCTTTCCTACTTGGACCTTATTAAATCGCTCTCTCACAATCGCTCCCGCTTTCCGTGCAACAGAAGCTGTTTGATCCGTGCAATTGTCTGCAATAACAAAAATATCAATCAAATCTTTAGGATAGTTCTGGTTATTTATGCTTTTTATCAACTGACCGATTACCAATTCTTCATTACGAGCTGCAATTAAGACGGCATATTTGTTTAAATGGACATCCCTTGATTCAGCTTTTTTCTTCCTTTTAGCCTTAAATGCTACAAACATGTACAAGAATTGATAGGAATACATCAAGGCAAATAATACGAACATAGCAAAATTAAAATATTCTATAAAAGTCGATAGTTCCAATTCCAAGCAGATTCCCCCACGAAAACATATTGTTATTTATTCTCTTGCTCCTACTTTCCGTAATTCCCCTAACTCGATTAAGGCTTGCAAAGTTTCGCTC
The DNA here is from genome assembly GCF_050389805.1 of Niallia sp. Kr1. NCBI lineage: Bacteria > Bacillati > Bacillota > Bacilli > Caryophanales > Bacillaceae > Niallia > Niallia sp. Kr1. The sequence goes on along the minus strand of NZ_CP130945.1, from coordinate 769,741 downwards.
CCAACTGATTAAACAAGCAAATAGATGCCGCCCTCCTAATTAGACTAATTTTTTAGAGCACCAATAGGAACTAAAGATTTCTATATCCCTTAAAAATTAAGTATATTACCCAATTTCAAACTAGAGATTAACGCTAAGTAAAGTTTTAGTAAAGTTAAAAACATTCTAAAATTAATGTGCTAATTGGCTCATAAAAAAAAGACCCCATAAGGGTCTTTCAACAACATTACCTATTTATGAGGCATTTTCAAATTGACTATTATATAATTCAGCATAGAATCCGTCTTTTGATAGTAATTCTTCATGATTACCGGTTTCGATGATATCCCCATCTTTCATGACAAGGATCAAGTCTGCGTTCTTAATCGTAGATAATCGATGGGCTATCACAAACGACGTTTTACCAATAGTTAATTTGTCCATAGCCTGCTGGATCAATAATTCTGTTCGAGTATCAACGGAGCTTGTGGCTTCATCTAAAATTAATAACGGAGCATTATCGATCATCGCTCGTGCTATCGTAATTAATTGTTTCTGACCTGTGGATAAATTAGCATGATCATCTAGCATCGTATCATATCCATTAGGCAGCGTCTGGATAAAATGATGCAACCCGACCGCCTTACACGCTTTTTCCACTTCTTCTTCAGTCACATTTTCATTTGAAAAAACGATATTCTCTCGAATGGAGCCTTCAAACAGCCATGTATCTTGTAGCACCATACAGAATAATTCATGGACATTTTCGCGAGTTAACCTACTAATTGGAGTGCCGTCAATTGTAATTTCTCCACTATTTAACTCATAAAAGCGCATCAATAAATTCACTAACGTGGTTTTACCTGCACCTGTTGGACCTACAATCGCTACCTTTTGACCCGCCTTGGCTTTTGCATTAAAGTTTTTAATAATAAGCCGATCTTCATTATAACCAAACTGAACATTCTTAAATTCTACTTCCCCTTTTACATTCTCTAACCGGACTGACTTTTCGCTTTCATCTTCTAATTCTTTTTCTGCTAAAAATTCAAATACCCGTTCACTAGCAGCTGCGGTTGATTGTAAATTGGTTGCTGCCTGTGCAAGTTGGGATAGCGGCTGCGTGAATAGGCGAATATAAACCATAAATGCCACAATGGTACCGATTGTAATGCTTCCATTTGTGACAAGTATGGCCCCCACGACGCAGATGGCCACATAGCCAAAATTACCGATAAACTGCATGACAGGCATCATCAGCCCTGACATGAACTGCGATTTCCACGCATTTTCATAAAGTCTCTGATTCATTCCATGAAAAACATCTTTCGCGTCTTTCTCACCGTTATAAACCTTCACAACATGATGACCAGAGTACACTTCTTCAATATGCCCATTGATCAATCCTAACTCTTTTTGTTGGGCACCAAAATATTTTTGCGAGTGTTTCATGATAAAGGTCATTAACGAAAAACCAACCATAGTGGTCAAAATTCCAGTAAGCGCCATAATCCAGTTTGTATAGAACATCATAATTATCGCACCGACAAAGGTGGCAACCGAGGTAACGAGCATACCAAGGCTGTTATTTAACGTTTGACCGATGGTGTCGACATCATTGGTGACACGACTAAGGACGTTCCCGTAACTTGTTGAATCAAAATATTTTAAAGGAATTTTATTTATTTTTATTGAAATATCCTTGCGCATTTTTTTCGTAATTCGCTGTGTAACCGTCGCCATGATAAAACCTTGAATATAGTTGAATAATAGACCGGACCCATATAGAACGGCTAAAAGAATCCCCACTCTTTTTACTCCATCTAAATCAACTTCAGCCATCATGCCTTCTTGAATGATGTCTGTAATTTTACTCAATTGATCCGGACCAATGACATTTAAAGCAGCACCAGCAAATGCAAGCACCAAAGCAATCACAATAACAGGAAGGTAGCTCCGACAGTATGCTAAAAGTTGTTTCATCGTTTTGCTGAAATCATTTGCCTTTTGAGCAGGTACCATTCCATGTGGACCCTGATGTTGAGTAGATACTTTTTCTTCCTGTTTACCCATTTGCTAGCTCCTCCTTCGAAAGCTGGGAATAGGCAATTTCTTGATACGTTTGACAGCTTTCCATTAATTCATCATGTGTACCGTTACCGACCACTTCCCCGTCCTCTAAAACGAGAATCCGATCGGCATCTTTAATGGTACCAATCCGTTGTGCAACGATAAAGGTTGTTGCATCCTTTGTTTCTTTTTTCAGTGCTGAACGCAAAATACGATCTGTTTTATAATCAAGAGCCGAGAAGGAGTCATCAAAAATGTAGATCTCTGGTTGACGAAATATCGCACGAGCTATTGATAGTCTTTGCTTTTGCCCACCTGAAACATTACTTCCTCCTTGAGATATATGTGCTTCATACTGTCCTTCCATTTTTTCAACAAACTCGGTCCCTTGTGCTATTTCGATTGCTTTTTTAATCCTATTTTCAGATACTTTGCCTCTACTTTGATCACCGTAGGCTACATTAGTTTCGACGGTTCCACTAAACAAAACAGCCTTCTGAGGAACATATCCAATTTTGCTATGCAATGCTTCCTGTGAATAATCCTTTACATTTACCCCATCTATCAAAACCTCCCCTTCCGTTACGTCATAAAAACGAGGAATCAAGTTGATTACACTTGTTTTTCCGCTACCTGTTGAGCCAATAAAAGCAACGGTTTCACCTTTTTTTGCTTTAAAATTAATATTGTGTAAGATTGGTGCCTCTGCATCTGGATATTTAAAGCTGACATGACGAAATTCTACTTCACCCACTACATCCTTTTTACCATTCGTTGCGGTGCCGTCCATAATTGTCGACCTCGTTTCCAGTACCTCTAACACACGCTTAGCGGAAACTGCTGCTCTAGGCATCATAATGAATATCATACTGACCATCATAAAAGCCATGACTACTTGTACCGCATAAGAAGAGAAAACAACCATATCTGAAAACAATCCAATCCGAGCTGATAGGTCCGCTTCATTGATTAAATACGCTCCAATCCAATAAATCGCTACGCTAAGCCCCGACATGATGAACGTCATTCCCGGTCCAAAAATGGCTAGCATTCGATTGGCAAAAAGATTGGTTTTCGTTAAGTCATCATTGGCCTTTTCAAACTTCTCCTCTTGGTACCTCTCTGAATTATATGCCCGTATCACACGCAATCCTGAAAGATGTTCCCGAGTTACCCGATTTAAATTATCAGTCAAGCGCTGGATACTTTGGAACTTTGGCATGACTAAAAGAATAATAGCAGAGAGCATCACTACCAGTACTGCTACCGCGCCTCCAGTTGCGGCCGTCCACTGCCAGCTTTTCCCGGAGATTTTCAAAATCGCCCAAACCGCTAAAATCGGGGCTTTAATAATTAACTGCATTCCCATCGCAACAATCATTTGAATTTGTGTGATATCATTTGTAGATCGAGTAATTAAACTGGAGGTTGAAAAACCATTCATTTCTTCCATCGAGAACGATAACGTTTTATCGAATACCATTCCTCGTAAGCGCATGGATAATCCAGCTGCTACTTTTGCGGCAAAAAAACCAACGATAACCGCAGCCACCATACTTCCAATCGCGCATAACAGCATGAATAGTCCGGGAATCATGAGTTCCGAGCTTTTTGTCCCTTCCGTTTGAATTAATGTCGTAATCTCAGCCATGTAATCCGGTAATTTCAAATCTAACCAAACCTGTATCACAATAAAAACAACACTAAAGAGAACGAATAACCACTCATTCCTTTTTAAATACTTGAAAATTTTCAGCATACTATTTCCCCTTTACACCTATATGCTTTCGGCAACTTATCTTACAGTGTAAGATATATGTTCAAAATGTAAGCAGTCCAATGGAGCTGCGTCATTTAGAAATTAAGATATGATTTTTTTTACTAAACGGACAAATTCAACTACTTCCTTCTCATCCAGTTTCTTAAGAGCCTTCGTCATACGTTCAATCCCTTGATGCTGCTTATCGAGAACCAGCCTTTTCCCTTCCTCTGTGATAAAAACATTCACTCTACGCTTATCCTCTGGGTCTGTTCGCCGAATAATCAATTCTTTCTTCTCCAGACTTTTGAGTGCTGTGGCGATCCGCCCAGTACTAACGGATAATCCGTCACTTAAATCCCCAGAAGTGATCCCATCTTTATTAAAACTTAAAAAAACAAGAATCCCCATTTCCCCTCGTGTAAATTCTCTTGGTTCTTCCATCGGGATTTTAGGGCATCTTGCCATGCTATCAAATAAATCCTCTGCCAATTGTTTATAATCCAAGAAGTCCACCTCTTTATTTATCTTATACTGTAAGATATTAATTTATTTACAGTGGATCTGTCAAGCAGAACGAAGGGGTGAGCGCTTCATTTCCATTAAAAATAGACCTCTGTTTTGGAGAGGTCTAATCTCATATTATTGTAGGATTAAAAAAGACTGCATTCCTAACGAAAGCAGCTTTTTTATCGTTCTATTTAGATATTGGGTGAATTAATAGGTAAATAGAGTTATTCACTTTATTAATAGATGGGACGAATTTCTTTCGGCATTAAATTTCTATCGATAAATAAATAGGGGTTTCTACCATTTTTTCAATCCTAATAATTTTTCCCCTAATTCAGTTAGTTCAGCTGTAGAGTATTTCTCCTGTTCCCAATTACGAGGATCTCCCGGGAAAGCATCTCCTTTTGGCGTAATTCGATCTCTCCAAGAAGCAATTCGTTCCTCGCGAAGTAGTTCGTTGTCCTCTTGAGCTGGAAACATAGAAATATATTGTGCAATTCTCGGTTTATCAGAGTGGTTTGGACGAATTCCATGCGGCTGCATAGAATTAAAAATTAATAAGTCCCCTGCTTTTTGAATGATTTTTGTTGGCTCATAACCAGTCGTGTCTGGATGATAAGGGTCCCGATCCTTAGGTTGGGTTTTTACCCATTCTGGAAAGTCACGATATAATTCTGGGATACACTGGAATCCTCCCATATCTGCCGTCGTATCTACCAATGATAAAATCCCCTGGACGTTTTGTGGAAGTGGATCTTGGCTCGTATCAATATCCCAATGAATAAAGCCAGCAGATCCATTATTCGGCATATTTAAGTTACAACGATCAATTGTAACCCAAAGTTTTTTCGTTCCCCAAATGTCCACAAAAGCATCATAAACACGCTGATACATTCGGTTATCCCATAAATATTGATGATTATATAATTCTACCATTCCTGTCCCTTGGAGTTCTTTCATTTTCATTTCAGTTCGCGGCGCAGCATTCCAAGTAGAAGGATCATTAGGATTTTTTTCCTCAAACTCCCAAATCAGATCTCGTAGACGGTCAGTATGGCCTTGAGGAACAGCATTCCGAATAATCACATATCCATTTTCCTTCCAAAACTTCCAATCCTCTTCACTTAGTACACGTAGGGGTTCATTATTTGGTCGATTATTAAGTGATTGGGTGATTTTCAGTGCATCATGATTCCCCTTGTTTTTTACTTCTGTATTCATACATTCATACTCCCTTTCTTATATTTTTCAGCATTTCGAAAAGGCTTACAATTTTACAAAAAAATATTTTAATAAACCAGTTTTAAGGAAAGAAAAATCCCCATTCACTTTTACCTTTTATAATTTTCTGGTTATTTAAATAATAATATTTACACAGTTTTTATACAATTAACTATGGTGCTGAGTTTACAAAAAAACTATAATATATTGCTCTAAATAATATCCAGGATAGCTACTACAATATTCAATTGGTTATTCTGTTGCAGGTTTTAAAAACTGCACTAAAAAAAACATATGTATAATTCATAATGAATCACTTGTTTAGATTCCATTCCCTAAATAAGAAAATACAACTATATATAGATATGAAATAAAAAAAGCTCCTTTCGCAATGAAAGCAGCCCTATTTAAAGTAACTATCACATATTAGGGGTGGCTAATAGGATAATTAACTTTCTAAAGAATATATGAATTGTTGGTTGTCTTTATATAAGTGAGGACAAGATATAGATTAATCTAAGTTAGACGATACTAATATACTATTTAGTAGTTACTAAAACTATTAACAAATGTGCTAAGATAGCTAATGAAAATATACTATATTGCTGTTTATTAAAAGTATGCACTTAAAACTTACTTAATAGCTCAATAAAAAAGACTTCCAAAGTAGTTGACCACTCTAGGTATCGTTCTAAGAAAACTTTTTTCTTTCCCAAAAAACGCTACCTTTCCCTTTTTAATTAGGATCGGTAGCCCGTTAAAAAATTACTTTATTAATTCAAATGGAACCTCATAATTTTTTTCAACTTCTTCGCCTTTTGCAGCCTTTATAGCCACTTCAACTGCTTTTTTCCCTTGCTCTTCAGCATTTTGGAAGATCGTTGCAACCATCTCCCCATCCTTTACTGCTTTTTGTGCATCGTCAATTCCATCAATACCAACGATTGGAATTTTAATGTTTTTATCTTTTAATGCATTTAATGCACCAAGAGCCATTTCATCATTTTGCCCGATAACGGCATCAATCTTATCACCATATTTTTGAATCCAGTTTTCCATTAAACTCATCGCTTCAGAGCGAGACCAGTTGGCTGTTTGCTCATCCAGAACCTTAATATCCGGGTATTTTTCCAACACTTCGTAAATCCCTTCACGTCTTTCAATTTGGGCAGAGATTCCAATTGGTCCTTCAAATATAACGACGTTTCCTTTCCCATCTAGTGCTTCTGCAATTTCTTCGGCAGCCATTCTTCCACCTTCCACATCAGGAGAACCTACGTAAGAGGTTAGCTTTTCAGCCGTTAAAGAAGCAGTAACACCGATAACCGGGGTTCCTGAGTCCACGATTTGATTAACAGTACTATTTAAGGCTTCTGCATCAAGTGCGTTTACTACAATCGCATCTACATTTTGATTTTTTAATGTATCAAGCTGTGTAATAACTGTATTAATATCATAATTCCCGTCCATTACGACTAAATCAACACCTTGATCCTCTGCTGCTTTTTCCATGGCATCACCAAGTTTTGCAATGTATTCGGTTTCTAAACCAGAGGCTTGAAAGCCAATTGTAATCTTCTCATCATCACTACCTTGGTCACCGCTAGTTTCTGAGGCACCTGAACTACATCCTGCAATGATCATCATGGTTGAAGCTAGAATCAACCCTTTCATTGCAAATCTTCCTAATACCTTCTTTTTCATACCAAATTCCCCCTCTTAAGCTCTTTTTCTATCTAACATAACAGCAAGGACAATAATCGCCCCTTTTACTACTTGTTGCCAATAAGATGATACTCCTAAAAGATCCAAACCATTATTAATGACGCCAATGATTAATGCACCAATAATGGAACCCCAAAGTCTACCTTTTCCACCATTTAAACTGGTTCCACCAATCACAACTGCTGCAATCGCATCCAGTTCATATGCTGTTCCGGCTTGTGGTAGACCTGCAGAGACACGAGAAGTAAGTATTATTCCTGCTAATCCTGCAAGTAAACCCATGATGCTGTACACCCAAATTAACGAACGTTCTACTTTAATACCTGAAATTCTGGCGGCATTTTCACTGCCTCCAATCGCATATACATAACGACCAAATCTAGTTTGGTAAAGAATAATACTAAATAAGATAAAAACTGCTATTGTAATCCAAACGGCTATTGGAATTGCTAAGAACTTGGCTCCACCAATTAATAGGAATGGTTCACTCAAGTTAGAAATTGGCCGTCCATCACCGTAAATAAAGGTAAATCCCCTAGCAATAGCCATCATACCTAATGTTACAATGAATGGAGTCACTTTAAATTTTGCAATCACTACACCATTTATAAACCCTAATAAAAGACCTGATCCTAATCCTAAAAAAATTGCAAAAACGATATTATTTTCTCCACCTGTAACAAATGAGGCAGCAACAATCCCAGAAAAGGCCAATATTGATCCGACCGATAAATCGATCCCTTTTGTTAAAATGACATAGGTCATTCCAATGGCCAAAATAGCGTTAATCGAAACTTGACGTAGAAGGTTAATAATATTTTCGGTATTCAAAAAACTCGGCGTTAAAAGAGAAATAGTAATTACGATTACAAGTAATGCCCACACTACTCCAAATTCCGAAAAAGATTGTTTGAGTTTATTTAATCCATTTGAATTCATCTTTTTTCCAGTATCCATTTGAACTTTTGTATCAAAATTTGCATTCGTCATTTCATTCACCTCCAGTTTAATAACTTGTTGCTAAACTTAAAATTTTTTCTTGAGTTGCTTCTTCTCTTTTTAATTCTCCCTTTAAAGCCCCTTCTTGAAATACGAGCACACGGTCACTCATTCCCAAAACTTCTGGCATTTCAGAGGAAATCATTATAATGGAAAGACCGTCTTTTACTAATTCAGACATTAATTGATAGATTTCCTTCTTTGCCCCAATATCTATACCTCTAGTTGGTTCGTCTAAAATTAAAATATCTGGTTTCATCAATAACCATTTAGCGAGGACTACTTTCTGTTGATTTCCTCCACTTAAACTTTCTACCTTTTGCTCCGAAGAGTTTGCTTTAATTTTCAATCTGCCATATAAGTCTAATACCTTTTTCTTTTCTTGTTTCTTTTTTATAAAACCCATGGATGTAAGTTTCTTTAAAAAAGACATTGAAATATTTTTTGAGATAGATAACGGAAGAAACAGACCTTCATCCTTCCTATCTTCAGTAACAAACGCAATTTTCTTATTGATCGCATCCAATGGTGAATGAATTTGGACTTTTTCACCTTTTATAAAAATTTCTCCCTTATCGAGTTTACGAACTCCAAAAATCGCTTCAGCAATCTCGGTTCTCCCTGCCCCCATTAATCCAGTTAATCCAAGAATTTCCCCTTCTTTTAAATCAAAACTTACATCATTAAATGCTCCATTAGAGGTCAGACCTCGAACGCTCAGTACATGGTTGTCTATCTGTGGAATATCCAGTTTTGGGTATATTTCTGTCAATTCACGGCCAACCATCAACTTAATGAGCGAGTCATACTCTAATTCTATCGCTGGTTTTGTCGTAATATAATAACCATCTCTAAAAATCGTAATTTCATCTGAGATTCTATAAATCTCGTCCATTTTATGAGATATATAGATGATCGATTTTCCTTTGCTTTTTAATAGATCAATAAACTCAAACAGTCTTTCAACTTCTCTGTTCGAAATAGCAGATGTTGGTTCATCCATGATGATGACTTTTGAGTCGTAGGATAAGGCCTTTACAATTTCTACTAGTTGCATACCTGCAACACTTAAAGACTTCATCTTTGTTCTAGGATTAATGGTTATATTAAGTTCCCTTAATAATATTTCAGCATCCTCATAAAGCTTTTTATAGTTAACGAGATTGGCTTTATTGACTGGCTCTCTTCCTAGAAAGATATTCTCTCCCACTGTCATTTCCATAACAGGACTAAGTTCCTGGTGAATCATTGCGATTCCATGATTTAAGGCATCCTGTGGATTGTTCAGGGAAATCTTTTTCTCATCTAAGAAGATCTCACCATGATCTTGTTTGTGAATTCCAGCAAGAATTTTCATTAAAGTAGATTTACCAGCACCATTTTCACCCATCAAAGCGTGAACGGTTCCCTTTTGTATTTTTAATGAAACACCGTGTAATACTTCAATACCATAAAAGGATTTTGAAATGTTCTTCATTTCAACTAAAATATTGTCCACTCATGTCACCCCTTGTAACCGTTTTCTATCCAAACTCCTCATCCTCTTCCCTTAATTCCTTTTAGTTGAACATTAAATTAAGGATGGGGTAAATTCGAGAATATTATTTTTCCTAGGATCTGTAGCTCTTCCTAACTATATTTTTTAAATGTCAGCGTTTACCTTTATTTACTTTTCGTATAATTTAGATTATTTAAATAATACTATTAAGATAGAATTAAATATATTAATTATCGTGCTATATTCTTTAAAAAACTATAGTATCTTGCTGTTTGGTATTGTTATGTGGGATCCATTGAAACAACACTAGCTCTGTTTTCCTACTTTTCACACATAAGGGCTCTTAAATTCATTTAAAAAACAAGATTTTTATTATAATATTATTACTAAAGTGAGATTCAAAATATTGTTTCATTTCATTAGCATCTTGCTTTTGATTTAAAAGAAAACTTAACTATCGTGCTATCAAGGGCTCATAAATTTAGGGGAGGAGAATGTTTATGGATACCACTAGTTATTTTGAACAACCATTAAAATTTAATAAGCTGCCAGTACTTGCCTATGCTGGGCAAGTCAGTAAGAATCCAAACTGGAATTTTCCTAGTCATAAGCATGATAATTTTTGTGAAATTATTTATATCCGTGACGGGGAAGGAACATTTGTGATTAATAATGTTCGGTATACAGCAAAAGAAGGAGATATACTTATTTATAACCCTGGAATTATCCATGAGGAATACTCAAATCCTTCTAATCCGCTCGAGACTTACTTTTGCGGTATTTCAGATGTCTCCATTGATTCATTAAATCAGCTTTGTATTATTCCCCATAAATATGAACCAGTGATTCGAAAAAATAAATATTCAGAACTAATCGAAACTTATTTTTCAACGATCTTGGAAGAATCTTCTCTGCGAGATCCTAACTACCAACTGATTTGCCAAGGCTTACTTACTTCATCTATTGCTTTAATTCAAAGGGCCATTAAATCCCAAATTGTTAAAAGTGATGGTCCCGATTCAAATCAACTAGCTTTTCGAATCAAAGAATACATTGACAAGAACTTTAAGAAAAATATAAAGCTTGAGGACATAGCAGATGAGTTCTTTGTCAATAAGTATTATTTATCTCATGTTTTTAAGGAACACATGCATATTTCACCAATTAACTACTTAATTAGCCGGCGTATGGGAGAAGCCAAAAATATGTTGGTTTCAACAGAACTAAAAGTAGGAGAAATTGCTAGAATTTTAGGTTATGACAATCCAAATTACTTTTCATTACTATTCAAAAAAACGACTGGTGAAACACCTCGACAATTTAAAGAAAATCATAAAAAGAATCTTTTTTATAATTAGGCTCTGCAAGGGAATATAAAAAGGACTTCTAACTGGAAGTCCTTTTCTATAAATACTATTGTTTTATTAATTACAGCAAGCCTACCATCTCAAGCCCGTACTGAATTCCATTATTATCTACTGATTTGGTCACATATTTTGCGACAGATTTGAGATGGTCTCCCGCATTTCCCATAGCCACACTGTTATAGATCGACGAGAGCATTTCTACATCATTTGGACCGTCACCGAATGCAAATTGTCTTTCTTTTGGGAACCCAAGCTTTTTAATAATCTGTTCGATTCCTTTTGCTTTGGAACCCCCCTTTGGTAAAACATCTACTGAAACAGGATGCCATCTGACAAAGTCAAAATCCTGATACTTCTCCTGATAATAGACTTCTTCTCCTTCAGCGCAAAATACCATCGATTGATACAATTCACGATCTTGATAGTATAGCGGGTCATGCGTAGGGAACTGCTCTATTTTTAAGGTGTTGATACTTTCATGAATATAGGGGTGCTCAGGTACATTTGCCTTCATATCTTCATGGTCCATAAAGAGAACAGGATGGTTATGGTTAAGAGCATCTTCTGTTAGTGTTTCAAGGGCAGGAATGTTTAGTGGGTTGGTATATAAAACTTCTCCATTTAGTACAACATATTGCCCGTTATAGCTAACATATGTATCAATATCTAATTCTGCACGTAAGTTTGCATACATAAATGGAGCACGCCCCGTTGCAATTGCCACAATATGCCCATTTTCTTTCAGTTTATAGATCGCTTCTTTTGTAGACTTGGGTAATTCCTTTTCATCATTTAACAACGTTCCATCTATATCAAAAAAAATGATACTTTGATCAGTCATTATATACCTTCTTTCTCATCTATGATGTCTTGACTTATTTTCTATTTTAATATTAATGATGAGTTTAAACTACAAGGAATGTCAACAACTTCAAATATAGTTTAGTTAGGCTCTAATTGAACTTTCCAAACGGACTTGGTTCTTGTTTGATCTCTTATTTTTGTCTGTTTGTGCGTTTCTATCGGACTCGATTACCGACTTTTCCCTTATTCTTGTCCGTTTGAGCTGCTCTATCGGACTCGATTACTGCTTCATCTCTTATTCTTGTCCGTTTGAACCGTTCTATCGGACCCAGTTACTGCTTCATCTTTTATTCTTGTCCGTTTGTGCCGCTCTATCGGACTCGATTACTGCTTCATCTCTTATTCTTGTCCGTTTGAACCGCTCTATCGGACTCGATTACTGCTTTATCTTTCTATCCTGTCCGTTTGAACCGCTCTATCGGACTCAATTACTGCTTCATCTCTTATTTTTGTCCGTTTAAACGGCTCTATCGGACTCAATTACTGCTTCATCTCTTATTTTTGTCCGTTTGAGCCGTTCTTTCGGACTCGGTTACTGCTTTATCTTTCTTTCCTGTCCGTTTGAACCGCTCTATCGGACTTGATTACCGCCTTTTCCCTTATTCTTGTCCGTTTGAGCCGTTCTATCGGACTCAGTTACTGCTTCATCTTTTATTCTTGTCCGTTTGAACCGCTCTATCGGACTCGATTACTGCTTCATCTCTTATTCTTGTCCGTTTGAGCCGCTCTATCGGACTCGATTACTGCTTCATCTCTTATTCTTGTCCGTTTGAGCGGTTCTATCGGACTCGGTTACTGCTTTATCTTCTATTCTTGTCCGTTTAAAGCCTTTATCAAGACTCTAGACAAAACCTTTTTCCATTCATATCCAAATATCGACCGGTCACGGACTCTGACTCACTTTACCCAATCATATCATTATTAAAGGCATGGTTAATAGCATCTTGTACTTTTTGGTTATTCATTTGTGCCTTTACATACCTTTTCGTTACATTGACATCTTTATGACCCGCTAAACGTGCGACCGTTTCTACATCGACTCCATTATCAATTAATCTTTGACAGAAGGTATGACGTAATTTTTGTGGGGTAACTTTATATTTTTTCACCATGTATTGCACGGCTCGTTCCGTTAATCGTTCTCCGGTTTGGCTGGATACAAATACCGCTTCATGTGGATGTGAATCCAGGTATGTTTGTAAATATTCTCTCACATCTTTGGAAAGAGGGATCACTCTAGTATCTTCACCTTTCTCAACGGTTAATTCATGATTTTCAAAATCAATATGGGATCGATCCAAATGACAAAGTTCAGATACTCGGATACCTGTATGAAGGAGGACGTAGACAATCGCAATATTGCGAGGATTGCCGTCTTCTTTAACCTCTTTCAATAATTGAGAGTATTCCATAGCTGATAATGTCTCAATATGATTATTTTTTTCAACAGGCTGCAGGTCTAACCCAAATGTTAGCTCGGGCTTCCCTAAGTATTTAGCAAAAGTCCTAATGACACCAACGGTTTTGTCAATCGTTGTTATACTTTTTTGCTGATCCTCTAAATAATCAATATAGGATTGGATGTCAACTTTTTTTAACAAGTTTATCCCTGTCCCTCTCCCTTGAAGCCACTCATGATATTTTTCCAATTCTCGTCTATACGTTTTAATCGTATTCGGGGATTTTTTCTGTTCATGTAACCAATCACAAAAATCTTTAATCAGCGGAATAGCTTCAATAGAATGTTTTTTCAATGTCGAAACCTCCAATTAGGATAATATCGTTTGAGAAGTACCTTCCACGAACTTACCTTTATTATAATGTTTCGACAATTAATTGCAACTAAAACATCAGAAATACAGAAACTGAAAAAGAGCCTTTCCAATGGAGAGGCTCTTACAGTTATTCTTATTCATCTTTATCATCATTCGATTCTTTAGCAAACTCTGTTTGAAAGGCAGGATCTAAACTTGTTCTTTTCCTAGCACCTGCTGGCATTCTAGATTTAATACGGTAATGCATAGCTAAATAAATTAGGCAAAAGAAAGCGATCATTACGAGTCCTGCTATTAATCCTACACTTTGTCCTGGGATAAAAGGCATACATAATAAAACGATAATCATGCTGATTAACGTAATCCAAGAGGTGTATGGGAAGCCAGGCATTTGACATTTACCATCTGGTGGACAGCCTTTTCTTTGCCGAAATCGTATATGAGAAGCCATAATAATGACATAGGTAAAGATTAGTGAAAACCCACCGGTTGCGACTAACACGAGGTAAACCCTTGGAAAAAATAACCCAAACCCCAGTCCGGCAAGGGTAGCCAATCCTGAAAACAAAATCCCCCGATATGGTACATCTCTTGTATCCTTCAACCACCTCGGCGCATATCCCTCATCTGTGAGCGATCGAAGCATTCTTCCTAATCCAAAAAGGGAGGCCAACATCGCTGATAAAATAGCTAAGATAAGAACCATATTTAGAGCCTCTCCAGCCCAGCCAATTCCCCATCTCTCAAGTGAGGCGACCATCGGACTGATATTTTCATTTAGCGATGCAGTGGGAATTAAAGGCAATAAGACTACTGCATATACCACATACAATCCAACGAGAGAAAAAACGGTATAACGGATCGCTTTTGGTATCGTTTCTTTTGGATTTTCTGCTTCGGATGCAGCCAATCCAATGATTTCAAAACCGGCATAGGCAAAAACAATGAGTAACATACTTCCTGCTAACCCACTAAACCCTTGAGGCATAAAAGGTTCATTGGCTAGTTCTCCTAGTCCAACGGGTCTTGCGTCTGGAAGTAAACCGAAAATTAAAACCAATGCCGTAATAATGAAGAAAATAATCGCCAAGATTTTTACTCCAGAAAGCCAACTTTGTAATGTCCCTAACTTATCGACTCCCAGTAAATTTACTAGGGTTACCGCTACGATGATCGTAGTCCCCACAATAGGGATTGAAAGATTAGGAAACCATCCTTTTAGGAGGATAGGAATGGCAGTTGCTTCACTTGACATAGATAGTACAAGTCCTGTCCAGTACAGCCACCCTACAACAAAACCTGCTCCAGGACCCAATTCCTGGGTCGCAAAGGTACTAAAAGATCCCGATGATGGGTTAGCAACTGTCATTTCCGAAAGAGCGTATAAGGTAAAAAAGACGAGCACGCCTGCCAAAATATAAGAGATGACGATGGAAGGTCCAGCGGCATGAATAGCTACTGACGAGCCCAGAAAAAAAGAACCTCCGACGACACTCCCTAACGCCATCAGCGCTAATTGCCACGCTGTCAATCCTTTACGTTTTGATTGCATATTCTTTCTCCTATACTCAAAATTTTTGTTATCAGATTTATTATTTTCTGTCACTTTGAAAAAGATTCAATAGAGAAAAACAATACGTTTATTTCTCACTAAAATAGGGAACAACCCCCTATCTTTTGGCATAGGATGACTCTGACGAAAAGGAAAGGATTGAGAAAATGAATCACTTACCTAGTTATCCATATTTTTATTATGCTCACACACCATCTTTTTATCGATCAAATGCAGGAACGATGCCTGACACGTTACTTGAAAGAATCAAGGGTGAGGCTGGTGCTATTAGATTGTTTAGTACTTTAGTTGAGCTGGCTCCAAATCAAGCTCAAAGAAATCGTTTATTGGAAGTATTAAAAGATGAACAAGAGCATTTGCAACAGTTAACAAACCAATATATCGGAATCACTGGAAGCCATCCATATTACGAAGTTGAAGAGGTCCCTTTCACTACATTTCTAGAAGGGATCCAAAGGGCTTTTGAATTGAAATGTAATCACTATGAAGAATATCGGAATGATTATTTATTTACACAGCCCTCACCGATTCGAGATCTCTTTTTGCTAAATTTCAATGATGAGGCCAAGCATGTTCAAGAATTAGAAAATTTACGATTAAGTCGAAATGAAGAAACTTCAGATTATGGGATGCAACCATTTGTAGTGAATATTGAGGAAGCGACGAAGCTAAACAACGCCTTTCGTAGGGCACTATGGACTGGGAGGCATTTCCAAGTTACATTAATGAGACTAAAAGTAGGAGAAGATATTGGATTAGAAATGCATCCAGATGTAGATCAATTTTTAAGAATTGAACAAGGACAAGGGATCGTCCAAATGGGAGATCGTGAAGATCAATTGAGTTTTCAAAGAGAGGTTTTTGACGACTATGCCATCATAATTCCTGCTGGTAAATGGCATAATTTAACGAATACTGGTAATGTTCCACTTAAACTTTATTCGATTTATGCACCACCAGAACACCCCTTTGGTACCGTGCATGAAACGAAAGCTGAAGCAATGGCTGCTCAGCATGCGCATCATGGAGGATCCTTTTCTTACTAAATATCTCGCTTTATAAAACTTATTTCCATGCAAAAGGGCACTGAGGATCAGTGCCCGAATGGTTTTATTTTAAAATACCAAAGACTCTCCAGCAGAAGCTTTCGCCTTGAATGCATCAAGTTCGCATACTTGTGCTAGAAGTTCATCTCCTCGTTGCGACAAGCTTGGGCAGTTTGGTTTGCCACAGCATGGGCAGCGACCTTCCATAACAGCGACAAGCATTACTTTTGTTTTATTATTTTCTTCTTTACAGAATAAACGTACATTGGATTGATGATGTCCAAAGTTGAGGACAAGCTGGTATGTACGTTTCTCCACATCTGGATTTTCAACTTTTGCATCTAACACTGTTAACATTTAATCACCTCTACCGAAATTACAGCGAAAAACAATTTTTCACTTAATGAACATTGTATAATAAGAAGCTGGTAAAATCATTGGAAACTTTTTATTAAAAAAGGAAAGTTAAATCCATCAAGGTTGAAAAACCTATTCATCCTCTAAAAGCTCTCTCAAAAACCGTTCACGGTTTTGTAAAAAATATTTCGTGATTTGATAATGGTCCGTCCTTTCATAATCAATTTCCTGAATCACACCACCATCAAAACTCAAGATCGTAGCTCCTGGATATCCGAGGAGAATGGGCGAGTGGGTCGCCAATATAAATTGACAGTCTTCCTCTGTTACTAAATCATGAATGATTCTCATAAAAGTTAACTGTCGCTGTGGTGATAATGCGGCCTCTGGTTCATCTAGCAAGTATAGAGCTCGTCCATTAAACCGATTTAAAAAAAGGGATAAAAAGGATTCACCATGAGATTGCTCATGCAAGGAGCGACCACCATAAGCCCCAGTGGCATCCACTTCATCAACATGTGAGGCAAATTGATGAAAAGACTCCGCTCTCATAAAAAAACCATTTGAAATCTTTGGCATCCATGATAAACGGATATATTCACCAAGATCTGATTGAGAAGCTGGTGTATCATAATAGTTATTTCGCCCACCACCTGCTGTATTAAATCCACACTGGGCTGCGATGGCTTCTAACAGAGTGGATTTCCCCGTTCCATTTTCCCCTACAAAAAAGGTTACCTTATTTGTAAGATTTAATTCATGAAGATTTTTGATACTAGGAATGGAAAATGGATATTGTTGAAAAGATGGAATTCGATCATGTTTTAGTTGTATTCTCTTTAAAAACATTGCACATCACCTACCTACTCAAACTCTCTCCATTATTACCAAGACTGAAGGAGAATCGGACATCAAAAGGCTCGGGCAACACCCCGCCCAAACTTTTATGAAAATAAATCCATCAAACGATCCCAAAAACCCTTTTCTTTCTCTTCTACTTTTGTTTCAGTTTCTCCTTTTTCCTTTAACGTGATCTCTGCTGTTTTCATCACAAATTGAACAGAATTGATCACTTCGTTATTTTTTGGGGAAACAAATGAAACAGGTTTAAATTCGGATTTATCAAATTCACTTATGAGTTTATCGATTTCCTCTTGCATTTGAGCAGGTAAATTATTCGTTGAGCTATACAAGGTATCTGTTCCGTCATGAAGCTCTAATACACCCGTTTTCAACTGACCTGTACCCTCTGACAATTCAACTATACCGGAATGCAATTGACCATAGCTATCAGCACGGGGATTCTACTTTTCAAAAAAGAGTCATGCACATTGTCCATGAAATCACCTTTAAAAAATGGATGTCCCTCACCCATAACGATGAGGAAATCTTTCAATATATTAGTATCTTTGTTGTGAGTGGAAGTATACAGGTGATCAGAAGCTGGCTTGATCAAGGAATGGATAAATCTCCACAAGAGATGGCAGTAATTATTAACAACTTTGCAAACAAGGGACTCTCCTTTTTGCGTTAGGCTCTATTAAACTTGGCTTTTCACTTCCATTTCAAAACCAATAAATAGTAGAAAAAATCAACATTAACCTTTAACACAGTTTTTCGTTAAAACAAGATAATCGTTATAAAATGAACCCCTGACTCGGTTTGAGCAGGGGTGTTTTGTTTAATTATTTGAATTATCGCAATTTTATATATCACGATAATAATTGTTCCATAACAGAGAGATTCATGATAAACTATTTCTACAAAAGTCCATTGGAGTAAAACAATTGTACATTCTAGATAAACTTCATAAGAAAAATCAGGGGGAAATATAATCATGAAAAGCTTATTACTCAAATGGAACCAAATTAGTCTGGTCAAACGAATTCTTGTTGGTCTTATTATTGGTATTTTATTAGCTGTAACCATTCCAGACTCAGCAGCGTGGATATCCATTTTTGGTTCGTTATTTGTTGGGGCCTTAAAGGCTGTAGCCCCATTACTAGTTTTATTCTTAGTTATGAGTGCGATCGCTAAACATAAAAGTGGGAAAAAGACAAATATAAAAACCATTGTCATCTTATATGCAATCGCTACTTTTTCTGCGGGGCTCATAGCCGTAATTGCCAGCTTTATTTTTCCAATTACACTCACTCTTACAACAGGGGCGGAGGATGTAGCTCCACCAAGTGGAATTGTAGAGGTACTTCAAACGATTCTTTTTAATCTGGTTGCCAATCCAGTCGACGCTCTCATCAACGCAAATTATATTGGAATCTTAGCGTGGGCATTAGTTCTTGGTGTTGCGTTAAAAAAGGCAGCAGATTCAACAAAAGATCTGATTTCCAATTTTTCAGATGCGATTACAGAAATCGTAAAATGGGTTATTAGTTTTGCACCAATTGGTATCATGGGACTTGTTTTTGATGCGATCTCAACAAGCGGGCTTTCCGCCTTACTTGACTATGGAACATTACTCTTGCTTTTACTTGGATGTTTCTTCTTTATTGCATTAGTCATAAATCCATTAATTGTCTATCTTTATATTCGTAAAAACCCATATCCACTTGTTTTTAAGACGTTAAGAGTTAGTGGTTTAACCGCGTTCTTTACACGTAGTTCGGCAGCAAATATTCCTGTTAATATGCGTTTATGTGAAGAATTAGGGTTAGATAAAAATACGTATTCTGTGTCCATTCCTTTAGGCGGAACAGTCAATATGGCAGGAGCAGCCGTTACCATTTCTATCTTAACTCTTGCAGCCGTTAATACGCTTGGAATTGAAGTTGATTTTGCTACTGCTCTTATCCTTTCAGTCTTATCTGCTGTATCTGCAGCTGGGGCTTCTGGCGTTTCAGGCGGATCGTTATTATTAATTCCACTTGCTTGTAGCTTATTTGGAATTTCAAATGATATTGCGATGCAAGTCGTAGGGGTTGGATTCATCATCGGAGTCCTTCAAGATTCTTTTGAAACAGCACTTAACTCATCTTCTGACGTACTGTTCACAGCAACAGCAGAATATGCTAGAAAGCGTAAAGAAGGTCAAGACTTTACCATTAATACAAAAAATGCAATATAATCTATAAAAAAGGGTGCCAGGCACCTTCCTTAAATTGGAAGATGCCTGGCACCTGTTTTATTTTACCTGTAACATTTCATTCACTCGTTGTTCGATCTCTTCGTAAGAGGTATCTAGGGATAGTGCTAGTTCATTAAATAATATATTTTGAGTGGTTTGAAGTAGTTTTCGATCTTGGTCATAGATTCTCTTTCCACCCATCTTTAATTCAGCATTTTTTCGAATCAAGGTGTTTACAATTTTAGCGATTTCATTACGATCTCCACTGTGAACGAGGTCTGCGTATTCTTTATTTCGTTGTCTAGAATCTTCTATCCATTCTATCCCAGGCTGATTAAACGTCTGTAAAACCATTTCTGCTTCTTCCCCATTCATGGTTCTAAGCATCAGCACTTTATCGTTATCAACTGGGGTGCTGATTTTTAAATTTGTATCAGCAAGAGGATGTAATATATAATAAGTCCTCGTAATACCTGCTATCGTTTGATCACAGATATCATCAATTTCACATAAACCATGTTCCGAATAGATAATCGTATCTCCAATATTAAACATTGCATGTCTCCCTATATGTTTGAATTATCATTCTAATTTTAATTATAGGTCAACCCCTTAACTTTTGTCAACTTAATTGACATTTCAACTTTCTTTATTATATCATTTTAAAAAAAGCGAAAGAAGTGAGTCGTTTGAACTCTAAATATCAGGATTTAGATTTAGTCGATCTTTTAAGTGAACGTCATTATCGACTTAGAAGCTTAACGGAAAAATTATGGAATGATCATAGCGATATTTATATTTCTAATTCTGAATGGTTTATTATGGCGAGAACGTATAAGCAGAAACCGACAATCGCATATGTATCGAAACATGTAGATATATCCCGGCAAGCCACACATAAATTTATTAAAAGCCTTGAAGCAAAAGGGCTTATTGAGGTTCAGAATGTAGAATCAAATAAGAAAGAAAAATGTTTGCGCTTAACCCCATTAGGTGAAGAATGTTATGAAAAAAATGAAGACTTAAAAGCAGATTTGGAAAAACAAATACGAGAAAAAATCGGGAATGAACACTATTCTCTTCTCAAAGAGATTCTCTCATTAGATTGGGGATTAGTAAACGAATAATCGGGACAGAGGGACAGGTCCTTGTCCCTCCCTCTGTTGCTCTATACATCTAGATTTTGAACATATAAAGCATTTTCCTCAATAAACTGACGACGTGGTGCTACTTTTTCCCCCATTAACATGACGACTGTTTCTTCAGCGACTCTTGCATCATCAATGGTAACCTGTAGGAGCGTTCTTGTTTCTGGGTTCATCGTTGTCTCCCATAATTGCTTAGGATTCATTTCACCAAGACCTTTATAACGCTGAATATTTGGTTTTGGAGAAGCTGGTAATGAAGCCTTGATTCTCTCTAATTGGGTATCATTATAAGCGTATTGGATATTTTTCCCTTGCTGCACCTTATATAATGGTGGTTGAGCACAATAAATATATCCCTTTTCAATGGCTTCAGGCATAAATCGATAAAAGAAAGTCAGCATAAGTGTCCGAATATGAGCTCCGTCTACATCCGCATCGGTCATAATGACAATTTTATGGTATCTTGCCTTCTCAATATTAAACTCTTCTCCAATTCCAGTCCCAAATGCCTTGATGATCGTTCCAATTTCTGCATTATGAAGCGCTCGGTCGACCTGGACCTTTTCAACGTTAAGAATTTTCCCTCTTAGTGGCAAAATCGCCTGAAAATGTCGGTCACGCCCTTGTTTTGCAGATCCTCCCGCAGAGTTCCCCTCTACGATAAAGAGCTCAGAGATTTCCGGGTCTTTTGAAGTACAATCCGCTAACTTTCCTGGTAAAGTAGAAATTTCTAATGCATTTTTTCTTCTTGTCAGTTCACGTGCTTTTTTTGCTGCTAAACGTGCTCTTGTTGCGGTTAAGCTTTTATTAACAATTTCCTTTGCAATACTAGGATTTTCCAAAAGATAGGTTTCAAGTTTTTCAGATAGGATGGAATCGGTAATAGATCTAACTTCAGAGTTTCCTAGTTTCGTTTTCGTCTGTCCCTCAAATTGAGGATTCTGATGCTTAATCGATATAATCGCTGTTAATCCTTCTCGAACATCATCACCTGAGAAATGAGGGTCATTTTCTTTTAATAATCCGCTCTTCTTCCCATATTCATTCATCAACTTGGTTAGTGCAGATTTAAATCCCGACTCATGGGTTCCCCCTTCATGAGTGTGGATATTATTAACGAATGAGTATAGTTGACCATCATATCCCTTATTATATTGCATGGCTACCTCAACAATAACCCCATTGCGACTGCCTTCTACATAGATAGGCGGTTCATGAAGAGGCTCTTTCGTTCGGTTTAAATATTCAACATAAGACTGTATGCCACCTTCATAGTGGAATTCTTGCTTTCTACCTTCATCGCGCTTGTCTTCAATCGACATACGAATTCCTTTGTTTAAAAAAGCGAGCTCTTGAAGCCGCTCTGCTAATATATTGTAGTCATATTCAATCGTATCGGTAAAAATTTCCGGATCTGGTACAAAATGAATGATGGTTCCAGTACGATCGGTTTTATTATCAATAACTTGTAAATCCGTTACTGGGACCCCTCTTGAAAATTTTTGATAGTGGATATTTCCTTCTCGATGGACATATACTTCTAAAGTGGTTGAAAGGGCATTAACGACTGAGGCACCTACACCGTGCAAACCACCTGACACTTTATAACCGCCGCCACCAAATTTTCCTCCTGCATGAAGAACCGTTAAAATAACTTCAACTGCAGGTCTTCCTTCCTTTTCATGCATTCCAACTGGAATTCCACGACCATTATCCGTAACTGTAATACTATGATCCTCTTCAATCACAACATTAATTTCATCACAATACCCAGCCAGTGCCTCATCAACACTGTTGTCAACAATTTCCCATACTAAATGGTGAAGTCCTCTAGAGGACGTTGAGCCAATATACATACCAGGGCGCTTACGAACCGCTTCTAACCCTTCTAATACTTGTATTTGGCTGGCATCATAGGTGTCTTCCCGCCGCAAATCGTGTTCTTCTAACGCCATTCGATCACCTTCATTTTTCAAATGTGTATGAACTTCCTTACTATTTCTCTTAAAAAGGCATACAAAGATAACAGTTTAATTATATAACAAATACCGCTATTTGTCAACCTAGTTGACATTACTAGAAGAAACAGAGGGACGGTTCTCCTGTTCCACTACGAGTGCGCCAGCAATAAAAAAGAAACCAGCTTGACTAACGTACAGTCAATGCGGTTTATTGTTCAGAAAATTCTATTTAGTCTTGATCCAAAATTCTCTTTTCTAATTCCTCAATTCTTTTTTCTAACTTTTTATTTTTATCCATTTCTTTCTTGCATCACAAATATGAATGCACTTGAAGCCAAAAAAAAGCAATCCATCCCATTTTCTGTCTCCTCCTTAAACCTAATTCCTTTCCTTACTCAGGCGAGTTTTCATTTTTCTATTTATCTATTTTCCTATTCTTTGCAATGTCCTCTATAGAGGATGCAGAGTAAGTAGTGATACCTTGATTGTCTAACTGAGCAATGTGATACATGGCTTGTGCAACGGTTTTGGCCTCAATGCCAAAGTGACTTTTCCAAGAGTCTTTAAGGAAAAACGATAGACCTCGAAAAATTTTGCTTGCCGTATACTCTCCTAATCGAAATTCTGATCGATTTCCAAGTAAAAGAGACGGGCGAATAATAGAAATTCTCTTAAATGGGATGTCTTTTACCTTTTCCTCGAGGATTCCTTTCATCTTAGAATACGGTATTCTAGAATTTGAATGGGCATTCATCGAACTTATGAGTAAAAAATGGGTGGCACCGTTTTGTTGAGCCATTTTAGCGATCTTCAAGGGATAATCAACATCTACTTTATACATGGCCTCCCTCGTCTTTGCCTTTTTAATGGTAGTGCCTAAACAGCAGAAAACATCATCGACTTTAAATGGTTCTTGATCTTCTCCTAATTTGTCAAAATCAGTGATAACTTCCACTAATTTTGGATGTTTTTTGCCAAGTGGTCTTCTCACCAGTGCTTGAACTCTCTCATATTCAGCTTGCTCTAAGAGGATATGAAGTAGTTCATTTCCAACTAGACCACTGGCACCGGCGATTAGTGCTGTTTTTCCTTTCATATGTTAACCACCTCCAACATGTAGACTTTGTTTAATAAATCTCTCGTATAAAAGAAAAATGCTCAGAAAGTTCCCTTTCATTGATCGAGATCCGAACGGTTAAATCTTCTGTCCGCAATACAAATTCTTTCACTCCAATATATTCTGACTCCGCTATTAAGTAAAACTGTGTTCCCCTTTTATAGTCACGAAACTTCTTTTTTAGCTTATAAACTTTCATAATGCTTACCTCATGTATGTAATTGGATTATTTCATCATTACAATCATACCTCATAACTCCGTCAAAATTGAAACATCGCAACCTCACTTTTATTGTTTTTTACGATTAGGTTCCTTTGTTAACTGGATGAGACAAGGTACCTTCAATTGGATGAGTACAAAATCATTCACGAGAAATATAATACTTTAATAGACAATCATTGATTTGCAAAAAAATTCTAATTATTATCCAACGATAAAGGAGAAGCAACCAAATGAATGTACCAAATCACCTTGATTCATTTCAAAAAACGGACCCCCATTCAAAAGGACGACATCAATCATCCTCAATTTTTCTATTGATCGGAATTATTTCTATTGCGATTAACTTAAGAGCGCCTTTAACTTCTGTAGGTCCCTTAATAGATGTGATACGTGATCATCTGCATCTATCAAATACGTTAGCAGGGATGATAACCACGCTCCCATTACTCTCATTCGGTATTTTTTCATTGTTTGTTCCAAAATTAAGTCAACGATTTGGAATGGAACAGATTCTTTTTTATGCGATTATATTGTTAACCATAGGTGTGATTCTTCGTTCTACATCTGGTATCTCAAGTTTATATATCGGCACAACAATCCTTGGATTGGCAATTGCCGTTTGTAATGTGTTGCTGCCTAGTATGATTAAAGGGGAATATCCTCAACAGATCGGACTTATGACAGGCATCTATTCAGTTACTATGAATCTAATGGGTGCAATAGCATCAGGGGTTAGTATCCCTATTGCGATGGGCTTAGGGTTAGGCTGGCAAGGTGCTTTAGGAATATGGGCGATACTGAGCTTTGTGGCCATTTTGGTTTGGCTACCTCAATTTAAAAAAAGTTCTACTAAAACACTTAGACTCCACCAAAAACCAGCAGGTAGAAGAATGAAATTATGGCGATCTTCACTGGCTTGGCAGGTCACCTTTTTTATGGGGCTTCAATCCATGATCTTTTATGTACTTATCGCTTGGCTTCCTGAAATCCTAAAACAACAAGGTATGGGTTCAGATCAGGCAGGGTGGTACTTATCCATCATGCAACTGGCTGTACTCCCTGTTACATTTATTGCGCCGATCCTAGCAGGACGTATGTCCGATCAACGTCTATTGGTCACCTTGATGTCCGGAAGTTTACTAATAGGGCTCCTTGGATTACTTTTAGGAAGCCTAAATTTTATCGTATTGTGGGTCGTTCTTCTCGGAATTGGAAGCGGACTTTCTTTTAGTCTAGCCATGACCTTTTTCAGCTTACGTACAGAAAATGCCTCTCAAGCTGCAGAATTATCTGGAATGGCACAATCTGTCGGATATTTTCTTGCTGCAGTGGGACCGACACTATTCGGATTTTTATATGATCTAACTGGTAGGTCAATTCCGCTTTTACTATTGTTAGGTGTAACAATTGTACTCTTTATTGTTGGTTTTGGGGCTGGTAGAAACCAAGTGATTAGCTCTAGTAAAAAATAAATGAGCATAATAAAAAACAGCTCAATGGGAAAATAGATCTTACCCATCGAGCTGTTTTTTCATTAGATTATTTTATATACTGGGATGGTTTTACGTTCAAAAATATAGGGAAAAATGGGAACCGTTCCTGCTATTTCAATAAATCACTTAACGATCTCGTTGCCATTATTACATATCTGCTTAGTTCTTTTTCTCTTTGCGGGCTGACTCTTGAGGTTGGACCAACGATACTGATTGAATATTTAACTTTTCCAGTCTGTGTAAAGACTGGAGCTGCAATAGACGACGTACCTTCCAGAAATTCATCCTTACCATAAGCGTAACCTCTTTTCTATATAGTTGATAGGTTTTCCATAAATGAAATGGGTTCGGTGATCGTATAGTTTGTATATGTGTCCAAGCCCGCTTCGATTACTCTATTAATCTCAGGTTGACTTCCATAAGCTAAAATAACTCTACCTGTGGTAGTTGCATGAATCGGATTTTGTTTTCCCTCGTACGAATACATATACGTATAGTTTGGGCTTTCTATTTTTTGTAAGTAAACCACATGGTCATGATTAATTGTTGCTAGATGTGCCGCTTCTCCTGTGTTTAGAACTAATTTTTCTAACACAGGAAGAGAATATTGACAAATATCATAATAAGAATGGATCATTTTTTCGAATGCGAGAATAGAAGCAGCTAAACGAAATTTCTTTGTTTTTGAATCCCTAGCTAGAAACCCTTCTTCCATTAATGCTCGCGTTAAGCGATGAATCGTACTATACCCAACCCCCATTTTATCTGCTAACTCACTTAATGTATATTCCGGTTCTTCCATATTAAATAAGTATAAGAGTCGGAGAGCGTTTCCTAATGAAGACTTTTTCTCTTTCACCTTCGTTTCCATACCTACATCCTTTCAATATTTTGTTCTATTCTACAAATTACCTAGCTGTACTGAAATTGATATATCCTAGTAAAGAAGATATCTCCTCTGCAGTTTTTACTACTAAATCTACCATTTCCGTAATAGATTTATCCATCATTCTCTGCTTTGGGCCAATTAAAGTAATGGCTGAGACAACTGATTCTGAATAATCTCTAATAGGTGCTGCAATGCTAATAACATCATCATGCATCTCATCAATACAGATACTATAACCCCTTTCCTTTATTTCAAGTAATTGACTTTTGAGTATTCCAGGTTCTGTTAGACTATTAGGTCCCATTTTAGGCATTCCATATTTTAAAATATCATCTACCATTTTCTCCGGAATATGGGCAAGCAAGATTTTTCCTGAACTCGAACAAAAAGCTGGATTTCCCTTACCGATATCGCCACGTATTTGAAAATATTCTTTACAAACCTGTTTCAAAATATAAATAACTCTAGCACCTTCTAATACAGAGACAACCGCACTTTCTCCTGACTTCTCCACTAGCTTTTGAAACGGTTCTAATGCTACCCGCTGTATTTCCATATGATATTTGATCAATCCTGAAAGATTTAATAACGAAAATCCTAAACGGTATTTGACTCCTATTTTCTCTAGATAACCTTCTTGACAGAGCGTCTCTAATAATCGACTAACTGAACTTTTGGGGAGATCCAAGTTCTTAGCAATTTCGGTTGTACCCATGACCGTCTTTTTTGTTGTTTTAAATAGATTTAATATTTTTAGTCCATTTTGTACAGATTGCAATATGGGTTGCGCTTCTTTAGAGGACATTTCAACCACTCCATTATTTTTAAAAATTTTAATAAAAGTTCCACATACAAGAAAAATGTCATTTTATTCAGAATATTCTTATTATAACATAGCAGATGAAAACGAATACAATTATACAAGTATAGATACTAAACGGTATGGTATGTTCTGCTCTTCTATTCTTTCCTAATTAATTTGGCAGATGAGTCTTTATGTTCATATTCCCACTATTAAAAATATATGTATTCCATATTTTACATATATTTACTAGTTTCTCTAGGAGGTGATCAAAGCGTAAAGTTAATCACTTTATGTATATATTTTATGAGATTTAGATCATTAAATAAAGTAAATATATGAAAACAGGGGGCTATTCTATGAAAAAAAGTACTAGTAAAATTCTTTTGTCGTTATTATCCATTTTTACACTTCTTGTGTTTACAGCGTGTTCAAGCTCAGAATCCAACGGAGCTGAAGGCTCAGACTCTCTTCAATTTAAAATGGGGCATATGAATTCTCCAGATCATGTTCAAGATAAGGATTCCATGAAACCATTTAGTGAAGAAGTAGCCAAAATTACAGAAGGTCGTGTTAATTTTGATATTTATCCAGGAGGAGCATTAGGGGGTCCTAAAGAAACGTATGACAACATTGCAACGGGAATTATGGATGCTGGTTGGGGGTTACAGGGATATAATGCTGGTAAATTTCCTGTACACTCTGTTCTAAACTTACCATTCTTAACGGACGGTAACGGTGCAGAATTAAGTGTTGTCGCTCAAAAGTTATATGATGAATTCCCAGAAATTCAAGAAGAATATTCAGATGTTAAATTACTATGGGCTCACTCTGCAGATCCATTTATGATTGTGACTAAAGATAAACCAGTTAGATCATTTGAAGATGTTAAGGGCTTAAAGCTAAGAACTCCTTCTGTTGAAGGTGGAGAAATGATTAAATCTTGGGGGGCTACACCCGTTTCTCTTCCAGCCCCAGAAATCTATGACGCTATGCAAAAAGGTGTTATAGATGGAGGTGTTCTACCAATTGCTGCCATTAAAGACTTTAATCTATTCGATGTAGTAGATTACGTAACATTGGGTAATTTCAATACCACGCTGTATTATGTAGCAATGAATAAAGATAGTTGGAATAAAATTTCACCGGAAGATCAAAAATTGATTGAAGAACTAATTGGCGTTCCAGCTGCAGAACAAGCTGGTGTAGCATTCGATAAACAAAAAGAAGAGGCTGAAAAGGAAGCGAAAGCAAATGGTACAGAATTTATCAGCTTAACTGATAAAGATATCCAAAAGTTTAAAGATGCTTCCGAAGTAGTAACAGAGCAATGGATTAAGAATATCGAAGAAAAAGGGATTGATGGTCAAAAGATTTATGACCGCACAGTTGAATTAATAAAAGAAAAATAGTCACTAGCATTCTATGCTTTTCCTACGTGACGGTTGCTCATAAATCGTCACGTAGAAACATTATTTTACACCTATTCAATTTTATTTGGAAAGGACTGACAACATGATTCAAAAAAAATTAGATGATAAAGCGTTTCAACTTTTAAAAGAAAAAATAGATCAAGGTTTATATCCACAATGGGTGTTAACAGATCCTGATATTTTTGATATCGAACAAGAGAAAATCTTTGGGCATGCATGGCAATTTCTTGCTCATGAATCCGAGTTAAACGAATCTGGAAGCTATGTGACAAGATGGATGGTTAACGATCCTGTTATGGTTTTAAAAAATCGTGACGGAGAAATTAAGGCTTTCCTAAACTCTTGCACCCATCGTGGTACAATGCTTTGTACAGCAGATCGTGGCAACAAGAAATCATTTACTTGTCCCTATCACGGTTGGAGCTTTAACCTTGATGGTGAACTTATTGGAATTGTAGCCGGCAACAAAGTGTACGGTGAGGAAATGGATAAGAGTCAGTGGGGGCTTAGAGAAATTCCTCGGATTGAGTCCTATCAAGGAATGATTTTCGGAAATCTAGACAAAAATGCCGAGTCATTAGAAGACTATCTTGGTGAAATGAAATGGTATTTAGATCTAATGTTGGGACGAAGTGACGAAGGTATGGAAGTTAGAGGACTCCCGCAACGTTGGGTTGCTAAAGCTAACTGGAAGGCTACTGCGGAAAACTTTGCAGCCGATCCCTATCATGTGCAAACCACCCACCGTTCAACAGTTGAAATGGGAATCTCTCCAGAAGATCCATTATATGCTGGATATGGTCATCAAGTCGTGTTAGAGAACGGGCACGGTATTAATGTGATTACTTCAAAAACAGGGAAAGCCCGTGTGCCATTTCAAGGTACACCTGAATCTATGTGGCCGATGTTCAAAAAGAATTTAACACCTGAACAATTCGATGTTCAATCAAGAGTAACGGTTTTTGTCGGAGGGATTTATCCAAATTTATCCTTCGTCAGCCCGCTTCATGGAACGGAAGGACATTTGCACAATTACTTAAACTTCCGTATGTGGCGTCCGATCGGACCTGATCAAGTTGAGGTTTGGTGCTGGTTTATGATTGATAAGTCTGCACCTGAGGAATATAAAGAAGCTGCCTACCGTGGCTATCTAGGTTCATTTGGACCGAGCGGCACGTTAGAAATGGATGATACCGAAAACTGGGCTCGGATTGTTGAAGCAAGTAAAGGGCTTATGGCACGTGACAAAGAATTAAGTTATAACAGCATTAGTAATTATTTAATGGGATTCAATCGGATTGAGCCCGACCCAAACTTTCCTGGCCCAGGTAAAGCTTATCCTACTACTTACATTGATGCGATAGCAAGAAGCATGCATGAACAATGGTATAAATACATGTCAGATGATCTAAAGATAAAGGAGGGATCCGTATGACATCGGTAACTCAACCTAGCAACGTTGAACTTTATCTTGAGATAACCAATCTATTAAATCAAGAAGCTTACTATTTAGATAACGGGATGTATAAAGAATGGCTTGAGCTGCTGACAGACGATCTTAATTATCTTATGCCTCTTAGGGAAACGGTTGAAGGTGTCGGTGTCAACAACATTGCGAAGGATACCCAGTTTTTCAACGAAACAAAAACCGCCTTAGTAACTAGAGTAAATCGTCTCTACACAAAATCAGCTTGGGTAGAAAATCCGGCAACAAGACAACGGCATTTTATTTCAAATATAATGATCGAAGGGACAGACCATCCTAATGAATATAAAGTAACAAGTTATTTTCACTTTATGCGTAATCGCGGTTCCCATCATGAAATTGAACAACTCTTTGGTCAACGTCATGATCTTATCCGCAAAACAGATTCGGGATGGAAAATTGCCAAAAGGACAATCATTCCAGATCAAGCTGTATTAACCACTATGAATCTAAGTATGTTTTTATAATAAACAAATAAAAAGAAGTTAATCAGTTTATATGACTTAACTTCTTTTTGCTTTTTTACTGAAATCAGCTAACACCACTATTCAATCCCCTCTGTATTTAACTCTCATTTATCGAAACTGTATCATTTCCTTCCTGAACGGATTCTCCATGTCCTGGTCCAAAAAAATTCAGGAGAACAACACCGACAACAATTAAAATAATCCCTACCGTACTGGCCACATTAACTTTTTCTTTCCAGATTAATACAGAAATGATTGTCGTACAGATAATGCCCAATCCGGACCATATAGCATAGGCTGTATTTAACGGGATAGTTTTTAAGGATAAAGATAAAAAGAAAAAACAACTTATAAAGGCAACAATGACGCCAATTGTAGGGTAGAGTTTGGTAAAACCCTCTGAGGCCTTTAATAAAGAAGTCCCGATTAGCTCCAGTATAATAGCGATTACTAAATATAAATAAGACAATATCACGAGCCCTCCTTGAAGTACCAGTACCAGCATGTAAACTTTATTAAGGCGAGCATTTCTACTCTATCGCAAAAATGCATCTCCTCCATCTTTATTGAAATAATAGGCCTACTATGTTTTAGAAATGTTTTTGTTAATAAACAATATCATAACACCCAAAAAAGTCAGCTACCATATCCCTTTACATACAAGAACCAGTCTAAATTTTCATTTAAATACTGTAACACGCAGAATAGTCCACTTTATTAATAATAGGCAAAAGTGTCTGATTCCACTAATTTTGTAATCCGTGGTTACCAGACACTTTTTATTATTTTTCGATTTCTCCCTACACTAGAGTTTTAGTACCCCTTAAAAACTGATAGATATGCTTAGTACTCAACATTTTTACATTTCTAATAAGCTGATCAGATTTACTACAGACGGATAATTTATAATCCTCTGCAATATCTATCTGCTTAAAATAATAGTCTTCCATAATACCGATTCCTATAATTTTCCCATTTATTTTCCTAATTGAAAATGAATCGATCGGATGAAACAGTCCTTGCCCCAAAGCTTTCACATAACTCTCTTTTAACGTCCACAGATCATAGAAGTAATCTAGTTTTTCCTCAGACACAGTAATACGATTCAAATCCCTTTTTTCTATCTCAGAAAAACTGTTCATAATGCTGTTTATATTAATTGGCTTTACCTTTTCGATATCAATCCCAATCTCTTGGTAATCAGTAGCACACACCACCCACTCATCCGTATGTGAGACATTAAAATGAAATTGACGATGGGAGGTTATAAAGGGTTTTCCGTAATGATTACGCTCAATCGAAATTTCCCCGTTTGGAATTTCCAATTTATCTTTGATGCAATATCTGATCATGAGTCGTCCGATCAAATATCTGACCGCGTCTTGATAGTGGTGATACTTATAAACCTTTTGTTTTTCCTTTTCGGAAATCAATTCCAACATATGATTGAATTGTTCCTGATGTACATTTTGAATTTGGTTAATCCCATAAATTTCCATCAACTCATTCCCACCATTTCACGTTAGCTCCATTTTATTATGAATGTCTGACTAAATGATTGTTTATGCGACGATCATTCTTACTATTATCATCCTTTACGAGTTCTTCTAAAAAAGAATGATAAGTTTCAAATAATCTATAGATTTCTTGATCGGAGAATAGTGTTTCTCGATAATTGATTGATAAATTACATGAATGATCATCAACATTAACAAAAAATGACAGGGAATATTTAGCATGATCAACAGGCAGGTCAATTATCTCTACTTCGAAATTAGTTGCTTGATATTCTTTATCAAAATTCTGTAATTGAAAAAGGGTTTGGAAGATCGGCTGGTCACTATGATCGTTACTACTGACAACATCCTGTATCATATTGGAAAAAGGATAGTCCTTATTTTGCTGTATGTTTAAGTAACTGTCCTTTACTCTTGATAAAAACTGGTCAAAGCTCTCAGTTGTTTCGATTTTCATCCGAATAGGTAGTGTATTGACAAAACTCCCAATACTCTCTTCAATTCCAAAATGATGCCTGCCAGAATCCGCAAAGCCAACAATTAAATCTTCTTGTTTTGTAATGCGGTTTAGAAGTATAAAATAGGCAGCCAATAAAACGACAAAAAGTGTCGTATGTTTTGATTTTGCTAGTTCCTTCAAATCATGGATTAAAGAAATATCCATTTCAAATTCCATTGTTCTTCCTCTTGAATTCATTGATTGGCCATTACCAATATTCAATTCGTGTAATGGAGGTTTTAAATAATCTAGCCAAAATTTTCTCTGTTTTTGATATCCTTTACTGTTTTTAAAATCCTTTTGGCTTTTAAGATAATCGTAATTACTTACACTGATTTCTGGCAGTTTCTTCCCTTCATAATAAAACCATATATCTCTAAATAATTTATTCATCGATACACCATCGCCAATCATATGATGCATGTTGATAAATAACACAAAGTCTTGACTATTTTTAATTTCAATGAAGTGGATCGTATATAATAATTCTCCTAATAACTCAAAAGGTATAGTCAACTCCTGCAATTTTGCCATCAGTTCCTCTTCTTTTACTGTCCAAAAATGTAAAGGTAACTCTGATTGCTTGTTGTATTCCTGATATAGATTTGATCCTTCAGCTATAAAAACGGTCTTTAAAATAGAATGTCGTTCCATTACTTTTTTACAAGCATCGATCATTTCTTTTCTACATAAGGTTCCTTTAATTCTAAGTGCCATTGGTGTGTTATACACAATCGAGTCACGATCAAATAATGAAGCTACAAACATGCTTTTTTGTTGTTCAGTCGCTTCAATCTTTGTGAATGTTTGCGAATTTTCCTGATTTTTATTTATTTCCTCAGACTCTACTTGATTTTGCTGATAAAATCGGATTCTATTTTCCATCTTTTCAATGGTTGGATATTTGTAAATATCTAATAATTGTAGATCTCTTACTACTTTTCTTTTTAGAATTTGAAGAACGTTCATGGCTTTAATGGAATCTATACCTAGAGAAAAGAAATTTTGATTGATACCAAGTGATTGAACCCCTAGTTCTTTTTTCCAAATATCTGTCAGTTGTTTCTGAATTTCTGATTCTGGTACTCGAATCTCGTCTTCATTCACGGCATTTTGCAACGGATGGGGTAATTTTTTTCGATCGATCTTGCCGTTATCCGTTAATGGAAACTCCTCTAATTCTGTTATAAAACTAGGAATCATATAACTCGGTAGTTTATCACTTAAGTGAGCAAATAAAAGCTCAAGATCATAATGGTTTTCCGGAATAACATAAGCACAGAGCAAGGTGTTCTCCTGTTGATCGTTAAAAACCATAACAATCGATTCTTTAACCAATTGACTATTCAATATCATATGATTGATTTCTGCTAACTCTACCCGATTCCCTCTTATTTTAACTTGGTCATCATTTCTACCTGTAAATTCAATATTTCCATCGTCCGTCCATTTGCCACGATCGCCCGTCAAATACATTCTTTGACTAGAATCAAAGAGATGTGGTAGAAAGACCTCATTTGTTAAAGATTCCTGATTAAGGTACCCCCTCGCCAATGATTCACCAGCAATATAGAGATCTCCTTCAACCCCAATTGGCTGCAATTGTTTCGATTCATTTAAAATAAATACATCACAATGATCGATAGGCTTTCCGATCGGGATATTCATACAAGGCTGATCAACCAAATAACTTGTTGCAACGACCGCATTTTCGGAAGGACCATAATTGTTAATTAACTGGTATCTTTGTGGTTTAAATCTTGATAGCTTCCCTCCACCTGTTAATAAGTATTTTAACGATGTATTATTCTCATTCATAAAAGACTCACAGACAGGGGTTGGAAGAAAAGCAATATCGATATCCTGTTCTTCAAAATATTGATTTAATTTTTGCAAATCTAACTTAATGTCTTCAGGAATGAGATGTATCTCGGCCCCACTTAACAAATAAGGGAATAGCTCCCAGACAGATGCATCAAAACCAACATTCGCATATTTGATTGTCTTTGTTTGTTCTGTAATTTGGAACTCTTGTATATGCCAGCTACATAAATTCAAAAGCGAATGATGCTCAATCATGACGCCTTTTGGCAAGCCTGTCGATCCGGATGTATAAATCACGTAGGCTAGCTGATTCTCTTGAATCTCGATAAAGTTACTAAGTATAGGATCTATTGTTGAATCCACTACCATCAAATCCTCAAAGCTTTTACATGTTACATGATCTTCTAGTATCTCTAAATTATATAAATCTGAAATTACAAGCCTTGCGGAGCTATTTTCAATCATATACTCTATACGATCCTTTGGTGTATCTGGATCAATTGGGAGATAGGCCTGTCCATTTAATAAGATCGCTAAATAGGTCGCAACTGATTCTATCCTTGCTTTACTAATTACCGCTACAATCTCATCCTTTTTCAAGCTCTGCTGTCTTAGGTTACATGAAATAACCTTCGTTACCTCGTATAACTCTTGATAAGTGAAGATTGTTGATCCCTCTACTAACGCAACTTCATTGCCAAACTGACTTACAATCGTTTCGAATTGTTCCCGAAATGACTTTTTACCAAACAGATTTTCTCTTTTCTTTCCTTTACTAAAATTAAATAACTGTGCTTTTTCCACATCGCTAATCATGTTCATCTGTCCAATTTTTTGATTAGGCTCTTCTGCAATTGTTTTAATTAATTGTAAAAAGTGATTTCCAAATCGATGGATGGTTGATTCTTTATAAAGATTAGTACGATAGTTAATAAATAGAGTAATATCTTCACTAGACTCCTCAATATCAAAACTTAAGTCAAATTTTGCTGTCGTCGTTGGAATCTCTAGCTTTTTCCACTCTGTATTCTCCAAAGAAACGATATCTTTTTGTTCTTTGAAATAAGAAAAGCTAACATCAAATAACGGATTATGACTTACATCTCGATGCTCAAGATTCTCTTTTACCATCGTTTCATAAAGTTGATCATTACTCTCCAATGTGTATAGCATCCTATTCTGTATTTGTTGAACTAACCATTCAAATTCTGCATCTGAAGTAATGGATATCTTTAATGGAACAGTATTCACAAACATTCCTAAGCTTTTGTAGGAATCTTCATTCTTTCTTCCCGCAGTAAAGACACCAACCATAAATTCATTTTGCTGCGTATATTTATAAAGTTGGGTAGAAAGGATACTTAAGAAAATATTATATAAAGTCAAATGTTTCTTTTTTGCTAGCCTTCTGATTTTCTGAGCCGTTTCCTTTGGCAGTTTAAAAGAAAGAGCTGCCCCTTCAAAATCTTGAATAGGGGTCCTTAAATAATCAGTAAATAGATTGAGTACAGGATATGTGTCTTTCTCCCCTTCTTGGACTTCACAGATTTCTTCTTTTCTAGAATGAGTATCCTTATTTTCCGAAAAGGAATGAAATTGAACAGCTTGATACTCAGGATCTTCACCTTTATAGTATGAAAATAATTCTTTCATAAATATATGGGTAGAATATCCATCAATAATGCTGTGATGGGCATCAAAAATAACAAGAAACTCTCCCGTTATTGTAGATTTGACCATTTCAAACCTAAATAATGATCCTCCATCGATTTGGAAAGGTCTTTGCAATGTTTTGATAAGCTGTCCAATCGATCCATGATCCCACGGCAGTTCTTGATACATGATTGGAATCGACTGTTGATCTAACACCTTGAGTACTAATGTCTCTTCGTTAAAATAAAACCTTGTTCTCAAAAGCTCATGTCTTTGTACTAATCGATCCATTGCCTTTTGCATTCTCTGAATATCTAAATCTCCTGTTACTCTATAAGCCCATGTTACATTGTAAACAACCGATTCTGGGTACATTAAAGAAAGCATATATAAATTTCTTTGCTTGGAATTAACAGGGTAGAAGATCTCTTTATTCACTTTTTTATGTGTGACTTTTTCAGGTTTTGGCTGATCATCATTATTTCCAAACAATAATTGAATCGTCGGTCTGCTAAATAATTCTCCGATGCTCCATTTCCTTTTAAATGCATGATTCATAGCAGAGATGATTTTCATCCCTGTTAAGGAATCTCCACCTAAATGAAAGAAATCATCTGTGATTCCAACCCGCTTGACTCCCAATACTTGTTGCCATATTTCACAAGCCTCTTGTTCTATATTCGTTCTTGGTGCTACGAAGTTATCTTGAAATTCTTTATTAACATTCACAAACTCTTTATCTAGCTCTTGGTAATCCACTTTACCATTGGCTGTTAACGGAATCCTGCTGACAGGAATCCAATGAGTTGGAATCATATAATGCGGCAATTGTTCTTCTGCAAAAGTTTTGATTTGATTACTTGTAAGGTCATGACCAACGAAATAACAAACAATTTGTTTATGCTCATTCTCCTTCTTAACCACAATTACTAGATGTTCCATATTTGGGTGTTTACCTAGAATATTCTCAATTTCCTTTGGCTCTATTCGGTAACCTCTTATTTTGACTTGATCATCTTTTCTGCCGAAAAACTCAACTTCACCTTTTTCATTCCACCTGCCTAAATCGCCGGTACGATACATCTTATCTGTTAATTCAAACGGATTGTTTACGAATTTTTCCTTCGTCAACTCTTCATCATTTATATACCCTAGTCCCGTTCCATTTCCAGCTATATAAATTTCTCCTATTGCTCCAACAGGTAAGACATTCATTCCCTCATCTAAAATATAGATGGCTGTTTCTGAGATGGGCTTACCAATCGGTATGTTCCCACTTTGTTCAGTTTGAATGGGATATGCGGCAGCAAAGGTCGTACATTCAGTTGGTCCATAGCCATTCACCATTTGCAAATCTGGACAGGCCTTTTTTACTTTATTAATAAAGTGGACGGATAATACGTCCCCACCTACAAGCAAGGTACTTAATGGTGTAAATACAGATTCATTTTGCTGAGCTAACTCATTAAATAAAGGAGATGTTAGCCACATAGCAGTAATGTGATGTTCCTTAATCAGCCGCTCCAATTTTACTACATCCAAAATCTCTTCTTTCTCGGTTAAACGCAGTGAACCACCATTTAATAGAGTTCCCCAAATTTCTAATGTAGACGCATCAAATGCGATACTACTCGTTTGTAAAAAGGTCTGATGTTCATCTAGGCTCATAAAGGTTTGCTCTTTAACAAGACGAAGAATATTTTGATGCTTAATGCTAACCCCTTTTGGTTTGCCAGTCGTTCCAGATGTAAAGAGAATATAAGCGATTTCTTCACCTGGATGTTCCAATTCTTTCGGTAATTCAACTGGCTCATACTCCATAATCGAAAGGACCATTTGTTCCTGGTAATCCAGTAATGTAATATCCTGAAAGAGCTCTTGTTTGGACTCTATTAATTCATCCGTAATAATCACTTGAATATTGCTTTTTTCAATCATATACCGGACCCGCTTGTCAGGATACTCCATCTCAATGGGTACATATCTTCCCCCAGCTTTAAGAATGGCCAGCATACAAATGATCTGCTTCATTTTATTCTTCATGTAAATTCCAGTACTAGTTCTCAGTTGAACCTTATTACGGTGTAGTTGTCCCGCTAAATGATCACTTAACCGATCTAACTGTCTATAAGTAATGTTTTGATCACGATAACTTAATGCCGTCTTATCAGGGAATTTACTTACCATGTTTTTGAAGGTAAGTATGAGACTTTCATTTTCCCTGTTTTTTAGTTGAATAGGATTATACTCCTCTAAAATCATTTTTTCTTCTTCTGGAGTGATGATTTTGAGTTTCCTAATTGGCAGATTCCAGTTTTTTAGAACTTCTTTTATTAAAGTCACATACCCTTTAAGGATGGATTGAATGGTTGTCTCTTTATATTTGTTCACATTGTATTCCATTCTAACCTGGATTCCATCTTGTTCAACTGTACAGTATATTGTAAGATCGAACTTCGCATCCGCTTCATCTAAATAAACGGGAATTCTTTGTAGCTTTCCAGAATTAAAACTATGATTAGTCCGATCCTCAAACACAAATAACATCGAACATACTGAATGTTTTCCTTCATTATTTCTAGATCTCAGAAGCTGATTCAAGTGTTCAAACTGATAGTCTTCATGTTTCAATACATCGATCATCATACTTCTGAACTCATTTAAATAGCTTACATAATTCTTTTCCTGACTTGGATTCGAACGAATAAGTAAGGTGTTTACAAACATTCCCATTGTTCTTAGAAGGTTAGGATGATTTCGGTTAGATGACACGGTCCCAATTGTAATATCTTCTTGATGTAAATATTTCGCAGTCCAAATATGAAATACACTAAATAAAAACATGTTGAGACTTACTTCATTGCTTTTCCCAAATTGAACGATTTGATCATATAACGGTTGGTCAATTCGAATAGAGCAATATTTCCCTTTACTGACTGCTGGAGAATCATTACCATCATAATCCGTAGGGATCCCCGTATATTGATAATCCTCTAGTGTAGTCAGCCAAAATTGTTCATTCTTAGTATGTTCTGATGTCTGAACACCTTTTAGCTGCTCATTTGTATAATCAACATATTGATAATCAATGGGTCCTAATTCTTTACGATTTAATAAGGCATCTAATTCTTCCATGAATAGTTGGATTGACTCGCCATCCATAATAATATGATGAAAATCAAGGAGTAAAAAGTTACTCACTGGATGGACCATCAATTTTATTCTGAATAAACAATCATTTGTTAAATCATAGGGTTGTTTTAATAGATTCAATTCTCCTAATACATCTTGTTCTTCTATAGAATCTGCTTGTTTTACGATCCATTTAAAATCGATTTGCTCATGAATCTTTTGAATAATATTTCCACTTTCCATATAGAAGTTCGTACGCAGGCTTTCGTGTCTTGAAATAATAGTAAATAGAGCCGTTTCAATTTCCTGCAATGGGATACTAGAATCCACTTTAATGATTTCTTGGATATGGTATGCCTCAGTTTGATTTTCTTGTAAATATTGAACGAAAATTCGCTGTTGTTGTGATGATGCAGGAAATTGTAACTGCGGTGACACTTTCTCCAATTTATCCACTTTCATTATATTTTCATTTTCAATATACTGAGCTAATTCACGGATGGTTGGATATTCTAATATTGCCCTAGGCGAGAATGAAACATTTAGCTCCTTTTGGATCATACTTGTTAATTTAATAATATCTAATGAACTTCCACCCATTTTGAAGAAGTGTTGATCCACCCCAATTTCATGAAGGTTGAGAACCTCTTTATAGAGTTCAACTAATTCTTGTTGCAAGGCTGTTTCAGGTTTTGTCAAAGAATGTAAATTCCCCTCAGATATCAAAACATCCATAATACCTGGCAATTCTTTATAATTAATTTTCCCATTTGATGTAATCGGGAATGCTTTCAACTCTAAAATGACTTGAGGAATCATATATTCTGCAAGGTTTTTCCGCAAGTATTGATTTAATTGATCGTGTTGAAAGGTTTCCTTTTTATTTGGAATAACATACGCACATAAAATATCATTTCCGGCTGCATTCTTTTTCACTTGAACAACAGCATCTTGTACGGTTGGATGCTTCAATATTCGATTCGTAACCTCTCCTAATTCAATTCGGTAGCCATTTAACTTAATCTGGTTATCCGACCGACCAATAAACAATAAATTTCCATCATCTAAACTCTTTACTAAATCACCTGATTTATAAAGGA
The DNA here is from genome assembly GCF_050389805.1 of Niallia sp. Kr1. NCBI lineage: Bacteria > Bacillati > Bacillota > Bacilli > Caryophanales > Bacillaceae > Niallia > Niallia sp. Kr1. Next base: position 729,172 of record NZ_CP130945.1, on the reverse strand, counting down.
TACTGCCATCCACTAAAAAAGATTTCTTAAAATGCTTGCTTGTTTCTCTTCTATTATTGATATAGCCTAAACCAACACCAGGTCCACCAATATAAAGCTCTCCGATTATATTAGGCGGGAGAGGATGTCCATCAGGATCCAATACATATACCTTTGTATTTGGCAAAGGCATACCAATTGGAACACTATCATGAATAAGCGGGCTGTTGCGATTGATCTGATAAACCGTTGTATCAACCGTGCATTCGCTAGGACCATAAACATTGGTTAACGTAAAATTCGGATAAGCAGAGCGTGCCATGATTTCTTTTGCAAGGGCTGCTGTCAGAATTTCGCCGCCGATAATCATTTCTTTGACTGGAATCCAGTCTTGATCACCCATTTGTTGCAAAATCAAACTGACCAAGGTTGGTGTTCCATCAGTAAGATCAACCTGATACTCAGTGAAAATTTCAAGTAACCTAGTAGGGTTAACCCGATCCTCATTTGTCGGAATAATGAGCTGATGTCCATTTAATAAAGCCATATATATTTGTTTAACGGAAGCATCAAACATAAAAGAGGCTACCACACAAATATTCAGTCGTTCGTCTTCATAGCGCTTCAAGATCGTTTCCTGTAAACCATTCATTAAATGTAAGACATTACGATGACTAATCATAACCCCTTTAGGAGCTCCCGTACTTCCCGACGTATAAATGATATAAGCTAAATCCTCTGGATTTATATCTGGCGCTTTATAAAGTTTCGCCTGTTTTTCACATTCTTCTTTACTCATGCGAATTGGTAAGCATTGATAGTTATTGCCATCATTAAGTTTTTCTATTAAACTTTCATCATCCAGTAACAGGAACGAAACCTGACTGTCCTTTAAATATTGTTTTGCCCGCTCTAATGAAAAATCTGAATCAATTAGAAGATAAGCAGCACCTGCTTTTAATACGCCTAGCATAGCGGCAAGGATGGTATTATTCCGGGAACTAATAATTCCTACTATTTCATTACCCTGTATATCATTCATCAGTAATTGATTTGCAAGGGCTGAGCCCCATTGATCAAGCTCACCGTAACTAAGCTTTTGATTGCCATCATTTAATGCGATAGCGTCATGATAGATATTAGCTGTTTTCACAAATCGATCGACAATTGTTTCATGATTTTCTTCAGTTTCTAAATCAGTTTTTAAAAGTTGACGTTCAGAGTAATCCAATAGAGAAATATCTCGAATCCGAACTTTCTGGTTAGATGCTAGCTGATTAACAATATGCTGAAAACAATCTAGTAAAGTCGTAATCTCATTAATTGTATACGTGTTCGAATTGTAAGATACATCTATATCCAAAGTGGTATTTTTCATTGGTGTTAGGGAGATACTCAAATGATAATTGGAATGTCCCTTGTATTGAATATCGATTATTTCTAAGCCTGATATTATCTCACCATTGGATAGCAATTCATCAGATAAAGGATAATTTTCAAATGCTACAATTTGATGTATTCTATTTTGCTTTGAGCCTTGGTAGTCTTGGAGTACTCCCATTGGTGATTCCAGCATATAGGTCATTAATTGACTGATATGCTGGAACAACTCCCCTACTCTTTGATTTTTATCTACTTGAACACATAATGGAAGCGTTAATATAAACATTCCCACCGCATCATCAATATGTTCGACCTCTGGGGACCGACCTGAAAATACTGAGCCAAATATGACTTGATTGGACTGATTCACTTTTGATAAAACGATAGCCCAAACAGTATTTACAAAAGTACTAATACTGACTCCAAATGTCTTTGCCAATTCTTTTACCTTTTCGTAAAAATTGTCTGATGTCTGAATTCTGTGTTTACCTTCATGGAACTGATTTTCATTAAGATCATTTCTTCTTGTACCCATAACAGGTTCTTGCAAAAACTGTCCAAAATATGCTTTCCAATCAAATCCTGCCTGATGCCTTTGTGCCTTTTTTAGCCAATGATTATAGTCACTTACATTAAATTCTTCTGTTTCTTGAATGAATTCATCTCTTTGCAACTTTCCATAAAAGGACCATAAATCCTTCACAATAATGGCTAAACTCCAACCATCTAGAATAATATGATGGAACGTGATGATCAATTCGAATTGCTCATGCTTCGTTTTTACCACTCTAAAATGGATAAGTGCATGATGAGAATCAATGTCAATCCATTTTTTATCTTGTATCATGAATTGATTGACCTGCTGTTCATGATCAAGGGAGTCACTCGTCACTTCTGAATACTCAAACTCAACCGTTTTTTTCGCAAAAATCACTTGAACAGGATTTTCTAAATTCTTATATAGAATTTTGCTCCGAAGTGAATCATATTTATCTATTAGCGTTTGACAACTCTTTTTCATCGTCGGAATATCCAACTCTCCACGAATCGTATAACGTAATTGCTGGATATATGCAGAATTATTCTCATTCAAAATAGACTCAATTAAGATACCTTTTTGACCAAAGTTTAATAGCCTTATATCTTTTACATTCTTCTTATTCATTAAAATCTTACCCCTTTTGCTAAAATCAAAAGTTTCATGCGAAAGAATCCTCTACTCTAATGCAGCATATATTTGATCTAAGGTACTTTGATCAATTCCATCAGCAGACAAATCACTCGGTGTTAATTCCCGTACTTCATGGTTACAACAATAATGAATAATACGTTTTAGATTAGAAACATATTCTAAAGCAATCTCATCGATCCAAGCTTCTGTAAATTGTTCTGTACTGTAATCTAGATAAATAACAAATTTTTTATTTTTAACTTCAATCGTCATATCAATCGTTGGTCTTATAAACCATCCTGTAAATTCATCCCCTGCAGAGTAAGGTGATAAAGAAAAGAGGTCATTGTTTATATCATCTTCTAACTGTCCCAGATAATTTAAACAAATGGTATGTTCACTTTCTGAAGCAAAACCTAATTCGTTTAAATGTGCTTGAGACAAAAGTTTATAATCTGATCCTTTACGAATGTTTTCTTTATTTTCTTTAACAAACATACTTAAATCATTATTATTTTCTTTAGAAAGATAGACAGGATAAATATTTGTAAACCATCCGATTGTATGGGATAAATTTAGGTCTAATTGAACATGATCTCGGCCATGCGCTTCTAGATAAATAGGAACCTCATCATTCATTGTATATTTTCCAAAGGTCATGCCTAATGCCATCGTTAAGATATCTAACACACGGGTATTAAAAGCTTGATGAGCCCTATAGAGCAAATGATTACTTTCTTCTTCGTTTAAATAGACTACTTTTTGGCGACTCGAATAGGCATAATGACGTCTTTGTCTTGATTGAACCGGTAAAATTAGACTAGACTTTTCTTCTGCTTTTTGTAGTTCTTTTAGAATCTTTCTATTGTCCTGGTAAAAAGAACCTAGAACTTCTGCATACTTTTGATAACTGTCCGTTTTTTCATCTAATACGATTTCTCGGTCAGCTAATTGTTGTTGGATTGCAGTTGTTAAATCCACTATTAATATTCTCCATGACACATAATCAATGACCAGATGATGTGCAATGAGTAGAAGATGATCTTCTTCTTGATCATGGAATAAAACGATGTTCACAAGATTCCCCGTTTTTAAATCTAAACTTCTTTGGAATTTATTCGCTTCTGCTAGAATAAATGATTCAGCATCCGTCCTATTGGCTAGATCGAATTCCATAAATTGATACTTTCCTGATTCTTGAATTTCTTGAGCATCTAATTGTTGATCAAAATCAAAAGTGGCTCTTAGCATATCATGTTGTTCAATTATGACATCAAAGGCACGGCAAATTAGTTCCTTACTTAAGCGAGTCTTCGTACGTAAAAACATAGACTGGTTAAAATGGTTCTGCTCGTTAGGTACTTGATTTAAAAACCAATGTTGGATGGGTGTTAATTCAACCTCTCCTGTAATCTTTTTTTGATCAAATCCTTCATTCAAATATTTGATATAAAAAGAGAGATTTTTAATCGTACGATGTTTGAGAATGCTAGATACATCCATATCGATCATTAATTTTCTTAGCCGATAGCTTAATTGGATTGCTTTTATCGAATCTCCACCAAGGTCGAAGAAATCATCGGTAATCCCAACCTGTTTGATCCCAAGGACATCTTGCCATATTTCTGTAATTTTACTTTCTTCCTCTGTTCTTGGGGCCACGTAACCTTCCTGCATTTCTTCTACTTCGACTTTCATTCGATTAAATATTTTTTCTAGTTCCCTCTCATCTACTTTTCCATTAACCGTTAATGGAATCTTAGGAATAGAAATCCAATGTACAGGAATCATGTATTGCGGTACTTTAGTAGCTAAATAATCATGTAATCCTTTACTGCTCGTATTTAACCCCACATAATAACAGACTATTTTCTTTTTACTCTGGGAATTAATAATTCGGATGACAGCTTGTGAAACTTGCGGATGCTCATTCACTACTTTTTCGATTTCCTTAAGTTCAATACGGTAACCTCTAATTTTCACCTGATGATCCTGCCTACCAAAAAATTCAATCTCCCCTTTCTCGTTCCATCTACCAAGATCTCCCGTTTTATAGATCGTACCTGGGAGCCCAAAAGGATTAGGGAGGAATTTTTCCATCGTTTGTTTGTTATCCTTTATATATCCAAGTCCATTTCCATTCCCACCAATATAAATTTCTCCAACCGCCCCAATAGGTAATAAGTTCTTAGATTCATCTAAAATATAGATTGATGTTTCAGGTATTGGTTTCCCAATCGGAACCTGTAGAGTATGTTCAGTATGGATTGTATAAGTAGTGGCCAATGTGGTCGCTTCCGTTGGACCATATCCGTTAATCATCTGTAAATCTGGGCAATTTCGTCGAACACGATTAACAAAGTTAACTGATAATGTATCTCCCCCGATAATAAGGGTTTTCAGTGGTCTAAAAATCTTTGGATTCTGCCCAGCTAATTCATTGAACAATGGAGTCGTAAGCCACATACTTGTCACATTTGATTCTTTTATCATTTTTTCCATTCTATAAATATCCAAAATATCGTCTTTATCGGTTAATTGTAAAGTTCCTCCGTTTAAGAGCGATCCCCAAATCTCTAGTGTAGAAACATCGAAAACAATATTGCATGTTTGTAAAAAAGTCTGGTGTTCATCTAGCTTCATAAATGTTTCACCTTTGACCAATCGGAGTATATTTTTATGCTTAATACAGACTCCTTTTGGCTGGCCAGTTGTTCCTGAAGTAAAGAGAATATAAGCCAGTTCTTCTCCAGGTTGTTCTGTGATCTTAAAGGGAACCTTGTCTTTAGTCATTTTTTGAATAAACTGAACGGGTCCTGTGTAATCAAAGACCTTTACATCCTTACTTATGAATATATGGTTATTTCCTTCATCTGAAATAACGCTTCGCATGCCACTCTTCTCAAGCATATACTTGATACGCTGTTCAGGATATTCCTGGTCGATAGGTACGTAATTGCCACCCACTTTTAGAATAGCAAGCATGGAAATAATTTGCTTCATTCTATTTTTTAAAAAGATCCCGGCACTTGTTCCCTGACTAACGTGAAGATCTTGCAATTGAATCGCTATTCGATCACTAACTTCGTCCAACTCACGATAAGTTAAATCTACACCTTGATATTTTAAAGCCACCTTATCGGGATACTTGGCTACTATTTCTTTGAATGCAGGGATCATGCTCATCTGTTTCATTTCTTTTATGCGGGTTGGATTAAATTTTTCCAGGATAATCCTTTCCTCTTCAGGTGAAGTGATTTTTAAACTTCCTAAAGGTTGACTGCTGTCTTGAATCATTTCATTCAATAACTGAAAAAATCCCTTTAGTAATTGTTGAATTGTTGTTTCTCTAAATTTGTCCCCGTTATATTCCATACTGAACTGCAGCGTTCCCTCATTCATATTGACTACAAAGGCCAAATCGTACATGGTCTGTGGAACATTGATATTTAAACGTTGCACCTTTTTCCCATTAATTTTAAATGGAGCAGGTTCCATATTTTCCATAATAAAGATTGTGTCAAATAAAGGATGTATGCTGTCTGTATTAGAAAAATCAATTAGTTTCAGCATGTCTTCAAATTGAAAATTTTGATGGTTTAACATCTCATTAATCGTTAATTGTTCATCCTTTAAGTGCTGTATAACTGTTTTTTCAGCTGGAATATTCACAACAAACGGAAGAGTATTTACAAACATACCGATGATATCCTCAAACTCAGCGTGTACTCGACCAGCTGAAACGGTACCAATCAAAAATTGATTTTGTCGATAAACCTTTCTCAATAGAATCCCATAAGCATTTAGTAGAAATGAAAATAGAGTCATTTTATTTTTTTTACAGAAGGTCTCTATCTCTTGTTGTGTAGTCGGCTGTATATTAATTGATTCTATTTTTTTAAATCCGTAACTTTGATTTGATTTTATATCTTCTATTAATTGCAGTCGATTTACACCATTTGTTAAATATTTTTCCCAAAAAGATTGATTTTCTTGATAATTGCTAGAGTTTTGATATTGATTTTGCCAATCAACATAATGAATATATTGAAACTCATTTGGCTCACTTTCAATTCCTTGATGATTGTAATAATCGGAAAGTTGATGAAAGAATAAAGATTCTGAATAACCATCAAATATTAGATGATGAAAATCAAACAAAAGAAGTGTCTGATCCTCCTGTATGTCACAGCATTCCACTCTTAGTAAAGGACCCTTTTCTAGGTCAAAGGGTTGTATAAACTCGTCTAATTTTTGTCCAATCTCATCCAGTTTTTTCAAACTAGTCTGTTTGATAAAGACTGACATATCCTGATTGACTTTTTGGAAAACCTTTTGATCTATCATGAAAAATGTTGACCTTAATGTTTCATGTTCTGCCAAAATTTGGTTTAATGCTGTTTGCAACTTGCTCCTATCTACTTTTCCCTTTAATAGAAAGGCATAGGGAATATTATAGTTCGTTTGACCTTTCATCAAATGGTTTGCAGCATAAACTCTTTTTTGTGGAGCAGAAAGCTGATAACGATCATTTGCACTCTGCCCTTTTAGGAGGATTCCTTGCTTTTTCGGAGCTGCAATATGTATGAACTCAATGAGTTGTTGGATCTTTGAATGGGAATAAAAGTCATTAATGGAAATTCTGACACCAAAAATTCGTTCAATTGCATTGATTACAGAATTGACCTGTAATGAGTTACCTCCTAAATGAAAAAAATCATCCTCCATACTGATCTCGGTTGTCCGTAAATGGTCTTGAAAAATTGCGAGTAACTTTTTTTCATCCTCTGTTAAGTTTAACTCAGAAGGGACTTCTTCATGATTCATCTTTTCTAATTGCTTTATATCAATTTTCCCATTACTATTTAGTGGAAAGTTTAGAACTTGTTTTATTCGTCCTGGAATCGCATAATTAGGAAGATAAAGGCTTAAAAATTCTCTTACTTCTTTACTTGTAATTTTTCTATTGCTTTGTAGATAAGCAATTAAGGTTTTATTTTCAAGTAGATCGGATCCAACCACAACTTTGGCTTCTGTAACATCAGGAATATTACGAATAAATCCTTCGATTTCTTCCATTTCGATCCGAAATCCCCTTATCTTCACTTGTTTATCTACTCTACCGTAAAAGCGGATATTTCCATCCATAAGAACTTCTACAATATCACCCGTTTTATAAACCACTTCTTCCATATGGGGTCCATTTAAAAACCGAGATTGGTTTAATTCCTCTCGATTCATATAGCCTCTAGTTAAGCCTTGCCCACCTACACAGAGTTCTCCTTTCTCTCCAAAAGGCAAAAGGTGATTTTCCTCATTAACTACGTAAATAGCACAGTGATCAACCGGTCTTCCAATCGGGATACTGGACCGATTATGATCATGTTCTACATGATAACTTGTACATAAAGCAGTATTTTCCGTGGGACCATATGCATTAATAAGTTTTAAATGCGGGCAGGCTTCTAGAACTTTTTTTGAGCTTTGTACAGATAAGATATCTCCTGCAACAAAAAGGGTTGTAATACTATGAAAAATCGCAGGATTTTGTCGTGCTAATTCCGAAAAGAGTGCTGATGATAGATACATTTCTGTAATCTTTTCACCTTCAATCATTCTCCTCATGACATCCGCATCTAATAAATCCTTTTTTTCTGTCATGACTAAAGTCATTTCATTAAGAAGTCCTCCCCACATTTCAAAAACAGACACATCGAAGGTAAAGGAACTAGTTTGTAAAAAGCAACCTTTTTTTGTGATAGGGAGGGAACTGTTATTTTTAACTAATGGCAAGATGCCTTTATGTGGAATCATCACTCCCTTTGGTTCACCTGTTGTTCCTGAAGTGAACATGATATAAGCTAAATCCTCTGGAGAATTGACATTGTCTACATTCTCTTCTGACTCTAATACCGTTTCCTCAAATTCTATAACTGGAACGTTTGCTGGAAGTAAGCCTCCATCATCATAATCGTTAATCATAATGAGACTAGCATTAGCTATATCCAACATTTTCTTAATTCTGTGGATTGGAAATTCCCGATCTAAAGGTAAATAGGTATATCCTGCCTTCAATATTCCAATGATGCTAACGATATAAGAAATATCAAAATTCATATAGATGGCAATAATGGATTCCTTTGCAAACTCGCGCTTTCTTAGAGCATGCGCTACCTGATTTGCTCGTCTATTTAATTGATCATAAGTAAGAACTACTGAATTCTTTTTAACCGCAATATGATGAGGATGTTTTCTAACTTGCTCTTCAAAATATTCATGTACTACTCTTATTTCTGGGCTTTTAATATGATATTGATTTAATTCATCATATTGACTTAAAATATTTTGATTATAGGTAATACTACCTCTTACATCACGTTGTATCATAATATCCTCCTAAACAAGCTCTTCAAAATTTCACATAAAAAGAGCCTATACATTCACAAGTGTTTCTTTTTGCAATGTTTTTTCGATGATAGAAGCAATTTTTTCGACATCATCAAAGATAAAAAAATGATTTCCATTAAAATGATGAACATAATTGACTCCAGTCGTTAATTCCTGCCATGCATAACAATCATCTAATGTCATACTCGGATCTTGAGTTCCGGTCATTGAGGTGATATTGATATTTAAAAGAGGTAAATTCTTATTAAATTCATAGCGATCAACAGCAATAAAATCTGATCTCATAATCGGAATAAATATGTTCGAAAGATTAGGATCCTCAAATACTAAAGATGTGTTCACTAAACCATAGGCTAATACTCTTTGCTTGAACTCCTCCAAAGTTAAATCAGCAATTCCTTCCTTTTCCGTACGGCGTTGTGGTGGTTTACACCCAGTGAAAAAGGCATGACTTGGTTTTATCTTAATTCCCTCGTCACTTAACAATTGTTGAATCAGTTCGAATGCAATTAATCCACCCATACTGTGTCCCCAAATTGCATAGGTTGAACAATCCTCTAGTTCCTCTATGATCTGCGGATAAACACTATCCACCATGTCACTAATGGAATAAACGAGATCCTCCTTGAAGCGGACACCACGCCCCGGTAGTTCTAAAGGAATTAACTGAATATGATCGGAAAATAGTTTGATAAACTTTAAATAATTTGTTCCGGATGATCCCGCATAAGGTAAACAAAAGACTTTAATCATATGTATACGTAAAATAGAATTACGTATTTCACCTCTTTTCATGTAAAGTGTAAATCTTACAATTGGTTCATGATGAAGCTGGCAACCTTTAACACTACACCGACAAAAATACTCATTAGTAAAAAGGTAGTAATCGGGATGAGAATAATTGTACTTTTATGACTTAACCAAATATCCCCAACCAAAGAAAATAATTTAGTATATTTAAAGATATACATAAACAAACCTGATAAAAATAGGATGGCTCCGATTTGCATACATATCTTTGAAATGAAAATTAAATAATTCAAGTCGTCACCCCTGATCCTTAAAAAATTAAGTCAATTGTGCCCAACAGGATGTTTCGTCAAAAACATATTGAGGAACGGAACAAATTCTGCTTGGTGTGTTATGAAATAATGGTTGAAAAGGAATCGTTACGCCCTGGCTGTACAATCTTCCTAATTCATTCAAATTATCATCAGCTAATTCCTGTTGTGCTTTAAACTCATCCATTTTTCTTAAACTTGTAGATTTTTTAACTAAACCTGATCCATAGTAGACTTGATGATTAGGAGAAGAGTCATTAGCAAATTGAATCAGTTTGTCTAATAATTCTTCCTTCGAATTTGCTACAATCGCTAATCGATAGGGGAAGTAATGTTCTCTTCCTGTTAAAGTCGTAAAACAAATATCCTGTAACGATTCATGTGTTTCTGGAAGAAACTGAATCCACTTTTGAATCGTACTTCTTAAAGAGTATTCTGATCTTGCACTTAAAACCCACAGTTGCGGACGATCTACACTACTTCTAGACTTCTCCAATTCGGGTGCTTCTTGATAGATTAAAGCTACATTTAACCCTCCGAAACTAGTAGAAACCGTTAATGCACAGCGTTGTTCTCCCTCTTCTGTTTCCCAGTTTCGGGAGAGATCATTAATATAAAAAGGAGTATTCGTTAAATTAACGAGTTTGCTCGGTCTATCATATTTATATACTGGTGGAATCGTACTGTTTTTTAAGCTCATTAATGCTTTAATCCCACTAAATATACCAGCCGCTGCTTGTGTATAACCGATATTGGCGCTGACAGTACCTAATGCACTATATTGCTTTTGATTGGTAAATTTCTTAAAGGCATTGCTTATCCCAGAAATCTCCAGTGCCTCTTCTAGTTTTTCGGCATATCCTTCCCCTTCAACATATTGAATATTTTTTACATGAACCTTGGCATCCTGTAAACCCTTTATGATTAGATCCGTAATGTCTTCTGCACTATTCTTATTAAAGTCACCGTTCAAACCGTTATTACTTTGGCTTCCACCTTTCAAAATTCCGTGTATTTGATCTCCATCACGAATCGCTGCTTTTAATGACTTAAGCATGATCATCCCTGCACCTTCGCCAAGATAACATCCTCCGGGATTCTCACCGTATCCCTTCGTAATAATGGTATTGTCATGATTAAAGACCCAGTCCAGACTTATCCGATTAGATGGAACTAATAAAATACTCACTCCACCAGCAAGTGCCATTTCGCATTCTCCATATTTAATCGCATGACATGCATTTAAAATGGCTGTTGAAGAAGAGGTACAGGCATTATCAATTGTTAAGGATGGACCCTTCAAGTCAAAAACATGAGAAATTCTAGCAGCAAAACCACTTGTCCAGTTTAAAAGTAAAGCTTCAAAATTATCAGCTCCAAAATAGGCAAGATAGTGAATCAACAGCGATGAAGTAAAATTATGACCTACATACACACCAACGCTTTTGTTATTTAGCCGTTTTTCACCTAAATAGCCAGCATCTTCTAACGTTCGAAAAGCGACTCTAAGCATCATCCGCTGCGCTGGATCCATTAAAGAAGCATCCTCTTTAGATAAATTGAACATGCTGTAATCAAGTTGATCAAGATCACGGAAGAAAGAGCCCTTATGATACAGACTCTCATCTTCGCCACCCTCCCGATAAATCATGCCTTTCACCAAATCGATGCGCTCTCTTGGGCACATTGAAATCAATGTTTCCTTATTAAGGATCATTGACCAGAAATCTTCATAGTTATCAGATTGAGGGGTTTTACACCCCATTCCGATTACAGCTACTTCATCCTCTGTTTGCTCTAAATAGTGTTTATAAATTTCTTTGCCTAGTTCTTTATCTATTTTTTTCTCCTTAACCAAGTTGGAAATATACATCAACATATCTTGAGAATTAGTCATGATTCCCTCCGTCCGAAAAATTATTTGACTGTTTTAGGTGAAAAAGCAACGACTATTTGTCCAATCATAAAGAAAACAACCGTAAAAGCTAAAAGAATCCCTACATTTGGAAGGAGTTCCATTAAATTGCTCCCTTCAAATAATTTCCTAGCTCCTTCTACTAACCAGGTAGTAGGAACAAATAAACTAACTTGCTGTAAGGACTCAGGCATGATGCTACGATCCCATAAACTTCCACCTAACATACTCATAGGAATGACCAGAACACCTATGATTGCATTGGCTTGCTTAGACGTTCTACAAAAACTTGTTACAGCAATTCCAAGTGCTACTCCACTTAATGAGAATGCAAAAAATAAAATAAGCAACTCTAGTAAATATGGACTTAGATCAATGTCAATAATATAGCCCATCACCATCAGTAATAAGACGATTTGAATAATCGAGACAAGAAAATAGCTGATTAGATGTTGAAAATGGTAGTTAAAACTTGAAATTGGAGAAGTCAAACATCTTTGGTACATATTCGAATCTTTATCCTTAATAATTAAAGTCGTTGAAAATGTCATCATGAGTAATATACATAGAGCTAAAACCCCAACAGATAAACTTAAGGTTCCGATATTGTTACTTTCTTCATTGATGTTTACATTTTCTACATCTACAAATCCCTCATTATATGTATCTAAAGCATTGTAAAAGTCATTCTCATTGCTCGTTACTTTTCCCAGATGGATAGAACTACTGAGGAAACTCTCAATATTAAGTTTCACCGGGATTGAAATGTTAGATTCCTTAATACTGTAGCCTTTAATAGAGGCTTCCTCCCCATCAACTAATGAATCAGTAAGACCCTTCTCGATCAGTATTCCATAATCAACCTCGCTGTTTAATACAGCATCCTTCATTTCTTCTTCGTTATATGGATGAACCTCAGCCATTTCACGAATATTTCCCTTTAATAATTCTGTATACTCGGTTTGATCCAAATCTACAACCGCTACCCGAAATGTATTAGATGAGACCGTTCCTTGAATCAACATACCTAATAAAATGACTGGCAGGATAATAAACCAAACCCAGTTCAATTTGTTTTTAAATAACCTTTTAAAATTATTTTTTACAATTACCATGCTGTTCTTCTCCTTCCTATAATAAGAGCTAATATCAAAATAATTAGGATATAGATGAAAATATAGGCAAGAGACATATTTACACTTCCAGAACCATAAATATTGTTAAATAAAGCATTTTGCAGGTAATAATTAGGCATCACTTTTTCAATTCCCATGAAGCTCCCACCTATAAAGCCTCCAGATAAGAAAGTCATAACGGGTACTAAAATCGTTAAAACTCCTCCAACCTTTTCAGGATCGTCAACGAGTAAACAAACAAGGATACCTAAGCCACAACCAAGAATAGCCCCGAGGAGAATAATCGATAAGACAAACATTGGATCATCACCCAAATTAGCACCAAATGCATATTTGCTTATGGCAGCAACAATCGTCCCCTGAATAAATACAATTACGACAGACGCTGCTAATTTCGATAGCAAGACGGTTGACGACCGAAGTGGTGCAGTTCGAATTCTTCTCCCCATTTCACCTTTGAGATTGTTTTCAAATTCTTTTGCACTAACAGCCGTTCCATACATCAATACCATAACGAGAATGGTCACAACGTAAAAATCAATGGCCTGCGGTAGATTTCCCTCGACCGTAATCGGCTGTTCATCCACTAAATCAACCATTTCATAGGAAGGATTTGTTGGATCATACTCTAAAGAGGTAAATACCGTATTTAACCCAGAGATATAAGACTCAAGAATTTGATTAACAATGGTCACCTTATAATCAGACTCATTAATGCTCATGATTTCCACACTATTTTTCTCGGAATCTTCTAATTTCTGTGAGTAATCTTTGTTAATATAAACAAGAACATCTTGATTCCCTTCATTTACTTCACTTTTAGCATCCTCTAAATTATCATTTTTTGTTAAATGGAGGAAATCGACAAATTCATCATCCTCGAGGAATTCAATGATTTTATCCCCGGTTTCGCCATCGTCCTCATTTGTTACAACCACTTGAATATCCCCAATATTCGTAGGTGCAAAAGCAGCGCTTAATGCACTACCCAATATCATGATTAAAATAATAGGGAAGAGGATATAGCTCAAAATCGATTTAAAATCCCTAAGATTGCCGATCATTGTATACTTTAATATCGATAGAAATTTCAATTTTAAGCCACCTCCTAATCTCTTAATTTCTTCCCTGTTAATGTAAGGAATACATGCTCTAATGTTGGTTGAACGACGTTAATCGTTTCAAAACGAATACCGAATTGATTTAGTAATTCGATGATTCTTTGTAAATTTTCACTCCCTTTTTGTGAAAAGACCGTAATGTTATTCGCATCCTCAAGATGATAATCTCTAATTCCCTTAATCTCTTTTAAGCCTTCTAATACCTTTTCATCTTCCAAGTGATGAATGGATATCTTAATAATGTCCTCTGAATGAACTTGGTCTATCAGTTCTTCCACTGTACCTTCTGCCACTAATTGTCCAAGGTCTACAATTCCAACTCGAGAACTGATTTTTTGTACCTCTTCCATATAATGTGAGGTGTAGATAATCGTCATTCCTTCATTATTTAAGGTTTGTACAGATTCAAGAATATAATTTCGTGATTGTGGGTCTACCCCTACAGTCGGTTCATCCATGATTAAGATTTTAGGACGATTTACAATCGCCATTGCAATATTTAATCTACGTTTCATCCCACCAGAGAAATTTCCCGGTTTTTCCTTTCTGCGATCCCAAAGATTAACAAAATCAAATGCCTCTTTCACTCTATCTTTTAATTCTTTCCCCCTTAATCCATATAGTTCACCCATAAATTTACAATTTTCATAGGCACTTAACTCTGGAATGACAGCAATATCCTGGGGAACGACTCCAATTTGTTTTTTGGCTGCAATTGGATGTTTACTAAAATCAATGTTGTTAATTAAAATATTTCCTTCATCCATTTTGACGAGTCCAGTTATACAATTTATTAAAGTGGTTTTTCCAGCACCATTCGGGCCCAGTAAACCATAAATTTCGCCTTCATTAATATTTAACGAAAAATGATTTAACGCCGTATTTTGTTTATACCTTTTTGTAACCTCAGCAACTTGAATCATATTCATATTTAACGCTGTATTTTGTTTATACTCTTTTGTAACTTCAGCAACCTGAATCATATTCATATGTATCCTTTCATGTTTAGGAATTTTTCATAAATGTACGAAAAACAATCTACCAGACGAAACCAATATTTGAAAAAGAAGCCTTTCTGATTCTGTTAGATCACCCAGTATAACCTCAGAAAGGCATCTTTTCTGACTATGCACAAGAAATTAATAATTGATTACCGATACAAAACCGTTATGGACATGTATTCCACATTCTAAATTAAATAAGAGAATAGAAAGGGTCATCTGTTGTATTGGATTCTTCTGCTTGAATTTGATCGATATGGCTTGCTAATTCATGTACGGAGTTGTACGCAAAGATATCAGCAACATCAATTAGTCCTTTATAACGTTCGTCGATAAATTTAAACATATGGGTAATAATGATAGAATCAGCACCCATGTCACTAATTCGATCATAGATATCAATGACTGGTGATCCCAATACCATTCCAAAGATTTTTCCCACGACTAATTCTGTTTCTGAAAACTCATCTTCTCTTTTTCCGATTAGTTTTATATCGGAGATTTTTAATTCCGAGTTAGAATCCTTCATCATTACTTTATTTCTGGTACTCTCTAATCGACTTTGTATTTTGGAATGAAGTTTGATTTCGTTGTCTATTCCTAATACAGCTGCCATTTCATAATTAAAATCACCTGTAACAACATTTGAAACACCATAATGAATTAACTCTTCTAGAATTTCTCCTGCCTTTTCATTCGAAACAGATGAGAATAAGGCACCTTCTGCATCTAAGTTATTGTCAACAGTCATCCCAACCTCTGACCAGCCTGACCAATTGATTGCAATGGTTTGTTTCCCTAATTGATTCCTTGCTTTTGCAAATGAATCTAAGTAAGAATTGGCTGAACTGTAATCACTCTGACCAGGAGCACCTGTTAATGCAGTCATAGAGGACGCTAGTACAAAGAAGTCTAATGGATCCTCTTTTGTTAATTCATGTAAAATCCATGTCCCATTATATTTTGGCGTTAACACACCCGTAAATCTCTCCAAATCTTTATTCATGATGTAGCCGTCGCCTGCAACTCCGGCACAATGAAAGATACCTGAAATCGGACCATGTTTGTCTTTCAATTCATTTACAATACCTGCCATTTGATCATAATTAGAGACATCTGCTGCATAGTATACAACCTCAGCACCTAATTCTTTGATTTCTTCAATCGCTTGTAATTTCTGAGCGGATTTTGGAGTATCATCATTTAACTCACTTCGTCCAATCAAGGCTATAGTGGCGTTACCCTTAGATGCTAGGTACTTGGCAAAGTATAGACCCATTCCCCCTGCTCCACCTGTAATCACATAGACATGCTTATCTTTTACCGTTAATTGATCTTTTCCGATTTCCTCCAATGAGAACTGCGCTAACTCTTCTTCATAGAAAGTGTTTTTTCTAACCCCTAATTTAAAACTATTTTCTTCTTCAAAGATCTTATCTAATACGACTGATACATCAGATTCAGTATCCATATCGATTAATTTCGTGTTGATATTTGGATATTCAAAATGAATACATTTAGCAAACCCTAATAAAGCATTATTATGCGGATAAATCTCATGATCGGTTGAAACAATTTGATCTGCATTTTCAGTTAACACAATGAACTCAATCGAATCATTAATTCTTTGATTTGCTAGAGCTTTTGTAAGTAAAAAGGCACTGACTGTTCCTTTTAATTGACTTTGCTGTAATTCTTCATAAGTTTTCGGGGTCCCCTGTTTTGTAATCGACGATAAATGAAAGATATAGCGAATGTTCTTATCTTTGATTTGTTCTATAAGCTGCTGATAACTATCCTCTGTGCCATCGATTACATAGGCATTTTCATCCAATTGTTTCGTTTGATCACCAAATGAAACGCTGTAGACCGTTCTTTCAATTTTTTCAAACTTATTTCTAATCTGATGGTTGTAATCTTTGTCATCCTCAATGATCAGAACATTCCCAGGTTTGATTTTTGCTTTGCGTTGATCTGTTTCTTCTTGCTTTTGTTCCACCCAATTTAGATGATAATAATTACTTGTCGATCCGATAAAATCTTCAATTCTAGAAACCCGTTTCATTGTATACTCTTCAATTTTTGCACAAACTTCTCCATCTTCATTAAAGAGTAAAAAGTCAAAGGTTAACGTTTCATTATTAGATTCATTTTTATTCAAGAATGTTGCAGCGCTGACTACTTTACTTGTAAGTGGCGCATAGTATTTAAGTGATTTATAGCTTAATGGTAAATGCATTCCATGACCATAACTGAAAGTTCCGTAGTTATTTAAGGCATTATCTAAAACAGATGCATGGATTTGGAATTCATCAAAATCTGCTGAATACTTTTCATCCAGTTCTACATATAAAACAACCTGATCGTTTCCTTTGTAGCAATTATTGACAATGTCCCAGCGTTCCCCAAAACTTGCTGCTTTCTTTTGTTCTTCACGATCAATATAATCTGCTAGGTATTCGAAATTCTTTTCTTCATTTGCTAAAATATCATCTACCGTAATCGTAACTGGCTCTTCAGCACTCTCATCAATAGGAAGCACCGTACATTCCGTGTGTAACTGCCAATTGCTATCCAATTCATCGCCTACTCGGCTACAGATCTGGATCTGAATGGAATTCATTTTTTTATTGACAATAATTTGAGCTTCTTTTTCCTCATCTGGTTCAACCGTTAAAGGTGCGTAGAAGATAATATTTTTAAATTCCAATTTGTCTTCATTAAAATAACGTTTTGCCACTCTTCTATAGATTTCTGGATAAGACGCACCTGGAAGCATAAATTTAGCAAAGATACTGTGCTCCTCTAACATCCAATAATCAGATACCTTTAAATTCATTGTGTATACATCTTGATTAATCGTTTGGAATACGAGCTCTTTAATAAAGAAATCATCGATTTTCACTGGATAGTGTGATTCATTTTTTATGGAAGTGTCTCTAGGATTTCCCCAGAAATGAGTTCGATCAAATTGATAAGTTGGTAAACTTACCTTTTGAATATCCCAATTTTGATAGAATGCTTCCCAATCAATTTTGGCGCCTCTACTATATGCCTTGGCAAGTTCCACTAATAAATTATGATTTCCAGTAGATGCTTCATCATAGAGTGCTAGTTTTTGATTCATTTGTTCACTTAATTCGATTCTTTCTTGGGACCCGATTTCATTTGAACCTTTATTTTCTTTCCGGTCGCTGACAATTTTATAATATCCATAGTAAACATCCGTTTCATTTAGTTCCTCAACTGAGAGACCATTCAATCTGTGAATCTTTTCCTTTAGGTCCTCCAATGAATGGGTTACGATGGCTAGACAGTATTCAAAATGGTTTCTACCTGTATTAGCGGTATAGCAGACATCATTTAAGTTTAACTGGGGGTCCTTTTGGAAAAATTCATCCAATGCTCTAATATTATTTTTCAGTACTTCCTCAGTTTTCGCAGAAACCGTAAACAACTGTGGCTTTTCTGGTTTTTCTTTTACTTCTGCTTCATATTCTTCGATCACAACATGACAGTTTGTTCCACTAAAACCAAAGGCATTGATACCGGCTCTTCTCTTTCCGTTAACGGGAAGCCACTCTTTTTGGGAATCGACCATAAAAAGTGGTCCTTCTACAAAATTGATATGTGGATTCGGAACCTCAAAGTGAATAGAACGATATAACTTTTTATTTTCAAGTGAATAGATTGATTTAATAAGTCCAGCAACACCAGATGCTCCAACTGTATGACCAATATTGGTTTTAACCGTTCCAATTCCACAAAATTGCTTTTTATCTGTATATCGTTTGAAGGCGTTCGTTAAACTTCTTGTTTCGATTGGATCTCCTAGATTTGTACCCGTACCGTGAGCCTCAATGTATCCGATTGTTTCTGGATCAATCCTGGCATCTTCCCATGCTTTACAATATACATCCTCTTGGGCTTCTGGATTTGGGGCAGTAATTCCATTTGATGCACCATCATTGTTAATCGCAGAACCTTTAATAACGGCATAAATATGATCTCTATCCTCAATGGCCTTATTTAGTGGTTTCAGTAGGACAGCGCCTACTCCTTCCCCAAAAATGGTACCTGTAGAAAATTTATCAAAGGAACGGACTTCGTTATTATCTGATTGAACACTTGATACTACCCCATCAGAATCTTTATTTGGACTTTGTGAAGTACTACCAATCGCAACACCGCCTGCAATGGCCATGTCACATTCCTTATTTCTTAAAGACTGTACCGCATTATGAACAGCCACTAATCCAGATGAGCATGCCGTATCTACCACCATAGCAGGTCCTCTTAGGTTATAAATATAACTAAGTCTGCTAGCTACGATCCCTTCCCATGTACCTGTATATAACATGGGATCACTTTCAACCAACCAACGGTAAAAAGTAGAACTTGTATTATCCTTCCCAACAAAAATTCCAGTATTTGAATTTTTGATTTTATCTCCACCATATCCGGCATCTTCAACTGCGGCTGCAGCTGTTTCGAGAAAGACCCTCTGTACAGGATCCATATATTTTGCTTCTCTAGGAGGAATTCCAAAATACTGTGCATCAAACTTGTCTACATCCTCTATATAACCTGCTCTAAAATCATTGGGTTCCGTTTCTTCAATTTCTTTACCTGTAAAGAACTTATGGACATATGGATTGGTTTCAACAGGTGCCAAATATTCTTCTCTTTCTTCTGCAAATGTGATTAGGCAGTCTTCTTCATTGAGGATATTCTCAAAGAACTCATATTTATTATTGGATTTAGAGAATTTACATTCCATGCCAATAACGGCAATATCTCGATTGCTATTATCTTTTAATTCAATTAATAATTCTTTTCCTTTTTCTGGTGTCATTCGTTTATGAGCGATTTCATCTAATATATAACTTTTTATTTTATCCATAGTTCCTCCTAGAAGATATCTTTATAAGATCCTTTTTTTTATACCTTCATTCCCCTAACAAGAATTAAATTTTGTTTAATACGTCTTCTATTGATAGATTTCCCTGTGACAAATCTGACAACAAATGGTCTAGTTCATCATCACTCTTTACTTCAGATGAACGGGTTTCCTTTGTTGTATTCTTCTTCTTTTGAATTTCCTGATAAATCTTTTTCGCCATTAATTCCACGCTGGAATAGGAAAAAATATCGGTAATATCAACCATGTTTCCAAATTGGTCATTAATTTCGTTTAATAGATAGGTAGCTAAAATAGAATCTCCATTTATTTCAAAGAATTTTTCTTCAATTGTTAGATTCTCAATTCCGAGTACTCTTATCCACAATTTCAAAAGCTGACTTTCAATCTGTTTTAAAGAATAGTCTTCTACATTTCCAACTTCATCTTTTGTTGATGAGTTTGAATGTTGTTTTACTGGTAAGGATTTAGGGTGATTCCTTTGAAATGCATAAGGGATTCTTTCTTGTTCCCATAGAACTGAATTTACCTTACCGACGATTACGACTGGTTGATCCTGTTGTAAGGCATAGGAAAAATAACGAGCTCCTTCTTGATTGGTAATCGGTTGTATTAAACTACTCTCCTCTTTAAAACCTGCTCTATAGGCCATTCCGGTTTCTTTCCAAGTCGGCCAAATAATCGATACATATTTGGTTGGACTTTTAAAGGATCGGTCTATACAGTACAGATTTAAAAACTCATTTGCTGTTGCATAGTCACATTGGCCAATTGAACCAAACAATGCAGCAGCTGAAGAACAGGTGACAAAAAAGTCCAGAGATTGTTTCTTTAATAAATGCTCTAAAATCAATGTACCGTTGACTTTTGCAGAAAGAACTTCATCAAATCGTTCGACACTCTTAAAGGTAAGAATCTCTCCACTTGGAATACCTGATGCATGAATGACACCATCTATTCGATCAAACTGCTGATAAATGTCTGCCATTACATCGATCATATTCTCTTCATTGGAAATATCACCGGCGAAATAATAAACTTCTGCTCCTTGTTTCCTTATAGCTTGAAGAGCCAAATTCACTTTTGGGTCTTCATGAACGATCAATTCATGCTGATTTGTTACAGGATATCGCGTTCTTCCTAATAGGATAATTTTCGCAGGTGCCTGTTCTCCAATATACTGCGCTAGAGTTAGACCAATTCCTCCTAATCCACCTGTGACTAAATAAACACCTTGTGATTGAATATTCGTGTCTACTGAGGATGAATGTGATCGAATTGGATGATTTGCAAAAACCTCTTTGTATAATTTTTCTTTTCGTATCCCTACCACTAATTCATGACACTTTCTATGAATTTCATTCCATATGGTTTCAAAATCAGAATCATCATAGTCTATGAATTTAAAGGTGTTAGTAGGTAGCTCCATTTTAAGAGATTTAATTAATCCTCTTAACGATCCGGAAAAATAATTAGCCCGCTTTTCTTCCTTTAATATAGGAAATGCCTCATTACTTAAAATTGTCACAGAAAGCGGATTGTCTCGTTTAAAGGATGAAATGACTTTCATCAATTGGAAGAAGTGAGTGTGCACACGTTCTGACATGCCCTTGTCAAACCCTTTATTCTCATAGACATCCTCATCTGGTAGGTAAATCAAGTGATTAAAATCGTGTTGGTGCCTCGTTAAAATGGCATTTAGGTCGTTGGCGTTGGGACCATCTACATATGAATAGTAATTTCGAGAGTTCTTAGACAATTGCTCATTTTTCCCATTTAAATCGATAATGATCGAATTGGTTAGATCCTTGTTACTTTTCATTAATTTCTGAATAAAGGAGTTATTTCGATTGGTGACAAAAAGCATTCTACTTAGATCGAGTTGATTCTCTTGATCATGCTGTAAATCGGATATGACTTCCCAAGAGATTTGACTAGTAAACAATTCATTTTTATTCTTGTTCATCATTTGATCAAGATCTACTTTTTTCACTACGTAATCCGTTACTTTGACCAGGACTTTTCCTGTTTCTGACAGAATCATAATATTTAATTTAGCAATATCTCGATCAACGGACGTTTTTTGAATTTCTGCATAACTATACATTCTTGCTTCCAGCTGCGAATAATATGTAATGTTTCCGTATTTCCACGGGAGAAACACCCCGTCGGCAATCATACTATTTGCAAAGTTTAAGGCCGCATCCAATAAAGCAGGGTAAAGTTGATAATCTCGTATTTCTGAATCAAGTTCTTTCGGTGCCTCGATTCTAGAAAGATATTGATCTTGACCTGAGAAAATCTCTTTTGTAACCTGCCACCTATAACTGGTTTGGATTTTTCCAAATAAATAAACTTCCGGTGTAATTCTTTTCATATTTGGCAATGAATGGATTAATTCATTTACGTCCACCAAAGGCTCGTCCATTTGATCATGATCGGTAAATGAACCAGAACAATGATTTATTTTTTCTCCTTTACTCGTTTGACTCATCATATAAAATTCATATTTGCCTTGAAATTCTTTTACGTTGATTTGTAAGGGTATATCGTGTTCGTCCTCAGCAAAAAGCCCTTTATCCAGTGTGAAATTTTCTATTTGGACCTTTTGAATTCCATAGTATTTCCTTGCAATCTGAGAAACGATTTCTGTATAGGCTGTTCCAACGAGTAGGAACTGTTCGTTAACCCTATGCTCTCCTAGCTCCCATTGTCGGTGAATATTTAGGCCAAGTTCGTAAACATCCGATTCAATGGTCTTAATCAATAGGGACGGCACCAATTGATTGAATTCTTGATCGTCTTGCTCTCTCTTCTTCTCTTCAATCCAGCATCTTTTCCTTTTGAAAGGATATAATGGTAGTTTCACTCTATTTAGATGATGTTCGCTTTCATACAGTGCGCTCCATGGGATGTTTGCACCTTGTATATAGGATTTACAAATTTCAATATTATTTGTTGTCTCAACCTGATTTCTTTCCACTAAAAGTTCCCGGTTACTTATTAATGAAGAAACTTTTCCTGAAAATACTCTTTTATGTTTAAAATTCGGATTTTTTATTGTCTCATTTAATAAGGTAAGAACCTCTTCTTTATGATTAAAAATAATGGCAATACGATAGTCATAATGAGCTCTTCCTATTTGAGAAGTGTAACAATAATGAATAATATCCTTTTCATCACATTCTTTTAAGAAAGCATAATGCTGCTTTGACAGTTCCATTAAGGAATCCAAATTTTTAGCAGAGTATACGAGTATTTTTTCATTTGGTGCATCGACCGGCTCTTTTATCTGCTTATGTTCGCCAATAACGACATGAACATTGGTACCACTTAAACCAAATGAACTAATTCCTCCATAGATTGTTTTTTCATGATCCCTTAAATCAATATCATGATCCGCTACATATACGGGTGACTGAATAAAATTCAACTCTTTATTAGGAGATTGAAAGAATAAGTTTTTTGGATATTTATGATTATTAATGGCATAAACAGCTTTAAATAACCCTAACAACCCTGAAACACTGTCCGTATGACCAACATTGGTCTTGACTGTACCGATTGCGCAAAATTGTTTATCTGACGTAAACTGTTGAAAACTAGAGGTAAGAGCCTCTATTTCCACTACATCCCCTAATTTAGTTGCTGTTCCATGTGCTTCAATAAAGCGCAATTCCCGTGGATGTATATTTGCATCCCGCCATGCGTTAATAAGTAGAGACTTCTGTGCATCAGCATTTGGAGCGGTTATGCCTACTGATTTTCCATCCTGGTTGACAGCCGATCCTTTGATGACACCATAAATATGGTCGTGATCTGCAAGTGCAAGCTTATAATCTTTAAGTAAGAACGTAATTACTCCTTCACCAATTCCTGTTCCATCAGATTCCTGATCGAATGTCCTTGTAAATCCATCTTTGGAGTCTACACCTAAACCACTCAAATTCTTTAAGGGTGCCACGATATTCAGATTAACGGCACCAACCAGCGCCATGTCACATTCATGGTTTTGAATGGCCTTTTTAGCGAGATGTATAGCTGCCAACGATGAAGAACACGCTGTATCGATCACATAGCTAGGGCCTTTTAAATCTAGTGTGTAGCTAATTCTACTTGATAGAATGGAATTTAGATTTCCTGGTATTGCAAGATTATTCAAACTAGGATCCTTTTTTTGGATTAAATCAAAATAATCATCCTGATTCTTTAAACTATTGCCAATGTAAACACCTGTATTTGACCCTTTAAAATTATTGGGATCATATCCAGCGTCCTCAATTGCATGAATCGTTGACTCTAATAATAATCTCTGTCTTGGATCCATCACTGTAGCTTCTAGTTTTGTCATTTTAAAAAACTCAAAGTCAAATTCGTCTATATTTTGTAAATATGCTCCATTTACAAAAGAGATATTGGTCCTATCTTTTTGGTGTAAAGTACAATACGCATCCTCTACATCCTGTTTACGCTCTTCAGGCAGTTCTCTAATTGAAGTATTTCCAGCTACTAAATCATTCCAGAATTCCTCCAAATTAGGGTGGCCTCCAATTTGACCAGCGATTCCAATAATGGCAATGTCCCGGCTGTTTGTTTCAGCTAACTCTTCCGAATCTTTAATGAATTCTTCAATATCCTCTTGAATGGGATGATTGAACAACCATTCCCTTTTTATTTCCAATATCTCACCTCCTAGAAAAAGAAAAAGAATGTATTAGATTACTTGTACTTGACGCTCTCTACTCACCTTAATTAATGTGTCATTTTCTAATTGTTTGTATCTCATTTCTCTTTCACTTTGTGGGGTTTCTTTATTATCAAAAATCATCTCAAGTAGCTGTATGCATTTAGACAGTTCCTCTACGGTTGGTTCTTCATTGCCAGCTTCATATTTATCATAAATTCTGCGAATTTCCTTATATGGAAGTACAACTCCTTTTTGATAAGCATCAGAGTTAAAGTTGCGATTTTGGGTACTAACAGCAATGCCGAGAATTCTTCCAATAAAGAACACTTTATTAAATAATTTTTTCTCATTGATTTCATCTAAGAAATGATCCTGATCTTCAGGAACATCAATACATTTCACTAAAACACTAGGCTTATTTAAACGATTAATCATGGATCCTAAAACGGAACCTGGTCCCATTTCAAGGAAATACGGTATCTCCTCTTGGTCAAGCATATAATCAACAGCTTTTGTCCATTGAATTGGAGCAGTGATTTGCTCTGTCAATAAATCCCTTAAACTATCCCCCTTTTGATAAGGAAGACCTGTTACACCGCAAATTACCTTATGTTTCATTTCATGAAAAGTATAGTTACTTAATTCTTCATAAAATGCTTCCGCAGCACTTTTCATATAAGGACTATGAAAAGGCACACTATTTCTTAATGGAATAACAATAGCACCTTTTGCTCTAAGCTCTTTTCCTGCTTCATCAATATCCTTTTTTAAACCTGAAATAACGGTTTGTTCTCTTGTGTTATAATTTGAAATAACGATATCTTTTCCGTTGCTTTGAAACTCATTACAGAAATTCTCTATTTCTTCGACCGTTAACCCTGATACAGCAGCCATTGCACCTTCTCCAATAACTCCGCTCACCTTTTGCATAAATTGTCCTCTTTTATGAACCATTTGAACCGCATCAGATAAGGTAATGGCTCCAGCTGCAGTTAACGCACTAAACTCCCCTAGAGAATGACCTGCTAAAATTTCTGGAACAAGATTTAATCGTTGTAAGTAAGTTCTGTAAAAAGCAAGGCTAGTAGTAAGAATCGCCGGCTGAACATTTTCTGTTCGTGAAAGTTGTTCTTTGTCCCCCTTAAAGATGATGTCGCTTAATGAATAACCTAGACTTTCATCTGCTTCTTGATAAACTAAGCGAGCCTCTTCAAAATTGTCATATAAAGTCTTTCCCATCCCGATATATTGTGCACCTTGTCCTGGCATTAAAATAGCTATTTTATTATTCATCAGTTTCCTCCTAGTTTTCTTGTGCTATGGCAGATGTTAAATTACGTAAACCAGTCATGATATTCCCAATCTTTTCTAGTTTAAATTTATGGCTATCATAATATAGTCTTATCACCGGATCCCTTTCATCCTCTGAAATGACTAAAATGAGATGATAGTACTGAGTTAAATTGATGATTTGTTTTTCATCTTTTGTCACAATCGTTCTAATCTGACGATGATTGAAAGTGTCATTACCAAAGGCTGCAAGAAGATTCTCATCTACTTTTTGATCATTATTTGATTTCATCTTTTGAACTTCTTTGGTAAACTCTATAATTTGTTCCGTTTTGGGGATAAATGGCACCTGGATGTCTTTCAAATAATAAGGATGATTTCTCTCCATATAAAATAGATTGATAGAACCTGAGTCTTTCATCATATCTAGTAGAAAAATATAAAAAGCAGTTATAACAGTTGAAAATTCCATTCCTCTATAGTGGGAATTCAATTCCTGATAGGAATTTTCATCTATCCAAAACTCTATTGATTTAAAATTGATTGATTGCTTTGGATACTCTAAAAACATATCCTTTTTCAAGGTAATCATAAGTTTGTTTACGACCGATTGATCCGCTAGATTATTTAAAAATTTAGCTAAGCCTTTGATCGTCGAATGGGTAAATAAATCACTAATCTTTATGTTTTTCCCGTATTTTTCTTTGAGATTTTGATAGACTTCTAACAGTAATAGAGAGTTTCCACCACATGAAAAGAAATCATCTTCAAGTCCAAAATCGTCACTATCCAATACACGTTTCCACAACAAATACAGATCTGACTCAGTATTCATACTCATATTTTTTTGCTCATCCTTACCATCTTTATATTGTTTCAATTGATTCATATCAATTTTCCCTCGATCATTTAGAGGAAAGTGATCTAATTGGATCAATTGACTAGGGATCATGTATGTTGGTAAAACATGATGTAAATAGTCTCGCATTTGTCTTCGATCTATACTTTCACTGATATAGTACAAGACTAATTTCTTTTTACCCTTTACTTCTTTGACTATTACAATCGCATCCTTTACTTCATCCTTTGCTTGTGCAATGGCTTCAATTTCTTTAAGCTCGATGCGATATCCATTGATTTTGTATTGTCGATCCTTCCTCCCTAGAAATTCAATATTCCCATCTGGGCGAATACGCCCCCAATCCCCTGTACAATAAAGCTTTTCACCTTGTTTATAAGGATGATCAATAAATTTTTCCTTTGTTAGAACTTCATTATTGATATAGCCAATTGCTAATCCATCACCACCTAAATGTATTTCTCCTTCCTCTCCCATTGGAACAGGATTTTTTTCTTCGTTCAAAATATATACCGTTGTATTATTAATGGGTTTTCCAATAGGAATAGTACCTTTTGGGTATGTTTCGATCTCATAGGTGATAGAAAAGGTTGTATTTTCTGTAGGTCCATAGCCATTGATGATCCTAACGTTTGGATTGTTCTCCATTAACAGGGCAACATGCTTTTCAGAAAGTGCATCTCCACCAATAAGTAAGTACGTTAATGGTTAAAAAGAGTGGGGTCTTGTTTAACCAATTGATTGAATAATGGTGCGGTTAACCACATAATTGTGATTTGATTTACACTAATTTTTTCTCTTAAAACCGCTGAATCTAAAATTTCCTTCTTATCGCTCAAATACAATGCTGCCCCATTTAATAACGCTCCCCAAATCTCAAATGTTGAGGCATCAAAAACAAAGGTGCTGGTCTGTAATAACCGATCCGTTGGAAGAATGTCAATGTAATTCGTATTTTTTACTAAGCGAATAATTCCTTTTTGCCTAATAAGAATCCCTTTTGGTTTACCTGTAGTTCCAGATGTATACATGATATATGCAGGTGTTTCTCCCGTAATCGATTCGTCACTCGTATCACTCAGTTCATTAATTTCGAATTCTCTAGAATCATTACAATTTACAATCACCATATCCTGGGAATCTTTTAAATGCTCTATCTCTTCGTCGATTATCAAGAACTTCGCCTTAGCATCTTCTAAAATATAATGAATTCTTTCCTCAGGATAATTTGGATCAATTGGAAGATATATGGCACCAATTTTGACAATAGCCAGCATAGAAACAATTTGTTCTACCTTATTTCCAATTAAGATCCCTATCACATCGTGTTTGCTGGCACCTTGTTCAATTAGTGCCTGCGACAACTGTCGCACCTTCCAATCCAATTGCTCATAAGTCCATGATTTACTGTGATATACTAGTATCTTTTTTTGCGAATTATGATTCATTTGTTCCTGAAATAGGTAGTATAAATTCTTCTCTTTCGGATAATCAACGCTTGTTCTATTTATTTCCTCCATTTGTATATCTAAACCTTTTGTAGTTATTGAAAACCATTCTTTTATAGGAGTACTTGGGTTTGTTAAGCCCATTTCTATGAATTTATTGAGTGTATACTTGATTTTATTTACTTGATTTTCCATCCATTCATTCATCCGGTATTGCAGTTTGAACCTAATTTGCCCCTCGCTTATCAATGCTGCCATCGAGATTGAAAATTTAGAAATACTAAAATCAATCGTACAAGGTTTTACTTCCATTTGATTATTCTGAATATAGAAACCTGACGAGTCATCATGTTGAACATCAAAAGTAATGTCAAACAAAGGATTTTCATTGGCTTTTCGACCATTATTTAATTTTTCTACTAACATTTCAAACGGATAATTTTGATTTTCAATGGCATCTAATAATACATTTTTCGTTTGTTGTAAAAGATCTTCAAAAGTATTGTTTTCTTCTACATTCAAATAAACGGGCATCACATTGACAAGCATACCGATTACATCCTTATATTCCATTCGGTTTCTTCCTGAAAATGGCACACCGATCCTTTGTTCGTTGTTACTTGTTAGTTTCATGATACTTACATAAAAACATGTGAACAAAAACATCATCTCCGTATATTCGTTTTTACGAAGATACTCTTTCATTTGTTTTACAATATTCCCATCAAGTACCCATTCTATTTCTTTTCCAATTGGTTCATGGTTCGCTTTCTTCTGGATTGGATATGAAGACAGCCACCGGCTTTCTTTCTGCTGCGTTAAATATTGTAACCAATATGACTCATGCTTTTTGAAATTATCGGACTTAAGGTACTTCTGCTGAAGTTCAGAAATATCCTTATACTGATACTCAACATCATGAATCGCTTTTCCTTCATATAAGCTAAAAAGTTCATTTATTAATAGATTGACAGAATAGCCATCAATTACGATATGATGCATGTCCATTAATAGGTAGTGCACATGATCACGAACACAAATAAGCGTGACATTTACTAAAATATCTTTTTCTAAATCAAATTGGGTTAAATTCTCTTTGATTAACTGTTCAATTTTAGACTCTTCACCTATTCGCTCTTTCATTTCTAAAGTCACATTTTCATGAATAATTTGATAGATTTGTTTATCTTGATAAAGAAAATTCGTACGTAATGCTTCGTGACGATCTAGCACTTTATTAATGGCTTCTAACAAAAATGATTTATTTAGCTCTCCCTCTAACTTTAGGATCAGTGGGATATTGTAATTTGTACCTACTTCACTAAATTTACTTGCTAGGAAAACCCGTTTTTGAGCTGAACTCGCAGGATATTTCGTTTTAGTAGTTGGTTTCTTAACGATTTGTTCTAATCTTTCTGATCGTTTGTAACCGATCAACTCTACTATTTTTTTCACAGTTGGATGGCTAAAGATTTCTCGCAACGAAATTTGTTTTTGATATTTCTTATTTATTTCATTAATGAGCAATGCAATTTTCAAAGAATCAAAACCCATTTCAAAAAGATTTGATTCCATTGAAATCTTCTCGCTTTGATTTCCAACTCTAGACACCATGTCAATAATCTCGTTTTCTAATCGACTTCCGTTTTTAAAAGCATCCTGGTCAACACGTTCTGTCAATGTATCGAGGATTTCTGTCTTTTCACGTAGCTTTTGCATGTCAATTTTCCCACGATCGTTTAAAGGAAATTGATTAAGCTGTATGATTTGGCTTGGAACCATGTATCTTGGTAATACATAATTCAAGTAATCCAGCATTTGTTTTCGATCTAAACTCTCACTGATATAGTACAAGGTGAGATGTTTCTTGTTTCCCTCTTCTTTTACAGTTATAACCGCATCCGTTATTGCTTCATTCTTTTTAGCAATGGTTTCAATTTCCTTTAATTCGACGCGGTATCCATTGATTTTAAACTGCCGGTCTTTTCTTTCCAGAAATTCAATATTTCCATCGCCCCGTACACGACCCCAATCACCAGTACAGTAGAGTTTCTCTCCTACCTTAAAAGGATGATCAATAAATTTTTCATTTGTTAAGCTTACATTATTGATGTAACCAACAGCTAATCCATCACCGCCCAAACAAATTTCTCCTTCTTCTCCTGGGGCTACAGGCCTTTTCTCTTCATCTAAAATATAGACTTCCGTATTATTAATAGGTTTCCCTATAGGAATAATCCCTTTTGGTGGTGAAGAAATCTCATAGGTAATGGAAAAGGTCGTATTTTCTGTAGGACCATACCCATTAATAACCTTGAGATTTGAATGGTAATCAAATAAACGTTGGATATGTTTCTCAGAAAGTGTGTCTCCACCTACGATTAAATAATGTAGTGTTCGAAATAAAGTTGGGTCTAGTTCAATTAACTGATTAAACAAGGGTGCTGTCATCCACATAGTGGTGATTTGATTTTTGTGTATTCTTTCTTTTAAGAGAACAGGATCTAAAATTTCTTCCTTATCACTTAAATACAACGTGGCGCCATTTAATAATGCGCCCCAAATCTCAAACGTAGAAGCATCAAAAACAAAGGTGCTCGTTTGTAAAAAGCGGTCAGTGGTGAGGATCTTGATGTAGTTAGGATTTTTAACTAAGCGAATGATTCCCTTTTGCCTTATTAAAATCCCTTTGGGCTTTCCTGTTGTACCTGACGTATACATAATATACGCCGGTGATTCTTTTGTAATTGAATAGTCGTCCTTCATGTCTGACAATGTGTAGGTATTCTTTTCGACCCTTAGACAATGAATGCTAGGAATGGTAGCGTGATATTTTACGTGTTCTTCGTCTTGATCGATAATGATTGCTTTTGCCTTCGCATGCTCTACCATAAATTCGATTCTATCTACAGGGTATTCTGGATCGATTGGTAAGTAAATAGCCCCTATTTTGACAATAGATAATATTGAAACGATTTGTTCCACTTTATGTCCTACTAAAATAGCTACAACGTCATTTTTGGTGATCCCTTGTTCCACAAGGGTTTGCGCTAACTTTTGCGCTTTCCAATCTAGTTGTTCATAGGTCCAACTTTCTTCATGATAGACTAATGCATTCTTATCTGGAAATTGATTCTTTTGTTCTCGAAATAAGCTGTAAAGATCGGTGTTCTTTGTATAATCAGGTTCCCTTTTAGCAAAATCTAAATCATTTTCTTTTTGTCTTGATTTTACCGCTTGATTAGAATGACTTATGTTCGTTAAGTTATTAATCCTTTCCAGATCGCTCAAAACTATAAAACCTCCTTAGAGATTATTATGTATTTATAGATAGCTATCCAAAACTATAGCCATTCGCAATTATCTACAAAAACCTTCAAATTATTCTATATTTACATTATAGGAATATAGTATGAAATAACGGTAAATCAATTAAGTTTTATTTGTAAATTCCGTAAATTGTCTATATCTAAGTGATTATAATGGATTTGACGGATAGTCTAATTTTTTTATCAATCACTTAACCTGAACCTTCAAATTTAGTAGTTTCCACTTCTAACAAATTAAGAATGCTTTTCATTTTTCTAATTTCTTCTTTTTTTAATCGAATATAATAGTGCATTGGCGGTACAAGAGTCCATACAAACGAACCAGGGATAAGTATGAAGGTCATACTTCCTCTTTTCTCTCCAATCTCAATCGTAACCTTTTCAAAATCCAAACTAGAGATTAAGTCAAGTAATGCTTGATTATTATTTAAATTCTTTAGAAACTGACGATTTACCCCATGGTCTTGTTTCCAACCCTTTTTCGAAAAATCTAGATTAATTTTCACACGATCCCTGTTATCTAAATTTGTTGAAAAATCATACCTAATGACTAATTTATAAATACGACTAAACCAACTTTTTTCACATTTATATTCAATGTTCCAATCCTTTCCATGTTCTTGACAATGGAATGACAAGTTTCGAATTCGAGAAACAGGTAAAGTAAAAGAATGAATAATCTCTTTAAATACATATCTTGCTCTTTGTTCAACATTTAAACCAAACCCCATTATAAAACACGTCTTTCTAGGGTTTCTGTTCCCATTTCATCATTAAAATCTGATGTAATTTGCTCCAAAGGAACTGGGGTAAACATACTTAATTTTTTTACTTTTAACCAAACCCAGGCATATAAAACAATAACAGCAATAATCGTTCCAGCTATACTATATATTTGTAATTTTTTTGTCGTTTCTGGTGTAATCGTCATAATCATATAGGCACATGCTATAATCCCAATGATTTGCGGCGCTGGATAAAAAGGTGTTTTAAAAGGACGTTTAGCTTTTGGATACCTCTTCCTTAAAATGATGACATCTAACTGAGTAATAATGTAAGACATTAGCCAAGTTACAGATGCAACAGAAATTAATGTCGTAATTAATTCAATATTGATGCTTAAAAGAAATGGTATGCACAATAGAGCAAAAACAAATAGAATGCCTGCCCATGGCGTACGAAATTTAGGATGCAAATAAGTAAATATCTTTGGCAACAATCCTTCTCGTCCTAATCCATAAAGCATCCGTGGTACAGCCGCTAAATGAGAATTAATCGAACTCGCACTTGCAATGATCGTTATTAACACCATTAAAATTAATCCTATTTCACCAAACATAGCGGTTGCCCCTTCAACCTGTGGCGACTCTACCTGAGAAAGAGTGTCAAGTGGTACGTAGCGAGTGATCGCAAGACCGAAAAGAGCATCCGCAACAAAAATCGTTAACAAGCCAAAAATCATCGCTTTTGGAATGTTTTTGGAAGGATTTTTTATTTCCTCAGCCATCGGAGCTACATACTCAATTCCGATAAATAGCCATATTCCCAAAGCAATACTTTGAAAAACAAAGCTCCAACCATTTGGATTAAATACTGTATCTACCGTTTCATTAATCGTCCCGATTTCGAATAATCCGAATAACCCCATCACTGTTGTCATCACCATTAAACTGCATGTTACGATAATTTGAACAGCACTAAATACATGTATTCCTATTAAATTAATGATTAAAAATAAAATGAGGAGCCCAATTGCGGCAATAGTCCCATTAAAATTTGGAAATAATATTTCTGTTGCTAAACCTGCAGTAATCGATTCTAATGCGCCTGCAGAAGATACTAAAACCATATACCCTGATAAAACAACCACAATCGCCATAAACCTTCCCATTGCAACCAAGGTATAATCTCCAACCATTCCCGCTCCAGGAATAAATGAGGAGAGTTCTGCATATGAAAACGAAACCAACATACTAACGATCATAGCTATAAATGCGGCAACTACAAAGACTGGTCCTACTAGTCCCATGCTGTTTCCTAAGGAGACCATTGTTGTCCCGGCCACAACTAGACCAGTAGCTGTTGAGAATGCCCCCCAAAATCCCATGCTTCTATTAAATTTTGACATTTCATCCTTCCTTTCTTTCAAGAATTTTTAAATTTTACAGTACTTTTATCATGCGTAAACTTTCCCGTTTATCGGTTTTCCAAAATCAAGAATAGCACTTATTGACTGGAATAACTTGCAAAATTCGACACTTTTACTTAATATTTAAAATCTTACAATCACTTTACAATTTTTACACAAATTTAAATTATCTAAAAAAAACGTCGGTTTAGAGTTGAGTCAACAAAAAAAATAGAATGGTATACCATTCTAAACATATTCTTACAAAAAAAAAGGAGAATCTATATTCAGACGAATAGTAGATTCTCCTAAAGTGAAGAGGCAGGGTCATTTGTCACTTCATATTTAACCTGTCCTATTTCTTCAATTAAAAAACAAATAAATGTGCAATAACCACGATTACAGGTAAAGTGATAATTGTTCTTTGTAAGAAAATAATCACCAATTCTAAGAAGTTTAACGGGATATTTGAACGAAGGATCAAAATCCCAACCTCAGACATGTAGATTAATTGGGTCAAAGAGAGCGCCGCAACAACAAAACGGGTTAATTCACTTTCAATGCCACTTCCAATTACTGACGGTAAAAACATATCCGCAAATCCAATTAGAACCGTTTTCGATGCAGCCGCGGCTTCCGGCAATTGCATCCATTCTAATATAGGCACAAACGGGTAAGAAATAATTTGGAAGATTGATGTGTATTCAGCAATAATTAATGCAGCTGCCCCTAAACTCATCACAAGCGGGATTAATCCTAACCAAATATCCAAAACCGTTTCGACTCCATTTTTAAACAACTTACCTGCATTAGGGGCTGTCTTTGCCTTTTTAAGGGCCTGTTCCCATCCCCACTGTAAATTAGAAACCCCTTCTGGGATCGTTTCATCAATCTTTTGTCCTACCGGCTCATAATACGTATCCGGTTTCCTTGATAGTGGTGGTATTCTCGGCATGATGATGGCTGCTACAACACAAGCAACCGATACTGTTAAGTAAAAAGGAATAAACAAATGCCCGAGTCCAACTACATTGGCTACTACCAAGCTGAAGGCAATTGAAGCGATTGAAAAAGTCGTAGCAATAACTGCTGCTTCTCTTTTTGTATAATAACCTTCATCATATTGTTTTGTTGTTACAAGCACACCAACTGGGCCTGCTCCCATCCATGAAGCTAAACAGTCAATAGAAGAACGTCCAGGTAACTTAAACAATGGTCGCATGATCTTTTGAACCAATGCACCAATAAATTCCATTAAGCCAAACTCTACTAATAATGGGAGTAGAATTCCTGCAAAGAGAAACCAAGTTAGTAAAACTGGAGCTAAATCATAGAGAACCACTCCACCTGTATTTCTTGACCAAATAAATTCCGGACCTACCTCAAGAATAGTCATAATCCCTACTGCAAACCCGATTACTCGTGCTGAAATGCCCCAAATTCCAACATTGAATAACCCTTTTAGAAATTTATTTTCCATAATAAAATGTGGCTTTACTAATTTTGTTAAAATAGACACACCTACAGATAATCCTAATATAAAAACGATAAAAGCAGGAATATGTTCACTAAATACATTCTTTAAAAGGGAAGCGAAAATACCTACCCCTATTGTTACTTCTCCATTAAACTTAACAGGTGTTAAAAATAATAGTACCCCGATTAAAGAGGGAATAATAAATTTTAAATAACCTGATGAACTCGACGATACGTCTTCCTGCCCAACTTCTACCTCTATTTTTGCTTCTGCCATTGTTTTTCCCTCCTTTTATAAATCTTTTCTAGACACTCGCAGACTCTAGCAATCCTAATTCAATTTCATATTCCGTAATGGCTTCTTCAAGCAAGCCTATTCCCAAATCCAAATGTTCTTGATCGACTGTTAAAGGGGGCATCATGCGGATAACCTCGCCTTTATTGCCGCTTAAATACAAGATAAGTCCCTTTTCAAGACACTTCTCAAGAATATTCATTAATCCTTCCCCATTCGGTTCCCCTGTTTGCGGCTGGATGATTTCAATTCCTAGCATCAACCCAATTCCACGGACAGTGCCAATAACCTGGTGTTTATCTTTTACTTCTTTTAGTTTAGTTAAGGCATACTCACCCAAATCTCGAGCATTCTCAACTAAGCCTTCTTCTTTTAACACATCAATGGTTGCACATGCAGCTGCACAGGCAATGGGATTTCCTCCAAACGTTGTACTATGGCTGCCCACTGTCCATTGCTCCATCAATTCTTTTGATGCAACTGTTGCACTAAGAGGCAGTCCGCTCGCAATCCCTTTGGCGATCGCCATAATATCAGGATGTACACCAAATCGAGTTGCCGCAAACCAGTCACCCGTACGTCCAAAACCTGTTTGCACTTCATCATAGATTAATAAAATACCATGCTGATCACAGATTTCACGAATCTTTTGTAACCAAGCTTTTGGTGGAACAACATAACCACCTTCTCCAAGAACAGGCTCTAATATAACGGCCGCCACTTCATCTGGGGACACTTGGTGATTAAATAAAAGTTCGAAGTCCTTTTCAACATGTTCTGCCCAATAATCTTCAGGATCCATTCCTTCAGGTGTTTCATGAACCCGTGCATATGGAAGCTGATATGTCATCCCTGCCCCAACTGGCAGGCTTCTTCTATATTTACTTTTAGAAGTCGTTAAACTTAAGGCTCCCATCGTTCTTCCATGGAAACCACCAAGAAAGGAAACGACATAATTTCTCTTTGTAACATGGCGCGCTAGCTTCACAGCCCCTTCAATGGCCTCCGCCCCGCTGTTTCCAAAGAAAAAACAATTTAATGATTCCGGTAAAATGGTTCTTAGTTTTTTCGCTAATTCCAAAATAGATTCATAGTTGATAATCCCAATCGGACCATGAACGAGCTTGTCCACTTGTTCTTTAATTGCTTCCACTACTCTTGGGTGGCGATGCCCCGTATTTTCAGTGGCAATTCCTGATGTAAAATCTAAATATTTTTTTCCATCGATCCCTATATAATAAAGCCCCTCCGACTTCACAACTGGCAGATTCGGAAAATCTTTAGCCATGGTCGGTGCAAGCAAACCTTCTTCATTAATCGTATTCCAATCGATCATTTCTACCTCTCCTACTCATTACTCTGAATAAATATGAAATGATTATTCCATACGATGTATATTTAATCAAATTCAATCCATAAGTAATTTTAATAGTAAAAAGGAGGATTTCGTATTGTTAATTCCCAATATTTGGCTAATAAAACACTAGTAGATAGGAAACATACTCAAAACAAAGACAAATACCAATAAACACGTTTACTGAACTATTAAAAGAATTTATGCATCATTATGGATTTGTTTGTATATTTATTAGATAGGATTTCCACCTATTACCAAAACCAATATATCAAGAAGACGTATGTTGTTTATGCTATAATAATTTTATTTCTGAAGGAATCACGTCTATTCACTTTTAGGTTGGACGTTATTAGAAGGAAGTTGACGCTATGGAATTACGTAATTTGAAAACCTTTAAAGTGGTTGCAGAGGAATTGAATTTGACGAAGGCAGCGAAATCTTTAGGCTATACCCAACCTACCCTCACCTTGCAAATTCAAGCTCTCGAAAAAGAGCTGAATCATACACTTTTAACGAGAATTGGAAAAAAGACGTTGTTAACGACTGCTGGAAAAAGACTCAAGATTCACGTGGACCAACTTTTTTCTCTTATTGAGGAAATGGAAAGAGATATGGAAGAATTACATGGACCTTCAGGAGTTTTAACTATTGCGGCCTCTGAGTATTATTGTTCACAGCAGTTGTCCCCCATGATTAAATCCTATATGGATATGTACCCGGAAGTGCGAGTAAATCTATTACCACTGAACAGTATGCATGGGATTCAAAGTGTGAAGGATCATGTAGCGGACATTGCGATTATAGCAAGTGACTGCCATGAAGTGGATATGAAACAGACCTTTTTAGAGGAAGAAAAGACACTTCTTGTCGTTTCATCTGAGATTAGTAAAAACAAATCATTAGAAGAAGTTTTTCTCCAATATCCATTTATCTCCTACGACAAGGACTGCAGTTTCAGTAATATTATTGACCGCTATTTTAAAAGTAACGATCTTCAACCCCAATCCATGATTGTCGTTGGCGGCAGTGACGAAACGATAAAAAGAGCTGTCTTAAACGGCACTGGATATGCCATTTTAGGGGAAAATATAATTAAAAATGAACTAGATAATGGGTCTATCACTGTTCTTCAACCCGTATCCGAATCGATCATCACATCCATGATCAATTTAAAAGTCCGTTCCGCAGAGCCCAATATTCAAACAATTACCGAATTTATTCAAGGAGCTTGGTGACAGTTCCGCAACACACAGGCACCTTCCAGTTTTTGGAAGGTGCCTGTCACTTTATATTTGGAAAATAAGACTAAAAAGCGTTCACGGATTTCGTATTTAAAGATCTTATTAAGAATCAGTAAACTCAATATTACGAATAATAAAATTATACTATTATAGATATAGTTCTTAAGTAATATGGGAGGTTACTGCTAAATTGTTTAAAAGGTTATTCATCTTATTGTTAGTTGTTCATTTAGTCATTTTTGGAGGAATACCAGCTAGTGCACAAACAGAGATCAAAATAGAAGATAAACAAGTTGATATTCAAGAAGAAAACCAACAGATGGATGTCATTGTAGATCAGAAACAACAGATTGATATAGGCGAAGAGTCGGATAACATTATTCAAAATCAGGAAGTAACTGGAGAACAGGAGCAAACAGCATCTAATCAAAAAAATGAGCCTAACTCTACCAACATAGAACAGTCCGTGGAGGTCCATGCAGAACAATCACAATCTGGAGCTAGTGCCGAGAAGATTGATGCGGAACAAGAACAAACTATATTAGTAGAATATAGTCAATCTCCTAATAAGGAACAGGGAAACGAACAAAACCAGGAAAGCTCCATTAAAACAAATCAACATCAATCTATTTATTCTAATCATGAAACGGATGCTGTTAAACAGTCTATGAAAACTGAAATTAAGTCACACCAAAAGGTTGAAACAAACTTAGATGAGAGTCAAAGTAAGAATAGGCATGGAGTAAATATTAAAAGTAACCTAGAACAAAATTCGGAAACAAGCGGTGATGCAGAGGTTCATCAAAAACAAAGGATTGAGGCAGTTACAGATAATGGAGAATTGGAAGAAGAAAAAGTAAGGATCAAAGCAATCGCTGAGAATGGGATAAATATTGTCAAAAAGGTATCTCATTTTGTCGTTACAATTTTCCAATCGATTATCGTCAACGACGAAGAAATAGATACACATGAAGAAGAATACATCCTTGAATCTCAACTCCCGGTCCAAAAATCACAAGAATATCGAAAAGAATTTGATTGGGGAATTCTTTCGATATTAAATAATGTAACGGTTCATCCATCAGTAGAACAAGGTTTACAAACGACTCTGAAAAGTAACATTGAACTAGATCACTTTATAGAAGATAGTAGACAATCCAATGATGTTGAAGAGCCAATTGCTGAAGAGCCACCAGCGCCTGATATAGAAAGCCCTACAATGGATAACCCAGAAACAAAAGATCCGAATCATCCTAGCGAAATAAAGCCTGAAAAAGAAGTTTCTCAAAACCCTATACTGGGAGAATCCAGAAGTCCCAACAACGGAGTGGACTATAAAGGAAATCGAGTTCCTATTCAAAAGAAAGTTCTTAAAGAACCAAGAAAAATCGGAAAGCCAGTAAACGCAAATAGAAAACAGCAGAACGCTCAAACTAGCTTAATCCAATTTTTCATCGACCGTGATAATGACGGGGTACCAAATCATCTAGAAATAAACAAATTTAAAACTGATCCATTTAAAGAAGATACAGATGATGATGGATTGTCTGATGAATTTGAAATCAAGTATCATTCCCCTACAAGTTTTTATTTTACATTTGAATGTATGGAATATGATTGGATAGATTTTATTCCACCATCCGACCAAGAGACTGTAGTAGTTGAGGATGTTGAGGATTGGAAGAAAATGAGATTAAGTCCATTGCATCATGATGGAGATCATAATAAAATCATCGATGAACTCGAGGATTATGATGGTGATGGAATCTCTAATAGAGAGGAACAATCGCTCGGAACAAACCCTTATATCCATAATGAAACCGGAGGGTATGTTGGTCCAACAGGACTAGAGTTAGCTGAAATTATAGAACAGGCACAAAAGGGTTGTTAATCGTTTAAAAGCCAGAACAGAATGATCCTCTAAAGATACTTAGAAGTTCATTCTGTTCTTTTTTCTATAGAAAAATCCACTGATAAATATATTCAAAAGACAATAGAATATCCGAGTATAGTATTCTGATAATATGTAAAAATAGGAAAAATTAGATAAAAACATTGCCAAATCATTAAATATTCTGATATTATAATAACGTTGCCACCGTGCAAACGATTTCATATTATCTAGTTTCTTTATAAGGGAATGGGAGAGAGTTATTTTAATTTAGTTTCACCAATGAATTGACGAATTGACCAAAAAACAAAGGGGGAGAATTCTATGCATACAACAACAAATGCGGAACAAATGCTTGAACAAACTAAGTTTAACAAGTTTCATGGTATGTTGCTTTTCTGGGGAGCCATTTTAATGCTGTTTGATGGATATGACTTAGTCGTCTACGGGGCCGTCGTACCTACGATTATCGATGAAT
Organism: Niallia sp. Kr1; assembly: GCF_050389805.1. Lineage (NCBI taxonomy): Bacteria > Bacillati > Bacillota > Bacilli > Caryophanales > Bacillaceae > Niallia > Niallia sp. Kr1. The sequence goes on along the minus strand of NZ_CP130945.1, from coordinate 688,597 downwards.
GGGGAATTTCCACTGTTGAGGCGGGAATGTATGGCAGTTATGCTTTATTTGGAATGATGTTTGGGGCATTCATATTTGGAACATTAGCTGATAAATTAGGAAGAAAGAAAATTATCTTAATCTGTGTATCGATTTTTAGTTTATTTATGCTTTTCTCAGGCTTAGCCCCAACACCTGAATTGTTTGGGGTTTTTCGATTCATTACTGGTTTAGGTTTGGGTGGAATGATGCCTAATGTTATCGGTTTAATCAGTGAGTATTCACCAAAAGGTTTACGCAGTCGTATGATTGCAACCATTATGGCTGGCTATTCCATCGGTGGCGTGGTCGCTGCACTATTAAGTATGGTTCTTATCTCAAAATTTGGCTGGGAGTCTGTTTTCTTCTTTGGCGCACTTCCAATCTTGTTCATACCTTTCCTAATGAAATCGCTACCAGAATCAATCGGAACATTAGTTGCGAAAAATGATCATAAAGGCATCCAAAATATCCTTGTTAAGTTAAATCCAAACTATAAACCAAAGATGAATGAAACTTTTGTATTGAATAAGTCAAAGGAAACCTCATCACCCGTTAAAAATCTATTCACTGAAAACAGAGCTCTTTTAACCGTGATGATCTGGTTAACCTATGGGATGTCACTCCTTATGCTTTATGGGCTAAATACATGGTTGCCTAAATTTATGACGGAAGCTGGCTTCCCTCTTGGTTCAAGTTTAAGCTTCCTTCTCGCCCTAAATGTCGGGGCTACAGTTGGTGCCATTCTAATGGGTTGGGTAGCTGACCGCTGGGGTGTTGGAAAGGCACTAATCCTATTCTTTTTAATCGCCTTTGCGACAATAACTAGTCTTGGTTTTGCCAAGAATATGATTCTATTATATGTTCTAGTGGCCATTGCAGGAGCCGCAACCGTTGGTACTCAAAATCTAACACACTCTTATACTTCACAATTTTATCCAGTGACAATGCGATCCACTGCACTCGGATGGGCCTTAGGTATAGGGCGGATTGGTGGAATTATGGGACCTACAATTGGAGGAATTTTACTTACTTCTGGTTTAACCTTACAGTTGAACTTCCTAGTCTTTGCTATACCAGGAATCATCGCCGCATTAGCAGTTTTTATTGCTAATCAACAAGGGAAAAAGGTTAATACCAATGAACAGCCTTTAAAGGCGAAGGCAAATTAATTTTGGATACTAAATACTCATTTTAAAAGGGGATTAAGTGAATTACACTCACTCTCCCCTTTTTGATTTCTAACGATAAACAGCCTTAAATCTTTTACCTCTCGATAAGAGATGAAAATTGAAAGGCATGTACTTGGACCATTTGGTTTTGAATTGAAGGTCCGCCTTCAATGGCTGCTTGGAAATGATAGATGGCTGTTGTGTTGCTTTGAGATTGTAGTAGACGTGCTGAGTTCTTTGTTGTTGTAGTTTGTTCGATAATCCCTGAGCCTTCAGTCGTTTGTTTAAGTTCAGTTGACCTGTTGTTTAGTTCACTATCTACATCAAGATTCATTTCACTTTTTTGGGAAGCAGTCGCTGCCCCTTTAGAATAACCGTTTTGAAGTTGATAGCTTTTTACATGAATAGAATCTTTTTGCATTGAACTGATAGAACCTCTCATTTCACTTCTCCGTTCGTCCATTCTATCTTGTTGAATTTCTATCATTCTTTCCCAACCACTATTTGATTGTTCCACTTGAATAGAGGATTGATTCCATTCACTTGCTTCACTTTGGGTTGCGCCAAAACCAACACTTAAAGCTGAAGCGATGATGAAGGATCCGACTACTTTTTTAAACATCACTAAAACCTCCTAGGTATGTAAAGTTGAAAGAGAAAGCTCCATCCAGCAAGTACTAGATGGAGCCTAACCTAGTATTAACCTAACCTTATCAGTTTGCAGATTGCCCTTGAATTACTGTAAAGCTTGAAGATTGAGATTGGCTAACGTTATCGCCTTCTGATACAGCGTTTTGAGTTGTTGTAACATCAGAGAATTGTCTTTGTTTGGCTTTTCCTTTAGATGTTTGAGATTGAGTTTTATCATTGATACTTGTTTGAGTAACCACATTGTTTTCACCAGTAGAAGAAGATGTTTGATCAGTGACTACTGAAGAATTTTGAGCTTGTGCATCTCCAGATCCTGATTGAACCTGTGTTACCGTGTTTGAGTTTTCTTGAACTCCTGCATTATTTGTACCAGCATTATTTGTTACTTGTGTTGTTTCATTTGATGAACCTTGGTATTGGTCAGATCCAGCGTCACCAACTTGAATTTGCTCTGTAATAGACTCTGCATCCTGGGATACATTCTTATTTGCACCTTCAACTGTTGCGCCTTGTTCAACAGAAATAGCTGAATCTTGATCTTGAATACTTCCTTCAAAGCCTGTTTGATCCTGGGCAACATCATTGTAATTATATTGTACAGCTACAGTGTTTCCACTATCTGCAACAACTAATTGTGTACTTTCTGTATCAATATTTTGGTCTTGTGTTGTATCAGTAGCACCAAATTGATTTTGCTCTCCATAATTAACTGAATCTTGAACCGCATTTACGTTGTCACCTGTTACAGATGCACCCTGGCCGTTTGTAATGCTAGAACCTTGGTTTTGAACAGCTTCATCTGCACCAAATTGATCTTGATATAGTCCACCAAAACCATTTTGTGTAAGTTCACTATCGTTACCAGCCAGCGCTCCACTTTGTTCTGAAACATTTGCTGAATCTTGAGATTGATAAGCACCCAACATTCCTTCTTGGGTTTGAATACTATCAGTTTCAACGTCTTCAACAATGTAGTTTCCATTTCCCTCTACAGTAGCCCCTTGTCCGGTTGTATTAGTAGTAGTTTGGTTTTGGTGAGCATTTTCAATTGTCCCTGTTTGATTTTGGTTATTGTAATTGTAAGAATATTGGTCAGCATCGTTTTCATTTCCAATAACTCCAGCCATTTGCTCTGAAAGATTATCGGCAAGTTGGTTTTGAGTCATACTATTACCGTCAGCACCTTGATTTTGAGTGGTGCCATTGTAGATGTCTTGGTAAGGATAGTTTCCTTCTCCAGCTATTTGTTGGTTTTGGATATTCGTATCATATGATCCTTGAAGTTGATCAATTAAATCTCCATCTGCATTTTGGTTAGCATCTGTATCGTTATACGCAAATTGATCTTGTGTATTTAAGTTACCGCCAATGCCTTGGTTTTGTTGATTATATTTATAGGAATCTTGAATTTGGCTTAGACGTGAGCCGATACCCGCTTTAATTTGATCAATTTCACTGTAAATATCTTGTACTTGGCTATTGCTTGTCCCATTAGTATTTTGAAGTTGGCCATTTTCTCCGAAAGATAATTGATCCTGAATAATTTCGTTTCCATTACCTGTTTGCTCTTGTAGTTCCACCATATCAACTGCTTGATCTTGGTCATTCTCAACGTTATTGCCTGCTTGTTCTAATGTGGAAAAACTATCAGATGCTTGTGTTTGTGCTAGTAAATCACCTGTTGCATTTGATCTTTGTTCTGCCCATAGAGAAAGACGTTGTTTTTGAGTAGCCTTTTTGTCTTGGATATTTTGTAATACACTTGCAAAATCATTGTCTGCTTGGTCTTGATTAATATAAGAGCCTTTACTCACTCGATCTTGGAAACTATACCTAGTCGTTTCTTGATCTTGCTCTGCAGCAAAAGCTGAAGTGGACGCAAATAATGTTCCCGCAACTAATCCAGCACTGACAATTTTCTTCATGTTAAGTACATTTCTAACTTCTTTAAATTTCTTATCCATCCCTACATATACCTCCAATTATTTATAGTTCTTTTGCACGATTAGTGTACACCCAATTTGAAATAGTATGAAAATCTGAAATTTCGATATATTCTTGCTAAAATTTGTCTTTTACTCAATTTTTCTTCAATTTACTCCATCTTTCTTCACTAGTTCGATTTAACAATTCTTAACCAGACTTCATATCTAATCAACTGTTTTTACAAACTTGCTAATATTTTTACGGTGAGTTTATTATCAACTCTTTTAATTAAGATTCTATTAATAGTTATTGAACTTAGGTGAATTAAATGGGTATATATTACTGCAACAGCAGTAATATATACCCATTTTTTTTATGAACAATTTATAAACCTTTATATTTTTTGTAAGTGCATTCTTACATCGAAATATTCTGATTAATCTCAACATGGTTGAACCAGCTCATATTTTTCTATTTTTTTGTATGATTCATACTAAAGTATCGACTCATAGGTAAATAAAAAAACGACAGGCAATAAATTATTCCTGTCGTTTTTTCTATCAAATTGAGTCGATTTCATTAAAATAAAGCCGATATCCTTTTGGATTTTCCTTTTGATCCGTAACCATTAGCTTTCCTTCATATAAGGTTTTTCCCGAATTTAGATCACCGATTAACAGTATATGTTCGCTATTTACCGCTGAAATGATATAGATTTTTTCATTCATGATTTTAATAAATGGCGGATTTTCGTTATTTATACTATGTTTAGAATCAAACGTCTGTTTTCCACCCCATTCTTCTTTTTCAAAATCATATTGACTGACTTCAATTCCCGCATCTGTTACGGTATACGTATAGATGGAAGATTGCTCAATGGAGGCCGCATGAAGTGATTCCATCATTTCTTCTGGAATCTCCCATTGTTTTACTTCGTTCTTTTCAATATTGTAAACAAGCACTTCACTTTTAACGACTTTTGCCTCTCCGTCATGGCTAACAGCATATCCATCACGATAAACTTCCTCTGCTTCATATGTGTCTAATTTAATCACATAATATTTCTGTGGATTTATTGTGGAATGCAAGTCATTGAAAATAGTCATATCTGTCCAACCGTTATCTACCACTTCAGTGGAGACAATCTCGTCATTTCCAACGATTTGTTTTTCTGTCATATCAAAGCTGTATAGCTTTAAATCAGATCCACCTTCTGTCCGATCTCCTCGGACAACTAACTTTAGCTCATTCCCGATTACGACAACATCATCCATATTCATCCAATTATACTTTTCCAAAAAGGGGATGTCTGCCTGAATAGATACTGTTTCCTCTGAATTCTTATTTAAAATATCAATATCAAATTGGACATCACGATCAGAAAAGTCATGGAAATCCCCTTTGAAACTGGCATAAACTAATACATTTTCATCTTCATAAAAGTTATTAGGTACCAATTCTTTGCCCCGCATAAATGTTTTATGTTCCTTAATCAACTCATTAAAAATCGGGGAATGAATAGCTGGGGAGAGCTGTTCAAGAAAAGAGCGATCATACGGATTGACCGTTTCTTCTGTTGTAATTTGTAATGGCTGGTACATATGCCCGACTGCGTAATCACCGTAAAAGATAAGATCTTTTAGTTCCTCTTCATTGCCTATTACTTTCTCAAACTCAATACCTATCCCTACTTTTTTAGCCGAGCTAGCCTGTGTGTAATAAGCTCCAATCACAACAACCGTGATAAGACTTATCATCATTAATTTCCAGTAACGTTTCATTTTACCATCTCCCTCCCATCAAACTCTTATTTTATTTTTGATTAAATAATTTCCCAACCAAAGTGCTACTGTTATAAGGAGTAAAACTAGGATCACTTCCATGACAAACAGTTCGATTGGGTAGAAATAGTAACGAAGAATAAAAGCATCTACTAATAACGGAATTAAAAAGATGAAAAATGCTAAAGCACAATAAATAATTCCATAAATGAGCCCTTTTAACCGAAATGACCGTTCAAATAGAATCGCTGTAAAGACCGTTAATACCGCTGTGATTCCAATTCCATAAATAAGTACAAATTCAAAAAAGGAACGTGGAATAATAAGACTTAAAATCACATTACTACTAATGATTTCAAAAACAGAAGAATCTGAACGAAACTCGTTTGGAACGATCCATTTCAGTACTTGTCCTTCCATGAGCAATAATAATATCTGTAGTGCTACTAGACCAAAAACATATAATAAAATCGTTGTTAATTTTGATAAATATACATTCATTCGATCAGTTGGTAACATTAATAATCGATAAATAAAGGTGTTTTTCCCAAGCCAATCCCGATACCAAATAAAAAAGACATAAAAGAGTAACGCAGCGATACAAAGAGCAATCGGACCGCCAAACCATAGGGAATTAGTCGCATCGAATAATGAGAACGTCCCGTGTTGTTCAAGGAACTCTTTCATCGGCATGGATTCCTTATAAATGAGTTCATTGGCTTGGTCTAAGTATCTACGAGATGTAGTAAAAACAGCGATCATTTGAAAAAGGAACGTAATGCCAATTAACACAAGATAAATTTTAAAAAATCGATTCATTTCAAAATGAACGAGCTTTAAATAACGGTTCATGCTTGATACACCTCTCTCATGACATCCACTACAGACTTGCCTTCATTCTCTCTAACTTCTTCTGTGTTGAATTCTTTCAAAACCACTCCATTATCCACTAAAACGACCTTATCAATTAAATGTTCAATATCACTAATTTCATGGGTTGTAATAATAACGCCACGGTCTTCAATTAAATGACTTGTAAACACATTCGCTATTTGTTCCCGACTGAAAATATCAATACCTGAAAATGGTTCGTCCATTAAGACATAATCAACATCCAATGCTAGTCCAAGCAGAAGATTTACCTTTGCGGTATTTCCTTTTGAAAGGTCAGAAATTCGATCACTTTCCTTTAACTTGAAAAATTGAAGAAGTTCAGATGCACGAGCCTGATTCCAGCAATCATAAAAATCAGCCATAAACGTGAACGCATCACGAATCTTCATATGTGGCAGCATGGTAATTGTATCGGGAATAAACGTAATTTTTTCGTAGCTGTTCTTATTGATTTTTTCGCCATCAATAAGAATGCTCCCGCTGTCGATCGGGGTTAAGTTCATGATTGCTTTCATAATGGTTGTTTTCCCAACTCCATTAATTCCAATTAAACAAGTGATTTCTCCTTTCTGTGCTGTGAAGGAAATCCCGTCTAATACTTTTTTCTTTCCGTATTTTTTGGTAATATTCTTTACTTCAATCACGATAGTCCCCCCTATTCATTCCTTTTCTTTTCATACGTTTCTTTCACTAGACCCAATACTTCTGGGAGTGGTACATTAATGGTTTGGAGCGAATATACGAAATGGTCAACAGCCTCTACAATTAGTTCTTCTCGTACACTTTTGAGCATTTGTTCATCTTTTGTGATTCGGCTCGGGTTATTTCCTTCAGTAAAAATCAAACCTAGTTCCTCCATTTCTTTGTACGCTCTTTGCGCAGTATTCGGATTAATCTTCAATTGATTGGCTAGTTCTCTTCTTGATGGAATTTCCTGTCCTGGTTCAAAGTAACCTTTGGCAATTTGTTCTTTAAAATGCCGTATCACTTGCACATAAACAGGATCCCGATTATTAAATTTCGCTTCCATAGGTCCATCTCCTAAAAACTTAGTTTGTTTATTCTGTATCAAGTGATTGATACACCAAACGCAAAAAATAAGAATTCTCTATACTTCATGCGTCCCATGGCAGTGTATCACCCCCTTAATACAGCGGAGGTAAAAATCTCGTGTATTAATGGATTAATACAGACTAAGTAAAAATATGTATCAATACCTTAATACACCTTCGTAATGTATTATATGCTTCATACACTGTAGATGTCAATAGCAAAAAAAATACCCAATACCTTCATATTGAATTTAGTAGATTACATGACTACAATAGTTAAGGAAGTAAAATAATAGAATGGAATGAACAAACATTCCCTCATCATGTCGTACAGTTGCAAAACTGTAGGTAGAATGGAGGAAAATATGGAACAGAAAAAAGAAACATTTCCATGGCTGTATTTATTAATTCTCTCTAGTGTGACCTTTATGGGAATCTTATCGGAGCTGGTGCCATCAGGAATTCTGCCAGAAATGAGTGAAGGACTGCATGTTTCTTATTCTTCGATAGGCTTATTGGTCAGTGTGTATGCAATTGCCTCTGCAGTTGGAACGATTCCGTTAATTACATTGACGATGCCAATGAACAGGAAAAAGCTCCTCACGATATTGATGATTATTTTTGGTGTTTCAAATGTATTCATCGCCTTCTCTTCATCTTATTCACTTATTGCTGTTGCTAGACTCATCGGAGGAATTAGCGCTGGGGTATTGTGGCCCATGGTTTCAGCTTATGCCATGCGACTCGTATCCCCACGATTTCATGGAAGGGCCATTGCCGTGACAATGGCTGGATCCACCCTTGGTCTTGGGATTGGCTTGCCGATTATGACTACGATTGGGACAGAGTTTGGGTGGAGAATTGAATTCGGTGTTCTATCTGCCGTTATTTTTGTTATTGCTATTATTGGACAGATCGTTTTACCTTCAGTTGAAGGCGAGAAACGTACAAAAACGAATTCACCGCTTTATATCATCCGTAATAAGTCAGTGATGATTTGTTTAGTTGTGACTTTCCTTACCATCATGGCTCACTATGGTTTGTATACGTATATTTCTCCACTTGTCGAATATTTCGATTTTGCCGGTGGAATTACACTAGCTACTACCATATTCGGAATTGGAACGATAATCTCCGTTATCTTAGCTGGTAAAATAATTGATGATCATTTAGGACCCTTAACCGTCTTCATGTTAACGTTGGCTTTTGGAGCGATGTTACTGTTTGTAGGCTTTAAGGGAATGCCTGTTGTTTCACATCTTGCATTCCTTTTATGGGGTGTATCTTTCGGGGCACTCGTTACCATCTTCCAGGCTGCAGTAACTAGACAAGTTGAAACGGGAAAAGATGTCGCCACCTCCCTTCAATCCAGTACGTTTAATTTTGGAATTGTCATAGGAAGTGCATTAGGTGGTTTGATTGTGGATCAGGTATCAGTCTATCAAATTATATACGTAACGATTGGATTGCTTATTATTCCGATCATCTTAAGTGTTTTTTCTAAAAAGACATTTTGGAATAGTGACACGGACAAAAGTAGGTCTGAGGTTGTTCATTATAACGAAAAAACGTTATAAAATAGAAACCTCCATTTCGTTTAAATAGTTCCGATAATGTAGAGAAACTGTAAAAAAAATTTGAAATCATCGAAAAAACGCATGGACCCATGCGTTTTTTTAATGTTTTTGTGGACATGGAGTACGTTATTATTATAAATATTTCCTAAAAGAATATGAAATCGCAATTATTGTTGCAAATAACGGAACCTGTGTCCTACTATATGTTTCTCCACAAAAACTGAACTACTTACATATCGTTGGAGGTTTCTTCTCAATCTATGAGCCAGTTATAAATCTCTAATGCGGTTTTCTTCATATTGGTTTGTCCGCTTAAATAATAAAGGGGGGTTTGGTTTTCACTTAATTCTTTCATTATTTTTTTATAAAAAGAATGGGCAAATACAGTTGTATTGACAAAAACGGCATCGACTTGTTGGATCTTCGAAATATCTCTATTTATCTCATCAACATCAAAAAATTCAATGGTTGGCAGATGGTCTCTCAGTTTTAACTGCCAATTTCGGTTTCCGCCAAAGACGACGACCCGTTTCGACTGAATCAACTCGGTTATCGTTTGTAAGGAAGGTACTTGATCAACGTGATCGAGCTTTTGTTCCTCTCTATGGATATAGTTTCGAAGAGAATACACTTCCTTTTTATAATCATCCATGTCCTCAATATGCTGTTCCAATTGCCGAATTTTAGCTTGGGCGTCACGAAGCTCCTCTGTTAATCCGTCTATTTCTTTTTGTTTCTTTCGTTGCAGAACCATCCATATTTGTTGCTTCCTTAGCAGTTCCGCTTCCTTCTCACAAATTTCAGCCTCTTTTGCCTTCAATTCTATATAATGGTCCCGCTTTGATTGGTCCAAATAAACTTCTTTTGTTTCATGATAAAGAGAACTCATGCCTTTTAAATATAAACATGTAATAAAAAACAAATCTTGATCTTCTTTTGAAATATATCGACTTTTTTTGGCGTAAAAAAGTTCTAAAAAAACATGATCCAGATCTCTTTTTGTAAATGGGACCTGTTCAGTGGCGTCCAGCTCATGTATTTTAAGGGATTTCAACCAGCCGCCAATAGCTCCGATATATTTAGCCGGAGATCGCTGAAAAACTTTTTTCTCCGCCATTTCCGCATCACAATATGGATAGGTTCGATAGACTTCTTTTAAACTGTTGCTAATCAAGTAATCAATAAAGTTCCCTAACGTTTCAAAACGGAGTGTTTTTGGAATGTTGTATTCTTCATATAGATCACTTATTTCATCTTTGTATTTTTCTAAAGACTCTTTCGAAAAAATGATATCTTTTAATTTTGTATCATTTATCGATGCAGATAAGACTTCCTGAAAAGATAGCCAAGCCACATTCGTGCTATTGAAGGGCTTATTTTCTCGAACACACAAGTACCAAAGGATGATATTTTGATGAATGAGCTCAACCTCTTTTACCATCTTTCCTTTGCTCTTTAACATTTTGGCAAAACTACGCATAAAATGCTCAAAATCGATTCTTGTTTGACGTTGAAAATAAAGATAAGCGAATTTATAGCCTTTTTTAATTAATTGATCGAGTTGTGAGAACTGTTGAGTCTGATAACACCACTCAACAAGCCCTGCTACCTGCCTAATTTTCTCTTCACTTTTTGTTGTATACATGGAAAAAAGCGGATTTCCATTCAACTTACTCTTTTGATACGCTTCATAAAATTCCCACTCATTTTTACGATAACAAGCATCAATGTTGGGATGTAAAAAAGGATTAGCCCCTAAGGCAATACATAAAAATGGAGATAATAGTTGCTCTTGATGCAAGGCCTCAATTTGATCGATCATTCGTCTTCACACCTTGTTTTATTTTAAATAACGGATTGCTAGGACTCTAAGCCATCTCATATCGACTATCAGAGGGTTATCTATTTTTAGAAATTATAATGGAGCCATTTCTTCACTACAATGACTTTTGTTACGTTTTATTAAGTTTTGTTTAGTTCTATATCAAAATTAACATAATTGTCACAATTTGTTCAATTTTTATCGTGATCGAATCAAAAATAAACGGACTTACCCATTATAGTAAGTCTGTTTATTAGTACATTAATTTGTAATGATCATTTTAAATTATTCTTTAACAACTTTTGTAGAATAACTAAATAGATTTTGACCATATGCATCAAGTAATATGAGTTTCAAATATTAGGATGTCTCTTACAAAATGGAGAAAATGATGCTTTCTCTAGAAATTAAAAAAGACCTGCCTTCTGAGCATGGAACGTCGCTCAGGAAGCAGGAACCTTCTTATAATAGATCTCTTCTCAAATCTTCTGGAGATTTTGGTGATAAATATCCTGGTGCCACATCAAATACTGTTTTCGCACCAGCTTGTCCTTCTTTATTCAAACGATAAGCTGCACGAGCATACGCTACAAGGACACTTGCTGTAAACTCTGGGTTACTATCTAGGTTAAGGGAGAATTCGATAATTTGATTATTATCCTCTCCTGTTTTTCCACTTCGAATCACAAATCCACCGTGTGGCAATTTAGAGTGATTTTCTTTTAACTCTTCTGCTGTAATAAAGTTTACTTCTGTTTCATAATCAGCAAAATAGTTCGGCATTGTTTTAATATCGTGTTCAATTTTAGCTGTATCATAGCCTTCTTCTGCTACCACATAACATACACGACGGTGTTTTTCACCTGTTGAAAGCTCAGGGTTTACCCCACTTTTTACCTTCTCGATCGCTTCATCAATCGGAACCGTATACTGAACTCCACCTACTACACCTTCTACACGACGGATTGCGTCTGAATGTCCTTGGCTAAGTCCTTTCCCCCAGAATGTATACGTTGCTCCATTTGGTAAAATCGCTTCTGTCATTAAACGATTGATAGAGAATAAACCTGGGTCCCAACCAACAGAAATGATACTAATCTTGCCACTTTCTTTAGCCGCTTGATCAACCACACTAAAATACTCAGGAATCTTTGCATGTGTGTCGTAACTATCAATGGTGTTAAACATTTTAGCAAATTGAGGAGCTTGTTCTGGAAGGTCGGTTGCAGAACCGCCACATAAAATCATGACATCAATTTTGTCCTTATAATCCTCAGCACTTGAAATATGTAAAACCTCTACTTTGGGTTCATTGACGGACAAACTTTCAGGTGCTCTTCTAGTAAAGAGTGCCACAAGTTCCATATCTGAACATTGTTTAATGGCTTCAATTGTTCCTCTTCCTAGGTTACCATAGCCTACAATTCCTACTTTAATTTGACTGCTCATAATCTATACCACACCTCTGTCCTTCGTTATTTTCTAAATATAGCTTTTACCTACAAAAACCATTAAATAGAATATTTTTACTTTATTTATTTTAAATACTTTTCGACAAAAAAACTACCCCGAAGCCTTCATTTTTTCCATTTAATACTAAATAAATTTTAATACTATTTTTCAACCCCTCAATAAATATCTTGGAGCCCTTTGCAATTTAAGTATTTTCTAATAAACAACTGCTATTCCAAACTGTGAACCTTCCCTTTTACCGGTTGCTGTCTGACAATTTTTTCAGATTCAGTCTGATTAGAGCTTATTTATAAAATACTTTATCAATATTATACTTAGCTTGTTTTGTGTTAATGATATAGGTTTCATAAATTTCTCTTTCCATTGGATCTTCCACAACGGATACCGCAATTCTATATACCTCATCGCGATGCATCTTAATAGGAGAAACATTATCCTCAAAATGCTTTTTCACTCTCGGACGTAGCTTCCTGGCTTTACCAACAAATAAAAGTTCATCCTCTTTGTTGAAAAACAAGATCATTCCGCCTTTATCACGAGGAATTCGATGATAATCAGTAAATCCATATTCACTGCTAATGACGGCCTCTACTTTTTCCCCTAACTGGTTCTTTTTCGTTAATACAACATCCGGATTCGGAATTTCAATTTTTATCATATTCTACACGTCCTATTCTGTATTTCTCAATAAATTCTATCAGTATGTCTCAAAATACATGAGTTTGTTATGTTTTTCAAGTTATTTATGAGAGGCCATAAAAACAGTTACGCCATTTTCGGGGACTTCGAAGATATTTTTGTTTTTATCCCGATGGGGTACTTCCACGCTGTCCCTCTATCCCTCTAATAAAGAAAGGTGCTCAATTCGTTGAGCACCTTCTAATAATAGGATATTTGTTTAGGTTATTTTATTACACAAGTATATAAAACTGCTTGATGTCCACGTATGAGCTTTATCACATAAAGCATCTCCTGTAACCGCATCAAAGTTTTCTGCACATCCACTCTTTTTCACAAGTTCACAAAACCTAACCGTTAGTTGGTTTGCAAACTCCACTTCACCACAATCCTCTAATGCGTCAATTAATAGGACCATGGTTGGTGCCCAAATCGGGCCTCTCCAATAACCATCTGACTCGTAATATGGACTATCTACAGCCTCTGTAGCAAGACCATAATCTGTTAAAAATTGAGTGCTTTTTAGCTTAGCAATCATCGAAGCTCTTAATTCAGCTGGTAATCTTTCCCCCAACACTAATAAACTGTATGGAAGAATAGAATCAGAGTAAATTGCCTTTTTGCCGATGGTTTCTCTTGCAATGGGTTGATTATTTTCAACGAATGTCTTTAATGTTAATGCTGTCAATTGATCCGCTTTCAGCTTCCATTGCGATTTCTCATATCCTCGTCCTAACTTCTCGGCGATTGAAGCTAGTAGATCCATTGCTTTTATGAGAAAAGCAGATAAATCAGGAGATTCTACCAAAAATCCATTGATAAAAATGGTACTATTATCATAACCTGAATCATTTCCATGATGGTACTCACAAATTCCATCCTGGTCACTGTCCTTATAATTCAGCCAAAAATGAACTTGTTTTTCAATACTTTCGTAGACTTCGATAAGTTGCTCGTTTGTAAATGACATTTTCTCCATCATTTTTTGAACGAATAATCCATGAATAGGTGGCTTAGCAAAATTCCAGCGGATTGTAGAGTCACTGACTGAGCCTGGAAGTTGGCCACTCTCATCTTGATGATCAAAAAGAATCATCATTTGGTCGTACGCAAGTTGATTATGGACGCCTGCAAGTCCAATGGCATTATAGCAATGATCCCAGCTCCAGATTCCGGGAAATACATTATTCGACATATACACTGAATCCCTACCAAGTAACCCTTGTTTTTTAACGGTACAAGACCATGTTACATATACTGCTAAACGATTCGTTTCTTCATACTCAGGGCTAACCTTTGGAAACTTGGAATAAAATGTTTCAAAATCAGTGATGGTCTTTTGAACGCTTTCCTCAAATGAATATTGCTTTTGGGTTGGTTTGATCATATGAGTTGGGATTTCTTCTACGACAGCTAAAAGTTCATTTGTTTCATTAGCGTTAATATCAATATAGCTTTCTAAGCTGCCCAGCATACTTTCACTATATTCCTGTACTATGTTAGTAGATCCAACTACATTTTGGACGATATACTTTGTTAATGTTTTATAGCTATTAATGATATGATAGGTACCACTCTCATTTTCTAATGAAAAGTTATAATCATATTCATTTATTGGCATACAGTCGAGGCGAACCCCAATATTTTCTCCTGTACCTTTAAAGACCAGCCTTGTATCGCCGTCAAAGGTAATCCCTATGATTCCGGCGTCTGTTTTTAATTCAATCTTCCCATAATCTGCTTCATACGTATAATCAACTGGTTTCTCGTTTATGGTTGGAATGATTTTAAAGACAGCTGCGTTTCCCCTTGACTTTCCCCGAACTGATTTTAAATAAAGCCCTTCTCCCTGTACATTTTTAAAGCTTTTAAGTAAACTTTCATCCCCATTATAATAAGCGATGGCCATGTATGACCCATACACACTAAATGGTACATCAATGATATTCATTTTTACTTCCTTTCTTTAAGCTTTTTTTATATTTAAGACCTTTTCAGATGAAGACTTTGTTGGTTCTTCTGTTCCTGCTTCCTCTTTATATTTTTGCTTATCATACATTTTTACAAATGGAATTGAAATGAGTATATAGATTACTCCTAATATGATTTGCCATACAAAGCCTGAGATATGACCGCCTGTTGCTAAAAATCCATAAATTCCAGGAGGGGTTGTCCAAGGTACACCCGTGCCTGTAAGCTTTGCAACCCAGCCAAGGGAGGTAACGATATAAGTTAAGATAACCCCTATAACGGGAGCCATAATATAAACAAATCCTAAGAATGGGTTGAACATAATTGGATAACCGAATACCAATGGTTCGTGAATTCCGAAAATCGCCGGAACGATCCCTACTTTTGAAATTTCCTTCATTTGTTTACTTTTGGCAACGATTAATGCAGCAATACAGATGTATAACCCAACGCCGCCTGTGTAAGAAAAGAATTCATAGGTTAAGATATTAGGAAGCTCTAAGCCCGCTTGAGCTGCTTGTCTATTTGCATCACTAGCCATTAATAAAACTGGAGCTAAAGCACCAAACATAATAATCGATGATCCATGGATTCCAAAAACCCATAATAGATTCGTTAAGAATACGGCAATTGTAAATCCTACAACACTTGTTCCTAATCCAGCTAAAGGCTCTCCAATGATCGTATTGATGATGACATGAATATTTTCAAAAGGAGTGGCTAATAAAATTAATTTAATAATCCAGAAACCAAATAGGATGATTCCCATCGGTATTAAAGTAGCAAACGATCCTGCTACTGCTGGAGGTACAGAGCTTGGTAATTTAATTTGCAAATTTCTATTCATTAAAAATCGATAAAGTTCAGGTACAGTAAGACCTACAAAAATAGCAACAATTAAACTAGTGGCGCCTAATTTTGCATATTCCAGCATGACCGCTCCATCAACAGTTTGAAGTGGGGTTACTAGAAAATATACACACAAACTGATAACGCTTGCATACATAGGGTCAATTTCTTTATATTCCTTCGCTAAATAATAAGAAATAAATAGTAAACAGATAATGGAAGCAATGTCCATCGTTCCGTTCATAAAATAATTAAGTTTTTCTTGCCATACAGCTGCTTCTGAAACCCTTAAAAGCTTCGTTACAAAATTTATATAGGTTTCGGAAGGAAAGTTTGCCAAAAGTAGGGCAATCGATGCAATAATGGTAAAAGGTACATACGCAATCATCCCATTTTTTATGGCATTGATGTGACGTTGAGATGTAAATTTTTCAATGGCATCAAACATGATATCTTTAGCTTTTTCCATTTTTACTCCCATTTGAACATTCCTCCGTATGAAAAATTAGTTAAATGATTGATACATTTCCTCTGCTGCTTTTAATACGGCTGCTCCATCACATTTACCATAATCGACTGGATTGATTGTATCGACAGGAGCCTTTCCATCTACAAGCTTTGTCAATTTCCTTTTTAGATAACTGATCTGAGGTCCTAATAATAAAACATCAAAATTCCCTAATTCTTTTTCCACGGATGCTTGATCCACCGCCCAAATTTTATAATCCTTTCCTTGCGCTTTAGCAGCCTCCTCCATTTTTGCTACAACTAAACTAGTGGACATTCCCGCATTACAAGCTAACATAATATTCATTGTGACTCTCTCCCTTTTCCTATTTTTGTTGACAAGTAGTTATTTTTTTCGATTTAAATCGTTTGGCAACGCCTTCATTACACGATATTGGTGTTCTTTTTTGTTACATATTGTTCTTTGATTTCTTTAATCATTTGGTATAAATTAATAAATTCTTCAGCCTGATCCTTTATTAGAATCGCTCCCGATAAGTGATCTTGGGCATGAACAAGGATGATATTTACCTTCACCTTTTCGCCTTTTGCCTCATTTTGAATTAAGTTCAAGTGAGAATTATGGGCTTTCGTCAGTTTCTCACCCGCCTTCATTAAATGTTCTTTTGCCTCTTCAAATTGAAATTCTCTTGCACATTCGATTGCCATCATTGATTCTGATTTAGAATCACCAGCATGTGAAATTAGCTCAAATGCTACTGTATATTCCATCTCCTCCATTAATAATCCATCTCACTTTCTACTGTATTTAATAAACGTATGAGTGTTTCAAAGTCCTTCTTTTTCCGTAATTCATTGATGTAGTTTTTATGAATAAGGAGCTTTGAGGTTGTTTTATAAAACTTTTGAATTTCTTTACTTGGCTGATCTTCAATCGATACAAGAAAGACAACCTGTACTTCTTGTTTCTCCCAAATAATCGGCTTCTTTAAGATTGCGACACAAGCGAAGGTTTTTTTACTTAAAGTCCTCGAGGGATGAGGGATCGCCACAAAATTTCCAAATTCTGTTGGTGCGAGCCGTTCTCTCGCAAAAACAGCGTCCTGAAAATCATCGGGTACATCCTCTATCTCCTGGATCCTTTGACACATATATTGAAGAACTTCTTCCTTAGTAGATAAATCTAAATCCGCGAAAAATAGGGATTCACTATAATATTGAGTAATGTTTTCACCGGTATCTCTCGTTAATACTTCAAATACATGTTGTGCATCTTTATTTTCTAAAAAGTATTGGACTTCCAATATGGGGACCTTTACTTTCGCTTTAATAGGAACCGTTGTAAAAATATAGTCAATATTATCTAAACTTCTACTGGCTAAAGTGTGAACATCGCATGTTTCAATCTCATTAATATAGTTCCCAAATCTTTCAAGGTACTGATGTTTCAATAGTTGGGCGCTTCCTTTTCCTGAAGAACATACAATTAAGATATTTTTTTTACGAATATTGTATTTATCTCTTTGTAATGCCAATTCAAACGACATAGCAAAGTATGCGATTTCATTTTCATCTAATAGTTTGTTATAGTGCTGACCGATAATTCCACATGCAAAAGTTGCAATTGAATAGGCAAATAAAAATCTCTCTTTAATTTCATTCAATAACGGGTTTTTCATCGTCATATCAAATTTCAGACGAACCTCTAAAGGAACAATATGTTGGCTTAAAGACATTCTCAGGTCAAGATTATCTCTAAAATCAATCTTAAAAGATTCATATATTTTCTCTAATATTTCTGTAACGAGTTGATCGATTCTTCCACTAATAACCAAGTTTTTCCCGCTTTTATTACCGTCCAGCATCCTCTTGCCTGCTAGATGAATAGCTAGGTATTTTATTTCTGATTTATTAAAAGAAACGGAGATTCTTTGTTCAAGTTTTTCAGCTATTTCATTCGCAATGATAAGCTCTGTTTCGAATGTCAATGTCAAAGAACCTAATTGTTCGTCGTTTAAAACAATTTCATGCTCCTCTTTAATTCTTTCGATCGAAACGAAAATATGAATAAGTAAATTCTGAAGAGCAACATCCGACATTCTAAATTGGTGTTCCTGAAGTATCGGATTCACACATAACGCTATATCATCCATTTGCTGTTTTTCTTCTTCATTTAATGATATAGAGCCATATTTCATGGCCAAGCAACTGGCTTGACATAACCTTAGATCAAATTCTTCTCCTTGAACTTTGATTCCATGATTTGTTCGTATGAGCTTAATATTGTATTTGTCAAAGTCCTCTTCAACCTTTTTTAGATCATTTGTAATGGTTTTTCTTGAAATATAAAGAAGCTCACTCAATTGATCTAATTTACAATAACCTGTTTGATTCAATAAATATTCTTTTAAAAATTGAACCCGTTCTTCAGGCGTATTAGGTATTTTTTCTTGGTACTCTTTTGATAAGGACCGTTTAAACTTTTCAAACTTTTTATGGTTCTTAATCTGAAGCCGATATCCCTGTCCATGTTTAACTTCAATATGGGCTCCACTTTCTTCGAGAATGTCATTTAATTCATTAAGAAGCACTCGGGCTGTTTTATCACTTGTCTCAATTTTTTCAGCTAAATAAAGTGCTGTTTGGTACTGATCTTCTTTAAGGTGTTGAAAAAGATCCATGTATCTTTTATCAAGCATCGTTTCAACTCCTTTCGTTAAAGAATTGATTTATGTTTGTAATATGATGGTAACATTCCATTTTAGAAATCTCCATGAAGGTTTTTTCCTTTATAGTAACGGAAATCCTTTCTAACCAAATGGACTCCGGAACTTTCCACGTCCCCAGAGTCCCTTGTATTTGTATAGTTTTTTAAAAAAACTTTAGAAGTTAGATAGTCTGAGTTTGGTATGATAGATATAGAACCAAAAAGGAGGATTTGGATGAGCAGACGTAGTCCTAATATTTTAGTATTTAGTCCTAGCCAAACAGAAGTGGATGGATATGTTGAATCTATCCGTAATCAGGGATTTATATCCGTAAAGGGCGCAACCACTTTCGCGGAGGCAGAAAAATACCTACCAAGTACCGAGATTATATTAGGTTGGAAATTTCCTACCGAACTCTTAAGTGAGCCCATTGCTGCGTCAGTCCGATGGTTTCAGTCGATGGGAGCGGGCGTTAATGACCTCATTTTAGACAAGTCAATTCCTGAAACCATTACGTTAACCAGAATCGTCAATCAATTTGGGACTCACATCTCTGAGTATGTATTTTCATTTCTTTTATACATCGTGAAAGATGGTCAACGAATGCAAGAGTCCCAGTTAAACAGCATGTGGGACCCTTTTATTTCCGATACGCTTAAAGGGAAAACGATCGGGGTGGCAGGCCTTGGATCAATTGGGGCCGAAATTGTCCGAAAAGCCCGTGCATTTGATATGAGTGTGAGTGGATTGAGTTTTAGCGGAAATCAAGCATCATTAGTTGACCAACACTATTATCCGGATCAGTGGCTGGAATTTGTGAAGGACTTAGACTACTTGGTCTTGACTCTTCCTTTAACGAACTCTACTCATCATATTGTTAACAAGGACATTCTATTAGGAATGAAACCAAATGCTTGTCTTGTAAACGTTGGTCGAGGCGCATTAATAGACGAAGGGGATTTAATAACCGTTCTGCAATCAGGTCATCTTCAGGCTGCTGTTCTCGATGTATTTGAGAAAGAACCGTTGCCCAAAGACCATATCTTCTGGTCTATGTCGAATGTATTTGTCACTTCCCATTTATCGGGACCAAGTACAGTTGACGATGTCAGTACCTTTTTTATCGAAAATGTAAAACGATATCTAAATGAAGTGCCTTTACACGGTCTAGTAGACCGACAAATAGGGTACTAAAAGGAGGGACAGTATATACTGTCCCTCTCTCTATCCGAGTAGGCGTAAAACCTATTATTAATCATTAAATGACTAAGACCAGGGGTATATCGGCCTGCATTTTTTTAAATATGCAGTAAGATCCTCTAATACTATACCATCCAAATGGCGGGCTATGTTCTCATTTGTTTATACCCATTTACCCTTCTAATACCAAGGAATTAAGCTCATATCGTTTCTCTATCCATTTGATAAAGGCATTTACGGTAGATTCAATTGCTTTTTTCTGGGTCTTTGTTCGAATATTATTTAATTCGAATTCTTCATCGGAAATGAGTTGCTCTAACGAATCCAGTATACGTGCATCCCAAGAATCTACGCTCTCATCCAAACTAGAAAAATAGTCTACTAGATATTTTAAGCTATTTTCATATTTAGCAATGGTCCTCTCCGTCTTTCCATCTGTTTTTTCTAAAAAGAAATCTACAATATCTTGTCCATAAAATTTAGTTGCTGTTTCAGGAGTAAAGCCCAATTGCTGAAAATAAGGACTTTCCGCTTCATTCATTTCTACTGTATCTTCTGGTTCTGCTAGTTGGCTCAGACTTGTTTCTTTTTCTTTAGTCGAGTCGGTCAATTTTTCCTGAATCACTTGTTTTGGATCGTTATCCTCACTTGATACACGTACATTAGTATGGTTAATGATGATCGAGATCAGCTCAGGATAATATTCTATAACAATTTCATTATAGGATTTTCCCGTTTTAGCTATTAATCGATCAATCTCATTTTTTACCATATCCGCTGTACCTGGAACTGCCCATGCCGTAACACCATTAAGATAGTAATCATGATCGAAGGGCTCAATTAAGCCAAACGTTACTTTCCCTTGTTTTACATTGGGTAAGGTTTCACAATAAGGCATATATACCGTTTCGTTTGATGGGTATGTTTCGACACTGATCCCATTCTCATCATGGTTAACGGCTTGAATAAGTGTAGGTGTAAGGGTTGTCCATCTCTGAGCTAACTCTTTCAGTTCAGGAAGAAGAGTTTCTCCTCTTTCTTCATAAAACCATTCGACCCCACGACGATTATTTTCAAATTCGTGGAAAAAGAGAAGGTAGAATTGAAAAAACGAATTGAAAACATCTTTAGGTATTTCTGCATTGATTCGTTTTCTAAATGTATTTTCTAGGATAAATCTTTCTTTAAATGATACCTTTGAAGAAGTAAAACTTGATGCCATCCTCACCATTTCATGTTTTAATTCAAAAAACCGCTCACGTTTGGCTTGTTTCAGAGCGATCGCATGATCTTTTATAAGACAACACTTTTTATATTTCTTTCCACTTCCACAAGGACACGGATCATTTCTTTTAACTGACATTTTCTTCACATCCAAATCTATATGTATTTCTTGTTGTTAAGATCCTATTAAAGTCATAAACATGATTAAAATCAAGTTATACCTTATTCTATTCATTCACTAACTAATTGCAAGTATACCTTATTTTCCAATAATAAGTTTATCATGTTAATAATAATGTCCCAATAGTTTTTTATGAATTTTAGCTATTCACTACAAGGTCTTTATAAATCGGTTGTAAGACAAATAAGGAATATTCCTTGCCTTGATTGATTTTAGCCCTAGCAAATGACGTATACAATGCAGCTAAAGAATGATTAAAATTTGACTTACAATCTTATATTGATTTTAATGAAACTAACATATGTTTACGTTTACAGAGATAATTTCATAAGAATAGGAGGCGATTAATATGAAATATCGACATCTTGGAACCAGCGGATTACGAGTTTCTGCACTCGGACTTGGGGGAAATTCATTTGGCAAACGTGCTGACAAAGATACATCTATCCGCATCATTCATCAAGCGCTCCATCAAGGGATAAATTTGATTGATACTGCGAATATCTATTCAGGAACAAAGTCAGAGGAAATCATCGGTGAGGCTTTGGCAGATCGCAGACATGAGGTGATCATTGCAACAAAAGCAGGACTTCCCTGTGGTCAAGGTCCAAATGACAAGGGCTCTTCTCGGTATCATATTCAACGTGAAATCGAAGGAAGCTTAAAACGACTCCGAACCGACTATATCGACCTTTACCAAATTCATAGCTTCGATCCTAATACTCCATTAGAAGAAACATTAAGAGCACTTGATGATCTTGTAAAGTCTGGAAAGGTCCGCTATATTGGCGCTTCGAACTATGCAGCATGGGAACTCATGAAGGCGATTGGAATTAGTGACAAACAAGGACTATCTCGATTCGTTACGGTTCAACAATCCTATTCCCTCGCTGACCGTACGCCGGAGCAAGAATTGATTCCATGCTGCCTCGATCAAGGTGTTGGGATCATCCCTTATTTTCCACTTGCAGGTGGTCTTTTAACTGGAAAATATGGCGATGGAAAGCAAATCCCGGTAGGTTCGAGGTTAGATAAAGATCCCAACTCGAATATCGGAAAACGTCTTGATGATAAACATCTACAGCTAGTAAAACAAGTTGCACAGTCGGCAAAGAATCTTGACACAACCCCAGCAGCATTATCGCTTGCATGGCTGTTAAGTCGTTCAGTTGTTTCTTCCATTATTGTCGGAGCAACAAGCGAAGAACAGGTGATTGAAAATCTTAGGTGTCTATCACTAAACTTAGACTCAACCACCATCGAGGCACTTGATCACGCTAGCAATCCTTTCCGTTATGGGGAGCCCTTTGCTTCGTATCGATTACCTAAAGAAGAGTAGGAAAGTAATTCGGACTTGATTGTTTTTTTATTAATTACTCTCCGAAGAGGGGTTTTATATGGACTTGTCCATATCGGGCTTCTTTTCGGACTCAATTACTTCTTTCTTAAATTTTTGTTCGAATCTTTTCCATAAATAAGCCTATCCTCTTCGTTTTACAACAAATGTTTGTCCTTTATGAAGGCTCATTTTTTCCTTCAAATTGTTTTGTTTTCACTTCTTCAAAAATATTAGTTACCTGATTTTCAAACGATTGTGTATTTGTATAAACGCCCAATGATTTCTTTAGCCCAGAGATTTCATTCATGAGTAAATTGAAATCTTCTTTCGTCATTGTTTTTTTATTTTCCTTTAATTCATAACCGATTTGACCACTCACTTCAATCGTAGCGTATTTTACATCTTCAATGGAAGACACCCCAACTTGCCTTAATCGTGTTTCAAGTCGATCAACTGACATTCGAAGTTTTCTTAAATTCTCTGTGTTGATTTGACCATTTTCGATGACCATTTTTGCTTTTCCCGTTGAGATAGTTTCCATAAGGTCAAACTTCATCTCTATGTATTCAGTTAGGACCATTAGAATAATGATCAATAACGCGATACCAAAGGTACGTGATAGCCCTTTACCAGATACGGGTTGAATTAATAACGACCCGATCCCGACCATGACAACGACCTGAGTAATGGTCATCTGGGAAATTGATTTTCTTCCGGCTATCCTCAAAATAAATCGACCTATATAAAAAATTAAGATTGTCTGCCAAATCCAATGTAAATCATCCACACGATCACCTTCTTAGTCAATATCCACTTTCAAATATAATAATGCTATAAAGACGAAACACTAATAAACTTTGGGAGTGAGTCTCTCATTACTAGTGTTAATTAACTACACGTCTTTCATTCATTAAATAGATGTTTTTTTATCATTCCCATTAATTAAATGAATAGGAGACCAAATGAATAGAATGATAAAATGAAGTTGTGAAAAACATAACAATGATATATCTAATTTAATCAGCGAGGTGCAATAATTGAAAAATAAAGTGATTTTACTATCATCCGATCAGCTTGGTAAAGGAGAAAAAGAATTAGGCGAAGGCTTATTAGAAACGTTCTTTACTATTCTTAAACAGAAGGAAGGGTTGCCTGTTGCTGTTTTTTGTGTAAATCGTGGCGTTTTTACTTTAACCGAAGAATCTCTTGTATCTCTTCAATTAGCAGAACTGCAAAATAAAGGGGTTGACATTCTTGCTTGTAAAACATGTGTGGACTACTATGAGCTGAATGAGAAACTAGTAGCTGGAAAAATTAGCGGAATGGATCAATTTATTGGATTAGCATCAGAATTTGAAGTGATTACTCTATCATAGGTTTTAAAAAATCAAGAAAAAGTATGGAATCTTTTTTATTATTATTCCGGATTTTAAAAAATAAATCTCTACTGATTTTCAATTTTTCTATTTGATTTTGTAAAAAAGGAAGGCTCTGTAGGGAGTCAAATCACTACAAAACTTTCCTTTTCCTTTAACCCTCATATTCTATTAAAATTGTCATTTTTGGAAAATATCGTTCCATTAAAAGAAAAGGAACAGTAAAATTCCAACGATGAAACAATAATAACTGAAATAGACGAGTTTTCCACTTTTCATAATACCCATAAACCATTTTAACGCAAAGTAGGTCATAACAAGGGTGGAAATAAAAGCAGCTAAATATGGAATTGCTAAATCAGCTTTATTGGGTTCATCGATAAAATCAGTAAATCCGAGGATTACACCGCCCAGACTCACAGGAATATAAAGCATAAATGAAAATCGCAGCGCAGTTTCTTGTTTCATTCCAACTGCAATTGCCGAAATAATCGTCGCCCCTGAACGGCTAATTCCCGGAGTTAAAGCAACAGCTTGTCCCAATCCAACTAATATTGCATCCTTCGTAGTAAGTTGATGATCATCTTTCGTTCCTTTCATATTCCGAATGAACCAAATCGCAATCCCTGTAACAAAAAGCATGAGTGCAATCGTCGTCATACTAACATTTTCAGCAATAAAGTCATTTAATAAAACACCAAGAACTCCTGCAGGAATCGTTCCAATGACAACAAAACAAGAAAAACGAAAGTCACTTTTATAGCGTTCTTCCCTCGTTTTTAGATAATGAATCGAATGGATGACGAGTCTTGCAATATCTTGTCTGTAAATAAAAAGAACAGCCAGCAATGAAGCTGTGTTTGTTAATATCGCAAACGTAAATCCTTGTTCACCAAGTCCCAAAATTTCACTCGCAATCATAACATGCCCACTAGATGACACAGGAATCGGCTCAGTAAAACCTTGTACCAATCCGATAATGATCATCTTAATAATGTAAATAATATCCAATTGTCCTATTTACCCTCCCTTTCCATGCTTGTTTCATTATATATAAACCCTATTAAATTTAATATGACTTTCTGTTAATAAGTTCTTTACAAATCTGAAACAAACACTCCAACATACCGTTTTCCTTAAATCTTTATTCGTTTGGTCAAAAAAGATCAAATATTATATTGACTTTTTTTGATAAAGTTGTAAAATATAATTGAAAGGTCAAAGATAGTCAAAGTCAAACATTGGCTGTGACCTGAATAAACTATTATTTTAGCAGTTATTAATACTATATTTAGGAGGTTTTTCATATGTTCCCATTTTTTAACAAAGACTTCTTCAAATCCATGATGAATGGTCAAAAAGAATTGGAGATGAAAGCCCCGAACGGAGCGATTTATCGTTTTTCAACGAATGCCATCGATGAAAAAATGTTCGATAACTTCCGAAAAAAACTTGAAGAAGCAACAAAAAATAATGATCAATCTGCATTTGATCAAACATGGAAAGAATTAACTGGTCAGAACCAACTGATTCCAAATATCGAAACAGAATTTAAAAAACTTCATGATCACGTCCAGCAATTATTCCAAGAAACAAGTCCGTTTTTCAAAAGCAATTTTTCATTATTAAATGATCCCTTTTTCGCTGAACCGAAAATGTTATCAGAAGAATCCATCGACAATCAAATCCAACAATATCAACAAAAAATCGATGAACTTCAAAACAAGAAAAAGAATATGGATGTAGAAAAAAGAAAAGTACAAATTAAAGAAGTTATTGCGAATAAGAAAAAAATGATCGATGAGAAATTGGATGAATTTGCGAATAACCTAGACAATGAAGACATGAAGAAAAAGTTAACAGAAGAAATGACAACCTTAAATAACGAAATTAAGCAACTCGAAAATGAATTACAGAACCTATAAAAATAGGAAAAAGGGGTCAGCCCCCAACTGCGTTAATCCTTTAGCAGAGGGGGCTGATCCCTTTATTTTGTCCCTATTTATTTAGATATGCCCAAGCATATTGTGCATACAATTCTGCTCCGGTTGCCAGGGCGTCTTCATCCACATTAAACTTACCATGGTGATGGGCCCACTCTGTATCCTTATCTGGATTTCCCGAGCCTACTAAGGCAAAGCTTCCTGGTACTTCGTCTAAATAGAAACTAAAGTCTTCCCCACCCATTGTTGGTTCTTCATAGTAAAGTACATCTTCACCAAATGCATTTGAAGCGACTTTTTGAACTAACTTTGCACTTTCTTCATCATTGATAACCGCTTGAGTTCCGCGGAAATAGTCTACCTCTGCAGTTGCCCCATAAATGGATGCAACTTGCTCTGCGTATACTTGTAATTGCTTCTCAATATGATCACGTGTTTCTGGATCAAAGCAGCGAACCGTTCCTTCAATGACAGCATTTTCGGCAATAACATTAAAACGTGTTCCTACGGTCATTTTCCCAATGGTTAACACAGCAGGTTTTTGCGGATTAATCGTTCTTGAAACGACAGATTGTACATTCATCACAAAAGACGAAGCCACAATCGCTGCATCAATACAGTCATGAGGCATAGCTCCATGACCTCCCCGGCCTTTAAAGGTTACCGTAAAGATATCCGCTGATGCAAAGGTAGGACCTGGGTAACAAGACACTTTTTTCGTTGGCATTTGCGACCAAATATGCATACCAAAAACATTATCGACACCCTCAACTGCCCCTTGTTTGACCATTTCCTTTGCACCTGTGGCGACTTCTTCAGCAGGTTGAAAAATCAAACGGACATTACCTGGAAGTTCTTCTTTTATTTCATTTAATGCTTTTACGGCAATAAGGAGCATGGCAGTGTGCGCATCATGACCACATGCATGCATTTTTCCTTCCGTTTTTGAAGCATATGGTAGGTCTTTATTTAACTCTTCCACAGATAAAGCGTCCATATCTGCTCTTAATGCCACCGTCTTCCCTGGCTTGCCTCCCTTGATTTCAGCAATGACTCCAGTAGGATTTGTTTTTTGATTCTCAATTCCGAGCTTGTTTAGATATTCTGAAACGTACTCGGTTGTATGGTATTCTTCCCAGGATAATTCTGGCTCACTATGCAGTTTTCTACGAATTTCCGTTAATTCTTCACTATATCGCTCTATTGCTTCTTTTATTTTTTCATGTATCAATATATTCAACCTCCGTTAATCTCTTAACTGCTTCACTCCGTCCGAAACTCCAAACACGACATCTCTTCGAAACTTCCATTCTTATAAAAAGGATACAAATATTCCAGCCAAAAGAACGGAAACGATTGTTACGGTTATAAAACCACCGACCAACATTGGTGGCATCATATGACTTGTTAATACTTCTCTTTCCTTCTCAACTTTTGTTAAAGATTTGATGACTTCATTTGTAATAATATAATCAGCTGGAAATCCGTACAAAGCTGTTAAAGATACGGCGAAAGCCATGTTTTTACTGACTTTTAGTAATTTTCCTACAATTAAAGAGAAAATATACATACCGATTACCGCCAAGATAATCGTAACGATCAGCGGGGTGATAATTTCCATCATCATTCCTGGTGTTGCATGTTTTAAACCATCGAAAATGAATAGCATAAGTCCCATAATAGCTAAACCAAACCCATTCGCCTTTTGCAGTGCTTGTGTTTCGAGAAAACCTACACTCTTAGCAATAACACCGAAAAGTAAGCAAAGGACAAGCGCATTAACTTCAACGAATGGAGCTAATAAAGTAGAAACTAAATAAGCAACATAGCCAACAACTGCTATTCTTAAAAACTTGAAATAATCCGTATTATATTTTTCAGGAATTTTTTCAATGAATTTCAGCTTTGGTGCTGTTTCTAAAGTTGCGGCCACTTCCTCATTCGCGTCTTTTTTAACCGTTATTTGACCATTACGGTATTGTTCTAAAAGTTTTTTACCTTCTTTTTTCAAAACAATAGAGGTTAATGGATATCCCGCAAATCCTTGCATCACATAAATAACAATCGCAAATACGGATAAACTCGTTAGTCCTGCATTTGCAGCCCCTTCAGACATAATTAACGCTGATACAAGTCCTCCTACTAATGGTGGAATCGCAACGATCATCGTTTGTAAATCAAAGATAAATGATCCGACTCCAAAAAGAACAACGATAATCCCTACAATACCAGATAGCGCAATTAAGATGGTTTTCCATTGTGCCAATAATTGTTTAACGGATAGTAATGTTCCCATATTAACAATTAATAGATACATCATCATCGTCGCAACTACGGATGGAATACCCGCTAATGCAACAATATCCTGTGGAAAAAAGGTCCAATATCCGAATAAAAATAACACCGCACACACAAACACGGATGGTACCCATGCCTTTGTTCTCACTGAAACAAAGTCTCCAATAAATAAAATGAATAGTAAGATAACTAAAGCTAACATTTGAGACATTTTGAGATCCATCTCCTTTTGTGTATTATCATATTTTAATATTTTAATATAATAACATATATCAATATAATGAAAAGTCTTTTTTGTAAATTGATATAATTTAGCAATTATTATTATCTTCTCTGATTCTACTGATGATTTTATTTTTTAAAAATAGTATTTAAATAATAAAAAGAGGTTAGCCCCCCCCACTGCATTAATACGTTTGCAGACTGGGGGGCTGCCCCCTTTATTAAATGGTGTATGTAAACTTTTTGAAGAGATTGCCATCCACAACACATTTCTTACCTTCAAATTTATCATGTAATTCTTTACTCTCTATAAAGGTTTTCGTTTCTTGTACGAGTAGATGCTTGTTATCCATTTCAACCAAATAGTATGAGGACGTATCATTAAATGCATCTGCAACTTGCAAAGTACCTGGCTGAACAATGAAATCAACAATTTCTTGTGCAAAATTTAGTTTTTTCCTTCTAATTAAAGGGTAAATAATTTCAGCATTTGGATACTTTTCTTTTACAACGGCATCGTACTGAGAACGACATTTTCCAGTTACCCCATAGGATTCAATATCAATTTCTTCTTTTATTACGATTGCCTGACTATCTTCCGGACTATTAATCAGTGAATCAATACTTACATCAAATAACTTTGCTAAGTATTGCAAGTTTTTGATATCTGGAATTCCTCTATCGCTCTCCCATTTTGTAATAGCCTGCCTGGACACCCCTATTTTTTCTGCTAACTGTTCCTGCGATAACCCTACTCTCATTCTAAAATCCTTTATTTTTTCACCTAATGTCAAAATGAACTCCTCCCTGTTCTTTTCATTACGAACTTTATATCATTTTGTTTCACAAAATACTAGAAATTTCAGTTAACATTGGTGCTACTTTGCGTAGCATAAAGGGATTTTAGGAATATTTGTAGAATTAATTATAGAAATTGTGTGGTATGGAGGGGTATGAATGAAAAGTTACTATGCTTTTTTCTTTTGTTTAGCGATTACTCTTCATAATGTAGAAGAAGCATTATGGTTGCCCCAATGGTCACAAATTGGGGCAGCATTACAAAAACCAGTAGCACAAAATGAATTTCATTTTGCGGTACTCATTATAACTGCACTTGCCTATTTTATTTCTTTTCTTTACTTAATTTTCCCCAAAATATCGATATTGAAATGGGGATTTATCGGATATTTAGGGTCTATGATAATGAATGCCTTTTTTCCCCATCTCATGGCTACCATAATCATGAAAACATATGCTCCTGGTCTCGGAACAGCCTTGTTATTAAACGTACCTATTAATAGCATAATCCTTTATAGATTTTATAAGTCAAATGTAGTTACCTTAAAAGAAATTTCTATTTCAACAATTGTGGTAGGAGCTCTTTTATTGGCGATCATTCCTTTTTTGTTTATGCTTGGAGGCAGCCTCATCAATTATTAATAGTAGTAAGCTAAAAACAGAAAAAAGAAAAAACATGACCCCTCGATTATGTCTGTATCATTAAAAAATTCCAAATTCAAACCTAATTAGATCATAACGGGTACAATGACAAAACTCGAAAAAACCTTTTCGTTTTGATCCTTTCTTCACCATCCCCTGTGTTTTTTATCACGATCGAACACAAAGTAATCCATAACATTGAATAAACAAGAACTGTCCTTTATTTCTACATTAGGAGTGCTAAGGTTTGAAAATTCGCATTCATTTATCCATCCACACAATTAAGGAACTATGATCGTTCCTTCCAAAGCATCATCGGATTTTCCTGTTCCTTATTTAAGGGCATGTGCACCATCGAAAGGGCTCGTTCTGCTTTTGTTTTTTGAAGATCTTCATAGATCATTTTTGATTTTCCTAGTCCCACTTCAACAGCATCTTCGACAGTTGCACAGTAATAAACTATTTCAATCCCTGCAAAATACATGGCGGTTAGACACATCGGACAAGGTTCCCCACTTGCATACATCTTATAACCAGAAAGATCACTTGTTTGATACTTCTCCTGCGCACGACGGATTGCAAGTAATTCTGCATGTCCACTCACATCATACTTTTTATGTAACTCATTCACACCTTCAGCTACAATCTCATTATCTTTTACAAGCACTGCGCCAAAAGGTTGTCCTCCAGCACGCACATTTTCAGACGCTAGTTGAACCGCACGTTCCATATATTTATCCATTCAAATACCTCCAATTACTGTTTTTAGAAAACACAGGACTAGTTTTCTTGTTCTCCAATACTCCATTTTAAAATATAGGAACCATCCTGCAGGTCCATTATACCATCTAAACTTTTATGTATAATTTTAGTGATTTACATATATTAAATCGATTCTAGGGTTTTGGGTGCATCAATTGGGATTAAACTTGTTTTCAAAATTAATAGAGAATAAAGCCTAATTCTGAAATTAGGCTTTATTCGTTGACTAATCTATTTCGTTTACACAATAAATCTATCAAAGGATGGTTATTCTTTCTTCTCTAATCAACGCACAAGCACCCTATCATCAAAATAAGAATAAAGCATCCCACTCCTTGAAGTGCCCTTTTTTTATCCTTATCTGTACTTATATCATGAGGCTATTTAATAATCTTCCCCGGATTACCAACAACTGTTTTATTTGCAGGCACATCCTTCGTAACAACGCTTCCTGCCCCCACAATCGCATTTTCTCCAATAGTTACAGCCGGTAGCAAGGTGGCGTTGTTACCGATTTTAGCTCCTTTTTTAATAATGGGTCCCTGATGCTTGAAATTCCCCATTCCCATATACTTATCATTCGAGGATGAACAGCATGGTCCAATAAACACCTCATCCTCGATCTCCATATCTGCCGTTATATAGCAACCTGTTTGAATGGTAACACGCTTTCCGATTTTCGTGTTTGTCTCCACGATAGCGTTACGCCCGATAATGCTGTCTTCTCCTACTGTAACTTTTTCGCGGATACTTGTTAAATCTCCAACAAAAACCCCTGTATCAAGCTTTACATGGCGGTAAATAACACTGTTGCAGCCAATGGTGACATGACTTTCGATTATTAAAGGATCAAGAACCATTTCTGGCTTTCGTTTCATTTTTTTATTCGAAGACGTCGGTTTGCCAAGAACCGTCAGCTCCCCAATTTGCACAAAATCCCCGATTTTAGTATCTTTTTTAATAATCACGTGATGCCCGATGGATACATCATTTCCTATTACAACATTTTCTTCGATTACTACATTCTCCCCGATCGTAACATTTTCCCCTATTTGTGCTGATGCATGGATCATACACCGTCCCCCTTTTTTCTCAATAAGCTATAAGAGAAGCCACTTCCAGCTTAAAGAACTTCACTTATTATAACTGCTTATAAATATTTAATAATTCATTTGTTACCCGTTCTGCAGAATGATAATTTTCTACATACTGTCTGCTAGCCTTTCCGATTTTATGCCGACGTTTTGGATTTTGAATTAAGTCAAGTAGCACTTCAGCAAGGGTTTCCGGTGTTGCCTGTACAATTGGCAGGGCATCCGGGAACTTGCTGCGGACATCATCTCTGATAAAAGCTATAACAGGCTTACCCATTGCCATGGCTTCCACACTAAACATTCCATATGTTCCACATAGCAGCTGATCAATGATGATATCTGCATTCCTATACATAGCAAGAGCCTCATCATGACTCTTTTTTTCAAGAATCTGATACGTAAACTCACATTTGCCTTGAATTTGATTAATAGCTGATTCTATATAATCCGATCCTTTAAATGCTCGATTCGTTGGGGCATGGATAATGAGAGGTTTATTATTTTTGACTGATGGATAAGAAACTTGAAAGTCTTCAATATTACATGCGAGTGGCAAGACAAAAACGTTTTTGTAGTAGTCTTTTACGTAAGAATAAGCTTCATAATCCTGAACAATTGCTGTATCAATGAACTGTGATAGATCTGTAAGCTGCTTGTGAATCTCTTCATCCGTATAATAAGTCGGAGGAAGAGGATAGGGATTTAACTTATTAACCATTTGAACGGTACGAACATCATTTCCCCAGTGATGCATCACCATTTTCTTCCCCTTCTCTTTCAATAGTGGAAGATCGGCGAAATCCTGAATAAAAGTGTTGGCATTATGGAAATGAAAAATATCAGTATGCTTCAAAAGGAAATCTATTTCCCTTATCACCTCAAATGCATCTGTATTGATAATAGCGCCTTTATAATTCAAATAGGTGTGAAAACAGTTGTACCCTACTGCATGGTGCCCATTTTTCCTCAACTCTTTGCAGAGAGTCCCCATCTGTCCCGCTATTTCCGTTGGGGCATGTACAATTTTCATACACATTTCTCCTTTCACCATAGTATATTCACGAGAGATCAATTGGTTATTTTAACTTGATAAATAGGGACATGTAGACTCACCATTTATTCCGCGATCTCATACTCTGTAGTAGAACTAAAAAAAGGGTGAGATTCATTTGTCAACAAATCAATTTATGACAGCAGAAGAGATCGGTGTACAAAATCATATCTGCCTGCTTCCCTGTGGAGAAGAATCTGGAAGTGCGATTATCAACTGGTCAGTAACGGACTTAAAGCCGTACCAATCTTATCTAGTTAATGAAGAAGTGGTAGATACTATGTTTAGAGGTTTGATCTTCAACCCCATCAGTGGAAGAACAAACCATTTTATTCATCCCATGTATGCTCATTTTGGAGCTACAGCAGAAAAGAAGGATTGGGAAATAGCATTAAAGAGGCTTTTTTTGGACAACTATAATTTCGATGCAGCGGCAATCAATACAGAAGAAGGGAAAAAAACCGATTTATGGGTAACGATTCCTTATCCTATTCTTACCCAAACAAAATTTGGCAAAGTAAAGGATGAATGGTTGAATTTTAATGTGGAAGAAGATAGATTTACAGCGGTAAAGTGGTGGGTGAAAAAGTTTTTGAAAAAGTGGGAAAAAGCAGAACATCTCCATGAAAAATTAACATTTAAAGGATTTGTCTGGCCACGTGCCTCTATTGACGGCCGTGATGAAATCTTTGTTAAGAGAATGACAGCCTTTATTCGTGAAAAAGATCTGCTGTCATTATGGCTACAGCAGTATGGCTCAACTGGGTGTGTGGAATGGAAGGAATTTGGGTTTGACGCCGCTTGCACTCATCCTAACTATTACGGAGCAACTGGACCAGACTTTAAATGGATTAGTAACGCTTCGGCATTTGCCCGGCATTTCCATCTAGGCATGCAAATTCCCTTTGGCAAAGGCATTCTTTTTAAGGAAAACCATTTGTTGGATTATTTAAACTACGGTATATACAACGAATATATGGACAAGAGCCTGCTCGTTTTTCAATTTCCTAATCAAACAATGGGTGAGATATACAAAAATCAACGTACTGAATATGACTTCATCTATTCTTTCATAAAAAAATCCTATACACCTATTTATCCAACTGCAGCATTCCCATCATAAAGACTTCTCCAACTATTACAATCAATATATTTGAAGTTACCCCGAACAGTTTGCTTAGAATGGTATATATTACCTGAGGATTGAATCCTATTGTAAAGGTCTCAATCCTTTTCATGTTTGACATTTTAATTAAAAATCGATAACTGTTAAATCATATATACGAAAAAAGCATTGTTTTCCTCGATTTTACGAAGGAAGACCATGCTTTATTATTCGATTTGAACTTTTTCCGTTCTCACTCAAAGTACGTTAGGATCCACCGTAAATGAACCCCGTACTAGGGTCTCAAGTTTGAATAGATTGTTAACAATTGATCTACCAGTCTATCATGTGAATGATACTTTTCTGAATAGCGGCGCCCTTTTACTCCAAGGTCCCGGCGCAGCTCCGGGCTGTCGAGTAATCTTTTGACTTGTTCATATAAATTATCTGGATTGGCATTAACAATTGGCAGATCAGTAGGAAAGGAAGAAACAAGGTCAGGACGAATAAAAGTTAAAACAGGCTTTCCTAACGCCATCGACTCCACACTGAGCAATCCGTAAGATCCACATAAAACCTGATCAATGATTATATCTGCCTTTTCGTAAAGCTTAATCACTTCTTCATGATTCATTTTCTCGATGCGTTGATAATCAAAGTCATACTCCTCTTTCAATTTCTCAATCGTTTTTTCAATATAGAAGGTCCCCTTAAAATCTGGATTTGTGGGTGCATGCAGAATGAGTGGCCTTCTCTTTTGTAAAGACGGGTATTGAGGTTGAAAATGTGCAAGGTCAATAGCAATTGGCAATACATGTACTTTATCATAATAGTCTTTCACATAATCATACACTTCGTAGTCCTGAACAATCGCCTCTTTAATATAGGCAGTGATTTTTGTTAATTTGGCATGGATGACTTCATTAGGCGGTGAGTCCCCCGTATATACATAAGGATTATGGATTCTTGCTTGTTCATGAAACCTTACATCGTTACCCCAGTGATGCATAATCATTCGCTTATTTTTTCTTTTAATTTTCGGCAAATCGGTAAAGTCAGGGGAGAGAGTCGTTCCATAATGAAAATGAAATAAATCATAATTTTCTATAATTTCCTGACACATTTGCTCAAGTCCTTCTTGAGTAGTATTAATGAGATGATCTTTATAGCCTAGATAAGAATGGAAAGTATTATAGCCAATGGAGTCGTGACCTCTTTTTTTTAAGGCGCTGCTCAAAATTCCCATTTGCCCCGCAATTTCAGTAGTTCCATGGAAAATCCTCAATGTTTACTCCTCTCCTTTAAGCCAGCTGTAGGTTTTTGCTATCCCTTCTGCTATGGAATGTTTGTTTCTCCAATTCAATTCTGTGAAAATTTTCTCAGTCCCGATGCTTCTTCGCTGCACAACATCGACTTTCCGTTTTGGCTCAAACTGTAATGGAAGGTCCTTATGTCCGCTAGCCTTTTGAACCTCTTTTGCAAGGTCGAGGACGCTTGTCTCCATTCCCGTTCCAACGTTATAGACAGTTCCCACTGCTTTCTCTGCCACTGCTGCCAGCAACACGGCATCCATGGCATCCTCAACATACGTAAAATCCCTTGTTTGGCTGCCGTCACCAAATATGATCATTGGCTTTTGATTCATTGCCGCTTCAAAGAACTTCGCTACTACCCCACAATATGGATTTGCTGCGAGTTGCCCTGGACCATATACATTTGAAAATCTTAAAATCGTTACTGGTAACCTATACATTTGATAATAAACATGGCAGTAATGCTCCATTGAAAATTTACTAGCTGCATATGGAAGTTTGATATCATAGTAAGATTCTGGTGTGGGTAGGATTGTGGCTTGACTATAAATAGAGGTGGTGGAAGCATATACAAACCGTTTTAGTCCTTTACAGTATTCCTGGGCCTTTTGAAGCAGTAAGAAGCCTCCGTACAGATTCGTCTCGAAGTCATCATTCAAATTTTCAACAGATAGGACAAGATTTTTACATGCAAAATGAAAGATATAATCAACTTTTGGCAATACTTCTTCCAAAATTTTTTCGTTTGTAATGCTTTCTTCATAAAATGTTATCCGTTCTGATTGAGGTACAGCCGACCTATTTCCAGTTGATAAATCATCAATAATGAATATATGGTCAGACAAAGGTAGAAGCCTTCTCACAAGCTGTGACCCTAAAAATCCCGCTCCGCCTGTTACAACAACTTTTCCAAGTTTCATGGTCATTTTCCTTCCTTTCTAATCATTTCAGATGTGGCGAATGATGTTAAAGGAAAGTGAACAACCTGTTTAGACAATTCTGATTGGTAAATAGCAAAAATGATTTCAAGAGCTTTTTTTCCTTCCGTCCCATCAATCAACACATGTTTATCATGTGAATTTACAGCCTCAATAAAATTTTCATACATATACATTTGCTCCATATCATCACTAACGAGACGATCTAGTTCTTCCTTGTCCGTTTGCTCTCCATCAATGAACCAACGGGAAATTTTATTAAGAGAAGGTCCTTCAATAGAAATGGTTCCTTTTTCACCAAAAATGGACAAAGAATACCCTAGATTATTAGGCTGAGTTACAATATTGGCCTCAACGATCCCCTTTGCCTGATTCTTAAAATTGATAATCCCTACAGCTGCGTCTTCTGTTTCCTTAATAAAAGATTGCTGTCCAGTTTCCCCGTACACCGTTTTTACTTCACCTAGAAACCACTGTAACAAATCAACAACATGAATCCCTTGATTAATGAGCATTCCCCCATCACTTGCCCATTTCCCTCTCCATGAAGCTGAAGTATAATAATCCGGTGACCGGTTAATTCGAATTGAAGCAACGCCTAAAATAGGTTTTCCGATCTTTCTTTCCTCCATAATCCTTTTGACTTTTTGCATCAACGGCCGAAAACGGAGCTGGTGACAAATCATAAGCTCTTTTTGCTGTTTTTGTGCCAATGCAATGAGTTCATTGGCTTCTTCGATAGACAAAGCCATTGGCTTTTCAAGAACAACGTGTTTTTGGGAAAGAAGCGCTGCTTTAGCCATCTCCGCATGAAGTCCAGAAAAGGAAGAGATTATAACAGCGTCGAGCTGTGGGTCTGATAGCATTTCTATATAATTTTGATAATACTTGATAGGATGGGGATCACTTGAATATTCTTGATAATATTTTTTCGCTTCTTCAATTCTGGTCTCTTGAAGATCACTAAGTGCATCCAGCCGTGCACCCTTACAGACTGCCAGTACCTGTAAATGTTTTTTTGAAATATAACCGCAGCCAATCAATCCAAATCGAACGACCATTTAGTTCCCTTCCTTTTGCTGTAGTATGGAAATAATTTGATCCTGTTCACTCTCTGATAAAAACGGATGCATGGGAATGGCAAAAAGCTTTTCTGATAAAGCTT
The DNA here is from genome assembly GCF_050389805.1 of Niallia sp. Kr1. Taxonomy (NCBI): domain Bacteria; kingdom Bacillati; phylum Bacillota; class Bacilli; order Caryophanales; family Bacillaceae; genus Niallia; species Niallia sp. Kr1. The sequence goes on along the minus strand of NZ_CP130945.1, from coordinate 650,906 downwards.
CAGCTATTGGGAAATCCCCTTCTTTATAATCCAGTGAAGAGTATACTTCTTGTAAATGTAGACAACGCGGATAATAAATTCCAGTTTGAATTCCTGCGTTCAATAGTGCCTCCGTTATTTCTTCACGATGCTCTGACTCTATACAAAACAAGTGGTAAATATGATAGCAATCATCGGCTTCGGTCGGCAATTTTAAATGTGACGTATTCCCAAGTTGCTGTCTATAGCGTTGGGCAAATCTTCTCCTTGCTTGATTCCATTCATCTATTTTCGTGAGATTTACAAGCAAGATCGCAGCATGCATTTCGTCAAGGCGGCTATTATAACCGATCTGGTCATGATAATATTTCTTCGTTGTTCCATGTGTGCGAAGTTTTCTGATTTTATCAGCCAATACTCCATCTGAAGTTGTAATGATTCCTCCGTCACCCATAGTCCCTAGGTTTTTTGTTGGGAAAAATGAGAAACATGCAGCATCTCCTAAACTCCCCACCTTCTTATTGTTATAAGAAGCCCCAAACGCTTGACAGGCATCTTCAATTACCAAAAGTTCATGTTTTTTAGCAATCTTGTTTATGTTATCCATATCAGCGGGATGTCCAAATAAATGGACTGGAATGATTGCTTTTGTAGCTGAGGTAATTTTTTTCTCAATTTCAGACGGATCAATATTGTAGGTAACCAGATTAATATCCGCAAAAACAGGAACGGCTCCAACACGCGATATAGCCTCAGCACTCGCAAAGAAAGTAAAAGGTGTAGTAATGACCTCATCCCCCTTACCAATTCCATAGGCTTCAAGTGTAAGAACAAGAGCATCTGTACCATTTGCAACAGCAACAGCGTCAGAGACACCGAGCCTTTTCGCTACTTTCTCCTCTAGTTCCTTGACTTTTGATCCTAATACGTACTGCCCGCTTTCAATCACGTCATCGATTCCTTTTAGAATCTCATGTTTAACGCTTTGAAATTGACGTCTTAAATCCACTAAGTTAATCATCTTTTCCCCCTCATCTCTATATCATTTATGCTGTTTATAAAAATGGTTAGCGTATCTTCTTTTAACAGTGCCAATGTGAGATTCTTCCATGCCCTTATTTCACTGCTATTGCTAGAGAAAAGCAGAAAAAACGGATTCGCATAATTAGATACAGGTATTAAATTTATTTCACCATAACCTATGACTCGTCTTTTCGCTGTGGAACGGCTAGAAACCATTATTCATTTCTATTTTTAATTTTTTATCCTAGCGAATACTTCTTGCCTGATCCATACAAGGTATTTTCTTTTCATATCAAAACTTAAAATTTTTATAGAAATAGTGGTTTGTCCACTCCATTCTCTGGCACAGTGCATAGTTTAAAAGGAATTCTTTTTTTAGAGAGCGGGGAGTAAATATAATGAACATTGATGATTCACCGAGAAAAAATGAGAAAATCGCTGTTATTGGTTTAGGGTTTGTCGGTCTTCCGTTATCTGTCATGCTTGCAGAAAAAGGGGGGAATGTTACGGGAGTTGATTTAGATCAGAGTAAAGTAACTAAGCTTCAAAATTCTAAAAGTTATATTGGAGATATTAGTGACAATGCGATAAAGAAAGTTATAGATAGTGGTCATTTCCATGCAACTACTAATTTTGATGAAATAAAAGAAGTGGACTGTATTATTATTTGTGTACCTACTCCTCTAACTGAACAAAAAACACCGGATTTGCGCTTTATCATCAGTGCAGGCATGGAAATACAAAAGAGACTTCAGAAAGGGCAGCTCATTATATTAGAAAGCTCAACTTTTCCTGGCACAACAAAGGAAGTATTATTGCCTATTCTTGAAAAAAGTGGGTTACACGTTGGCATCGATTTCTTCCTAGCCAATTCACCCGAAAGAATTGACCCCGGGAATACTCAATTTCTTGTTGAAGAGATCCCGAAGGTAATCGGAGGAATTACAAATAAATGTAAAGAGAAGGCATTATCCTTTTACCAGAATATTTACGAAAAAGTTGTTCCCGTTTCCTCAACGGAAGCGGCCGAGTTAACCAAGCTTCTTGAAAATACGTTCCGTTTTGTTAATATTTCCTTTATAAATGAGATGGCCATTCTTTGTGATCAATTAAAGGTTAATATCTGGGAGGTAATCGGGGCTGCTGCTTCAAAGCCGTACGGATATACCCCATTTTATCCCGGTCCCGGTATAGGTGGTCATTGTATTCCAGTTGACCCTTTGTACCTCCAATGGAAGATTCAGCAAATCGGGACAAATAGTGAATTTATCACGTTATCGGATCGGACAAACCAAAAGATGATCGACTATATCGTAAGCCGCACAGATGAGCTTATAAAACCTAAACATTCTCTATCAACAGCCAAAATTCTTATTTATGGGATTACCTATAAAAAAGATGTAGCAGATACACGAGACTCATCGGCTTTAAAAATTATCAAGCAACTCAAACAAAAAGGGGCTTCCGTCCGCTATCATGACCCCTATATTCCCTCAATATATATTGGACAAGACTTATTTACGAATACAGATCTTACAAAAGACATGTTAAGTGAAATGGATTGCGTTCTCATATTAACCGACCATTCTGTTATTCCACTGGACAAAATCTTAAACCATGCTTCACTTGTTTTTGATACTAGAAACGTGACAAAAGGACATCATGGAACTTCTCGTGTCATCCGCCTCGGAGAAGGAGATGATCTATAATTCTATAGAAGCGACCAGTCTACATTACCAGCCGCTTTGATAAAATAAATTCTATTTTCCAACCTTTTCGTGATGAAAAAAGGGGACAGGCACTTCCAAATGGGATAGTGCCTGGCGCTTTAGATTGCATTACCCGGATTGATCAAATGCCGAATGTATATTGAATAAATATAAGTTTAATTAGGTTAACAGGATCATATTTGGAGGACCTACTTCTGTCTGCATTGAAGAGAGATCAATAGCCCCCTCCATTATTCGATTACTTCAGTATGGAAGCAACGTTTCATATGGTTAAGCATTGTGTCTCCAAGGTCCGTAAATGTAGCGACCCCTCGTCGATGAATGGTTGTTTTAAATCCTTCTGCATCGGCTCCTGCTACGGTTAAAAAATCACAAATATCCGTAGTAACTCCAACAATATGAACCTTTTCTACTCCTGAACCTCTTAATTTTTCAGCTAAATCGGTTTGAAAGAATGCATTATAGTTCGTTTTCGGTGAATAGATGACATTTTCATGCTCTTTATGAGTTTCAAACCAATCATTTAATTCCCCATACAATTGCTGACCTTCAGTATCTACAATATTATGTGGTGGCCATAATTCAAAATGTGGGTCATCTGGTTGATGGGCATCCATCGATACGACAACGACATTTCCCTCCGCTAAAAATCTTGTTGCCAAATGTTTAATATAAGGCACGATTTCTTGCCCAGGTTTCCCAACCGTTAATGTTCCATGATCGGCTACAAAATCATTACTCATATCCACAATTAATAAAGCCTCTTTTGTCATTTTCATTTAACCCCCATTATTTAAATTGCAATTTACATTCATTTTTTAGTGGTTCAGCTACCATTTATTATAGTCGTTTGATTACTTATTTTCACAGGTTTGGATTTATCTAACTACTACCATTTCATTATTTTGATAACCATTGAAAGTTAATGTTTCTGATAATAAAAAGGGAATATAAAATGATGGTTTAGTTCATCTTAACTACTTACACAGCTGAAGCAGTGAGCTTTCTCGTTCGGGAAGTTCTGTAAAAAATATCCAGCAATTTTAAGCTTTCGAAAAACCTGTTATAACCATACATGTAACAAATGCCATAGAGGTCACGATCATAGCAAATACTAATCCAACGGCACCCATGAATGTATCATCGCCAGGATAAGATGGCGTCAAAGTAACTAACCAAAATACAAACATCATGGTTAAGAAAAGATAAAAACTGCTTCCTACCGCTCCAAGCTTTAAACGGTTCCTTTTTGTCCCTTTCCAAGACTTATGAATGATTATCCAGACATAGATGCTTATCATGACAGCTAATAACATAACAAAAAAATGAACGAACGGGATAAATAAAAACATAAACAAATAGAGAATAAGAACAGTTGAAAAGAATAAAACTGCGTTCAGACCAAACAAGAATAGTCCAGATAACCAATGGTTTTGAAACCAATTTGCATTTTGGAACTTATACACTATCTTATTATCTTTAGCGATTGTATCGATTATTGGTCTTTTTAAAAAAAGAACGAGTAAGATTCCAATCATACCCATTAATAAAATGAGACTCATATCATCATTCCCTCCATTGCAAATGAATTATTATATTTCTATCTTAAAACAAAATTTATTGATTATCAATAAATTTTTATTGTTTATTATAGGAATCTTACTCATGTTTTATTTGTTTTTTAACGCATCTAAAAAAATGAACAGGGAGTCGATTCTAGCGTTTTCTAGATGCATAGCATCTATGAAACGCCTAGAACCGTCCCCCTGTTTCACTACGCTTGAATTTCTACGGTATCAGTTTGAGTGCTTAATAGCTTTTTAACTTTAGCATTAGAAAATTGAATGATTCTTCCTAAAAATAATGCGGTTACGATGGTCCCAAATCCTACTGGTCCACTTAATAAAAATCCTAAGATCACACCCGTAATCTCAATACTCATTCTTGATTTGTTTAGACTCCAGTTCCATTTTTGACTTAACGCAACCATTAATCCATCGATCGGTGTTTTTGGAAAGCGGGCCTCCATATAGATTCCCATCCCAACTCCCGCTAGAATCAGACCCATGGTAAAAGCAGACCATTGAAATACCCACGAAAATGAAAAGTCAACGTTCGCCAAAACAACATAAATCCAAATATCTAAGAAAAAGCTCCTGATCGCAATAGGAATCATGGATTCAATCCTAAATCTAGTTTTTTCTAGTAACCAAGTAATCAATGTGAATGCAATTTGGGAAATAATCGACCATGTTCCAATCGTTAACCCCAGATGATTCGCTAATCCGGTTGCGACTGCATCCCACGGACCTGCCCCGACAAAAGAGAGGATAATTAAGGCAATCCCCAACGCAGTAGTCGCCAAGCCAGTCAGATAAATAACGATTCTTCTCCCCAATTCTTACACCTCATTTTATAAATATTCCAAAAGAATGATATAAGTATAGCACTTTTAACTGTAACAATTATCGTCTAGTGTTATATACTTTCTAGAGTTACCTAAAAAAGTGGACAACTTCTAACATTGACTTTGTTCAAGATAAAAAAGATATTTTTCCTATAATAGGGAGATCATAATAAACAGGGGGACGGTTCTCCTGTTCCATCCGTTTTGTCTTTTTTGCAAAAAAGATAAACAAAGAGATTATGCTAGCATTAAATGTATGCATACCATCTATGAAACACTGAGAACCGTCCCTCTGTTTCAATTATCGAGGAGGATTTTTTATGCAAAAAATTATTCCACATTTATGGTTTGATCAGGAAGCTGATGAAGCTTCGCAATTCTATATGTCCTTGTTTGAGGATTCCAAACTAAGGGATAAAACGGTTTTACATAGTACGCCGTCAGGAACGGTTGAATTGATTACAATTGAATTGGCTGGACAAGAATTTATGTTACTTTCCGCTGGACCTTATTTTAAATTCACACCAGCGGTATCCTTTGTTATCGCTTGTAACACAGTAGATGAGGTGGATCGTTTATGGGAACAACTGATTGATGGTGGCGTAGCTCTCATGCCTTTAAGTGAATATCCATTTAGTGAAAAATATGGTTGGTTGAATGACCGATACGGCCTTTCATGGCAGATTATGTATATGGGGGATGTTGAGATCAAACAAAAAATCACCCCTGCCCTTCTGTTTGTAGGTGAACAATGCGGAAAAGCTGAAGAAGCGATTAACCATTATACGAGCGTCTTCCAACATTCTACGATTGGAAATATCATTAAGTATGGGGAAAATGCAGCACCTGATAAACCGGGAACGATCATGCAAGGAGCATTCACCCTTGAAAATCTAAACTTTACAGCAATGGACAGTGCGCACGAGCACCCTTTTACATTTAACGAAGCGATTTCTTTTTTGGTCAACTGTGATACACAAGAAGAAATCGATTATTATTGGGAAAAATTATCTGCATTTCCTGAAGCCGAGCAATGTGGTTGGCTGAAGGACAAATTCGGATTATCCTGGCAAATTAACCCCTCGATTATGAATAAAATCATGGAAGAAAAGGATCCGGAAAAACTGGCAAAAGTAACAGAAGCTTTTCTTAAAATGAAAAAATTTAATATCGCTGAATTAGTGAAGGCGTATGAAAGTTAAGAGAAAAAGGGTTCATTCCCCTGCTGTGTTAATACTTTAACAGCTTGGGGAATTGAACCCTTTTTCCTTTTTCATCGTGTTTCACTGTCACAAATCTCTTCTCTCCATCGTCTTAAGTGTGAAATATTAGGTATAGGAGGTTTTCTTGATGACTCAAATGTGGGATGTCGTCATTGTTGGTGGTGGTTTAGCAGGTTATGTGGCGGCAAATGCGTTAGCAAAAAGAAAAGGATCGATCGTCATCCTCGAAAAAGGAAAAGATGTTGGCGGTAGGGCGAGAACAAATAGAATACATGGTCAATATTTCAACTTAGGGCCTCATGCCTTTTATAAAAAAGGAAAAGCGAAAACCATTCTCGAAGAAATGGGTATTCGTTTTCACGGGAAATCACCGAAATTAGGAGGTGTTCTCATTGAAAACCAGATTGAATATTCCGCCCCTTTTACTCCTTTAGGGTTTTTTTCTACTAATCTATTAAATGGAAAGGAACGGATGGAATGGGTCAAAGTTTTATTTAAAATGACGAACATGGATTCCGAAAAATTGACCAACCAAACATTTCAACAATGGGTTAAACAAATAGCAAAATCAGATAAAGTTCAGTCATTACTCTACCTATTAGGTAGGCTAGCGACATATTGCCACGCACCAGAAAAAGTGAGCGCAAAAATAATGGTTTCGCATATGAAGGCTGTAATGGGCGGAGTCCTTTATCTTGATGGCGGCTGGCAGTCGCTGGTTGATCAACTCCATAATCGTGCAGTCAGCTCAGGTGTAAAGGTTCAAACGCATACTGTTGTAAAACAAATCATCGCAGAGGAACAGCAGATTCGACTGGTTTTATCAGATGGTAAGGACATTCTCGGAAAACATGTGATTTATACATCGGCACCGAACGAACTTCCAAACATGGTCCATTGCCTGAAAAGTAGTTTTTTTACCAATACCATACCTGTTACCGGTTCGACACTTGATGTTGCCTTATCTCAGCTTCCGAATCCAAAGAGATTATTTGCCATGAACCTGTCAGACCCACTGTATTATTCTGTCCATTCAAATGTTGCCAAACTTTCTGACGATGGAAAAAGCATAGTTCTACATCTGTTTAAATATCACCACCCAGATGAACACATAGATGGGAAAAGAGTACAAAAGGAGCTGCATCAATTTCTAGAAAAACTACAACCGGACTGGCAAAAATACCAGATTACAAGTCGCTATATTCCGCGTCTAATCGTAAATCAGCGCTTCCCTCAAATAGGAGATGAGAAACAACTGCTCCGTTCTAAAACAGAGATCCCCGGATTATATATAGCGGGAGACTGGGCTTCTCCTCACTCGATTTTAGCTGAAGGCGCTGTTACAAGCGGGCTACAGGCCGCCCAAGAAATTCTAGAAAAAAAGAGGTGAATCACCTGCAAATTAGCAATGAAGATTATATAAAGTTTAAACCCTTATTATTCTCCATCGGCTATCGAATGTTAGGTTCAGTTGCCGAAGCAGAAGATCTTGTACAAGATACTTTTTTAAAAGCATACCAAATCAATGACAGCCAGATTGATAATAAGAAATCATACCTCTGCAAGATCATGACGAACCGCTGTCTTGATGTATTAAAGTCTGCACGGTACAAACGGGAACAGTATGTAGGTCCATGGAATCCCGAGCCCCTATTCCTAGAGAACGTAGCCCACTTTGGTCCGTCTGAAGTGCTTATTCAAAAAGAGGGGTTGAGTATTGCCTATTTACGGATGATGGAGCATTTGACACCCGATGAACGAGCTACCCTCCTTTTAAGAGAAATCTTTCATTTCTCCTACCTGGAGATTAGTCACATCATTGAAAAGAAAGAGGAGAACTGCAGGAAAATGGTGAGCCGGGCAAAACAGAAAATCTCGCATATCAAGGGGGAGAGTTTAAACTATGAGAAAAACAAAGCCATCATTGATCGATTTATCCAAGCCTTTCAGACTCATAATACCAACGTCATATTAGAACTGTTATCGGATAAAGTTACGCTCTATTCGGATGGTGGAGGAAAGGTCAAGGCCGCTATTCGTCCAATCGAATCTCCATCCCACGTCTTGGCTTTTTTATACGGAATCAGCAAAAAGACTGATACAGACTTTTATTTCGAAATCAAAAATGTCAACGCTCAACCCGCTATCATCATATATTTGAACGACAAACTTCATAGTATCATCAGCTTCTATATTTGTAATCAAACCATCAACGAAATCTATTTAACGATGAACCCGGAAAAATTTCCGACTTAAAACAAGAAGAAAAGGGGCTGTCTCCTCCTCTGTTAATGCTATAGTGGATTAGGCTGCCCTCTACACATTACCCCCACCACATAGCTAAAACAAATATTGACCACCAAGAGGTAAGGAATCCTATGACAAAAGGGATTGAAAAAAGCAAACCGTATTTCTCCCATTTCACTCTTTTTTTCTTGTAGAGCAAATAGGTTAAGAAAAGAGAACTTAAAAAGAAAAATAAGCTTATAATCGTTAAAACCGTTAAGTATTGAATTGGCGGTATTTCAGGGGAATTTTCATTTAAAAAATAAGCGATATCTTGACCGTAAATTAGAATAGCTAAAATTAAACACCCAAGTATAACAGCCATACTTTTTCTCACGATTCTCTCCACCTAATATTTATTAAATCAATGACAATAGTAAATTTACAACAATGATAAGTTGTTCTTAACCTGTTTAAATAACTCTTGATCCGACCATTGCATTTTATGTTGAAATGCCATACAAAACGAAGTAAGAATGAATGGTCCTTCTGAATTTGATTGAAACTCGATTCCTCTTGATTGAAGTTCATTTAATTTTTCCGTGATACGCTCATCTTGATTCCGATATAGATTCTCCGCTTCCTCCATCAATTCCTCTGCAAAACGGTGTAATTGCTTAGATTCCAATCTTTCCTGTAAATCATGATCAACATGAAGATAAGCACACGAAAACAAAAAGGAAATCTCTTGTTCAGAAAGAATATCTAAAGTGCCAAAAACTCCTTTTACTTCCTCTTCCAATTCTAGTATTAAGTTGAACTCATTTTTTCTAGGTGATAGGCTTTTCACAATACTAGCGTAGTACCAGTGCTGATCCCGTTTACCGCGATTGAATCGTTGCCATATGGAATCCCCATGTAGATTAAGATCCGCTCGGATTGATCTCAAGTTATGTAATTTATCAGCGACAATGACCTGAATTTCTTCAATAGAAGCCTCTTTTAACTTATCAATGGTATGTTGTTTTCTTACTTCCCATGGCTGTCTTTTGTCAATTTCAGTGGCAGCTTGAACAAGAATTGCGATATGTACACCAAACGCTTCAATCAAATCGGTTAAAGTGGTTTCGGTGTCCTCAAGTGTATCGTGCAAGATCCCCGCAGCAATCACTTCTTCTGAACACTCCGCTTTTTGTAAAAGCATCCCAACCGCATAAGGGTGTGTGATATAAGGAATGTCCGTTCCTTTTCTAGCCTGGTTTTGGTGGGCTTTCGCCGCAAATCCAATAGCCTTTTCTATCAGTTCCATGAAAATCCCTCCTTTGAAACAGGGGGACGGTTCTCTTGTTTCAAAATTTTTTCCAGTTTAACCAAATGTACTCATTGTATAGATGCCATCTATGAAACACTTAGAACCGTCCCCCTGTTTCACCTTGTTACTTGAAAAACTCGTTTACTTTATTTTCGTCTTTTAAATATTCTTGCGTTAATTTTCTTAGTTCATCTTCACTCGTAAAATTACGCAACTCTTCCCCATACCAATTTTGTAGTTCTTCTTTTTTTAGCTTATATTCCTTGTGATCGAAACGAAATGTAACCCACTCTGCATTTTGAACCAAAGCAAATATAAAGCTTGCATTGTAAATAGCTGTTTCTTTATACGTTTTTTCAATTTCTTCCGCTTCTATACCTTCATAATTTATAATGATCCCATAAGGCTCGTCATTGGTTTCCAATTTAAAGCCTTTAACATATTCACCACTCGGCAATTGATTAATAATGCTCCCTATCGAACTATTATCACCAACAAACGAATCTTTAAATTCAAATAGATCTTCTTTTTCATTATTAAATTGACACCCGTTTAATAAAACTAAGAATAAAAATGAAAAGAAGAAGAGTTGAATCATCTTTCCCAATAATAATGCCTCCCCAAAAAGCAAAATCATTTGTATATACAGATACTCTTTGTATCAGAGCTTTGCATTCCAGAAACGTAGTATCCTTCCTATCCTTTTTTAGAAAAAAACAACAAACTATTCTGTTTTGGATTCATTCTTTTTCACTTTTAATATTTCCTTCAATGTCCTGTGGATATTATTTAAAGCTATTAATATAAACCCTAACATTAAAAATGTTACAAGTTCCTGCGTATAAATAGAAATAACTCCAATAATAAATATGTATAACGTATTCCATTTATCTTTCATCATGTTTCACCCAACCCTTCCTTTTACTTTAATGTGATGATTCATCCAAGATCATTATAAAAACAAAATCATAAAGTCTACATCATAATAAACATCGTGATCTACTCGTAATCCTTTCTTCTCTGTGCCAAAAACGGTAAATCCCAGTGTGGAATAAAGTTTTTTTGCTGGTTCATTCGTGGAAACTACCGCTAAATAGATTTGCTCGATTCCCTCAATACTTTTAGCTTTTCTTATAGCTTCTTCCATTAAAACCTTTCCAACACCTAAACTTCTTTTAGAAGAAGAAACATACATCGCTCCAATATGTGCACGATGACCTAATTTATATGGCTGATCCAAATATAACGTAATGATTCCAACGAGTTGATTCTCCTCAAAAGCACCATATGTAAAAGAACCATCTGATTGAAGTTGGTGCATAAATGTTTCGATAGAAAAGTCTTTCTCCTCCTCATAACTAGCAACAAATGATTCTGGACAATTTTGTAGAGATTCCAGTCTTATGATGCGATATTTCTCTGCGTCTTCTAATGAACGTAACCTTCTAATTTCCATTATCTTTCCCCTTAACTAATTAATCTCTTTGTTTATTTTACAATAAAATGATGACATATTGGTCAACATTAAAAAAACTACTACCTTCATGGGAAAGGAAATACGAAAAAATTGTTCAAAGGTTTCTCATCTACCTCTAATCTATGAACCTATCCGATCAATTTTAAAATAAAAAAATGCCTGATAACATTCATTTCTGATTGTTATCAGGCATTTTTTATTTCCATGGAAGAAGTTTTCTTTCAAGCCATAGTAATCCTTTGTTAAAAAGTAAGCCAAGAAGAGACAAGACGACAACGCCAACCATCAATTTGGTAGTCACCATTAGGTTTCCATAATGCAAGACTAATGCACCAATTCCTTTTTCTGCTGCAATCATTTCAGCTGAAACAAGGAGCAAAAGGGAAGTACCTGCAGATAATCTCAAGCCGGCAAAGATTGTTGGCAAAGCACCGGGCAGAATGACTTTTCGAATTACATTAAAATGATTCGAGCCAAATGTAACTGCTGCCTTTATTAGAATGGAATCAACATTTTTAACACCGGCATACGTGTTGATCACAACAGGAAAAAAGACCCCGAGTGCAATAATCGCAACCTTTGGCATTTCACCAATTCCAAACCATAAAATGATCAATGGTAATAAAGCAATTTTCGGAATGGGATAAATGGAATAAACAATCGGATTAAGAACAGCATCTGCCCATTTCGAAAATCCAAGAATTAATCCAATGATGATTCCAACAATAGCTCCAATGAAATAGCCACCCAAAATACGATAAAGACTCGCTAATAAATTTTGGTGAAGCTCTCCGCTTACAATCATTTCCCAGCCAGCTACTAAAATAGCTGTAGGTGCTGGCAGAAATAACGGAGGAACAATTTGTAATCTACAAACGATCTCCCATAATAGTAAGACTCCCACTATTCCTAATACAGAAGCATAGCGTGGAATCTTCTTATCAAGAAAATCCACTTTATTTTTAATCAAAGTTCTAGTTTCTTGCATCTAATACGCCTCCTTTAATGCTTCTTGTGCATCATGACGTATTAAATTCCAAATCTCATTGGAATATTGCTCAAATCTTTCACGATACTGCTCTTGATGTCGCTCCATTTTTGGTAAGTCAATCGTAATCACACTCTTGATTTGTCCAGGGTGTCTTGACAACACGATTACCCGGTCAGCTAAATAAACAGCTTCTTGAATGTTATGGGTCACATAAAGTGTACTTAATCGGGTCCGATCCCAAATTTGGAGTAGCTCTTCCTGCATCAGTGTCCGTGTTTGAGCATCCAAAGCTGAGAATGGTTCATCCATTAATAACAAATCTGGTTCCACCGACAGGGCTCTGGCGATTCCGGCACGCTGTTTCATTCCTCCTGATAACTGCTTAGGAAAAGCGTCCTCAAACCCTGTTAATCCAACCATATCAATATAATACTTGCCTTTTTCTTGGCATTCTTTTTTGCTAACCCCGTTTTCCTCTAACCCGTAAATGACATTTTCATAAACCGTTCGCCAAGGAAATAAGGCAATTTCCTGAAACACAACCCCTAATTTAGGTTCCTTTGCTGTTGCACCTTCAAAATACACTTGACCCGTACTAGGCGACAGTAAGCCGCCCACAATATTCAACAAGGTTGATTTTCCACATCCGCTGGGTCCTACAAGAACGACAAATTCTTCTTTCCCAATTGAAAAATTAATATCTTTTAAAGCCGTTACTTCGTTCTTTTTAGAATCAACAAAGGTTTTTCCAACATTTTCTACGACAATTCTCATGATGTCCATTCACTTCCTATTTTTTCAAAGCTTCCTCAAGAAATTCAGTATTCACAATTTCACTGCTATCAATCTTTTTATCTATTAATTTTTTCTCAGCATACCAATCAATCTGAGTTTGGATATCCTCTTCTAATAATCTTCCTTCTGGGTCAATATATGGAAGACCTTTTTCAATTAAGGCTGGCTCTTGGTCAGTGTATTTAGCGATTATATTGATGACTTCATCAAAATTTTCACCCTTTACCAATTCTCCGTTTTCTTTAGTCAGTACAGCCTCGTGATAATAGTTCACTGCTTTCTCATAAGCTTTCATAAAACGGACCGCTAAATCTTTATTTTCTGCAAATTTTGGTGAATAAAAGACTGCTGACGTTTGATAATCAATTTCTTCCCCAACTTGAGTAATGACTTTTCCATAGCCCTCTTCCACTGCAATCGAAATGTTTGGCTCATTCAATAGGACAGCATCTATTTGTTTACCTTTTAATGAATCCATCAGTCCTGGAATACTATTAAGCGGTACTAATTCAATATCGTCTAGAGTTAAGCCATGGTTTTCAAAAATTCGTCCCGCCATATAATGGAAAGTTGAGCCTGTTTGAGTGATCCCAATTCGCTTCCCTTTCAGCTCCTCTACTTTCGTAACGTCAGAATCATTCGCTACTAGTAAAGCTGTAGATGAATATCCTTCTTCTTCACGTCCTTTATCGGCTACGATCCAAAGTTGCTGTCCTCCTGCAACCATATTGTAAATGCTAGCCGTAATGCCGGTAGCCCCCACATCAACGCTTCCGCCAGCTGTTGCTACAGCAATCGGTTGAGCAGCCTCAAACCAGGTTGCTTCCGCATCAATATTTTCTTCTTCAAAAAAGCCTTTTTCTAAGGCAATGAATAACGGTGCCGAACTTGTTAACTTCAACATTCCGATATTGACGGAATCTTTCTCCGTGCTTTTTTCCTCTCCGTTAGATTGTTCATTCTCTTGATTTCCACAACCAGTTAAAATGAGACTGATTGTGATGAGAGTAATAAAAATAAGACCTGATAATTTTTTCATTTGAATCCCCCATCTATTTCTTTTTACAAGATTCTTCATTATAAAAACTATTTTAATAGACTGAATCTTTAACGTAATATAATTCGACACATTTTTTAGTACTCCTCCTTTTTTCCTGTAGAATTTTGAAATATACAAAAGAGGTCAATTCCCCGCTACATTAAATTTAGTAGAATGGGAAACTGACCTCTTTTTACTAAATTGAATCTATCCTCACAACCGTACAGAATATTTTTCAAAGTGAGCTTTCAATTTTGACATTCCGGCATTTAATGAAACTTTTCTAAAAATGTTCTCTCGATCATCTTTCTTCCAAACCCCGCCAGCGATAATGGTTACAGTTGTATCACGATAGGCGTTTGGATACATGGGTGTGGTTGGTCCAGTGATGATGATATCGCGAGCATTTTGACAATTGTTCAAAATTTGATCAATCGTTTGATTAATAAAAGCCGTTCCGCTAATGAACACAACATCACAGGTTGGAAGTAATTCAGCCTGTTTTTCGGATGGATAAACAAACTCCGCTTCCCCATTATCAAAGACATAAACTTGCCGAGCCTTTTCTTCAGCAACTTGAACTAAATGACGCATCCAGCCGATTACACCGACTGTATCACTCGGTTTCAAATCAACGTATGTTGAGGCTTCCACCCTTTTACCATTGCTTAAATCTTGTGAGTACGCACAAGCATTCATCGTCGCAATTCCCAACATTCGCTTTACCACATGTTCATGCGGGTTTAGTGCCCATTTTGCCATATCCGCAGCCTTCATATTTTTAATCAAGTCTGGATCAATCGCTACTGGATCTGACACTAAGACCTCTTCTAACAATACGAGCGTTGATCCAATTGCCCCATTATCTAGGGAAACAACGATAACCGTTAAGCCAATATACACTTCACCAATTTTTCGTTCTCGTAAAAAAGGCTCTGCTTCTGCGAAAACTCTATCGATTAACATCGTAACTCCTCCATTACAACATTCGACTTTTCTATGCTCATTTTAGCAAACTATGTGACGTACAGGCATCTCTTTGTCTGTTTGATCATGAACGTTCAACAGAATAGTGATTATCTTCGACACAATCCTATTATTTTATTATTTTCAAAAAACATGTTATATTTACTACAGGGGGTATATTACGACTGGAATTTTGCGATTCGGTCGGTCTATTCCGCTATATTTAAATAAAAAATGGGGGAATCTAGAGTGGAAATCACAGTTAGTGACATTGCTTTAGAAACAGTTAAAAAACTATTGGAAAAAGACAAAAATAAAAAAGGCATTTATGTATACTTAGCAGGTGTTGGTTGTGGGGGCGGTGGAACAGCTAGTTATTCACTCGCACCTGTAGACCAAGAAGATGGAGAAAATGTCGTAACCATCGAGGGAATTCCATTTATTTATGACAATTTAATGTTAAAGCATACAGACAAAATCTCAATTGACTATAAACCTTCTGCCTATGGCAACGAAATATGGCTTGAACAGTTTCGGGTAAAGGCAGTTTGAAACACGGGTTCTCGTGTTTCTTTTTTTGTGAAACACGGGGACGGTTCTTGGTGTTTCACTTTTTTTGCAAAATATGATTCTGACTGCTTTAGAAGCTTACTTGAAACACAAAATAACATTCAATGTTAAACTCTTACATCACAACTATCCCCATTTTCTCCAAGCATCCATATATTATTTTAGCAAGACAAATCTCACCACTCCCTACTAAAGTAGCGGTTCGCTCTTCCTATTTTCAAACATTCCCGCTCAATCTTATTGCTTTTACTAGAAAAGTTTAATAAATTAAAAGAGTTGGAATAAACTGACTCTTTTAATAATTACTAAGTTATACCTATTTAAAGAATTGGAGTGGGGATGGAATGATAGTAAAATGGGGGATGGGCTTAGCTATATCAATCGCTTTATTGGCCGGTTGTAACTCTGTAGTGGAACAAAAAACCACACAAGAGGTCCAGAATGAAGTAAAAGCAGAGCAATTATCTTTCGAGGAGTTCACAAAAGAAGCGGTGCGATTACGTTCTAAGTTCTCTACTTCTATCCAAGAGTTCGGAGAAATACGTCAAAATCAAGACATGGAACAAAAACAATGGCAAGAAACTTACTTAGGAAAAGTAGATGCTATTCGCGATGTTATCAAAGAATTTCGTACTATTGCTCCACCCGATGATAAAGAGCAAATTGGTCAAGAAATCAAAGTAGCCTTAGATGAATTTGACAAAGGGATGATCCTATATAAAGAGGCTATTCAAGAAGGAGACGCAAATAAGGACCGAAAAGCCTTAGATCATATGGCAAAAGGACAAGACTATTGGAATCACGCATTCGCATTACTATCTATCAATAATCCAATACCGGTTGAGGGCAGTGATGGCACGATTGACACACAGGATCTAAAGGACTTAGATCTAAATGCTGGAATTGATCGTGACAGCGTTCTGTTGAATGTAACTGAAGATGGAAAGGAATTAGTTGGCCAATGGGGATTCTTTAACGATGACGGAACACCGAATGTCAGCATTGTCTTAAGTGAAGATGGCAGCTATGAAGGATATGGAAACGGGGAATTTCCGAGTAAAGATAATGCATTAATTGGAACATGGGAATGGGATTACCTCAAAGGAGTGGTCACCTTCCACCATGAATATAAAAATCAGGACGGAGTAAAGGGAAAGGCAAACCGTGATCAAATGCCTATGGAACTCCAACGATATGACGAAAAAGGAATTCAATTATTTGATCTTGAAGCCCAAAAAACCTTTGTCTATGAAAAGGTAGATGGAAAGAAGGAATCATCTACAGCTACAAGTGAAGCTGATGAAAAAACTACCGCAACTAAGACCGAAAACGCAAAGATCTCTTTATCAGACCTCCATAACTTTTGGATGACTGATGGCGGAGCAACCACTTTAGATTTAAAAGAAGATGGAAATTTCATTATGAAATATAAAATGACGAATGATCCTGATCATCGCTACTTCAATGGAACGTATGAGCTGAAAGATTCCAATTTAGTTCTCCACGTAGATAAAGTAAATATCGATTTGATGAAAGAGGACAAGAATCACCCTCGAAAAGAATTTAATTTCCAAATTGAGTCATTTGATGGTAGCATACTCAAAGCATCCGAAAATGGGGATATTTGGGAGTGGGAAAAATAAACTTGGTTAAGCGGGAGGTAACAGTCCCGCTTTTTTTAGTTAGCTGTAGTATCGCTTCTACTCCTGTAGAGCCTTTTTTCACAAAGATAAAAGCCTCAGTAAAGCCACTCTCAACTTCCCCTATAAATCTCTACAATTCCACGTTAGCTTATAATCCTTACTCCTTCATTTGTTTACGCTAGTATTCGAGTTTATCCCCCTTCAATAAATGGGTCCAGGCATCATCCATTTCGGTGCACGGGACCTTTTTTGAAACTTTGCTCTAATGAAACAGTTAGACCCGTCCCCATGTTCGTTTATCTTTCCTTTTTTGAAATCTTCATTACGGATAGGATAAAGAAAATAACGATAAAGATCAAAATGTATAGGATGCTAGTTATTGGACTTAAAAGGGTATCACCGATTTGGAAGGAAACGCCTAAATTAATTCTAAAATCCTCCAATATCTCTGTTGATGCCCCAGCGAATGTTACTTTTTCTGCTTGTTCCATCATTATGTTTCGGAACAGCACAACTGCATGAGATGGGGGGAAAAGTTTAACAATCATTTGTACAAAATCAGGAAGATTTCCAATTGGGATATAAATACCGGTTAGAAATCCGATTAATGTTCCCACAATCGTACTTGCCGTTGTGAAAGCATTAATGCTCTTAAACCACGATACAATATAATACATCATAAGGCTGGATGCAGCTGTTGTAAAAATAATGAGTAAGATGACTTTGATTGCAGCTTCGATCGATAATAACTCTCCACCAAAGGCGACAATATACAATTCTGCGAAAATAAAAGTAATAAAGGTCAAGATTAAACTAATGCAAAAACCACTCAAAATATACCCGCTAGCCAAAGTGCTCCTTTTCAAAGGGGATGAAATAAAATCTTTATGGATATGATTTTTTTTATCCTCGACGATGGTGGCCATTGCTCCCAGGGATGTGGTCACAGGGGTGATCGCTAAAACACCTGCCATTATCCAGCTGTCCATTAAGAATCTGGCACCTTTTAAATCTTCCATACTCGTAACCATTAAATCTCCTAAAAATAAAACATAGAGTCCGATAATGATTAAAACCCCAAGAAGTGAAAAGAATACGCTGCTTTTTTGCCGAAAAAAGATCAACAAATTACGTTTTATTAAGTATCTCATTGTTGGATCTCCTTTCCTGTTATATTAATAAAAGCATCATCCATATTTCCTTCGATTACTTGAAAGCCTCTAATTTTATCCTTACAAGCCTCTAAAATTGGCAGTGCATCCATCGTCGAATGTAATTGTATGGTGATGGTATCTACCTTTTTTTCGAACGAATATCCATGATTTGTTAAAATCTCTGTGACTTCTTTCATTTGTGAAGTATGTATTATGATATGGTCGTTACTATACTGCTCTTTTAACTGGGCGGGGGTTCCTTTTGCGACAATCATCCCCTTTTCAATAACGACAACATAATCTGCCTTTGCAGCCTCTTCCATATAATGAGTAGTTAGGAAGATCGTCATATTTTTTTCCTTTTGTAACAGTTCAATTGCCTGCCAAACATCCTTTCTTGTATGTGGATCAAGTCCTGTTGTCGGTTCATCCAAGATAAGAATTTTTGGGGTGTTAACCAGCGCTCTTGCGATATCAGCTCTCCGTTTTTGACCGCCTGACAATTTTCCGTATGGTCGATCTAAATACTCGATTACACCGGTTTGTTGCGCTGCATCCTCAACAGCTGCCATTAGGTCCTTTTTGTTAGAATAGTAGAAGCTTCCTCTTGTAATTAAATTTTCTTTTACCGTCAAAAGATTGTCTAATACATGATCCTGAAAGACTGTCCCAAGGACCGAGCGAATTTTATCATCCTCTTTTCCCAAGCGATACCCATCAATCACAACCTCACCGCTATTTGGCTGCAGCAAAGTACCAATCATATCAATCGTTGTCGATTTACCAGCACCATTGGGACCTAAAAAGGCAAAAAACGATCCTTTTTCCACATAAAAATCAATGCCTTTTACTGCTTCTAATTCACCAAAGGACTTTTTTAGACCTGTTACTTCAATAATCTTATCCATATCACCATTCTCCTTAACCTTATTAGGTTACCCAATTTCATTTTTATTCAAGAAAATAAGGTCTCTTAAGTAGATCATACTGCTATATGCTAAAATTATCGATCTATTTTAAAAATATTTAGGAATCCTTTACAAACAAAAAGTACCGGTATTCATCCACTTTTTGGATGGGTACTGGTACCTTTTTATCAGTTTTAACTAGTTGAAACAGTAGAACCGTCCCCATGTATCAATTTCTTGTCTAGTCGTCAAGATTAAAATCCTCTTCTCTGTAGGTTTTCTTCCCGCTCTTTTGGTTTAGATAAGATTCAAATTTTGTTCCAAATAAGGTTTCTGGTCGCAAATACTTACTCCAAACTGGATCTATCCTCCACTCTTCGCTTTTGATTTCGATGACTTTTTTAAAATCCTCTAGTTGATAGGCTTCGTCAAGACGTGCTCGAATTAATTCCCTTGTTTTCTTTGAAGTCAGCTTATAATTAGAATTCGTTTTGTCATTCAAGTATGTAATGATTTCGGTGAAAGGTGAAGTATTCATTTTATTCTCTGAGTTAGTCTCTGAAATAATCTCTGGTAATGGTTGTTGCAAACTGTCTGACTCAGTTAGACAGTCAGTCTGTTGTGCCACGTCCATTAGTCCTGTTGCATCTACCGTATTGTCTATCTTGATTGTACAAATTGCCTCATCCAGTTCGGCAATTTGTCCTTTAGAAGATGACAGATTTTCTTCAACATGTTCATCTAATTCTGCTAATTTAGCATAATTGATGGTGTACCATTTTGTTTTATCTTGTTTGGATCGATTGTAGTTTGCTGATTGTAAATAGCCCTGTTCCTCTAGGGAACGGATGGTTCGTTCAATCGTCTTCCCTGACCAAAACACAAACTGTTCTTCCCACTTTTTATATGAATTATAGATCCACTTTCTCCCATCAATGGTATGTTTACTCGATACGAGCCAATAATGAAATTGCTGGATCACAATTGCTTGATTTAAGCCAATTTTCTTAGCTAGAGAAGGGAGAATAATCATAGGGTTATCTTCGATTAACAATTTACTCATTGCACATTCCTCCTAGTCATTTGCTTGAAAAAGGTTGAAAGATATAGAGATTACAAGGAATCAAACCATCCACACTTACCTTTGGATATATCTTTAGCAGCCCCACGGATTTCGCTTTCGTTAGCATTCTTAAAAACGTTCTACTTGAAATCCCTCTACATTCAATGGAAGTTTGAATCCCTTGCAACAGTTGGGGAACCGTGATGTACGTGATACCAGGATAAAGGGATACTCTTATTAGTTGATTCAAGCCCAACAGCTCAGTATTTGTAAACTTCTGTTTATACGTCTGTAACCACCTCTCCATATGCTCCTGATATTCCTCCTCTGTTTGAAACAGGGACATTCGCTTTAATTGATTTGATGTGTAAGTAGAATAACTCATATCTGGATGAACATCTCCTTTTTTATAATCTTGAACTAACCAATTCTTCTAACAGGGCTCGTCACCATCTCAAGGTCTCCTTCCACTATTGTTATATCTACTTAACTTCAAATATGGCACTGTAAAAAATAAGGCAATATGGTGAACTTGGATATGAAATTTTTTTATTATCTCTTAAAACTTAGAAGTTCTTTTAAAGTTTGGTTAAGTTAAACATACAGGCATAAAGAATTTTATTCGAATACATAAAAATTGAATTCATCGTTCAATTGATAATATGAATGGTGGAATTATACAAATTGAGGCTGTATTTGGGGGAAATTGCAGGAGAATTTCAAGAAATTGAAATGACTTTATAAACTACTATAAAATCTATTAAAGAATTATCAGTAATGAAAAAGCTAGGACTCATTTTTACCAAAAGTATTAGCTTTATCTATTATTACGGGGAGAGGGAACTTACCTTTTTCTTTGCTAGATCATCAGCAAAGCACGTAAATAAAAAACTCATTCTTTAATAAAGAATGAGTTTGATTTACGCGCCTTAGAGGATTCGAACCTCTGACCGTACGCTTAGAAGGCGTATGCTCTATCCAGCTGAGCTAAAGGCGCATTTATACAGTTTATATATGGCGGAGAAGGAGGGATTTGAACCCTCGCGCCGGTTACCCGACCTACACCCTTAGCAGGGGCGCCTCTTCAGCCACTTGAGTACTTCCCCAAAAAATAAAAATGGCTCCGCAGGTAGGATTCGAACCTACGACCGATCGGTTAACAGCCGATTGCTCTACCACTGAGCTACTGCGGAACAAGATGAATATAATGGTGGGCCTAAATGGACTCGAACCATCGACCTCACGCTTATCAGGCGTGCGCTCTAACCAGCTGAGCTATAGGCCCATTATTTTATATGGAGCGGGTGATGGGAATCGAACCCACGACAACAGCTTGGAAGGCTGTAGTTTTACCACTAAACTACACCCGCATATATGATTTATAATTTCGTCCAAAGGCGGCAACCGGATTCGAACCGGTGAATAAAGGTTTTGCAGACCTTGGCCTTACCACTTGGCTATGCCGCCAAAAACTGGGCTAGCAGGATTCGAACCTACGAATGACGGAGTCAAAGTCCGTTGCCTTACCGCTTGGCTATAGCCCAAAAACCTTAAATGGGGCGGCTGATGGGAATCGAACCCACGAATGTCGGAACCACAATCCGATGCGTTAACCACTTCGCCACAACCGCCATTATGATATTTTAGAACAGGGGTAGTAGGAATTGAACCCACACCAAAGGTTTTGGAGACCTTCGTTCTACCTTTAAACTATACCCCTATTATGTATGGTGGAGGGGGACGGATTCGAACCGCCGAACCCGAAGGAGCGGATTTACAGTCCGCCGCGTTTAGCCACTTCGCTACCCCTCCAAATTTATAGGGACATAAGGGATTTCAATTATGGTGGCTCAGGACGGAATCGAACCGCCGACACATGGATTTTCAGTCCATTGCTCTACCGACTGAGCTACTGAGCCGTATAAAATAGCACTTCCTAAATTTAACTGGTGGTCGATCTTGTGCTTCAAAAGCCTTTGACTTTTGTTGCAAAACGAATCCCCTACGGGACGATTCGTTTCTCTACCGACTGAGCTACTAAGCCACAAATATATTTAAACAGTAGTGATCCATGGTATCCTACTGGAAAACAAAAAATATAAATGGCGGTCCGGACGGGACTCGAACCCGCGACCTCCTGCGTGACAGGCAGGCATTCTAACCAACTGAACTACCGGACCAGATTGCGGGGACAGGATTTGAACCTGCGACCTCCGGGTTATGAGCCCGACGAGCTACCGGACTGCTCTACCCCGCGATAATAGTATTTATATTTAAATGGCGGAGGAAGAGGGATTCGAACCCCCGCGCGGTTTAACCCGCCTGTCGGTTTTCAAGACCGATCCCTTCAGCCAGACTTGGGTATTCCTCCATTTATATATAAAGATGGATCTTGTAGGACTCGAACCTACGACCGGACGGTTATGAGCCGTCTGCTCTAACCAGCTGAGCTAAAGATCCTTAGATTCTAACCTATTTAAAAATCTAATAGCGGCGATAGGGATCGAACCTACGACCTTTCGGGTATGAACCGAATGCTCTAGCCAGCTGAGCTACACCGCCATAATTGAAAATATTTTTTTAAAGTAAGTGGAGACTAGCGGGATCGAACCGCTGACCTCCTGCGTGCAAAGCAGGCGCTCTCCCAGCTGAGCTAAGCCCCCATTATTATAATCCTGGTCGGGAAGACAGGATTCGAACCTGCGACCCCTTGGTCCCAAACCAAGTGCTCTACCAAGCTGAGCTACTTCCCGTAAATAAGCGCGCCCGAAAGGAGTCGAACCCATAACCTTCTGATCCGTAGTCAGACGCTCTATCCAATTGAGCTACGGGCGCATTGTTAAATTAGATGGTGCCGAGGACCGGAATCGAACCGGTACGGTAGTCACCTACCGCAGGATTTTAAGTCCTGTGCGTCTGCCAGTTCCGCCACCCCGGCATTATTCAAGAGCGGAAGACGGGATTCGAACCCGCGACCCCCACCTTGGCAAGGTGGTGTTCTACCACTGAACTACTTCCGCCTATTAAAATTTAAAAGTATTTCTGAATATATTATGTGGTCCTGTGCTCTAAAATCCTACGGCTTTTATCGCAGATTGAGACTCTTCGAGTCGTTCAATCTTCTACCACTGAACTACTTCCGCATTTTAGAATTGGTGCGGGTGAAGGGAGTCGAACCCCCACGCCTTGCGGCGCTAGATCCTAAGTCTAGTGCGTCTGCCAATTCCGCCACACCCGCAAAATGGTGAGCCATGCAGGATTCGAACCTGCGACCCTCTGATTAAAAGTCAGATGCTCTACCAACTGAGCTAATGGCTCATATTAAAATATCTTCCTAAAATAAGCTCATGGTCCTGTGCTGCAAAAGCCTTTGGCTTTTGTCGCATGTTTCATCCTCTTCAGGACGATGAAACATGGTGCCGGCCAGAGGACTTGAACCCCCAACCTACTGATTACAAGTCAGTTGCTCTACCAATTGAGCTAGGCCGGCAATATGGTGGAGGATGACGGGCTCGAACCGCCGACCCTCTGCTTGTAAGGCAGATGCTCTCCCAGCTGAGCTAATCCTCCGACGTACAGGATGTCGCGCACTTAGCAGACCTTCCTTTTAAAAATGGTGACCCGTACGGGATTCGAACCCGTGTTACCGCCGTGAAAGGGCGGTGTCTTAACCGCTTGACCAACGGGCCATAGTTACCTAAGTTTGTCCATTAGACAAAAATAAAGCCCCTAATATTTCTAAAAGGGGCTAGCCTGGCAACGTCCTACTCTCACAGGGGCAAAGCCCCAACTACCATCGGCGCTGAGAAGCTTAACTTCCGTGTTCGGGATGGGAACGGGTGTGACCTTCTCGCCATTGTTACCAGACTATTTTATTGAAGGTTTGTTCCTTCAAAACTAGATAATGCTGACATTCATCATGAATTGTGGTTAAGTCCTCGACCGATTAGTATTTGTCAGCTCCACATGTCACCATGCTTCCACCTCAAACCTATCAACCTGATCATCTTTCAGGGGTCTTACTAGTTTAACACTATGGGAAATCTCATCTTGAGGGGGGCTTCATGCTTAGATGCTTTCAGCACTTATCCCTTCCGCACATAGCTACCCAGCGATGCTCTTGGCAGAACAACTGGTACACCAGCGGTGCGTCCATCCCGGTCCTCTCGTACTAAGGACAGCTCCTCTCAAATTTCCTACGCCCACGACGGATAGGGACCGAACTGTCTCACGACGTTCTGAACCCAGCTCGCGTACCGCTTTAATGGGCGAACAGCCCAACCCTTGGGACCGACTACAGCCCCAGGATGCGATGAGCCGACATCGAGGTGCCAAACCTCCCCGTCGATGTGGACTCTTGGGGGAGATAAGCCTGTTATCCCCGGGGTAGCTTTTATCCGTTGAGCGATGGCCCTTCCATGCGGAACCACCGGATCACTAAGCCCGACTTTCGTCCCTGCTCGACTTGTAGGTCTCGCAGTCAAGCTCCCTTGTGCCTTTACACTCTACGAATGATTTCCAACCATTCTGAGGGAACCTTTGGGCGCCTCCGTTACTCTTTAGGAGGCGACCGCCCCAGTCAAACTGCCCACCTGACACTGTCTCCCAGCCCGATAAGGGCTGCGGGTTAGAATGTCAATACAGCCAGGGTAGTATCCCACCGATGCCTCCACCGAAGCTGGCGCTCCGGCTTCCAAGGCTCCTACCTATCCTGTACAAGCTGTACCAAAATTCAATATCAGGCTACAGTAAAGCTCCACGGGGTCTTTCCGTCCTGTCGCGGGTAACCTGCATCTTCACAGGTACTATAATTTCACCGAGTCTCTCGTTGAGACAGTGCCCAGATCGTTACGCCTTTCGTGCGGGTCGGAACTTACCCGACAAGGAATTTCGCTACCTTAGGACCGTTATAGTTACGGCCGCCGTTTACTGGGGCTTCAATTCAAAGCTTCGCCTTGCGGCTAACCTCTCCTCTTAACCTTCCAGCACCGGGCAGGCGTCAGCCCCTATACTTCGCCTTGCGGCTTCGCAGAGACCTGTGTTTTTGCTAAACAGTCGCCTGGGCCTATTCACTGCGGCTTCTCAGGGCTTTAACACCCTAAAAAGCACCCCTTCTCCCGAAGTTACGGGGTCATTTTGCCGAGTTCCTTAACGAGAGTTCTCTCGCTCACCTTAGGATTCTCTCCTTGACTACCTGTGTCGGTTTGCGGTACGGGCACCTGCTTCCTCGCTAGAGGCTTTTCTTGGCAGTGTGGAATCAGGAACTTCGGTACTATATTTCCCTCGCCATCACAGCTCAGCCTTCACGTCAACGGGATTTGCCTCATTGACAGCCTAACTGCTTGGACGCGCATATCCAACAGCGCGCTTACCCTATCCTCCTGCGTCCCCCCATCACTC
>NZ_CP130945.1:437500-620000 GCF_050389805.1 Niallia sp. Kr1 | reverse complement strand
CTTAACTGTTTGCTACTTTCATTGTATCCTTCTTCTTTTTTATTTTAACATTAATTTCTAACCAGAATACTAAATGTTATTTAGGAATACTAACACTCTACAACCTCTTATCGAATAAGGACCTCGTTTGCTAAGTCATTTTCTTCGTTTCTAGATTTTCGAATGGAATTGGTTCCCTTTTATTTTAAGCCGATCAAAAAGAGCCTAACGTTTATCGTCAGACTCTCTAATTAATTTCACTTTTAGAAACTGAAGAATAGTTCTTCTTGAGCTTCAGCCAGAAACAGGAGAACCGTCCCTATGTTCACCTTTTTTCCATAACCGCAAAGTAGTTATTTTCACTGTCTGCAAAATTAAATACTCTTCCTGAAGGCATATTTACTATCTCTCCGACAGTAACGTCTTTGTTTATTAAATTACTATGCAATTGTTCGAATTGATCTGTGAAAAACATTAAAGAAGGTGTACCAAGATTTAATTCAGGTGACATTTTAGCGACCACTTCTTTATTGTGTAGAATGATACTTGTCTCAGCATCCTTTGTTGGAGCAATTTCAATCCATCTCATTCCCTGTTCATTGACTTCTGCAATGACACTAAAGCCTACTTTTTCAGTCCAAAATTTCACTGTCTCATCTTGATTGTTTACATACAACATAATTTGACCTACTATATTAATCAAAATTTCCACCTCTTCTTTAGAATTACATAAACAGTTTCTTTTATATTTTTATCTAACAAAGTTCCTTTACGTATTCGAAATTTAGCTAAAACGACTTGAAATTAAATCTTTCCGACGATAGACACTCAAAACAGAGCCAATTATAAAGGCATTGAACAGGGTTGGCATGAGTCCATAGCTGATAAAAGGTAGGGATATAGAGGTAATCGGCAATAGTCCCAATACCATTCCAATATTATATATAAACTGAACTCCGAAAAGAGTGATTCCTCCAACCAACAGTAATTTCCCATAATGATCATTTACTTTATAGGATATGACGACCATTCTTATTACAATAAAGGATAGGATGAGGAAAAGAAGAATTGCAAACCCATATCCATAACTGTGAATCAAAGAAGCAAACACTAAGTCTGTATGAGCGGATGGAATAAACTCTTTATTTCCGGATATACCGAACCAACCTGCCTCTGAAATAATCTCTTTTAATCGCAAATAGATATAACCCGCACCATTTTCATCATTTTCTGGGTTTAAAAATCCCAATATTCTAGCCAACTGATATTCTTTAATAGAAGTTCGAAATAAAAGTCCTACGATAACAGCCATACAAATGGTTACAACGGTCATCATCAGGGCCTTCTTCCTTCCTATTTTACTCCACCAAAGCATAATAAATACCATTATCATGTAAATAAACGTTGTGGAAAGGGAAGGGATCCAGAGAAATAAATATAATGAAAATATAAATAAAAGTCCAAAATGCCATATTTTCAATGCAGCCTTATTGAAAAAGGACGTCCAAGCAATAAAAAAGAAGGGTACAGCCATAAAACTGTCGATCATAAGGGGACCAATTTGAATAAACGGTTGTCCATTAATGAAAATATTTGGAATAAAAATTAACATGAAGAGAATCATTACTCCGATTGTATAAAACAACCATCCTAGCTTCTCTAATTTTCGATAATCGATCAGCATCATTCCCATTACCGTTGCGGCACCAAGAATGACAAAAACGATTTTATTCATTAAAAAAGGACCATCATTGGCATAACCAAGCGCAAAGATAGGGAGGAAGCTCAACGCTAGCGTCACTCCTAATAAAATCACCATGAACCAATCGATTCTCGTCCGATGAAGTTTATTTAATTCATGACCAATTTGAATAGGATTCCCCAGTTGCTTAACGGCTTTTTCTTCTGCATCAAATTCATTAAATCCTTTCTCCATCCATCTATTTTTAGATCTTTTCAAATGGTATTCGAGTTCACTTGAAACAAATTTCTTTGCTTCCTTTGACCGAATTTGGTTCAATACTTCACTTAAAAAGGTATCCTTGTCTTTTCCCAACACCAGTTCACTCCTGTATTAATTCTTTTATCAAAAATTGTTTTTTTACCGAACTGTTTTCCATCTTTCGTAAAACTTTTGTCCCTTTTGGACAGATTTGATAATATTTCGTTTCTGATTGATCCCAATTTGATTGGATAAACCCATTCTGCTCTAATCGGTGTAAGACTATATATAAAAGACCTTCGTTATCTTCAAACTTTCGAATTCCCCTTGCCCGTAATAATTCTACTAATTCATATCCTGTCTTTTCTTGAATAAGAAGTTGTAATAATGCTAAAAGAATATCTTCCTCATGTTCATTGGATTGCTTTATTTTTTCATAAACTTGCAGGCGATGCTTCTTTGAAAAGGTTAGCTGTTTAAACGTTGTTTTCTCCATCGATTTTCGAAGCCCTTTTAATCGATCTTCCATTTGATTTATCCCTCCCATTCTTCCTTTAACAGTTCCTTAGCTCTTCTAAGCCTTGTTTTTACCGTATTTACCTTTACTTCTATAACCGCAGCAATCTCTTTAATTGGCATTTCTTCAAAATAAAAAAGATAGATCACTTCTCGATATTTGATTGGCAAATTCATAACGACAGAAGCTAACCTGTGATCTTCATCCTGCTGAATCACCGTATATTCTACACTATCTTGTGGAACCCCAGTATACGAGTATTCATGGTCGGTTATGATGACCTTTTGGTTATACCAGCTTTTCAAATAGTCTTTACAATGATTAATCGCCACTCTCCAAACCCATGTTCTAAGTTTGGATTTTCCTTTATATGTATGAATAGATTTATAACATTTGACAAAGATATCTTGTGCTAAGTCTTCAGCGATTTCTTTATTTTTGACATATGAGTATGCCAGCTGCAATACTTCTTGTCCATACTTGTTCATAATTTCATCTATAAGTTCTTCTTTATCTTCCATTTCAAAAACCTCTGCTGTTAATTCATCCACATTCGCTCCTCCTTTCTATTTATTAGACGAGCCACTTTATAAAAAAGTTTTTAAATTCAATAAGGTTACATTTCAATAATAAAGTCATTATATATGAGAAGAAATTATATTATTTGTATCGCTAGTAAAACTAATGATTCAACTCTACTAGGAATAATAAATGATGAAGGAGACTATGCTTTATTCCTATTTAACTAGAATCAAATTGAATTACATGATTCGTTAACATTTTTTCTGAGATTTTGGACATCCTCTTAATATGTAATCACTAAGGAGGAAAAACGATGACGAAAGAAAATCCAGATCACCCAGAAGTTAGGAATTTTGAAGTTGAAAATTTGCTTAGTGACCACCCCATGCATAAGAGGCACGAATTCTCTTTTACGGTTGATGAAAATGAATTTAGAGGTCATTTTCACGATGGTGAAATTAAATGGATGCATCCATATCCACAACAAGTTTTAGGTGAGGAAAAAAAAGCAAAAATTGAAAACAAAATCTGTGAATTGTTGGGACAACATGGGATTTCCGGTTCGATTGATGATATGGAAATGAAGCAAGTGTTTGAAGACAGACCACACGAGCGCCGCCAGGTCACACTTACGGTACAAGGTCACGAGTTCAAAGGATTTGTTCACGAAGGTGAAATTCATTGGTTTCATCCTCATCCACAACAAAAGCTTAATGAAGAGCATGTAGAAGCGATTGAAACAGAGATTCATGAAAAAGGAGAGGACCTTTCCTAAAGAGCTTCAAGACAACATACAAAGATTGTCATTATTATTATTGCCTTTTAAAAAGGTCACTTACCTGAGTAATGGGAGCGCCTTTTCTCATCACTATCATGACTATTATGCGATTTATTGGGAGATTTTTCCCTAGAATGGATCCGATGGCAAAGACCATTGTTTTAGCCTATTTATATGTTATTGCAGGATTTAGAGCATTGCATGGGGAATATTCTAATTTGTAGATAAAAATAAATGCTCAATTTAAAGGCTACCTAAAGGCGCTATTAAAACACTAAGGCACTTAGCTACTAAGTGCTTTTTTTATTACGAAGGATTATACCAAAAGATACGGTTAAAACAGACAAAGTGAGCAAAATCATAAAGTAAAGAAACCTTTTGGGAGTAAAAATTCATAAATTGGAAAAACTTTTTAGGTCTATGAATTGCCACTGCCACTAGTAATTTAATTTTGGTAATCACTATGCCAGGCAAATTGCCTATTAGTGAAAATACAAATTGCTTAATCCTTAGGAGGGGAAATAATGGGTCGAATAGTACATTTTGAAATTCATGTTGAGCATATGGAAAGGGCAAAAAGGTTTTATGGTGAGGTATTTGGTTGGACATTTGAGGACTGGAGTGAATATGCAGGTATGCCATATTTCGGAGCGGTGACTGGTACAGACAAGGAACCTGGTATTAATGGAGCATTGATGCAGCGTCAAAGTCCGCCTCCAGAACCAAACCAGGCTTTAAATGGCTATGCATGTACACTGGGAGTTGAAGATTACGATTCTATTGAAGCTAAAATTCTAGAGCTTGGTGGAAAGGTAGCATTGCCAAAATATGCCCTTCCAGGAATGGCATGGCAAGGATATTACACGGATACGGAAGGAAATATATTTGGTATTCATCAACCAGATAAAAATGCAAAATAGATCGGTATGGCATTCGAAGCAATCTATACGCAAATAAATTTACATCACACTTTAAAGAAAGGTTGATTGGCAATGACTGAATCTCCAAAAGAGAAGGCATTTTCATTTTTACAACTAGTTGCATCAGGTAAAGTAAGGGAAGCATTCGATAAATACATTGGCTCTGATTTTCTTCATCATAATCCCTATTTCCGCGGAGATACTGACTCTCTAAGGCTTGCAATGGAGGAGAATGCCGAAAAGAATCCTCACAAAACCCTTGATGTAAAACGCGTCATTGCAGATGGTGACTTAGTTGCCGTTCACTCCCATGTAAAGCAGAATAAAGATGATCTTGGGGGAGCAGTGGTCCATATCTTTCGCTTCCATAATGACCTCATCGTTGAAATGTGGGATATAGGGCAGCCCATACCAGAGAAATCTCCTAATGGGAATGGTACGTTTTGAAACATAGGGACGGTTCTGGCGTTTCATTTAAATGAGAATTGTATTTTGATTTAGGATTAATGTTATCCTACTGTTAGCATTACTGGAATACCGGTAATGTTCTTTCTTTTTTAAAAAAGTAGTCTTAAGGGTGATAAACGATGTTACATGAATTTACAGTAAAAATGCCTCTCTCAAACGTGGACGAGGCCATGGAAAAACTTACGATGAATGACTTCTATAATTTGTATTATGATCAACCCATAGAACAATTCCCAGAAGAAAACGGTTATGGCTTTACCGAGCTCCAAGATACCCACATTGAACTGAAGGTGATCGTAGAAGCAGGCAATGATCTAAATATTGAAGGAACCAAAAAGGAAGTTGCCTCTATTTTAGATATACCATTAGAAGATGTTCTTTATCAGTTGCTTGACGTTCAAGATTGGCAACAACCTTTTCCCGTTATTGATTTAAAAAATGGGTGGTTTATCCAACCTACTTTATCCACTGAATCGATTAGTGAAGGGAATGTGATTCACTTTGAGCCACCCAGAGCGTTTGGTTCTGGACTGCATCAAACGACTCAAGATTGCCTTCAGATCATTTTAAGCGAGGATTTGAGTGGCAAAAGAATCTTGGATATTGGGACAGGCGCTGGTTTATTAAGTATCGCGGCTGCTCTTTCAGGTGCAGAACAAATTGTAGCAACTGACATTGAAGATGTCGAAACAGAAGTTCTGTATAATGCTCGTTTAAATGATGTAGAAGACAAGATTACCGTGATCCAAGGTGATGCATTAAGTCCAAGCTTCTCTTTAGAGGGGGTCTTCGATTGGATCTTTATCAATATCGCTGCAAATGAAATCAGAGATTTAAAAGGCTTTGTGAACCAGTATCTTCTCCATAATGGCAAGCTAATCTTATCTGGTATGGTGGAATGGAATTATAAAGAAACGTTAGATCTTTATGAAAAACAAGGTTATTCTGTGCTTGATGTATCTCAGCTAGATGAATGGATAACGGCGTTGGTTAGAAAAGGATAGCAACCAAGCGTATAGCCTGAAACAGGGGAACAATTATTTTTGTTCTCCTAATTTTTATATGGAAAAAAGAGACAATTCTGGCGTTTCATAGATCATATCTATGAAACAGCAGAACCGTCCCCTTGTTTCACTTCAAGTCTTCAATTGAATGAATGTTGACATATTCTGGAACGACTAGTCCATTTTTTGTTCCACGAAGGTTTTCTCCTAGGTCAATAAAGTCGTTTTTGTAGGTATTATAAAATTCAACATGTGTCGTTGGGAGCCAGGCTCCGACCATTCCGTCAGCACTTCCGTTAGCCACACCAGCAAACATAGGTCCTACTTCAACTTGACTTAATGTCACATTATAACCATGATGTTCAAGAACCTGACCTACTACATAGGTACTGGCTATCTCTGTATCCCAAGCAACAAATACAAGATTGATCGGTTCACCGTTTCCTGAAGGTGCGCCATCTGTCCATTTAGAAACCTTGTCACCATTTGCTTGAATCCATTTATCAGCTGCTTTGCTCGGGTCCATTCCTTCTGTAATATCGACCATCACAGCCTCCATATCACTTGGTTCCCATGAAAATTGATCAAGGATTTTATAAGCACCAGGCACATCCTGTTCAAGCCCTTTTCTAACAATGGTATGGATACTCTCAGAACCACCAAATGTCCCTTTTGGATCATCAAGATATTTCAAATCAAATGAAGAGAACATCCAATGTGGAGACCAGCCTGTGACAATAATCGGTTTTTGACTCATATAAGCTTTTTGTAATTCAGCAACCATAGCAGCAGAGGAACCTTCGATTAATGTCCAATCATTTAACTCATATTCTTCTAATACTTTATTGGTCATTCCCATTAAACCTGCTCCAGGCTCAATTCCCACAATTTCATAATCTGTTTTAGCGCCAATCCCGCTACCACTTACAGGACCTTTATCTTCTGGAATGGATACGACAATCGCTGTTATCACAACAAGTAACGCTAAAATAGAAAAAATAATTCTAGGCTTCACTACATGACTATAGGCTGGTTTACGTAAGTTTTGCGTGATACGGTCAAGAATAATGGCGATGAAAACAATGGATAATCCCGCTTCAAAGCCTTGTCCAACGTCAATTTGACTAACTGCACGGTAAACGTCAGCCCCAAGTCCGGGTGCCCCAACCAATGACGCCGTCACAACCATTGATAAAGCAAGCATAATACTTTGGTTAATCCCTGCCATAATGGTTGGAGTCGCCAAAGGCAATTGAACCTTGAATAATTTTTGACTTGTAGTTGCACCAAAAGCATGGGTCGCCTCAATTAGATCTTTAGGCACTTTTTGAATACCAAGGTTCGTCATACGAATCGTTGGTGCAATCGCGAAAATGAAAGAAGCAATAATTCCTGGGACAACCCCAATCCCAAAAAATAAAATCGATGGTATTAAATACACAAAAGCAGGCATCGTCTGCATGAAGTCTAAAATAGGGGTCACGATATTTTGGACTGTTTTTCTTTGCGCACACCATATTCCCAATGGTACCCCAATAACGATTGTTAGTAATCCTGATAATAGAACAATGGCAAGGGTTTGAATACTTGATTCCCAATACCCAAGATTATCAATCAAGAGTAAACTAATTAATGTAAAAACTCCTAATGGCCATCTGCTTGTATAAGTAACTAAAAGCGTTAAAACGATAATTAAGACGATAGGTGGACCTACACTTAGTACGTCTACGATCAGATCTAATAGTCCATCGATTACATTGGTAATAAAAGTGAAAAGTCCTGCCCAAGCCACGGTTAACCAAACGACAAAAGAATCTACCCATTCTCCTAGAGGAATTTTAGGAATACCCATTTAATTGGTCACCTCCACATCATTCAAAGAATCTTTATTTCCTGCTAGTGCCCCAATAACGGCCCCACGTATCACAATACCTTTTAGTCGATTTTCCCCATCGACCACCGATATCGGCAAATTGGAAGTGGCAATCTCATCCATTAAATCGACAAGTAACGTATCCTCTGTTACCTTTGGAATATCCGTTGTCATCGCATCAGCAATTGTTTGATTTTGATCAATAGCTTGTCGAGCTTGCTCAGCAGTTAGGGCTCCTAGCAATTTATTTTTACGATCTACGATAAATATGCTGGAGTAGCCTTGATTTCTCATGATTTCCAACGCAACCCTTGGACCGCGATCAATTCCAATTTTTTCTCCTCGTTTCATCACATGTGAGGCAGTAATAACCTTAGATAAATCTACATCCTCAACAAACTTCTCAACAAATTCATTTGCGGGATTAATCATAATTTCTTCTGGGGTCCCAAGTTGGATAACACTGCCATCTTTCATCAGGGCAATCCGATCCCCGATTCGTAGTGCCTCATCTAAATCATGGGTGATAAAAATAATTGTTTTTTTGTATTGTTCTTGGATCCCAATTAATTCGTCTTGCATATCTTTACGAATTAAAGGGTCAAGGGCACTAAAGGCTTCGTCCATTAAAATAATATCAGTATCACTTGCTAAGGCTCTTGCAAGACCCACCCTTTGCTGCATTCCACCGCTCAATTGCGATGGGTATTGATGCTCGTAACCTTTTAACCCGACCGCTTCTAAAGCCTGCATCGCTTTTTCACGTCGCTCATCCTTATCGAATTTTTTAACTTCGAGACCAAATTCTGCATTTTCTAAGATCGTTTTATGAGGAAAAAGGGCAAAGTTTTGAAACACCATACTAATTCTTTTTTGTCTCGTTTCTCGTAATCTTGCGGCATTCATCTTAACGATATCTTCATTCTTTATGAGGATTTCGCCAATCGTAGGATCGATCAACCGGTTAAACATCCGAATTAGAGTGGACTTCCCACTCCCAGACAAACCCATAATAACAAAAATTTCACCAGGATAAATTTTAAAACTTACATTATTAACTCCAACTGTGAGTCCTGTTTCCTTCAAGATTTCCTTCTTTGATTTCCCCTGTTTTAATAAATCAATGGCCGCTTTCGGAGATTTTCCAAAAATCTTCGAGACATTCCTAACCTCTACGTATGGTTCCATCAAATATCACCTCATTGGTTAATTGTCTATGCTCGTATAGTTCCCTATTTCGAAACAGATATGAAGTCAATCTATGAAATATAAGGACGGATCTCCTCTTACCCTAATTTTTCCAGTTCATTTTAAAGTGACCAATTCACGAGATCATTTTGTTCTATAACCTGCTCTTTTTTGGTAAAAAAACCGGTTCATCCTTCAACTTTTCTAAAGCACAAATAAGAGGCTGTTAAATACAGCCTCTTATCATTGTTAAACAAGGATTAAACTCCTTCGACTTTTTCTATTTTACGTTTCGTGTTTTTCCTGAAGGGGAGCCACCAGTTTAAATCACCTAGTAGCTTCATCGATGCAGGTACTAAAATAAACCTTACAATGGTTGCATCGATGAATATGGCAACAGCCATTCCAAAGCCAAGCGTTTGAATAGGAAGAATTCCAGACAAAGCAAATCCTCCAAATACAGAAATCATTAACAAGGCAGCACCGGAAATCAACGGAGCTGTTGCACTCAAACCAATTGCAACGCTTTCTGTATTATTTTTACCATTTAAATACTCTTCCTTCACTCGATTGAGGACAAATACTTCATAATCCGTACTTAAGCCAAATAATAAGGCTAACAATAAAACAGGTACAAAGTTTTGAATGTATCCATTGGCCTCAATATTGAGTAACTGGGCGCCATTCCCTTGTGCAACCACAAAAACCAATACTCCATAAGTTGCGCCGACAGAAAGTAAATTCATGAGAATTGCTTTTAATGGAAGAAAAACGCTTTTAAAGGTAATAAACAAAATGATATAAATCATCATTAACATAACAAGTAAAACAGGAATGATACTATTTTCAATCACTGTATTAGCTTCATGCCCCTCTAATGTTTGTCCTCCAACATACACTTTGACACCTTCGGGAGGATTTGAATTTTTGATCATGTCATCTTTGATTTTATTAACCATTGCAAGACTCTCATCACTAGCTGCATACACACTTGTACCAACATCGATGATGGTCGTATCCTTCGCTTCATTTACATAACGATGAATCACAAGCTGATGTTCTTCAGGCAATTTGTCTAATCCCATAGAGAGGATTCTCCTGATTTCTTCTGAGTTCTGATTTTGAAAAACATCCAACAAGGAATAGACATTCGTTAGATGATCTAATTGTTGAAATTCCTGCGTCAGATTTGAGATATATTCTAAATCTTCAGTCTCTAAAATATTTCCGTCTTCTGCATGAATAACGACGGATATGGAATTGGTTGCTCCTACACCGAATGAATCTTCCATGATCTGAATCCCTTGTCTTACTGGGGATTCACTTGGCAAAACTCGTTCATCAGGTGTAAAAGTTGCCAGATCCTTAGCAGGGAGGGCTAATAGGAGCAGGACTCCCACGACAAGGATTATAGAGATAACAGGTCTTTTCATGACTGCATGCGTCCACTTATACCACCTTGAATCTACTTCCTCTCTTGGCTGCCGGATGAAAGGTACTTTTAACGCATTAATTCTATCCCCTAATAAAAGCAGAACAACAGGAAGCAGGGTCATACTGGTTAGAACAGCCATAAATACAACGAGGATGGCACCAAATGCAATCGATTTAATGGCTGATAATTCAACTATAAACAGTGCTGCCATCGCCGCCATGATGGTGATACCGGAAAATAACACGGTATGACCAGCAGTCTTCATGGTTTGAACGACGGCTTCTTTCTTATTCGCTCGCTTCAATAATTCCAGTTTAAACCGATGGATCATAATAAGTGAGTAGTCGATCCCAACACCAAGCCCTAGCATGATGACCGCATTATTAACAAATACAGATAACTCAAATTCCTGTGCCGTAAAATAGATGATTCCCATACTAGATGCAACCGAAACAATCGTTACAAGTAAGGCCGCAATGGTAGAGACAAAACTTCTAAAAATCACCAACAAAACCATAAAGATTAATGGTAATACAAGCAGTTCCGCCTGAGCTAACCCTTTTTGACTATATACCGCCACATCTCCCCAGAATGCAGGGGCTCCTATTAAATAAGCAGTGATCCCAATCTCTTCGCCCTTTTCCATTATTCGCTCTTGGATTTCAGGTAAAATATTGACTGCTTTACCTTCGTCCATCTTTAATCCAACAAATCCCACAGTGGTATAATGATCATTACCTTTCATCGTTCCCCTAACTTCCTTAGGGGCTTCTATCCAGGAGTAGACCGTTTCGATTTCGTCTTGATTTTTTATGTAATCGACTAGTTCTTTTAATTGATGACGATATTTTTCTGAACCCACTTTATATTCTTCATCTTGAACGATTAGCGTCAGGCTGGTACTTCCCCTTCCAACAAATCCTTCAGATGTTAGTTCCCTAGCGCTTTTCGATTCACCACCATCGACTTCCCAGCCTCCACCACTTAGCAAGGCAGGAAGCTTACCTCCAACTGAACCTCCAACTAAGACCATTAAGAGGAAAAACAAAATAATGAACCATCTAGATTTATACAAGAATGAAATCCACTTCTCACCAAAAGGATTCATGTATTCAACTCCCTATCTATTAAACTACATTCACCGTTTACCCCTTCTCTTTTGTAGCTTTTTTCACTCATTTAAATGGACCTTAAATACGTAACTCATTGCTTAAATCTACTATTTACGAAACACTTCTTAACCTTTCTCCACACCCCCTTTTTCAATAGATCGTTGATTAATTAACAACATGTTGTTTATAATTTCATTATAAATACCGTGCAGATGTATTCAATGAGCAAGATTCCTAGTTTTGTATGTTAAGCGACAACTGCACCAAAAATTGTCGCATATTTCACATCATTTAAAAGGTTGTGGAGAAATGGCCAAGAAAACGGATTTACGTGTATTGAAGACAAAAAAACTCATAAAAGATGCATTGATAACACTAATAGAAGAAAAGGGATTTGAAACGATCACCATTCAAAAAATTGCTGATGAGGCTATGATGAATCGAGCCACTTTTTATTTGCATTACCAAGATAAATATGACTTACTCCAACAAGTAACCAGCACCTATTTAAATGAATTAATGGATGCCATCAATATACCCTGTCATCTAAAAAAAGGTGAAGTTGATGTTAACCGATTTAAAATCACATTAAGTAAAGTAATCGAGCACATTGATCAGAACCGAAATTTTTATCGTGTCATGCTAGGTCCAAACGGAATTCCTAATTTTACGGAACGGGTTGAAAGTCTATTAGCAGATAAGTTTAAAAGCTCTTTCATTTCTATTTATGGGGAATTAAATCAACTCCAAGTTCCTGCTGATTTAATTCTCAGTTTTATTATCTCTGCGTATATTGGGGTCATCAAATGGTGGCTAAGCTCTGGCAGTCAGTATTCTACGGATTTTATAATGGAACAGCTCGCAAATCTCATCACGCAAGGACCCATGAATGCTATGGGATATAAAAATGGTTTTAAAAGAGGTAGACCAATAGGGGGAAGGAAATTAAAAAGAGAGGAACCGTTTTTGATCCCTCTACAAACTGTTCAACGCTAGGTACACGTTACATGTATTTCTTATTTTACTGCCAGCCAAATTTCATTTAATGCATTTGGATGATAGACGTCAGAATCGATATAAGCCTCAATGGAGGGAAGCTCAGCTATTTCATATCCATTGGAAGGAATCCATTCCGAATAGATTTGTTTCCACGCACTGACCATTGCCGTTGGTGCAGACCCGCGTACTTCAAAAACGATCCATTTAGATGGAGGAAATTCATAGCTTGATAAGCCTGATGGCACCTCTCCAGCATGTTCAACTGCAATCCAATAATCAATCGAATCTTTTTCTGGATTGTAATTGTCAGTCATTCCTAATACACCTTTTATTTCTCCATTGATATGTGGTACAAGCTTTTCGACCGTTCCATTTGCATTCACTTCATTCCAAAGTTCCGGAATTTCCTGACTTTTCGAGTCCCCACATGAACACTCTCGTTTTACCCCGATTACTTGGAAACCATCTCTTTCAATAATTTGATAGTTCATCGGTTCTGCTCCTTTCAATGTCACTTTTATCGTGATTCGGTTATACGACTGCAGCTTTCCAGCCCCTTTTCGTGCTTCACTCGGACTCATCCCATGTTGTTTGCGAAAAGCCTTTGAAAAAGCTTCGGGAGTTTCATAGCCATATTTGTATGCAATGTCGATAATTTTGCTTTCTGTACTGGTTAACTCTCGTGCTGCCAATGTTAATCGGCGACGACGAAGATAATCTCCAACTGATAGATCGGTCATAATCATAAAGGTACGCTGAAAATGATACGGTGATACATTTGCATGTTGGGATATATCCTCAATCGAAATTTGTTCTAGTAAATGTTCTTCCATGTAGTCAATTGCCTTTTGTAGAGATTCAACCAATGCCACTATGACTCCCCCCTAATCAAATAATAAAGAATTCATGAGCATCATTCCTGTTAATATGTGCTCTGTGTGGACAGGAATTTATATTTTCAATTATGTATGAACTTATTAAAGAGGTGACAGGCACCTTCCAATTTTTGGAAGGTGCCTGTCACCTCTTGCAGTCTATACTCTTAACGATCCTCGGAAACCTCTGGCACTATAATAGGAGTCTGCTCCATTGTGATACACGAAGACATGATCGTAACGACGATCACAGAACAGAGCACCACCGAGTTTTCTTATATCGGAGGGTGTTTGTACCCAGCTAGACGATTTTCTATCGAACTCACCTAGTTTCTGCAACTCACGATATTGTTCTTCTGTTAATAATTCAATCCCCATGGCTGTTGCCATATCCATGACGCTCGTTTCCGGTTTATGTTTCTTCCTTGACTCTAGCGCTTCACGGTCGTAACAAACGCTTCTGCGACCTTTTGGGGTTTCTGCTGAACAATCATAAAAAATATATTCTTCCTTCTCTGGATCATAGCCCACTACATCCGGTTCACCGCCAGTACGTTCCATCTCATTGAGTGACCACAGTTTGGCAGGATTTGCTTCTAGCTTTTCTAGAACTTTTGACCACTCCACTTCTTGATGACGGTCCATGTGTTTCTCAAAACGTTCTTTTAATGTATGTAGTAACTCCTCTTGATTTTCTAACGATAACTCATTTTTACTGTTATGTTCTCCCTTTGTCACGTTATTTCCTCCATACTGTAAATTACTTTTAATAAGCCCATTGTAAATCATTAAAAAACACTGGTATCCCCTTTAGTATTCTCACTAATCACTAATATTAGCAGATATTTACTGTTAAGTCTAAAAACACAAGAGTAGATCCATAGTAGAGTCACAGCAGACCGTCCACGTGTTTTCACCTTGGTGTGAAGTTCTCAAGGACTTTTTTCTCTTGGTTTCTTCCAAAAAGGTTCTTGAAAGAGACTCTAAAAACGGACTTTTTCTCTTGGTTTTCGTACAAAAATTCCTTAAGAAAATATCGAAGTAGTTCAGTGTTTATGGAGAAATCTATAAAATATCATATTAATTATGATATTAACGTACAAAATATCCATAAAAAGTTGAATCGTATCATTCGGGATTGAATCATAGTTATACCACACGTGTTCCTAAACCCACTCTATCCACGTCGTACGCTACCTATTTTTATCCTATTTTTAATTTTCAAGAACTTTTCTCAAGACTTCAATAAACTTCTGATTTTGCTCTGGTGTTCCTACGGTTACTCTGAAATGATTCGGATATCCAAAACTTGTACAAGGGCGGACAATGATTCCTTGTTTCATTAAATCTTGATACAAAGGTTCAATCTCTTTTCCTGTATCCACTAATAGAAAGTTTGCATAAGACTCAATCGTTGAAAAGCCCAACTTTTCTAATTCGTCACTTAAATAATCAAGACCCTTGCGATTTTCCGTTAAAATAAAATCTCGGTACTCCGGATCTTCTAATGAAGCAATCGCAGCAGCGTCAGACATTCTTGTGACTGGAAATGGTTCACGAACAGCCAAAATTGGCTTTAACAATTCCTTCGATGCAAAAGCAAATCCAACCCTTGCCGCTGCTAGACCATATAGTTTTGAGAATGTATGTACAGAAATGATATTATAGCCCTCTTTTACATACTGCACTCCCATTTTGTAGTTCTCAATCGAAATGAACTCCGCATATGCTTCATCTAATACGAGAATGACATGATCTGGTACCTTTTTTATAAAGCTTTCTAATTCATCCGAATCCACGACTGTACCCGTTGGATTATTTGGATTACACACATAAACTAATTTCGTCTTCTCATTGATTTTTTCTAAAATACCGTCCAAATCAAATTGATATTGGTCATTTAACGGGATTTCAATCGGTACGCCACCCATTAGCAATGTCGTTGATTTATATACAGAAAAGGTTGGAGAACAGAAGATCACTTCATCTCCTGGATTTAAAAAAGCTTGACTAATTAATAGAAGAATATTATCGGCCCCGTTTGAGACGACAATTTGTTCAGAGTCAATTCCATATTCCATGCCAAGTTTTTCTCTTAATTCTCTGTTTGATGGTTCCGGGTATAGTTGATTCATGCTAGCTGCTTCTTGAGCTGCAGCGATTGCCTTTGGTGAAGGACCATATGGATTTTCATTTGAGGCTAATTTGATAATTTCTGTTAATCCAAGTTCTTTTTGAACATCTTCTATTGGTTTTCCAGGTACATAAGGGGTTAATTTTTTTACGTTTTGATTCCATAAATGTTCCATTCTTGATAACTCCTTCTCATATTAGTTGTATATCGAATAGCACCCATACATGATCATGCCTATCTGTATCACGTTCACTCATTCTTTAATATGCTCTTTTTTCTCTAATAGATTTAACAGAAAAAGCAGCTTTTCTCTTTATTAAAAAGTAAAAACGGTCGGAACGATTAATCCAACCAACGATGCTATATTGGCTCCACCTAAGGCATTCGCAATCATTTCCTCATTCTTATATGAATATACTTTTCTCTTCTCTACCAAATTAACATTTTACCTATTTAATAAACTAAAGTATTATGAGAATAATTTACCAATTTTAACGATTTTGTCAAGAGAATTACTCACAAACACTAGAGAGGTCATTCATTAGTGTCCTTTCTAAAAACACAAAAGTACACCCCCTGTAAAAAAAGTGTTGAATAATACCTTTTTTGCAGTATAATGAATTTTATATTATTTTTATACTATTTTATCTATTTATTTAGGGGGAGAAAAATGAGAGCTTTAGAGAAAGCTAGTACGTTTGCGGGCAATACGTTTGCCTATTGGGTCATCCTTTTTGCCGCTTTGGCCTTATTATTTCCAGGAGGATTTACTTGGATTGGTTCTTATATAAGTTTATTACTAGGAATTATAATGTTCGGAATGGGAATGACTCTTTCTGCATCAGATTTCAAAGAAGTATTCAGTCATCCGAAAAAAGTGCTAATTGGGGTTATAGCTCAATTTACGATCATGCCTCTTTTAGCATTCGGCTTAGCGAAACTTCTCGGATTACCACCTGAAATTGCTGTTGGGGTCATTCTTGTTGGTTCATGCCCGGGAGGAACTTCTTCGAACGTCATGACCTTTTTAGCAAGAGGAAATACGGCTTT
This sequence comes from Niallia sp. Kr1, assembly GCF_050389805.1. Lineage (NCBI taxonomy): Bacteria > Bacillati > Bacillota > Bacilli > Caryophanales > Bacillaceae > Niallia > Niallia sp. Kr1. Next base: position 603,204 of record NZ_CP130945.1, on the reverse strand, counting down.
ATCCGTTACGATTACATCTTGTACAACCCTTTTAGCCCCATTATTAACTCCTGCTATTACCCTTATGTTGGCAAGTCAATGGCTTCCGGTTTCAGCTGGAGCAATGTTTAAATCGGTTGTGACTATTGTTCTTTTACCAATCATTTTAGGATTAATTGCAAAGACTTTATTCAGCAAAACAGTTGAAAAAAGTGCAAAAGCACTACCTTTAGTATCTGTAATTGGGATTGTAGGAATTGTTGCAGCAGTTGTAAGTGGCAGTAAAGAGAAAATCCTTGAAAGTGGATTGCTTATTTTAGCGGTTGTTATCTTACACAATGCTCTAGGCTATTTAATTGGATTCTTTGCAGCAAAATTATTCAAGTTGGAATATGCAGACCAAAAAGCAGTATCCATTGAAGTCGGAATGCAAAACTCTGGCCTCGCAACAGCACTTGCAGTCGCACATTTTTCACCATTAGCTGCTGTACCAGGAGCCATCTTCAGTGTTTGGCATAATGTATCAGGTTCTTTCCTAGCAAATTATTGGGGAAAAAAAGCAAAAAAATTAGAAGAACAAAAAGAATAGAAAGCACAAGCGACAGGCACCTTCCATAAAATGGAAGGTGCCTGTCACCTGTTAAATTCTACCACCCCATAAATTGTCCATATAATCCCCATAATATCTTGATAAGTTCTTAACATTTTCTTTTTATAATGGAGATGTAAATGAGAAATGTAGTTTTAAGAAATGATGAGATAAAGGGATGATAAGAATGATGCATGGTTTTGGAATGTTGAATGGATTTGGTTCAATGGGTGGATTTGGTACGGTTGGAATTATCTTCTCCGTTTTACAATTACTGTTTTGGGTAGCTATTATCTATCTCATATATAAAGTGATCAAAAATCTAAACGTTAAGGATATCGCAAAAAACCTTCCCAAGACAGGGATAATAGCATCCAGATCTTAAAAGAGCGCTATGCTAGAGGGGAAATTAGCGAAGAAGAATATAAGCAAATGAAAGATGTTCTAGTTGATTAATGCATGCTTACCTATAAGAAAAAGGGTCTGACCCCCCACTGCGTTAATCCTTTAGCAGAATGGGAGTCAGGCCCCTTTTTAATGAAAGGGATCTAACTGGTATTCTGAAGTTAATTTAATGGAGGACCATCCATGCTGGTGTCCTTTACTGAATTTTACTCGCAAACTAATGGATTCGGAGTCATTACTCCATGTTAACGTATTTTGAATAGCAGATGGCGTCTTCGTATATACCCTTACTTCACTATCAATGGATGAATGCTCCTTGCAAAAGCTTATGTTTTCATTATAAATGGTAATAGCCATCATGGCTTTCCCTAGAAGATTTTCAAGCCCTTGTCTTAATTGTTCTTGTGTTGCCTGTTCAAGGGGTCCACCTATTGCTTCAGCAAGCCGTTCTAAACTCTCTGTATGATTGATTTCCTCTTTTATAAATGCAGCCTTAACCTCATTAACGTCAGAATTTAAATCATAATCTATATTAAAATAAGTTGGTCCAAGTATCGTACCAATGCCCGGGTTCTTTGTCGTAATTTTAGCATTCTTTTTAGCGATCGCTTTTAACGATATATTTTCTGCAACATAATCATCATGGACTCTAATAATGAGTTGAAGATCCCCTGTATCCAGTTTGTCGTTTAGATAACTATCAGGAACTAATTCAATGCTTTCAATTTGATAGGTCTGATATTTTTCATCTAACTTTTCTCGAATTACGGGAACGATCGTTGCGGTTGAAGAATATAAGTTTTCTAGTATTTTAGGTTTTACCAATGAATAATACTTCCTTAATAAATGGGCACATTCGTCAGCGTCAACTTGCGAAATCCTAGGATATTCCTTCAAAAAATAATAATAGGTAAGGGCTTCATGACATTTGCCAATCGCATTACTACTATTCTTAGTATCAGTATATTCATGATGATGAAGTAAATCGTGCATTTTTTGAATGGTACCCTTATTGATATCATCCATTTCAGATTCATCCGGAAAGCGATCGTAGCTGACAGCCAATTTAATAGATGAAGTGGTTCCACTTTCAAACTTAAATCGCAGTGTTAAAGCAACCTCACCAAATTTAATCCCTACTGTATTTTTGCCTGACTTATATAAACGAATATCATGAAACTGAGGAGTACCTGGATTAAATTGCTCTACAACTATGTCGTCTTCACTTCTACCATAACTTGTAATCAGATTAATGTCCTCTGTCATAAATAGAATATTAAACGCATGAAAAAAACCATTATTTTTATCATTGTAAAAATCTCTTAGTAAAAGAAAGCACCATTCACGTAAACGATATAAAAATTTATCCCTTGAAGGATTTATTTCCGGCGTAAACTTTTTAAAGGTACTCGATACGAGTTTTTTCAGTTCGGTTTTATTCGTGACATCGTGTGTGCCCACCCCAATGGTCACTAATTCCTTTAAAAATTCCAAGTAATTTTTTTCAAATTCTTTATTAAACATTTCCTGTAATCGTTCAGAAAGGAAATATTTAGAAAAAAAGCTTTTTGCTCCTAAGTTTTTGGGCTGTATTTTCCCACCTTTTTTAATCGAAAAAAGATTTATCGTAACGGGTTTTCCATCATCCAAAAATAAAGTAAGGTCTTTGTACTGATCTGGATTTGGATGATCGAATTTTGAAGAGACTGATTTTATATTTGGGTAGAGAGATTCTATAAAATGAACGGTTCTTATGACCGTAATTGGAAACTGGTTGATTTTTTGCCCATTGAATGATTTCAGTAGTGCCTCATAAACCAACTTAACATGTTGATCTCCTATAAGCCTCGGATTTTTTCTCACTCTATCACCTCTACTTCTTTCCTTTATCATAACCTAAAATGGACTGTTAATAATTGGTTCTAAGATAAAAAGCTGGCCAGTTGAGTCATTCGGTGATAAAATAATCTTATGATTTTAACTAGGGAGGTATCATTGGTGAAGTTAAACGAAAGAGGAAGAGCTAAATACCGACCTGTAGATAGTAACCCAGAGGAAGTGAAACAACTCTTACTAGAAAAAATTGCCGAAGAGGAAGAGTTGATTAGGGAGCTTGGATCTGATGAGGAAATACCTGAACTTGACTATCGTGAGGATAAAATAAATGTTATAAGCTTATTTTCAGGCTGTGGTGGACTAGACCTAGGCGTTGAATTGGCTGGACTTTCTGCCATGATCGGGGAAGAAAAAGCTCTTGAAGTATTTAAAGATAGAGATTTATTCAATGATTATAGAGAGAAAAGTATTTTTCACACAGTCTATGCAAATGATCTTTTTAAAGAAGCGAATGAATCCTATCGATTAAATTTTCCTAGAGTATTCCAACAGGAATTAGATATTCGAAAGGTTAAGAGTTTCCCAAAAGCCGATTTAGTTCTAGGAGGTTTTCCTTGTCCTGGATTTAGTGAAGCGGGTCCCCGTTTAATTGATGATGAGAGAAACTTCTTATATATCCACTTTATCCGTTGTCTTATGCAAGCAAAACCTTTTGCATTTGTTGCTGAAAATGTAAAAGGGATGCTGACATTAGGAAAAGGTGAAGTAATCAATCAAATTGTCCAAGATTTTACTTCTGCAGGCTACCATGTAAAATTTAAATTAGTAAATTCGCGTGACTATGGAGTGCCCCAATTACGGGAGCGTGTCTTTATCATCGGAATTCGTGATGATCTAAACTTTGATTATGAGTTTCCTGAACCTACACATGGTGAAGACCAAGATCAATACCCTTATGTAACGTTAAAAGAAGCCATTGGAGATCTGGAGTCAAATCCGGGTGATTGGTTTGAAGGCGGCTTTTCTCCTATTTACTTATCTCGTAATCGAAAAAAGGATTGGAATGACCAGAGCTTTACGATTCAAGCATCTGGCAGACAAGCACCCTTGCACCCTAGTGGACCACCAATGGTTAAATTAGAAAAAGACAAATGGGAGCTTCCTGACGACCCATCCTTACATCGTCGATTGTCTGTAAAAGAAATTGCTCGGATTCAAACATTCCCAGATTGGTTCCAGTTTTCAGATGGTGGAAATATGAGCGTTCAAAAAAATAATCGATTAAATAAAGTTTATAAACAAATTGGAAATGCGGTTCCTGTCCTGTTGGCAAAAGCCATGGCGATGCCTCTTGCAGAATGGGCTAAAAACCATATTGATCAAGCTAAACAAAATCATGAACAGCCCGTTTTAAAATGATCATGTAAACCTTACCTTTTATGGTAAGGTTTTTTATTGTTCTTAGGCTCTTATTCCATTTAATGAACGACACACCGTTCAAATTTCAAGAAACCTACGTTGCCATAAAAGCTAACGATCTAAAACTGGATGATCTGGTCACCAACCAATTGGATGATTACAAAAGCTTTTTTCTGCATTATCATAATAGTCAGATATTATTAGTTATAATTAAATCAATGTAACTAGAACAATACTAAGGAGGATTTCATCTAATGAGCAAACGCGAAACGATGCAAATGGTTTCTGACATGACAGATTTGTATTTTGGTTATACGGTAGAAGCAACAACCTATTTTGAAAGCTATGAAAAGGTCTTTAACTGGCTTTATTTATCAGAGGATAATCCTCATCGTACCCTGGATCCAATAGAATTAATAAAAATAATGTCTTCTATTACGATCGAAGATATGCAAGAGCTAGAGGCAGATACCCCGCTAGAATATATGGTGAAGGTCGATGATCACACCTTCATTACACCAAAAGGGATCGGATATTTGCGCATCACAAAATAATAAAGGGATTAGACCCCCACTTCGTTAATACTTTAACAAAAAGGGGTCAAATCCTTTTTCTCTTTTTCTAGAAGTCTCTCAAAACTTACAATATCATTTTATTAAGAGGACATTCTTTTCCGACAAAAATAGGGTCCAAACCAACCTGTTTCATGGGTTCTAACATATGTCCAATTAAATTCCTTATCCACGACATATACGTCTTCTTCGTTGAGAAAGTCGTCGGCAGCAAGTCCTGTAGCATTTTCAAGTATGAACGCTTCATCGGAATGTTGGTAAAATACATAACAGGATTTTTTTGATTCGTTATTGAAGGCTAGATCCGCCTTTTCTTTTTGCAAATACTCTCTTTTTTCATAGCTAAATACGTGCCATAAAAAACCATCTAGATAAATAGATTTCTTTTCATGAAGATCGAGATGATTGGCAAAGTGGTCTTCCCATTTTTTTCTTAAATAGGTTCCCCATTTAGGGATTTCCGTTACTTTTACTTTTTTATTTGCAAGGAGAGAAATCAAATCGACCATTTGGTTCAACAAAACACCCGCTTTCTACAAAGTGTAAATGATTGGGTCTTAAATACAATAAATAACGTTTAAACGATTCATTATATACATTATGCTACTTATAATTTCCTCGTCTTCCCCCCAGACTTAATAATGATATTTACACCTGTTGCACTGCCCTGTTGAACATGATTCTCTATATTAGAAACATCGATATCCGTCTCAATTTTCACGGTATTACTTTCATGACCATTCAATCTCACTTTATAAGGTCCATTGGTGTTCATGAGTGCAACCATTTGTATATCATGTTCAAAAAAGTATTCTTCATAAAATTCAATGGTGAATCTAACCTCATCATTACTATAATTTATAAGAGGTACCGCACATTCCCCATGCAATGTTTTGTCATCAATCATATTGAATTCGCAATTACTTAAATGACGTTCATAGGAAACAGCATATATACCTGTTGCAAAGGTTTTTTGGTAAGAACTGATAATGATAGATGGCGCAAAAATAGCGACCATAATAGCAAGTAAAACAGCACGACCATGATAGTTATTTATCGATTTCGTAAGGAAGTATAAACTAGCAATTAATAAAGCTAATGAAATCATTCCCACATAATGCAATCCATTAACCGACCTAATGGGAATATTAAATACAGATACAATGGTTTCACCAAAAGAATGATTATGCGGAAACGGCAAATTTAAGACAAGTGAAGCCACAAAAAGAAAAAGGGAGAGATATAATAACTTTTTACTTTTTATCAAAAAAACACATCCATCTATGCGTTATCTGTGATTGGTTTACTATTTATCTACGAACCTTAAATCGTTTTGGCCTCAATTATTTTAATTAATTTGATTTTCCCCTTTAAGATATTTAACTTTTGGAACAAGCCCAATTAGATTTTCAATTCGCAATTCGTATAATAAAAAAATCCCCCCAACGAGTACGTAGAGTTGGGAGGTTACCTAAAATATATAAAGTATGCTCTAAATTATTATTCTTCGGGCTTGTTGTAGTTAAATTGCGAACGATCAACAGGTGTAAACCCTTCAGGAGTATAAAAGCGGAGTAAATCTCCATTCACAACCCGATCAGAAAGTTGCAATTTATACTCTACTATTTCCTGGTATTTTTTTGCCTCATCTAGTTGGTCTTCTGATAACAGTAAACCTGTCTGAGAATCATAGAATTTCCCATCCACATAGGTTATCGTAGGGCTGACAAAATCACCGTTTCGGAATGGAACCACTTCATCATGATCTGCAGAAAATAAATCTGTGCCAAAATGGATATAGTCTTTTGTTTCGATCCCTAATAAGTGAAGAAGGGTAGGTAGAATATCGATTTGACCACTATATTCATGATTTACTCCACCTTCGATTCCTGGCACCCGAATGAACAAAGGTACACGCTGTAACTCAGCCTTACTTACAAATGGTGTGACTTCTTTACCTAAAACCTCTTCCATCGCTGCATTATGATTTTGTGAAATCCCGTAATGATCCCCATACATAATGATCATGGACCGATCATATAAACCAGATTCCTTTAAGTAAGTAAAAAATTGTTCCAACGCTTCATCTGCATAACGAGCGGTTTGGAAATAGTTGTTTACAGATTTACTACTCGTTGTATGGGGAGCAATCGTTGCCTCCTCCTGATTCATGGAGTACGGATAATGGTGCGTTACCGTAATAAATTTGGAATAGAAAGGTTCAGGCAATGATTCTAATAATGGAATCGATTGCTCATAGAACGGTTTATCCATAAGACCATAGTCTACTAGTTGTTCAGGATTCATGTCATAGTAACTAGAATCGAAGAAGTGATTATATCCAAATGATTTATAGATTTCATTTCGGTTCCAGAACGTTCCTGTATTCGGATGGAACACTGCTGATGTATATCCAAGCGGTCCTAAAATAGCTGGTGCTGCTTGGTATGTGTTTAACCCTTTCATCGTAAAAGCAGAGCCTTGTGGCATTCCGTATAAAGAGTTCGATAGGATAAACTCAGCATCCGCCGTTTTTCCCTGTGCCGTCTGATGGAAAAAGTTATCGAAATACACCGTATTCTCTTCTCTTGTTAACGAGTTTAAAAATGGTGTGACTTCTTCCCCATGTAACTCGTAATCAATGAGAAATTCTTGTATCGATTCAAGGTGCACTAAAATCACATTCATACCTTTAGCAGCTCCAAAATATTCTGGATTCGGCTCCGCATAGTTAGATTGAGTATAGTTAACGACTTCCGTGATTTCACTTCCATCTGCCAAAGCCCGTTGAGCCGAAGCTTTTGTACTTTGAACCGCATCATAGACGGTGTAGTTGTACATCCCTAAATACTTCACAATATAATTTCGATCAAAACCTCTTGTGAGTAACTGAGGGCGGTCTGATTCCGCTAAAGCCAAGTTAAAACCTGAAATCCCCAGACCCATTATTAATAACGCCAGTACGTTTCGAGGCTTCATGCCTTTTACATCAATTTTAACAAATTTAAATACAAGCAAACCAATTAACACAATGAGATCCACAAAAAATAAAAAGTCGTAGGGTCTTAAAAGAGTCGATACACTCCCACTTACGTCTCCAAAGTTTTGCGTCTGGAAAATGGTTGGCAATGTTAAGAAATCATTAAAAAAACGATAATACAATACATTGGCATATAAAAGAAAGGTCATAAAGAAATAAATAAAAAGCAACGAAATATATTTCTTTCTTCCGTTTAAAAAGCCAGCAAGTCCCAATAAAATGATTGCAGGACCTAAAGGATTTAAAAATAGGAGAAACTCTTGAAGGGAGTTGTCTACTCCTAATTGAAACTGCGTTACTTGAACAAAATATGTTTTTAGCCATAAAAAAATAACTGCCATTAAGAAAAAAACGGCATATTTACTCTGTGCCTTTTGAAAAACCTTATTCATAAATACCTCCACCCCAATTGTGGCATAATCAATCTGATTATCACTCTATCAAAGTATTATTTATATATTCATTCGTAGATGTTTCCATAGATTTGTAATATTCAGGAAAATAGACCCATTAAAATTTCCTCATAAAAAGGTTTATGGTCGTCCCATTGAGATTCCACATTGAAACACCTAATTTTCACTCTTACCTCATGCGTTTTGCTTGTCGGCTTTTCTTACATCAAAATCCCCTTAATAAATCCTTAACAAAAACTTAATAGAAAAAGTGTATCATGACTAGCCACAAAAATGAACCATTATGAAGACTTTTTAATAAATCCATTGGGATATGATCGTTAAAAACAAGGACAAACGGGGTTTTTTGGACAAAATAAGCAAATATGTTGAGGAGTAAAAGAAGTCTTTGTACACTAAAAGTAAAGGATAAGTACGGTAAAAAACATATACAAACAAAGCAGACCTCATCACCTATCAAACCACTATGGAACAAGGAGGACTTTTCGTGAGTAAAAAGCCAATTTCCATTGAATTTTGCACAATGTGAAATTACTATCCTAAAGCCGCCCGTGTGGCGGAAGAATTATTAAACCATTTCAAGGGGAGTATTTCTGAATTCACCTTGATCCCTTCAAGCGGAGGAGTTTTTGAAGTAATGGTGGATGGAAAACTTATCTTTTCCAAGAAACAGCTAGACCGTTTTCCTGAATATGAGGAAATCAGTAGAATCGTGAAGGATCTACAACTTTTAACACCATCTTCCGTTTAATTTAGAAACAGCAACTATGTTGAATACGAAAAAGCTCGTTTAATTAAAGGTTTGAGCGAGCTTTTTCATTTATCTTTTTTTAGAATACAGTACATTTGATTAATCACGATCATAATCGCATATTATGATCTTTTCGTGCTTACCTTTACTTCTAACAAATCGTTAGATGTAGTTTGCCTTTACTAACCAAGCAGCTCCAATGACTCCTGCATCATTTCCTAACTGGGCCAATTTCAATTTCGTACTTGTCTTTACTGGTGGAAATGCATATTGAAGAAAATATTTTTCTACATTTTCCCGAAGAATTTCTCCAGCTGCTGATACGCCTCCACCAATTACAATCGATTCAGGATTTAGAATACTCGCCATATTAGCACAAGCCACCCCTAGATAAATTGAAAATTGATCTACGACCTTAAGTGCTAATGGATCTCCTTGTTTCGCTAGATCAAACACGATCTTAGCCGTCACTTCTTTTCCATCGTCCACTAACCTCTTTATTTCTGATTCCTCCGAATCGGATTTAGAAAAATCGAGTGCTAAACGAACAACACCTGTTGCACTTGCCACCGTTTCCAAACAGCCACGATTGCCGCAAGTACATAAATAACCATTTGGATCTACATTAATATGACCTAATTCTCCTGCTGCTCCTGCTCCATGAATTAAGTTTCCTTCAACAATCACACCGCCGCCAACACCTGTACCAAGCGTCACGAAAATAACATTGTCTTCCCCTTCTCCGGCACCTTTCCATCGTTCTCCTAAGGCGGCAACATTGGCATCATTATCAATAAAAAAGGGTAGTCCTGTAGCTGCTTCGATCTGATCTTTTACTGGCTGCATCGTTTTCCAGCCTAGATTATAAGCACCGATGACCGTCCCTTTTTTAGAGTCAACAGCTCCAGGAGAGCCCATACCAATCCCCAAAACATCATTGGATGACAGACCATATACGTTTAGATTCTGAAGGATGGATTCAATTATGTTAGGAATAATATTTTTCCCATCATTCGTAACATCTGTTTTTATACTCCACTTTTGTTGAATCTCGCCTTCTAAAGTCAAAATCGCAAATTTGGCGGTTGTCCCACCTAAATCAATACCAAGTAATCTTTTCACCGTTTTCCCACCTTTTCTGAAATCAACTCTATCAACGCACAGTTTTTCAATTTGTCCAGAGTGTATGTGACAACACATGAGGTGTTGATGAGAAACATGCTAACTCCATTAATTTACCATACTTACCATTTTAATGAAAATCATGAGATGAAAAGGATTGCAAACAATGAAACATCTAGTTCATTAAGTGAAGTAGTTCAGTTTTAATAACGATTGTCATCTTCAAATTGGCATGTTTATAGTAGTAATGTTCTTTATGTGTAATGAATTGGACACTCGTTCCGTTATTTGCAACAATCATTGTGATTTCACATTTTTATTGGACATATGTTCCTCTATTTATCTAAAAGATTGTTATTTTTTCGTCATTTTTATCAAATAGCGTACCCAGTGTCCGAAGGATCTCAAAAATCGATTTATTTATGATAATAACGTACTCAATGTCCTAAAAAGTTGAAACGAATGGAAACCGTGTTTCTATTTTGCCAGGATTCACTAAATCGTAACATTTTCAAATTCGTTAATCGCATTTTCAAAGCCAGTTTGTTTTTCCTTAACAAGGCTTTGTAGATTTTCTGTAATACCCTTTACTCTATTCACTTCTAAAATGATATTTTCTACATTATGATTGACTTGATTAATAGATTCTGCTGCATTTCCCGCTAATTTTCGGACTTCATCTGCTACCACTTTAAATCCTTTTCCATGTATACCCGCATGTGCCGCTTCAATTGCTGCATTGATAGCCAACATATTTGTTTGAGCTGAGATTTTTCGTATTAATTGTGAAACTTCTCTAATTAACTCTGTTTGTGTTTTTAACGATTGTAACGCTTCTGTTTGCTGAATTGAATTCTCTACCACCAAATCAACTAATTCTTCCGGCATTTCTTTTAATCTTGTCACAATCTCTTCTGTTCTGTTTTCTCGTTCTGTTATATCAGTCGCTATTTTTAAAACAGCCTCTACTTTTCCTTGTTCATTCGTGATTGGAATATAGGTTGCCTCAAGCCACACTAAACCACCCCTTTTATTAACCCTTTGAATTTTCTCCTGAAACTTAAAGCCGTTTTGAAGATTGTCCCATAACTCTCGATAACCTCTACTATAAACAAAATCGTTCTTACAAAATTGCCGATGTGACATATTTATCATTTCATCTGCCCTATAACCTAAGGCATTTGCAAAGTTCTCATTTACCCAGATGACTTCTTTATTGAGATTAAATTCAATCATAGCTAAATGGGTTTCTAATGCAGACAAAACAGCCTCTTTGTTTAATACTTGTGTGCTACTTTTAATTTTTTCCATGACTTACACCTACTTGTCCGTATTGATCCGCAAAATGATAAGACTGGCTATTTTGTATGATCCTAGGGGTTGGCTTCCCAAATAGATAACCTTGAAATAATTGATATCCCATTTTCCTTAACCATAAAAAATCGTCTATTTCTTCAATTCCTTCCGCGAGTGGGATGGCACCTGTTTCGGTTGCTGCTTCTAAAAAGTTCTTTGCACTTTCCTGTTTACGCTTATCCTTTGAAACTCCCTGTACATACTTCATATCTAGCTTCATATAATGAGGATTTAATTCCTTTAACACATCCATTGAACTAAATCCTTGTCCAACATCATCTAAAGCATATTTAAAGCCTTTTTCTTGATAGTACATCAATATACTTTTCAGATGTTCTAGATCTTCCACTTGTTCTGTTTCAACTACTTCAAATACAAAATTGGATGGATCTATACCAAGTTGTTGAGCAAGTTGAACCGTAGACCTCAGACAGTGTTCTGGGGAATAAATAGAAGTTGGGACAAAATTAATAAACACCTTCTGATTGATGAAACTAGATTGTTGTACGGCATTCAAACGGCAGACCCGATCTAATGAATACATTCTATTTCTGAGTTTAGCCGCTTTGAATGCTTCTATTGGTGGGATAGGGTTTCCTAGTTCATCAAAAAATCTGGATAAAACTTCATAGCCGTATACGTTTCCCTCAACATCAACGATTGGTTGGTAGTAACAAGTTACGAGTTGTTCACGAATCACTTTATCAATCCATTGCGATTGGAATAATTCATCAACTTCTATAATCGGTCTCCATTTTCCGTTGTCCACTCGAAAACGTATTAAACTTGTATCTAAATGATCCCGAAAAAATTCATACAACTCTACTATTCCTGCCTCTTTAATAAAAAAGGAAGTTTTCCTATCCAATATGAGCACCTTTTGTCTCTTTAAGTGTTGTACGATATCAGGAATGTAGGATTGATTACGCTCACCTTCAATTAATATTTCATATTCAAGCTCTGTTGGAAAACAATTCTTACAAGTCATCAATAACTCCTCCCTTTGTTTTATCATATAATTTTATAATCATTTTGTATAATATTTTATTCAATATATTATACAAACTTTTGACAAACGATAAAAACCTTGTTATAACTATTAATAATATTCCAATACACTTCGTTCCTAGATTTTCAGGGTAATAAGAATCAAATATAATGGGGTGATTATAATGACCATTAAAACCATGCCTACTAAACTTTTAATGGAAACGTATCGGAAGGCTTTACGCTACAAATTAGATCATACTTTTATAGATTTATTAGTTGAGGAAATTATACGAAGAGATATTTTAACAAATGTGAGCTATTCTTATAAAATCAAAAACAGAGTATAGAAGAAATTTCTATACTCTGTTTTTCCAAATAAACGGTATTTGATTAACAGACTTTTTTAATCCTGATATAAAAGAATATGTCTACCTTATTCTGCAGCCATAGCATCTGCTTTTGTTACATGAACAGTACCGAATGGATGATTAGGCGGAGCATAGATAGAGTACAGTTTTAATGGAGTATTTCCAGTATTAATCACATTGTGCCATGTCCCGGCAGGTACCATGATGGCTGAATCATCTGTAACATTTCGTTCAAAGGTTAACTGATGTTGACTCTTCCCCATTTGAACCATCCCTCGACCTTGTTCAATTCGTAGGAATTGATCAACATGTGGATGCATTTCTAATCCAATATCTTCACCAACATTGATGCTCATTAACGTCACTTGCAAATGGGCTCCGGTCCACAAAGCAGTTCGATACGTATTGTTTTGCTTTGATGCCTCATTAATATTAACAACAAATGGTCTCCGTCCATAATCTTTTAATAAAATACCTTGAGGAGAGTGAGAAGAATCATACCCGTTTAGTAACTCTCTCTCATCAGGGTAAGGCCAGTTACCGTTATGTCTTCCATAATCATACATAGGGGCATTGTTATAATAAGGATAGTGATATTGATTTGTATACCCATATGGGCTATAGTACATTTTCCTCAACCCTTCCACAGTTTTCCAAGTATCCTATGCACACCTCTTCTGAAGTTGCACGTTCTCATGATTTAATAAAAAAATGGATATCCACCAAAACCACCATAAGGATAACCATAGCCATAACCATAGCCATAAGGTGCAATTAATGCACTACCTAATAAACCTCCTAAAACTCCTCCAAGAAATGGTCCTCCAAATCCATACCCGAATGGTCTGCCAAATAGTCTGCTATCCTGAAAACGAGCATTAGGAATGCTGTAATTCATGATCTGATCCTCCTTCAATCGTAAATATCTCTTTCTCTTTACCCTATATAAGATATGCTACGTTTCCTTAGTTGAATAGGTAGAACCCCAATTTTATTAAAGTGTAATTAAGGAAAGGAATACATAAATCCTAATTATCAATAATAAAAAGGTTTTTTTATTAACTTTGGAAGGCTTTGGATTGATCATGTATTATGGACGAGTAATTATATAACCAGTACAACAACCGGAGGCGCAGAGGATCAAAAAGACGTACTTGCTAGGCTTCTGAAAAATCAAGAGGATATTGGAAATGCAATAAAACCAGTATACGGAGAAAAAGTCGGAAACAAACTTACCGATTTGCTTAAGGAGTATATTGTCATTGCGGGAAAGATTGTAGATGGAGCAAAAAACGGAAATGAAGCCTTGGTGAATAGACTAAACAAAGAATGGTATAGAAACGCTGATGAAATAGCAGATTTCCTTAGCAAAGCTAACCCCAACTTAAACAATAAAGATCTAAAAAACCTGCTGTATATGCATCTAAAATTAGTGACGAATGATTTAACTTCAAGCTTAGCAAAAGATTGGAATGGGAGAATTGTATCCATTGATAAAGGAGTAACACATATCATCCTAATGGCAGATATCATCTCCACGGCAGTCGTAAAGCAATTTCCGGATAAGTTTAAATAATAATCTTAAAAAAGCTTCAAAAAGGATATTCAACAGAAAGTTCCCTTTTTGAAGCTTTAATGATAGTCCACGTTCTTTTTTGTTTTTCTTTTTCTGGCTTAGTTTGATTACTCCCACAGCTGAAACTGCTGGCTTTCCCGTTCGGAAGGTTCTATTGGAACGACGATGAGTTGAATCGAATATCACGTATTCCAAATATTTTATAGAAAGGGCATAACGATATAATTGGCTCTTTCTTGAACCCATTCTAATTCGAACTTTACAACGCTACCTCAATGGTCCTCATATAATTCTCAAAGTCTCCCACTTTTAATGGCCTACTATAATAGTATCCCTGTCCAAGTATATACCCATCCTTACTTAGTTCATCAACATGTTCTTTTAGTTCGACCCCTTCTGCAATGACATTTAATCCAATTGAATGCGCTAAATTGATGATCGCTTTCGCAATTTCCTTACTTTCTTTATTGGTATGAATATCCTTCACAAACGATTGGTCGATTTTTAATGTATCAATTGGCAGCTCTTTAATATAACTTAGCGAACTATACCCTGTTCCAAAATCATCAACAGAAATATGGATGCCTAGTTTTTGAATTTCCTTTAAAATCGAAATTGTACTTTTAACATTTGCCAAGACACTTTCCGTTATCTCTAATTCAAGCCGTTGTGGATCTAATCCGGTTTCATATAATATGGTTTTAACCTTATCGACAAAATGTAAGTCTTCCAACTGACGAACTGAAACATTTACAGATAAGATTAATGGTGAGAAGCCTTTGTTTAGCCATTCGTATGTTTGTCGGCAACTTTCTCTTAGGATCCATTCTCCTAGCGGAACAATTAATCCCGTTTCTTCAGCTAATGGAATAAATTTCCCTGGAGGAATGATTCCTAGATTTGGATGATTCCATCTGACTAACGCCTCCATCCCTATTAACTCATTCGTGGACATGTTCATTTTAGGTTGATACTCTAAGTAGAATTGTTGCTCTTTGATTCCTTGTCTTAGTGCATTTTCGAGTAAACGACGCTCTAATGATTGATGTTCCATGAGTTGATCGAATATCATAAAATCATTTTTCCCGCGTTCTTTTACATAATAAAGTGCAGTGTCTGCATTCTTAATCAAATCTTCCGGGGTTTCCCCGTGACTAGGATAATGTGCCACGCCTATACTGCAGGTAAGTGAATATTCTTGACCGGATTTGTTTATTGGGTTTTGAAACTGAACTAACAGCCTTTGAGCAATTGTGACCGCATCCTCTTCATCTTGCACATCCTTTAACAGGACAACAAATTCATCTCCGCCAAGTCTAGCTACTATATCTGTTGGACGAATAACGGATCGGATCTTGTTAGCTGCTTCTTTTAGTACAAGATCTCCTGTATCATGTCCCCATTGATCATTAATGGGCTTAAAATTATCCAAATCAATAAAAAGTACAGATAGTTTAGACCCTGAAAATTTTCGGTCCATGACTTCACTGCGCAGCTGATTCATAAACGAACGTCGATTTGGAAGATTCGTCAAGGGATCATGAAATGCTAATTGATAAATGGCTTTTTCTCCTTCTTTTCGGTCACTTATATCACGCATGACAACCAATATTAAATCATTTTCATTTTTTGAAAAAGAATGATGGTTAATCGTGGTGATATTTGCCTCCACACTAATATCATATCCTTCATCATGAAGAAGGCGAAATTCACTCTGTAATTCCCTTTTGATCGTTCGGCTAGAATAAGTGATGATCTCTCTTCTAAAGACATCCTGGTCATCTTGATGGACTTTTTCAAAAAAATTACTATTTTGAAGTAAAGAAAGGTCATATCCTAACATCGTTTTAAAGGATGGAGTGGCATATTGAATGACTCCGCTCCTATTCATAATCAGAACCAGATCCGTTATATTTTCAGCAATCATCTCGTGAATATCACTGCTTATTGCTTCATGATCAAAAGAATTATTTTCTTCAATAGATTGCTTCTCTATACTGTGTGCATTAGATAAGTCACTGTTTATCTGATTTAATTCTAGTTCAACTTTAATTTTAACCTCTTTACCAACAAGTACACCGCCAGTTTCTAATGCCACATTCCAGAGGAGACCAAAATCTTCACGATTAATAGTGGCTTCTGATTCATAACCAAAAACCTCTACTCCCCATTGGTTTATAGCTTTACCACCGTACTCAACATCAAATGTTACTGGTTTCGTTATCCCTTTAATCGTCATATCACCTGTTACTTTATAACGACCCCCATTTTTTGTAATGTTAGTAGATTTAAAATCGATAGTTGGATAATTTTCAATATCAAAGAAGTCACATGACTTTATGTGTTTATCTCGTTCTTGGTTACGAGTGTTGATGCTGTTTCCCTCTAATTTGAATACAATCTTTGCATTTGTTAAATCCGTTAAATCTTCAGCTTCTATATCGACTGTATAGGAATCAAATTGTCCCCTTACCTTTGATATCATCATATGTGTCACTTCAAATCCAACTATGGAATGCGCTTGGTCTACCATCCATTTTCCCATCTTTAGCATCCTTTCTAATTCTTAAAATCTCAACCTATATTTAACCTCACAAATTAAAATAATATGAATTGATTTATTTTTAATTCAAAGTAATAATCTAAAAAAATAGCAACATTCCAACTCCAAGTAATTAGTTTCATAATATCCTATTGTTAGGATAAATAGTTTTTAAGAAAATAGCAACAAACAAATACATACATATGTTATTGCTCTGCTCAAACTACATTCCTACAATATAAAGCTACCTCTTCTCATTCAAAAAGAAAGTCTCGTTTAAGCTAAGGGATTAAACGAGATTTTCCATATTTAAAGGAATTTCTAGTATTTCATTTTTTCTTGAATCTTCATCATTAATAATCCATTTTCGTCTTTGGAAGTGATATCAACCTTTACCTTTCCTCTGTATCCTTTTTCAAAATAGCCAATAAGTATATGTTTTTGAGTATATCCTCTGTTATCTTGATAATACAGAATCAGGCTATTTTCGCTAAAATCTTCGCTTGGATTTATATTAAGTTCGTATATCTTACCTGCCTGAATTTCTGGTAGTACGATATCCTTACTGATCCCCTTACAGGTTATGCCTAAACCCTTTATGCTTTCGCTTGTACTATTTTTGATTTCGATATCAAAGCCTATTTGCTTGTTTGAATATATTTTAAAACTAATAAAGCCTATGATTATCATTAATATGACTATGAAACTAATAACAACTTTTCTTTTCCCCCTCACAGACTCTTCCCCCCTCATCCTATCTACAGTATATACTAATTTCTTCCAATTCTAATTCATTTATATTAAACCAAATGATTACTTAAAGAGAAGGTTTTTATTAAAAATAAATAATCCGTCACCACCCTTTTTGGGAATAACGGATTGTCTTATGGCATTCGGTCTGGCAGAGTCACCAGTTGTTGTTGTAGTATGCCTTATAGGTCGATGCAATATTCCGTACCTTTTGATGAATTAGCTTAAAAATTTATTTTGGTAGTGGGATAATGCAAGAAGTGGAAAAATATATCGGTAACTATGGTAGTGGATATAAAAAGCACCTGCCATTCCCTGCCCTTTTGGATAGTCTGTTGTCCAATCATATCGATCTAAATGATCTAGTAAATACTGTATTCCTCTTTTGATCGACTTTGTTGGTTGATCATGCGCTGCAATAAGCGCGTCAACAGCCCAAGCCGTATGGGTCAATGTACTTTGGTTCAAAGGGACATACTGCTTTTGACTATCACTTTTACAGGATTCTCCCCATCCGCCATCTTCATTTTGTATGTTTTCCAGCCATCTCACCCCATTCATCATCGCACGATGACTTGATAACATCCCAACTGCTTTTAATCCTGTGATGGCGGCCCATGTCCCGTAGATATAACAAATTCCCCAGCGACCATACCACGAACCATCTTGTTCCTGATGAACGAGAAGCCAATTAACTCCCTTTCGAATCACAAAATCATTCGTTGAGAGATTGGTATAATTGCCCAAAAACTCTAACGTTCTTCCAGTTAAATCAGCTGACGAGGGATCTGTAACAAGGTATTCTCCCCCATCAATTGGTAAAAGGGATAACAATGCACTGTTTGTATTTTTTTCAAAAGCAGGCCAGCCACCGTCATCATTTTGCATGGATAATACCCACCGAACCCCTCTTTCCCACGGGTTCTGTAAGCGAATGTCATTCGGTACCGTTTGCGCGATACTTTTTAATGAAGTGGTTGAGTCATCTACATCTGGATGGATTGTATTACGATCAGCAAATCCCCATCCCCCTGGGAACGCACTGGGATTATGAACAATCCAATCGCCATACTTCATATGCTGACGACTTATTAGGTAATCAATTGATTTTGTAATCGTAGGATCTGTTGGAGAGATGCCAGCAATCTGTAGGGTTGAATTAATTAAGGAAGTATTCCAAACTGTAGCTGTTGTATATTGCATATGTGTGTAGCCATTTATTTTACATTGCATGGATTTTAGTCCATCTACAGCTTTTAAGATAAGAGGATCCTTTTTTGAATAACCGAGTGATAATAGCGCATAAATCATTAAAAAGGTTGAGCTAAAATACGTTAGGAACGTACCATCTGGTTCAATACGGTTTACCATATACATCTTTGCCTGCTGCATTGCTTGTTGATGGAGGTGAGCAGGGTACCCCAGTAACCTTTTTATTCCATTGTGAATCTCAGAAAAAAGTGAGCGATATACTTCTCGGTTCCTAAACGTAAAGATGCGCTCATTTTCGTCTAGATTTCTGCTCATCAAATCGTTTAATTCCCATTTATTATGTTCTTTTAAGCTGAATTTTTGTTGAGCTAAAATCATAATGGGGACTAAATTGGCTCTTCCATATGCCGAAAAATCATATAGATTGATTGGAAAGGTTGGAGGCAACAGCATCAGTTCAATGGGAATGGGGAAAAATGAAGGCCATTTGATGTGACCGGTTATAGCTAACATGATCTTTGTTAACGTATGTGATTTTTTCATACCCCCATGAGTTAAAATAAAGCGTTTGGCTGCAATCAATCTAGGATCAGTTTTCTCAAGAAGCCCTGAATACAAAAGGGCGACATACGCCTCCAATGTGGCTGATAGATTTCCGTCCCCTTCATCATAGAATAATTTCCATGCTCCATTTTTCTCCTGTTTACTTAAAATCCGTTCAGTCAAACTCTTTATTAAATTTTCATCATGAATATCTAATGACTTTAATAAAATGATCATATAACTATCTGTTGAGATTCCAATTTCAAATGGATAATTCCATGAACCATCGGGAGACTGTTCACTTCTAAGCTTATCAACGATTTGCTTGATGCCGTTTATCACTCCACTATTCATATTTAGCCACCCTCTCCCTAATAAAATGATCCTTACTATTCATATTCATTTTAAGGAAAGACATTCATGGAGGAGGAGCCCCATGGTTTTTAAATTCATCACGAACAAACAGCACCCCCTCTCTAAATCGCAAAAAACCATAAAAAGAATGTTACTCAGTAAAGAACTAGTTGCTAAAAGGGAGCTCTCTGTAGATGATTTGAAACTTATAAAAAAAATTAAAAATGAAACGGCTTTATTAAATAAAAATAATGTAACAAGAACTTTAGGCTATTTGGACTTTTATATCCGTCACCCCGAAATCCATTGGGCATTTTTAGCACATATGGTCTCAAGGAATGGAGGTTGGAATATGACGGATTTAAAAGGTGGATTCCTAACAAAATTATTTACTAAAAAAGAATCCCAAGCCTTTTTCAATTTTTTAGAACGGGGAAATTGGTTAATTTTTCAGGATGCATATCCGCAATTGTTAGTCTACGAGGAAAGCAAAAGAAAGAGGACCAACCTGTTCTACTTACTTCCGCATTTACATATCTCTTTCTTTATGGAAACGATTTGGAATTATTTTTGGAGGGAACCTGACAAACGGTTACTAACGATTGCCTTAATCATTAATGAACAAAACTATATAGAAAAACGGGTGGTGCAAAATTCTGCTTTTCAAAAGAATGTGCTGAATACATTAGAGTTTACGTTACAGGATATCCTTGCGTTAAATCATATTCTCTTTCCCTATGAAGCAAATGGAGGAATCCAATTAATTGGCCAAACCGTACATCATTTTAACAGTTTGCATGAGAGAATTCTTTTAGGAAAGCGATTATATTCAGTTTTGTTTCATGATTTAGAAAGGCTGCATTCTATTGAGAAATGGGCAAAGGAGTACCCTCATTCGGGTTCAAGAATGGATTATTGGCCACAACTCTTTCATTATGTAAACGAAGAAGTCCCAGGGATTAACCTAACCCCCAGAATTATATCCTGTTCTATTCCCCCTAGATCTCCTCGAATTTATAGCCCAAAACTAGAATACTCTTGGAAAGATCAGAAACATGATCCTGCAGAACGTGGAGATTGGTATAAGGATTGGAAAATTATTCATACCCTAACTGCTTCACATGATCATGTGGATGGAGAGATCAAGGATGACTATTGTAAAACCCTCGAAAAACTCGAACTTGCCACCATTACAAAGAAAGTCCTTTCCCCCTTCCAGTAAATTTAACATCAACTATTTACTAGCAACGATGATCGTATACTTTCTTTTTACTCTTTATGAATGGGTTCTATCAATGGCTAAATAGGAATAGATGAGCGAATCTATTCCTATTTAGTATTCCTATGGCTGTACGTTCCGAAGAAAACGAAGTAATCTAATGGGGGATAATCCTATAAGTTTCGTGTGGGCTTATTTGGTTAATCCTTCTTTTTGGAGTACTTCTTTTTGTTTCTTGCCTTTTGCCGTTATATAGTTATTTTTAAACCAAGTCCAAATGCTAACAATCATGGTTAACCCCAGTGCGATTTCTTCCTCACTTAAAAACGGAATTGTATTCAATCCTGCCTTTTCTAACCAAACATTCCCCCACACTAAAACAAGTGAAACCGTCCGTACGACTGTTCCATTATCCATCATATCCAACCTCCTCAAGATTATCTATTCACCAATGAGGTTGTTTAGAACTTTGAAACATGGGGACGGTTCTCACCGTTTCATTTTGAAGGATAATAGTTAACCAGTTGAATTATTAATAAATTTCCATATTAATTTCTAATGATTATGTAAATCATGTAGACAATGTAGGATGCAGCTAACAATCCACCTTCTATTCTCCCTACTTTATAATTGGATCTTGAAAAAACGAGTAAAATTACGGTCAATATAACCATCAAAAGGATATCTGTGAAGATTTTATGATCAACCGAGAGCGGAGATATAACAGACGATACTCCAAGTACAAATAAAATATTAAAAATATTGCTTCCAACAATATTTCCTAAAGCAATTTCGCTCTCTTTTTTTATGGCTGCTGTGATAGAAGTCATTAACTCAGGTAACGACGTACCGACTGCAACAATGGTTAAACCCACAAGAGTTTCACTCATTCCAAACGAAAGAGCAATATCTGTCGCGCTACTGACAACGAACTCTCCACCGAAAATAATGGCTGCTAGCCCCCCAACTGTCAAAAGGATATTTTTTCCCATTGGGGCTTTTGCTTGATTAACGGGTTCCTTTTGGTCACGGCCCTTTCTAGCAATTTCAAAAACATAGTAAAGGAAGATGGAAAAGAACAGTAAAAAGATAATCCCGTCACTTCTGGTTAGGAAATTTTCATTGAATCCCTGCAGACTACTATCACTTATCAGAATAAATAATGCGACGCTAGCCAGTAATGTAAAGGGAATTTCCTTTCTAATGGTTTCACTCTCGACCTTTAATGGGAAAATGAGTGCGGTCATTCCGACAACAAATGTTATATTGAAAATATTACTTCCAACAACGTTCCCAATGGAAACACCCGCATTATCTTCCAATGCTGCAAAAATACTTACCGTTGCCTCCGGAGAACTCGTCCCAAACGCTACAATCGTTAACCCAACTAGTAAAGGGGATACCCGAAGGGACATTGCAATCTTTGACGCCCCTTCCACAAAAAAATCTGCTCCTTTAATCAGCAAAGCAAAACCTAGAATTAACAAAATATAAGTCATATCTATACCTCTTTCTTACCTACTTACATTTATTATCCCTCACGACCCTTCTTCGAATACACATGAAACACGGGGACGGTTCTCGCGTTTCATTTTTGGGCTAATTTGGGTCCGCCCAACTGAATGCATCCCCTGAAGTATAGAAATTGTCCTCTAATCCCCCGAATAGTCCTGAAAAGATGATTCGTATATACAAAAGAACCTAAGTCATAGGATTAGGCTCTAGTTTACTTATATATATTCTAATTCGCATGAAGAAATGACCATGAATGTTATCTTACTCCATCCTTCAACCATTTCGCTGTCAATGTGTCTGCATGTAACATCTCTTCTGGTGTACCTTCAAATATGATTTGTCCGCCTTGTTTCCCTCCTCCTGGACCTAATTCGATTACCCAATCGCTCGCCGCTATAAAGTCTTGGTTGTGTTCGATGATAATGACTGAATTCCCTTTGTTTACGAGATTTTGAAAGACATCTAGGAGTTTCTCGTTATCCTCTATATGTAGTCCCAAGGATGGTTCGTCTAAAAGATAGATTTGTCCTTCTTTTTGTAAATGGCTTGCCAGTTTTAGGCGTTGGGCTTCTCCTCCGCTTAGGGAACTTGTCGTCTGTCCTAAGGTTAGATAGCCTAATCCTACGTCTTTCAGCTTTTGCACTCTTTTTATAATTTTTGGTGCTTTAAAATAGTTCATTGCCTCGTCTATCGTTAAATCTAAAATCTCTACGATATTTTTCTCTTGATATCGATAGGAAAGTGCTTCATTTGAATATCTCGTTCCGCCACATGCTTCACAAGGAACGGTTACCGGATCTGCAAAGGCTACATCTGGCGTGAAGACTCCTTTTCCTCTACAGACTGGACATGCTCCTAAAGAGTTAAAACTAAACAAACCTGCCCGTTGTCCAGTTTCTTTTGAAAAGATTGTGCGAATATCATCCATAATTCCCATGTAGGTGGCTAAGGTCGAACGATTGGAGATTCCAATGCTGCCATGACCCACTATGATGGTTTCTGGATATCTTTTAGCAAAAGCTTCTAACATTAAAGTACTTTTACCTGAACCGGAGACCCCACATATAGACACTAAGACATTTTTAGGAATATTTACGCTTATGTTTTTTAAGTTATTGTTAGTTGCTCTATCTATTGTAAAAAAACTGTTGATTTCCCTTGGATTTTGATTGATTTTTAGCTTGTGATTTAATGCTAATGCGGTCGGAGAGTTCTTAAGTCCTTCTAATTTACCTTGATAGACCACTTCTCCTCCGTTTACACCCGCTCCCGGTCCCATTTCTATAATTTCATCCGCTACTTTTATGACAGATAGATCGTGTTCGATGACGATTACCGTATTATGCTGGTCTTTTATTCCTTTTAGCATCCCTATTAATAGATCAACTTCCTCAGGATGGAGTCCAGCACTTGGTTCATCAAAAATGTATGTAATATTGTTTAAACTGCTCCCTAGATGTCGAGCGATTTTTACCCGTTGAGCTTCACCTCCGGACAGCGTCCCCATTTTTCTAGATAAACTCAAATATCCTAATCCCATGTCCACTAATTGTTTTACATGGGGGATGGCTTGTTGGGCGATTGATTCACCCATCGGATCTTTAATGTCCCTTAGTTCTTCAAGTAATTCGGTAAGTTCTAGTTGGTCGTACTCTGCGATATTGAGACTATTGATTTTACATTCTAATACTTTTGGGTTTAGTCCTGAACCTTGGCAGGTAGGGCACAATGATTGTGTTGTTACGGCTAATACGTCATCCTGAGTTACTTCTTTTAACTTTGAGACATCTCGATTGATATAAAGGCGCGTAAATCGAGGCAGTAATCCATCCCATTCATGAGGCTGAGGTCCGTTTTTTGTATGAAACGGTGCATAAATTTTTTCACCATCCCGAGGACCATATAAAAACAGATGGAGCTTTTCCTCTGAGTATTCCTTTATCGGCAAATCCGGATCGAATAATCCACCAGTCATCATCCATCTCCCTTGCCAACCTGAAGGTGATAATGGCTTGAATTTCACGGCATATTCCCGAAGTGACTTATCGAAATCGACCATCTTATTTAGGTCTGGCGCAATCACCTCCCCATATCCACCACATTTTGGACATCTCCCAAAGGAACTTTGGCTCGAAAAATCGGTTGCCGAACCAATCGATGGCTTTCCAATTCTCGAGAATAAAAGTCTAATTAATGGGTGTATATCCATATAGGTGCCTACTGTTGAACGGGTATTGCCGCTTATCGGTCTTTGCTCTACTACAATAACTGGGCTTAAGTTTTTCATAAGATCGGCGTGTGGTCTTTCGTACCTTGGCATTTGATTTCGAACATACGCCGGATAGTTCATCGTCATTTGCCTTCGACTTTCTGTTGCTAAAGTATCAAAAACGACAGAGCTCTTACCTGAGCCTGAAAGACCTGTAAATACGATGAATTTTTCCTTGGGCAGGTTTAAATCTATATTTTTTAAATTATTTTCTTTGAGTCCTCTTAAAATAATCTCATCTTTTGACATTTTTTCATCCTCCTTTCTGGTTGGAAATGGATATGTGTTATTTCGGATACTCGTTTTACGTTAGTTTATAAGAGATATGAGAAATAGCCTAATCAACTCGATTAGGCACTCGTTTATAAGAATATATTCTAGATGATATGTATAACCGACTTAACCTGTATATTTTCTACACCATTATAAACTATTTGTTCTACACACTCTAATTAATCAGAGTGTATAGAGTAAAACATGAGTTCAGGAGAATTTTCCACCTTCGAATTACCTTAATGAATAGGATCCATACCAAAACTAGTAAATCGCCTCTATTGGCGGGAAGAAGCGTTGATGTGCTGATTTTTTTTCAAACATGCACCCGTTTTTATCCAAAATTGAAGTTGAGGGATTCGTGTTGAGAATTACCGTTCACTTAAAGAAAACTTAGTTTAAGCATTTAGATTAGGTCTAATTTACTATCATTATTGATAGGCTAAATGAATATATATATTTTGGAAAAATTGATTGATTTTATTTCAATGGGGATAATCTTTATTTACGTCTATCCAGTTAATATTTGAAGGGGGTAACAAACGAAAACTTCTGTGCAGCCAATGAATATAAACATAGTTTTAATAGATTAGATTAAACACTTTAGAATTCCTACTCCTAACAAATTAATAAAACTATATTCGAAAAAGGTGAATAAGATTTGGCAAAGTCCTGGTTGAATGGTAATGTCCTCATCCGTATGATTGTCTCATTTGTTTTATCTTATTTTTTATTTCCTTTTTTGTATACATTTATTTTTAATGAACAACCTTATTTCTTTTCCCCTGTACTAATTTTCCCGATCCTTTATGGGATTGTGGGAATGGTTGTTTATAAATCTAGTTTAAAAGATTTCGTAAATGATTTAAAACTAGGATTAAAAGTATTGGTACCCGGATTAGTTTTTTCGCTTTATATTTCTGGTAGTATACTCTATTTGTTAACATTTTATTGGATCGCTATTAAGAAAAATAGTATAGAAAATTAATTAATAACTGATTAGTTCTCTAATTTTTTATAATATCTATAAAAAGTCTTTCATTTAAATCAAATTTGCGATGGTCATTTTTAGGATTTTTGGATATTGTCTAGATGAGAATTCCTTGGGTGGTATCGTCATATCCTCTTCATAGAAGTTTTCAAATCTTGCTATAGCAAAGTGGGGCAAATCTTCACTAATCGCAAGTAATTCACCGGTTATGTTTTGCGAGATGGGGACAACTTTTAATTGTAGATTCAAGCGCCGTTTGGTAATAGCGAAAGCAACACGCTGGATCCATATGGAAAAGCTGCCACATTTTTGTGACAGCTCTTCGTTAAATCTATAAACCTAGCAATCTAGGTAGCAATAGTGAGATTTCAGGAATAAACGTTACTAAAAGTAGCGCAACAATAATGGCTCCGTAGAATGGTAATAGGGATTTAATGACATCTTCTAATTCTAGTTTTGCTACACTAGCACCGGCAAATAACGCACTACCAACCGGAGGAGTAATATTACCAACACATAGGTTCATTACTAACATGATACCGAAGTGAACAGGATCCATGCCAAAACCAGTAACAATTGGTAAGAAAATCGGTGTAAAAATAAGGATGGCTGGTGTAATATCCATAAATGTTCCAACAAGCAGTAAGAAAAGGTTGATAATTAATAGAATAATAATTGGATTTGACGAAATTCCCATCAAGGCGTCACTAATCATTTGCGGGATGCCGGTGTACGACATTACCCATGACATCACTCCGGAAGCTGCAACAAGGAGCATAATCATACAAGTAAGGATAACGGATTCAGTCAAAATTTTTGGAAGATCCTTCACCTTTATGTTCTTATATGCGAATGATAAAATCAGTGAGTAAACAACCGCGATGGCGGCTGCTTCGGTAGCCGTAAAGATACCCGCTAAAATACCTCCAATCACGATGACAATCAGCATTAAACTTGGGATGGCATCCCAGAAGGTTTTAAGAGCGATCTTGAATGTAACCCGTTCGCTTAATGGATATTTATTACGCTTGGCAATAAACATGGCAACAACCATACATAATAATCCCCATAAAATCCCTGGCAGATAACCCGCGATAAACAAAGCTGCAATCGATGTTCCACCGCTGGCAAGAGAAAAAATGATTAACGATTGGCTTGGAGGGATCAATAATCCAGTTGGTGCAGAAGCGATATTGGCAGCTGCTGAAAATCTAGGATCATAACCTTCCTTTTTTTCCATCGGTCCCATCACACCGCCGATCGCAATTGCAGAAGCGACTGATGATCCGGAAATTGAACCGAATAACATATTCCCAACAATATTGGTGCTTGCTAAGGAACCAGGCATTCTTCCGACAAGCACTTTAGCGAAATTGACAAGACGTTCCGCAATTCCACCGTTCGTCATCAAGATTCCGGCCAGAATAAAGAAAGGAACCGCTAATAATGAAAAGTTATCAATACTTGTTACAAGTTTTTGCGCTGCTACAAAGATGGACAGGTCAAACGGTAGCTGTGTCAGGATTGTTGCAATAGAAGCGATTGCAATACTAATCGAAATCGGAACTCTTAAAATGAGTAATAGTAGAAAGACAATTAATAGGACTAGACCTGATTGAACGGCCATAAGGGTCACTCCTTTTTTGTATCGGAATTAGGCGAAAAGACTTCCATTCTTAGGCGATGTAGACGGAAGTATCCATCAATGGGAATTACTTTGTTTCTGCTGACTGCTTATTCTTTTTTGTTAACCCTGCAAGATTAAAGGCAGAATAGAACAAGAACAGTCCTCCTCCGACAGGAAGGCTTAGATAGTAATACTGCATTGGCATTTGTAATGCAGGAGAAACTTGTCCTACTGCATTTTGAACTGTATTCATCCCACCCATGATTAACATGACAATGGCAAAGATCATCACACTTGCTTCAACAAACAAGGCAATGAGCGGTTGGATTTTTTCAGGAAACTTTCGGGCGATAAAAACAATCGCTAAATGCTGGTTCTTTCCATAAACATAAGCTCCGCCGACCATTGTTAACCAAATAAGACCATATCGCAACATTTCTTCTGTTACTATACTAGGCGATTGCAAAACAAATCGGGTAAATACTTGCCAAACGGCGATAATCACCATGAAAGCCAATAACGAACCCGTAAGAATTTCTGTTATTCTATCAATAACCACTTTCATCGATATTTCCCTCTCCTTCAGGTCTCCAAACAATCATGCTAATCAACTGGTAAGAGACCGTTGTTTAAATTCCTTATTTCACATAGCTTTGAAAATCATCAAAATATCTTGCATTATCTTCATTTTTTGCTTTGAACTGTTCATGCAAAGGCTTAGCGGCATCAATAAACGGCTGTTTATCGATTTGATAGAATTGGACGCCCATATCTTCTGCTTCTTTTGTTGCTTCGATAACGGCTTTTTCCCATCGAACTTTATGACTTTCCGCAGACTCTACCGCAGATTCAATAATCACGTCCTTTTGTTCATCTGTTAAGCCTTCCCATGCCTCTGTACTCATAATCAAGACATCTGGCACATATTGGTGCTCTGTATACGTATAAGCTTTCGCTACTTCACCGTGTTTATTTGATGTTAGACCCATTTCATTATTTTCGGCACCATCAATAATTCCTTGCTGCAGGGACGTGTATACTTCACCAAAGGCCATTGGTGTTGGTGATCCCCCCATTGCTTTGATCATAGAAATGGATGTCGGGCTCTCCTGAACACGAATTTTCATCCCTTTCATATCCTCAGTAGATTCCACTTTTGTGTTAGCTGTATAAATACTTCTTTGTCCTCCGCTGTACCAGCCGATCGCAAACCAGCCTTGATCTTTTGTTTTTGTAAAAATATCATGAACCGCTTCACTGTTTTCCATTACATTATAGTAATGCTCTTCGCTTTGGAATACATATGGAAGTGAAAAGATGGAATAGCTTTTTTCAAAGCCTTCTAATGCACTGGCACTAACTTTTGCCATTTGAAGAGTACCCGATTTCACAAGCTCGATAACATCACGTTCACCGCCTAATAGTCCATTTGCGGCAACTTTTACCTCAACCTCTTGTCCGGATTTTTCATTTGCTAATTGGGCAAATTCCCGTAAAGAAGGAGTAACAGGATGTTCTTCTGGATGATTGGAAGCAAGGTGTAATGTGACTTTTTCGTTTCCGGCAGCCCCGATGGTGTTGTTGCATGCAGATAGCAAAGATAACGATAGCACTCCAACAGCTGCGGCTGATACGATTTTTCTTAAGTTCACGGAAATTCCTCCTAAAGTTAAATTCTTTGATTCTATCGTTCAATGAACTCAGTTTCACCTAAAAATGCTCGGACATCTTCTAGATAAGGAAGACCTTCATTATCTCCTTTTACACTGATGACCATTGCTCCAACTGCATTGGCAAAGTGAAGCGCTTTCTCAAACGACTGCCCTCTTAAAAGGCTTGTTACAAACCCAGCGCCAAATCCATCGCCGGCACCTACTGTATCCACGACCGCTCGTGCTTTCACCGGGGGCATGTGATAAATTTGTGTGCCATCTGATCCTGTCGAACCATCTGCACCTTTTTTAATGACAACCTTGGAGATGCCAATGTCATGGAATTTCTTTATATAGTTTTCTACAGAATCCCTTCCAAGAATCATTTCTGCCTCTTCTTCACCCGTTAATAATAGGTCAACATCCGGCAAAATTTCGTGAATAAATGTTTTTGCTTCTTCCTTTGACCATAATTTCAAACGAATATTCGGATCAAACGAAACGAGTAAACCGGTTTTCTTCGCCATTTTGACTGCTTTTTTAATGATTGCGCAGTTATTATCACTTATCGAAGGAAAGACTCCAGTTATATGCAATAGTTTTGCCTTTCGAAAATATTCCTCACGTAAATCGCTTTCTACCATCGTAGAGGTCGGTGATTTATCGCGATAATAAAAGGATCTTCCATTCCCATCTTCGAATATTTCTTTGAAATAAACGGAGGTTGGGTAATTAGTGACCAGCTCAACCTCTGAGGTGTCAATGCCCTCTCCTTTAGCACAATATAATATATATCTTCCAAATTCATCATTGCCGAGTCGGCTAATCCATCCTGTCTTTAAACCCAGTCGGGAACAGCCGATCGCAAAGTTAAGTTCAGCTCCGCCTATTTTTCTTTCATACATTTGCGAGAAACGAAGAGGACCCTTGGAAACCGGATTCATTGATATCATTCCATCGCCTATCGTAATAACGTCAAGCATAATGTGCACCACCTTTATCACTTAAATACTAGTATGCTACTAAATCGGTTTATGATTACATTGTATGCGCTTTCGTAAGCGATTACAATAGATAAATAAAAATATTTTTCTTTTTTATTGGAAAATGTACTAATTTCTACACATATTCAAGGTTTTGACACCATCTACTTTAATTATATTTGCAGGTTTTAATAGATTTACTAAACCGTTTAGTCTATTATTGTTATTGTAAGATGACGGTTCTATAATGAAAATTAGAATTAACAAGGTTAATTAGATAAAAGAAAGTTAGATAGAAGGTAGTCTACGATCTTATAAAACTTTCGTGGAGGGTTTGTTCTATGACAAAAACTAAAGCGGTTACAATTGGGGATGTCGCAAAAAATGCAGGTGTATCGAAAAGCACCGTTTCCCAATTTTTAAATAAAAGATATGAATATATGAGCCAAAGTACAAGGGAGAAAATTGAAAAGGTTATTGAAGAAATGAATTTCCAACCAAATCTCTTTGCCAGCAATTTAAAAAAGCAAAAAACCAAATTAGTTGGGATTATTGTGGCCAATATCCGCCACGTACTTTCAACCGAAGTGATTCGAGTTATTGAGCAGAGACTGCAACAAGAGGGAATCCAAGTCATTATATGTAATGCCGATGACGACCCTGTGAAGGAAATCGCCTATATTCAGATGTTGGCGGGAAGAAGCGTTGATGGGCTGATTATTTTTCCAACAGGCACCAATCATGCCGAATACAGCCGTTTAATCAACCATGAAACTCCTGTTGTGTTTATGGATCGAAAGATTGAGGGAATTCTTGTAGATACAGTCTTGCTCGATAACGAAGCAGCTTCTTTTTTGGCTGTCTCTACTTTAGTGGAGCGAGGCAGGACTCGAATTGCGATGCTGACACAACCGGTCTATCATCATATTTCCCCGCGAATTGAGCGGATTGAAGGGTATAAAAAGGCACTGGCGTTTCATAATTCAAATTCTGACTATGATTACCCTGAACTTCTGCGTTCCAATTCCCTTTCAGGGCTAAAAGAAGATCTAGAACAATTGTTTCTTTCTGATGAAAAGCCAAATGGCATCATTGCCGGAAACGACTTAGTCTTAAAGGAAGTACTCAGCTTTTTAAAGGAAAAAGGAATTTCCATTCCTAATGAAGTGGCTGTCATCAGCATTGATGATGTTTCCTATGCAGATATTTATCAGCCCTCTTTAACAACCATTGCACAGCCAATTAATGAAATGGGATTAAAGGCGGCCGGGATTATTTTAAGCCAAATTCAAGGAAATCATTCAAATGTACCCGTCGTATATCGTTTTTCTCCAGAATTGAAGTTGAGGGATTCATGTTGATGAAACATGGGGACGGTTCTCGTGTTTCATTTTTTGTTGTCTAGCTAAGAGGATGGCTTGAAGCAGAGATTTTCCCCTACGCTCCCTTTGACTTTTGTTTCGTATAAGAAAAAGCACCTAATCATTGTGATTAGGCACTATTTTACCTGAAGATATATGCTAGATGATGCCGACAACCGATTATCCTGTATAAATTCTGAATGATTTTGGAGATTTAGTTTTATACAGCGAGTTTAATAATTTAGGTTCATTCAGAGCTACTCCCATGGATATGGTTGATGGTCTGATCACTTGTACCTCTTTTTAAGCCTTCTTGACGGACTCTACTGCTAAAAGTACATTGAACTTTTTGTAGACAATGTTTGTTTCATGTAGACATGATCATAACGAATTATCGAACTGTTTTTAGTGCACCTGCCCAAGATACTAGTTGTTCTAACATCTCATTTACAGTACCTTCATGCATTTGAGCTGGTTTGAAGGTTTGACCATTTTCAAAATCCGTAAATAAACTTAAAGCTGGGTGTGTACGAACATGTGCAATCGATTGCTCTGAAAGAATTCCACGTAAATGTTCTGCAGCACGTGCTCCACCAACTGATCCGTAACTCACAATTCCCGCTGCCTTGTTAAACCATGCTTCACGTGCCATATCCATTGCATTTTTTAACGCCCCCGTAATACTATGGTTGTATTCTTGAACAATAAATACAAAACCATCTAAGCTACCGATTTTTTCATTCCATTTTGCAATTCCTGGCTCTGATCCATCCGTTGTACCCAAAAAAGGCAGGTCAAAATCTTTAAGATCTACGATTTCATAATTTGCATCACCGCGTTTTTCCGCAAGTGACTTTACCCATTCTCCAACTTGTGGACTAAGGCGACCTTCACGAGTACTCCCTAAAATAATTCCAATATTTAAGTTTGCCATCTGTTCTTCCTCCTTATTTGTTGAACTCCTAAATAGTTTGTCAAAAAAACCCATACTTTTGCCCACCTTAAAATGGAATATATGACAAATTAACTGTTACAAAATTAATATTTCCTATTGCTAATACGTTATTCCTAAAAATAGGAATTATTTTACTCCCCTGAGGGAAATACCCAAAGGCGGAAAATTGCAAGATAACGTAAGAGCACCTTTGAACATATAGCAATGTCCAATAACATACATTTTATTAGTGAAGGGAGGGAGTTTTAATGAATAATTTCGATTACATTTGTGAACAATTTGCTAGAATCCTTAAAGGGAAAAGTAACGTCCATCAAGGTAGTTGTTCCGTATCGTTACACCGCAATTTTAAGGTGCTGATTCAAGACTATCAGAGTAGTTCAGCTTTACCGGTAGGAATCTCATTTGAATCCCTTGATCAAAATGGAAATGCTTTAAACTTGGCTGAAATTGCTATTTTACAAGAAGAGATTCCTAGATTTATGTATTCGGTTGTCCAACAGGGATTGATTGTGAGTGCTTTACATAATCATTGGTTATTTACAAACCCTGTCGTCCTTTATATCCACATTCAATCCGTTGAGCCCCCCTTAAATTTCGCAAAAAAGATGGCACACTCCTTATCATTCTTACGTAGTTACCCAGTTTCCTGAAACACGGGGACGGTTCTCGGCGTTTCGTTTTTTCTAATTCGGATTTTGACCACCAAATAAGCATAGCTTTTTGTGGAATAATTTTATTTATATTCTTTTGAAACATCAGAACCGCCCCGGTGTTCCACTAACAGACTGAGAACACTCTTAATCAAAAAAAGTGGTGGTACGCGGTACGCGGTACTGATGCCCCCAACGTGTTTAACAGCGTAAGTCTTTTCTTTTATATCTCTCATGGGCAGAAATTAGACAAAGAACAATGACCAAAACCCCCATCAGCCATTCTTCTATTAAGATGCCATCAGTCAATAATTTCTGGGTTTTAATCCAGTCCATTGGGGATATATAAGTTAAAAATTGTAAGTCGTCGACTACTGTACCTAAAATCCCCAAAATAAAAGTACCAAATACAACGGCCATGACCATTCCAGCCGAACCTTTACTACTTTTTAATAGAACAGACAGAAGCATACCTATAGCCATAAACACAAGCCCTATATAGAAAATAGCACCATATAAGGCACCCACTTCCTTTATACTCTCTACAAGATTAAAATCGCTAAAGGAAAGATAACCAATAAACGTGACAAAGAATAGAATCAGTAACATCATTAGAAACGAAAGGACATTGGCCACCAGCTTCTGCCAAAGCAATGTACTTCTTGAAATCGGTTTGCTGTAAAGAAACTCAATCGTTCCATCCGTTTCCTCTTTTATCAGAGAATTCACTGCTATTTGCGAAACAAACACCATGATGGCTAACGTCAAGTATTGAAGAACATACCCAAAATAGTTCGTGACCACCGTAAAATCTGTTAATTCTGCTAACCCAAGGGCTTCAAGTAACGCGGGATCCACCCCCTCCATTTTGGCTCCTGCCAGTTCTTTCATAGACTCCGTTTGCATCGAAGGAAAAAAGGCAAGGAGGATAAAGGTAATGCCGCTAAGAGCAATGGTCCATTTCAATGTACTTTTCCATGTATTTTTTAACTCTAAACGAAACACATTCATTGCGGCTCATCCTTTCCGTATAGATCCATAAACTGCTCTTCTAAACTCTCATTTTCAACTGTAAAATCTTCTAGATTAGCATCGCGTAATAACTGAAGGAGTATATCACTGCCACCTTGGAAGCGATAGACACGTTTATCGTCCTTGTGATCCAACAGCTTTATGTTGGGATGGTCAATACCCTGACCTCCTCCCCAAGTAGTTACAATTTTATGAGGATGACGTATTTCCTTTAAATCCGTTACAGCAAGAATTTTCCCATTTTTGATAAAAGCCACTCGATCACAATATTCCTGGACTTCCCCCAGATTGTGACTTGATAGAAGGATTGACACCCCACTCTCCGCTTGCCTTTTTAATTCAGTAAATAATCGTTTCTGCATCATTGGGTCAAGTCCATTGGTTGGCTCATCTAAAATAATAACCCTAGGTCTTGCTGCCAGCGCACAAACGATGGCTGTCTTCTTTTTATTTCCCATCGATAATTCATAGAACTTTTTTGTATAGTCCAGTTCAAACAGTTTACTAAGGCGTTCGGCTTCTTCCTGATAGGAATGATCATAAAACCGATTGCTGGCATTCATGAGTTCCCTTACTGTCATATGCTCGTAAAATCGTACATCACTAGGAATATATCCTGTGAATCTTTTAATCTCGTCACTTTCCTTTACGACATCTTTGCCACATATTGTTGCATGACCGCCACTAGGAAAAATAAAATTCAGCAACATTTTAATGGTTGTCGACTTTCCCGCACCATTAGGACCGACGAAACCAAAGATTTCCCCCTCCTTTACGGAAAAAGATACATCTTCAACAGCTAGATGTTTTCGATAATTTTTCTTCAAATGGTTTATTTGTATGGTTACCATGGTCTATCCACCTCTCATCCAAGCTCATTTTTTTTATATTTAACAAGAGCATGATTCAATTCTTTCGTTTCTCGTTCTAGACGCCAATTAAGTGCCACCCAAAAGAAAAAAAATGAAATGGCTATAATACTATAAAATCCAAAGCTATACCATCGTGGATACATTTGAAACCATTGAAATCCTTCAGAAAAACCAACTGTTACCAAGAGTGCCCAAACTGCCCATATAATAATTCTAGGTAGCGATAAATGATTTTTCGGAAGAAAGATCCCCTGACCAACTCCAATAAGAAGACAGGCTAACATTATTTGCATAGAGGTCCAAAAATCAAGTGTGACCCAATAACGATCGTTTATGACCCCAAATACAAAATAGAAAAAAACAAACGCTACAAAATATATACATCCCGTTGTCTTTACATCAAACATAAATAAATAAAAATCTTGCCATTTCTTTTTCATTTAAATCCCTCCCATCAATGTTCTATTCCAAGTCTATTTTTAAAGGCAGGAACATAATGCCTTGATACAACGAGCCGGTCCCCACTCTCGAGTGTAATCTGTATCCGGCTGTTCATCATACTCTTTAATGTTTTAATATGATGGAGATTGGCTAACTGGGATTTTCCAATCCGAACGAGTCCCAAATTAGAATAGTGGGTTTCGAGATACAGCAATGAATCTTTTGATTCTAATACGGTATCCTTTGTGTATATAAATGTTTTATTATCGACTGAATCTACATAGTAAATTTCATGCGGCTGAAGCAAAAACGTCTCCTCATCCTTTTTGGCTGCAATCAGTTTGATCGACTTTTTGAGATACTCAAGAATTTCTTGCATTTCTGAATCAAGTTGTTGACATTTTACGATAATCTCATTTTCACCTGTAAGAACATGCTCTACGGTAATTTTCATGTCAACACCTCCCATCATTATTCGTTCCTTCATGTTTGAGTTTAAATGAATTATCAATACGACTCAATCGAATTCAGCTAAGGTGCACCATAAGATTGGTAAGTTACATGAAACACGGGGACGGTTCTCCGCGTTTCATTTTTTGCTATTATGTTTTAACAACCTAAGAGGCACTACAAAGAAAGTTCCCTATGCTCCCAAAATATGTTTCTAAGAATGGCATAACAACTGATTTATATATAAAAAAACCTAATCCATGCGATTAGGTTAAAGTTTTAATGGTAAAACATTGGGGTGGTTCTTGGGGGTTCATTTTTGCTCATTAGGGTTTTAAACGCCAAAGAAACCTAACTGACTTATAGAAAATTAATTTTTTATGTTCTTTTGAAACATTAGAACCGCCCCGGTGTTTCATTTTTTCGGTGGTTTCCCGACACTTTAGTCTTGCGTTCAGTTGTTGAGCACTGATACTAACGCTTCATGTATCCGTTTATTCGACGCCACTAATGTATGTTCGCCTAATTGATACTCATTTCCCTCACGATTCGTAACCAGTCCACCTGCTTCTTGAAGAATGATAATTCCTGCTGCGACATCCCATGGATGCAACCCATCATGAAAGAAACCCGTTAGTGCCCCAGTAGCTACCATACATAGATCAAGACTTGCAGCACCAATGATTCTGATACTCCTAGCTTTTCCAACAATTTTTTCAATATGTTTCATTAAATCAGAATTAGGCTTCCAATCATAAGCAGGAAACCCTGTCGCCAGCAAGGATTCGCTTATTTCCTTTTCCGCTCCAACTTGTATCCTTTCCCCGTTTAAAAAGGCACCCCCATTGATTTGGGCTGAGTATAAGTCCTTTTTCAAAGGATTATACACAACTCCACAAACAGGAAAACCGTCCTTGACAATCCCGACAGAAATGGCAAAATGAGGAATTCGATGAATAAAGTTTGTAGTCCCATCAATTGGATCAATAATCCACCCATACCCTTCAGGCGGCTGAATCAAATTATTAATATGTTCTTTATGACTATCTTCTTCAGATAAGATCCAGTGACTCGGATAATCTTCACGAATTAATCCGCACAAGTATTCCTCGATTTTTACATCAACCTCAGTTACAAGATCTGATTGATTTATTTTTTCTTTCATATGAATGGGTTTATCCATAAGATCGATAAGCCATTCTCCTGCATCTTTAACATATTGAATAGCCGAATTTAAAAGTATATTGACATTCTCATCTACATGATTCATTTACTTCCCTCTCTCTATTAGACTTACAAATGAGCTAATATCCTATTTGAACGTTTAATGACTTCCCATCGAATAGCTGAAAAGAATCTCCATTATGTATACTTCCAGTTAAATAAAAAGGAGCTTCAGTCAATAAACGAAGTTCATCCCAGTGAGTGTGCAAAAATGAAGATCGATCTTCACTAATAGGGATCACACAGTATTCTGGCTGAATTAGTTCGAGTACCTCTTTTGTAAAAGCATCTTTCATTCCGTGATGAGAAACCTTCCAAATTTGACTTTTCAATGAGGTACGTGAAGCCAATAATTTCCATCCCTTTTCTAGCTGATCTCCTCCGAAAAGAATATTTTCATCCGGATTTGAGTCTACTAATAGTCGATATACAGAGCAATCATCATTTGACTTTATAAAAAAATGTTCTAAAGCAGCAATCTCCTTATCGGAAATAGATTCTAGTCCTACTAAAAATTCTTGGAGAGTATGATAGGCGGGCAGTGGGTCACCTTCCCATGGGTAAATATGAGTTAGGACAAATCCATTTTCGGACCAAACAACAGAATCCTCTTTTGTTGCATATTCACTTCGCCACTTTATTGTTGTCCCTTGCTCTTCCAACAACGCAATAAAATCTAAATACCTTTTCAACATATTGAATACTCGTTGCGCTCCCTCATTTCCATTGAAATGAACCTCTTGTATATTTGGTAGATTAAAAGGTTTATAGGGAAGAATCGCCGTATGTACACTTTTTTGTTTCACAATGTCTACTAAACCATTAAGATGGTCTTCATGCAGATGAGTAAGAATCATTAAATCCAAATGATTAATCTGATTTCGATTCATCCATTTCAAAGGATGGTCTTGTTCATCTGTTAGAGCTCCATCTCCTCCATCCATTAACGTAATCTTTCCAGACGGTAGCTGAATGATATGAGAATCTCCCCACCCAACATTTAGAAAGTTAACATTTGCCTTCACATTTACAGCCTCCTATTTTAGCCGTTTATTCATCCTCTTTTTTAATTAGATGTACTTTTGATTGATCTAACGTCATTGTGATCTGCCCCTCAAGATGACCAGCTGTTTTCGGATTAAAATCATCTACGATCCATTGCATCGAATCATCGACTTTTACCCAATACCGAATCATCCGTCCAAGAAAGCTGCTTTTCACAATGTTTCCCTTTACTCCGTCTAATTGATTACGTTGAATATCGTCTTCTCTTGAAATGGAGATACACTCTGGTCGGACAACGAGGATGACTTCTTCACCAATTTTTACATCATAATCTTTTTGGGGCACAGTGATCACGGACTCATTAGACTTTACCTTAATAAACAGATCGTCGAACTCAATGACTACCCCTTCAACAAAATTGGCAGTCCCGACAAAATCTGCGACAAACTTTGTTTTTGGTTTAAAATAAATTTCTGCTGGAGTACCGACCTGACAAATCCTACCTTTATTAAATACTGCAATTCGATCAGAGATTGATAAAGCCTCGTCCTGATCATGTGTCACAAAAATAGCGGTAAAACCAAACTGCTGTTGCAACGCACGTAACTCATTCCTAACTTCAACCCTCATCTTCGCATCTAAATTACTCAAAGGTTCATCCATTAATAAAACGTTTTTGCCCATGACTAATGCCCTAGCAAATGCGACCCTTTGTTGTTGACCACCACTCAACTCTTTCGGAAAGCGATTCTCCATCCCAATTAACCCAAACATTTTCAACATTGAACCGACCCGTTGCTGTATCTCCTTTTTAGGTGTTTTTTTCAATTTCAGACCATAAGCGATATTCTCGTAAACATTCAAATGTGGAAACAGTGCATACTCTTGAAATACTAGTGGTGTATCACGCTTATATGCAGGGAGATCATTTAACTTCTTCTCTTCAAAATAAATCGTTCCACCATCCGGCTCATAAAACCCAGCAATTAGTCGCAGTAGAGTCGTTTTTCCACAACCACTTGGTCCTAATAATGTTAGAAAGCTTCCTTTTGGGATATCTAATGATATATGATCAATTGCTAAATAATTCCCGAATCTCTTAGATAAATTTTCAACTTTTATAATGATCTCTTCTGTATTCATAGAGGCCTCCACTAATAATCGTTAGAATTTCCTTTATTTCTTAAGAAAAGTTGTGATAACCCTAAGACAGCAAAAGCAATGGATATCAGGACTACCGTAAATGCTGATGCTTTTCCCCACTCACCATTTGAAACAAGACCTAAAATAGACACCGTACCAACAGAGGTTTCTGCAGAATAGATGAACACAATGACACTCAAGCACGTTACCGACCTTAAAAACGTTACAACCATCCCTAAAACAAAGGAGCCTTTTAATAATGGCAGCAAGACATGCCGAAAAGTTCTTCCACTGTTTCCACCTAAATTTTGAGATGCCTCTTCTAAAGAGTGACTAATCTGTTGGAGTCCAGCTAAGAGAGTGCTATAAAATGTTGGTAAATTCCATAAGGTTAAAGCAGCAACTATAATCACAGCTGTTCCCGTTAGCATAAGAGGTTCAGAATTAAATGCAATAGCATACCCTAATCCAAGGAAGACACCAGGAATGGCACCTGGAAGTACGGAAAGAAAATCGATAAAGCGATGTATTCCGATCTTCTTCCTTTGCACAATGAATGCAAGTGGAAACGAGAATAAGCCAGCTAATAACGATGAATAAACGGCAAATTGAATACTATTTGTTATTTCCCTACTTTTTGAAAAAACATAGTCAATATTTGAAAATGTTAGTGACCAGTTAAAGCCCCAAGTTGTTGTAAAAGCACCCAAAAATAAAACACCATATACCAACAACACAATCACAGTAATAAACATACAAAAAGAAAAAAGGCTCCATTTTATATAGGAAGGTATTGGATAATGATTTGTATATGATTCCTTTCCCGTCACGGTCGTATAGGAGCGATTGCCAACTAACTTCCTATTCAATATAAATAAACACAGTGCAGGAATTAAAAGAGTCGTCGATAGGATGGCTGCTGAAGGTAAATCAAACCAGCCAATCATTTGCATATATGCTTCGGTTGATAAAACTGTAAAGTTCCCACCGATAACCATTGGATTACCAAAGTCCGCTAATATACTCATAGCTGCAATTAATGCTCCCCCTGCGATTCCCGGCTTGCTTAGTGGAAGAACAATCTTTTTAAAAACTTGCCAATGCGTGGATCCCATATTATAAGCAGCATATTCTAGGCTTGGTGAACTTCTTTTTAATACACCATATATAACGGTATAGGCATACGGGAAAAAAGTAATGGTTTGGACAAGCCAAAGCCCATGCCAGCCATACACATCAACATTCAAATTCAATAACTGCTTTGACACAATCCCTTGTCTTCCAAACAACAAGATGTAAGACATTCCAACAATAAACGGTGGTGAAACAATGGGGAGGATCGTGATAAACTTGAACAACCTTTTAAACGGGACTTCTAATCTAGCAATTGTGTATGCAAAAATAAATGCAACAAATGTACAAGACAGAGTAGATATCACGGTCATAAACAATGAATTTAAAGCAGCTTGGGACCAGCGTGAATTTGTAAAAAGTTCCGAGATGTTTTCTAATTGAACAAAACTAACTACTTTTAGAATCGGCCAAATAACAAACGTAAAAAGTATGAATAATAGCAGTCCAATCCCTATGTACAATAAAATATTTCTTGATATATTTCTCATGATAGTAGAAGTCAATCCATACACACCCTTTAGTCAAAAATGAAAACCTTCTTTGTAATGGCAAAGAAGGCTTCATACAATTTTTTATTGACCAATCATTTCTGAAAATTGTTTTACTACATCTTCCTTCATTTCAGCTGCTTTTGTACGGTCATAGTTAACTAGTTTCACATCATCAACTGGAATCATGCCTTTTGGCGGCTCAACATCTGATCTCACAGAGTAACGATTCGAAATCTCCGTATTCATTTCACCTACTTCTTTTGTAAGCAACCAGTCAATAAATTTCTTCGCATTTTCCGTATTTTCTCCGCCTTTAATAATTCCAGCACCGCCGATTTCAAAGGCAGTTTCCTCTG
The DNA here is from genome assembly GCF_050389805.1 of Niallia sp. Kr1. NCBI lineage: Bacteria > Bacillati > Bacillota > Bacilli > Caryophanales > Bacillaceae > Niallia > Niallia sp. Kr1. The sequence continues at coordinate 561,741 of NZ_CP130945.1, read as the reverse complement.
GAACAATCACTTCAATCGGATAGCCCTGTTTAGCTACTTTCACAATATCATGTGCCCAAGACATACCTGCAACAAACTCACCAGTTGCTACTAAATTAATGGGGTCAACTGCTCCTGCTGTATAATGATGAACATTTTTATTTAAACCTTCTAGATATTCCCAGCCCTTTTCCTCTCCAAGACGGAATAACTGTGTAGCTGCGAAAATATATCCGCCACCTGCTGTAGCAGGATTAGAAGAGAGAAATAATCCTTTATAATTAGGATCTAGTAAATCATCCCAAGTTTTTGGCATTTCCAGACCTTTTGGTGCAAGTTCCTCTTCAAATCTTTCTTTGTTTACTACCATTCCAAGTACACCCATGTACCAGCCTTGCCAATAACCATTTGGATCGTTAAACTTGTCATCAATTTCAGAGGCATTTGGTGATGTATATTTTTCTAGAATCCCTTGGTCAGCAAGAGGTTGATAGAATTCTACAGATCCACCCACCATGATGTCTGCTTGCGGATTATCCTTTTCAGCTTGTACTCTTGTACTTGCTTCACCAGCTCCTCCTAGACGAATGTACTCCATATCAATCCCTGTATCAGCTTCAAACTTTTTCTCAATTTCTACGATATCTTCTTCATTTAATGCAGCGTAGACGACTAACCGATCAGTGGTTTGTTCTTCTTCTTTTTTTGCATCTTCATTACCTTCTCCGGAAACTGCTTCACTGCCTTCTGTAGCTCCACATGCAGCCAACATAAATAACATAGTCAATAATAACGGTACAAATTTGATGTGCTTTCTCATAATTATCCCTCCTATTTTCAGCTGTCTGACATCTAAAGAATAGTAGATGATTATGTACCATGTATAAATGGTAGATTAACTTACTGTAAATATTTTTAAAAAATTGCAAATAAAAAGATGCCCCAAAATGATATTTTAGACATCTCCTGTAACGAGTAAGAGAAAGAGTATATGTCACTTTAGTAAACTCTCCCTACCATTAGTCTCGTTTAATAGTTAATTTAAATATGCTCGTATTTAAATAATCTAGTGAATAGAATACTGGCTGATTCGCATTACTGTAGTGAAGTTGTTTTAATAAGATAATCTTATTTCCCAAAAGTTCAATAGCCTTTTGATCCCTTTCTATAGAAGGATCTACTGCACAAATTTCCGTTAAAGCTGACAAAATTTTAATGTTCGCCTCTTTTTCTAAGACATCAAATATAGCTCCTGAAAATCCATCATTAAAAACATCCCCAATCAGATGCTGAGGAAAAATATTATAGTAAAAAGCAACTTTATTTCCATCTGCTGTTCTTGTCCGCTCCAATATCGTAACCTGTTGGGACTCCTCCAACTGCAATTTTGTTTTCCATTCATCTTCTGGATTTATTTGATAGATTTTTATGTTCGTTTCTCCAGCCTCATAGCCAACATTTTGAATCATTTCCCCAATACTTTGTAATCGATTTAAAGGATTTTCTATGGAGTTCAGTTTAGTACTCACATATGTTCCTACTCCATTTTTGCTGATTAATAGACCTTCCCTCTGTAACATCCTTATAGCTTCTCGTAATGTGGACCTGCTGACATTAAACTTTTTTGCAAGCATTGGTTCCGAATCTAGCTTTTGACCAGGTAATAGCTCCTTATTTCTGATACTTTTTTCAATTTCCTCTTTGACTTGTAAGTATCGTAACTTTTTCACCATATCCTTTATTCTCCTCTATAAAATACTTCATAGCTGCTTATAAAATTCTCGAGTTCTAATCTGAAAAGTGAGTTATTCGTTGAAGTGGATTTTTTGCCATTCTATCTATTTTGATATATAATTTCAAACCTTTCCCCATATATCCTATTATAAGCAAATATTCATCGCATTGTTTATCCCCGAATATGTAGGCTCCTGCTAAAAAGCTGTTCTTCCGTTTTTACAGTTAATATTTTTTATTCAAACTATTTTTAATTCTTAATACAAAGTTTATACTCTCTTTATATTTATCTAATACTCTAATAATAGCTGTCTGACATCACTTTTACTATTGGAGGGATATTCTTGATTAAGAAAATGATAAGTTTAGCACTTACAGGAATAGTACTTATTAGTTTTGTTAGCACATTGAGTCCACAAAAGGCACAAGCAGCTGCTATGCAAGAAATTGCAGAATATTGGGCACCCGAGTTTTATCAAGATGTAAATAATACTTATGGGTATAGCGCTGACTATGTGACAAACTTTAACTTTGATGGGGATTGGGTCGGTAACAATAATTGGGAGAATTTAGGTAATCACCCTTTAAAATCCTATATCTATTATTCGGTTGTAGAAACTTTGAGTCATTATTTTATTGGTTATTATAATTATCATCCTCGTGATGATGGTCCAACAGTGTTTGATAAGCATGAGAACGACTTAGAGGGTGTTTTAGTTGTCATCCGCAAAGACGGAACCACATATGGTTCCTTTCAATTAATGGAAACTGTGGCACATAATCAATTTTATCAATATACTAATGATCCATCGATTACAACTGGGGCTGACAACATTGACGGAGGCGTATTGTTCAACGGTTCTCACCCAAAAGTGTTTATACAATCGAACGGACAAAGCCCTATTGGTGGTCACGGCAATTACGCCTATGATGGATCAGATGCCCCAGGAGGAGATGGAATTGTTTATTATTATGGTGATCGTGCAGATGTGGTTAACAATGCTTCAGGAAACTACACAAACAAATATAGCTATGACCTTATATCTTTTGATGAATTTTGGGATCGTAGAAATGATATAGGGGATGGACATACTTTTGGGAGCTGGGGCAAACTTGATGGAGACACACATCAAAAAGATTCAGCTGCTATGCCTTGGGTTTGGGATGATAGCGATGACAATGCAACATTCGCCGGCGATTTTTTAAGTGATCCCGCCCATATGGTGGATACGCATCTGAATGGACTCGGTTCTTTTTCACACACATATGTAAATCACCCTTATTATTCTCATAGGATTCAAATACATAGTGTGACAAGTCTTAAAAATCGCGATCCATTCGGCGGTAAAAGCGATATTTTTGTAAAAATTCGCGTAAACGGAAACGGAGTATCTGACGACCGATTGTGGAAGAAAAACGATGTTCCGACGAATACTCCTTATAATGTGGCTTGGGGGACAATGGATGCAACATTCAGTAATCAATACAGTGAGCACTATAACGATCGCTATGTTAACATTCCAGCGAATAGTCCAATTAACGTAGAAGTGTATGATTCTGACGGTGTTGATGGAAACGATGAAATGGGAATCCTAAGCGCTACCCCTGCAATTGGTCAAACTGTTGAATGGAATGAAACTATAACTTCAAATGGGAATGCAAAAGTTAACGCTAAAATTTGGGCGGTTCGATAAAGACAATTGAATGAAACACGGGGACGGTTCTCCGCGTTTCATTTTTTTTGCTATATACGTTTTTTCCTTCAAGAAGTTTAACTTATCAACATAAAGCAATTTATGTAAAATGATGTACGATTGAAACACCAGAACCGTCCCGGTGTTTCACCTTGAAATATGAGAACCGCCCCCACATTACAACATCATAAAATAAATTCCAAAAACGATGGCGATCATGATGACAAATACTCCAAGTGTAATAATAGTTGTTTTAGGTGTGCGAAATGTTTGATTGTTGATGGCATGAATTTTTTTCAGATAAGCGATTGTAGCCATAATGATGGTCAGAATCCCTAGTCCGACAGAAGAAAGTCCAATGATATTTGCTAGAAAATCTCCGGTTGGAGAGAGACTTGATTTCATTGTAAAATGTAGATTTGTCACAAGAAAACCTACACCAATAATCGCAATAGCGGTTCGTAGCCATGCTAAGAATGTACGTTCATTGGCTAAATGCTGCTGAATATATTTAGAATCGATGGTTTGGTCGGTATTCAATGATGTTTTAGCTTTATCTTCCATTGATATCATCACTCTCATATGCAAAGTAAGTATCGATATATCCAATCTTCCATTTTATTCAATATTTTAAGAGAAAATGGAAGATCGTATTTACTTCTTAATCAATCAAGTCTATACAGTTTTCAATAAAATTATGACTCCTACCAGGAACCAAATTAAAAAACCAGGTCATATCGGTGGTAAAAATTTTGACCGATTTTTTTACGATTACTTCCTCAAGTACCATTACTACAATTCAATATTTTTCCCCATAATAGTCTCCTTATGGTCAGTCCTATCAGTCATTAAACTTTGAGCACTTTGAATTGTCCGCCCCCAAATAAGGTCTTAATATAGTCAATTTTTGCATGTTCAAAATAAACCATATCTCTTTTATTTATTATAAAGTTAATTCCACTTTCTTCCGTGATTTTATCACTATCTAAAGCTGACTCCTCCAGAGTCAGACGAAGCTGTGGTCCACCTCAGCCAATCCCCATGGATAAACGAATGAATGGCTGCTTCCCTTCCTCAATAAGGTCTTTCACTTCGTTAGTCATTACGTTTATGGCTGCCTGCGTTATTTTTACCATACCATTTCCTCCTAAATTTAAAAATCCACATCCTTATTTTTATCCACTTGTCTTTTTAAAATTAAATGTAGATTATAGGATATCCATCCAAATCTTAATAGCCGTTCCCAAAATTAAAAAGGCTAAAATGACTTGTAAGATCTTAGTGTTTACCTTTTTCCCAGCCATTGCACCTAATGGCGATGCAATTAGACTTGCAACAATCATGATGACGGATGGCAAAAATTCGACTTGCCCCGTTGAAATTTTCCCTACTGTTGCACCAATGGATGAAAGAAATGTAATCGCTAATGATGAAGCGATCGTCATACGAGTAGGTATTTTTAATACTACGAGCATGATAGGAACTAATAAAAAGGCTCCCGCTGCTCCAACAATTCCAGAACCAACACCAACAATTAGGGCTAAGATGGCCGCAAGCCACTTATTAAACTTCACTTGATCTAGCGGAATATCGTCAATTCCATTTTTCGGCACAAACATCATGACAGCTGCAATTAATGCTAAAATCCCATAAACTAAATTAATTCCACCCTCTGTCATTAACCTCGAACCAAAACCACCGATAAAGCTACCGATTAAGATGGATGCTCCCATATACCCAATTAACGTTTTATTTAAATATCCCCCTTTACGGTATGCCCATACACCACCAATTGTCGCAAAAAACACTTGAACAGCACTTATGCCTGAAACTTCGTGGGCACTAAATGCTGCCAAACCAAATAGAGGTGGTATATATAAAAGCATTGGATATTTAATAATGGAACCACCAATCCCTAACATTCCCGAAATATATGAACCTATAAAGCCAATTAAGAAGATTGTAATGATAAAAGTAAAATCCATTGTTGTGTTCCTCCCTCTTTAAGGAAAGGGAACCCATTTGGTTCCTTTTTTTCTTACCCTTTTTTAATCCAAAACTTGAATACATCATCCTCCACTTCATGTTTCACTAATTCGTGACCACCTGAATTTGCCCAAGCAGCAAGGTCATTTTTGGCCCCTTTATCCGTAGCATGTATTTCCAAAACTTGACCACTTTCTAATTCGTTCATTGCTTTTTTTTTTTACAATTGGCATTGGGCAAGCTAAACCCTTTGCATCTAGTACTTTATTGACGTTCATATTTATTTACCTCCTATTATTCAGTGTGATGGACTGCACAACGGTTTGGTCCAATTTCCAACTCTTGCATTTTTTCGGAATCTACTTTTTCCACTCCTCGATTAATCGCAACAATTTCCTCGAAATTTGGCGGTTTAACGGAGCTTGCTGACTTCTCAACGCTATTGAGAAATTCATCTTTTGTAGCAGTAAACATATTTTCATTGCGTTTTCTAATCCGACCAAGTGTATCTCCAATATATCCATCACGGTTGATTTCAGTATCCAAGTCAGCATAGTGACCTGGAAGTACAATGACATCATCTGCAATTTCTGATACCTTGTTATGAACGGTATTAAATAAATCATTAGCCCATTCACGTACTTTATTTCCAAGGTCAGGACGACCTAACCCACTAATAAAAATCGTATCTCCTGAGAATAAGAGTCTATCATTTACCAAAAATGATACGCTACCAGGTGTATGTCCTGGCGTTTTGACCGCTAAGACCTCAAGCTGTACTTGCTGGAACTCAATCTTTTGGTAATTTTCTAGTGCCTCAAAGTTAAATACAGCACCTTCACTCTTCATGATGTAATAGTTGGCCCCTGTCATTTCCGCCAGCATATTTCCACCTGAAATATGATCAGCGTGCAAATGAGAATCAACAATGTGCGTAATTTTTGCTCCCTCTTCTTCTGCAGCTTTTACGTAAACATCTACAAAACGCGCGGGATCCACAATGAGAGCTTCCTCACCCGATACAACCATGTATGATAAGCAACCTTTTCCTACACGGATAAATTGAAATACTTTTATCTGATTGTCTTCATAAACCTTTACTCTTTCTAAGTATTGGCTCCAAGCTTGCATTCCGTCTTCTAACGTGTAAATACGATCAAATCCTGTATCCACTAATTGTTCTCCAACAAATACTGAAGAACCACCTTTGGCACAAATCACTACGACATCAAGATCTTTAGGGATTCTATCAACGATTGGTTCAATTCCATCAATTAACTCGAAATAAGGAACATTTACATAATGGAAATTCCTTCCTTCTACTTTCCAATCCTGAAAATCACTTTCATTGCGAACATCCAATATAAATAAATTTTCCTTATTTAAAACTTTTTCAGCCAGTTGTTGGGCGGTCATCTCTTTTAAACTCACACTAAATTACCCCCTGTAGTATTTTTTATTTTTAAAAAATATCTCAAGAAAAGGTGGTGTTACACCATCCTCTTTTGCAATTTGGAAATAATGGAACAGCATATACACTTTCAATTTCCTCAAGAAAGTCTTTTTTCTAATCTCATCCATGGCATTGATCATCTGTTAAATGTACCGCTTATTCTTTATCCTTGTTCCCATTAGTCAAGAATCCCCGTTGTTTTACCAGGCCATTCACTCATACCTGGGACCACGTTCTTCACATTGCTAAACCCTTTTTCCGCTAACTTTTGCGATGCTAGATCGCTACGGCTACCGGTGCGGCACACGACATAAATTTCACCTTGATTATTTAATTCACCTAGACGGTCTTCCAATTCACCTAAAGGAATAGAGATCGCATTTGGAATATGGTTAAAAGCATATTCTGCTACTTCTCTTACATCCAACACTACAATGTTTTCATTTTTCTCAAGTTTTTTTTCTAACTCATCATTATGAATGATGTGTGGGTGCTTTTTCTCTTGTGTCTCATCATCAGAAGATTTACGAAGAAAATGCTTTAGCACTTCACCCTCTTCGATTGTTCCTAAATATTGATGACCTGAGCTTTGGGCCCATGCTTTTAGATCTGATTTCGAACCTTTATCTGTCGCTTGAAATTCTAATACTTGCCCAGACTCTAAAGTGCTTATCGCCTTTTTGGTTTTCACAATCGGCATTGGACATGCTAATCCTTTTGCATCTAACACTACATTCGCTTTCACGATTTCCATTAAATCTCCTCCCATTATACCTAATAGGGTATAAAAGTATCTAAAAAAATTTATTCAATCTTACTTTCCCAAGAAAGCATTCCTCCAGCCATATTAATCACGTTAAGTCCATAGGCTTCAAGAAATTGCGTTGCTCTACCACTTCTAGCTCCTGAACGACAAACCATAATATATTCTGTTGCTTTATCTAATTCATGCATACGAAACTCTACTAACCCTAAAGGAATGTTGACCGCTCCTGGAATCTTTCCGCCTGCTACTTCGTCTACTTCACGCACATCAATGATATTTAACGTCTTACCTTCATTTAATAATGTTTCTACCTCTTTTGCTGTCATTTCTTTCATTTGTATGGTCCTCCTTTTATTTTAACTCCAGGCGCTCATGCCGCCTTTGACATTCGTTACTTTTGTAAATCCAGATTTTTTTAGAATCTTACTAGCCTTTTGACTTCTCATTCCACTTTGACAAATCACTACTACTTCTTTATCCTTTGATAGTTCTTTTTCACACTTTTGAGCAAGTTGATGAAGTGGCATATTTTGAAATTCTCTAATATGTTTGCCCTTATACTCTCCAGGTGATCGGACATCAACAAATTGCTTATTTTTATCTTTTAATTCATCTTTCAATTGCGCTGTTGATATATGTCTAACACCCTTTGTTGGCACTATACGTTGGATCAATAGGAAAAGAAAAAGTGCAATGATTACATAATTCACATATTCCAAGTCTTGTTCCTCCTGTTGTATAAGGGGATCATCCTCCCCTCTGGTTTCTAGATAAACAGATTAACATTTCCTTCTTGAGCATCTGCTAAATAGGCTGCAACTCCAGCATATTCGATTGTTTCTAGCAATTCCTCTTTTTGTAGACCTAATAAATCCATTGTCATTGTACAAGCTACTAATTTTATATCCTGTTCCTGAGCCATCTCGATTAATTGTGGAAGAGGCACTGCGTTGTGTTTTTTCATTACTTCCTTAATCATTTTAGGACCGAAGCCGGCAAAATTCATTTTGGAAAGACCCATTTTATCTACGCCTCTTGGCATCATTTTGCCAAACATTTTTTCCATAAACCCTTTCTTCACTTGGATGCTTTCATCTTTTCGAAGGGCGTTTAATCCCCAAAATGTATGAAAAATCGTTACTTCGTGATCATAAGCAGCAGCTCCATTTGCAATGATATATGCCGCCATTGCTTTATCATAATCCCCGCTAAATAAGATAATCGTTGTCTTTTTTTTCTCTGCCATAAGGACCTCCAATAACATTTGTAATTACATGTACCAGTATGGGTATATAAAGAGGTAAAAAAATTTATCCCTTTTTAATCCAAAATTTTAAAATATCATTTTCCACTTCGGATTTCAGCAACCCATGTCCACCAGATTTAGCCCATGCGGTAAGATCACTTTTTGCACCTTTATCTGTTGCATAAACTTCTAAAATCTCACCAGTTTGTAATTCATCCATGGCTTTTTTTGTTCTCACAATAGGCATTGGACAAGCTAAACCTTTCGCATCTAATACTTTCACTATATTCATGATTTCATTCCTCCTATTTGTTTATAATACCGTTACCACTATCGGTATAGTGTAATTTAAATAAAAAAAAGTGTCAATACTTTTTTATCGGCTTTTTACTAATAGATTAACAGCTTCTTTTACTAACTCTTCCGTGCTTAAATTATCCTGCTCGGAATCTTTTTGAACACATTCTACTAAATTAGCACTTACGACAACCCCAATGGTACGGTCTATCGCCGTTCTAGCTGCAGACAACTGAGTAATGACGTCCTTGCATTCCTTATTTTCTTCCATCATTCTTAAAATTCCTCTTAACTGCCCTTCAATGCGTTTTACCCTGTTTTTCATTTGATCATTATAGTTCATGTTTCTACCTCCTTAACCATTCGCCTCGACTTCTAAGGCATTTTCCTTTACTAGTAAAAATTGTCATTTCTAACCTCCATCAATTAAAGAATCAATTGATAACCTCATATTATACCCACAAGGGTATTTTGTCAACTGTATAATTCTGAAACAGGGGGACGGTTCTAGCGTTTCATTTTTGTTTTGGTTTTGACCTTTTTAAAATCTATTTGAATAACATATAGTATGTTTTTTGAGACATCAGAACCGGCCCCATGTTTCAATAAAATCGAAAAAGAGCACGACGAATGAATCGAGCTCCTACCTTTTTTAGCATTTCAGTTTGTTTATTATGTTACACACTATTTTTTATACATCCAATTAGCCGATCTTCAATGTCCTTAGCAAATTCCTTCAATTTTTCGTTATTTAAAAGACTGATTAGTGCAGAAGGTTTGGGCAGACCAATTTTCGTTTGTCCTTGATCTTCATACACCACTATTTTACATGGTAAAAAATAGCCGGCCATTTCATTTTCATTTAATATCCGGTAAGCTTCTTGTGGATTGCATACTTCCAGAACTTTGAACTCTTTTGTAAAATCCAACCCATTTTGCTGAAGTTTTTCCTTAATATCAAACTTCCACAAAACCCCAAATTTTTCTGCCTTTAAGCTTTCCTCCAAGCTTTGAATGGCTTCTTCAACATTATGATCAGTAACAACCGTATAATCAAACATGATTCGTCTTCCTTTTCCGGTTTACTGAAAAACGGGGACAGTTCTCACGCTTTGGAACATCAGAACCGTCCCCGTGTTTCACCCGAGCTTCACACCTTATCATGTCCAGGAAGTTGAACTTTTACTATTAGGGAGTAGGTCTCTTAAAGCTAAAAATCAAATAGTGTTTGCTTTGATTGCAATCCCACATCATATATATATCCTCAATCGATCGATTAAATAGGTCTTCAAATAATCTTTTATGCTGAATATATCCTTTTTTAATTTCTCTAGTATGGGTTAATAATAGGTCTTCGTTTCCTTTTTTTATAAGCAAGCGTTCCAATGGAAACATGATTTCTTTAGATTCAATTGCACAGCTATTCTCGGTATACTTAATGACTTTGAACTCGCTTGGAGTTTTATGGAACTGGGAGCCTACCATTCGAATTAATTGAAATAACTTCCTATTAAAATTTTCATCTAGCTTTATATCAGGATGAGGTCGATTATTAACTAATAGTAAAACACCTGAGTTTGTATGAAAGTTCCAATCTTGATACATAGAATCGAAGGAAATTTCTAACAATTGCGAGGCATCTTTTAATAATTCATTAGACAAAGCGGATATAACAGCAGACCGATATTTCATTACTAAATTATATTCCTTTTGGTTCATTAAAATTTCTTCTGCAGGTGTCATAAAATTACGTATATAAACATATAGTTGATTTGCATTTAGCACTGTATAACAGTTTTCTGGACCTTTTCCAATCCCTCGCTTGATGATTTTACTGAAAGAACTGTTAACAGCCAGTAAATCTTCTTGTACTACAACCATTCAATTCAAATCCTCCTTAAAAAAATAAAAAGGCCTAACTTCTCAAAAAAGAAGTTAGGCCACAGTTAAGACGACTATATAAAAATAGTTTCTACTATTTACCATCACAATGAATATATTAAAATTTTATTACTCTTCATCATCTAGTCTCTATCTAATGACGACATGACATTAGACAGATATAATCTTAACATTATTTTTACAAGTTAACAACTCCCACAGCAGAAAATTACCGTAGATAGAATAATTCCAATTTTACGAATAGGGTGGCGATTTTGCATAAATAGAGGTTCCAATCGATTCACTTACTATGTTTAGTTCTCCTTTTTGTTTCTTTATCATATGATGGCTGACCAGTGATGCTATTAAAGTACCAACCTACTCTATTTGAAGATTTGATCTTTCATCATTTCACTTAGCTTTATGATCATCTAATTCGTTTAGAATTCCTTCTATTCGATCAATTTCAGATTGAATGACTTCTAAATAGATCCCTTTTGGATTGTTGTCTGCCATGTACAATTGCAAAAAGCCCTTCATGATTATAATAGGATCGCGAATCTCATGTACAATTCCAGATGCAAGCTGTTCGGTAGTAGCTTGTTTTTCCGATAAGCAGGTTACATGATCTATTAAGAATTGATACTCTTTTTCACGTTCTATCGTTTGTTTTATCGATGTACGATTCTTTAAGACTAGATACGATCCGATACAATCCTTCTCAAAAAATATAGGAATTGAAGTCACATGAACATTGGAGATACTTCCATCCGACCATTGTACCTGCACATCAAAATCATCCAGTTTTTCCTGTTCTCTGCCTTTAAAAAAGGTATGCTTTTGATCTAAAAAGTCTGAGATAAACAGTTTATTTAATGCTAATAATTCTAAAGATTCCCTTGAATATCCCAATAATGATTCACAAGCGTGGCTAGCATATTCAATTTTCCCTTGCAAATTAATTACTATAAACGCATCATATCTTTTAGATAGAATCGAGAAGTCTTTATCCAAATTCGTATCTCTATGTACTTTTAAAAGAACACTTTTTCGTTCAGTCTCATGCATAACTATAAGGCAGATTCCCCTTTCTTCATTTAATACAAAAAACCACAATAAGAGCAGGTGACCCTACTTCTTATTGTGGCTTTAAAGTCTAGCGATGCTTCTAGAATTCGTTACCATTTAAGTTGAATGATTTCTCTCTAATTAACGATTAGAACAGAGCATTAACCCTATATCCATAATAAGGATATAGCATTTTTTCATTTTTGGCAATATAGCAACATTATTTTTTGAAAATAAATACTTCCAACTCCTTCGCTTCAAACCGCTATTTGACGTTGGAGTTAATTCCAACCTTCCCCTATTTTGTACGATTTCCCAATCGAAATTGACCGTTTTACTCCTTTGTGTAACCTTTTCCACCAATCAAAAAACTAAGGAGAGAACGACTTCGACATCTTCCCACGTATGATCGCAATAACTAAAAGGAAAATGGGAATAATTAGCTGAACCGTTAAGAAATAAAAAGGGACAGTTGTACCCATCCCTCGAATCATATCCTCAAACGAGGAAATGGACCAAGCCGAAAATAAAATAATTAAAAAACCAATGGGTAAAACAAATGGTTTATAACTGGGCAATGTCAGCCACTGTGAAGTACCAAGAACGAGTAAATAAAAAAAAGCGGACAGCTGCACGAAACCGCCAAGAACCCACACAGCAATGACAATGGACTCTACATGTTCAAAAAAGGAACCGACACTAATAAACCTTGCCGCTTCAAACACTGGAAAATGAAGATTGATAATGATTTTCCCAAATAAAAAAAGATTTCCGAGGTTAATAAAGACCATCGTCAAAACACTCGCAAAGACAGAAAACATTCCCCATTTCATCACCTTTTGCTGATTACTTAATAATGGTAGCAGAAACGACATTAAGGAAAATTGACTTAACCAGGCGTGCGGTGCCAGTGACCCTTTAATGGAAGGCATAATCCCATCAGACAGGATCGGCAACATATTTTTTACATTCAAATCTGGGATTAGAAAGAGATAAATCAAAATATAGGAAGCTAAAACAATTGGCAAAAAGATCGTTGCACATCGTCCAATGGTTTCAATCCCTCCATGGACAGCAACAGCGCAAGACAATGCAATACTTCCAGTAACAAAAATCATAGGGGTTTTATGCAAAAAAGCACTTTCGATGAATTCCCCATACTCTCTAAATGCAATGGCCGTATCGTGCAATAGAAAAAATAAGTATATGAACGCAATGATCTTGCCAATCGTCCGACCTAGAATAAGTTCACAATATTGAATTAATGTTTTTCCTGGAAAAAGCCTAGAGAGCTTTACAATTATGACAACAATTAAAAAGCCACTTAAAGAACCCCATAAGGGAGAAAGCCACAAATCACGGTTGGCTTGTTGTGCTGTAACATAAGGAATGTAAAGAATGGCTGTTGCAACAACGATTGAATACATTATGAGAGCTAGCTCTAAGTAGGAAATTCTACCTTTTTCGATCATGTTTATTCCTTCCTTTACTATAAAGAGTTCACCAAAATGGCTCAAATGACTTATAGATAAAATCAACCATCTGCCCGGGACCTGGCATTTCTGGAAAAATCACAAGTAAAACAGCCAGAAACCAGTTTACCAGTAGGATCGACAAAAAGGCTATCTTTAGCTTTTTTCCCTCTTTTTTCAATCCTGACCATTGTAACCAAAAGATGAGTACCAGTATAATGGTTATCCCGATGATTCTTACAAACATCATTGTTCGGCACCTCGTTTACGATTTCCAGTTCCTAGACCGAGTCTTTGGATTTTTACATCTGTCACAAAAGAAACCTGAACCTCTGGAAAAATGTCATCCCACTGGTCTTTCTTTTCCTTCCAAATTTGTGGATATTTCCTCTCGAATTCATCCGCAAAGCCGAAAATGTCTGTATTTAACCTTCCCTGTACTTTTGAAAAAACAAGCTTTTCCCTTTGTTCAATTTCATCTTCAACCTTTTTCTGGGCTTCTTTTATGACGTTTGAATCGAATAAGCTTAGTTGTGTCGTATTTTGAACCACTTCCATATCTGCGTGTGTGTTGATATGCATACTCCAAATTCCATTTTTGATAGAAGGGGTCAATTCAGTGTGACTCCTTAAAAGATTTAAAGAGATGTAGCCTTTCTCATTTTCAAAGGAAATCGTAATCACACCAGTTTCAATCTCATTTCGGGGCCATAGAATTCCTCTTGTCTCTTTATCATTAAATCTCCCTACCATTTTTCCTTCCTTAAAAATGGCCGCCCCGTTAATAATAGGAATGTCCTTGTTTGATTTATCCATTTGTGAGGGAGATAGGTTTTCAACCCATGGTAGTACAGCTGCATTTGGTTCATTAGCTAGCATTTGCGACAAATCTTTCACCGTTACTTTTACTCCGATATGCGTTTGAACTAGTTTACGAAGTTGTTTTGCGGCTTCTTGTTCCAATTCTGGCATTGCCTGTAAAACCGTCTTTGCCTTTCCCTTCGAAACAAAGACATCGGCTCTTATCCGAGGTTCCGAGTGCCGCATCCAAAAATCAATTTGGTCGCTTATCCCTTCCTTGGCTAATTTCTCTCCAATAAGAAGCACCTCATTATGCCCCCAAAAAATCTCCCTCGTAAGTGCTTCCTGTAGCCGTGACATCGCATCTGCTACCGTTTCTCCTTCAGCTGATCTTACAAAAGTCTTTCCGCTACTGCCCCCACCCGACATCCCAGACTCCTGTCCACTTTGTTGAGTGCTTGGAATATAAACGAGGACTGAGAGTTCGATATTATTTTCTGTACCTTTATCCATACCAGCCGCGAGAATAAGAGCTAAGTCATTTATTTCGGTCCGATCCCAACACCCTGTAGTAACTAGCGAGGTAAGGCAAATCAGAAGGAATAAATGAATCTTCGAATTTCTATCTCTATTCTTATCACTCAACTTTCATCGCCACCTTTGCTTGGTGAGGGCATTTGATTTTTGGATTCACGTCTTAGAGGACTAGCATCATTTGAATAAAATTCGGGTCGCGTTTCCATTGCCCACCACGGGGCACGGATCAAAATATCCTTCAAATTTCGTATCTTTAGCGGTGCTGCCGACTGAAGATAAGGTACACCGAATGATTTTAGGGTGCACAGATGAGCAACAATAGTGGTAATTCCAAGCATTACACCCAGTAGACCCATTACTCCCGATAAGATCATGATCGGAAAGCGAAGCATACGAATAGAAATGCCAATCGCATATCTCGGCATTAAAAATGAAGCGATACCGGTAATGGCGACGACCATAACCATCGGTGATGATACCAACCCTGCGGCTGTCGCTGCTTGTCCGATCACAAGCGCCCCGACAATACTCACGGCGGCTCCAACTTGTTTGGGCAATCTCACACCTGCTTCACGCAACGCCTCAAAAGTGATTTCCATAATAAATGCCTCAACCAAAGCCGGAAAGGGGATTTGTTCGCGACTTCCAGCGATGGTTAAAATCAGCGACGAGGGGAGCATTTCTTGATGAAAGGTTAAGAGTGCCACATACGCTGATGGTGCAAGCAAAGCGATAAAAAAGAAAATATAGCGAAGCCACCGAATAAAGGTGCTAATGTAAAATGGATTATAGAAATCTTCCGGTGCCTGCATTAGACTAGCAAACGTACAGGGAGCAATAAGGGTGATCGGGGTCCCGTCAATCAAAATAACCACCCGTCCTTCTAATAGACAGGCTGCCGCGACATCCGGACGTTCCGTATTTAAAAGCTGCGGGAAAGGAGACAACGGGGAATCTTGAATCATTTCCTCAATATATCCGCTTTCTAAAATACTATCGATCTTGATTCGCTTCAGTCTATTGGTAACCTCTTCAACTAAAGCGCTATCAGCTATTCCTTCAATATATGCTACGATGACCTGTGTTTCGGTGTATCCTCCTATATCCATTTGTTTCATCTTTAATAATGGATGACGAATTTTCCTACGCAATAGGGAGGTATTCACTCGTATTGTTTCAATAAAACCTTCTCTTGGTCCACGAATAACCGGTTCTGATTCAGGTTCTGCAATACTACGTTTTTCCCACTTCGGCAAACCGATTGAAATTCCCTTACTTTGTTCATCTATTAAAATGATGGTGTTGCCAATGGAAACTTGTTTAAAAACATCAGGGATCGTGTAAATTTCCTTGATATCTGAAACTGATATTTCCTTTTTCACGATTTCTAATATAGAATCGTATTCCAGGTCTTTCATCTGGATAAGCGGCATAAGCACATGCTGGTCGACCACTTCTGTATTTGATAGACCATCTATGTAAAGAAGGACAGCCTTCATCTCGCTGCTGCCAATACTAAAATCACGAAATACCACATCAGAGCAGTCTTGATATGCCGATTTCAGTATTTCTATATTTTCTTCCATTCTTGGACTTAGCGGTATTTCTGGAAATGAATTCATGGATTCATTAAATTGTTTGGGGAAATTCCCCCTCTTCTTCTTAATCCCCATATCTTTCATCATTAGACCCCTTGATACGATTTATGGGTATTTTTCACAAGTACTGTAATAATTATGCTGATATTCTAATTTTTGGATATATGGAAATTTGCAAATGCAATCTGGTCTTAAAGATTTCATACAAAAAGTCCAGTTTGTACCTAGGTCGGCTTAATTTAGTGCCTAGCTTAACCCGAACTTCACTCTAAATCACCTGATTTATTCATGTTTTTAGACTCCGCATCCATCCATTTATGTAAAAAGCATATTTTTTTATCTTGCTTTCCTTGGATACAAGTAAAGAAAAAACCTCTACCAATATGTGATAGAGGTTTAGAAGATATAAAAAACTCATCATTTTTCTAGGTTTCGCTAACGCTAGTGAGTACCTCGAGCTTCTCTTTAATCCGGCGTTTCTTATACAGCATTTTCCCCGTTTCCCCGATATCACGGATCATCGATTTATTCATAAAGGATCCAAAAATAATGCCTGCAATCGGAATCATCTGAAATAGCTTTTTCCAACCAAAATTGTCTCTGTAAGTCATAATTACCTCTCTCCAACCCTGGATCTGAGAAAGCGTTTCACCTTTGGTTTCAACTTCTCGGTCTGAATAAGTTGAAAGCTCCTTCAAAATAGCTTGCCTCCCCACTATATCTGCAGAAACAAACTGAAGGCATTTAACGATGAAAATACGCTCTTTTTTATCATTCGGATCATACCCATAGGTAACGGCAATGTCCTGAAGTGTCTTAAGTGAAATCCCCAGAAGTAACGGAATATCAATAGACAAAGTAAAAATCCCACCTATACCTGTCGCGGCTCCTTGTGTCATCGCTATGTTTTTCCTCGAACGAACTAATTCATCACTGATTTCATCCATCATGTAGATCGGTAAGTCAGAAATATCCTCTAGAGTGACACCATCAACTCCCGTTTTTTGAGTGTACCTTTTCAAAATATCCTTTTCATTTGTTAAATAACGTCCACCCGTTTGTAGATAACTCCCTAATTCATCAAGGGCTTGTCCAATTTTTTTGTGAATAAACTGTGGTGTAAGTCGGTCTAGAAGCTTAAATGGGAGGCGACCAAGCTTTTCCCAAAACCATAAGCCCTTTTGCTCCTTCTCCCAATTTTGAATAGCTTCTAACTCTTTTAACAGTTGATCTTTTGTTTCTATGATCTCCAAATGAGCTACTCTCCTTTATTTTATAACTCTTATTAAACACTACAAACCTATTGCAACTCCATAATAAGTAAATTAACTTAAATTTCTTCATCCCAAAAATTTTTGTGCCTGGCTCGAACGAAAGTTTACTAAATGATGTCGTAAAATGAATAGAATCAAGCCACTCAATTGTTTGTATATATACTAAAGCAAAAGGATCACTTTAAGCAAAGAGAAACGCTCTCGTTATTTAGTTAAAAATTAGTTTCGCCACAGACTCCACATACCTCTTCTTAAAAAACATAGCAGCTAGCTGTACCATACCGTTTGATCATCCCAGCATCATCCTAGGATTTCATTTATTATACATTTTCCCATTTTTTAAAGAGGCTTCTCCAATAGGAACAGCCAATTAAATTTTTCAATAAAATAAAACAAACTAAACTAGTACGATAGTTCAATGTCTACACAAAGGAGTAGCTAAAAATGGGGATCATTACCGGAAATGAATTTATTGAACGCTTAAATAGGCTGGAAAATGAAATATGGTTTGATGGGCAAAAAATCAAGGGACCTCTTTCAGAACATCCTGTTTTTAAAGGAGTACTAAGATCAAAGGCTGCTCTTTATGATTTACAGAGAGATTCCCTATTAATAGATGAAATGACTTATATGTCACCAGAAAAACAAGACCGTATTGGACTCTCCTATTTACAGCCTAAAACAAAAGAGGATTTGAGAAGAAGAAGAAGAATGATAGAACACTGGGCGCGATGCAGCAACGGAATGATGGGGAGAAGTCCTGACTACATGAACACGGCAATCATGAGCTTTGCTTCCTCAAAAGGGTTATTAGAGAATCGAACAAATTGTTTTCCAGAAAATATACAATCCCTTTATGAAAGAGCGATGGAACAAGACCTTTCATTTACACATACATTTATTACGCCTCAAGTGAATCGTTCACAAGACTATATAGAGGATACTAGTGAACCTATCTCTGCTAAAGTGATAGATCGAGTGGATGAAGGTATCGTGATCCAAGGAGCGCGCCTGCTTGCTACACAAGGTGGTTTGACGGATGAAGTATTGATTATTTCAACCCCGAAATCATTATTAAATCGTGATGAAGCGTTCGCTTTTTCGATCCCTTCAAACACGAAGGGCTTAAAGTTTATTTGCAGACAATCTTTTATTGGTGGGGAATCATCTTTTAATTATCCACTAAGCTCAAGGTACGAAGAAATGGATTCGGTTGTTGTCTTTGATCATGTATTGGTGCCATGGGATCGGATATTTTTTTATGATAATGTTGCAGCGGCAGTCGACTTTATGTCTCATAGCTCCTTTCACACATTTGCGAATCATCAAGTCATCACTAGACAAATTGTAAAAACAGAATTTATTTTAGGAATAACCGAGCTTTTAGTCGAAACCATAAATGTTGGCGAGTATCAGCATATACAGGAAAAACTTGCCGAAATCATCATGGGTCTTGAAACGATGATAGCCCTGCTGGAGAAATCGGAAAATGATGCTGAAATTGATCAATTTGGCTTGATGCGTCCAAGTGCGATCCCCCTCCAGGTTGCCGGAAACCTATTTCCAAGAATCTATCCTCGCTTTAGTGAAATGATCCAACTTATCGGTGCCAGTGGAATCATTACCCTGCCTACTGAAAAGGATTTTCATTCTGATATAAGGGTTCACTTAGACCGATATCTTCAAGGTGCTACTAAAACAGCCGAGGATCGGGTTAAAATTTTTTCTTTGGCTTGGGATCTCACAATGAGCTCATTTGGTACAAGACAAACCCAATATGAAAGATACTTCTTTGGTGACCCGATTCGTTTATCAAGTACATTATATAAAAACTATGACAAACATAAGTTTGTTGAAGAAGTTAATAATTTTTTAAATCAACAATAATAAGGTTTGCAAAAATATTATTAAAAAGGTTCTCCAACTCTCAGCCAGATCCTTGCCCCCCCACTGCGTGAAGGCTGAGCTGTTTCCTCCCTTGTTCAAAGAAACGGAGATGTAAGACCTTTTCTAACTCCATTCACAGGAATTTAGACTTAAATTTTTACACGCACTTTACAAACTCTTAGGAATACTCCGACCTTAGGACTCATTTATGCACAAGGAATTCTCTTTATAATTGAAATAGTTTGAAATACGTCAATGATAAGGAGTTGTTTCCATTGAAAAAAACGTTCGTTAAAGCTGGTAAGCAAATATCAGCAACAGCTTTGGCATTATCCGTCCTAGCTGCACCCCTTACGTATCAATCTGTGATGGCTGCCAAGCCGGATCAGACAGGAAAACACCAGGTATCCTTAAGGATTCTTGGGACGACAGATATTCACACAAATCTTTATAACTATGATTATTATAAGGATGCCCAAACACAGGAATTTGGCCTTGCCAAAACTGCTACCCTTATCAAGGAAGCGAGAGCGGAGGCAAAAAACACTCTCCTTTTTGACAATGGCGACCTGATTCAAGGGAACCCTCTTGGCGATTATAAAGCCAGAGTGGACAAGCTTGAGGACGGAGAACTTCATCCAGTTTTTCAAGCCATGAAGCAATTAGACTATGATGCTGCCACTCTCGGAAACCATGAGTTTAATTATGGACTAGAATTCCTCGATGAAGTACTCGACGATGCGCCAATGCCTTATGTCAGTGCGAATGTGTATAAGGATGACCACGATAACGACCCATCCAATGATGAACATTTCATCAACCCTTATACCATTTTAAAGAAGAAAGTTGTCGACGACCGTGGAAAAACACAGGTGATTAAAGTCGGTGTAGTCGGCGCAGTCGCCCCGCAAATTACTCAATGGGATAAAGCACATCTTGATGGGAAAGTAACCGCGAAAGATATTGTAAAATCAGTACAAGCACAAATCCCGAAAATGAAAGAAGAAGGTGCCGATTTAATCATTGCCCTAGCCCACTCGGGAATTGGCGATACAGAAGTCAGTGAGATGGAGGAGAATGCTGTCTACGACCTGACAAACGTTGAAGGCATCGATGCCATTATTTCTGGTCATAGCCATTCCACATTTCCTGGAAACGATCGAAATCTCCCAGGAGTAGATACAGAAAGAGGAACGATTAATGGAGTTCCTGTTGTTATGGCTGGGAGCTGGGGAAGCCACCTTGGTGTTATTGATTTAAAAATAGCGAAGGAAAAAGGAAAATGGGTGGTAAAGGATTCCGAGTCAGAATTACGAGCTATTTATGATAAAACAACGAAAACAGACTTGGCTGAGCCTGACAGCGAAGTATTAGAAGCGGTTAAAGAAGCACACGAACAAACCATTGATTATATCCGTGAGCCGGTGGGAACAACGACAGCTGATATTCACAGCTATTTTGCCCGTGTTCAGGATGACCCATCTATCCAGATTGTGACAAACGCTCAAAAGTGGTATGTGGAGAAAAAAGTGAAAGGTACCCCTGATGAAAACTTGCCAATTCTTTCTGCAGGCGCACCATTTAAAGCAGGAGGCGGCAGTAACTATACGTATATTCCAGAAGGAACGATTGCGATTAAAAATGTAGCAGACCTTTATTTATATCCAAACACGGTGGCAACTATTAAAGTGACAGGTGCCGATGTAAAAGAATGGCTTGAAATGTCCGCTGGGCAGTTTAATCAAATTGACCCAAATTCAGATAAAGAGCAACCATTGATTAATAGAAGCTATCCTGCCTTTAACTATGATGTTATAGATGGAGTCACTTATGAAATTGATGTAACAGAGCCAGCTAAGTATGACAGCAATGGTCATCTTGTGAATGCTGAAGCAAATCGTATTAAAAATTTACAATACAACGGCCAGCCCATTGATCTTGAACAGGAATTCCTTGTTGCAACAAACAACTACCGTGCAGGTGGCAATTTCCCTGGAGTCAGAAATCAAACAGCCGTAGAAATGTATCCAGATGAAAATCGCCAGGCGATCATTGATTATATTCAGGAACAAAAAACCATTGATCCGTCAGCAGATGGAAACTGGACCTTCGCCCCTGTTGCAAGCGAGGTAAATGTTGTATTTGACTCTTCTCTAGACGCACAAAATGCAATTTCACCTGAAAGTGGGATTACCTTTATAGGTGAAGCCACAAACGACACTGGCAAATATTCTATGAAATTACCGGTAGAATGAAACATGGGGACGGTTCTTGCCGTTTCATTTTAGCGGGGGTAAAGACCCTATCGGGTTTCGTGTGTTTAGAATAGGTAGATTAAAAACATTTCACCTCCATAAAAGGAGATATTCATCTTTTCTAATAAAGCAAATGAGCAGGCGATTTTTACGCCTGCTCATTTCTATTCTCTAATATAAAGTGATCATACTGGTAACCCTTCATCGGTTGACTTTGTGCCATCAATTAATTGTCATAGATCATTTTAATTAGAAAACACCACTTTGTGAAGAATTACACTTAAAATAACGGGCATAATACTCTAATAACTCTATGGTAAAATTATTAGGCTTTGAGGAGACTCTGATATGATTAGGTTTATTGGTATTACAAATGAAAATAAAGTAGAAACAAATTCCCATATAGATGATGCAAATTTCGCAAAATACAAATGGTTTTGGGTGGATTTTAATGAACCTACTAATGAAGAAATAGAACAATTATCGACTACTTTTCATTTTCATCCTCTTGCAATTGAGGATTGTGTAGAAAGATTACAAAGACCGAAACTAGACTATTATAAAGACTATACGTTTTATGTTACTCATTCAGTGCGTGTAGAAGAAAAAGAAATTACTAAAGAAGAGTTAGACTTTTTTGTCGGTGAAAATTATATTGTGAGTTTCCAGCGAATATCCACTATGGAAATTACTCAGGTTTGGGATCGGTTACTATCTGAAAAAGACATTGAAAAGTGGGACTCCTATTATGTCTTCTATCAAATTTTAGATAAGATTGTCGATAACTATTTCCCCATCATCTATAAAATTGAAGATGAATTAAATAGAATCGTGAACATCATAACACAACGCAATTCAATGTACGACTTAATGAGCGAATTGTTTGATACAAGATATATGTTACTCAATCTACGCCATACAGTTAATCCCATGCGGGACTTACTTTATAGAATGTTAAATTCACATCATTTGAATGAAATTAGGGAGGAAAGAGAATACTTTTCTAATATTTATGATCATCTTTTAAAATTATCCGATATGGTTATGTCCAACCGTGAAGTAACAGCTGATATAAGTGATAGTTATCTCTCCCTGAATTCTCATCAAACAAACAACGTCATGAAAGTCCTTACGATTATAACATCCATTTTTGCTCCGTTAACATTTATAGCTGGTATATATGGAATGAATTTTGAAAATATACCTGAATTAAGTTGGAAATATGGATACTTTCTCTCACTTGGTTTGATGGGGGTAATTGGGGTTTTCATGTACCTTTGGTTTAAAAGGAAAGGATGGTTTAAATAATCCTTGTTAATGGTACGTGGCACACCGTAGGTTTGCGGAATTTCGTCGAAAATTAATAAAAAGTTGTTAGTAAGAAAAAGGAGCCGTTTCCGTTTAGAAACAAGCTCACTTTAGTGCTTTTAAAATTCGTTTCAAATGCACTCTACATAATTAAGTAGTCATCAAAGAATATTGTTGTGGCAGCTTTACAACACATATGATTAATCATTCTCTAACATAAATTGATCAAGCATGGCACGCACTTCATCGGTTGACTTTGTGCTCATCAATTGATTGCGTAGTTCACTTGCGCCTTTAAAGCCTTTGACATAGATCTTAAAAAAGCGCTGAAGTGGTGTGAATCGACGTGGCTCTAATTCTTTTGAATATTGATCATGAAGATCAAGCTGCAATCTTAAGAGATCAAGTAATTCCTCACTACTATGCTCTCTTGGCTCTTTTTCAAAGGCAAATGGATTTTTAAAAATACCACGCCCAATCATAATCCCATCAACACCGTATCGATTAGCAAGCTCCAAGCCTGTTTGGCGGTCAGGAATATCCCCATTAATGGTTAAGAGTGTATCTGGTGCCACCTCATCACGAAGTTTCTTAATCTCCGGAATTAGTTCCCAATGCGCATCGACTTTGCTCATTTCCTCTCTTGTACGGAGATGAATGGAAAGATTCGCGATATCTTGTTTTAAGATGTGTGTTAGCCAATCACGCCATTCTTCTACATCCGTGAAACCAAGCCTTGTCTTCACACTTACAGGCAATCCTCCTGCTTTTGCTGCTTGGATTAAATCGGCTGCAACGTCCGGACGACAAATCAAACCGGCTCCCTTTCCATTCGAGGCCACATTCGGTACAGGACAGCCCATATTGATATCAATCCCTCGAAATCCTCGTTCAGCCATGCCAATACTCATTTTCCGAAAATTCTCAGGTTTATCTCCCCATATATGGGCCACCATCGGTTGTTCATCTTCTGTAAAAGCCAAACGCCCTCGCACGCTTTGCTGCCCCTCGGGGTGACAATAACTCTCAGAGTTTGTAAACTCTGTAAAAAACACATCCGGTCTAGCCGCTTTACTCACGACATGGCGGAAAACAACATCCGTCACATCCTCCATTGGTGCGAGTACAAAAAATGGCTTTGGTAAATCACGCCAAAAATTATCTTGCATATTTACATTCAAATCCTCTCATTATAGGACATACACATACTTGTCCCTACATCTAAAATTGCTAATAATCAAGAAATGATTAGATCATACTTCGAAATCGAAAATGTTTAGTTTAATTAGCCAACTAGTTTCTAACAAAACCAGATGTTCCTATTCTATATCGTTTTGATAAACCGTTTCAAGATATATTAACATTTAGCACCTTTAGGATTAGTTGCCTGTTTTAAAATATTGTGCAACATAGGGGACAAATAAACATTTGTATGGAGAAATATCATAATTAAAATAAAAGGAAAGAAGCTGATTCTCTACATATAGTAGGAAATCAACTTCTTTCCTTTTATTGGGCTTTTTTGAAATCTTGAAGAGTTCCAGGGTTTTCCTTAACTTTTGATAAGGAAAATAGGAGAATATGAGAGTCGTCTCCCTGTTTCTCTTAGTAGCCCATATAAGAAGCACCAACAATAATTAAAAGAATAAACAAAACAACAATTAACGCAAAACCTGATCCAGCTCCGTATCCAGATCCACCCATAATTTAGCACCTCCCCTTTATGAGTTACTAAATTATATGCATAGAGATAAATTGTGAGTGAGACAAGTATCCTTAGGAATGAACAATTTTTAAGGAAAAAATTTTTTTAAATGTATATTACAATAAATCGAAGCTTTAGAGTTTCATGCCTTAATAGCTATTTTATGAAGGGAATATATAAAACACCGCCATTAGTAGAAAACTTCTCAATACTTAGTTCAAAGAAAAGTGCCCACCATTAATAGAAAAATGGACCACGGCGATACCGAAAACCAGGACCACGACGAAAACGATAGCGAGTACCAAAAACGGGACCTCGACGGAAACGGTTACGAGGACCACCACCGAAACCACCTATGAAGAATGGCATAAAAAATCCTCCTTTATTGAATGATATTACAGGCTATGCCACAAAGGTGCTCGGAGACAGGGACATGTATGGAGAAATCTGAAATTTAAGAAAAGTATCTCGTATTTATTCTCCACTAATACCGGGTCTGCCATGAATAAAAGTATTCTATCCATTAAAAAAAGGGAATAACATTATTACTTCATCTGCAATTTTTCATCTATAAAAAGAATCCTTTATAACCAACAAACAATTCTCCACCATAATGATTAAGTGTAGATTGTATGAATGAGATGAGTTCAGTTTTATCATTAGTATTCATGTATGCTTTTGTATATTTAGCTAGCTTATCACACATATCTTCATCATATGATTTAAGGTTTCTAGCCACCCACTTTCCTTCACCGACCCAATTGCCATCTGCCCTTAAAATTAGTTCAGTTATCAAATTTATTAACTTATTTAAAATAAATAAGCTTTCTTCAAAGTCTTCTGAACTTCTAAAGTCTGATAAAAAATCGGTGATTTGATATCTTGCTTTATTAATTTTGTCCTCTTCCCAAAGTTGTGGACCCTGTTCATAAAGTATTTTCGCCTCTCTTTGGAGGTCCTTTCCATTCCCTTGTTTATCTTCTAGTAGAAGACCTTCGGCACACATTTTAAGGATAGTAGGCATCCCTGTATATCTAGCCGTTTGAAATTCAATTTGAAGAGTTAAAGGCGTATAAATAAATGATTCTATTTTCCATCCAAGAAAGTGATAACATTCAAGTCTTGGTGTTTCTTTTTCATCAATTATAATTAAGTCAATATCAGATTCTTTTGTTACATTTCCATAAACAGCACTTCCACCGATCCAGACGATATCTGCTTCAGGATAGTGGGAAACGATAAACTGTTGAGCTATTCGTTTGATCGATTCTCTCATAGGAAACACCCCCCACATCAGGATATTCATGCAAATAATTAGTGTTCCAGAACGTAGGAGCTATCTGTAAAATAATCCCTGACCATTTTTGCTATAGTTTTTTGCGTACCCTCGACTTTTCTTGGTCATCCCCTTTACCGCGGACTTCACCGTGAATCTTTTTCACTTTATGGTCGTGTACGAAAGACCGTATCCGAATGAGAAGATAGACTTCACGTTATTGATCTCGTACCAGCGGTATCCCATTTAAGGGTCTCTATGTGGGCAATTAGCTGGTCGGAACCGTCACCGTACGGACTAGGGTCTACTAACTTGCCCGTGTCTTGACTGGTTCCCTACCTAGGCTGTTATCTAATGGTTTCACCCCAATGACCGAACCGTTATGTTACTATGGCAGTCTTTTTTATTGAAACAGATAATTAAAACAAGATCATGAAGATCAAACCATGAATATACTTATAAGAACAACTTTGGATAAAATTTCAAATAGAATAGGGAGTACTGAAAGGAGGAAATGAAGATAAACGAAGAACAGCTTAACCATTTGCTTAACCAGATGACATTGGATGAAAAAATCGCTCAATGTATTCAATTGGCACCTAACTTTTATGAAGGATCCAAGGAAAAAGGAGATGTTACGGGTCCGATGGCGAAATTAGGGATCAGTGAAGAACTGGTACAAAACAGCGGTTCTTTGATTGGGGCTACAGGAGCAAAAGAAATGATAAGGATTCAAGAAACCTATCTAAAGAACAATCGCCTAAAAATTCCATTACTCTTTATGGCAGATATTGTTCATGGATGTAAAACGATTTTTCCAATTCCTTTGGCCATTGGATGTTCATGGGATTTGGAACTTGCTGAAAAGAGTGCTGAGATTGCTGCTTTGGAAGCATCAGTTTCTGGGATCCATGTGACGTTCGCTCCGATGGTCGATTTAGTCCGGGATCCACGCTGGGGGAGGGTGATGGAATCAACGGGTGAAGATCCATACTTAAATAGCAAGTTTGCAAAAGCTTTTGTTCGTGGTTTCCAAGGATCAGATTTAGAGGAAGACCCGTACCGAGTAGCAGCCTGCGTCAAGCACTTTGCTGGATATGGGGCTGTTGAAGGTGGACGTGAATATAATACGGTTGATATGTCAGAAAGACAGCTTCGGGAATATTATTTACCTGCTTATAAAGCTGCGATTGATGAAGGAGCCCAAATGCTCATGTCTTCGTTTAACACGGTAAACGGCATTCCTGCTACTGGAAATAGGAAACTTTTACGCGATTTACTTAGGGATGAATGGGGCTTTGAAGGTGTCGTTATTTCTGATTGGGGATCTGTAATGGAACTAATTCCCCACGGAGTTGCAGCGGACGAGGCTGACGCTGCCTATAAAGCGATTAGTGCTGGTATTGATATAGAGATGATGTCCTCAGCATATGTGAAAAATCTTTCGTCGTTAGTAGAAAATAAAATGGTTGATGAGGCTTTAATCGATGAAGCTGTCCTTCGAATTTTAAGACTAAAATCAAAATTGGGTTTGTTTGAACATCCTTATCGTGGTGCAGATGAAGAGTTAGAGAAAAGAATCATGATGAGTGAGTATTACCGCCACGTTTCCCACGAACTTGCGGTTAAATCGATCGTTCTTTTACAAAACAAAAATGGGATCCTTCCACTTCAAAAAGGGAAAAAGATTGCGATTATTGGTCCGTTTGCGAAGAGCCACGATCTATTAGGACCTTGGTCTTGGCTGGGTTCAAAAGAGGATGCCATATCCTTATATGATGGATTAAAAGAAAAAGCAGGGGCCCATTCCCTCCTGTATGCAGAAGGCTGTGGAATAGATACAGGAACAGAAGAGCAACTAAAGGATGCCATAAAAATCACCAATAAGGCAGATATTATTTTACTTGCACTTGGAGAAAGCTCTGAGATGAGTGGTGAGGCCGCAAGCAGAGCGGATATCCGTTTACCACAGGTCCAAATGGATTTAATGAAATTGTTAAAGAGAGCAGATAAGCCAATGATAGCTGTTCTTTTTAATGGTCGCCCGCTTGACCTTCGTGATGTAGTGGAGGTGACCAATGCCATACTTGAAGCCTGGTTTCCAGGAACGGAGGGTGGTGCAGCGATAGCTGATCTCCTGTTCGGTGATAAGAATCCATCTGCTAAATTAAGCATGTCCTTTCCCTATTCCGTTGGACAGATCCCTGTTTATTATAATCACTTTCGTACAGGCCGCCCCCAAAACGCGCTACCTAAAGTGGAGAAGTATGTTTCTAAGTACTTGGATATCCCAAATGATCCTTTATTTCCATTTGGATTTGGCTTGAGCTATACGACTTTTTCCTATGGAAATGCAAGGCTATCGGATCAAACAATGAATGTCGGAACTTCTTTAACCATTTCTGTTGATGTAACCAATGACGGGGAGGTACCGGGAGAGGAAATTGTTCAACTTTATATTCAAGATGTAGTAGGGGAAGTGGTTCGACCAGTTAAAGAATTGAAGGACTTCAAAAAGGTGCTGCTGTACCCTGGTGAAACAAAATCTATTTCGTTCACCATTACAGAGGAGAAGTTACGCTATCATCATTCCGATCTCCAATATAAAAGTGATCATGGTGCATTTATCGCATACATCGGTCCGAACAGCCGTGATGTTCAAGCATTATCTTTTCAATTAATACAATAGCCATTAGGAAGGGGACTATGTGAGATTTTGCCAGTCCTCGACAGAATTACTAATTAGGTTTGCACAATATGCTACTCTCCGCTAGCCATTCAGCTATAAAAACCTCTTGATTAACGAAATCTCAATACAAAACGCCTAACTTCTCAATGTAGTGCTAGGAAATTAGGCTTTTTGTAATTTCCGTTAAAACGATCTGTGCTACACACTCTACATATGTGAGGTATTGACGATATATATATTTATTATTGAGAGGCTGTTTGTTCATGTTTTTAAAATTGGACAAACCTTCTCCGAATAGATTATTTCTAAATCTGACAGCTCCCCAAGTTCATATGTTTATCACGTCTTGAAACATTTTCTTCCTTTCTACCTCGACTGACGCACAATATGATCCGTTACTCGAATGGCTAATGCCGTGTTAGAAAGTACTGGACCCGATGCGGTTAAGCTTGGAAGTGCGCTATTATCTGCAACATATAGACCACGAACTCCATGTATCTGTCCATCCCGATTTAATACTGAAGTATTGGGATTTGAACCCATTCTACATGTGCACGCCTCATGCATATCTGCCCCTGGGGGACGCAAGACCATACTCTCTTCAACTAGAGTGACTCCCATCGCTTTCGCAGAATCTCTAATCCCCTGTTCTACTTTTTGAGCCGTTTGGCGGTCTTTTTCACTTAACGAGTATTGAACCTGTTGTAATGGTACTCCGTATTCATCCAACCTAGAATCAAGATATACGCGATTTTCTGGTCTGGACTCTACTCTTCCAAACGCTGCATAAACAACCATCAACTGATTTTTCAACACCTTATCTTCAAATTGCTGATAGGACCAATATTGATCTGGACCAAGAATCTGGATTTGATAAGGGTCTTCTTCTGTTTCAAATTTTAAAATCGATAAATTTCCAAGTCGATCTGAAAACTGCTCTCTACCGATTGTTCCAATTCCAATCATGGATACGTGCCCTGTTAAATAACGACCAATCGCAGGCCCCTGTATATTAGAATTCAATAAGATTCGTGGTGTTTCTAAAGTACTAGCTGATATGACAACATTTTTTGCCCGTATCGTATAATTTGATTTCGTCTTCGTATCAATGACTTGAACACCAGATACTCTATTTCCTTGTGCCGTATTCACTTTATGAACAAAGGCATCTACAGCGAGATCATACGGCCTGTCTAACTGTCCCCTAGCCAGTGAATTAACCGAACTATACCATGCATTTGAATGGACCTCTCCTTGTCTTGAAGGTGTTAAATCAATGGCAAGTGGCATATTTTGGGCTTCCAAAATACCCGCTGCATGAAGCCTATTTAACATCCGCTCCTGCATGGATGACCCTTTTGCCCAATCCGTTGTGACATGTAATAACTCCTCAGCCATTCGATAATACACATCTAATTCTCTTCGATTAATGGGCCAGTTTCTCAGTTCTGTTTCAATCGGTCTCGGTGTTGCCGCATTCCAAAACAACGACCTTCCACCAAGAGCATAAACCATCGTAGCTCCAGAAAATTGAGGTAAGCGCTGACCGACAGGTGTAGTATTATTAGCAAGAAGTACATCACGTGAAGTATTTACATTTTGTGTAGGTATATTTTGTGCATGGGAATGAAATAATTTATCTCCTTTTTCAAGAATAGCAATCTTTTTTGCTCCTTGATGTTTCCACATTTCACAAAGTCTCTGTAAAACAGCACCCCCACCAGGTCCACTTCCCACAATAACCACATCGTATTCTGTATTGGTTAACTCAGAAATTGGTTTCGTATTAATCCAATTATTCTTATATCGTATAACCACACGGACACCCGCCTTTTCATCATTTATCAAGTCAATTCAATTTATGTTAAAAGGCTTCTCCATTATGTCAGAAGGGCAAAGAAAATAAAGGTTATTCATAATTCTTATATTTAAGTAGCAAAACTAAAAAAACTACACCTCCAATTGTTAGATTGTGTCCAACAATTGAGGTGCAGTTCACATCAATCACTTTTTTTACTGTATACTCATCGATCCGATCTCTTGAGCAAATACCAAGTTAACGAGTTGCTTCTCTTCTTTCAATTAGGCTTTGAGCAAGATCAGATACTCGTTTTTTATTAAGCGGATAAATAAAGACTAGAATTAAGAAAACAACTAGGAATGTCACCGCTGGAACTAATGTAGCTAATGTATAAATTCCATCCAGTACTTCCGGCGACTGCGTACTACTTCCAGAGTTATAACCGATTGCTGCAATAGCAAAACCACCGACACCACCTGCAATCGCTTGTCCTACTTTACGAGCAAAGGAATAAACTGCATATACGGTTGCATCTTCACGTACACCTGTCAAGTACTCATGATAGTCAATAACATCTGTTACGAACGCCCAAATGACTAAGTTGAAGAAGGCAAAGCCGAACATTCCAACGGTAAGCAATACTAGGTATGCTGTCATTGAAAGGTTTGGTATGAAATAAAGGACAAAATAGAATGCAGATGCAAGGATCATTCCAATGGAAGCGGTTTCCTTTTTGCCGAACTTTGCCACAAGAATCTTCAAAACCGGAATTGCTGCAAATACAGTCCCTGTTTGAATAAGTCCAACAATACTTAAAGCTGCCGCATTAGAAAAGTAATCCTTGAACAAATAGACATTAACTGCACCGATTAGCATCGTATTAATCATAAATAACAGTGATGCTATTAAAATAGTAATTAATGGTTTATTTTTTAATAAGGCCTTAAAGGTCTTTCCAATACTTCCTTTTTCCTCATTTGTCTTTTCTGGAAGCACAATCCGTTCTGTTGTTAAACGTACACATCCCATATAACTAGCAAGAGCAAGGAGACCGAATACAACGGCTACCATGAACATACGGTCAGCTTCCATTTTATTATCTACAAACACAACTAACGGTCCAAGTACATTGATGATTAAACTAGCTAACATCGCACCCATCGTTCTCCAAGTCGATAAAGCCGTTCTATCATTAGAATCTCCTGAAATAACAGCAGCCATAGATCCATAAGGGATATTTACTGTTGTATACATCAATCCCCATAAAATATACGTAACATAAGCATAGGCTAAATAAAATCCGTCAGACATACCTGGAATAGGAACAAACAATAACGTACTGGTAATCACAAGTGGAATTGACATTCTGAAAATCCAAGGTCGAAACTTACCAAGTTTTGTTGTTTTTCTAGAATCAATAAATCGACCCCATAGAACATCTGTAAAGGCATCAAATAGACGAGCAACTAAGAAAAGCGTACCTACTTGTGCTGCACTAATCCCTAAAACATCTGTATAAAACACCATTAAAAATGCCATGATCAGCATAAAAGAGAAATCGTTTCCAAAATCACCGAGTAAATAACCTACTTTATCTCGTATACCGAATGGTCGTATAGCCTTCCCACCAGGTCCATTTTCCGTTGATATTGGTTTAGGTTGTACGATACCCATTGTTGTTTCCTCCTAAATATGAAAGTATGATTGCAAATACAATAAAGCGCTTACATTTATATCAAATGAATAGGAGACTCTTTTACTTTTTATAAACCTATCTATTATAATACCTTTAACCTTTGTTTGGCTCACTACCCCTTTGACATACTAGTATA
Organism: Niallia sp. Kr1; assembly: GCF_050389805.1. Taxonomy (NCBI): domain Bacteria; kingdom Bacillati; phylum Bacillota; class Bacilli; order Caryophanales; family Bacillaceae; genus Niallia; species Niallia sp. Kr1. The sequence goes on along the minus strand of NZ_CP130945.1, from coordinate 529,202 downwards.
CTAACACACTTGTATGCCCTTAACAATACTTTTTTGAAAACGTTATCAAATATTTTTTTTAACAAGAAAAGAACACTATATACGAGTAGGTTTGAATAGATTGCTCATATCAGAAACGTCTGTTGGAACCTCACTTTTACATGTCACGATCAATCATGGGACGTTACACTCTATTAAAAAATAAAACCCACTCTTACTTCTTCCCTCTACATGATCGGTTAATGGTAAAACTCCAAGATTATATAACACTACTATTGTATCTGCACACAATGCTACCATATTATTGACTAAAAAATTCTACTCTCCTATTTAATGGAATGCGCCCTTGATCTGAAAGGTCAAAGTATTGCGCGAAAGGACTGTCTCTTTGAAATAACTTTTCCCAGTGCTTAATCGGCTCAATAATATGTTCCCTTATAATACCATCAACACTGTCCATTTCTCTTTTTTCAATAATATCGATAATACGCTTATGTTGCATAACTGCTGCTTCGAAGCCATGATCCATTTCAGAAAATAGGCGAATCCGATTATAATGTGTACTTATGCGGGTAATCGCATTCCATATATTCTCCTTTTTCATCGCATGAAACATCAAATAGTGAAAATTCAAATCTAATTTGTGGAAGTCACGCTCCCTGCCTGTTTGACCGAGTAATTCTTCCTGAAGAAAAACATTTCGTTTTAAATCAAAAATTAGTTGTTTGGGAAAGGATTCACAAGCTAACTTTAAAATTTTTCTTTCTAATGTAAAGCGCATAAAAGCTGCTTCTTCTATTAATTGCATATTAATTTTTGATACATAACTCCCCACTTGAGGTAGTACTTCAACCAAATGGTCTTCTTTCAAATTCGTCATCACTTCCCTAATTGGCGTACGAGAGATTTGGAGTGCTTCAGCCAATTCAATTTCACTAAAGTGTTGACCTGGTTTTAATTCCAGTCCCATAATGGCTTCTTTAATCACTCTATACGAGTATTCTTTATTATTTTCACCAGGTAATCTTGCAGTTATTGTAAACATATACACAAATCTCCTAGAAATATTCTTAATGAAAGCGTTTTCCTATTCTCTAGTATAGCATGGAATTTTCGAGTATACAAGTATACTAGATTTTGGAATTTCTTTAAGAAGTGCCTGGCAACATGTTTAAACTGTGCCACAAAAAAACTCCACCTTTTTAGGTAGAGCTTCAATCTCAATGCAGGTTTTATCAAGGCGGGCATGATCCGCTTGGTATTCGTAGTAGTCTAATTAACCCAGATCATAAAATAGTCCGGCAAGTACACTATCTTTTTTAATTTTTTCATTACAATACATTTTCCTATATATTTTTACATTCTTATAACTCCATTACAGTTAAGTACATGTTTTTACAATCTTACGTTAAAAATTCATTAAATATAGTATAATAGACTTATGATTTTTCAGAGTCTATTATTTCATCAATAACGGCATATAAGCTTTGGTAGAAATTTCTTAGATTTCTCTCAGTGTAAGCAAATATAAAAGTATCTGTTGTTGCCACTACATAATGATCATCTAATCGTTCATTACTAACTCTATAAACGGCATTTTCCATATCAGATTTATCTACTATATAAACATAAATATGGTCATTTTCTACCTTGTAAAGCTTTTGTTCTTTCGCAATATCCAAAATATAACTATCTTCAACTAACTTAGAAGTATACGAAATATCATTTTTCATAAACAATTTTTCTACATCCTCTAAGGTTTCATATTCATCATCTTGAAAAAAACTTACAAGGATTATAAAGAAAGTAAATAAAATTATAATAACAATAAAATTTTTCTTCAAATTATTTAGACCTCTCACTTCAAGTATATTCCTTCACAAATTTGCATCCTTATTAAAAATGCTAAAGATCGTTTCAAGTGTACTACTCTGAATCGTTATCAATGTAAACAAATTTAGTTGTACCTATGTCTGTACTAAAATTCGAAGGACGGTCACTTCCGATTACTTGTAAGTTAAAGCCTGATGACAATGTTTTAGACCCTTCATTACTGATCTTTTGTATATTTGTATTCTCCAAAACATAATAATCGCCTTCTAATTCTCTAAATTCATTCCAACCAGATGAAACGATTAAACTGTATTCGAATCCTTTATGCTCAAAAAAATCTTTTTGATTTAACGCATCGAGTGCTGTAAAAAAGCTATCTGCATACACTAACTTATCATATTGCAGCCATTCATTTACTTTATTTTTGCTAATGTTTATTTTATTCTCTTCCTTTAATTCACAAGCATAACAGTTACTATAATGATAAATGGTAAATTCCTCATTGTCTTTATCCACTAAATCAAATTTAATAGAGTATATATTGTTTTTTTCATCAAGAATTAATTGGAAATTTTCTATTTTTGAATTTTCTTTAGAGATGTTTAATTCATTTCTAAATAATGTCCAACTGTCCTTGATGTTTACGGTATTAAAGTCAGTTTGTTGAAATAAAGGTACTTCTTTTACATCATTCTTACTTAAATAATAGATGGCACCGAGAATGACTACTATTAGCGAACTACTAATAACCCACTTCTTTATATTCAAACGATCTCCCCCTTTTTTTAGTTTACCATGATATCCCAACTTTCCTTCACCTTTAATTGAATATCCTCAACAAAAAAGTACACTTATCCTTTTTAGATCTATGCACCCATACGTGCAAAAACTTCGAAAATCATCAATGAATTCATTAGCTCAATTTAGATCCATCTCAAGATACGTTTTTGTTTTTTATGAAAGCGCTAAATAATTTCTCTTGACTAATTTGTATATACAAGTTAATATGAAAGCGTAACCAAAGGTTGTATATACAAGTTGTTACAAAAAAATTATAAATGTTAAATGACTAAGCGTTAGCTTATTTATAAGGGTTAGGAGGAGAAAAAATGAGTAAATATCAAAAACCCGCGAATGAACTTTTAGAACACATTGGTGGAAGCGATAACATTTCCGTTGTGACCCACTGTTCTACAAGAATGAGATTTGTACTAAATGATTCAAAAAAAGCAAATGTAGATCAAATAGAAAAGATCGACTTAGTAAAAGGGACTTTTACACAAGCTGGACAGTTTCAGGTTATTATCGGTAACGAAGTATCATCCTTTTACAATGAATTTATTCAACTTGCTGGTGTAAGTGACACCTCAAAAGATGAAGCAAAAGTAGCAGCTAAACAAAATATGAATTGGCTTCAAAAGGCCATCTCTCATTTAGCCGATATTTTTACCCCATTAATTCCGGCACTTGTGGTTGGGGGATTAATTCTCGGATTTAGAAATGTGATTGGGGATATCAAATTATTAGAAGATGGGACGAAAACGATTATTGAAACCTCCCAGTTTTGGACCGGTGTTCATTCCTTCCTATGGTTGATTGGTGAAGCAATCTTTCACTTCTTGCCTGTTGGAATTACCTGGGCAGTAGCAAGAAAAATGGGGGCTTCGCAAATCTTAGGGATTGTCCTTGGGATTACACTTGTATCTCCGCAGTTATTAAACGCTTATGGGGTGGCTACAGCGACAGAAATTCCTTATTGGGATTTTGGCTTTGCCCAAATTGACATGATTGGTTACCAGGCACAAGTCATTCCAGCGATCTTAGCAGGTCTGGTTTTCTCTTGGCTAGAACTTAAATTACGTAAAGTCGTTCCAAATTCAATTTCGATGATTGTCGTTCCATTTTTATCATTAGTACCAACTGTTTTACTTGCACACATCGTGTTAGGTCCTGTAGGGTGGGCAATTGGTTCTTGGGTATCTGATGTTGTTTATTCAGGCTTAACTTCAGGAATTGGCTGGTTATTTGCGGCAGTATTTGGTTTTGTCTACGCACCTCTTGTCATTACAGGTTTACACCATATGACTAATGCAATTGATTTACAGCTTATGACTAATGCAATTGATTTACAGCTTATGAGTGAGCTTCAGGGAACACCACTTTGGCCAATGATTGCTCTATCTAATATTGCCCAAGGTTCAGCTGTTCTGGCAATGATTTATATTAATCGCAAGAATGAAGCAGAAAAACAAGTTTCCATTCCAGCGGCGATTTCCTGTTACTTAGGAGTAACAGAACCAGCGATGTTTGGAATTAACCTAAAATATCGCTATCCATTTTTAGCAGCAATGACAGGTTCTTTAATTGCAGCAGTTATTTCGGTAGGAAGCGGCGTCATGGCGAACTCCATTGGGGTAGGTGGATTACCTGGAATTCTTTCCATCCAACCACAATTTATGCTTACATTTGCCATTGCGATGTTAGTAGCCATCATCGTTCCGTTTGTGTTAACCATTGTTTTTGCCAAAACAAATACAGGCAACATTTCGTTAAAATCATTTAAAAAAGCATCTTAAAATAGGTTGATCAAAGTGAGAGGGACATAGAGGTGTTCCTCTTTCCTTATCTCTATAATCCATACCTTAAAGTTGTTACCTCTAATTCAAGATTATAGGTATAATGGAAGCGGTGATCATTATGAGAAAAAATAAATTTGTAAAAATAAAAGAGGATCTTGCAGAAAAAATTAGAAATCAGCATTTTCAAGAAGGAGATCTATTGCCATCGGAAAATGAATTAGTCGATCTGTATTCAGCATCAAGGGAAACGATTCGAAAAGCATTGAACATGCTATCTGAAGATGGATATATTCATAAAGTACAAGGAAAAGGATCCATTGTCCTTGATGTATCAAGGTTTGATTTTCCTATTTCCGGATTAGTAAGCTTTAAAGAGTTAGCCCCCAAAATGGGCAACCGTGCAAAGACACATGTAGTTGAGTTTGAAAAAGAAATGGCTTCTTCTGATGTAATGAATAAGTTAAAGATGGACGATGAAGAAAGCATATGGCATGTGTACCGGGTTCGGGAGATTGACGGAGCAAGAATTATCCTCGATAAAGATTTTATTATTGAAAAATATGCGCCATCATTGACGAAAGAAATTTGTCAAGATTCGATTTATCAATATATCGAGGAGGTAGTGGGTCTTACGATTTCATTTGCGAAAAAGGAAATTACCATAGAAGTACCCACTGAAGAAGATCAACGCTATCTAGACTTGGACGGCTTCCACAGTGTCGTAGTTGTCAAAAACTATGTCTTCCTAGACGATGCCACTCAGTTCCAATATACAGAATCACGCCACCGCCCAGATAAATTTCGTTTTGTCGACTTTGCACGAAGGAAATAACATTTTAAACAGAAGCACAACCTCACTCACATAAAACAAGGTATAGAAATTTCTATACCTTGTTTTATGCATGATAAAAAAACGCCGCTGTGATAACTCTCTTACCCTATCAAATTTGCCCGTCGAATTTAAAAAACATAGACTTCCGCCGGAGATTTCACGTACCTCTACAAAAAAGGTTGTAATATTTGCAATTCTATTAGGATACTTGCCAAAAACACCATTATTAGTTCATAATTAAAAGTATTGCTTGTTGAATCTTGTCGATTCTTGTAACGAGTAACCTTAACTTACTAGATTTTAAGAATGCTAATTTTTTTCAGATTTATTAAAGAATAATGGTTGATCAACTTAAAAATAACAACACAAATGTATTGGAGGAAATTTATGTTTGAATTACAACTAGATATGTATCACACTGTGGGCTTAGCTGCTGTTGTTTTTTGGTTAGGTAATTTTTTAATTAAGAAAAGTGCCTTGTTAAGGAAATATTATATTCCTGCACCATTGGTGGGTGGACTCATATTTGCAATAATTAACACAATCCTTACAGCAAGTGGGACGATGACTATTTCACTAGACAAAACATTACAATCAATATTGATGACTGTTTTTTTCACGACGGTTGGTTTCTCTGCTAGTATCCCCCTAATTAAACGGGGCGGAAAACTAATTACACTCATTTTGTTTGTCTCAGTTGTTGTACTGACTATTCAAAATCTAATTGGGACAAGTATTGCTTCTCTATTTGGCATTGATCCGAGACTCGGTGTCGGGGTTGGCTCAATCGCACTAATGGGAGGACCAGGTACAGCCGCAGCATTTGGTGCGACGATGGAAAGCCCCATTTATGGTGTTGAGAGCGCGACTGCCGTCAGTCTAGCTGCCGCAACCTTTGGACTCGTGGCCGGTAGCTTGTTAGGTGGACCAACAATGCGTAAACGGATAAGCCAGCTCGAACAAAAGAATCAAATTGCCATGGATGAAGTCGCCGCTACGAAAGAAGAGGGGGCTAGTACGATAGAAGAAGAGAAGTTCGAAACGAATAGTACACGTTTCATTAATGCGGGGATGTTACTAGCGCTTGCTTTAGGGACAGGCGTCATCGTGTCCGAACTTTTAGCATCTACTGGGATTACATTCCCTGGCTACATGGGAGCCTTAGTGATGGGGGCTGTGATACGAAACATTGTCGAAGCAACTAGCCGCCAATATCCAGATTATGAATTAAACACGATTGGAGAAGTATCTCTTTCCTTATTCCTTGCCATGGCCATGATGGGACTAGAACTTTGGGTGTTAGCCGATTTAGCGATTCCAATCGTTGTGATTCTCATTGCTCAAGTTTTATTTATGTTTGTGTTTAGTTATTTTATTTTATTTAATGTATTAGGTAAAAATTATGATGCAGCCGTTCAGACTACAGGTTTCATTGGCTATGCAATGGGATCGACGTCTAACGCGATGGCAAATATGCAGACGATCACAAGAAAATACGGTCCTTCTCGAGCTGCGTATATCGCGATCCCAATCGGTGGGACATTTTCAGATTTCTTTAACGCCATCATCATTACAGCATTTTTAAACTTTTTTACTTGAGTAATATCGAATAAGTTTCAATCGGAATTGAACACAGACCTAGAATTTGTACATTTTTCACCAGATTTGCTTAGCATTCAAAGACTTCAATCAATACGGTGAATTCTTTGTTCGCTTTACCTGAAAAAAAGTAACTCATGCATTAAATCTAGGTAGAAAAACAGGATCAGCGTATAATGACACTCGCCTTATTTGCCATTATACGCTGACCTTTGGTTTTCTCAGCAAAAACTTCGCTTTCAACTTCTTTTTTATAGTCCTCTTTAAATCTAGAACTTCTCTCCTCAAGCTTTGTCACTTCTGCAATGATTTCAATTGATAATCCCTTTTTAAGCATTTCTAGAGCTATCTCCCGAACGAGACAACTCCAAAAGGTTCAAAATCTAGGAAGGAACTACGGAAGCATAGACAATTTCTTAGAATAACGCTCCTCATTAAACGGTACTTGCCTTTTTAAGATATGGTGCATCTCTTCTAATAGTACTCTACCGATTAATTCTTTTGACTCTTCTTCCGAAAAGCCTGTATTAACCAAGCGTTCCAAGGTTTCCTTCGTACATGTCGGGTTATTTATTTTTATTTGATTATCTACAATTTCTATCATTTTTGATTTTATTTTATTCTCTTCCACTTTCCTTGTCCTCTCTTATTTTATTTTAAAATAAGTTTTTCCAACACTTCCGTAGCTTGAGTAGTGATCGCGGACCATTATAACACTCCCAATATAGTCCTCCATGAATGTTTAGAAGTATAACAAAATTGATAAGGATGTGTTCTTCTTATAACATCCTCAAACCATCTTATAAGCATTGGTGAATACTGGACAATCTCAAGAGTCCCTACTAAAATATTGGTGTTGAAACATACACATTCTTATTGCATTATGATATTCACCGTCAACAAAAAACTCATCGATCAATTCTCCTTCAAATTGAAATCCAAGTTTTTTATAAATATGAATCGCTTTTTCATTCGCTTTATCAACGATTAAATATAACTTATACATATTTAATACAGAAAACGCGTAGTCCATTGCGAGATAGGTTGCAGACTTCGCATAACCATTTCCTTGATGTTTCGGATCAATTATAATTTGGAATTCAACCCGACGATGTATGTAATCAATCTCAACTAATTCAACCAGTCCCACCATTTCGGTGCCTTTTTCTACAATAAATCTTCTTTCACCCTGATCGTGAATATGTTTATCATACAAATCCTGCAATTCAACATAAGCCTCATAGGGCTCTTCAAACCAATACGACATAATGTTTGCGTTAATATTTAATTTATGAACAAATCCTAGGTCAATTCTTTCTAAAGGTCTTAATTTTACATCATTCATTTTTACATCATTCATTCCTATACATCCCTCCGAATCTAGCATTCAATCTATGGGTTATCCATTTAGATGTTTATCTTGGTTAAGGATTTTTATTTTATAAAACCATTTGAATTCTTTAAAAAGTATTATAATAGTAATAATAATAAAACAGTAAGGAATAAACAAGTTTATCTCATTTATGAAGGCTAGAGACATTATGGTTTGGTTAATTAATATTTAACACCTCCTGAACTTTATCCTCTATGAAAAGGATTTATAAGTATTAGAGATACAATCATGCCCTTCCATCTCCTTCATCCGGGAAGTTCGAATGAACCTTTGTTTTTTAAGGTTTCTTTTCCGTCTAATTCCTTCACTGTTTCTATAAGTGTTTCAATAAATGTTTTTAATGTTTTTGTTTGGTATATCGTGTCTGTGACAATGGAAAATGTCCGTTTGACTGGAAGCTCTAATACCGGGATCGTAGCGATGTAGCCATCCTTTAGTTCATTTTCAATCGCCCATTTTGATAACAATGATATACCCAATCCTTCCTCAACCGATTCCTTTATTAATTGATTACTTCCAAAGTCCATGATATTTTTTGGGGCCATGCTATACATTTCAAAAAGCTTTTCCGCCGCCTGCCTAGTTCCCGAACCTTTTTCCCTTAAAACCCACATTTCATCCCTTAAATCCGTGATAGATCTTATCTTGGTTGTATCAACAACTAAAGGATGATCTGTGGAAGCCACAACAAACATTTCATCATAGGAAATGGCTTCAGTATATAGCTTTTCATTATGAAAGTCGCCTTCAATGATCCCTATATCGATTTGGTGAGCCGCTACAAGCTCAATGATTTGTTGCGTATTTTGAATTTTAACGCTCGGCATAATCAGAGGATAATTTTTTCGAAGTTTCGCAATGATCCGAGGTAAAATGTATTCACCAAACGTATAGCTTGCCCCAATTGAAATAGGACCTCTAGCATGATTGGTGAGATCATCCAATGACGTCTGCATTTTTTCATAGAGTGCTACTATCTCCTTTGCATGACGATATACGATCTCGCCTGCCTGGTTCAAATATACATACCTGTTGCTCCTTTCCAGCAATCGGGTTCCAAGGGATTCCTCCAAGGCTTTTATATATTGACTGACTGCGGGCTGGGTCATATGAAGTTCTTCCCAGCCTTCGAAAAGTTCTGCTTCTCTACCACTTTTATAAATACCTCTAAATATTGATCCATTTTTTTATACTTCCCCTCAAAGGTTTTACAAATTCTTTAACACAAGCTTTATCCTTATCAAAAAAGTCAACAACTTCATGTATATCGTTTTACTTATCATTACCATTATATATATTTATTTTTCTAATAGTAAAATTTCTAGTAATCTACAATCAATAAGGCATTAGAGGTGACTACTTTGGAAAAGATCGAGATTCATCAGCACAGAGAACTTCCCGCTGCCTCAACAGTCAGTTTGTGGCTTGGCGGCGTAGGATTCACATTTATATTGTCTGTGCTCGGATATGGCTTGGCTACAATACCGGGATTCAATCGGGTCGGAGCCATGGCATGTGCCATTTTGTTGGCCATCCTTTACAGACAATTATTCGGATATCCCGAACGAATACGTTCAGGAATTCAATTTTCCTCCAAACAATTATTACGGTTTGCCATCATTTTATATGGCTTAAAATTAAATATCGAGGTCATTTTAAACCAAGGTTTAGGTTTGCTTGTCCGGGATGCACTGGTTATTGCCTTTGCCCTTTCAGCTATGATTTGGCTAGGAAAGCGACTAAAAGCAAACCCATCCATCACTTTCCTGCTTGGAGTGGGCACGGGAGTATGTGGTGCAGCAGCCATTGCTGTTGTTTCCTCGATTATGAAATCAAAAGAAGAGGATACTGCCATGTCAGTAGGAATCATCGCTTTAATGGGGACCCTTTTTTCCGTCACGTATACGATTTTACGCCCGATTCTGCCTTTATCACCGGTTGAATATGGGGTGTGGAGCGGGTTGAGTCTTCATGAAATCGCCCATGTGGCGTTAGCCGGTGCTCCTGCAGGACCGGATGGATTGGCCATGGCACTTGTGGCAAAATTGGGACGCGTATTACTCCTTGTCCCCCTATCACTGATTCTAATATATCGAATGAAAAGAAAACATGAGGACCAAGCCATGGATGCCAAGATTGATTATCCCTGGTTTTTGGTTGGGTTCATTTTGATGAGTTTATTTGGAAGTTATGTGTTAGGAAAATCCATCATTCCTTCTCAGGAAATAATGGACGGGGTTTCAACCGCCACAACTTTTCTCATGACTTCAGCCATGGTGGGACTCGGATTAAATGTCAGCTTGCTTGATCTCCGGAAAAAAGCACTACTTCCGATTACGATCATATTTGTTACTTCCATAGCCCTTTCCATTTTTACATTCTTTATGGTGTGACTACTTTAGTAAGCTTTCTGAAATTCGAGGGAAATGTTACTGTGACACCGAGAAATCTTAGGAATTATAAGGGCAGGTTTCCCCTATGAACATATAAAAGGAAAGTTCTTTGAGATGATAGAATCTCTGGAAACTTTCCTTTTTTGTTTTATCTCTTTTTTAATTTGGTGCATGGCATGACCCGAAACTATGTCTAAGGATTAATTGAATTAACAGATATTTCATCTGTTAATCTATATCCGAAAAAAAGAGCCGTTTCAGCTAAGAAACAAGCTCGTTTTGTTTATTTTAAAATGAGAGTTGTGCTACGCACTCAACGTGTGTGGACTGTAATTGGCAACACAATGGATGTTGGTGGGTTTATCAACATTCTTAAGACCTTTTTTCTCTCAGAAAACACTTTTCTTAAACTAAGGCACCCGTTACTTTAAGTAACTTGCTTCACAAACTCAATTAGTAATGGATTAAGCTTGTTAAAACTAGCTCTGTAATGAAAGCCAGTGTATCTATACAGGTAATAAAAACTCAATAAAGCCAATTACAGCAAAAATATTAAAAGCGTGGTTGATTTCCTTGTCTTCTAAGTTCATCATTTAACCATTCTCTTGAAAATAGATCTGTAATATAAAAGTTTCGTTCGAATATTCTATTAACTATATTAGTAACTTTTATCTTAGTTTCAACTTCGTCTTCTAACCTCCAAAAATGATGGACCAGTTCCTCGATAAAAGTAATAAAAGCAACTATTTCCCCTTGTATTGCTACTTTTTCTCTTATTCTTCCAATCGCATAAACAGCTAAACTGAAGTGTAATCCTAGAGCAACATTGTCTCCTTCATCCTCAAACTCAAAACCACCGTTTTCTGTAAAAATAACTGTTACTCTTGAAAAATCTACAGGTGATAAATTATCTACTTCTAATTCTTCAACAATTTTCTCTAATACAATGCTGAACTGCATTGCTTCATCATCTGTAATTGGAAAATTAGCTACAAACCTTATTTTGTCTGCTAATAATTCAGGTACTCTAGGACCAGGGCACTCAACCCAGTTTCGTAATGAACTCATATTTCCATTCCAGTCCTTTCAAAGATATTCGTCTATTAAATTTTAATTTCTTGTCTTTTCAGAGAAATTTCAAACATCTTACCACTTTCCAATATTTTCCTCATATTTTTGCTTAAATTGCTCTTTGTTCAATAAATGATCATAAAAAATAACATATTCTCTTGCCACTTTTAATGTCCCTTTGGACAAATCCCCTGTTATTACCTCAGTCGGAAAGTCACCATTTGCTATTTGATCATTAATTATTAGGGAAAGATATTTCTTTTTATTCTGGTCTTTCAGATACCATTTTGAAATAACTTTATTAATAAATTCATCTAAGGGGTACCATAGGTCAATGTTTATTCCATTACTCTGTAAAAACTCTTCTACAGTAGGGCCACCTGGGTTCACCACTTCAGTTTTTGCCCAAACCCTTCTATGCTGGTTAAGGTATCTAGCCCGATAAGTATATGTTTTAAATACCTCTGCCGTAAAATAACTGCTACGCTCATTAAAGAAAGGAAGTCTTAACAAAATAAAATATAGCTCATAGAAGTCCGTTATGGCTTTTTCATTTAATCCATTGTTGCTTTTCATTATTTTTTGTAATTTTTCAATTTCCGTAAATGCAGCATAGTTTGGATGATCGTTTTTCATCGTCTTTGCATCTTCTAATTCATACAGATCAACAGTATGAAAGTAACAACTATACGGTTCTGTATGCGTGTTCCCCTTGATATGATTAAGAACTCTCTTACCTAAATTATCTGCTCTTCCAATGTATAGGGGTGAGTCATTAAAATCATAATCATACCTTTTAATATCTTTGTCGTTATCAATAACGTACTTATCCCAAAAAACATATACTCCTATATTATTGTGTTCTGATATCTCATTCAATTGCCAAATCTTATAACTTTTCGTTGGGGTTATAAATGGGAGTAATGGTGTTTCATTATTGTTCATTAAGGTTTTCTCCTACTTCGAATTTTATAGTGAGACAATATTTCCTCTTTTTAACTTATCATATTTACCCTATCAATTTAATAGTTCTTTTAAATAACATTTAGACTTTTGACAAAAACAAAAATGATGCATTGTTGAAACAATTAAATTTTTCTTCTTCAACCTAAACTGCCAGTTATTCGAATAAGGAAAAGGCTGCCGCAACAGCCTAAACTAGTTTAACTACTTGCCCCCGTTATCTTTTAAGTGTTGGTATGTATACTTTACAAAATTGTTGATGGTTCTATATTTACTAACTTTTTAACTAACCTGATATGTGGTGGTGAAGCCCAGAATTCACCCTTCACTTTAAGGGTAGAATTCGGCATTAATAGAAAACTCCTGTTTTGCGTTTGGAGCCGCCGTTATTTTGTAGTACCAGCAGTGCATCAATGCACTTCTAAGTCGCCCAGGTCTCGCTTTACCAACCGTTTCACCACGAAACGTACTACAAAACCCACCTTGCAATTTGCAACGAGCACGGGATGTTTGGATCCTAATAACTAAAAATAGACGTATCTTGGATCAATCTGGGGACTTAATTCCCTTCTAACGGATGACATCACGATGGTAAGTCGTGAGCGAGGTTGACGGGAAACTCTAACAATTTTTTTACGTCTTTTTTTCATTATTCAATCGCCTACCGTTAGATGAATGAGCACACTGCCAGTTATATTAAATTATGGTTTGGATGTTCAATAACAAAAGCTAAAAAGGGGTTTGATTTTCTCTATAAAATTTAGTTGTTTCTCATCCTAATGTTAATTTCGAAAAAATTAATTGATCCCTTGCCGCATTAGATAATTTAATAAATATTTTTTGATCCTACTAGATTTGGATACCATATAACATTTTTGGGTATCTTCTCAGGAAATGGGAAAAACAAGAATGGTTCTTACGGTATATAATTACTACCGGATCTTTTACTTCCGCCGCGAAGGAATATGACGATGGATTTAATATTGAATAGATTGATGGAGTTAAACTTGTTCAGCTATGGAATAATAGTATGGTTAATATTGAAGAAAAAATTAAAAAATGACGCATAAATTTATTTAAATAGAAGCTTCACCGAGAGGATCTTTTTTTATAATGCATTTACTTCTTTTGCAAAATAAATGTTGTGACAATTAAACCACCAACTATAATTTAAATTTGATTGAACTTAGTAAAAAAGGGAAGAAAAATTTAGATAATCAAAAAACCACCCTTGCTTTTTTAGATTAGGGTGGGGGCATTGGTGAACACTAATGGATGTTGGGGGGTTCATCATTCTTTCTTAGATCACCACTTTCAATTATACAACTGAAAGTATCACACTTGTTTGGATTAAAGAGCAAAACTATGTCATAACTAATTTCCTTGTTTGCGAGGGAGAATCATTGATGTTTCAATGATTGGCTGGTTCTCCTAAAGGCGTGCGTAATAGGTGGAAAGCATTCCTATATGATTCATAATTTATACTGTTATTGGCCTTTTTTTCTCCGAATGGACTAAAGGATAGATACCTTGATTTTATGCTAACCTCAAATGGGATAATATAGAAAATATCATAACCATTCAACTTAATTACAAAAAAATCTACTTCGTTGTTGTTATACTTTCTTATTTGAATATAAAACAAATAATCTCCGGAGTCTTCCTTTTGAGAGAGTGTCGCAGTTTTAATTTGAATTTTAAGAGGAATGTCGTTTTGCAATATAACTAAATCTGTTCCTCGATCAACTGTACATATGAATAGATCAAAACCCTGTTCAGCTAGTTTAATCTTTACATATTCTTCTGTATTTTTGCCAATTGTTAAACGGTCTAGTCTTCCTGCATTTTGTACTTCATAAGTTGAATTATTTTCCACTATTCACTTCTCCCTCTGTTCTTGATAAGGTTGATTCATCTTTATTTTTTCCTCTATAAGTTCGAATGCATTTCTGTATATCTCAAAATCGACTTCTTTTTCCCGATATCGCTTATTCCTATGTGGAAATAAAAATAGAGATTTACCGTTTCCTTCTAAATAGGGGATTACATAAAATTCATTTATACCGCTACATTTGATTAAGAAGAAGTCCACATCCGACGATTCATAAGGAATGCGTTTTCCGTTACTATCCTTCGAGTCTAGGTTTACGCGATATACTTTTTCTTTTTTGAAATACATTCCAGTTTTCACTTGAATTTTTACTGTAGACCAGTCTTTTACCACCAAATAATCTACTTTATGATTCAACTTATAAGGTTTGTAAACATTATAACCCCGTTTAAGTAATTCTATTTCCACAAACAATTCGCTAATTTTACCTATTGTTAAATGATTTGTATTCACAAGTTCCTTTTCTCTGTTCATTAAATCACTATAATCATTTAGTTGAATTAATTCACTATCATCAAATAGTTTTGTTGAATTAAGTATGTATCCAAGTTCATCGGCTTTAGAATTAACTGAACCAATAGATCTTCCAAGAATAATGGCTATTATGTTATATGGACAATTGCTTTTTCTCAACCATTTTAAAGCGAGTATCTCACTGTCACTCCAAACTTGATGTGTTTGTTTCATCAATTCTAGTTTTTTTGCACGATAATATATTGAATTAATCGATCTGTTTTTTAAATAAGTGGCTTGTATTTCACGAACTGTCATCGTACCGTACACTCTTGTCAACACTTCGTCTTCAGTATCTGTCCATCTCATTGTTGCCCACTCCTTAGATATAAGTTCTCCGTTTCCGCTATTCTTTTCTGGAAGTATCCTTCAAATTCACTATCCTTCTCTGTCATTGTCATTCACCTCGGATAAGGGATTTAATCTAATTCGTTCTTGTTTATATTCGTCGAAATATAATTCCCTCTCAAATATATAATCAAATTTTTGTTTTACATATTGGATTGCAGCTTCCCAGTATTTAGATACCGATTGTTTTTCTAGGTTTACAAAAAGAGTTGCTAGTCCATCCGAAGTAACTTCAGCATTTAAATGATAAATGGCAAGCAATAAAACAGAACAAACTGGCAAGTCATAGTCCTCAACCCAGAACCGTCCCGTTTTGCACCAATCGGAATGATTAGCACGAAAATGAAATGTTTCGCAACTGGAACCAGGTTTTCCGTTGAACTGGATAAGTGTTTTTGTGATTTGAATACGATCCAAAATATTTATGTGTTCCATAATCACACTTGTTACATCAATAATGAATTCTTCTGGAAATACCTCAACATCATTACCAAAATAATGAACGTAGCCCATCGATAACTTTCCTTTCTTTAATATTCATCGTTATAGCTCCTTTTTACCACCACCGTTAATATCATTTCCATATAAACTTTTATTATTCCAAAATATTTATTTATGATTTTACTAATATATTTTTTTCTCTAGAAAAATATAAATAGGAAAAAACTTTTTATGAAAAAACATAAAAAAGGATACGAATGCTTTACTTTAAATTGATTAAAAAATGCTAAATTGTATTTGGCAATTAAAAATGGTGTTAATGACAATATCTTTTACGAATATAAAAAAACTAAATACGCAAGAAGACCATAAAAACTTGCATATTTACGCTCTTTAATTTTACCCATTAAAGTGTTAAAATCCCGCGGTTAGCTTAATAAGAATTCCTTTAATTGTTTATTATAAGAGAAACCCAGAATGTCGGATTTTTATAAAAAAAGCCTTTTAATATTGTTTGCCATCGTCACTCTTATATCTTATTCACCCGCAAAAGCTGATAGCGTAACTAAAAATGATGTACAGTTGCGTTATGACGTGATCATCATTTTATTAATTCCCTTTATTTATAAAGAAATAGAGAAACATTACGACGAACCTAAGCAGTTTTATAACCAAAGGATTCTCAAAATCAAAAGGTTAAGAGAGGGCAGCTACTTATTTAATATCACCTGGAGGTAACAACATTTGAGGGAGCTCATAATCTTCCATATGATTTAGTTACTATTACTTTTAGTAATAAGGTTTCCGAAGACTGGCGGGCTATTGATTTTAAAAGTAGAAGGTTGAAACCGAACGAAAATTAATGAAAGCATCCTTCGTTTACTTGATTAAGGAAAAAGCTTTACTTTATTTAAACAAAGCCCAGTTATCTTTTAAGTGTAGGTATGTATTTTAGGAAATAGGTGATGGTTCTTATTTGCTTTTTAACTACCCTGATATGTGGTGGTGAAGCCCAGAATTCACCCTTCACTTTAAGGGTAGAATTCGGCATTAATAGAAAACTCCTGTTTTGCGTTTGGAGCCGCCGTTATTTTGTAGTACCAGAAAGAGCATCAAATGCACTTCTGAGTCGCCCAGGTCTCGCTTTACCAACCGTTTCACCACGAAACGTACCACAAACCCACCTTGCAATTTGCAACGAGCACGGGATGTTTGGATCCTAATAACTAAAAAAATAGATGTATCTAGGATCAATCTGGGGACTTAATTCCCTTCTAACGGGATGACATCACGATGGTAAGTCGTGAGCGAGGTTGACGGGAAACTCTAACAATTTTTTTTCGTCTTTTTTGCATTATCCAATCGCCTACCGATAGATGAATGAGCACACTGCCAGTTATATTAAGTTATTTCTTGGATGTTAAATAAACAAGACCAAAAAGGCTTTTGATTTTCTCTATAAATTTTAATTATTTCTCATCCTAATGATAATTTAGAAAAAAATTAATTGTTCCCTTGCCGCATTAGATAATTTAAAAAGTATTTTTTAATCCTACTAGATTTGGATACCATATAACATTTTTGGGTATCTTCTCGGGAAATGGGAAAACCAAGAATGGTTCTTACGGTATATAATTACTACCGGATCTTTTACTTCCGCCGCGATGGAAATGCTGATGGAGTTAAACCTGTTCAGCTATGGAATATTGAAGAAAAATTAAAAAATGATGCATAAATTTATTTAAATAGAAGCTTCACCGAGAGGATCTTTTTTTATAATGCATTTACTTCTTTTGCAAAATAAATATACTAACTATTAAACCAACTACTATAAATCTGATTGAACTAAAAAAAGGAAGATAAATTTGGATCAACAAAAACCCACCCTTGTTTGTTTAGATTAGGGTGGGGTCATTGGTGAACACCAACGGATTTTCTACGGTTATTAGATCTCTGATCATATCTATTTATTCACAAGCTCTCTTTTTTAAAAATTACCCTCGTAATGTGTGGAATGTAATTGACAACACAAGAGATGTTGGTGGGTTTATCAACATTATAATGGTCTCTTTCCTTGCTGTAAAAGGCTTTTTAATAAACTGTACTCGGGGTTCTACCAAGTAACATACATTCCCTTTTTGGTTGGGGCTATTTTTGAAACACGTCTTCCCGGTCATAAAGTTTTAAGGACTTTTTTCAATTCGTGAACTAATTAAAGCGATTGAATTATTGAGTTTTGTTTAGAATGATTTTCTGATCATTATTTAACTAAAGCGTAGTACATAATTTCACAATGAGTTATTCTATTTAGTTAAAAACGACAATGTACATAATAAATATTTTAATTGATATTAAATAAAAGGGATTTAACTGCTCTGCCTTCTTTGCATTGAACGACTTCAAGATCGATACCAGCAAGTTCCTTTATTTCTTTTATAGCCGGATAGATAACACTTGATTTAAGATTTACATATCTTTTATAAATCCCCTCTTTACCTCCAGTTAATAAATCTTTAAAATCATCCAATGGGAAGTATGTCTCCATATTTTTTTCCCTATTATAAAGAATAATTCCATAAATCCGTAAAGAATACGTACTATGGAATTGCAAGACAGTTTTAATATCTAAAAATGTTTTATGATATTTACCTTTTTTTAGGTTCGTATATAAATCTTCGGATAATCTTAAATCGAAACGACCATTATTATACACACAATAGTCTATATAATTAATAACTCTCTTTTCGTTCGATAAACAAAAAGATTTTTTCGATAATTGGTTAATATTTTCTTTTACTGTTTCATAAATACGCCCACTAGAAGAACCTGTAAGGCGGCAAAAATCTAAAATAGAAAACGAAAATACTTCCCTGCCCGTTGCGTGATAATTCTTGAAAAGTAACAAATGCAAAATTTTCATTTCAACAAGTGTCAAAGAATGTGGATTTTGAACAAAAATTTCAGGCAACTGAAAAAAGGGGGTTTTTTCTGTATCTATTACAGATAATTGCGTACTCTTTATTAATGTTTTTTCATTAATTACGTTATTCCGTTGTTCCTTATAGTGTTTGCTACTAGGATTATTTATCCCATATTTTCTTGCATTTTGGTTTTCATTTTTAAACGGAATAAAATAATCTTTTCTTATTGATTTTAAAATATCCTCTGGAAAGTGGAAATTGAATATCTGTTGAACATCATTTTCATCCAAGATAAACCACTCTTTTTTACCCCCCTTTTCGGTTCTCTTGTCCTCGAAGTAACTATGCAATAGTTTTTCTGTTTTTAAGCACTCTTTACTTTGAAAACTATATAGAAGTTTCCCCTTAAAAGGTTGACTATTATCTATTTCACGGACTCTTTGTTCTGGTGTTTCTCCCCTTTGGGTATTTCCGATTTTTATTAAATAAAGTTCTTCTGGTATATACGGGATTCCAGATTGATAAAAGTACACAAAACCTTCATTACCATCCATCAATTTACTCATTTTAAAACCACCATTAAAAAGTTATATAGCAATTCTCTTTAGTTTTATTTTCTGAAAACTGAAGAACTTTATACATTTATAATTTGATATTGCCTGTGTTTAATATAAAAAAAATCTGGTACGCTACAAATATTGATATCCTTATGGAAATATTTATGTAGGAGTCTCTTTCATACTATTTAACACTATATTGACTAAAGTATATGCAACCGTCCGGCCGAGTAGGTTAATAATATAAAAACAGAAATCATCTTCTTTTTTAACCCTTCTACAGAAAAAAGCACCTAGCCAAAAGTGTTTAAAACTGCGAAAAGCTTTGGTTATAAATGGTAAGAGGTTGCTCAAATTGTAGGGTATTTTTTACTTAACGAAATATCTTTTGACGTTAACAACGCGGATGACAATTATTTTATAGATGATTATCAACATTTGGATATTAAACGAATTGCCTTTTATAGAGCAAGATATGGCGAAATTGAATACATAGACATATTATCTTTTGATAAAAAAATAATTGAAACAACTAAAAAGAAGCTTGCTGCCTATTTCGTTAAAAATCAAAACTTTCATAGAGCTACGATTGAAAATCTTTATATCTTTTAAGAATTAGCTAATGTAAAATAATAATCAAAAAAGATCAAGGTACTTTATCTCTTGATCTTTTTACATTTTATCTCATCTAATTCGGTGCTTTTAAGTTAACCAATCTTGTTTATTTTTTGGCCCTGTTAATGTTTGTTGTTGATATATTAGAATTATCGAACGATTAAAACTCGTTATTAACGAAATCAATCAGCTCCATATC
Organism: Niallia sp. Kr1; assembly: GCF_050389805.1. Classification (NCBI taxonomy): domain Bacteria; kingdom Bacillati; phylum Bacillota; class Bacilli; order Caryophanales; family Bacillaceae; genus Niallia; species Niallia sp. Kr1. Next base: position 509,075 of record NZ_CP130945.1, on the reverse strand, counting down.
ATCATCTGACAAATTAAACTTTTCCCTAACCTCTTCTTCCGTGCGTCTTTTTTTTATCAGTTCAATTGCTTTTTTCAAGGTATCATCATCACTATAGTCGTATTCTTGTACTTCTTCGTTCATTTTTATTTCACCTCAACTAAAATCAACAATAAGTTAGAGCCTATTTTTTAAAATAAGATATTTAATATTTCAAATAATTTTTTCTTTTCGCTTTCCTTCAACTTTACACCATTCCAACAAATTAAGTTCTATTCCTTGAATATTCTATATAGGTCATAAACTTCTTCTCTATTGCTTCCGGGTGCTATAAATTCACGGGTTTCAGAAGATTCTTCTTCAAAAAAACACCCTACCGGAAGAATTAAATAAGTTTACCTTTAAAGTCTACACTTATATGACATTTCTTACCTTACTTTCCTTCTGATCTCCTTTGAATTTTTTTAGCAGCTATTCCCATTTTTATTCTTCTAGATATTAATATTTTCTCCTCTTTCTTTAGAAAGTCTATAACTAGAAAACGTTGTCAAGCTATTCTGCTGTCGAAAATTCCGCTTGTAGTTCATTTATACCTGCTTCTATTGCTCTTTTTTTTTAATGTTTGAATTCTTTATTTAAATGCACCTTTTTCTCCTCCATTAATGTTAAAACTTCAATATTGTTATTTAAAGTATTATATTTTTTAAACCCTAAAAAATTCAATAGTAGTGAAAAAGAATTATTTAATAGGCTTGAAACTTTTTAGAAAAGTTCCTGTGCTCGTTTTTTAAATATTTTATTTTCAATTAGCAAAATATTATATAAGACAATAACTTATTAAATTTCTCTGATTATCAAACAACTTAAAAGGGTACCACCTGTGGTTAGCCTTTCCCCAATTTACTGTTCAAATAAAAACTAGTTCCTATTTTCAGATATTTATTATGATATAATTATAATATTTACATTATTTTTCCATTACCTTATTACCATCAGAGTATAATTCCAACAATGATTCATTATAAATCTCTTTTAAAATTAAGGAGGACGGTTATGTGTCTAGTCAGTTCTCAGCTGGTAGCTCAGCAGTCGGTTACATATATCAAGTAAGATTTGCATTATATTTAATATTGAAAGACGAAAATCTTGATAAAGAAGTCTCAATTGAACGATTAGATGATGTAGCATTTGAAGAAAATGGAACACCTTCTGAATTAATTCAATTAAAACACCATATAAAGAAAACAGCAGCTTTGACAAATGGCTGTAGTGATTTATGGAAAACATTAAGAGTATGGAGTGAAGCGGTTAAGAATAAACAAATCCAATTACCAGGAGTAATTTTATCATTAATAACAACTGGTATAGCACCTGAAAACTCCGCTTCTTATTATCTGAAGGCAGATCAGTATAGATCTCCTGATAAAGCTAGGGATATTTTATTGCAATTTATTGATACCTCTAAAAGTGAAACAAATAAAGTTAACTATGAAGCTTTTCTTACTCTAACAGATGAGGAACAATTAGATCTGTTAAGGGCAATTTATATAATAGACAAGAGTCCAAATATTATTGAGATATCTGATTTAATTAAAAAACGTTTAACACTTTCAACTAGACGTATGTACGTAGGTGCCCTTTATGAAAGAATTGAAGGTTGGTGGTTTAATAAAATAATTGAGCATTTGGTTGCAAATTCCATTGGTTTTATTCCTGGATATGAGGTACAAGATGCAATTAATGATTTTGCGGAACAATTTAGACCAGATTCTTTACCAATTGATTATTATGATGAAACCCCAACAGACCGGGACTTTAATACTGTAAATGAGAATATGCTTTTTGTAGAACAACTCCACTTACTTGAATTAGATAATAAAAGTATTCATTTATCAATGAGAGATTATTATAGAGCATTTATACAGAGGTCTAGATGGGCAAAAGATGAACTTTTATTTGTTGGAGAATTACAAAGATACGAGAAAAAATTAGTAGAAGAGTGGGAAAGGCAATTTATCAGAGTTAATCGTTCAAAGAAATCTGTAGATGAGGAAGTTCTAATTGAAAGAGGTTTAGAACTCTTTGATTGGATGAATGACGCACAAATATATATTAGAAAAAACTGTACAGAACCTTATGTAATGAGAGGCAGTTATCATATGTTAGCAAATAAATCAAATCTTTGTTTAGGTTGGCATCCTAGATTTAAAGAAAGAATTAGTGAATTGCTAGAAAACTATAAGGAGAGAAGCATATGATTCCTTGGGATTCAAGACCACCTGAAGTAGCTTATTATTATAATCCTGCATATGTTGGACGGCTGTTGAAGGAATTTGTATCTTCGTATCAATCTAAAAGACCTGAAGGGGTGTCTTATGAACTTATTTTTGTAGCAATACCAATAATAATATTAAAATCTTTTAGAGATGCTCTTCCTAGATCTACTAAAACTCATTTACATAATTGGATTCAGGATAACGCTGATTACAAAATAGGTTTTGCAACAACAGTTAGAGAACTAATCCCATTCGTAAAAGAATCTTTAATTTTTTTATTACAAAGAAACATATTATCAATAAATGAAACTGGAAAATTATTATTAGGGACTTCAAAACTAAAAAAAAGACAATTAAAAGATACCGATGAAATCTTAGAAAGTATAAACAAAGCTAAATTCGTTGGAAGATGGTTTGCTAACTCTGGAGAAGTAGCAACTATTTATGCATTATGGGGGATTCGATTATGACAATGCAAATAAAAGAAATTACTCTATATAGTAATCAAGGGGATATTAGGACAATATCTTTTAAATCAGGTAAAGTTAATATTATTACTGGTAAATCTGGAACAGGTAAATCTGCTATTATATCAATAATTGATTATTGTTTAGGTAGATCTGATTTTAATATTCCGGATGGCGTTATAAGAGATTCTGTAGCGTGGTTCGCCATTAAACTTACTATAAATAATTCAGAAATATTCATTGCAAAACCTACACCAAAAGGAAATGCAGCAAGTCAAAGTACCGCATTTTTAAAAGTTGGATCAAAAGTAGAAACACCTAAAATTGATGATTTGATAATAAATAGTAATGATGATGCAATAAATGAGTATCTCTCTAGAATTGTTGGTATTGTCTCAAATATAAATGAGCCTCCTAAGAACCAAACAAGAGATTCTCTAGAAGCAAATTTTAAACACACCAAATATTACTTATTCCAAAATCAAAGTCTAGTGGCCAATGAACAAGTATTATTTCATCGTCAAAATGAAGCGTTTATGCCTCAAGCAATAAAAGATACCATTCCGTACTTTTTAGGTGCAGTTAGAGATGATACTTTAAATTTAAAAAAAGAGTTAAGAGCAAATAAAAGAAAACTAAAATCATTGCAAAAAAAAATTAATGAGGCTGAAATGTTAAGCGGAAAAGGAATTACCCAGGCTAGTGGTTTGTTAAAAGAAGCAAAAGCGGTTGATTTAATCGATAATGACATTTCTCCTACTACTAATGAGGAATTGGTAAATATTTTAAAAGGTGTCTTATTATGGGAACCAACTCCTGTAACACATACCGAAAATGATAAGTTGAATGACTTATTTGAAGAACGAAAGAAATTGTTAAAAGAATCAAAAAGTATTTCTGAAAAAATAAAACAAGTAATATCTTATGAAAAAATGATGAATTCTTATACAAAGGAAGTTGGAAATCAAGTTTCACGTCTTGAATCAATCGGGTTATATAATGAGGCTGAGAACGCACAAGTCTGTCCCTTATGTTCATCTAATCTAGTTAATGTCCAGCCTACTGTAAAGGAAATAATGAATTCGCTTTCTTCTCTATCCAAGAATCTTTCAACTGTTGATACAGGAAAAGCACATTTAGAGGGCCATTTAAACAAATTAAGTGAAAAGTTATCTGATATTAAAGAAGAATTGCAAGAAAAGGATCTAGAAATAGAAATGTTAAGTTCACTGGAGGATTCAATTAAGGATATTAAGGACGCTAATAATAAAAAGGCGATAGTAATTGGACGTATAAGCCTATTTCTAGAAAATATAAAACCTGAAAATGAAATGCTAATGGAGAAAAAAGAAATAGAAGAATTAGAATCTATAATAAGTGATATTACCGCGAGGTTAGACCGAGAAAATACTGAGGAACTTACAGACTCAATTTTAAATATAATTGGTACTCAAATGACTAAATGGGCCGAGTATCTTCAATTAGAGCATTCTAGCTTTCCCTATAGATTAGATTTAAAGAACCTAACTATTGTAGCAGACACCGACGAGAGACCTATCCCTATGTTTAGAATGGGGAGTGGAGAAAACTGGCTTGGATGTCATCTGATTGCACTTCTAGCTCTCCATAAATTCTTTATCAACAAATCGCGGCCAATCCCTGGTTTTCTAGTTCTTGACCAACCAACTCAGGTTTATTTTCCTCCTGAAATCTATAATAATCTTCAAGGTGATGTCACTGAAATAGCCGATGAAGACAGTATCGCTGTTAAGCGTATGTATGATTTATTGTTTGACGTATGTGAAGAACTATATCCAGATTTTCAAATTGTTGTGTTGGACCACGCAAACTTAAATGATATCAAATTCCAAAATTCACTTATAGAAGAACCTTGGAGAAATGGTAATGCATTGATACCTAGTAGTTGGTTAATTAAATAAAGTTTTATTTTACTTCTTCCAAAAATTCAAATCAATTCTATGCTTTGAATAAGTAACCCGTGCAACTGAGTATGATTATTAGCCTGATGTGCGGTGGTGAAGCCTAGAATTTACCCTTTACTTTAAGGGTAGAATTCGGCATTTAAAGAACTCCTGTTTAAGCGTTTGGAGCCGCCGTATTGTTGTGGTACCAGTCAGTGCTTCATAAGCATTACTGAATTGCCCAGGTCTCGCTTTACCAATAGTTTCACCACGAAACGTACCACAACCCACCTTGCAATTGCAACGAGCACGGGATGTTTGATCCTTAAACTAATAAAAAATTATGCACTAGGATCAATCTGGGAAATTAATGCCCATCTAACGGGCTGACATCACGAGGGTAAGTCGTGAGCGAGGTTGACGGGAAACTCTAACAATTCTTTTACGTCTTTTTTGCATTATCTATTCGCCTGCCGATAGATAAATGGGCACACTGCCAGTTATATTAATATATTTCTCGGATGTTAAATAACCAAAATCTAAAATGTTTTGATATAAAATTTTAATGATTTCTCATCCTATTGTTAATTTTAAATAAATTAATTGATTCCCTTGCCGTATTAGATAATAATTTTTTTTATTCCTACTAGATTTGGATACAATATAACATTTTTGGGTATCATCTAGGAAAAATAGAAAAAACTAGATTGGTTCGTACTCTATAATCCGCCGCGGAGGAATGTGCTGATGGATTTAATATTTAATTGATTGATGGAGTTAAACTTGTTCAGCCATAGAATCAAAATTGAAGAAGAAATTAACAAATGACGCAGGAATTTATTTAAATAGAAGCTTAGCCGAAAGGATCTTTTTTATAATGAATTGACTTCTATTGCAAAATAAATATAGTGAAAATTAAACCTCCTACTATTAATTAATTCTGATCGAATTAAGGAAGATAAATTCGGATCATCAAAGACCCCACCCTTGCTTGTTTAGGGTGGGGTCATTTGTGAACACGGATTTTCTACGACTATTAGATCTCTGGTCATACCGTTTATCACAAGCTCTCTTTTTAAAAAAATACCTTCGTAATTTGTGGAGTATAATTGACATCACAAGGATGTTGGTTGGTTTAGCAGCATTCTTATAAAAAATTAAAGTTTATAATCTATAATAACATTTAAACCTGATACTTCATAAAAGATCTCTCCTAGACAACTAGTACAAGTTACTTCTTTTCACTTTCTTGATTATCCTTACTTGAAGTTATAGATTCATCTAAGTTTAATAATTTTTCTAATTTCTTTAATTCAGGGCCCTGCTCAGAAACAGCTTTCCGGGCGTTATTTTCTGCATTACCAATTCCTTCTTCTACTTTTTCAATAGTACTTTTATACAAATTTTCTAACTCTCGATTAATCACGACATTTACAATGCTATTTTCTAGAAAAATAATAACTAAGTAAATTAATAATGTAGTTGTACCAATGAAAGCAGATACAATAGCAAACCACTCATAAATATACATTAAGTAAAAACTTAATAATGTAAATAGTAAAAAAATCAATGTGAATAAAAATCGTCCTTTAATAAACTTTTTATAAGAAATTAATGGTTTTAAAAAATTATAACCAGAAATTAAGATAACTATGACAGGAATAATAATTGGCCCTAAGAAATAAAAACTAAATTTTTCTATATAGTCAAAACCTGTAGCAGCAAAGATATAACCCAAAACAATTAAAATTATTCCCGTAATCGCATAAGCCAGTTCTCTAGTAAATTTTCTTAAATCGCTTGTATTTTTTATAATTTTAACCTTGTTGTCAATTTCTTTGGGTTGCTTCTCATTCCTGAAACCCGGTATAATAGCACGAATCCCTTGTATTGTATTTTGAAAGAGTCCTAAACTAGTTAAAATAGCTGTAATTAGGGTTAAAATAGCTCCTGCTAACTGTAAAATATTTGGAAGCATTGAAGATATCTCAACTGAATCCAACGTGTTGCCATTGAGCCACAATTGTTTAATAAATTGGCACATAAATCCTCCGTCTATAAACTTTTATCGAAAAATTATAAATCTATTACTTTATGATTGAATAATTTCACTTAACCCATCATAGGCAGTTATTAATGGATTAACTGTATATTTGATTTTTCTATATTCTTTTGTTTACTTTTTTACTAACTATATGAAGTTTTTCGTATATATGAATATTTTATTATTAGTTCTGTGGCATTGTTACCTAAATATTATTCTCAATTTCAAAATCATTTTATCCGAGGCTTACCTTCTAAGATAGGGAATTTTTCCCTTCATTGAATTCTCTTTATTCTTTGTCCTAATATTCTTTCAAGAGCATCTTTATTTCTTTTTTATTATTCATCAAATTCTACTTGTACCTGAAATAAATTGTTCAAATACTATCTATCAACTCTTTTATTGCTGAAGCTTTCCAAACCAAACCTAAATCCGATTCCTTACGATATGCAATAACTGGAGATCCTGACTGCCCTTGTCTACTTCTACAATGATCAATTAATAATAATGGTAAATCCATATAATTAATATCAGGTTCAAAACGCTACTGTTCCTGTTGGCCAAATTGCTGCATTGCTTCCTACCTGAATTCCAAATAGGAATCCAACTACACTTACTGCCTCAGTAACTCCAATTATGATATCTTCACCCAAATCTAAATAATAAGGATTTACCTGTACATCATTTAAATCTGTCAAGGGAAGAGCTACAAAATCCACTCTGAAACCAAGATTTGGATGTTCAATCCATTTAGGTGTTTCCCCATCTTCTAAATATAGATCTTCATATTTAATTATATTGAATCCTTTTGCATTTATCCTGTTATGATATATCTCCATTTGGGAATTGCTCCTGTAGGAAAGAAAGGTTTATTAGTTTCACTGTTTCTCCCAGTAATATTTTGCCTATTAGTTATTAAAAAATATCCCGAAGAAGATGTTACTATAAAAGCTGTTCCTGATGAAATTGAAGTTTCGTTATAATACATTCTAATAAATAGCGACATTAATGATTCCTCTGTTAAATTAGCCATTTTAAAAACCTCTTTTTTTAAAAACTCTTACCTCCTAAGAATTCGGTATATAAAATCTTAAATCCTTCTTAAGCTACTGCACCTTTAAATCAATAAGAAAAAGCTGCCAATTACGGCAGCCGGATTTCAAATTTAGACTCCTGTTACAAGACAATATGCCGTATCGAAGCTTGACTAACTTTCTCTGCTTATGCAAAAGGCAAAGGGGTGGAGAGTATTATATATTAGCTGTTTAAGGGCATATGTGACCAAACTTGATAAGATATTTCTATATGCAGATTTATCCAACATCACATTTACTATACCTACTGGTCTTGGGTAGTTCTTACTAAATTTGGGTTATAATATAAAATTTTATTTCTTTCTACATTTGTTCTTTCTTGCGAAATTCCATTTTTCCAATCTGTCTTTATATATTCCTCCCAGCCATAATATTCATCTCGTATTTGCTGGTTTTCAAATGCACGCTCGTCTTCTTCGTAATCTCTTTCTTGTTCTTCACTCATTTGGTCTATTTGGTCCTCATAATATGCATCTCTAACAAGCAATTCTTCTAAACTGTCTATTCCATCACCTGATTTAAATAACAATCCTTCTCCTTTATAAGGAATCCCTTCTTTTATCTCCCCTGTAAATGCTTTAACATATTCATTTGGAAAATCATATTTGTTCACATATCCATCCCACGGTTTACCATTAACAAATGTTCCTTCAAATCTAACTCTTCCATTTTTATATAATTTTCCCTTTATTCTTTCATTTGTTTCATATTTTCCTTCAAAAAATAGTTCACCATTAGAATCGAAAGTTTTTCCAATTCCGGATTTATAACCATCTTTCACTTCCCCCCAATATTTCATTTTGCCATCCTTATAAAACTTTAAAGTTATACCGTCTGTTATAGCACCATTGTAAAAAATACCTTTATAAAAATATTCATCCTCATTATTTGGATTTTTCAACTCTAATTCATTTTTTTCTCTAATTGAGTTGACAGTCTCATAATTTATAAAATAGATTCTTTTATTCGAACTTAAATAACCACTAACATTCCCCGATTTAAATACACCGTCAGATATATAACCTCTGGCCTTCTCCCATCCATTTGTAGTATATAGAATTGCCTCACCGTTATAGAGATCCCCAGAAATAAAACAGTAATGATTAGTACCATCTATAAGATATTTGTTACCATCTACAAATTCAATATCTTTATTAGAAAATGTAAGTCTATAAATCTTATGTAAAAGTATAAATATATCAATATCAACTAAATCCTCAGTACTTAATAAAGAAAATCGATCCATTAATTGTAGAGGGGGAAAATCAGAAAATATTTGGTTCGATAGATCATCTATAAACTTCCTTAATTCCTCACCTTTTACGTCATCAATATCTTTATCTACTTCAAGAAGATTTTTTATAGTATAAAAATCATTATAAATTTTATAAAGCTTACTAATATCATCATTTTCTAAATTACTTCTTAATGCAGCAACATTTTCAATCCAATTCTCACTGAAGAAAATTCGATTAAGTTTAGGTTTCTCCTCTTTTATAATCAGACTGATATATAATTCTCGAATGTAGGTTAATCCACGTTGTAAGTCATAATACACAATTAATGCTCGTTTTCGTCTATCCTCAAAGTCTCTATTTTTCTCTAGATTTTCAAGCTCTTCTGATATATATAAACTCCTCTTATTAATTTTCCAAACTAAATAACTGAAATATCCAGTGATCCCTATTGAATACACAGTAAGCAAAAATGTCCAGAGATCAGATAAGGAAGCTACTGCATCCGCCGTTTCCTGCGGTTTTCCTCTTAATTTATACATTTTGACCAAAGCTTCCCATAAGTTACCGTAGACTAAATATAATAAACATAAAAAAATTAACGCAGGAAAAACTACAAGTATTAAAATTATAAATTTATTACTTTTCCAAAATTTTGTACTGTTTTCTTTCAAACCAAGATTCCTCCCTCAGACGAAAAACAGACTACCTTACACTCTTTTACATTTTCCTTTTGTCATAGAAATCGTCTAATTTTTTTATCTTCTCCGCACGTATATTTTACGGACTGTTTGGCTTCCTGTTCTTGCAAAAGATTCATAATTTAAATTACGTAAAATTAAATAGCTATCGCATAAATCTTGGAAAACTGTCATTTATTTCCTTCAGTCTATTTTCAATTGTTTGAAGTCTACTCATAGGATTTTTTCCTTTCTAATTTTCAAAAATCATATGTACTTTGGTTAATACTTATATTGTGATTAAAAGATTGGCAAATACAGGAGGATTAAATAATCAATTAGTTGCTATACTATAGATACGACTAGTAGCAAGCAAGATTAATGGCCAAGATCTCGTTTGTTACGTAAAAAAGGACCAAATTGGTCCTTTTTTATATTTAATCACTAGACACTTAAGCCCCTTCATACTCCTCAACATTACGATTAATCGTATCAATAACTCGTATAATTGCTCTTACGTCATCAATATTATCTCTAAACAGCTCAGTTACGCTGCCTAGAGCCCGAAAAGGATCTTCTTGTAATACTTTTTTCTCTAGAGTACCGTTCTTCACAACATAATCGATGATGAGTTTAACGAATCGAAGTTGATTAACATTCAACTTTTCTTTATTTAAAAACTCTGAAAAAGCTTCATTAGCTGCCTGTTGATCAAGACCAACTATTTGTCTAACAAGTTTTGCAATCGGGGTATCACCAAATTCTTTTTTATAGTCATCCTGAGTTCCTAGTTCAGACCATAAAATCCCTTCAAGAGTTTCTACATCTTGTCTAGTCAGTGGCTTGTTATGTCGCAGCTTATAAATTGCTGTTTGATCTTGATGTTCTTTTAAATATTGATTAACCTTCTTGCGGTAATTTTGCAGGTCATTTGAGCCGTAAAAAGGTGCTTCACCTTCACCAATTAAAGTGAAGTTATCCTTGAAGTTCGTGTAATAATCTTTTTGGCTTTCTTTTTCTAAGAATTTAACTAACTCTCGTATTGCTTCACGTACTTCTTCAAGTTCAAAAATATTGGCTTCTTCCCAAAAAACATCTGTCTGTACCTTCAATAGAATGTCCCTTTGAGCATTAACTTGAGGGATAGTACTTAACTTAGATAACTCTTCAGCTGTCTGAACAACACTCTTTATAGGTCTAGTTGCATTCTTTGCAGTAAGCTTGGCAAGTTCAATGGAATACATTACACTATCAAATCGCTTTGCTAATTCATCATCGACCATTGAAATAATCAACGGGGAAATATGCTCTTGAATTTCACTAACGTTCGTTACGCTAAGGGCTCCCCAATTCTCCCGGTTTTTATATTTGTGCACGAACTGCAAATGCATTCTTACTTGGAAGTTTTCCTCATTTAGCCGGCTAATCTCTTGATAAACATCTTCAATTAGTTCTTTACGGTGCCGAATATAAAGTTCTTCTTGGAAATCAAGTGCTTGAAGCTCTTTAATAATATCTACTTTCAAATTAAAGATCCGTTCAGTTAATCCAACTGAAACTTTGCCTTCAATTCCTTTTTGATTTTCTCTAAAAAACTCAAAGTTTCTTAAATAATCAAAAATTAAAAAGTACTCTTTATCCTCACCGACTCCAAAGAGATTTGAACATAGGCGAGTACCTCGGCCAATCATCTGCCAGAACTTCGACTTTGAACGAACTTTTTTGAAAAATACCAGGTTGACCACTTCAGGAATATCTACCCCTGTATCTAACATATCGACAGATACTGCAATTTGCGGAAATTTATCCTTTGTTGAAAAATCGTCTATTAGAGTTTGTACATAATCGACTTTATAATCAATTTGAGCAGCAAATTTACCGTTGTATTGCGGATATATATGGTTAAAACGTTCAACGATACGTTTAGCGTGCTTGGAATTATTAGCAAAGATAATTGTCTTACCAAGCTTATCTCCACCCTCAACCTTAATTCCTTTCTCCATTAGGTCATTCAGTACTTGATCGATAGTATTGTCATTAAACAACCACTGGTTAACAGCAGAGTGGCCTATTTCTTCGCCTTCTTCTTCACCAAAAGTATCTTCAAATTGTTCTTTTTCTTCATCCGACAATTCATCATAACGGAGGCCATCATCCAGGATCTTAGAAGTTGACTCAATAGTTCGATACTCGACTAAATAACCATCTTTTACTGCCTGTTCAAGTTCATATGCATAAGTAGGGGCACCAGTTTCTAAGCCAAAAATATCATAAGTATTTTTATCGATTTCATCCTTTGGGGTCGCTGTTAGCCCTAAAAGGACACCATCAAAGTAATCAAAGATTTCCCGGTATTTTTTATAAATACTCCGGTGACTTTCATCTATAATGATTAAATCGAAATGACCTACTGTAAAAAGCTTATTACCGTCTTTTCGCTTAGTATCATCAATTGCATTCATCATCGTTGGATATGTCGAAAATACCATCCGGCTTAATTCTGGGTTATCTTTGTTATCAAGCAAATTACAAAGAGTCATACTTGGTAGGAGATTATTAAAGTTTTTCTTTGCTTGTAGAACTAGAGCAGTTCTGTCTGCCAAGAACAATACATTTTTCACCCAGTTGTGTCTTACTAAAACATCTACTAGGGATACTGCGGTTCTTGTTTTACCGCTTCCAGTAGCCATAACTAAGAGTGTTTTTCGTTGTTTTGATTGAATAGCCTCACAAACAGCAAGGATTGCTTCTTTTTGGTAATAACGGTTGGAGATCTCATCTTTAATTTCAATATCCACTAAGGGTCTTTGAATTGTTCGACGATCAATTAATAATTGAAGATCCGACTTTGTATAAAACCCAGATACTTTCCTCTCAGGGTAATTCACATCATCCCAAAGGCGAATATCGAATCCATTTGTGTAGAAGATAATTGGTCTTTGTCCGTGCATTTGTTCAATGCAATCAGCATATAATTTAGCTTGCTGCTTTCCTTTGTTTGCATCATACGAAGTTTTCTTTGCTTCAACTACAGCTATTGGCTTACCATTGTCACCAAGTAACACATAATCAACAAATCCAATACCTTGATTATTCGGCATACCTGTTACTTGATACTCTACAAGAACGTCTCGCCCAAACTCCCACCCTGCTAATTTAAGCTCCAGATCAATATAAATTTTTCGGGTGTTATATTCCGAGAGTTCATCTACTTGGAAATCGTATTGTTCTGTATTTTCTATTCGTTTTTCAGTTAAAACCTTCCTCAGTTTTTCATTTTCCTGCATCAAGTCTTCAAGTTTTCGATCCTTCGAGCTTAATTTCTCGTACAACTCTTTATATTCTTCAGGTCTTTTTCTTGACTCTTCTCCACTCAAAAGAACTTCTTCGTTGAATTCTGACTCTGAATAATTATCAGAATAACAATAATCTAACCAATCAATAAATTGATGAAGATTATGTAACGCTAACACTGCTTCATCTCGTGTAATGTTTGAGTTTGTGTGTACTGCCACGTTACCTAGTTTAATGATATATTTCATTAAAGGGAAAAGATCCTCATCAATGATTGATTTAAATGTTGGCTCGTGAATCAAACTTGACAAATTATCCTGATAAGGTACCTTTAGCTCACTATCGGAAGCATATAGCCATTTTACAGCTAATTCAAATGCACGACGAGTCAAAATTGCACAAGTAGCCGGACTCACTTGGAGGCTTTTCTCTGCCTCCAAGCAAGCATTTGCAAAACTATTAAATTGAGCTTTTTCTACTAAAAACTCAAAATTGCGTAACAAATCAATCCCCCCCTAAAACCGTTCTATTTTGCATATTAACTTATTAATTGCTAAATAATACTCCTTTAAACGCCTGTTGCATCAGGGAGTTAGATAAATCTTCAATGTTTATCAAATTCTTCTCTAATAAATTTTTTCGTTGCAATATTTCCTCAACTATTTTGGTATATTTAAGTTGAGTCTCTAATGGTGGAATTGGTAAAACAACATTCTTAATTTTTCCTAGACTTAAGAACTTTTGTGCTCCACCACTCGATGATGTTTCTATAATTGAGTTTTTCATTGGCACATAATTTAATAAAGACTCCAAATATCTAGATTCAACTAGACCTTTATTTATTTTTAATAAAGCGACGTTTTTCATACTAAATTCTTCAAGGATATCATTCATTACTGCTGTACCAAGATTCACACCGATATTTGTGTAAAGTATATCACCATACTCAGGGTTACATCTCGAATATATTATTTTATGGTCGTCTTCTGATACGTAATCCAAATTAGAATAATCTATTTGAAAAGGTCTAATATTCTTCCCTGTAATTAACATAACTCCTGAAGATAACCTTTTAGGAGTATCGTGGGTTCCGTCAGTAATTTTAGTACATATATCCTCAAGTTTATAAGTAGTCCATCCTTTGTTATTACAAACCGGGTCTCCAAAAATTTCCAAAAAAACACTTTGAGTAAGAGCTGTTAATGATGATATTTGAATTTTACGTTTTTCTACAAGAGCTTGAACTTTATCTAATACGTCAACAATTTTTTCTTGTGTTTCGAAAGATGGAAGTGGAATCTTAATATTTTCTAATACCTGTCTGGAAATATGAGGTATCGTTGCACCTGTACAATTATCTCTTAAAAATTGAGATTTAGATTGCAAAAATTTTGCTACATAAGCGATAGAAAAATCTTCTCTCCTCCTTTTTAATACTGCAAGGGTACTACCTATAGCACCTTCCAGACTATATCCAATAGTACCTGCATTAGCTCCGTCCCAAGCAATAATTACATCATTCTTCGTTGCGTATACATACTTTTCATCATTAGAACAATATTTTATATTATTGTTATTACGTAAATCATCTATTTGAATAAACCTAACTTTATTTATATTTTCGGGACTTATTTGCTCAACCTTTTTCCCTTTTGTTATTTTAAACAATTGCTTAACAGTAAATTCTTTCATATTATAAACTTCCTTCAATTAAACCTTTTAATTCTTTTAAACCAGTTTCAATTTCTACCTCAATAGCCAATAAATTTTTCATTATAACTTCAGGTTTGTCATAAACTACTTCTTCATATTCAATCTTTTTATATTTGTTAATAGATAAGTCATATCCATTATTCCGAATTTCATCTACTTGTACAAAAAAGGATTGTTCAGTACGCTTTCTTTCTTTCTCAGCAGCCAAATCATTAAACCTAGAAATTATATCTGGAATATCATTTTCTTTTACTGGAAGGCGTTTATCATCTAAAGAATAACCATCTGCTTTCATATCATAGAACCAAATTTTATCAGTTCCACCAACACCTGTTTTTGTAAAAATCATTATTGCAGTTGAAACCCCTGCGTAAGGTTTAAACACTCCTGATGGCATTGAAATAATTGCTTCTAATTTATGATTATCAACAATTACTTTTCGAATAGATTTATGTGCATTAGAACTACCAAAGAGAACACCATCTGGAACAATAACAGCAGCTCTTCCGCCTTTTTTAAGCATTCTAATAAATAATGCTAAGAATAATAACTCAGTCTTCTTTGTTTTTGTTATTTTTAGAAGATCATTAGATACGGAATCATAATCCAAAGAACCTTTAAAAGGTGGATTAGCTAGAACAAGAGTGTACTGCTCATTATCCTTATTTTGCTCGGATAAACTATCTCGGTAAGCAATATTAGGATTATCTACTCCGTGAAGCATCATATTCATTGCCCCAATACGAAGCATTGTTCCATCCATTTCAAATCCGTGGAACATTTTTTGGTTGAAATGCTCCCTCAGACTTTGAACTAGAAACATATCACTATGATTTTCTTTTAGATAGTCTCCTGCGGAAACAAGAAATCCTGCTGAACCAGCTGCCGGATCTACTATAATATCTTCAGGTGTTGGCTTCATCAATTTAACAATCATATCAATGATATGACGGGGAGTCCTGAATTGACCATTTGTTCCAGCAGTAGAAAGTTTAGAAAGTAAATACTCATATAAATCACCTAAAGTATCCTTTTTACCATCTGTATTACTGGCTTGCATTAACCCATTTATTCCTGCAACTACTCTTGCTAAGAGTGATGGTGTAGGAATTACGAAAATAGCATCCTTCATAAATTTAGAGTAAACAGATCCTTTCTCCCCCAGGTCTTTAATAAATGGGAAAACTTCCTGGGATACAACATTAAACATTTCATCCGGGCCCATATTTGAAAAAATAGACCAACGTAGCTGTGGCTTATCTTTTGGAAAGATGCCCTCGAAGTCAAGGCCTAATAGTTCCGCATCCATTTCTTTTTTCTTCTCGTTATCATCCAATGTTTTTATATATAAAAGATATGTAAACTGCTCAATAACAGTTAAAGGATTTGTTATTCCACCTGTCCAGAATGTTTCCCAGACTTTATCCACTTTGTTTTTTATTTCTCCAGTAATCATTGTTACACCCCATAAATGAAAATCATATATACATATGTAAGTTAATTATACTACAACAGCACTTGGAAATATAATGGTAATCCCTTCAAACAGAGTCTATGTTCACAGGACTTTTACCCTGTAAAAATAAAATAAATATTTTTTTGAACTTTTTTCTCTAAAAACTGGGTTTTAAAAAAATTAGAGAATATAATCCATTTGAAAATTTTTAAGCAATAAATTTGGAAGTAATTAAACCAATAATTTAACACTTACATACAAGAATCAGTATTGAGTTTTAGTTACATCCACTTTTCAGACATATTCATCACTAAAAAAAGGAGAGAGAGTTTTTGAAAGTTATACGCTGCTACGCTTCACAAGAAAATGCACTTAATGCAAGAACTATTATCCAAGATTTATTAGTTTCAGAATTAGAAAGAATGATAGATCAACCAGCGAATGAAAAAAAACAATAGATAAGAAAGAACAGTTAGGAAGTGAATGTGCTTGAGACATACAGATCAAGATTTTCCATTTACGAGATTAAATCAAAACACTTTAGTAGAAAAATTGGTAAGGCTTCAAGAGGAAGGCTTTTTATCCCCGTTCCTACTAGAGCAATTTCTAGCCAATAAATACGGGAGGATAAACAATGAAAGAAAAAACCATTAATTCTTTCCCCGGTCAGGAGAAAGGAATTATCCAAATACTTATTAAGCACACAGATACAGAGGAATCTGTTCAATTAAGATTTGATTTGAAATTTGACGATCAGAAACAATAAATAGTTAGTTATATTTGCTTAACCGTATAAAACACACCTCTTTCCGTCAAAGATGAAAAGCGGAGGTGTGTTTATGCGGAAGAGAATTAATATTAAAACGGATTCAGAGGTAAACCCTGTAGTTGATATTTGGATGCAACATTTAATCCAGCGAATAATTATTGAGCAATTAGATGTTCCTCATCGGCTACAGGCGAAGTTACTTTATCAAAACATAGTGAAGGGAAGAGAAAACAATGATTAAAACTAAAGAGGACATTACAAAGTATAAGGTGTTCTTTAGACGGGTTAATACTACCGGTAATATTCAATACCAAGAATTTGCAGATGCTATATACAGAGAAAATTATTTACCTAGTGAGATTTTAATTTTGAATGAGGATGGAGTTTCAGCTAACACAAATATTGAGAAGCGACCACAAATGAAAAGACTAATACAAATGATTATTAATGATCTGGTTGAGATCGTCTACGTTTATGATCGCTCAAGATTATTCAGAGACTTTTATGCATTCAATTACTTTGTTTTACTATGCCGACAACATAATGTGAATATATTTGATATCTCATCAAGAAATGGTAATCAAAAGCCAACACTTTTCGAACAGCTAATAAAAATTCAGAGTGAAGTTGAAGAATAAAAATTCTAAGAAAAACTTCTTTATATGATATTGGATACATTCTTGAACCTAGTAAAATTTTTTAGCAAAAAAGATGTATCTTCATCGGCTACAGGCAAGTTAACAAGAAACTGAAAAGGAAAGAAAAATTAATGAATCAAGCAAAAAAAAATCAGAACAAGTATAAGGTATTTTTTCGGAGAGTAAGTTCTACCAACCAGGATTTAGCTATGCAAGAATCGGCTGATGCATTGTATAGAGAGAAATACCTTCCTAGTGAAATTTTGATTTTGAATGAGGATGGTGTATCTGCTAACAAACTAAATATCGAGCAGCGGCCAGAAATGAAAAAGCTCATCCAATTAATTATTAATAATCAGGTTGATATCATCTTCGCTTTTGACCGTACAAGATTATTTCGTGACTTTTATGAAGGGAATTTCTTTGTAAATTTATGTAGGAAACATAATGTGAGGATTTTTTTCACATCAGCAGGTTATGGTCATCAACAAGCAACAGATAACATATTAGTCGAAGGAGTAATGAACATTGTAAGCGATGTTGAAGGGAAAAATATTGCTAGGAGAACCGAAGAAGCTCGGAAAAGATATCCTCCTCGCAAGCTTGGATATATAAAGCAAAAAGAGACCAAACAGTATAGTAAGGATCCTGCGAAGAAGGATGCTTTACTCCTATTTTTTTCGGAAATCAGAAAAATTACAACACACAGAGACTTGGAACATTCTTTAAAAGAATTTAGCAAGGTTCTTAAAACCACTCCAAATCAGTTATTAAAAATTGCAAAGGATCCTTTTTATGCTGGATATGATCTGACCACCGGAAAAAATAAACTTGCACACGTAGAACCTTATTTAAGCTATGAGGAATTTCAAAAATTGCAAGTTAACAATGCTGTAATTTTATCCTATCAAGAGATGGAGCAGTCTCTTAAAAATCAAGACATATACGATTTGTGTTGCGGCATTTGTAGAAATCCAATGAAATTTCACTTTAATGTCCTTGATAATAAAGCCTGGTACTCCTGCTCACGTAAGCATACAAAAAATTTAATAGCAACAGAAGATTTATTTCTGATTATTAATAGGTCTTTAGAGAAATTTATTGAGCACCTAGATACAGAACAACTTATTAAAGATTCAAGAAACTTTTTCCATTCAATGCGTAAAAACACTGAGGCAGAACTGAAAACATTGGAAATAAAGAAACATCACTTGATGGAAAAAATCATTTTAGAAACTAATGATTTTAGAAATTGGAGAGAGAACTCTCACTATGTTGAATTAACTGAATTAGAGAACAAACAAAAGGGGTTCCTTAATCAAGTAGAACAAAAAAAAGACCTTTTATTAGAAAATGAGAGCTTGGTAGGAATGGTAAAAGAATATTTACATAAAAGTAGGCAAGCAAATCCTTTTTTTCTTACTTCGTTGCTTATCCAGGAATTATATGTTTATCCAAATGAGGTAAACATTGAGGTTAGCAAATTGGACTACCTTTCAGATTTACAAACTCAATATGTATTAAAAGGAGACGAACTAATATGAAAAGAGGAATTGCAATTTATTTTAGGTTTAATACAAATGAGAAACTACTAAAATTCTTGGCATCATCCCCGAGAATCTGTGCACTATTTAAAGCTCAAGAATTTGTTCTTAATAATCCTAATCCACTCGCAATTCTTGAACCCATTCACCGAAAAAATTACGAAATTTTACTATATAAATACTGTGCTGACCAGAGATTTTATAAAAGATTCAACAAGAGATTTTAAAGAATTCTAAGTCCCCATCTATTTAACAACATAATACTTGAAAGGAGATAGTTAATTTTGGAACTTTCATTTGCTTATATTCGCCGTTCTTCGTATAAGCAACAAGAAAATAATAGCGTCGAAATTCAGAAACAGCATATTCAAGAGTTCGCTAAACGGAATAATCTTTTTGTCCCAAATGAACTGATTTACATTGAAGACGTTACGAGTGCTTATTCCAAACGTGCAGCCCAACGAAAACAACTAATGAGACTGGGTGAGAAAATGGTTGAAATGAATATACCAACTGTTATTTTTCACGATATTTCGCGAATGGATCGTACTGGTTATTCATTTACAATTGACTTTTATCGCCCAATGCTAGAAAAGCTACCGGAACTTAAAATCTACACAACGGATTCAAATAAACCACTTGATCCAGAAGATACTAGTATCAAAATGAATTTCTTGTTATTTCAACACGAATCTGAGGTAAAGTCCGAACGTGCAGTTGGTAACTTAACTGCTGATTTAGAAAACGAGGCAACATTTAGACCCGGATCAAGAACACCTTATGGATACAACCAGGTAAAAAAGCAGCTAGAACCAAACGAAAATGCAGACATTGTATCCTTCATTTTCTTTCTCTCTAGCTGGGGGAAATCTTTACACAAAATAGCCTCAATATTGAATGAAGCAAGGATTCTTTCCCCCAAGGGTGGTATCTGGCGGTCCAGTACAGTTGAAAACATACTTAAAAACCCTGTTTATACAGGTAAATTGATCTGGGATGTACCAAAAAGAAAAGATGATGGTCAGAAACAATTCATCTTTGATAAATCACATCAGCCTATCATTAGTAAATTCCACCTTCAATTAATTAAACAAAACAACAGTCTTCAAAAATCTTTTGGTCGTATAGATACACCTTTTTTATTTTTAAACAAAGTGAAATGCAGACATTGCAATCAGTTATTAAGTACACATAATGGCTCTACTAAACGAAATGGTGTCAATTATTACTATCATTACTATGTATGTAAAGATTGTGGATATAAAGTTGACATTCAAGAAGTTCACAACAGATTTATCCCAGAAATACTAAATCGTGTAAAGGAATTAATTTCAACAAAACAAATTACATCTAAGACACTGGCTTTTATTCACGAAATGAATATAGAAGTTGAACAAAGTATTGAGATTAAGAACAAACTTTTACAAGAACTCGAAGAAAAGCTAAAGATAGCAAGAGATCTAGAAGATCGAGAACTTGAGCTTAAAATAATCGAATTCATTCAACAACACAAAGACTCTATAAAAGAATACACAATTTGCAAAGAAAGTTTAAAGACAACCTATCAACTTGTGGAAACTGATAAATTCTTTTCCAGATTTAATGAAATATTAGATCATCAATTAGGTCTAGATGAGAAGAGACTCATCATCCTATATTTTGTGGACTGCCTTGTTCTCTGTACTGACCAGGAGCCACAATTACATTTGAAATCAAATATCTTCTCCAATCTGATTGATTCACCTATTGGATGAAGTATCGAAATGCAAAAGTTGATTAATGGACAAAGAACCGAACATTAAGCTGTCCGAAAATATCACCAACTTAAACGATAACCAGAACCCCTCTAACTAGGGGTTTCATTTGAGGCCTGTTCGGTACTTTATCCAGATTGGTATACCATTTTGGACGAAGTATCGAAAAATTATTATTAGTATGGACGAAGTACCGAAAATTATACATAGTTTAAAACATTAAGGAGACCTATCAATGAATTTAATTACAACTCAATTAAGACCTATAAATGTGGTCAATACTATACCTACAAACCCACCAACATCTCAATACTATACTACTTATGGTGGTGATCGTGTTTTGAGATGTGCAGTATATGCTCGTGTCTCCACAGAGATGGATTCACAAAAAACTTCTATCGAAAACCAGATAGATTTATTTCGAAATTACGCTGCTGCCCAAAATAATTGGGGGATTGTGGAAATTTATACTGACAAACAATCAGGAACAAAAGGAACCAGGCCTGGTTTAAAGGCACTAATTGAAGATGGAAAAGCCGGAAAATTTGATGTGATACTAGCTAAAGAACTGTCAAGACTAGCCCGTAATGGAAGATTATCGTATGAACTACGAGATATCTGCCTGTTGAATAATATTCATATTGTCTGCCTAGATAATTCAATTAATACGATTACCGGAGAAGTACATAACTTTGGTCTCTTCGCTTGGCTGTATGAAAATGAGTCAGCCACTAGCAGCCGGAGAAATAAGGAGGCCAAACGTACAAAAGCCAAAAGAGGATTATTTGTAGGTTCTAATCCACCTTATGGATATTATTCAGACAGCGGCAAGCTAAAAATTCGTGAGGATAATACACCGGAAATTGTTAGAAGAATATTTAGGGAGTATTTAGAGGGAAAAGGAATGGACTCAATAGCAAAAAGTTTCACAGCAGAAAAGATCCCTACACCCTCACAAATTGCTAATAAGTCTAACGCATCACCTTTATGGCACGCTTCTACAATTAAGAATATCTTAAACAATCAACATTATTGTGGTGATCTTGTTCAAAACAGAACTGAAACAGTTTCAGTAACAACAACAAAACGAAGAACTGTTGATGTAGACCAAGCTACGATTCAAGAAAACACGCACCAGCCTATCATCCCAAAGGAGACTTTTCAAGCTGTAAAAAAAATGCTTCAAACCAGAACTCGTACAACTACTGCTCCTAAAAAGCACCTGTTCACGAATGTACTGTTCTGTGAAAATTGTCAAAAAGGAATGTGGTTCAAAGCAAATCAAAAAGGATATAGATGCGGTGGAAACATTAAGTACGGCGATACTTTCTGCCTAAATAGAGTTGTTATCCGAGAGAAGGAACTAAAGAATCTTATTCTAGAGGATTTACAGGAATTATTCCAATCTATTCAAGATGATGAATTTATCCAGAGCTTGAAAAAAAGATTGGATCAAAAGAAGGTTTCGATTTTAAATGAAATAACAAAAATTGAAAACAAATCGAAAAGATTACGTTCAAGAAAGAAAGATTATCTTGATATGTATGCTGACGAAATTATTTCTCGAGATGAACTGGTAGAATATCGTAAACAAATTGACCAGGAAGTAGCGGAACTCGAAACGATAAAGATCGAGTACCAAGTAAAACTGGAAGAGTGCGAAAGTGAGAATTATGCAATTGATTTAGGTAAGAAGCTTAAAGAAGTTTCAATACTAAACGAGTTAACTCCTCAAGTCTTGCACTCACTGGTGAATAAAGTCACCTGTAGCATTGATGGTAATCTACGTATTCATTACAACTTCGTAAATCCTTTCAACGAATAACAAGAATAGGCAACAACCACAAGGGTTAGTGCCTTCTTTTAAAATGAGTTGCGAGATACATTCGACGTGCATAGTCTGCGGAAACATATCCACCGGCTGAACTTCAACCGTCTGATACCCACCATCTTCCAATATCCGTAAATCCCTTGCCAAAGTAGCCGGATTACAAGACACATAAACCACCTTTTTCGGTTTCATTTCAATGATCGTCTGCAACAGCTTTTCATCACAGCCTTTTCGCGGCGGATCAACGACTAACACATCCGCTACAACGCCCTTTTTATACCAACCAGGGATTACTTCTTCGGCTTCCCCTACTGCAAATTCTGCATTTGAAATGCCGTTTAGCTCTGCATTTCGTTTGGCATCTTCAATCGCTTCTGGAACAATTTCTACTCCGTAGACCTTCCGTGCTTTTTGAGCAAGGAAAAGGGAAATGGTGCCGATCCCACAATAAGCATCAATAACGGTCTCTTCACCTGTCAATCCAGCGAATTCCAATGCTTGATCATATAAGACTTTCGTTTGTTCCGGATTTACTTGGTAAAAGGATCTTGCTGAAATCGCAAATTGAATATCACCGATCGAATCGTAAATGACCTCTTCTCCCCAAAGCAACTTTGTTTCATCACCGAAAATGACATTGGTCTTTTTTGGATTTATATTTTGAACAATGGACTTTACACCTGGAATAGCTTCTACAATCTCCTCAACCACTTTCTTTTTATTCGTTAACTCATTCGTTCGAGTGATCAAGACTACCATGACCTCACCGCTTTTTAGACCATAACGAGCCATAATATGGCGAAGCTCTCCCTTATGTTTTGGTTCATCATAGGCACGAACTCCGTTGGCATGGCAAATTTCTTTTACCTTTTGAACCACTTCATCATTTTTCTCCTGCTGGATCAAACATGTTTGCATGTCAATGATTTGATGGCTGCGTTGTTGATAGAAGCCACCGATTAACCCGCCTTCATGCTCACCAATTGGTACTTGTGATTTATTTCGATATCTCCAAGGCTCTGCCATTCCCAGCACAGGATGTACTTTTACATCGGGCAGTTTTCCAATTCGTTGCAGCACATCTCTTACTTGTTTTTCTTTTGCGAGCAATTGACCTTCATAGCTCAAATGCTGTAACTGGCAGCCCCCACACTCCTTATATATGGAACACTCTGGTTCCACTCGATAAGGACTTGCTTCCGTAATTTCCATAAGACGACCGAATCCATAGCCTTTATTCACTTTGACTACTTTGATTTTACCCTTTTCACCTGGAAGTCCATTCGGCACAAACAGCGGATATCCATCCACCTTGGCAACTCCTGCTCCATCATGGGTTAAATCTTCAAATACAACTTCTATATAATCGTTCTTTTGAACAGGCAATATTTTGCTCATTAATTTCTTCCTTTACTCATTTTCTTTTTAACTCATTTTGCTACGGAAATTGTAACATAAAACTAGATGCAGCACGAAATAGTGATTGCAGGTTCTAATCAAAAATAAAGAGCCATTTCCTTTTTATAAGGAGATGACTCACCTGACCCTTTATTTAATAATTTGAACCTTTCTAATGGCTCTGTCTTCAACTTCTAGAATTTTAAACGTTAAATTATTTCGCTCTATGACTTGCCCCTCTTCCGGAAACTCAATTATTTCTTTTAACAGGTAGCCCGCAAGAACGTCTTCTTCTTCAGGAATTTCTGTATAAAAAATGGAATTTAAACGATAAAGAGGAATTTTACCATCACAAATGATTTCGGTTTCCGTTAATTTTTCAACCAATCCTTCACCTTCCAGATCGGTTTCATCTTCAATTTCAAACCCAAGCATGGCTTCAATAACATCTTCATGCGTTAGAATTCCTTCTGTTCCCCCGTACTCTTCTAACACAATCGCCATATGTTTTTTTTCTTTTGTCATTTTATTTAATACCCATTCAATCGAATGAAATTCATAGACGATCAAAGGATTCGTATCACAGAATGCTTCCAACGGTTTCTCCGGTTCTGTTGACCAAGAGATTAATTGTTTTGAATGAAAGACCGCAACTATGTCATCAATATTCTCATCATAAACGGGATATCTTGTAAACGGACTTTCCATGACAACCTCCCTTACTTCTTCAAAAGTAGCCGTACATGGGAAAGCAAAAATATCGACTCTTGGTGTCTTCAAAGCATCTTTTACATTTAAGCTGTAAAAATCTAGAACTCCCTTAATACGATGGGATTCTGCCTGATTAAACGTTCCTTCCAAATCAGCAATATCAACCATTGTACGTAGTTCTTCTTTCGATATCGATGCAGCGTTGACCTGACCTTTGGATAATGCTCTTGTAATAAAACCGGTTAACCAATTAAGAACGGTCGTGATCGGTTTAAAAACAATCACAAAGAATCGAATGATCGGATAAACAACAAAGGCAATCCGATCTGGAAACGCAGCTGCTACTGATTTAGGAATCACTTCAGAGAAAATGATAATCGTAATGGTTAGAATTGCAGAAGCAATCCCTACATTGAATCCGTACTGAATCGCAAGCGTTGTCACTAAGGTAGGAAGTAAAATATTAGCTATATTGTTTCCGATTAAAATAGTCGTAATAAATTCACTTGGTTGAGATACTAAATTTAATAGATTTTCCGCCTTTTTATCATTATTATTTGCCTTCGTTTGTAGTCTCATTTTATTAGTAGCTGTCAATGCCGTTTCACTTCCCGAAAAGAAAAATGAAACAAATAATAAAAAAATGATCGCAATGATCACAAAATTTCCTCCCTTTACCTATAAAAGATTTCATATTCAGTATGAATGAATTTTTTAACATTTTCAACTAAGAGCCTAGCTCGCCCAGCATTAGATTGATACGACAATGTTGGTTAGATTTTTTGTTAGATATACATTTTTCCCAAAAAATGAAAACATAAAGTAATTACTAATAGAAAATAACTATAATGATACGCTTAGATCGAGATGAAAATTATGCCAGATGAAAGCATTTGCAAAACTTGTATATACAAGTTATAATAAATGTACAACATGTATATACAAGATAAATAGAATAAGAACAGCAACTAGAAAGAGGGGGGTTACCTATGACTAACCAAAATTTGAAGGAAACCGTATTTGCGCCACTTACTGGTAAAGTGACAGCACTTGAGAATGTTCCGGATCCGACATTTTCTCAAAAAATGATGGGCGACGGTCTTGCGATTGAACCAACAGATGGAAAAGTCGTTTCTCCTGTGGATGGGGAAGTCATTTTAACATTTCCTACCAAACATGCAGTAGGGATAAGAAGTAAATCGGGTATTGAATTTTTAATTCATATAGGTCTAGAAACGGTAAACATGAATGGCGAGGGATTTGAAGTACACGTCGAACAAGGGGACAAAGTAAAAGTCGGTGATCCGCTTGTTACGTTTGACTTGCAATTAATCAAAGAAAAAGCAGCAAGCCATATCACGCCAATTATTATCACCAACGGAGATCGTGTTGCTTCATACGAAAAAACAACCGATAGCACCGTCATTGCTGGTGAGTCTACTTTATTAGAGCTTTCGCTTCAAGGTCAGAATACACCCGTTGACAACCCGGCTGAAAAGAAGAAAGATACTGGGATGCAATACAGCGAAGAAGCACAAAAAATTGTTGAGGCTGTTGGTGGCTTAGAAAACATCAATGCAGCGACACACTGTGTGACAAGACTTCGGTTTGCCTTATCTGACGAAGGAATCGTTGACAAGGAAGCACTTGATAACCTTGACGTCGTTAAAGGTACTTTCTCTGCCAACGGTCAATACCAGATTGTCATTGGGCAAGGAACCGTTGATAAGGTCTATAAAGCAATGGTACATGAAACCGGAATCCAGGAAGCATCAAAGGATGATGTGAAGGCTGCAGGTGGTAACAAGCTAAATCCACTACAGCGTGCCATTAAAACATTAGCTGATATCTTTATTCCAATCCTTCCTGCTATCGTAACAGCCGGTCTACTTCTTGGACTCAATAATATTTTAGTGAATCCTATTTTTACAGACGAATCGATTATCAAGATGTACCCTTCATGGGCGGGTGTGGCTGACATGATTAATGTCATCGCCAGCACAGCATTTACTTTCCTACCTGCATTAATCGGATGGTCTGCAGTGAAACGCTTTGGCGGTAACCCGTTATTAGGAATTGTATTAGGTTTAATCCTTGTTCACCCCGCCTTAATGCCTGCTGGTGATTATGCGATCGCAGCTGCAAAAGGCGAAGCGCCAACATGGAATCTATTCGGACTTGACGTTAATATGATGGGTTATCAAGGACAGGTGCTGCCTGTGTTAGTAGCAGCCTGGGTTTTGGCAACTATCGAAAAATGGCTGAAAAAACGTGTCATTGATTCCTTGCAATTATTAGTGGTTGCACCAATCGCACTCCTTGTGACAGGTTTCTTAGCTTTCATCATCATCGGTCCGGTTACATTTACAATCGGAAGCTGGATAACAGATGGTTTAGTAGCGATTTTTGAAGCAGCACCACTTATTGGTGGTCTTGTCTATGGCTCTTTATATGCACCATTGGTGATCACAGGAATGCACCATACCTTCCTTGCCGTTGATTTACAATTGATCGGAAGCACTGGAACAACATTCTTATGGCCAATTGTTGCGTTATCAAATATTGCTCAAGGTTCAGCTGTCTTCGCGATGTTCTTAGCAGCAAAAAATGAAAAGCTTAAAGGGTTAGCTGGAACGGCTGGAATTTCAGCTTGGTTAGGAGTAACAGAACCTGCTATGTTTGGTGTGAATATCCAATATCGCTATCCATTCATCGCGGCTCTAATTGGAACAGCGATTGCTGGAGCTTTTATTACCCTTAGTAATGTTCAAGCCTCTTCCATTGGTGTTGGGGGAATTCCTGCATTTCTATCCATCGCAAGCGGCATGACCGCCTTCTTGATAGGAATGGTAATTGTCATTGTGATCCCATTCATCATTACATTTTTGATCGCAAAACGAAAAATCAAGAATTAAATATTGTGGCATTCGCACAGTTCTCAGCGAATGCCTACGTCTACTTATATGAAAACTTATTACTTGAAAACATATATGGAGGAATGAAAACACATGAGTGAAGCATGGTGGAAGAAATCCGTCGTCTATCAGATTTACCCAAAAAGTTTTAATGATACAACCGGAAACGGTACCGGAGACATTCAAGGAATTATCTCAAAGTTAGACTATATCCAAAAATTAGGTGTAGATGTCATTTGGCTAACTCCTGTCTACAAATCCCCTCAAAATGATAACGGCTATGATATTAGCGATTATTATTCTATTGAACCGTCCTATGGAACGATGGAGGATTTCCAAGAACTACTCGATGAAACCCATAAACGCGGCATGAAACTCATCATGGACCTCGTAGTGAATCATACCTCTACCTATCATGAATGGTTCCAACAGGCCAAATCATCCAAGGACAACCCTTTCCGTGACTTCTATATTTGGAAGGATGGGACCCATGGTGAAGTCCCGAATAATTGGGTTTCCAAGTTCGGTGGTCCAGCATGGGAATACGATGACCAAACCGGACAATATTACTTACATTTATTCGATAAGACTCAAGCAGACTTAAACTGGGAAAATGAAAAACTGCGCCAAAAGATTTTTGACATGATGCGTTTCTGGGCAGAAAAGGGAATCGATGGATTTAGACTTGATGTCATTAACTTAATTTCGAAAAATCAAGAGTTCCCTAATGATGATATTGGAGATGGACGAAGATTTTATACGGATGGCCCAAGAATTCATGAATACCTACATGAAATGAACCAAAATGTATTTTCAAAATACGATATGCTTACAGTTGGAGAGATGTCTTCCACAACGCTGGACAACTGTGTGTTATACACCAATCCAGAACGAGAAGAATTATCGATGACCTTCCAATTTCATCATTTAAAAGTCGATTATCAGAATGGAGAAAAGTGGACAAAGGCACCGTTTGACTTTTTAAAATTAAAACAGATTCTTTCAGATTGGCAAGTGGGCATGCATGAGGGAAATGGCTGGAATGCCCTGTTTTTATGTAATCACGACCAACCACGAGCTATTTCCCGCTTTGGGGATGACAAGAAGTATCATAAAGAATCAGCCAAAATGCTGGCAACCACCATTCATATGATGCAAGGTACACCTTATATCTACCAAGGAGAAGAATTTGGAATGACCAACCCTAATTTCAACTCCATCGAGCAATATCGGGATGTGGAGTCTTTGAATGCGTACAAAGAAATGCAAGATAAAGGGATGACAGACGAAGAGATTATTGAGATTCTTCAGCAAAAATCACGTGATAATGGACGAACACCGATGCAGTGGTCTGCCGAACACCAAGCCGGATTTACAAGCGGAACACCTTGGTTAGGAGTAGTGGATAATTATCCTGATATAAATGCAGAAAAAGCATTGCAAGATCCCGAATCCATTTTTTATCATTATCAGAAGTTAGTGGATCTACGTAAAAAGTACGATGTAATCACCTACGGGGACTATCAGTTACTTTTTGAGGATCACCCTGAAGTTTTTGCTTATACAAGAAATTGGAATGAAGAAAAGCTATTGGTGATCAGTAATTTCTATGGCAAAGAGATCACAGTTGACTTAGATTTTGAAAACTCTATCTCTCAACCTGAAATTCTGTTATCCAATTATCCCGATTCTCCTAATGAATTAGGTCAAATTGTTCTAAGACCTTATGAATCCATTATTTATTATCTGAAATGATGTGAGAATTGAATGCAAAAGAAATATTTAACGATTTACAATGATTTAGTGAAAAAAATCCAAACCCATGTCTGGCCGGTTTCTTCGATGCTTCCATCCGAGAACGAATTAACCACTCAATACCAGACGTCGCGGGAAACGATTCGAAAAGCGTTGAACCTTTTATCTCAGAATGGATATATCCAAAAAATCCAAGGGAAAGGTTCAGTCGTCATCGATATTCATAAGTTTACTTTTCCCGTATCTGGAATTGAGAGTTATGCAGAACTGACGAAAAAACTAAATTTGAAAAGCAAGACCATTGTACATTCCATTGGCTACTTAGATTCTGAACATGAAATGCTGAATTTTAATTCAGCGGACACTGTTTGGAATGTTGTTCGGATTAGGGAAATAGATGGTGAGAAGATCATCTTGGATAAAGACTATTTTAATGAAACATACGTGCCGCGACTTTCAAAAGAAATCTGTGAGCATTCGATTTATGACTATATAGAGAATGAGTTAGGTCTGGTGATTGGCTTTGCCCAAAAAGAAATTGTCGTAGAGACCCCTACAGTTGAAGACCGTGAGCTACTCGATCTTGAAGGTTTCTCCAATATAGTGGTGATCAGAAGTCAGGTTTATTTGGATGACGCGAAGCTTTTTCAATTTACCGAATCAAGGCATAGACCTGATAAATTTCGCTTTGTGGACTTTGCAAGAAGAGTTAAAAACTAGAGGCTGTCTGAAAAGCAAAAGTGCTAAGCATCCTATTTTGCTTGGCACTTTTGAGATAGCCTCTTTGTGATGGAGGGAATTTTCCTATGGAGAAAAATTGGTGGAAAGAAAGTATCGTATATCAAATATACCCAAGAAGTTTTTATGATAGCAATGGAGATGGAATTGGCGATCTTAAAGGAATAACCAAAAAACTTGATTACCTAAAAGAATTGGGAATTGATGTGATCTGGCTCTCCCCCGTCTATCAATCACCCAATGATGATAATGGCTACGATATTTCTGACTACAAAAGGATTATGGATGAATTTGGAACGATGGATGATTGGGAAACCTTATTGGACGAAATTCATCAACGTGGCATGAAACTCATGATGGACCTTGTTGTCAATCACACCTCTGATGAGCATGAATGGTTCCAAGAATCACGAAAATCTAAAGACAATCCATATCGCGATTACTATATTTGGCGACCTGGCAAAAATGGCAAGGAGCCCAATAACTGGAGATCCTCTTTCGGGGGTTCAGCTTGGGAATATGATGAACATACCGATGAGTATTATTTGCATTTATTTAGTAAAAAACAACCTGATTTAAACTGGGAGAATCCTAAGCTACGACAGGAAATCTATGAAATGATGAGATGGTGGTTGGATAAGGGAATTGATGGTTTTCGCATGGATGTCATCAATTTAATTTCAAAAGTACCTGGCTTGCCTGATGGAGATCTTAAACCAGGGGAAACCTATGCATCCGGTAGTAAATTTTACAGAAACGGTCCGCGTATTCATGAGTTTTTACAAGAAATGAACAGAGAAGTATTGTCAAAATACGATATCATGACCGTTGGCGAAATGCCCGGCGTTGATGTAGAGGAAGCAAAAAAATATACGGGTTATGAGCGAAATGAATTACAGATGGTCTTTACTTTCGAACATATGGGATTAGATTCTGGAAAGAATGGTAAGTGGGACCTTAAACCATTAGCCTTAACAGATTTAAAAGAGAATTTGTCAAAATGGCAAAAGGGCTTGCATGGTACAGGATGGAACAGTCTTTATTGGAATAACCATGACCAACCACGAATTGTTTCCCGTTTTGGAAATGATCAGGAATATCGTGTAGAGTCTGCAAAAATGTTGGCAACTGCCCTCCATATGCTTCAAGGAACACCATACATTTATCAAGGTGAAGAATTCGGGATGACAAACGTCCGTTTTCCTTCGATTAAAGATTACAGAGATATTGAAACACTGAATATGTATCACGAAAAAGTGGTAGAAGAAAATGCCAATCACAATCAAGTGATGGAATCCATCTATGTCAAAAGTAGAGATAATGGACGGACCCCTTTCCAATGGAATGATCAGCCATCTTCAGGTTTCACAACGGGTGAGCCTTGGATAAAGGTAAATCCGAATTATAAAGAGATTAATGCTGATAAAGCCGTTAATGATGAAAACTCCATTTTTCATTATTATAGACAATTAATTAGGTTAAGAAAACAGCATCCTATTATCGTATATGGTGACTATCAGTTGATATTACCGGATCATGATCAAATTTTTGCCTACCTCCGTACGTACAAAAAAGAAAAATTATTGGTTATCACGAACTTCAGTGCAAAATCTGTTGTATTCCAAATACCAGAAAACATTGAGTTTTGTTCTAAAAAACAGTTAATTAGTAACTATAAAAAAGAGGACATTCCTCATGTAAATAACCTAACATTAAACCCATACGAAGCTATCGTTTATTTAGGGGAATGAAACAGGGGGACGGTTCTCTTTGTTTCACCCTATAATTGAAACGTGGGGGCGTTCCTCTTTGTTTCACCTAACCTTATGAAACAGGGAGAACCGTCCCCCTGTTTCATAAGGGTTGCATTTCTCGCTATTATAGTGCAAACTAAATCAAAAAGATTGAATGACGGAAGATTTAAGGAGATAAAATATGATCGAAGTAAAAACTTCAACAGTAAGTGACGGGGAATTGAATCGTGGGGTATTTGCAACGAAGGATATTGCCAAGGGGACACTTTTTCATCAGGCACCAGTAATTCCCTATCCAAACAAGGAACATGTTCATATCGAAAAAACACTACTTGCTGATTATGCATTTGAATATGGCAAAAACCATACAGCATTTGTGCTAGGTTACGGAATGCTATTCAACCATTCCTACACTCCTAATGCTACCTATGATATTAACTTTGAAAATCACAGCTTCGACTTTTTTGCTTATAAGGATATTAAAGCAGGAGAAGAAATTTTTATTAATTACAACGGAGATGTCGATGACCAAGAACCACTTTGGTTTAATCAAGAATAATTTTTAAGATTCATCTTAGCTTTCATCTACATGATGGAGGCTTTTTTTGACTCAAAATTAAGGTTTAGTGTCTTCACGCCACCATAATTGTCCATTATTTTGCAATAATGTAATTTAAGTCACTGTTATAAATACCCTACCTATTTTTGTCTTTTTTGCGAACGGTTTCATCCTTGATGTTAAAGGAAAAATTCCATTTTTGACAAATTTATGTTGTGAAATTATGAGCATTCTTTGAACACACTCCGAGTTATATTGATAAATCTTTCACAAATTATATAATTTATGTATAAGTTCTCACAACTTATAAAAATATAACTTTTTTTAAAAAAAAGGGAGATGTCAAGAGATGAAAAAATTTTTATCATTGGCTTTAGCATTAGGACTTGTTGGAGTATTTGCGGGCTGTTCAAACGATGATGGCGCAGCAGAAGATACTACAAAAGAAACTACTACTGAATCAACAGCAGCCCAGAGCACTGGTGAGGTTAAAATGGGCGTTATTAATGGTGCCCCACACGGTGACAAATCTTTCGGTATCGCAGCTGTAACATTAGAAGGAGATAAGATTGTATCCTCTTATGTCGATGAATTCCAATTTATGGATCCTGCTACTAGCAAAGGTGTTCCAAATGCTGATAAAACTTTCGGTGAAGCTTTTAAAGATTCTGGTAAAGTATTAGCTTCTAAAAATGAAAACGCTGAACAATATAGCAAAAACATGGCTGAAAAAGCCGGAGCTACTAACACTCTTGATGAGAACATGGCTGCTATCCATGAATTTGTAAAAGGCAAAACCGTTGCTGAATTAGAAGAAGTATTAAAAGAAAACGAAGCTAAACCTGAAGGAATGGTTGACGTTGTAAGTGGATCTACATTAGCTGATACTTATGGTTATGTTAAATTCATCGTTGAAGCTGCAAAAGCTGCAGAATAATAATTGCATACGGAAAAGGATCGAGCGGAAATGGTTCGATCCTTTTTATCTATCTATTGGTTAAAACTCAGGACGGTCTTCAGAACGAATTTTATCAATCGGTACAAAGCAATCTAAATGGCGGTATAAATTAACGAACTCTGCAGGTAATAACCCACCAAACTCACCATCCAAATTTAATTGAACCTTATCTTCAGATGTCACTTTAATACGATTCGCTTTCGTGTAGATGACCTTTGGATCATGAATATGCTCACCACGAAGAGCGAGGGTAGCAATTCGAATAAAGTCAGCTAAATTGGTTTGTTTTAATATAAGAAGTGAGAACATACCATCATTAATCGATGAATTAGGTGATAACTTTTCAAATCCACCAATGGAATTTGTTAAACCGACGAGAAAGAGCATGGTTTCTCCCTCAAAAAGCTTCCCATCATATTCAATTCGAAGTTGTGTAGCCTTAAGAGAAGGAAGCATTTCAATCCCTTTTAAATAATAGGCCAATTGACCAAGCATCGTTTTTAGTTTAATGGGAACATCGTACGTTAGCTCCGTTAGACGTCCTCCACCAGCAATATTAATAAAATATCGGTCATTCATTCGACCAATATCAATCGGGATTGTATCTCCTTTTGCAATCACTTCAGCAGCCCCAACGATATCTCGTGGGATTTGTAGTGCTCTAGCAAAATCATTGGTTGTCCCTACAGGAATGATTCCAATCTTCGGTCGATACTCTTGTTCAGCCAATCCGTTTACAACTTCATTAATCGTTCCATCTCCACCAGCGGCCACGACTAAATCATAGCGACGTTCAACCGCTAATCTAGCTTCCTCTGTCGCATCTCCAGCACCTGTTGTTGCATGGGCAGAGGTTTCATATCCTGCATTTTCGAGAATTTCAAGAACATCTGGTAAATTTCGCTTAATTGCCTCTCTTCCAGAAGTCGGATTATAAATAATTCTAGCCCTTTTCATACCCATCATCCTATATTGAACTTTATCAGTTACAACGTATTTTAATTACTAATTTCCCTTAATATCATAACGAAAAGAAACCAACTTAGCAATTTTTTGCACGTCTAATGGCTTAAATTTCCTTGTGATTTCTAGGTCTTTTAACTAATCAATCGTTTGTTTAAGATCTATGTTTGTGAGCACAACCATCTAATCAATCGTTTGATTAAAGGATATGTTCGACCTTTCAGGATTAATCAACTGTTTGTTTAAGGGCTCTGTTCGCCTTTATTGCTAATCTAACCTAAATATAAGGGAATTATTTCATTTAATTCTTAATCAAACGTTTGATTGATTGCTTTGTTCGGAATAACTTTTTAAAATAAAAAATCTTAACCACCCCTACTAAGGATTGATTAAGATTTATGTTGATTCTTCTATGATCGAATCTATGCTTTAACCTCTTCTTTTTCACTAGCGATATCTTCGTTATGTTCTTGTATCGTTACAAGTACCTGTTCAATTCGGTTTTCCGATACTTCTTTTACCTCAAAGAGTAGATCCTGATACGTAATAACTGGTCGTTCTTGAGTTGATGGGATATAACCTATTTCACTAATAAGAAAACCATTGAGTGTATCAAAATCGTCTATTGGTAAATCAACCTTTAAGATATCCTTTAATTTATATAGATTGGTAACACCCTCTATCGCATATTGATTAGGAGAGAGTTGTCTAATTTCCTCTTCATCAGGTCCGTCAATCTCACTAGAGATTTCCCCTACAATTTCCTCTATAACATCCTCAATCGTAATTAACCCTTCTGTACCGCCGTATTCATCCAAAACGATTG
This sequence comes from Niallia sp. Kr1, assembly GCF_050389805.1. Lineage (NCBI taxonomy): Bacteria > Bacillati > Bacillota > Bacilli > Caryophanales > Bacillaceae > Niallia > Niallia sp. Kr1. Next base: position 473,802 of record NZ_CP130945.1, on the reverse strand, counting down.
CAATATGAACATTATTCTTTTTCATATCTGTAAATAAAGTATCAATCGATTGTGTTTCAAGGACAAAATAGGGTTTACGAATTAGTTCTCTTAAATCAAAAGCTTTATCATTGTCCTTACTCATAAATTGAAATAAATATTTCACGTGAAAGATCCCAATGATATTATCTATATCCCCCTCATAAACGGGAAATCTCGTATACCTTTCTAAATTGACGATTTCCACCGTTTCTTCCAAGCTTGCATCAATAGGAAGGGCCACCATGTCCGTACGGTGTGTCACAATATCTGAAACCGATTTATCATTGAATTCAAAGATATTATGGATCATGAGCTTTTCTTCAGCTTGAATCGTCCCACGTTCGCTTCCGACATCAATCATCATTCGAATTTCCTCTTCTGTTGCTTCCTCACCTTTTGCATTGGGGTCCACACCGAACAAGCGAATAATCGAATTTGTAGAAAAGGTCAGAAATTTCACAACAGGTAAACATAGTTTGAATAATAAAGTCAGGGGTGGAGCCGCAAGGTTTGCGATCGATTCTGCCTTTTGCAAAGCAAGCTGCTTTGGTACTAGTTCCCCAAACACTAATGTAAAATAGGATAGCAAAATGGTAATCACAACTACAGATGCTGTTTGTAACACCGATAATTCAATTGGAACTCCTAAATCAAATAATGCTTGAGCAAGCGGACCCGCAAAGAAATCAGCCGCAAACGCACTGGCTAAAAACCCAGCTAATGTTATCCCAATTTGGATGGTACTCAAGAATCGGCTAGGTTCAGAAATGAGGTTATAGATTAATTTTGCTTTTTTGTCCCCCTCTTCAGCAAGTCGTTTTATTTTGTTATCATTTAATCCGACCAATGCCATTTCAGAAGCAGCAAAAAAGGCATTAAATAAAATTAATACAATCAGTGTAACAATCGCGATCGTCAAAAAAGGCCCCTCCATTATATAATCAGAATCTTACAAGTTATCAAAATCACATTAGTCATTTATAAAATTATATATTTAAACATATAGTTTAATCAATTAAAAAGGTGTGGGGGGGTAAAAAATGCGTGCCAGGCACCTTACATTATTTGGTAATTTGAGACTCCACACCTACATGAATTTGGAAAACGAGATTAGAAAAAATACTATTATTTTGCTTTTTTTCATATCATAATAGAATGGAACAAGCTAGATTGAAAGGGGGGAGCAAATGCTGCTTTATATTCTAGCCTACCTACTCGGATCGATTCCTACTGCTTTAATCATTGGAAGAGTCTTTTTTGGAATTGATATTCGTGAGCACGGCAGTAATAATCCGGGTGCAACCAATTCTCTAAGAGTATTAGGGAAAAAGGCAGGCATTGTCGTTCTACTAGTGGATGTAGGAAAAGGGGCACTTGCCGCTTCATTGCCACTTATCTTTGAAACAAATATCAGTCCACTTCACTTGGGACTAATAGCTGTAATCGGGCATTGTTTTCCAATTTTTGCGGGATTCAGAGGAGGAAAAGCGATTGCAACCATAGCTGGCGCTTTACTAGTCGCTAACCCTCCATTGTTTTTAATTGCGTATCTTTCATTTTTTCTCGTCATCTTAATCTCGAAATATGTATTCTTTGGCTCAATATCTGTCGGACTTATCCTATACTTATATACCATCATGAAGCCAGGTTCGGAGAATGATATTCTATTACTCCTATTCTTATTATTACTTATCTTTTTACATCGGACAAACATTCGAAATTTTATCCAACGCAAAGAACCTAAGATTACAGATAAGAACTTAATCAATGATCGAATTAAGCCGGTTTAAGGATACACGAAGAGAGGGACCTCATTTGCCATGATGGTCCCCCGTCCTTTGAGTCACTATATGATTATGAAATCTTCGATAATGTGCTCAGTATGCTATCGGCAACGGCATGCCATAATTCTTCCTCTACTTGGTAACGTTCACCTAATCCTTTGTATAATGCCATTTGCTTTTCTTTAAAATCCGGATCATCTTGACTTGGCAATTTACCAAGTTCACTTGTTACTAGTTCTTGCAATTTTGGCGCTCTTGGACCCCATACTGCTTTTTCTTCCCCATTTTCATTAATAAAAATAAAGATTGGAATCGATCTTGAAGTTCCATTTGTTAAATATTGGTCCATTAATTCAAGGTTTTGATCTCTCAGGATAAACCGAACGTCTATGTTGGCCTCTTCGGCAATTCGTAACAAGATTGGATTGTTTAACATGGCGTCCCCACACCAGTCCTCAGAAATGACAATGACTTTTAATCCGTGGTTTTTTAACGTTTGTGTACGTTCTCTTTCCGATTCATTTAAAGCAAATTGATTATAAATATGTTGCATTTTTTCCTTATTTACATTCATCCCCATAATATACTCATCTTTTGTTAACCCTTTTTCAAACCACTGCTTTAAATCCAAGATTTCCACATCCTTACTATTAATTAGTATTCATTCATTTCTATTTTGCCTGTTCTCACCGCCCAATATCAAATTTTCAGCCTAACAAAACATCTAGCCTATTTAGTGATTTTATACTATTATATAGAAATAACTATTTTCACATAATAAACAAGTAATTTCGCCATTTCTTTACTTATTTATAACGATTAAACGCATTCAAAAAAATCAGGAACTTATGATTTTTTTAACAATATCTAATAGTAAAAGGGGAAAGACGATGTCTGATGAAACATATCAATTAATATCGATTATTATTTATTTAGCCATTATGTTATATGTTGGTTGGTATTCATACAAAAAAACGAGCAATTTAACGGATTATATGCTTGGTGGACGTTCACTCGGACCTGCTGTAACCGCACTTAGTGCAGGGGCTGCAGATATGAGTGGATGGCTGCTAATGGGGTTACCAGGTGGAATTTATGTAACAGGTCTTGCTGATGCTTGGATTGCGGTCGGACTTACACTAGGTGCTTATGCGAACTGGTTCTTCGTTGCTCCTCGACTTCGTTCCTATACACAAGTAGCCAATGATTCTATTACCATTCCTAGCTATTTAGAAAATCGTTTCAAAGATTCAACAAAACTACTCAGAATCGTAGCTGGACTTGTCATTTTAATTTTCTTTACCTTCTACGTTTCATCAGGAATGGTTTCCGGTGGTGTATTCTTTGAATCTTCTTTCGGGGTTGATTACACAGTAGGTTTACTCATTGTTGCTGGCGTAACGATTGCCTATACTCTATTTGGCGGTTTCCTTGCGGTAAGTTATACCGACTTTCTTCAAGGGTTAATGATGTTAGTCGCTCTTATTCTAGTACCTTCTATTGCCATCTTCCATACAGGAGGACCTGCTGAAACTTTTAATACGATCCATACGATTGATCCAACATTACTTGATTTATTTAAAGGTACTACCTTTGTAGGGATTATTTCGGCTTTGGCATGGGGGCTTGGTTATTTTGGACAACCTCATATTATTGTACGGTTTATGGCCATTAAAACGATTAAAGAAACGAAAAGTGCTCGTCGAATCGGGATGGGTTGGATGATATTCTCTTTAATTGGAACAATGTTAACCGCTTTAGTTGGAATTGCCTTTTTTGAGAAAAATACGCAATACACTCTAGATAATCCTGAAGCTGTTTTCCTTACCTTAGGTCAAATTATTTTTCATCCTTTAATCGCTGGTTTCTTATTAGCTGCTGTTCTTGCTGCGATTATGAGTACGATTTCTTCCCAGTTAATCGTTACATCAAGTGCTCTTGTAGAAGATTTATATAAAGTCCTGTTAAGAAAAAACGGTACTGACAAAGAATATGTCTTTCTAGGGAGAATCGCCGTACTAGTTGTTGCTGTAGTTGCTTTTCTGCTAGCCCTTAATCCAGATAGTACGATTTTAGACCTTGTTGCTTATGCTTGGGCAGGTTTCGGTGGTTCGTTTGGTCCCATTATTCTTTTAAGTTTATTCTGGAGAAAAATGACCAGTTGGGGTGCCCTTTCTGGAATGGTCACTGGAGCTATAACCGTTATTGTATGGGCAAACTTAACCGAATCAGGTGTGATTCCATTTTCATTATATGAAATTGTACCAGGGTTCATCATCAATCTCGTATTCTCTATCGTCGTTAGTTTATTAACCTATAAACGTAATGAAACGATTGAACAAGAATTTGATGCCACTATTCGTTTGTTAAATAAAGAAAAATAATATAAACAAAAGCCGACATATTTGTCGGCTTTTGTTTGTCTTTTCCTGGGAAATTTATCGTTATTTTGTCGGAAATAAGAAAAGCGGAAGCGCCTTGCTCACCCCCGATAAAGAAAACTCTCCGAATGGCAAGCCTTTAGGCGAAGACAGAGGAGTAGTTGCACTTATGCCGGTACGGCCAAGCACAAGACGAGCCGGCATGAAGATTGTACTTTAATCTTCTTGACGGATTGTCTTGTGACCTCGAGGGGGTAGGCGCTGGAGCTAGACATTAATCTGACTAAAGAAGCATATACTTTCTACATTTTAAAGAAAAGCGCCAGGAAACAAAGTTTCCTAGCGCTTATTTTTTATAGCTTATCTAATTCTTCTACAATTATTTTATTAACCATTTGTGGGTTAGCTTGTCCTTTAGACGCCTTCATAACTTGGCCTACTAATGAACCTACCGCTTTCTTCTTCCCATTCTTATAGTCTTCAACTGATTTTGGATTATTGGCAATCGCTTCTGTTACCCATTGTAATAAGGCACCTTCGTCTGATACTTGAACAAGGCCTTTTTCTTTTACAATTTGTTCGGCATCTCCACCGTTTTCAATTAACTCTTTGAATACCGTTTTTGCGATTTTCGAAGAAATTGTACCATCCACAATTAATTTAATCATTCCTGCTAAACCTTCAGGCGTTAAAGCAACCTCGTCTAATTCCTTCTGCTCGGCATTCAGGTAGGCTGATACATCCCCCATAATCCAGTTCGATGCAAGTTTCGCATCTGCACCAGCTGCAACTGTTGCCTCAAAGAAATCAGACGTTTCTTTCGTTACCGTTAAAACAGCTGCATCATAAGCTGGTAATCCCAATTCTTCTACATAGCGCTTTTGGCGTGCATCTGGCAACTCTGGGATTTCTGCTTGTACACGAGCCTTCCACTCTTCATCAATAAAGATATCTAAAAGATCCGGCTCTGGGAAATAACGATAATCATCCGATCCTTCTTTGACACGCATTAAAATGGTTGTATTGCTTGCTTCATCAAAGCGACGTGTTTCTTGTTCAATCACACCGCCAGAACGAAGAACTTGGGCCTGTCTTTTTTCTTCATACTCTAGGCCTTTACGAACAAAGTTGAAAGAGTTCAAGTTCTTTAACTCGGTTTTGGTTCCGAATTCTTTTTGCCCAACAGGTCTTAAGGAAATATTCGCATCACAACGAAGAGATCCTTCTTCCATTTTACAATCAGATACACCTGTGTATTGAATAATCGACTTTAATTTTTCCAAATAGGCATAGGCTTCATTTGGTGTACGAATATCCGGCTCCGACACGATCTCGATTAACGGTGTTCCTTGGCGGTTATAATCACATAAGGAATATGTACCTTCGTGATTTAATTTACCCGCATCTTCTTCTAAGTGAATGCGCGTAATACCAATTTTCTTTTTATACCCGTCCACTTCAATTTCAATCCAACCATGTTCACCAATTGGCTTATCAAATTGTGAGATTTGATAAGCTTTTGGGTTATCTGGGTAAAAGTAATTTTTTCGGTCAAATTTCGTATGTGATGCCACTTGGCAATTTAACGCCATACATGCTTTCATTCCGAAATCAACAACTTTTTTATTTAACACAGGTAGTACACCTGGATAACCTAGTTCGATTACAGATGTGTTTGTATTAGGCTCTGCTCCAAATTGATTGGGGCTTGCTGAAAAGATTTTTGAGTCAGTTTTTAATTCAACGTGGACTTCAAGTCCAATGACAGTTTCAAATTCCAATGGTCTCCCCCCTTACAATCCAGGTTTTTGCTTATGATGATCCGTTGCTTGCTCAAATGCATGAGCCACACGGTAAACGGTACTTTCATCAAAGTGTTTTCCGATAATTTGTAATCCAAGTGGTAATCCATTCGCAAATCCACATGGTACAGAGATTCCTGGTACCCCTGCAAGGTTTACTGGAATCGTTAAAATATCATTCGCATACATCGTTAATGGATCTGAGACTTTTTCGCCAATCTTAAATGCCGGTGTTGGAGTTGTTGGGCCCACGATGACATCATATTTTTGGAAGACATCTTCAAAATCCTTTTTGATCAATGTACGAGCTTTTTGTGCCTTTTTATAATAAGCATCATAATATCCAGAGCTTAGTGCGAACGTTCCAAGCATAATTCTACGCTTTACTTCATCTCCAAAACCTTCTGCTCTTGAATTTTTATACAAGTCCATGAGGCTTTCAGAGTTTGGTGAACGATAGCCATAGCGAACTCCATCAAAACGAGCTAAGTTAGCAGATGCTTCTGAAGAAGAGAGTAAATAATAAGTGGCTAACGCATATTTTGAATGCGGCAGCGAAACTTCTTCCCACTCTGCTCCTAATTTTTCTAAAACTTTTAACGCCTCTAATACGGAATTTCGGGCTTCTTCTCCGACACCCTCACCTAAGTATTCTTTCGGTACGGCAATTTTTAAGCCTTTAATATCACCTGTTAGAGCATTAGTGAAATTTGGAACTTCTACATTTGCAGACGTAGAATCCATTGGATCTAGTCCGGAAATAGCTTGCAATAAGTAGGCATTGTCCTCAACTGTTCTTGTAATTGGACCAATTTGGTCTAATGAAGAAGCAAATGCCACTAACCCATATCGAGATACACGGCCATAAGTTGGTTTTAACCCAACTACACCACAAAATGCAGCCGGTTGTCGAATTGAACCGCCTGTATCAGAACCTAGTGAAAAAAGTACTTCCCCTGCTGCTACAGAAGCTGCAGAACCGCCCGAAGAACCACCTGGTACCGTTTCTAAATTCCAAGGGTTTTTTGTTTTTTGATAGTAAGAATTTTCTGTAGATGATCCCATGGCAAACTCGTCCATGTTTAATTTACCAATAGTAATCGTTTCTGCTTTATGTAAATGATCAACGACTGTTGCGTTATAAATAGGGTCAAAATTTTCAAGAATTCTGCTTGCACAAGTTGTTCTCAAATCTTTTGTAACAATATTATCTTTCACGCCAATCGGCATTCCAAATAATAGACCCTTTGATTCGTCGGTGCCAATCTTTTCGTCTAATTTCTTTGCTGCATTGCGTGCGTTTTCTTCGTCTAATGTTAAAAATGCCTGCACCTTGTCTTCTACCTCTTGAATTCGCTTATACGATTCATCAACAAGATCAGACACTGTGATTTCTTTTTTTTGTAACAGAGCATGTAAATCTGCTACCTTTTGATCAAACAAACTCACCGTGTCTCCTCCTCTTACTCAATAATGGCCGGAACTTTAATTTGCCCATTTTCATGATCTGGGGCATTTTTCAAGACTTCTTCTACTGGTAGACCTGGTTTTGGAACATCCTCACGGAAAACATTTTTCATATCTAAGACGTGTGAAGTCGGTTCTACGTTATCTGTATCCAGCTCATTCAGTTGTTCAGCAAATGTAATAATCGCATCCAGTTGCTGAGACATCTTTTCAGCCTCTTCCTCCGTAATCGCAAGTCTAGCTAAATTCGCAACATGCTTCACTTCATCGATTGTAATTCTAGTCATTATGGTCACCTCCAAAATTAAAAGCGTAAGCGCCTTGCCCAGCGACGTATGGACTAACTTGCACAGGATGTGCTGATACCGACGTTCGCAACAGGACGTTGCGGTTTTTAGTCGGCGTTTCTTCCCCCTCCTTGTAATACAGGAAACATGATGAACACAACAATGTGAATCGATACTGTTGCAATCGTGGAGGAAGGATGGGAGGTCCACTTTTTTGCGCTAGGCGCTGGAGCTAGATAACTATCTATGTTCAGTATAGTTAGTAATACACAATAATATTGATAATATCAAACTTTAAAGGGCTAAACAAGATTTAACGGCACTGAACCAACGTCAATGCCGGCAACTTTTTTTAGCAGGATTATTTACGTTTTTTAAAAAAGGAAAATAACCCTTTTTTCTTTTTCGGTTGTGGTTCTATATTTACCTTTATATCCTTTTTTGTAACATAAATTTCATCTTTATTAACCGCATCTTCATGTGTTAAGACAAGTCCGATTTCTGTTTGATGTTCTTGATTCCTTACAATGGTAAAGGGGATTTGATTTTGGTTGGCGATCCCAATATATTTTGATAAAAAGCGATAGTCGATCTCTCCATTTAATAATAACTGTAGCTTTGGATATCTTTTCATCGCCTGCTCTACTTCTTTATAGAGGTCTTTCTCCATCACTTGTGCCTTCGTTAAGGCTATTTCGATTCTTTCCCGTAAGGTCCCTAGAAATTGCCTTCGTTCGTCAGGATTGATTTCCTTAGGACCATACATCCCTTGGTTTAGATATTCCTCTAGCTTTGATTCACTCAAGACAACACCCCCTTCTCTCCTAATATTAAGTATATGATCAGTCCGAAACAAGTGATATGCGTAAAGAACTAGTTTTATATAACACTGAATTTTCATCCTATCTTATCATGTCCATTCGATTTCTGCTTATGGACTTTTTTGGTGAATTTTTCTGTTTTGTCCTTGAGAATTCATCTGAGACTTCTTTTAACAAAATCATCCGTTTTTGTCCTTGAGACCACTCATCAGAGACTTCTTTTAGCAAAATTATCCGTTTTTGTCCTTGAGACCCCTCATCAGAGACTTCTTCTAACAAAATCATCCCTTTTTGTCCTTGAGGATTCCCCTCATGGACAAAAAAATCCAAAACCCCCTCTTCAAAGAAAAGGGGGCTAAAGATTACTTAGAATCCGAAGAGAATTGTTCTGCTTCTGTTGAGCCTTCTAATGCCGTTGTAGAAGAAGTACCGCCTGTTACCACCATCGACACTTGGTCGAAGTAACCTGTTCCTACCTCACGTTGGTGTCTTGTTGCTGTATATCCGTATTTCTCACTGTCAAATTCAGCTTGCTGTAATTGCGAGTATGCAGCCATTCCGTAATCTTTATAGCCACGAGCAAGTTCAAACATGCCGTGATTTAAGGAATGGAACCCAGCAAGTGTAACGAATTGGAATTTATAACCCATCTTTGCAATTTCCTCTTGGAAAGTTGCAATCGTCTCCTCATCGAGCTTTTTCTTCCAGTTGAAAGACGGCGAGCAGTTATAAGCCAACATTTTCCCTGGGAACTTTTCATGAATCGCCTCAGCAAAACGTCTTGCCTCCTCAAGATTTGGCTCAGATGTTTCACACCAGATTAAATCTGCATATGGTGCATAAGCTAGACCGCGCGCGATTGCTTGGTCAAGTCCTGATTGTGTACGATAGAATCCTTCGGGTGTTCTTTCTCCTGTAATAAACGGTGCATCATATGGATCCACATCACTCGTAATTAAATCTGCTGCATTCGCATCAGTTCTAGCAATTAAGAGCGTTTGCGTTCCCATTACGTCTGCGGCAAGGCGAGCTGCGATTAAGTTTTTAACTGCCGTTTGCGTTGGTAAAAGAACCTTTCCACCAAGATGCCCACATTTCTTTTCAGAGGAAAGTTGGTCCTCAAAGTGAACCCCTGCTGCACCTGCTTCAATCATCCCCTTCATTAATTCGAAACAGTTTAACTGTCCTCCAAATCCAGCCTCTGCATCTGCTACAATCGGTTGGAACCAATCGATCGAATCATCGCCTTCAAGATGATGGATTTGGTCCGCTCGCTGCAAAGCTTGATTAATTCGCTTTACTACACTAGGCACACTGTTTGCTGGATACAAACTTTGGTCTGGATACATATGTCCGGATAGGTTTGCATCGGCTGCGACCTGCCAGCCACTTAAATAGATTGCTTTAAGACCAGCTTTTACTTGTTGAACGGCTTGATTTCCTGTTAACGCTCCAAGCGCCCGGACAAAATTCTCTTCATGAAGGTAATTCCAAAGCTTTTCTGCCCCTCTTTTTGCAAGTGTATGTTCAATATCAATAGAGCCTCTTAATCCAATCACATCTTCTGCACTGTATGGTCTTTCGATTCCTTTCCAGCGCTCGTCATGATTCCAGCTATTTGTTAACTCTTGAATTCTACGATTTGACATTGATATCCATCCCCTTTGTATTTTTTAAATGGACCATGCAAAAATCCCATGAGAGTTTCAAAGATCTATCTAACTTGAAGTCTTCCATAACCAGGTAAGGTTAGGAATTCTACAAATTCCTCTTGTATAATGAGCTCATCAAAAAGTCTAGATGCCTCTTCATATCGCCCTTTGTTAAAAGCTTCTGCACCAACCTCTTGCCTAATCTTCTCAAGTTCCTCGGCTTTTATATTTCTATACATGTCTAAAGTGACCTTTCTTCCATCATCCAATCTTCCATCTGGATGGCGGATCCATTGCCACAGCTGAGCCCGACTAATTTCCGCTGTCGCAGCATCTTCCATGAGATTGTTAAGCGGAACAGCTCCTCTTCCACAAAGCCAAGCCGCAATATATTGGATCCCAACATTAATATTCATTCGGACCCCTGCTTCGGTAATCGTGCCTTTAGGTACTTCTAATAGATCTGCAGCATTGACCTTTAATGATTGCTGTTTTCCTGAATTGATCTGATTGCTTTCAGGCATTTCACGATTAAACACTTCCATTGCCACTGGTACTAATCCTGGATGAGCCACCCATGTACCATCATGACCATCACGAGCCTCTCTTTCCTTATCAGCACGAACCTTCGCAAAGGCTTCCTCATTGGCCTTTTCATCCCCTCTGACAGGGATTTGTGCAGCCATACCTCCAATCGCAGGAGCCTTCCGTTTGTGACATGTTTGAATGGTAAGTAAGGAATACGATCTCATAAATGGAACGGTCATGGTTACTTGGGATCTGTCTGGTAAAATGACATTCTCTTGATTACGAAGTTTTTTAATGTAGCTGAAGATATAATCCCACCTACCACAGTTTAATCCAGCTGAATGTTCCTTTAACTCATAAAGGATTTCATCCATTTCAAAAGCAGCCATGATGGTTTCAATTAAAACAGTTGCCTTAATAGTCCCTTTCGGAATACCCATATATTCCTGTGCGAAAACAAAGATTTCATTCCATAGTCGGGCCTCAAGATGACTTTCTAGTTTTGGTAAATAAAAATAAGGTCCTGTTCCTCGGTCCAGCAATTCACGTACATTATGGAAAAAGTACAAACCAAAGTCTACGAAACTACCTGAAAGGGGGTTACCATTTAGTAACAGATTTTTTTCCTTCAAATGTAATCCTCTTGGACGTACAAGCAATACGGCGGTTTTATCATTTAAACGATAGTGTCTTCCGTCAGGATTTTGATAAGTAATCGTTCGATTTACGGCATCTCTTAAATTCAATTGTCCTTCTATAAGATTTTTCCATGAAGGAGATGTTGCATCTTCAAAATCCGCCATAAACACTTTAGCACCTGAGTTTAAGGCGTTGATGACCATTTTTCGGTCTGTGGGTCCAGTAATTTCTACACGCCGATCCTGAAGATCTTGAGGCAACGGCCATATCGTCCAGCTATTATCGTTACGTATCGATTCCGTTTCCTTTAGAAAATCGGGAAGCACACCACGGTCGATTTCCTTTTGTCTTACATGTCTTCTTTTTAATAGTTCTCTTCTTGTGGATCCAAATCTCGACTCTAACTGTTCTATAAATTGCAATGCCTCAGGGGTTAAAATTTCTTCAAAACCTTCAAACACTTCTCCAACAACTTGAATATTTGTTGAGCGTATAGTCAATATTTGAACCTCCTTTGTTATAATACATTATTTTATAATGTTACTCTATTATATAACACATTTCCAAAAATAGTCCCTATTTTTTCTAAGTTTTCCAAAAATTAGTTCGACATTTTTTTGTACATTATGATGTTCCTTGTAGAAAATTAGTTAGACTGATTATTAGGGTTAGCCAGATCCATGTTTTGATCACGATTAGAACGTTTTAAACTCTGACATTAAGCTTTTTGTTTCATTCATAAAATGGTACACGAAAAGACGCCCAACTTAGAGATATGCGGCTTTTATTCCACATATGTGTAAATTTTTACCACTCTAAGTTAAAGCGTCTATAGCATGTTATATTTTGTTGGTTGTATCGAGTCAATAAGACCCAGCACTATTTGTAAATATGAACAAACGGCTCCTTTTGATCGACATCTTTTACAATTAAACCTTCTGGACCTAAAACAGATGAGATATTAACTTGAACTGCAATATAATCAGGAAAATGCTCCATTACTTTACCAGTGACAAATTGTGTAAAGCCAATTGCCTCTGTTTTTCCATAAAATTGAATAGGGATATCGATATTTAGTTCCTGAAGATGCCCTCCCATGTAGAAGGCTCGTCCAACAACCCCATTAAAGTTCGGGAAATAGTCTTCTACATCCTGTTTGAAGTTTGAAAAAGATGTTACATCATCTCGATGCTGCTCGGTTGCTTCACTGGATGGGAACAGGACATATTTTTCATTAATATTTTTCCAATCACCTAAGTTGGAACTCCCTTTATTTGCATGGGCATAAGCAAAGAAGTTTCCTGGCACTACTGACGTTTTACTCTCTTGTTCAAATAAAGCAATGGTGATGGGAACTTCGCTAAGACCTTCAATGTTTCGTAAACGTTTGATGATCTCTTCTGCCATCTTTTTCCCTTCAGCTGCTAAAACATCGTGCTCTATTTTCGTTTCAAAGGTCGCGCCGTATTGTTCTTTTTGATAATAGTGTACAGAGTTTAGCGCTAGCCCAATGACGACTCCCCCTAGACTTACTTTTCCATTATCATTTTTCGTTAAATAATTATGCTCTAGGATATGGGCTAAATAAATTGGGCTTCTCTCATTACGTTCGTCGATACTTCCTTGCTCATTATCAATGGGATTAAGACCCAGATTCTCCTCTTCCTTTAGCTTTCTTTCTGCTAGTTGAGCAGGCGTATATTTTCGTCTCAACCAGGAAGTGACCGTTTCTTTATCTAAATATTGCCCTTCTTGAAACAAATACTTTTCTGTATCAAAATTGTGCGTAGCTACACGCATTAGTCCTGTTTCAAATTCATTTAGATTATATTTCGTACTTACGTTGTTAACGACCAATCCCCTAGACTCTGACTCTTTAAAGGGTAAAATCGTTCGGTAATACTCATCTGAAATCTTATACTTTGGAATAATCGCTGTTTCTTCTTCCTTAGAATCTTGATCCTGCACAATTTCTTCCTGCTTCTGAAAATTAGGGGCACACCCCGTTAGCAAAAGGACCATACCCAATGTAACCATTAAGATTTTCCGCACGTACTACACCTTCTTACTAAGATAATTCTTCAACCAATTTCTCCTCATTCCACACGGTTATTCCAAGTTCTTGAGCTTTCTTTAATTTGGAACCTGCATCTTCCCCTGCAATGACAAGATCTGTTTTTTTGCTGACGCTACCTGCTACATTTCCACCAAGCGCTTCGATTTTTTCCTTTGCTTCGTTACGCGTTAATTGTTCTAATTTTCCTGTTAATACGATGGTTTTACCGAAAAATACAGATTGGGATTCTTCCGCTGAAACAACAGGTCTAGTCCCAGTATAAACCATATTTAATCCTAAATCTTTTAATTCTTGAATAAGCTCGCTCACTTCTTCTTGTTGGAAAAAGGTCACAATGGAGTCTGCCATTTTTTCACCGATCTCATTAATTGCTGTTAATTCCTCCAATGTTGCTGCCGCAAGTCGATCCATCGTTTCAAACTGCATCGCTAATGTTTTGGCTGCTTTTGCACCTACATGTCGAATTCCTAGACCAAATAATAGTCGTTCCAACGAATTGCCTTTTGAATTTTCAATGGCTTGTAAAAGGTTAGAAACGGACTTTTCGCCCATTCGTTCTAAGCGAAGCAGTTGTTCTTTCTCCAATCGATACAAATCAGCTACATCTTCAACTAATTTTTCAGCAAATAATTGACTGATGACCTTCTCCCCTAGACCATCGATATTCATCGCATTTCTAGATACAAAGTGAATGAGTCCTTCACGAATCTGTGCTGGGCATTTCGGATTAATACAACGAAGGGCCACTTCTTCATCTAAACGAACGAGTTCACTTTCACATTCAGGGCAATGGGTCGGCATATGGAATTCTTCTTCTTCCCCTGTCCTTTGGTCAAGAATCACATTCACGACTTCTGGAATAATATCTCCGGCTTTTTTAATGACAACTTTATCACCAATCCGAATATCCTTCTCACGAATTAAATCCTCATTATGAAGAGTTGCTCGTCCAACCGTAGTTCCTGCTACTTTTACGGGCTGCAGGATGGCAGTTGGAGTCACGACACCTGTACGACCGACATTTAGTTCAATATCTAGTAATGTCGTGACCACCTCTTCAGCTGGAAATTTATAAGCAATCGACCAACGCGGACTTTTCACCGTTGTACCAAGAATCTCATGATGAGCGTATGAATTTACTTTTATCACGATTCCGTCAATCTCATATGGAAGGTGTGGGCGTTTCTCAACCCAACTGCTGATATATTCTAACACCTCATCCATGTTTGAACATGTTCTACGTTCCGGATTGGTTTTAAAACCTAGCGAATCTAACCAATCAAGGCCTTCACTATGAGATGTAATTTCAACTCCACCTGTGTTTGAGATGGAATAGAGGAAAATATCTAGCTTACGGGATGCAGCAATTTTTGGATCTAGTTGACGTAAAGAACCTGCTGCTGCATTCCGGGGATTAGCAAATGGCTCTTCTCCATTCTCCTCTTTTTGTTCATTCAGCTTGGAAAAAGATTGTTTCGGCATATAAGCCTCTCCACGTACTTCAATAGAGAGTGATTGTGGCAATCGTAACGGTATGGAGTGAATTGTTTTTAAATTTGCTGTAATATCCTCACCCGTCGTTCCATCTCCACGTGTAGAGCCTTGAACAAATAGTCCATTTTCATATTTTAATGAAACAGCTAAACCATCTATTTTTAGTTCGCAAACATACTCATACTGATCGCCAACCGCTTGTCTAACTTTACGATCAAAGTCTCGCATATCGGCCTCATTAAAGGCATTTCCAAGACTTAACATGGGAATTTCGTGCGTAACCTTTTGAAACATATCTAGAACCTGACCACCCACGCGTTGGGAAGGTGAGTCAGGGGTGATGAGATCTGGAAATTCCGCTTCTATTTGAATTAACTCGTTTAATAAACGATCATATTCAGAATCTGGAACAGATGGTTGGTCCAATACATAGTATTCATGACTGTATTGATTTAACAGATTTCGTAATTCCTCAATCCTATTTTCTGCTGTTTGACGGTCCATACAAACTTCCTTTCTAGTTAACCTGTTTTATTTTATTAAAAAGGAGTTTTCCTGCTTTATTATTATACTTTCGTAATCGGTGCAAATTTTGCTAATAATCGCTTCACGCCTGTCGGGCTTGGGAACGCAATATCAAGCTCTGTACTTTCTCCTTCGCCTTTGACACTTACGACGGTTCCAGTACCCCACTTTCCATGCTGAGCCTTATCGCCCACTTTCCAGCCAAGTTCATCTCCACCCGTATCTTTGATGGTTGGACGCATAACTGCTTTTCGTGAAGCGAATGGTTGTCTTGTGCTTTGGAATGAAGAACCTGAAGTCGATGCTTCTCGTTTCTTCGGTTGACTAGGTTTCATGCCTTCTATTAAATCTTGTGGAATTTCTTTAATAAAACGAGAAGGTGCATTCATGTTCGTTCGACCAAAGAGGGTTCGCATTTGTGCATTCGTGATGAATAATCGCTCTTCCGCTCTTGTCACGCCCACATACATCAACCGACGCTCTTCTTCCATTTCAGCAATTTCCATTAGAGAACGGCTATGTGGAAATACCCCTTCCTCTAGTCCAATTAAGAAAACAACTGGAAATTCAAGACCCTTTGCAGAGTGGAGAGTCATTAAGACAACGGCATCCGCTTGTTCACCATCATCATCCAGCTTATCAATATCCGCTACAAGAGCTAGGTCTGTTAAAAATCCAACTAAGCTTTTATCTTCGCTTTGTTCCTCAAAGTTCTTCGTTACGGATAAGAATTCTTCGATGTTTTCTAGTCTACTTTCGGATTCAAGAGTTTTTTCCGCTTTTAACATATCGCGATAACCTGACTTATCGAGAACCTCTTCTACTAATTCAGTCACCGATAAATACTCTTGCATTTGGGTATATCCACTGATTAAATCCCTAAACTCTGCCGCTGCTTTCGTGATTTTGGGACTTAGCCCTATGAGTTCTACTGAATCTAAGGCTTTGTATATCGAAATGTCGTGCATAGCAGCAAAATTGGCCATTTTATCAAAAGAAGTGGAGCCAATTCCCCGTTTTGGAACATTGATGATTCGTTGTAAACTGATATCATCGTCTGGATTCGCAATCAAACGAAGATACGCGAGAATATCCTTGATTTCTTTACGATCATAGAACTTTGTTCCGCCGACAATGGAATATTCAATATTGGATTTTAATAGAACTTCCTCCATCACACGGGACTGAGCATTGGTTCGATAAAGAATTGCCATATCAGATAAT
Organism: Niallia sp. Kr1; assembly: GCF_050389805.1. Classification (NCBI taxonomy): domain Bacteria; kingdom Bacillati; phylum Bacillota; class Bacilli; order Caryophanales; family Bacillaceae; genus Niallia; species Niallia sp. Kr1. The sequence goes on along the minus strand of NZ_CP130945.1, from coordinate 457,100 downwards.
TTTCGGTTTTCTTGCTTCATGATTTCTTTGATTTTACTAACCACATACTGCGCTTCGCCTTGTTCACTATCAGCACGGAAGTATTCAATCTTATTTCCTTCCTGATTTTCCGTCCATAAATTCTTTTCTTTACGACCCTCATTATTAGAGATCACTTTATTCGCTGCTTGAAGGATTCGTTTTGTCGAACGATAATTTTGTTCAAGCAAAATGACTTGTGCTCTAGGATAGTCTTTTTCAAATGAAAGAATGTTGCCAATATCGGCACCACGCCAACGATATATGGATTGATCACTATCTCCTACTACACATAAATTCTGAAAACGAGCTGCCAGTAACTTAACAAGCATGTATTGGGATCTGTTCGATATGGATAGGTAAGCCTTTGAGGTGATCTCCAGCTTTTCCCCCCATTCACACCGTACGTGCGAGTTTCCCCGCATACGGCGTTCCATCAATTTGTTTCAAGTTACTACTTTAATATTTAAAAATGGAATTATTGCAATTAAATTAGTAAATCAACAAGTATTGTTGCTTTAACAAATTGACTAGTGGCTATCCCTCCATGATGTTTCCATCACTTCAACGGTACTGTGCCACCACTATCACTGACATAAAGATAAGTTATAGCCCTAGCTTTTCCTTATCACCGCTTCATTGGTTGGTAGGTCCTCAGGCGTTGTCAGCTTCCCACGTTCCGATGATTCTATCTGTACATACACTTTTAGGTGAATCCTCTAGCCCTGCTAGCTTGGTCGTGCCTGTAACACGACAAGGTGTTTCATAAAGACAACTCTTACTCCACCTCACTAGCACCACAATCCGTGGTAATACCATTTCTAGTATCTATACCTCTAGAGCCGTACATTCGGATTTTCGTCAGTTGGTTTTTACGCACCAACATTCTCACCATGAGTGTTTTATAGACCCCCGGCTTATCTGCTGCGCCTTCCACCTCTGGAAGGCTTTCGTCAACTTGACTTGTTACGGCAACATTCAGCCGACTTTACCGAGCTTATAACCCCAAGATTCTACCTATCTTGACGCTATTCGGAGGATCAGGGAGAGCCTTTCAGGGCGTTACCCCGTCATTCGACTCTTCAAATCATCAGTTCTCCTAGCTATTCCGCTAGTGACTAATCTTTTCAATTAGCAACGTGTCGCACTATCTTGGTACTCATCAACGTGAATGTATTGGAATTTTCGTTGGTAGTATTCGAGAACCTCAGGTACTCGTTGGAATAAATGAATGGTTGTCATAATGAGGTCATCGAAATCTAACGCTTGGTTTTTTCGTAAACGTTTTTGATATTCGGTGTAGACCTCACTAACGATGTTTTCAAAATAATCACCCGCGTTTTTCGCAAATTGCTCTGGGTCGATTAGTTCATTTTTTGCCGAGCTAATGCTGCCAAGGAGCGCTCGGGGATCGAATTTCTTTGGATCAATATTTTTATCCTTTAAGATTCCTTTAATGACTGAGAGTTGATCGGAAGTATCTAAAATCGTAAAGTTCCGATTAAATCCAAGTCGATCAATATCCCTTCGCAAAATCCGCACACACATAGAGTGGAACGTTGAAATCCATACTTGATCTGCCGTTCCACCCATCATCCTTTGAATCCGCTCCCTCATCTCGCGAGCAGCTTTATTGGTAAAGGTAATCGCCAAGATGTTATAAGGATTCACGTATTTTTCAACCATTAAATAAGCAATTCGGTGCGTGAGTACTCGTGTTTTACCACTCCCGGCACCCGCCATGATCAATAAGGGACCATCTGTTGTCTTAACAGCCCTTTGTTGTTCTGGGTTCAAGCCATTTAACAGTTTATTTGTTAAATAATTCATTTTCTTTCATCACCGCCATATCAAACGTATGTTCTATTTGTATTTTACCATAGTTTACTTATTCACACTATCTTTTACTGCTTTTACTGTAAGTAACGCTTCCTTTAGATCTTCATAAATAATATTTCCTACTACAACGACATCTGCTAAGACCGCCATTTCCTTCGCCTGAGTTTGAGATTTAATTCCACCTCCATAAAATAAAACGGTATTCTCTAACTCTTGTTTGGCTGCAGCAACGACTTCTGGATCGCCATATGCACCACTATATTCTAAATAGAAGATGGGTAGATGGAACATTTTTTCCGCCATTAACGCGTACGCCGCCACATCTTCCTTCGATAAATTTGTATCCGCATTTGTTAATTGAGCTGCTTTGCATTCGCTATTAAGAATACAATATCCTTCCACGACAAATTCTTCCCAATTCATGACATAGCCATATTCTTTTACAGCTTTTTGATGCAATCCTGTGATCCATTTAGGATCACGACTATTTAAGACTGTAGGAACAAAATATAAATCAAATCCCGGCGTAACTGTTTCAATCGATGATATTTCAAGGATACATGGAACGGTATAACGACGGACACGGGCCATTAAATCGAGCACATTTTCTAGTGTAACTCCATCTGAGCCCCCGATGAGAATCGCATCTGTTCCTGACTCACAAACCTTTTCTAGCTCTTCATCGGTAATCGGTTTATTGGGGTCTAGTTTAAAAACATGCCGCCAATCTCGGAAATCATACATGCAAACTTCCTCCATTCTTACATTTCCATTACACCATTATAGCATTAGAGATTTTAAATGAAAAAAGAAAATAGAAGTCCACCAAATTACTTATCCAAAATTAAAAAACAGAAAAAATGCACAAGAAACAAATCATGTGCATTTACCTGTTTTATTCAATTAAAAATTCCTTAAAGAGGATTATTCTGCTGTTTCACTTTCTGGAGCTTGCTCTTTCTTAATTCTCTCTAACGCCATTTCATACGCGTCGTTTCCATAGTTCAAACAACGTTTTACACGTGAAATCGTTGCCGTACTAGCCCCTGTTTCCGTTTCAATTGTGTGGTAAGTATTTCCTTCTCTTAACATTCTAGCAACCTCTAAACGCTGTGCTAGTGATTGAATTTCGTTTACAGTACATAAATCATCAAAGAATCGATAGCATTCCTCAAGATCCTTTAAAGAAAGAACGGCATTAAATAATTGGTCTAGCTCTTTTCCTCTTAGTTTATCAATTTGCATCATTCGTACTCCTTTTCAAGCTACATCATTAGGCAGGACCGTCCACTGATCGATCTGTGGAGATTATTCAAACGTAACAGATTGATCGAGACCTTGTTTGCTTGGAACTATATTAATCCAAGTTTTCCCTGGGACCAATCCAACTACTTCTCCATTTAAATATGGCAGAATTCTACCTTCAACATTTTTCCATTGGACCGATAAGATCTTCCCTCTTTGGAACAAATACCCATTCCCGCCACTTACTAAATCAATGTCACGCCTACCTGCGTTATCGATCACCTTATGCGGCGTTTCGATAACAAAAAGATTATCAATTAAAACGGGGTCATTCGATTGATAATCTACAGTCAGTTCTCCCGCACTATAACGCTTATATTTCTTTAAGTCTTCATCATATTCTAACTTTGAATCGAACGTTGAATCATAGTAGGCAACTTCGATTGATGTTGCCTTTTCCCCTGCCAAAGCTTCTATTTCCTCTTCCGATAGAAAAACTAACGAATCAGGTGCTTGATCCATCTTATAATTGTTCTTTTCTGCCCCTTTTACAATGTTGTTGAAGGAGATATAAGAATTATGAGGAGCTTTTCGAAAGTCCGCTCTCTTAAAGAGACTACCGTCGTATTGCATTCCGTTAATATTGTCAATAACTCCACGTTTTAGCATTTTTTCAGCGTCTGGGCTATAACCATGAGCAACAAAAAGACTGTCATACCCAGTAGCAAGCTCAATATAATATTCTCTTGCACTTCTAACAGGTCCGATATTGTTTGGTTCTTCACTTTGGAAAATAGCCAAGAATCTCGTTACATTACCCTCCGCTAAAACCTCATACACAATATCCGCTTGATTAAGACCTGATTGAGGTCTTGCCAACGGATGATTATTGACCATTACGGCAACGGCTCTTCCATCTGTTATCTCGTTACTCCCCATTCCTGTTAAAGGAAACTGATAAGGATATTCCTCTTGGGCTGGTGGGGGCGTTTCCTCCTCTTCCACAATCTCTTCTTCTGGTTGTTCCGGTTCTACAGCCTCTTCTTTATTACATCCCACTAATAGAAACAAAGCTGCAGCAGAAATGATTATCCATCTGTACCACATAGAAGCACCTCATTCATTATATCTATTTTACCATAATCCTTTCACATTTTAACGCATTATAGTCGGAAAGAGTACCATTTTCTTTTTCACATCATATAAACCTTGTTGTGTGACACGGATGTATGGTAAATGTGTAGTTGAAAGAAAAAGCAGGGTTTGGAACGGATCATCAAAATGATATCCTTTTTCTTTCATATATGCTCGAAATCCTTTATGGACTTCAATTAACTCTTCGATTGGTTTATCGGACATCAGCCCTTTTAAAGGAAGCTGCAGCTTTTTCACAACCTTCCCCTTTTCAGCGATGACAATACCTCCGCCGATTTCTTTTACTTCTTTAAAAGCAAGCAACATATCGTGTTTATTTTTTCCAATTAATATAATATCACCTGTTCGCGATAATGTACTAGCCAGTCCAGAAAGATTTTCAGCAAATCCTTTTAGAATCGTATTAATTCGCCATTTTCCATAACGATCAATAAAAACAAAGAACGATTCATCACGACTTTTTAATTCATCAAAAGATACATCACTTGAGATGGAATAAGGCTTTGTAATAACGGTGTTTTCAATTTCAATTCCAAATGGCATTGAAAATTGCAGATCATCCAATGTAAATTCAATGTCCCAATTCATTTCTACTGGATTTAAATCAAATTCACTCCATGGTAAAGATGTATAGTCGTCTAAATTTTGTTTGCCCTCCCGTTTTACCCAAATTCCTTTTGCCAAGACGGAAACGGGTTTAGGATCCAATTCATCTGTTAAAAAGTTTATATTTGCGACCCGACCCGTTGCAATGTTGCCATGTAAATAATCAATATTATAATAGCGAGCCACATTAATGGTTGCCATATTGTAAGCATCAATAATGGGAACTCCTTTATCAATCGCAATTTTAATCATATTGTCAATGAAACCCTTTTCATAAAAGTCAGCAGAAGCACCATCGGTTGTAAACATAAACCGATCATACGTATTGACGCCTAATTCATGAATTTCATCTAATAATCTTGGTAAATCTGGTCGGATACTTGAGTAGCGTAAGGAAACCATATAACCTTGCATAAGACGGTTATAAACTTCTTTTCCTGTAATCGCTTCATGGTCACTGTCCGCACCGAATAGAGTCATTTTCGCTAGTGTTTTTTCAGAAGCCCCTGGAAAATGACCTTCAATCTTCTTTCTCATTCGCTTTGCTTCTTGAACCCAATGGAGCATCATGTCATCCCCATCAAGCATCCTCGGCCACCCCGTTAGTTCTCCCCCTTGTAGTACAGCATCATGCTCAAGCCAAGATTTCACATGACTATGTGAAAAAGTTACTTCCTCATCTTGCATTTCAGTTTCAGCATCAAAGCGTGCCCACCAATACATCGTAGTTGGAATACGTCTCATCTCACGCAAAAAGGAAAACGCTTTCTTTTTTTCGATTTGTAAAAAAAGTTGTAAGTTATCATTAATCAATGTCGTTGTTCCAAACTGTGATGCATACGCCGCTATTGTTAGGGGATTATATAAACGAAACGGATGGGCATGCGGTTCCATATAGCCTGGAACAAGTAAATAATCGGTACAGTCAACGATTTCACAACCATCTAAACGTTGTGGTAATTTTTCACCCACATACACAATACGATCATCGTAAATCCAAATATTGGCTGTCATCCATTTGCGGAAGGTTTGATTTAAATAGCGAGCATTTTTTAATAAAATACTCGGAGATCGTTTCCCCTCGATCACATCAACATGTTCTCGCAATTGCTTGTTTTTCCATCGATAACGCTGTTCCAGCATGTATACGCCCCTCCCTTTATTGTTAAATTGTATGCCATGAATAAATGGTTATTCCTATAGTAACACACTTCACATTTTACCGCATTAAAGAGTTTTTTATAAGAGATAAAATATACTAAAACGAGGTATGATTGATGCTAAAATTGAAACCAAATGTCGGAATTCTAGGCGCTCTTATTCGAATCACTCTAGGATTAACCCTTCTTTCCTGTTCAACAGCCAAAATGGTTAGAAGACCTTATCGTATGAGTTATTGGTCGTTGGCATTTTTGGGGGCGATGCATGTAGCAGAGGGGATTGTTCGTTATTGTCCTTTGACAGCACTTTATCAGCAAACCAGTATGCCAAATATGGTTAAAAAAATGACTAATGATCACGATGAGTCTTCTGATTTTAGTGAGAAGTTGCCAGAAAGTTAAATGTAGTTTGGTCTTCATCTTCTTGATGAAGGCCATTTTGTTTCTGTCAAAGATATCACGGTTTACGCGGCAAAAATTCGGTTTATCCTTTCATTCTGCTGTGTAAATTTCAGTTACTTGGCAGAAATTCAGTCTCCTCTTAAATTCTGCTGTGTAAATTTCAGTTACTCAGCAGATTTCCTGCATATCATAAAATTCTGCCGCGTAAAGCTCTTTTTGGACCTTATTCTTCAGTCCAATTGACTATCTTCCCTAATAAACAAAAGACTGCCCAACCCTCGACCACAGGTTGGACAGCCTCAATAATATCACCTTATTTTGGGCTTTTCATCGCGCGTAACGCTTTTTTCTCAAGCCCATTGCCTCTTTCTTCAGCAAATTCTACATCGGCTTTTGGCAACGCCGTATGATTCTTTTTACTTTTCTTATCTTTACCCATCTTGATCACCCTTATCGTCATTTTCATGAAAGATGCCAATTTAGCATCCACTCTTCTAGTTTGCTTTCTTTTCGACAGTCTATGCCTCCAAAAAAAGACCCTGTTCGTAAAAACCAAACAGAGTCTTCATTACCATTATTTATTGTTTTCAACAAAATCAATCGCTTTATACCCAATATCTTTACGGTAAAAAACGCCATCACATTGCAAGTTCGCTAAGCCTTTATAAACCGCTTCTTGTGCTTCTTTAAGGGAACGAGCTTTTGCTCCTGCTAAAAGAACACGACCGCCATTTGTTTCGAACTCACCAGATTCGACTTTTTTCGTACCTGCATGGAACACAAATAAGTCTTCGCTCACCTGTTCCAAGCCACGAAGTATAGCTCCCTTTTCATACTGATCAGGATAGCCATTAGAAGCCACGACAACGCCAAGCATTGCTTGCTCATCCCACTGTATCTCTACCTTTTCGCCAGCAATAACGCGCTCTAATACATCCACTAAATCCGAAGTCATACGCGGTAAAATCACTTGTGTTTCCGGGTCACCAAAACGCGCATTAAATTCGATAACCTTTGGACCCACTTCAGTTTTAATTAAACCGGCATATAACACGCCACAGAAGTCACGTCCTTCGGCAATCATCGCTTGTGCTGTTGGTTTTAGAACCGTTTCAATTGCGATATCAACCGTTTCTTGACCAATATGTTCAACTGGTGAATAGGCTCCCATTCCTCCAGTATTTGGACCTTGATCCCCATCATAAGCACGCTTGTGATCTTGGGCAATCTCTAAAGGAATCACGTTTTCACCATTCACCAAAGCCATTAATGAAAATTCTTCCCCGCTCAAAAACTCTTCAATCACCACTTTTGAAGAGGCTTCGCCAAACTTAGCATCCACCATGTTTTCTTTCAAACTTTCAAGGGCTTCTTCTAACGTCATAGCGACAGTTACTCCTTTACCAGCAGCAAGTCCATCCGCTTTAATGACAATAGGTGCTCCCTTTTCTTTTACATAAGCTACAGCAGGCTCATATTCTGTAAATACTGCATATTCAGCCGTAGGAATACTATACTTTTGCATTAATTCTTTTGCGAATGATTTACTTCCTTCTATTTCAGCTGCCTTTTGCTTTGGACCAAATACCTTTAATCCTGCTTCTTCAAAACGATCAGCTAAACCAGCTAAGAGAGGTACCTCTGGTCCAATAATAGTAAGTCCCACATCATTTGCTTTCGCAAACTCAACAAGTTGATCTCCAGCACCTTCATCAATCGCAACTAATTCCGCTACATCTACCATTCCATCATTACCAGGGGCAACAAAAACTTTTTCAACCTTAGGGCTTTCCTTTACTTTACGGCAAATCGCATGTTCCCGACCACCACGGCCAATGACTAGTACGTTCATTCCGTTTCAGCTCCCATAAATTAATATTGATCTCTAGCATTAAAGAGCTTGTCACTTCTGACAAGCCCATAAATCTATTCAAATCTAGCTTCAGCGCCAAGGCGCTTCTGCCTTTCTATTAGTGTTTAAAATGACGAACTCCTGTAAATACCATGGCAATTCCGTATTCATTTGCTTTTTTAATAGAATCAGCATCTTTAATGGAGCCACCTGGTTGAATGATTGCTGTAATACCTGCCTGAGCTGCTGCTTCAACTGTATCATCCATTGGGAAGAAAGCATCTGATGCTAGTGCAGCTCCTTTAGCTCTTTCACCAGCTTGCTCAAGGGCAATTTTTGCCGAACCGACACGATTCATTTGTCCTGCACCAACGCCAAGAGTCATTTGTGAATCAGATACAACAATCGCATTTGACTTCACATGCTTAACCACTTTCCACCCTAACTTTAGCGCTTCCCATTCTTCTTCAGTTGGTTTACGATCTGTTGGATACGTAATATTAGCATCATCTAGCGAATATTCATCACGATCTTGAACCAATAAGCCACCCTCAATTGAAGTTAACTTGCTCTCAGTCTGTTCTTGGCCACCGAACGGGATCGTTAACAGGCGAATATTCTTCTTGCTTGTTAGAATCTCAATAGCATCCTTCGAGAACGAAGGTGCGATAATAATTTCTAAGAAAATTTCATGTAATTTCTCTGCTGTTTGTTTATCCACTTCTCGATTGAATGCGATAATTCCACCGAAAATTGATACTGGGTCTGCTTCAAACGCTTTACTGTATGCTTCAAAAGTATCTTTCCCAGTTCCAACACCGCATGGATTCATATGTTTAACAGCTACTGCTGCTGGTTCAGAGAACTCTTTAACAATTTGAAGAGCTGCATCGGCATCATTGATATTATTATAGGAAAGTTCTTTACCATGTAATTGTTGGGCATTGGCAATCGAAAACTTAGAACCTAAAGGCTTACGATAAAATGACGCTTTTTGATGTGGATTCTCACCATAACGTAAAGATTGTTTTAACTCGTACGTTACCGTTAATTTTTCTGGAGTTTCTAGACCTGTTAGTTCTGTCATATAGTTAGAAATAATTGAATCATAAGCTGCAGTATGACGGAACACTTTTGCCGCCAAAGCACGACGAGTTTCAAACTTTACTTCCCCTTCTTCTTTTAACTCATGAAGGACGGTTTTATAATCTGTTGGATCGACAACAACGGCAACATATTGATGGTTCTTAGCAGCTGAACGCAGCATCGTAGGACCACCAATATCAATGTTTTCAATCGCATCTTCGACCGTTACATCTGGCTTTTCAATCGTTTGCTGGAACGGATATAAATTCACACATACGATTTGAATTGGATCAATTTGGTGTTCATCCATTTGCGCTTTATGACTCTGATCGTCAAATTTCGCCAATAATCCACCATGAATGAGTGGATTTAACGTTTTTACACGTCCATCGAGAATTTCTGGAAAACCTGTTACATCACTAACACCAATAACGGGAATTCCAGCCTCATGGATGGCTTTTTTCGTACCGCCCGTTGAGATAATTTCAAATCCAAGCTCGACTAGACCCTTAGCAAAATCAACGACCCCTGTTTTATCTGAAACACTGATAAGTGCACGTTTTTTCATGAAGAAAATTCCTCCCTTATGTTTCTACGTAAATTGCCTACTTAGTTCTGTTGAAATAATCTTTGTAAAACAGCTGGATATAATTGATGTTCAACCATATGAATTTTTTCTTGAAGACTTTCAAGTGTTTCATTTTCATCAAGCTCGACTTCTTGTTGATCGATGATAGGACCTGTATCCATACCTTCATCTACAAAATGAATCGTAACCCCGCTCTTTTTGACCCCTGCCCTTATTGCTTGTCCAATTGCATCTTTCCCTGGAAAAGCAGGAAGGAGGGACGGATGAATATTAACGATTTTACCTTGAAATCCAGTTAACAAAGTAGGACCAATTAAACGCATATAGCCTGCTAGTACAATAAATTCAACATCTAACGTCTTCAATTGCTGCAGAATTTCTTGTTCATACGCTGCTTTATTTTCATATTGTTTGGCTGTAAATACAAAAGTAGGGATGTTTGCTTTCTCCGCACGTTGGATGCACAAAGCACCTTTTTTATCGCAAACTAAAAGCTCTACTTTACAGTCCAGCTTCCCATCTTGTATCGCATCTAAAATGGCTTGAAAATTGGTTCCGCTTCCTGAGGCAAACACAGCAATTTTTTTCATTGTATCTTTCCTCCGTTGTTCCGAAATAACGGCTTTAAGTTGTTTACGCTAATTCAATTTCTACCCCAGGTTGACCTGTTACAACTCCTATACGGTATGCTTTCTCTCCGATTTCATTGAAGAAGCGGATGATGTCCTCAGCTTCCGATTCGTTAACAGCCACTACCATTCCTGTTCCCATATTGAAAATATTATACATATCTAAACGGTCTAAACCACCTATTTTCTCCATGAGGGTAAAGACAGCTGGAACCTCCCAGTTTTTCTCTGATAATTCTACACCTAAACCTTCTGGAAGCATTCTCGGGATATTTTCAATAAAGCCACCGCCTGTAATATGTGCCAATCCTTTAATTGAAAATTTATCAAGTGCAGCTAAAACGGATTTGACATATATTTTGGTTGGACGTAATAACTCCTCACCTAGTGTGCAGCCAAGCTCGTCAACATGATCATTTAATGACATTTTAGCGTCTTGTAAAAATACTTTGCGTACAAGTGAATAACCGTTACTATGAATACCGCTTGAAGCTAATCCGATTAAAATATCACCTTGCTTGATTTCATTTCCTGTAATGATTTTACTTTTTTCTACTGCACCTACTGCAAATCCAGCAAGGTCATATTCTTCCTCACTGTACATTCCTGGCATCTCCGCCGTTTCACCGCCAACAAGCGCACAGCCTGCCTGTTCACAGCCTTCTGCAACACCTTTTACAATCGCTTCAATCCGTGCAGGTTCCTGTTTTCCACATGCAATATAATCAAGGAAGTAAATCGGCTCTGCTCCTTGGACAACTATATCATTCACACACATTGCGACGGCATCGATTCCAATTGTATCGTGACGGTCCATCATAAAAGCAAGCATCAGCTTTGTCCCAACACCATCTGTTCCAGACACTAATACAGGTTCCTTTAACTGTAAGGTCGATAAATCAAACATGCCGCCAAAACCACCTAAGCCCCCAAGAACTCCGGGTCTCATCGTTTTTTGTACATGCTTTTTCATTCTGGATACGGCCTCGTACCCTGCTTCAATGTTTACACCTGCTTGTTCATATGCTTTAGCCATTGAATAGAACCCCCAAAAATTTTTCAGGAGCTGGCATAAACCTAAGTTCATTCCAGCTCGCATTACTTGCATTATTTTTTAACAAGTTTTTCTTTTAATTCTTCTCGTTCAAGGTCATCATAAATTTCTGTTGGATAGTTACCCGTAAAGCAGGCCATACAATGACCGCCATATTCACCTTCACCACTACCACCAATCGCTTCGACTGTGCCTTCTACACTTAAAAATGTTAAAGTATCTGCGCCAATGATTTGTCTAATTTCTTCAATCGATTTGTCGTTCGCAATCAATTCTTCTCTTGTAGACGTATCAATCCCGTAGAAACAAGGATTCTCAATCGGTGGTGAACTAATCACCACATGTACTTCTGTTGCTCCAGCATCACGAAGCATGCGGACAATCCGTTTACTAGTTGTGCCTCGAACAATGGAATCATCGACCATAATGACTCTTTTCCCTTCAACGACTCCTCTAACAGGAGAAAGCTTCATTTTGACCCCTTGTTCTCGTAATGCCTGTGTCGGTTTGATAAATGTACGTCCTACATAACGATTTTTAATTAATCCTAGTTCATAAGGAATTCCAGATGCCTCGGCAAAACCAATTGCTGCTGAAATACTTGAGTCAGGAACACCTGTCACAACATCCGCTTCAATATTTACTTCTTGGGCTAATTTTCGACCAAGTCTTTTTCTTGCTGAATGAACATTATTTCCGTTAATATTACTATCTGGACGAGCAAAGTATACATATTCCATCATACACATCGCTTGATTGGAAGCACGAGCAAATACTTCAGATTTTAATCCTTCATCATCTATGATTAATAATTCACCTGGTAAAACATCACGAACATATTCAGCACCAACTACATCAAAAGCGCAAGTTTCAGATGCAACAACATAGGCATCACCCATTTTCCCAATGGATAAAGGACGCATTCCATTTGGATCAAGAGCCACCATTAGGCGTTTTTCTGTCATAATAAGAAAAGCATAAGCCCCTTTTAGCATGCTCAATGCATTTTTTACACGCTCTTTAAATGGAACATGACCACCACGTCTAATAAGATGGGCTAACACTTCTGTATCTGAGCTTGTTTGAAAAATACTTCCTTGCCCTTCAAGCTGACTCTTTAAATGAATGGCATTTACTAAATTTCCATTATGAGCTAGTGCAAGACTTCCTTGTTGAAAATGGAAAACGAGCGGCTGAACGTTTTCATAACCACTTCCACCAGCCGTTGCATAACGAACATGACCAATAGCTGACTTACCAAAAGAAAGTTCCTTCATGGCTTCTGCGTGAAAAATTTCAGTAACAAGACCTTCACCTTTCACACCTTTAACGATTTCTCCATCTGTTACAACGATTCCAGTACCTTCCTGTCCACGATGTTGAAGAGCATGAAGACCATAATAGGTGATTTGCGCTGCATCGGGATGACCCCAAATTCCAAATATCCCACATTCTTCATTTAACCCTTTTAATTCACCTAAACGTTTTAATTCAGAAAGCCCTTTTGATTTTGGGTTTTCTATAAATTTAGCAGGCATGGAATTGCTCCTCTCCAAGCACTCTCAAATTTTTCAACTGAAGAATTTACGACCGTTTCTCCATCATTCACGATTTGAAGATTCGGCTGCTCTGTTACTTCACCAATTAAAGTAGCACCTGTTAATTTTTCAAAATCTACTTGATGTTCCTTTTTTACTGTAAGTAAGAATCTTGATTGTGATTCACTGAATAGAGCTGTTACGGCATTACCAGTTGTATTAACCTTAGCCCCTAGACCCGTACCAAATGTACTTTCTGCTAAAGCAACACCTAGTCCACCTTCTGATACATCATGTGCCGATTGAACAAAACCAGCTCGAATGGCATCAAGAACAGCCTTCTGATGTGTTTTCTCTACCTCTAAGTCGATTTCAGGTGAGCGACCAAAAATCTTTCCTTCTTGTAATTTTTGAAGCTCACTACCACCAAATTCAGGTTTTGTTTCGCCTAATAGGAAAATCAAATCACCTGCAGCTTTAAACGATTGCGTTGTGATATGGTCATGGTCTTTGATAAGCCCAACCATTCCAATAACAGGCGTTGGGTAAATTGCTTCACCGCTCGTTTCATTATATAGAGAGACGTTTCCACCAATAACCGGTGCATTTAATTCTCTACATGCTTCTGACAATCCATCCGTTGCCTTTTCAATTTGCCAGAAAATTTCTGGGTTTTCAGGATTTCCAAAGTTTAAGTTATCTGTAATCGCTAGTGGCTCAGCACCTGAACATACAATATTTCTTGCTGCTTCTGCAACCGCAATTTTTCCGCCTGTTTCAGGGTCTAAGTAGATATAGCGTGAATTACAGTCTGTTGTCATGGCAAGGGCTTTACGTGTTCCACGAATACGAAGAACTGCAGCATCCGATCCTGGAGATACAACCGTATTTGTGCGTACCATATAGTCATATTGATTATAAACCCATTCTTTACTTGCAATGGTGGATTGTTTTAATAAGTTTTCAAGTGTTTCTTCGATATTTTCAACTTGTGGAACTTCAAGATCCATTGCTTGGAATTCACCGAAATAGGCTGGTTCAGAAGATGGTTTGTGGTAAACTGGTGCATCCTCGGCCAATCCATCTGCAGGAATTTCCGCCACTACTTCCCCTTTGTGGAATAGACGAAGCATTTTATCATCCGTTACTTTCCCAACGGCTACACAATCAAGGTCATACTTTTTGAAGATTTCTTGAATCTCAGCTTCACGTCCTACTTGAACAACAAGAAGCATACGTTCCTGTGATTCAGAAAGCATCATTTCGTAAGCCGTCATTCCTGTTTCACGCTGTGGTACTAAATCAAGGTTCATTTCGATTCCTGTACCTGCTTTACTTGCCATTTCAGCTGAAGAACTTGTAAGACCGGCTGCACCCATATCTTGAATCCCAACAAGCGCATCACATTTCACAACTTCTAGACAAGCTTCAAGTAGTAATTTTTCCATGAATGGGTCCCCAACTTGGACAGCTGGACGATCTTGTTCCGACTCCTCTGTTAACTCTTCAGAAGCAAATGTTGCTCCATGAATTCCATCACGACCTGTTTTTGCTCCTACATACATAACGGTATTTCCGATCCCTTTTGCTTGACCTTTTTGGATATCTTTATGGTCAATGAGACCAACACACATCGCATTAACAAGGGGGTTTCCTTCATATGTTGGTTCAAATTGGATTTCTCCACCAACTGTTGGAATTCCAATACAGTTTCCATAACCGGCAATACCTGCAACCACTTCTTTAAAAAGATAACGAACACGAGCAGATGAATCGAGTTCACCAAATCGTAATGAATTTAACATCGCAATCGGTCTTGCACCCATGGAGAATACGTCACGAATGATTCCGCCAACACCTGTTGCAGCCCCTTGATAGGGTTCAATTGCTGATGGGTGGTTATGACTTTCGATTTTGAACACAACCGCTTGCTCATCACCAATATCAACAATTCCTGCTCCTTCACCAGGACCTTGAAGCACTTGTGGTCCAGATGTAGGGAATTTTTTTAGTACGGGCTTCGAATTTTTATAACTACAGTGTTCTGACCACATAACCGCAAAAATTCCTGTTTCTGTATAGTTAGGAGTACGACCGAGAATCTTTTCTGCCAATGCAAATTCTTCAGAGGTCAAGCCCATTGTTTTGTAGATTTCTTCTTTTTTAATTTGTTGTGGGCTTGGTTCATGAGTTAACGACATTTGATTCCCTCCATTGTTTAACGATTGATTGGAATAATTTCAGTCCATCTGCTCCTCCGAGTAATTCATCAACAGCTCGTTCAGGGTGTGGCATCATTCCTAATACATTTCCTTTTTCATTCGTAATACCTGCAATATTTTCAAGACTTCCGTTCGGATTTATTCCTTCATAAGTGAAAACAACTTGATTGTTTTTCTTTAAATTTGCTAATGTTTCTTCATCACAATAGTAGTTTCCTTCACCATGCGCAATTGGAATCGTGATGATTTCATCCTTTTGATATTGATTAGAAAACATGGTTCCATTATTTTCTACTCTTAATCTAGTTGGTTTACAAATAAACTGTAAGCTTTCATTACGCTTCATTGCACCTGGTAAGAGACCTGCTTCAAGTAAAATTTGAAATCCGTTACATACTCCAAGTACCGGCTTTCCAGCTTCTGCAGCTTTAACAACTTCCTTCATGACATTACTAAACTGAGCAATCGCACCACAACGTAAGTAATCGCCATAAGAAAATCCGCCAGGAAGTAAAATTCCGTCAAATTCATCTAGACTTTCTGTTGTATGATAAACGTATTCTACTTCTTCCCCTAATTCATCTTTGATTGCATGAAACATATCTATATCGCAGTTTGATCCTGGGAAAACAATAACGGCAAACTTCACTGAGCAACAGCCTCCTCAATTTCGAAACGATAATCCTCAATAACTGGATTTGCAAGTAGTCGATCACATACTTCTTTAACAACCTCTTGTACTGGACGGTCTGACTTTTCTACCATTAATTCCATATATTTACCGATACGAACATCTGCAATTTCGTTATAATTCATAGAGTGTAAGGAGTGTTTCACTGCTGTTCCTTGTGGATCTAGTACGCTTTCTCTTAAGGTAACGAATACTTTTACTTTATACATGCTGGTTTCCTCCTAATTTGGCTAAAATAATTTCATATGCATCTGTAAGATTACCTAAATCACGGCGAAATAAGTCTTTATCGAGCTTTTGATTGGTTTCTTGATCCCAAAGGCGGCATGTATCAGGTGAAATTTCATCCGCTAATAAGATATTCCCTTGGGCGTCCTTCCCAAATTCAAGTTTAAAATCAATTAAGCGAATTCCAATCTTTGCAAAAATCTCTGCTAAGGCTTCGTTAACCTTAAGTGCTTTTGCTTTTATTTCATCTACTTCTTCCTTTGTAGCAATTCCAAGCACATCCACGTGTTCATCCGTTAATAATGGATCCCCAAGTGCATCGTCTTTATAATAAAGCTCCACAATCGGTCTCACTAAAAGGGTTCCTTCTTCAATCCCTAGCCGCTTTGAAAAATTTCCTGCTGCTGTATTCCGTACAACTGTTTCAAGCGGGATAATGGACACCTTTTTCACAAGTTGCTCTGTTTCGGAAACTTGCTTGATAAAATGGGACTCGATCCCTTTATCCTTTAATTTTTCAAAAATAAGACTTGTGATGATATTATTTAAGCGACCTTTTCCTAAAATGTCTGCTTTTTTCTCCCCATTAAAAGCTGTTGCAGAATCTTTGTACTCAACCCAAACAACTTGTTCATCATTCGTTGCATATATTTTTTTGGCTTTTCCTTCGTATAACTGATTACCTTTTTCCATTTGAAAAGGCCCCCTTTTATAAAGTTGGGAAGTAGAATGAACGTAACCGGTGAAATTTCCAATAAGACTATAAGAGCTATTTCTAACCTTTTTATAAACCTAGTTTTTCAAAAATATAATCTACGTTTTTCAAATGGTAATGGTAATCAAAGCAATCAGCAATCTCTTCTGGAGAGAGTTTTGATGTGATCTTCTCATCCCCCTCTACAAGGGTTCTGAATGGAACTTGTGTTTCCCATGATTCCATTGCCTTTGGCTGCACCGTATCATATGCTTCTTCTCTTGTAAGACCTTTATCAATTAACGCAAGTAGTACACGTTGTGAGTAAATTAATCCAAGCGTCCGATCCATATTCCGTTTCATATTTTCAGGGAATACAGTTAAGTTTTTCACGATATTGCCAAAGCGATTTAACATATAATTCAAAGCGATGGTTGCATCTGGTAGAATAATTCTCTCAGCAGATGAATGAGAGATATCTCGTTCATGCCAAAGTGGGACATTTTCAAAAGCGGTTAACATATAACCACGTATAACACGAGCCATACCGGTCATATTTTCTGAACCGATTGGATTTCGTTTATGTGGCATTGCCGATGAACCTTTTTGACCTTTAGCAAAGAATTCCTCTACTTCTCGCGTTTCGCTTTTTTGCAGGCCACGAATTTCAATGGCGAACTTTTCAATTGAAGTAGCAATTAAGGCAATGATGGACATATAATGCGCATGACGGTCCCGCTGTAATGTTTGCGTTGAAATGGGTGCGGGCTTAATTCCTAATTTTTCACAAACGTATTTTTCAACAAATGGATCTATGTTGGCATATGTTCCGACAGCACCTGAGATTTTTCCATATTGAATGCCTTCAGCAGCATGCTTAAAACGTTCTAAGTTGCGCTTCATTTCTTCATACCATAGTGCCATTTTTAAACCGAATGTTGTAGGTTCAGCATGGACCCCATGGGTACGCCCCATCATGACCGTATATTTATGTTCTTGTGCTTTTTCTTTTAGGATGGCAACAAATCGTTCAAGATCTTTTAAAAGAATCTCATTTGCTTGTTTTATTAAATAAGAGAGGGCCGTATCGACTACATCTGTTGATGTTAAACCGTAGTGAACCCATTTTCTTTCTTCACCCAATGTTTCTGAAACAGCACGGGTAAAAGCAACCACATCATGACGTGTTTCTTCTTCAATCTCTTTAATCCGATTCATATCAAAGGATGCCATTTCACGGATTTTTCTAACATCTTCCTTAGGAATTTCACCTAATTCCGCCCATGCTTCACATGCCAAAATTTCAACTTCTAACCAAGCATTAAAACGGTTTTCTTCTGTCCAAATGGCACCCATTTCTGGTCTTGTATAGCGCTCAATCATGATAAATGTCCTCCGTTCATTTCTCTAACGATTGCCAAATCCCACTTTCTTCTATCTCTTTTAATGCTTCTTCAACCGTCGATCGTAATAATGTCACATGCCCCATTTTTCGCTTTTCTTTAGCCTCTTTTTTGCCATATAAATGGATCTTCCAATCCTTTTTTACTGGAACATTCTCAATTATCTTCTTCATATGTTCACCGAGAACATTAACCATGACAACTGGTTTAAGAAGTTCGGTGCTTCCTAATGGTAGATTACAAACAGAACGTATATGCTGTTCAAATTGAGACGTTTCACACGCTTCTATGGAATAATGACCTGAATTATGAGGTCTTGGTGCCAATTCATTAACAAAAATTCCTTCTTTAGTCAAAAACATTTCAACCGCTAAAATCCCGACTAGTTGATTATGTTGGGCTAGTTTTTTAGCAATCTCTACTGCGCTTTCCTTTGCCTTATCACTGATTCTTGCAGGTACGATTGTTTCGTGCAGAATATTATCCCGGTGAATATTTTCACCTACTGGAAAAATGGCTGTTTCACCCTTTGCATTACGACAAACGATGACTGAAATTTCATTTTCATATGGGACCCATTTTTCTACCACACAAGTACCTGATTGTAATAGTTTTGCAGCTTCCTTTATCTCATCTTGTTGAGTGATGACAAACTGACCTTTGCCATCATAGCCACCCCGTGCTGTCTTTAATACGGCCGGATATCCTAGTTTGTTTAAACCTTCCTCAATATCCTTCTCATTCTCAACTACTACATACGGAGCAACTTCAACGCCTGCATCCACAATTGCTTGTTTTTCTGTCACGCGGTTTTGTGTAACTTCTAGTAATTTAACTCCTTGTGGAACATAAGCATTTTCAGATAACCACCGAAGACCATTGGCATCTATATTTTCAAATTCATATGTGATTACATCGCTTACTTCAGCTAATTTTTGAAGAGAATGAATATCACTATAAGGACCTGTTATGGAAATGTCTGCAACTTGTGCACAAGGGCAATCTTCGGTTGGGTCTAGAACCGCAATGCGGTATCCTTGGGCCTTAGCAGCTAACGCCATCATTCTTCCAAGCTGACCACCACCAATTATGCCGATTGTTTCTCCAGGTAAAATGACTCGATTAGACAAGTTGATCACTACTTTCTAAAGCTGCTTTTTTCATTTGTTCTCGATAGTTCTTCAATCTA
>NZ_CP130945.1:337500-430000 GCF_050389805.1 Niallia sp. Kr1 | reverse complement strand
AACCATCTAGAAAAGCATGAATAACGAAAAGTATCGGCGAAACAAACATAAATGAAAATTCAAGTGGTTCTGTAATACCTGTTAAAAATGAAGTTAAAGCTCCACCTGCTAACAAACCAGCTACTTGCTTTTTCTTTTCAGGTCTGGCTGTATGATACATCGCTAAAGCAGCAGCCGGAAGTCCGAACAACATAATCGGGAATTCCCCAGCCATAAAGTTACCCGCTGTAATTTCAACATTATCTCTTAATTGCGCAAAGAAAATTGTCATATCTCCGCGAACAATTTGACCTGCGGATGTTGTATAAGAACCAAATTCATACCAGAACGGTGCATGGAAAATATGATGTAATCCAAACGGAATCAACAAACGTTTAATAAACCCAAAGAAGAATACCGCAAAATAGGTTCCTTCTTCGATTAGCCACATAGATGCGCTGTTGATCACACTTTGAACTGGAGGCCAAACCACCAATAATAATAACCCTACAAGAAGTGATACGACTGCTGTCATAATCGGAACAAATCTTTTTCCGGCAAAGAAACCTAAAAATGACGGCATCTCTATGTTATGGTAACGTTTATAACACCCTGCAGCAATAAGACCAACAACTAAACCACCAAATACCCCTGTTTGTAGGGTTGGAATTCCCAATACAGTTGCGTAGGCAGGATCTGAGCCAACCATATCCGCCGTTAAACCTAGATATGAACCCATTACCTGATTCAAAACTAAATAACCAACAATAGCTGCAAGCGCAGCCGCTCCATCCCCAGCTAAACCAATAGCTACTCCAGCAGCAAAAATTAAGGCTAAGTTACTAAAAATGATATTGCCTGCATCCTCCATTACAGTAGCGATTAATTGAATCCAATCCGCTCCTAAAAACGGAAGTAAGTCCAGCATCGTTCCTTGTTGCATAGCATTGCCAATACCGAGCAATAAACCAGCCGCTGGTAAAAGTGCTACTGGGAGCATTAAGGCTTTTCCTAACTTTTGTAACACACCAAATATTTTCTTAAACATTTATTAACCCTCCATTCCATTAGTTAACTCATTAAACCGCTTTCAGAAGTAATTAATTTTAAAAAACAAAAAAGGCATGAGCAAAAGAGTAATCAAATAGAATGTTCGGTATTATCATACCCAAACATAACTATCTAATTATCTTCTTCTACTCATGCCTGATCGAATCAGTAACACGTATTAGATGATAATAATTATTTAACTTTCTTTTGAAGCCTTTGTAGATGCATCGTTAGATAAACTGCCTCCGCATCATATACAGGCTTTTGCAGCGACTTCTGCATAACTTTAATGAGTTTCCATGATAGATTATAGCATAATGGATACTCTTCTTTCAATAGAGAAGAAATTTTTTCCGGTTCTTCTACCCTATCACCTGTTAGAATACGTTCAATGGTAAATCTTATATGTCTAACAAGGCGCATATAATCTATACTATTCTTATCAATAGAAATGTTTAATTCTTCTTCAATTAATCCAACCAATAAAGAGACAAGCTGCGAATGGCGATTAACATCAGATAAATTTTTATTCATGACCGCACTGTGAATATGAAGAGCAATGAATCCGATTTCATCTACAGGAAGATAAAATCCTGTTTTTTCACCAATAAGTTCTACTACTTCTTCTGCAATTTGATATTCATGAGGATATAAGGCTTTTGTTTCAATTAGAAATGGATTCTTCATTTCAATTCCTTTTGTTAACCGATGGATCGCAAACATTAAGTGGTCTGTTAATCCAACATGAATATGCTCATTCAGTTCATTAACAGTCCTATTATTAATATGTTCAATTGACGAAATGATAGTTTCTAATAAATCATTATTAATATTTGGCAGTAATTTTATATAATTCTTTTGCTCTTTTTCATTTTTTAAGACAAACATTTTTTCTGCCATATCTCTTTCAATAGGATCACCTTTTTTCCGATTAAACCCTATCCCTTTTCCAATTAAGACTACTTCACCATATGAACTATGTTCACCTATTAACACATTGTTATTTAAGACTTTTTGCACCATTAAACCTGTCATGATGTATTCACACTCCACTCTTACTACAGGATATAAATCCCTACCATTATTGTCAATATCCATCCAAGCACAAAAAAGCTGACTATACTTTATATAGTCAGCTGCTTTTTATCTATTTAAAAATAAAATACAGAACAAATATGACAAAGAATAAATACATAATCGGACTAATTTCCTTACGACGACCTGTAGCAATCATCGTAATTGGATAGAATATGAATCCTACCGCAATACCCGTTGCGATACTGTATGACAAAGGCATAATGACCATTGTTAAAAAGGATGGTACTGCTATCGCAAAATCTTTCCAATCAATATCCCCTAATGAAGCAACCATTAATACACCTACGATGATTAGAGCTGGTGCTGTTACATATGATGTAACCACTGATAATAATGGGAAAAAGAATATAGAAAGCAAGAAACAAGCTGCTGTTACAAGCGAAGCAAAACCAGTTCTAGCTCCAGCTGCTACACCTGTTGAAGACTCAACATATGACGTTACGGTTGAAGTCCCTAAAATAGATCCTACAACAGAAGCAATTGAATCAGATAACAACGCTTTTCCAGCACGAGGAAGTTTATTGTCTTTCACAAATCCAGCTTGATTTGCTACCGCTACTAGAGTTCCAGCGTTATCAAAGAAATCAACGAATAAGAAAGTTAGAATAACCCCGATCATTGCCGTAGTATAGAAAGAAGGATCCCCGAATGCTGTGAATACTGCCCCAAAAGTCGGCTCTAAACTTGGTGCCTTATCGACGATTTTTGTTGGAAGATCAATTAATCCAAAAATCATCCCTACAATAATCGTAATGACCATTCCGATAAATACGCCGCCTTTTACTTTTCTAGTCATTAGAATAACCGTTACAATGATTCCAAAAATAGAAAGAAGTGTGTTTGGCTGAGTAAGATCACCAATTCCAACTAATGTAGCATCGTTTCTCACAATAATGCCTGATGTTTGCAGACCAACAAACGTAATAAACAGTCCTATACCTGCACCAACTGCATGCTTTAATTCAATCGGAATCGCGTTAATTAGTTTTTCACGCAATCCTGTTAACGTTAAAATCAAGAAAATCATACTTGAAACAAATACAGTTGCTAACGCATGCTGCCAAGGCACTCCGCTTCCTAATACAACAGTGTAAGCAAAAAATGCATTTAACCCAAGTCCAGGCGCAAGAGCCAGTGGATATTTCCCGACTAGCCCCATAATGATACTACCTAGGGCAGCTGATAAAGCTGTTGCTGCAAACACCGCACCATAATCCATTCTCAAATGCTCTGGAAGATCTGGTACGTCTTGTAATGTTAGCGTAATGGGATTAACGATCAAAATATAAGCCATCGCTAAGAAAGTAGTTAAACCACCAATAATTTCACGGCGGTAGTTTGTTCCTAACTCTTCAAACTGAAAATACTTTTTCATGATGCTCCCCCTAAAATAAGTCCTTTAATAATGACTTTGGACCTTTAATTAAAAGCTGAAATGCCAACTATATGCATGAAATAATACGATTCTTATAATGCCCAATATTTAAGACACTCATCAATTCAAAAAAGGGACAAAATCAAAAAAACACTTCGTTATCATAACGAAGCGCTTGATTACAACCTTGAACATAAAAAATAAGTCCAAGTCTGAGTTACACTTCGTAGTCAAGCTATTTACGGTAGCTTGGTAGATACTTATGGGCCATATTCCCCAAATTATACGATGTTTTTTCTATGCAATTTTAATTTACCTTCATATTTTAACAACGACCATTCCATTCGTCAATAAAAAAACGAACATTATATTAGCCTACTTTTCAAACGTTCGTTTTTTATCCATGAAAAGGCACCACTGAAAGAAATTCAGTGGTGCTTTATTCAAATGATTATTCCCACTCAATCGTTGCTGGTGGCTTACTTGTAATATCATACACGACGCGATTGATATGTTTCACTTCGTTGACAATACGAGTTGAGATTTTCTCAAGTACATCCCACGGGATCCTTGCCCAATCGGAAGTCATTCCATCAATAGATGTCACGGCACGGATACCGATTGTATAATCATACGTACGAGCGTCCCCCATGACACCAACACTACGAACATTTGGTAGAACTGTGAAGTATTGCCAAATGTCACGTTCTAAACCAGCCTTTTTAATCTCATCACGTAGAATAAAGTCTGATTCTCGGACGATTTCTAATTTTTCTTCCGTAATCTCACCTAGTACACGAATTCCAAGACCTGGTCCTGGAAATGGTTGGCGCCAAACAATTTCATCTGGAATTCCCAGTTGGGTTCCTAGGGCACGAACCTCATCTTTGAATAATGTATTAAGTGGCTCAATCAATTTAAACTGCATATCTTCAGGCAGACCACCTACATTATGGTGAGATTTAATTGTTTGTGCTGTTGCTGTACCACTTTCGATGATATCTGTATAAAGGGTTCCTTGAGCTAGGAAATCAATCCCTTTTAATTTTGTCGCTTCATCATCGAACACATAAATAAATTCATTTCCAATAATCTTTCGTTTTTTCTCAGGATCACTTACACCTTCTAATTTAGAAAGGAAACGTTCTTGTGCATCCACTTTAATGACATTCATATGGAATCCTTCTGCAAAAGTCTCCATTACGCTCTCAGCTTCACCTTTACGTAAAAGACCGTGATCCACAAAAATACAGGTTAGTTGATCTCCGATCGCTTTATGGATTAATACCGCAACAACGGATGAATCAACACCACCGCTTAATGCACAAAGGACTTGTTTATCTCCAACGGTTTGACGAATTTTTTCCATTTCGATTTCTATGAAATTTTGCATAGACCAATCGCCCTTACAGCCACAAACGTTAAAGGCAAAGTTTTTCAACATATCAAATCCATGTACAGAATGCTGTACCTCTGGGTGGAATTGAACGGCATAAAACTTTTTCGCTTCATTGCTCATTGAGGCAATTGGGCATGATGTGCTGACTGCATCAACTGTGAATCCTGCTGGTGCTTCGACAACAAGGTCACCATGGCTCATCCAAACAACTTGTTCCTTCGGCAAGCCAGCAAATAAAGCTGATTCATTTTTGACTTCAATATCAGCTTTTCCATATTCACGATTTTCAGCTTGTTCTACTTTTCCATTAAAATGTTTAGTCATCAATTGCATGCCGTAACAGATACCTAAAATCGGCAAGCCTAAATCAAAAATAGCCTCATCAACATGAAATGCGTTTGCATCATATACACTATTTGGTCCGCCAGAGAAGATAATCCCCTTTGGATTCATTTGCTTAATTTCTTCTGCTGTAATGGTATGCGGATGTAACTCACTATACACACCAAAGTCTCGGATTCTTCTCGTAATTAATTGATTATATTGACTTCCAAAATCAAGAACAACAATCATTTCTTGATTTTCAAGCATTGCCTTCCCCATCAACCTTTCACCTCATCCATATTGGTATACTACTAGTCTTCACTTATTACTATAAAGTAAAACATCCTAATTTTCTTTATTAAAAAAAGAATTCTCCTTCAAAAAACGAAGGCAGAATTCCATAACAATCAGATTTCCGCCTTCATAGTCCAATCATTTACGGTGATTTGGTAGAAACTTTCGAACCTTATTATCGAAATTATATGAAGGTAGTTATAGGAAGGAAGATAATCTTTTCGAACGAAGATACTTCCAAATTTCTTATTTATGAACATTATTCTACTATTGACTTATAGCATGGTCAAGATGCCGACTTTTTTATTAAATTTTCCCACAACTGTCTAGTTGCATCCCA
The DNA here is from genome assembly GCF_050389805.1 of Niallia sp. Kr1. NCBI lineage: Bacteria > Bacillati > Bacillota > Bacilli > Caryophanales > Bacillaceae > Niallia > Niallia sp. Kr1. Next base: position 424,141 of record NZ_CP130945.1, on the reverse strand, counting down.
TGTCCCATTTTCAAGTCGATTTCCATATAAATATTTTTCATATTGCCCTGTTAAGAAGGTCATTTCTTTCGTTGCAAAATGACGGTCTATTTCCGTCGCATATTCTCTTAATGTTTGTCCTGCTTTTCTTTTAAAACCAGCACGATGTAATTGTTTTAACAAAATTTGATAAGCATCAACAAAACATTCATTCTCCTCTGAATGTCTAAACTTTCTTATATAGTATACAGGCAGCCATTTAGCCCGAATTCGATATAAATAGATAGTGATTATAAAAGACAGCAATAAAAATCCATAGATCCAACTCACATTATTGGTAAAAGAGGTAGTCATTCGATCCCAAAAACCTGGCCATGAAAAATTCTTACTTTCTTCTAAATTTCCAGACTCTGCTATTTCGTCGGAGTCATCCCGATTCTCAGTTTGAGTCATTTCGACATTTGCAGCGATTTCTTCCACTGATTCTTCTTCATTGTAATAATAATCAATGACATTCGAAAAACCTGGAGTTGGATCAAACGTCACCCAACCAACAAGAGGAAAGTAGACCTCTACCCAGGCATGGGCGTTGTTATTCGTGACTTCGTATTCATACATTCCATCGACATAGCCAATATACTCCCCCTCAGTATAGCCCTTTACCCATCGCGCTGGAATATCTAATGAACGCAATAAAACAATCATGGAAGTTGAAAAGTTATTACAGTAGCCAACCATCGTTTCAAATAAAAATTGATCCACATAATCCTTATTCCCGTTCGGCATAGCTACATCTTGTAAGCTATAGGTAAATTCCGGACCCTTCAAATATCGCTCAATTGCTTTTGCTTTACTGTACCAAGTGTCCTCATCCGTTGTTAATTCGAGCGCTAAATCTTTGACCCTACTTGGAAGTTCTTGGGGTAACTGGGTGTACTGATCCAGGAAGGCTTTACTCAAGTTCGTATCCTGAACATTCGTTGTTGCCTCGAGTGCAGTCATTGAATAACTCGGCTTTTCGAATGTTACAGAGTAATCATTTATTCCCAAAGGCTGGGTTCCAGCAAACGAATATACTTTTTCTATCGTTGGATCTAGTTCAAATCGATAATTCATTTCACTTTGAATCGTTGTCACTCCAAAAGGATATACGACATGTGGATATTGTTTGACTTGCCTCACATAGCTAGTTTGTTCTGTTTTTTCAACAGCCCCATTTTCAAGAATGGAAGTAATAGGCACCTTATTTTCTGGTAAAAACTCAACAGGTTCTAACTCTTCTTGTGATTGAATCCAACCCTTTCCTGTATAAACATCCTTTGTTTCGACCTTCCAATAATGTGGAGATTCCACCCTTGTTCTGAACACAACCGAGCTGTCTCCTGTCATCGAACCCCCTAACTGACTGTCATCTACCCCATACCCGACTCTTTTTGATCCTGGTTCGCCACCAGTTTCACTTAAGACTTGGATATAAGAGATGGGATCAGGCCATATGGGGTCTGCCTTTGGAAGGCTATAAGCAATCGAAGCACTTAATGTGAGCATCACAAGTAGTGAAAGGATCCATTTTCGTGTGGTCTTCGCTTGAAAATCTAATCTTTCTTTTTTGAATATGCGTTGGTAGGCGAGACTTCCCATTAACAGGATTCCAAAAATAACCGTTCTAATCATTGCCCAGCGACCATCATACGGAGTGAACGTATCTAAAATCGCAATATAAACCGCTGTTAAAAGAAAGAATACAAAAATCCTTTTTCGTTGAATTAACCAATAATGAAGCAAATAGACCATAAATCCTAATAATATAAAAAACAATAGACTGCGGAACAAATGGGTTAACTCAATCCAGTTTCCTGAAAATAAAAGTACAAGATTGTACTTTATTTCAGACGCAAAGACTGTAATCCACTCAAACTGCAAGAACCCCTCTTTTATATAAATCTCATAGAGTAAAATGAGGATCATCAGACTTTTTATAGAGACGTTTAAAATTATCGGAAATCGAATAAAAGAGAGAACATAGCACACCAAAAGAAAAACAAGAAAAACCCACTTTTCTGCCGTATTTGATAGAGTATCTAGCGGCCAAATCCATTCTAAGAGCAACAAAAAACCAATGGTATTTAATAACAGAAAAGATAGATCCATCCGTTTTTTCATGCCCGATTCACCTCCATTTGTCCAGTTGAATACTGTCCTTCATGGATGAAAACGACTAAGATTCTATATGATCTGGCCATTAACTTTAATGATTGATTTAATGAGGTAACTAAACTATGTTCCATTTCTACCACAAAGAGGATGACTGGGCTTTTTCCTGCTACCAATTTATTTATTGCTTCAATAAGGGACTCTGTTAACCGACTGGTCACAAATATTAGCGTGGTTCCTCTCTGCATAAAGAATGGGTCTTCTAAAAGAATTCTCTCGAGAGGTTTAGGGCAGTCAGGTTGAATTTTTGCTAAATGATAAAATAATTGCTGTCTACTTGCTTCACCCCCATGAATGGGCATGGATACAGGATCTACGCTAAATGATAAAAAACCGACCTGTGTGCCCTTATATAATAAAATTTGTCCTAGTGAAGCTGTAAACGAAACCATACTCTCAAATAGTTTTGTTGGCGCAGTATCAAGTACCATTAACACATTTGATGAAGAGCGCTGTTCAAATTCCTTTGTGACCATCCAGCCTCGTTTGGCTGATGCTTTCCAATTAATCCAAGAAAAGCGATCCCCTTGTTGATACTCACGAATCCCGACCACACTTGAAGTTTCCTTGTGTATATGATCACCTGCCAACAGCCTACCTTGTTCAAGAAATTTGCCCACAGGCATATGAATAAATTCTTTATAGGAGGGAAATACCAAAATCTTTTCTGCTAATTTAATTTTTCTCTCTTTCTCAATCATCCCAAGTAAATCGCATGTCATAATTCGGATATAGGGAAAAACATGCTCACCTCTCGGTAAATCCAAAATGTCATATTGAAAAGAGAATTTCTTTTTAAACCCGATAAAAATAATCATTTTGTTCTTTTTATCTTTCACTGAAGTTTGCATAGATGGATTTAATACATCTTCAACCATAATAAATAGTAGCGGAAATGAATGTTTTCGTTTCAATTCAATCGTAACCGTTAGATCATCATGAGCAAAGGATTCCAATTTACTTAGATTTCTTTGAACTGTAAAACTTTGTAACGAAACAAATAATAGATAGAGGGCATATAAGGCGAAAGGAAGAAAACTATAGAATAAAAACCAACTGACAAAGCCACCTTGAAACATTGCATACGAAAATGTGGTAGCAAGAAGAAGAAACAAACAAAAGGGCTTCCAGAACTTCACTCCCTGCCGGAAGATGTTTTTCATTTAAACCACCCTTTGCACGGGAACTGGGACAAGTTTAAGCAAACGGTCCAATAGTTCTTCTGGTGTAATTCCTGAAAATTTAGCCTCTGTTTTTAAAATCAAACGATGCGCAAACACGGCTGGAACTAATACTTGTACATCATCAGGAACCACATAGCCCCTTCCATACATAAAAGCATGTGCCTGAGCCGCTTTCATTAAAGCAATTGAACCGCGAGGACTTACCCCCATATAGATACTTTCATGATTTCTAGTTTGATTTGAAATTTCAACGATATAACGTTTCACGGTATCATCCACATGAACTTGCTTCACCTGGTTTTGTAAATTACGCAATTCCTCAAGTGTAATGACAGGTTCGATCTGTTCAATAGGTGCTATTTTTTCTACACGATTTAGAACTTCAATTTCCTCATCAAGATCTGGATATCCCATTTTCATTTTTAACAAAAACCGGTCCAACTGTGCTTCTGGAAGAGGGTATGTCCCCTCATACTCAACAGGATTCTGTGTAGCCATAACAAAAAAGGGCTTTTCTAAATGATAGGTCACGCCATCAACGGTAACACTCGCCTCTTCCATCGCTTCTAAAAGAGCAGATTGAGTTTTAGGAGAAGTTCGGTTAATTTCATCCGCTAAAATAATATTTCCCATCAACGGTCCTGGAATAAATTGAAATTCCATTTCCTTCTGATTGTAGATAGAAGCACCAGTAATATCAGAGGGTAATAAATCTGGTGTAAATTGGATTCTGTTAAAGTTGGCCCCGACAGACTTCGCTAACGAACGGACCATCATTGTTTTTCCAACACCAGGTACATCTTCAAGTAATACATGACCTTGGGCTAATAAGGCAACAATACTTAACTCTGCTACATTTCTTTTTCCGATCATGACCTTTTCTATATTATTTAAAATATGCTCTACAATCGGGTTCATCTGTTCACTCACGTAACTTCCCTCCTTAATGATTTAGGCACAGCTATATTTATTAATCTTTTAATAGTGAATTCTTAATTTTAAATCCTATTATTCTATTTTATAAATTCAGTTAATTTTCTATCTCCATTTTAAAGTTTTTTTACAATAATTGCAAAAAAAGGTGCCTAACCCATTATGCTTTCCTACACGTTTGGGTCATGCACCTTTTTTCGTTTCTCTATATGATTCTATCTATTAGTTTAGTATAACAATTTTGACGGTCTTAACGCCCCATTGTCTAGCTGTAGCACCATTTGGCATCACAACATCAATTTTGTGACCTTTAATGGCACCACCTGTATCGCCAGCAATCGCCTCTCCGTATCCTTCCACCCATACTCTAGATCCTAGTGGAATAACGGAAGGGTCAACCGCAATCAATTTTATATTTGGATTTGTTCTAATATTATAACCTAACGCGGTTATACCGTGTTTGGATTCTTCATGACTATAAGCTGTCGCTGTCACATAGAATTCTTTTCCACTTCTAGTACTTTGAGTACTTTTGTTACTAGTACTTTGAGTGGTCGGTTTACTTACTGTTGCGACAGAAGCTTCTTGAACGATCTGATTTGCTCTTGCTCTAGCTGCTTCCTGCTCTTTTTTTAATTTTTCTTGAGCTTCGGTTATTTTTGCTTGAATAGCAGCCTTTTCTTGTTGAGCATCTGAAATTTCGCTTGATACTTGATTATATTCGTTTTGAAGAGCTGTAAGCTCTTGTTGTCTCTTCTCTAAATTTTGCTCTAATTTAGCTTGTTCTTTTGCTAACACAGAATACTGCTCATTTAAATGCTGCTCTTTCTCATCGATTGCAGCTTTTTCTAGTTCAATCTGCTTTAAATCATTCTGCTGCTGTACTATCAATTCTTTATCAGCACTTAATATGGTTGTAGCGGCACTTGCACGTTCCAATAAATCTACTATATTTTCAGCATTTAGAATAACTTCTAAGAAAATATTCACTTGATCTGTATGCTGCATAGAAACCAAGCGTTCTTCCATAATTCCTTTTCTAGCTAGTACTTTATCTTGTAAAATAACAATTTGTTGTTTCTTTTCCTCGATTAGTTGCTTTGTTTCTTCAATATCCTTTTGAATGGCATTAATATTTTCATTGTTTTTATTAATTTCATTTTCAATGGATTGAAGATTAGCTTGAACTGTTTCCACTTGGTTAGTAAGCGCTTCCTTCTGTTCCTGCATCTCAATAATTTGCGCTTCATTTTCTTGTAATTGACCTTTTAGTTCTTGACTTGTTTCTGCATTTGCAACAACGGTGGTTGAAAGTAAAATGATACTAGTAACCCCTGCGGCAAAAATCCTTTTTAAGGAACGCATAAGACAACCCCTTTCCTATGTAATATTTATACCACATGAAAAGGGGTCTTAGATTACAGTTTTATTACAATACAAAGTCAATAACCTTAAAATTACGACTCGTTTCGTTACAAATAAACAGATTTTTATCCGTGAATTCTATTTAAATAAAGCCTTTCCGCTCTATCTTTCTAGTTATTTCGCAATTTATTCTATGTTAATAAGAAACTCCTGTTCGTGTATGCGTTTTGGTAAATTCCTCCATATCTGGGTCGAAATATTTATCAGTAAACTTTGCAACAAACTGGTCATTTTGCAAATATCCAGAACCCCATGTTGGATCCATCGTCAACCAGTTACCGTCTACTTTTGCCTCTACCCAAGCATGTCTTCCAGGAAAAGCACCGCCACCTGCTCTTCCTTCAATAAATCTAGCTTCAATGTCGCTTGCTCTAAGAAGGGCAATCACTAAAAACGCATAGTCCTGACAAACACCGGACTTTAATTCCAGCGTTTTTAAAGCACTATCATCCCAACGAAATTCATCATTCTTATATTTTTGAACATCATATTTTACATTTTGTGCTACATAATCATAGATGGCTTTTGCTTTCTCACGATCGTTGGCTTTCCAGCCCGTCATTTGATTTGCTAGTTCAACGATTTTTGGGTCATCCGATTGAACGCCCCGTGAAGGAAGAAGATCTCGTTCATCTTTTTCTGCTTTTGAATCCACTTTAAATTGTGCAAAACCAAAATAACGGAAGTAATCTCGATTTTCTTTATGGATCTCCGGAACACTTACCGTCACTTCATAAGTACCGGGTCCAAATCGTAGATAAAACGAGTCATCAAATTGAAAGTTTTCAACAGGGATGACGTCTAACGCTTCATCTTCTCCCTTTTTGGTTGTGATATAAAGATGTGTGGTTTCTGCTGCCAATTCCGCCTTTGGATCTAGTTTTCCTTTGATGCGATAAGAATCGTCTGCCTCTTCCCCACCATATGTTGGATACTCTAATGTAACCCCTCGTTCTAAATAGATGTCAGAGAAAATAATCGGCTCCATCAATTGGTTTGATTGATTATCAATTAAAATGCTTGTTCCGACTTGGTAATAATTTTCTTGCTCTTGGTGTGGAACGAGCACTTCTAGTTCATGTATACCTTCTCCGTAGAATAATGGCACATCATAGGAAAAATGACCGTTTTGAACTGGAATGACATGTTTCCAAGTTTCTGAGTCTTTTTTTAACGCAAGCATAATGGTTTCAGCATCTGCTAATTTCCCAGCCTTCCCATTTAATGAAAAGACTCCATCAGCCTCGACGAAACTTGAGTCCATCTCAATTGCTAGCTCAACTTCGTTTCCAAACGGAGTATAACTAATGTCCCGTTTCATTTCTGGGTTTACATTGATCACTTTAAATTCAATAGTGTCATAAAAGTAATTTTCTCGATCTTTACTCGGAAGCTGTATAGAAATGTTGTATTCCCCTTCACCATTAAAAAAATGAATATCCTGCTTTAATTTTCCTTCCTGAATCGGTGTATAATATTCATGGTCTTTCCCCGCAGGTCCTTCTTTCGCTGAAGCAACCTTAATCCAAGCATAATCCTCTTTTAATTGGGAGTAGTCTTCAATAGCGCCTTCAATAACGACTTTTCCATTAACGGCAAATTCTTGATATTTCGGTGCTTTAAAGGTTGCTCCAATCTCTTTACCGTAAGAGGAGATTTCAATTGGGGCTAATTCTAACTCTGCGTTTTTTTCTTCGGCTTGTTGGTTATATGGATCTTCTTTCTTTTCAGAACTTGCTTCATCCTCACTGCAAGCGGTCAAAACGAGTAATACAATCATCATAAGCATAAGAAATTGTGACCTTGTTTTTCTCATCCTGTTCATCCCCATTTACATTCTTTAATATAAACGATCTAATTTTTATACGAATATTACGTATGTTGGTTTCTGAGTCTAATTTCCTTATTGTAGAAACTGTTTTAGTGAAAGACTAAAAAGACAGAACCAAAGTCTCCTGCTATACCCTCTTTTGAGAGTTTCTCATTTTAGTTATGTACGTTTTTTAACAATAACGTTGTACCTTAAATAATAAACACTCGTGCTTTTTTCATTAAGTGTTTTAGAAAATACCCATCAATAATCTCCAAACAAGAAAACTAATACCCATTGTCAAACCTACGATCACACTCTTTTTCCTCACTTTAGAAGACTTTTCACCTATTCCTGCAAATTCTATGGCTGAAAAAATACCACCCATAAAGACAAGGACAATAAATGTAATCACAATCTTTTTATACTTAAAAATATCAAGTGTACCGTCCGGTTCTTGAACAGTAAATGCCCAAATAAAAAAAATAACGATCACAAGAATCGCAAAAATACTAGAAATATAGGATAATAGCTTTTTGTTCAGGATGATCTTCCTCCTCATTTATTAAGCGATTTTCCATTGCTGGGGGATTATTCTTTTAATAAATGCTCTTGAACTAATAAACTCACAAACACAATAATCCCAAAAGTAGCTGAAACTCTTGTAAATCGCTTTTTGTTCAGCATCCTCAAAATAAAACTTCTCAAAAATTAATCATTTACGAGAACGATCCATAAATACTCATAAGTACTCTCAAAATTAGAAATGCGAATGCTACCGCTAGACCTGATAGAATTGCCTTTTTACTAATTTTAGAAGATTCCTCTTTGCTGGCGGAAAAAGAAATCATGACGACAATCACTGCAATGAATATTAGAAGAATGTAACTGATCACAATCTCCTTATATGTAAAGACATCTAAAGTCCCATCCGGTTCTTGCACGGAAAAAGCCCAGATAAAAAAACTAGTGATTACAAGAACCGTATAAATCACTGAAAAACGTGTAAATCGCTTTTTGTTCAGATTGATTACCCCTTTCTTTGTAAAGCGTTACTGCTAAGCTCGAATGTATCCCTCGTATTTTAAAAAGGCTACCAAAATGGTAACCTTAGAAAAACTGCACTGAAAACCTCCATACAATAAAGAATGCAGCTAACGAAAACCCGGCAAAAATATGGCTTTTTTTAACCGTATCTCCCTCTTCTCGATGAGCCGAAGCATTGATGGAAAATAAAATGACTGCGAAAAATAGGGCTACAGCAAATGTCGTTAGATTCGTTCTTTGATCTTCTGTATGAATCGTTCCATTTTCATCTGCCACCTGAAAGGCATAAATAACAAAAGATACGACTAACGATATCCCATATAGCCAGGTAATGACAAATAAAGTATTCTTTTTCAACTGGACCTCTCTCTTATTGCCGCTATAGTTATTTTAACTTGCACTTATGCCTTCATGGATCTCCTTTAACTTCGCTTTACTTTTTCCATTTGCTACGCTCTGCAATTCATCTTTCAACTCGTTCATCACATCATAACGCTCTTCGATTAACGACGTTAACGCCTGCCCCTCTTCTTGCGTAATATATTCTAAAGTTTGAAGTTGATAGGCTGCTTCGTGAAGCAGTTTGTACTCTTCATAAATGGCATCTTTGAAGTTTCTGCTTAGCGCTTTGATTTGATCGCCTACTTTGACACTATGCATATTGGCTTGATATCCTAATTTGCCTTTTTCGAAATTCTTTTGAATGCTAGACTGAGCCTCCGCTAACAAATCAGAAATCGTATTATTCAATTCAATGTTGGAATTCACCGTGTAATACGTTCCATTTCCAGCAGCAGCCGTTTCTTTTAACTGCTTTTGTCCTTTATCATCTACGTTAAATCCAATAATATTGACTTTAACATGTAAATCCGAGTTTGCTAGATTACGAGCCTCTTCTACAGGATTTCCCCCACATGTTTCAATCCCATCACTTACGATAAAAAGAATATTTTCGGAGTGATCGGAAGCTTTCATTTTTAAATCGTCATAAGCAGACTTAATTGTGGATGCAAGGGGTGTCCATCCACTCGGTTTAAATTGAGTTAAAGCCGAAGAAAATGGTTCATCCTGATAAGTATTCACAGCATACATTATTTCTGTACTTCCGCATGACAAGTCTTTGTCTTGATCACTGCCGGTGCCTTTATGTCCATAGACTCTTAATGAAATCATACTGTCATTTGGTAAACCCGAAGCATACTTTTTAATTGCATCTTTGGCTAAATCCATCTTAATTCCACCCGGAACATATGCCGCCATACTTCCACTTGAATCTAAATGAATGGCAATATTCTTTACCGTTTCCTGATTAGCTATTACGTCATATTCCCCGTAATCAGGTTCAAAATTGCCCAGTGCTTCATAAGATTCTTGATAATCACTACCAAATGTATGGATAAGCCCATTATATAAATCCGCTGATTCAAAATCTCCTTTCTTAAAGTCTTGTAACAACTCCTCCCATGCTTCTGAGTCGTACTTATCTCCCTCCATGAGAGATCCTGCCTCATCAGCTTTTATTCCTTTCGTTTGAGTGACGATTTGCTCTGGGTTTGAAGCCGCTTCCGGAAATTCAATATTTGAATCTTCTTTTGTCTTTTCTACTACCTGTTCTTGTGAATCTCCGCTTGTTTCTTTAGCTTGTTCAGATCCATTCCCATTGGAGCAGGCCGCAAGCATCAAGAAAAGAGATAACCCTATTAATTTTCTGTATTTCATCATTCTATCCCCCTTACCCCCATGGTTGATGAATAGTAAAAAAATTTCGCTATTTTATCCTTTAATGTAATACCATGTCCAGGTTTATTTAGTCAATTTGACTCTGTTTGACGTCAAAATACATCCGTTATTATTTACCTAACATATTCTGAATTAAGGATTTTTTTAAGGAGTTTTGTTATAGGTCTTTAGAACATATGATAGAACAAACCTTATTATATTAAATTTTAATTTAAAAAGACGATTAAGAGCGTTTCAATTTATAGGTCTTTTTTTCCATTTTTGTAGAATGATTGAAAAATGATAAAGGTACCTCGATGAAAATGATCGGAGAAATGATGTTTTGGAGTAGTATGTCTATATAAAAACCTATTTACTTTGTGTATAAGTTACACAAGTAAATAGGTACTAAGAAACTACATGATAATAAACGATGTTATCAACGATACGTGATTTAATTTTACCAATGGATTCTAGATAAACACATCTCGTAATCGTTGCCATGAGTGGTGCAAAGAATTGCTTCCTTCGATAGGTTTCTTGACATATATGCCAAGCTGATTTTTCCCCATTTTTTAGTAATTCTAACATTTGGTTGATTCGATAATCGTGACCAGATTTAATTTCTGCTACTCTTTTATCGATCCCCTTCATTAGATTTCCATGTCCTGGTAAAGTAAGTTCAACCGGGTAACTCTTTATCTTTTCTAAGGAATCAAAATAATCCTGAAGGGGATTTACATCAACGGGTGATTCCAATAACACAACAGGTGAAATTTTTTCAAGGACATGGTCACCGATTACCATGATTTGCTGATCAGGCTGATAAAAGCAAAAATGATCTGAAGAATGACCAGGTGTCCATATCGTTTCATATAGCTGACTTCCTAATTGAATTTGCTCACCCTCTTCAAATAATCCATCTGGAACAAAATTGTAAACAGAAGAATAGTCAGTTGTAGCCATTTCGGAAACTTCATCACAACCATGCTGTTTAAACATATTAACGACAAACTGGGTAGATTCTTTATCTTGGCGTCGTTGAATTTCTCGATACCCCAAGTTTGAGATATAGATCGGTATCTTGTGTTTTTCTTGAAACCATCGGGCAAGTCCTAAATGATCAATGTGAAAATGAGTTAAAATGATTTTTTCAATCGTCATCCCTAATCCCATTAAATGTTTCCAGGTCTGTTTTCCTTCCTCCGAGTAACTACCTGTATCCACTACAGTAAAGCCCTTTTCTCCACGAAATAGAAAGCAGTTTACTTGCTCCATCCCAAATACATAAGGAAAAGACAATAGCTGGATGTCTTCTGTTACTTTTTTCAAAATGGGTACTTGACGAAACCGATTTGAATGATTCATAGATCCGCTTCCTTTTCCATTTAAATCTGAAAATCTTTAAAGAAAGATTACCACAAGTAGGGGGCAATTGTCTTTAATAGGGTTTTATGCATGTTTTTTAGTTTTATGAAACTGCCGCAGCATCCTTTTTCCGGTAGAGCCTGTAAAAAAGGGGTTAGGAACCATATAATTTAGTGTTTATCGGAACATATGATACATATCACCATTAGGGTTATCATGTTAAATTTGGAGTAAAAATAGAAAAAAAACTAAATATGCCGTGATGCCTGAGGAATTTCGGGTCTAATAATCAAAACCTTTTAGGAGGATTGTTATGGAATTACTCATCATACTATTAGCTCTAGGTCTTCTCATGTTTGCGGCTTATAAAGGGTACTCCGTTATTTTATTTGCACCAATTTGTGCCCTATTAGCTGTACTGTTAATCAATCCAGGAAATTTATTGCCATTCTATTCCGGTATCTTTATGCCGAAAATGGTTGGGTTTATTCGAGATTATTTTGTCGTTTTCTTATTAGGAGCGATTTTCGGGAAAGTCATTGAAATGTCTGGAATCGCAGAATCGATCGCAAGAACTATCGTACGCTTAATTGGTGCCAAGCAATCGATGTTAACGGTTGTATTGCTAGGGGCGATTTTAACCTATAGTGGAGTCAGTTTATTCGTTGCTGTTTTCGCCATTTATCCATTTGCCAATCAAATTTTTAGGCAAGCAGATATTCCGAAACGGTTAATTCCAGGTACGATCGCACTTGGTGCTTTTACTTTTACAATGGATGCCTTACCGGGAACACCTCAAATCCAAAACGTAATCCCGATCTCATTCTTTGGAACAGATATTTACGCTGCTCCAACATTAGGGATTATTGGGGCGATCATTGTACTAGGTGTAGGGTTAGCTTACTTAGAATGGAGAAAAAGAGCTGCTCAAAAATCTGGAGAGGGGTATTTGGGATTTCAGGAAGATAAAGAAGTGGCATTAGAAGCTGAAGTGCCTAAAGTTGAGGATAAAGGAACCGATTTATCTTCGAATGCTTCAGGTGTCAGACAAGCCCTTGCTTTTATTCCACTAATTTTAGTAGCGGTCATGAATATGATATTAACAAGAGCAATCCCAACATGGTATCCAAATGGCTTTGATTTTGCGGCAATTGGACTACCAGAATATACGGTCGATGTATCAAAAAATGCTGCGATATGGGCTGTTGCAATGTCCCTCGTTGCTGGAATCATTGCTGCACTCCTTTATAACTGGAAACGAGTCACAAAAAAGCTGAAAGACGGAATCAACGAAAGTATCGGAGGCTCCTTATTATCTGTTATGAATACCGGATCAGAGTATGGTTTCGGAGGAGTCATTGCTGCCTTACCGGGATTTGCAGCGATCAGTGAAGGAATTTCATCTGTTTTCACGAATCCCCTAGTCAATGGTGCGGTTACGACAAGTGTACTTGCTGGAATGACCGGTTCTGCATCCGGGGGAATGGGGATTGCCTTGAGTGCCATGGCTGACCATTATAACGCAGCCATAGCAGCGGCTAATATCCCGCCAGAAGTCATGCACCGTGTGGTTGCGATGGCATCTGGAGGTATGGATACCCTTCCACATAACGGTGCGGTGATTACCTTACTTGCTGTTACTGGATTAACCCATAAACAATCGTATAAGGATATCTTTTCGATCACGATTATTAAAACATTGGCTGTGTTTGTCATTATTGCACTATACACATGGCTTAACATCGTTTAATTTATTTTTTTGATTTCTTTGAGGATTGGGTCTGCGATTACTTCTAGTGATCACAATTGGGATAAAGAATTATTTGGTTGTAGTTGACCCTATCCCTTTCCTAAATCTGCTTTTAAACATATCATTATTTCATTTTTAACAAAGGAGGATTATCATAATGACGAAAACATTAGATGGAAAAGTGGCTTTTATTACTGGTTCAGTAAGTGGAATTGGATTAGAAATTGCAAAAGAGTTCGCTGGCGAAGGTGCTAAAGTGGTTATTTCGGATATGAACGTAGAAAAGTGTGAACAAGTAGCAACCGATTTGAAGAGTCAGGGCTTTGAAGCACTTTCAGCACCATGTGATGTGACAAATGAAGAGGCATTTAACCATGCAATTCAATTTGCAAAAGATACGTATGGAACTCTTGACATCTTAATCAATAACGCTGGTTTCCAGTATGTTGCTCCTATTGAAGAATTTCCAACAGCAACATATGAAAAATTATTAAAAGTCATGTTAACCGGTTCATTCATTGGGATTAAAGCAGCCTTCCCGATTATGAAAGCACAGAAGTCCGGAAGAATTATTAATATGGCATCCATTAATGGCTTAATTGGATTTGCTGGAAAAGCTGGATACAATAGCGCTAAACATGGTGTAATTGGTTTAACAAAAGTAGCTGCATTAGAATGTGCCCGCGATGGAATGACAGTTAATGCGCTATGTCCTGGTTATGTTGACACCTCGCTTGTACGTGGACAAATATCTGATTTAGCGAAAACTAGAAATGTAAGTGAAAGCAGCACTTTAGAAGATGTTATTTTGGCAATGGTTCCACAGAAACGATTATTATCTGTTTCTGAAATTGCTCAGTATGCGATTTATTTATGTAGTGATAAGGCGGCAGGTGTCACAGGACAAGCGGTTGTATTAGATGGAGGATATACCGCTCAGTAACAAACTTAGAAAGACGGAGTCAATGGCTCCGTCTTTTTTTAGAAACCACCTAGAGAGTGGAATAGCCTATTAACTGAGAAAAAGTACCTCCCATAAAATGGAAGGTGCCTGGCACCTGTCTTATTTTAACAAATCCCTTAAGTTCGCATCTCTAATTTCAACGGCATAGTCGTAGGCTGTTTTTCCTTCGGAGTCTTGGATGGTTGGATTTGCACCGTTCTCAAGTAATATTTTTACAGTTTCAACATCTGCAGCGTTATAGACTGCGTTGATAAGAGGGGTAGACCCCCAGTTATCCGTTGTATTCACATCTGCTCCGTTTTGGATTAACCATTCCGTCGCTTCCACATCGCCCCACATAGCAGCATATTGAAGAGCCGTATAGCCTTCGCTATCTTTTTCATCAATATCGGCACCCTCTTCCACTACCTGGAGGAGCATATCCATATCTTCATCAAATACAGCTTGAATCACAGGCGGATAGATGATCTCTTCCTCGGAAATATATTCTTCTTCACCCAAATAATAAGGATCCTCTAAAAAGGCAGTTAATGTATTAGCCCCCTTCACAAAAAGAGCAAAAGCTCCAGTAAGTGCGCCAATAAGTAGAATTGAAACAAAAACGCCTACCACTAAACCTGTTTTCTTTTCTCGAATAAGTGGTTTAGTTGGATTTACCCAATGATCCAACGCATTGATCCGTTTCGGTAAATGAGGATGGCTCGAAAGCTTTTCACTTAACCAAGTAAAAAATCCTGATTCCTCTGCAATTTGCTGTACATAGGCTTCTTTATTCATTTTAGAAGTTAACTTTTTTCCAATTGCAAGCATAGAAAGCGCCTCTTTTGCAGCATCGACATTTCCTATATAGTACGCTGCATAGCGATCACAGGTATATTCACACGCACGTAAATAAGCTTCCCCTAAAAATGGAACAAACATGGATGGCAGCAGAAGAAAATGAACGAGCACATGACGACGTTTGATATGAGTAAATTCATGAGCAAGGACAAATAATAGTTCATCATCACAATTTTCTTCACTCAAGTCAAAAATTTCTGAATATACAACAACCATGTTTTTACCAAAGAAACGGGTAGCAAAGGCATTCATAATCCCCATTGATTCCATTACATAAATGGATGGCATTTTTTCTAATTCCATCTGCTGAGACAGTTTCACAGCCTTTTCATAGATAGTCGGAAACTGTTTTTCACTCAAGCGAACCCCGTTTCGACGAATCGACGCCATGGATAGCGCATGGAAAAAGTAAGAAACAAGAATAATGGCCGCAATAAAAATAATTCCCACAATTGAAAAGAGGAGCACCACATACGTTAAAACACTAAATAATAACGTTAGAGCAAAATAAATCCCTTCCTTGCGATGAACCAACTGTTGACCCAAGTTATTTCCCCCAGTCACATATTTACCCCCATTATTTTTTAATATGAACAAAAGGATTATACCATGGAGTAGGTTCATATAGACATAGTTTCTAAGTTATAAAACTAAAAAAAGGTGACAGGCACCTTCCATAAACTGGAAAGTTTCCTGTCACCCTAATATCATTAGCGAATTGTTTTTAGAGCTTTTGACCAAGGAATAACTTGATCTAACATTTGGTTTACAGAATCTTCTTGAACCTCTTTTGGTTTGAAGTCTGTTCCGTTTTCAAAGTCTGTGAATAGAGATAATGCTGGGTGTACACGAACATCTGCTACTAATAATTCACCAAGGATGCCACGTAAATGTTCAGCTGCACGAGCACCGCCAACAGAACCATAAGAAACGATACCAGCTGCTTTATTGTTCCATTCGTCACGAAGATAATCTAGTGCATTTTTAAGAGCACCTGTAATTGAGTGGTTGTATTCTTGTACGATGAATACAAATCCATCTTGAGCTCCGATTGCTTCAGACCATTTAGCCGCACCTGATGCATCTCCTGCTTCACCTAATAATGGTAAGTTGTAATCAGCAATATCGATAATTGTATAGTTTGCGTCACCGCGCTTATCAGCGACCTCTTTTACCCATTGACCTACTTGTGGACTTACGCGTCCTTCACGTGTTGAACCTAAAATAATACCAATGTTTAATTTTTCCACCTTAACTTCCTCCTTTTTTTCATTACCAAATAATTTATCAAAAAATCCCATAGGATTTCCCCCCATTATCTATATTTCGTATTCTATTTTAATTAAGATATCTTACTTTCAAGATATTAGCCACAAAAAAATATATCTAAAATAAATAATACCTTAATTAATTTATCCTTATTTCAAGATAAATCATATCACGGGTTTAATCTATTGTCAATAAAGTATTTTTAATTAGAGATATTTAATTTTAAAACTTGGTAAACGAGGTTAAAAAAGAGGCTCCCCACAAATCAACTTCTGGGAAGCCTCAGTACAATGATGAGGTACCAATTTTATACAGGTGCCAGGCACCTTCCATAATTTAGGAACCACTTATAACGCACTTTCTAAATAATTCTTTAAGGCGATCTGGTTTTGGACGATGATTTGTTTGTTACCGGATAATGTGATTAGCCCCAAATCTTCGAACTTACTAAATTTGCGGCTAATCGTTTCTCGGGTTACCCCTACGTAACTAGCAATTTCTTCTCTATTTATTGGTAAATGGACAAGAATCCCATTATTCATGGTTGTTCCGAACTTTTGACAGAATTCCAGTATCATATGTATGATTCGAACCTCAGGATCCTTTGTCGCCAAGTTCTGTGCTAAATTTTCAGTATGGACTAATCTTTTAGATAAGGCCGTTAATAATTTTATTGAAATATCAGGATTTTCTCGCATAATCTGATCAATATCTCTTTTGGTTAACTGACAGATGACCGTATTTTCAATGGCAAACGCACTGAAATTACTAACCTCATCTTCTATAAACAGATTTAATTCCCCGAAGAATTCTCCCGCCGTCATGATATATAAAATTTGCTCTTTCCCATCAACGGTATATTTGGTGATTTTTACTTTTCCTTTATTGATGATGTAAAGAGTATCTGATTTCTCGCCTTCCCCAATGAGCATTTGCCCCTTTTGAAAGGGAATATGCTTTGTCATTTTAGAAATTTTTAATACTTCTTCATTTGATAAAGAACTAAAAATAGGAACTTTTTTTGGACATGGTTCTTTTTCTTTATGATGAACAGAATTACATGTATGCCTTTCCATAACACATCACCTGTTTTCAATTAGTTAATGAATAACAATCCCTTACCACAATGGCTTAAAACCAATGAAATAGGGCTCATAATGTGACTATATCATGATAAAAACACAGGGATTGTGACTTTTATCACATTAACAGCCTTTCCATACTAAAATGTCTGTTATCTACTCAATAAAAAAAGAGTACCAAGATATTGGCACCCTCTCATTCTATTCTTCTACTTCTGCAAATTGATCTTTATCTTCTCCACAAACTGGACATGTCCAATCTTCAGGTACATCCTCAAATGCTGTTCCTGGCTCTACATCTTCATCTGGATCTCCAATTGCTGGATCATAAATATATCCACATGGAATACAAATATACTTTTTCATTTTCATTTCCTCCCATTTAAGCTGATTTCTTTTGTCTTTCCTTCAATTCGTTCATTACCTCACAAACGGATACATGATTTAAATCAATTCCATCCAATGATACCTTGTTTTCGATTGCTGCTTTATATGGTAATGATGCCACAACACCTTCAAGTGAGATGACCCCAACAATTTTCTGATCCTTTATAAAAATTCTCGTATATTTCTGCTTGCCATCTTCCTCCAGAAGGGTGTAATCACATTGGTTTTCATCTACTAAACCAATTGAAAATAAAGATAAATCAAAGGCATTGAAAATCGTTGACGGGATGGTTTTTTGATATCCAACAGAACCTGACACCATATTTTTACCTGCTACCTTTCCTTGATCCATTGCCGGTTGCCATAGCCCCGCAACAACACCATTCCATTCAGTGACATCTCCTGCTGCATATACATGTTCAACGTTTGTTTCCATTTGATCATTGACGATAATCCCTCGGTTTGTCGCAATTGGCGTATCTATAGCAATATCAAGGTTTGGAATGACACCAATAGAATATAGAACGGCATCACAAGGGATCGTACCTTGACTTGTTCTAACCCCTTCTACTTCATTTCCACCGATCACTTCTTCAACTGAGGTATTCACATACACAGGAACCCCAGCACTTTCTAATTGATCTTTTAATAGGCTAGAAGTCTGTTCATCTAACTGTCTAGCCATTAGTCGAGGAGCAACTTCAACGATGGTAACCTTTTTACCTGTCTTATGGATGGACCATGCTGTTTCAAGACCTTGGACTCCCCCACCAATGATCACGACATGACTTTTATTTTCAACAAATGCTTTGAATTCTTCTGCCTCTTGCATTTCTCTAATGGTAAAAACACCTTTTTTCTCAACACCGTCAATGGTTAACATTCTATTTTTGGCACCTGTACAAATGAGCAATTCATTATACTGTACACTTTCGCCGGAAGCTGTTAAGATAGACTGATTTTCCGTATCGATACTTGTCACTTTTGTTTGCAAATGAAGCTTGATATTTTGATCGTTATACCATTTTTCTTTTTTGATTAAAACCTTTTCACTTCTTAAGTCTGAATATAAATCTTTAGATAATTTAATTCGGTTATAGGGTAAGCTTTCCTCAGTTCCAAAAACATGGATATTCGCTTCTTTATCATGATCACGAATCGCCTTTGCACCATATACAGCTGCGACGCCTGTTCCGACAATACAATAAATCTTACTCAATTTTTCTCATCCACCTTTCACTAGGGTTTTTCATCATTTAAAAGGAGAGTTCGTCATTCAGCCTCCTGACGACGAACTACTTTTATATTACTTAAATCGCACTACGTAATAGATCCGCAACATAACCCGCAGCGTGATCAATCTTTTCAAATTGTTCATCTCTTGGAGTGAATCTTACCCTCACAGGGAATTCTACATGCGTCATACCTGTTGTTTTAATCACACTTGATGTACTTTGAACACTCATATTGGTTTGATTTAAATAGTCCTGGATCACTTCAATGGCCTCTCCGCTCCATCCGTATGAACCAAATGCTGCACCAATTTTTCCTTCAAGATTCATTTCAATCATATCTTTCAAGACGTCTTCAAGATTTCCAATCATATCCGCATACTTCGTTGAGCTTCCGATAAAGATTGCATCGGCTCTCTTTATACTATCCAGGATTTCGATCTTATCTGCTTTATCCGCATTGAAAACTGTTGGTTCAATCTCATTTTCTTCAAAAAATTTCTTTAAGTGATCAGCAATTTTTTTCGTATTCTTTTTAATCGTCGTATATACGATTGTTACTTTTTTATCCTTCACTGTATCTGCACTCATCGTTGCATAGAGGTCAATGTATTTTTGAATGTTTTCTCTTAAAATAAATCCATGTGATGGAGCGATCATTCTAACATCCATATCTTCCAAAGCGTCAATTAAGGTTCTAACATATCTTCTATGCGGATGGATAATAGCGCTGTAATAGTCAATAAAGTCATCTGTAATATCAAAGCCTGCTTCATCTGCAAACACTTCATTAATGGCAACATGTGTGCTGAAGATGTCACATGGGAAAAGAATTTTATCTTCCTCACAGTAAGTGATCATGGTTTCTGCAGTGTGAAGATATGGAGTTTCTCTAAATTTAAGGGTTTTACCACCGATATCTAGCGTGTCCCCATCCTTCACGACTAAAAAGTTTCTGCTGTGAAGTTTATACATTTCTTTTAACTCATTAACCGCAAGTTCTGTACAAACAATGGTTGCGTTTGGTGCTTTACCCGCTAATGCCGCCATGCCTCCAGAATGATCGGGTTCTGTATGATTAATCACGATATATTGAATTTCGCTTGGATCGATTAATTCGCTTAAGTACTGTACAAATTCGCGACCAAATTCCATATCAACCGTATCAATGACGGTTGGTTTTTCTGTTTTTAACAAATATGCATTGTAAGTGGTTCCTTTTTCTAAAATTAAACGGTGGAATGGAACTTTCCGATCATCAATTTTTCCTACCCAAAATACATTCTCTTTCAATTCAACATGGTTCATCATTCTATCTAATCCTCCTAAACGGAAATGAATATTATTCTCAACTGCATTCATCTTACATCAATCAAAAAAATCAAATCAGGACTCAAATCACATTTTCAAAAAAGAATAAAAAAGTGCACGCCAACCTAAAAATTAGAGGGGAAATTATGGAAGGTGCCAGGCACCTTCCATAATTTGTAAGTGAATGAACAACTTAAACATTTCCCACTAAAAAAAGAGGTTTCCAACAAGTTGAATGAACTTGTAGAAAACCTCTTTTTAAAATCTTATAACCTTTTAAAAGGAATCTTTCCCCTTCTCTCTTTACTTAGAGACCTTTATAGGAGCAGAAATCTGTCAACCGCTTATTGGGGCATGGCTCGCTATGCGTGGATCGCTGTCCACTTCTCGGTGAGAATCCTATCCACAGAACATTATGACCCAGGCTTAGTCACAACATCTATCCCTAAAATCTCATCTTTCTTTCCGTTTGCCAAAAAAAATCTAACATCTTCAAGTTGTAATCCTATGTTTTTCGCTTCGATGATTAATTGTAGCCATCCTTCGTCAATTTCCAACAGATCGACCGTGTTTGCCGTATTAATCTCGTCGTCCCCCAATAATTTAATCTATCTTATTTTGCAATCAAGCCATATAAATAAATATCCACAATTTCTTTAACTAATTGTTGTGGGCTTTTTTCATCTGTGAAAAGCTTCGTAATGGTAAGTCGCTCAATCGCCCCAATTAAGCACTCTGCGACGATTTGCATGTCCAAACCTTGTCGAAAGTAGTGATCTTGTTGCTCCGCTAGTAGATTCTCGGTAATGTTCATTGCCATTGCTCGCTTAATTTCCTTCGATTCGTCTGATATGAAAAAACCGATTTTAGTCAAATGTCGATGCTCGTCAAAAAATTGTAAAACTGCATATAAACCTCTACTTATTTCAGACGAAAGAATACTTTTATCTAGATTGGATTCAAGTCTGCTTTCTTTCGTTAAATGGATTAATTTTTCACGAAATATGTGAACGAGTTCTTGAAAAATGGCTTCCTTACTAGAGAAATATAAGTAGAAACTTGGTTGCGTTAAGCCAGCCCTTTTGACAATCGTACTAACCTTTGTTTGGTGAAATCCATGTTCTGCGAACTCTTCTGCAGCAATTACAAGAATTGTCTCCTTGCTTTTAATCCCAATGGATCCCTTCTGTCTGCCTCGTTGTCCCATTATGTATCCTCTTATTCTACGAAATTATATTACTCATCAGTATTATCTTATAAGCACGAACACTACGTCAAGTAGTTATCGACCTTTATTTTAAAAATTCTATAAATAAAAATGAAGAAAACAAAAAAGTCTAAAGCAGAGGAACATATGTAGATTCCTGCTTTAGACTGATTAAAAACATATTAAAATTTACTAAAAAGTATTGACATCACTTTTCCACCTATTTATACTTTAAAAGGTAAAAGATGCACAGTTTTGAAACTTGAATTCATAGATTGATTGGACATTAGCATGGAGCGCTAAGTAAGTTGTAAGTTTGGTATTAATTATTACCTCAATCTAGCAATGATCGCTGGATTCGTAATGTGTTAAAATCAAACTCCCGCTGCGGCAACTTCACTCGTTTCCTCTTCATCCTCTGATACAGGTTTTACAAAATCAATGGTCACAATTGTTTCATCATCCTCATGTAGGAACGTACAATTTCTATATTGCTTTTTAAGATCAGCTACTTGTACAGAATGACCGATTTCAAAATTAGTGATATCAATTTCAATGGTATCAGGGAGTTCATTTGCTTTTGCCGTTATATCCAATTCATATAGGAATTGTTTAGCTACTCCTCCAGCTTTTTCGCCATTAGAGGTACCTTTTAAAATAACACTCACTTTTGTATCGATTTCCGTGTCTTTATCCACTTGAAGGAGGTCTATATGAAGGACATCCTTGGTTATTGGGTCAATTTGATAATCTCTTAACATAACATTTTTTGACTTTCCATTAAGACTTAGAGAGATGATTCCATTTCTTCCAGCATCTTTCATGACTTTAAGGAAATCCGAGTTTTTAACACTGATTGATTCGGTATCGATTTTACTTCCATAAACAACCGCAGGGATATTCCCTTCACTTCTCAATGTTTTTAAAATAGACCTTTTCGTTTCTTTTCTTTCTAAAGCTTCTAACGTATTCATTACTTACTTCCACCTTCCTAACTATATGAATCTTAAACTTTTATAGAAATGTCTAAGATACTTATTATTTAAGTATATATAATCCCCCAGTTTATTTCAAACAACTAGTAGATTCACAGAACTTTATCCATTTTTGTATCCTTTAAAAACATAAAATACAGTAAAAAACTTCCACCAATAAGGGAACTTTTTATCCCCAATGATGAAAGTCTCACTTACTTTATAAATTTCATTAATTAACCAACTATTCGATAGGTTTTTGTCCTACAAACTGAATGACATGACATAACCCATTATGAAGTTCTCCTTCTTCGCGAACAACTTCTCCCATGAAAAAGTGTACAATTCGCCAATCTGCAAATACTTGCAGAAAATCCTCAGGCTTATATAGTAGACCTACGCCACGAGGACCACCACTGTTATAAGCAATTTGCTTCTCTGTATAAACTTCCGAGATATAATAGCCTCCAGGTTTTACTGCATCCTTAACACCTAAAAGGGTTTTCTTTCGTAATTCTTCAGAAAAATGACCAAAAATACAGACAATCTCATCCCATTGATCTTTTTCCCAATTTGCGTCATTCAAGTCAACCAATTCCGTTTGCACGCTTACTCCTCGTTCTTCACTTAGCTTTCTCGTTTTTTCTAACCCTGAAGCCGCATAATCCCAAGTCATTACGTTCATTCCCTGCTCAGCCAAAAATACAGCATTGCGCCCTTCCCCTTCAGCAATAGCCAACGCATTACCACTCAATTGAAGCTTCTTCTGAATCTCTTCTAAAAATACGTTTGGTTTCTTCCCGTAAATATAATCTTCTGATTGAAATCGTGAATGCCAGGGATTCATGAAATAACCACCTTTCATTTTATTTCAAGTTTTTTCCGTAAATACTTTTTTAATAGCAATAGTCGTGATCCGAAGAACACTTCCCTTCCATCATATTATCCAATTAAAGAGTCAACTAACAAGCAAATGAACTTACATAAATGAGGTGCCAGGCACCATCCATTTATTGGAAACTAGGTCAAAATCGGTTAATATGAAACCGACAAAATCGTGCACAAAATGTCGGATGGACACATCCAACAGCTGTTATGCTATTGGTGAATGGAGGTCATATAATGGATTTACTTAAAAGCATGAATGAGGCAATGAGGTATATAGAGGAAAATCTTACAGAAGAAATTGATTATAAAAAGGTGGCGAGGATTGCTCATTGTTCCGAATATCATTTTAAAAGGATGTTTTCTTTTTTAGCTGGGATTACATTATCGGAATACATCCGTAGAAGACGACTTAGCTTAGCTGCATCTGAACTGACAAATAGTGATATAAAAATCATTGATATGGCAGTGAAATATGGCTACAATTCACCCGACTCTTTTACGAGAGCTTTTCAAAACTTACATGGTGTAACACCATCGGAAGCAAGAAATAATGGACCATCCTTAAAAGCCTATCCACAAATGACCTTTCAATTAACCATTAAAGGAGGAAATGAAATGGATTATCGAATCCTACAAAAAGAGGCTTTTAACATCATTGGAATCATGAAAAGAGTTCCCATTATTTTTGAAGGAGAAAACCCAGAAATTACAGCCATGTGGAAATCTTTAACGATGGAAAAAATAGAGCAATTAATAGAACTTTCTAATGTTGAACCTAAAGGGATTATACAAGCATCTACAAACTTTTCTGAGGAACGCATGGAGGAAAAAGGAGAACTGGATCAGTATATCGGAGTTGCAACCACACAAGCATTCCCTGAAAACTTTACAAAGCTTGAAGTTCCAGCCTTAACTTGGGC
Organism: Niallia sp. Kr1; assembly: GCF_050389805.1. Lineage (NCBI taxonomy): Bacteria > Bacillati > Bacillota > Bacilli > Caryophanales > Bacillaceae > Niallia > Niallia sp. Kr1. The sequence continues at coordinate 399,638 of NZ_CP130945.1, read as the reverse complement.
TGTATTCGAAATAACTGGACCTTTTCCTAGTTCCCTACAGGAAACTTGGGGAAGAATTTATTCGGAGTGGTTTCCATCTTCCAACTATCAAGTCACGGAAGGACCTGAAATATTATCAATTAAAAGCAAAGATTTAACATCACCAACTGTAAAGAGTGAAATTTGGATACCTGTATTGAAAAAATAGATAAAATTTAGTTACTGAGCTGTGTAAACAGCTCTTTTTTTATGTTCATCAATATTGGCTTCCAACCCACTATTAACATTCCCCAACACATCCTATACCATTAATCTTTTTAGGCCATAATTTCAAGTATGTAACACTGTAATATCGCGAACGATAAACATGTAACGATATTAACTTTAGTGGAGGATCGACATGGAAAAAGAAAATAACAATTTAAACGAACTGATAAAAAACAGAGAAAAAAGCGAAACATTAGAAATTAGCTCAACTGGATATGGGTTAGAGTCGGTTACTCATGAGACAAAGGAAAACAAACAGGTAAATGAAAACCCAACTAATTGCGGAGGACTTTGACGTTCTTTTAAAGCCTTATAAAAATTACGAAAAGAGGATCCTATATGACGAATATTATCGATGGAATGGATGCCGCAAGATTTAATTCACCTGGTACTGATCGTAAGAAACAACACGAAAAAGATACAAAAGAACATATAAAGAAAATGCCTACCGTTCTTCAAAATTTAAAGAATGGTTCCTAAAACATTTGGGGTCAGCCTCCTTCTTATCCGTTAAAATATTAACGCCACGCAGGGGACTGCCCCCTTTTCACACATCAAAACTTACTTTAAGATAAGTGTATACTTAGTAAGAAATGGAGTTTTAACAAAATGATTCTTTTTAGAAATGTTCAAGAAACCGATTTAAACCAACTATTAGTTATCGAGAATGAAGGATTCTCCGCAGAAGAGGCTGCTACAAGGGAAGCCTTCATAGAGAGGACTCAGCTGATCAAGGATTCCTTTATTGTTGCTCAAAAAAATGGTGAGATCCTCGGATATATCAACGGACCCGTTATTAATCAACCATATATCACCGACGACCTTTTTACGGAAATCAAGAAAAATCCGAAAAAAGGGGGATATCAAAGTATTTTAGGTTTAGCAATAGCCAAACAAGCAAGAAACCAAGGTATTGCAAAAATGTTAGTAAGGAAAATGGAAGAGCTAGTTATCGAACATGAAAGAGAAGGCATCACGTTAACATGCAAGCAAGAATTAGTCCCTTTTTACGAAAAATTAGGGTTTGTGAACCATGGTCTTTCCCAATCCAAACATGGTGGAGTTAGTTGGTATAACATGGTTAAATTAACAAAGGATATGCATTGATTCTATTACTCTCTTTTTGATACAAAAAAAGAACCTCCTAATCACGACTTTAGATTGGAAGGGTCTTTTTACTATAAGATATTAAATCCTCTTATCAACCATTATTATGAATGATACGCTTTATCAACAGCTTTTAACATTTGATAAGTCGCAGCATACGTTTCGCATCCATCACTTGGAATAGAGTAATTATTTGTAATTCTACGTAACTCGTTAAATTCTGTTGATAAATCTACTAGAATATTTTCTTGTACTTTAGTATTCATTTCCGTAAAAATATCTCGCACTTGCGCCAATTCCGGATGATTTTTACCATGTACTCTCACTAATACAGGAGTGTATTGCGCTAATAATGGAAAATGCTCATTTACTTCTTCTGAAAATGTTAATGTTGACATATAAACTCCCTCTTTCTATCTTTATTTATCTATAGATTAACGAATTTACTGTGAAAAAAAATTGTCCTAAATCAAGTTATTGAAACTATCCTCAATATCCTTAAATTATAAAAGGCTTCCCACAAGTTTTATAACTTGTGGGAAGCCTAACATAGTAATAACACTAAAAATACCATTCTCTCAAGCTGAAGCTATTGCTATTGCCGAAAAAGCAGTAAATTAGTTTTTATTTAAAATATCGTGAATTCGATTTAAATCTTCCTTAGATAAAATAATGTCACTCGCCTGAATGTTTTCCAGGATGCGCTCTTTCTTTTTACCTCCTGGAATCACTGCATCCACGCCTTCTTGCGCAAGTAACCAAGCCAGCGCTAAATTTGGAAGCGATGTTTCCTTTTGTATCGCTACTTCCTTTAATTTCTCCACGATTTCAAGTGTTCGCTGGAATTGCTCACCTTCAAATAATGGAACAGAATTACGCCAATCCTGTGAATCTAACTTAGAATCTTTTGTAAAACCTCCACCTAGCAACCCAAATGCTAATGGTCCATAAGGGATGAAGGATATATTATTTCCAACACAATATGGTAATAAGTCAGCTTCAGCCGAACGGTCCAACATGTTATATGGTGATTGTAAGACGGATATATCACCATGAGCATTCGCTTCTTTTAATTGATCAAGGGAAACATTTGAAATCCCAATAGCGCGAATTTTTCCTTCTTCTTTTAAGCGAGCTAATTCACCAATTGATTCTGCAAATGGCGTTTCATTGTCTGGAAAGTGTAGATAATACAAGTCTACATAGTCTAGTTGTAATCTTTTTAAACTTTTCTCAACCGCATCTCTTAAATACTCTGGACGGTTATCCGTTTTTACATCGTCTAGATTCGTAAAGTTCTGAGCCCCCTTCGTCGCAACCACAAAATCCTCTCGTTTAAATTCTTTTAATACTTCACCTACTAATTCTTCCGATCGACCTAGACCATAAATATCAGCTGTATCAATAAAGTTTACGCCATTATTCAATGCGGCTCTTACAAGGTCTATTCCATCTGCTTCATTTAAATTTTGGAACAAATTATGCCCACCAACCGCATTGGTGCCAAGTCCAATTTCCGATACTTTAAGGTCGGTCTTTTTTAATGTTGTATAGTTCATTGTCATTTCCTCCTTACATTCATTAGCTTTATCATATTAACTGAAAATACAATCCACAAATTATGTTGTTTCAGTTTCATATAATGAAACTTTATTAGATAAAACTCGTCCCCCGACCAACGCAAGCCCATCACTTCCAATTATTAAATGAATGTGTTTATATTTAATTACAGTCTTATCCATTAAATAATGAAACCAATACTTGTTATGATGAGGTTATTCATATATAACTTTATATATTAGTGAAGAGGTGAGCAAATGGCAAACAATGAAGTATCAACACTGAAAAAAGGGCTTCTTGTCTTAGAATTAGTCAAACAGTATCAAGGAATTACGTTAAGAGAAGTGATGGATCAACTCCAGCTCAGTAAATCTACGGCATTTCGAATATTAACAACGTTAGAAGAGATGAACTATATCTTCAAAATACATACCCAATATTTCTTTAATTATAAGATGTTTAATAACCATTTTGAAAAGCGTTCTGAAAAGGATTGGGCCTCTTTACACACCATCTATCAAGTTGCACAAAATTTACAAATGAGTACCTATTTAGGCAAAGTGGATGGTACAGATCTCGTCATGACTCAGGTCATACATGCACCGTTTGATCAGTCAGCAAATGAGGAAATTGGAAATCGTTCAAAGTTACATCAATCGGCTTTAGGAAAAGTCATTTTGGCCCATTTAGATGAAGAATTGTTAGTGCCTTTACTCAATAAAATGTCGCTAGAACCCGCAACAGAAAATACATTCCAAGACTCTCAACTCTTTCATTATCATTTAAAGGTGATTCGTCAAGAAGGCTTTGCATTCGATGATGAGGAACGAATTGTTGGGATCCGTTGTATTTCCGTCCCAGTATTTCGGCGTAAAAAAGTCATTGCAGCATTAGCGATTGCAGCACCAGCAGAACAAATTTCACGCGGCAATTTAAAAAGCATTGTCCAAAAGTTAAATATGGGCAGTGAGACCATTACGAAGGAAATCGAAACGATTGAAAAAACTCTCTAATTAAGAAGCTTTAGATGTATAAAAAAGCTTTAGAACCCGTATAAAAGACTGGGTCTAAAGCTTTTTATAAAACTTTCCTTATTCTCTATTTGCTTATTGCTTTTCTGATTTTAGGTGCTACTTTTGTTGCTAATAGTTCAATATTTTTCGCCACCTTATTAAAAGGTAATCCTCCAATATCTACTTGAGCAAGAAAACGAGTGTGACCAAATAACTCATGTTGTTTTAGGATTTTTTCAACAATTTGTTCTGGACTCCCTACAAACAATGCAGTATCAGGACTGGCCATTTGTTCAAATTCTTCCCTAGACATTTTCCTTCCAAATCCTCGTTGTCGATTCAAGTAGTACCAATAATTCGAATGGTACGGATAAAACTCATCTTTTGCTTTCTGCGTGGTTTCGGCGATATAGGCATGCCCTGTAACACCTATTTTCAATACTTCTGGTGTATGACCAGCTTCCGTACCTGCTTGACGGTAAATGTCAACAAGCTGTTTAAAACGTTTTGGATCGCCACCTAAAATAGCCAACGCCATTCCCACTCCGAATCTACCCGCACGTTCTGCACTCTCAGGCGTACCACCAACACCAATCCAAACAGGGATTTGATCATGGAGTGGTCTCGGAGAAATATCGGCATTGTTTAAAGAAGAACGGAATTTCCCTGACCAAGTAAGCTTCTCATTTTCATTCAGTTGTAAAAGCAAATCCATATGCTCTTCAAAAAGTTCATCATAATCATCAGTGTTATATCCGAAAAGAGGAAATGATTCAATAAATGCCCCTCTCCCAGCTAAAATTTCAGCGCGACCATTTGAAATCAAATCTAAAGTCGCAAAGTCTTCAAATAAGCGAACGGGGTCAAGTGTAGTTAACACACTTGTCGTACTAGTTAATTTAATCCGTTTTGTTGAATTGGCGATTGCTGCCAGAACTACCGCAGGAGATGAGACAGCATAATCAAGTCGATGATGTTCCCCGACTCCAAAAACATCTAATCCAGCCTCATCCGTTAACTGGGCAGCTTTGATGATTTCCTCTATTCTTTGTTTAGCACTTACTGTTTGACCAGTATGAGGATCTGGTCCAATATCTGCAAGTGTGTATACTCCGATTTCAAATTCACTATCATTTCCTTGTTTCAATATGGTTCCCTCCCAACTTAAACAGCAAGTTCAATGGTATTTCCAGAAGGATCATGGGTGATAAATATATTTTTTTCTTCGGTAACCATAGCCCCCATTCTCCGCAAAGCATCGATCGCTTCTTGACGTACTTCTTCGTTTGCATAAATAAGGGTAAAAGCTTTAAGTCCTACACTATTTTCTTGTGGCTTTGGAACTCCAACTCCATTCCAAATATTTACGGCAACATGATGATGATACTTTTCATCAGACATGAAAAGCGCCTGACCAGCAAATCGATTCACCACATCAAATCCAAGACCCTTCACATAGAATTCCTCCGTCTTTGCTAACTCTGAAACATGTAAATGGATATGCCCCATTACCGTTCCCTCTGGCATCCCGCTCCACGACTGACCTGCTACTTGACACATTAGTAAATTTTCAATATCGAGTGGGATCGTTGTCATCTCTACTTCATGATCGATCCAGTTCCATTTAGAAGGATCGCGGTCTGTATAAATTTCAATTCCATTTCCATCTGGATCATATAAATATAGCGCTTCACTTACTAGGTGGTCGGAAGCTGCGAAACGAATTCCCTTTTCTCTAAAATGAACGACAATATTAGCCAAATCGGATCGTTCTGGTAAAAGGATCGCAAAATGATACAAACCCGATGTTCTCCCTTGTTTTGGAACTACATGTTCAGGTTGTTCTAGTGATAGAATGCTTGTTTTCCCATCAGTTGTAAGCCTAGCCGATGACGATGTTCTTTCTAAAATCTTAAAACCGATGACCTCCTCATAAAACGTTATGGATCGTTCCAAATTTTGCACTTTAATTTTGACATGTCCTACAAATGTAGTTGGTTTCATATGAAATCCCATTAATCAATTCCTCCTAGAATGCATTCTTCCTATGATTGATATCATTTCCTTTCCCATCAAATTCATGTTAGCAGAAATGAGTTCGTTAATATAAAGATTACAATTCAAAACTTTTTATTTTCCGTTACTAAGATAAGAAGATTTGAAACAATCATTCTCTATTTTATTAAACAAAAAGAAGTAACATTCACAAGTTTTGTCATCAAGGTTTCAAATAATGAAACTCAATGACTATTTTTTGAGAATACCGTATAAAACATCTATACTTTTGAAGAACGAGGCGATTAAAGTAGTCGTTTCTCATAAGAGAAAGCCAATTTAATAGATTCCCTCGTCAATATTTAACCTTTGGAGGTCAACAACATGAAAGTCGTAGCTATCGTAGGAAGCATTCGTAAAGATTCATATAATTTACAACTGGCAAAACACGTTAAAAAACGTTATGCTGATCAATTTGAAGTCGAGATCTTAGACTTAGCTCCACTGCCAATGTACAACCAAGATATTGAATTAGATGCACCACAAGAAGTTCTTGATTTCAAAGCAAAAGTCAAAGAAGCTGATGCCGTTCTTTGGGTAACTCCAGAATATAACTCTTCGATTCCAGGTGTATTGGGAAATGCAATTGATTGGTTAAGTCGTGTAGACAAAGTCATGAATGGAAAACCATCCATTATTATGGGATCTTCTATGGGTATTTTAGGTTCAGTAAAAGCACAAATGCATTTGCGTGATATTTTATTTGCTGCTGGACTTAACTCTCCAGTTCTTGGTGGAAATGAAGTATATGTCGGTGCCGTACATGAGAAATTTGATGCAGAAGGAAACTTAACGGACGAAGAAACCATCGCCTTCTTAGACAGTGTGATCGCAAACTTCCAAGAATGGATGAAACAATACATTTAATGAATATGGCACCTCTTCAAACACATGAAGAGGTGTTTTTAAAAGGAGAATAAAAAATGAAGGAAAACTACCAAAAACTTTTTCAAGATTTTACATTTAAAAGTGGTGTTCATGTAAGAAATCGACTTATGATGGCGCCCATGACTACTTTTTCTTCTGACGAGAATGATTATGTTTCCCAGGAAGAACTTGATTATTACAAAGAACGAGCAAATGGTGTCGGGACAATTATTACAGCGTGTGCCTATGTTTCAAAAAACGGAAAAGGTTTTGATGGACAAATGGGGATTGATCATGATGGAACCATTGAAGGTCTTTCCAAATTAGCACAGGTCATTCACTCTGGTGGCGCTAAAGGTGTTGTTCAACTTTATCATGGCGGTCGTTTAGCTGTGCCAAGGCTTATTCCAAATGGTGAAACCGTAAGTGCGAGTGCCGTTACTCCTCTTGGAGATCGTGGATTTTATAGCGTTGAGCAAACACCTCGTGCATTAACAACAGAAGAAGTATATGAAATCATAAAAGAATTTGGTGAGGCCACACGTCGCTCAATTGAAGCCGGATTTGACGGGGTGGAATTACACGGTGCAACAGGTTATTTACTTCAACAATTTGTATCACCTCATTCCAATCAGCGAAAGGATGAATTTGAGAATCGTTATTTATTTGCAATAAAACTCATTGATGAAGTGAAGCGTGTGATTAAAAAGTATGCCACAAAGCCGTTCTTAATCGGCTATCGTTTTTCACCAGAAGAACCGGAAACACCAGGAATTACGATGAAAGAAACCTTTGAGTTACTGGATGTATTAATTCAAGCGAATCTCGATTATATTCATATTGCGACAACAAACGCTTGGGCAAAACCACGGCGAGGGATCGTCAGTGAGAAATCACGTACTGAATTAATCTCCCAACATATTAACGGTCGTGTACCAGTCATTGGGGTTGGAAGTATTCATACTCCTGATGATGCTGCACGCTTATTAGATAAGGGTAAAACAGATTTTGTAGCCATTGGACGAGCACTTGTTGTTGATCCCCACTGGGTAGAAAAAGTAAAGAATGATCAAGAAGGAACCATTTCTCAACAATTAACTCAAAACGATCAGCATCAAGCAGTTATCCCAACTCCTTTATGGAGATTAATTTTAGAAGTTGAAGGTTGGTTTCCTGTACAACGATACTAAAAAAAGTAGCTTAACGAGCTACTTTTTTAGTATCGATATATCTTTTTGTTAACTATTTTTAGTTAATTACTTTACCAACCCTTTAGTGATCTCAGTAAGTTTATCGTTAATAGCAAAGATTTTTGTATTGACATTCGTTATCCCAAAGCCCGCTAATCGTTTAGAATGCATATCAAAATATTGTTCAGCGGTTTCTTTTGTTTCAAAAAGATAAATTCCACCCGCTTCATTTGTTTCAGGACTCTCTGTCCAGATTTTCCTAATAAACCCTTCTTCCTCATTGATACTTCTAGCTAGATCAGAAAACGCCTCTGCCATTTCATCTCCAAATGGTCCATCCATTTTAAAATCAACTTGTAATACGTATGCCATTGTTATTCTCCTTTATTTATAGATGTAGTTTGAGCACCTTGACTTGAAACAATCTGTTGATACTTCTTAAATAGAATAAGAACGAATATCAGATGATCCAACATCTATTATTTGTTTCCTCATTAAATTTTAATTCATAATGAAAATCATTAATACCAATAGATCTCTAGATTTGTTGTTTATACAACACTTTAAGGAAAATGTTTAAAAAGTGGCAGTGGAAATAAAATACCCTATTAAAGATTGGCACCGTACACATAAATCTACTTGAAGTCTAATCCCGCATAAAATAAAGTTGTTTTTTGCAAAACCTAACACATTTCGCGAAAAAAATGACCAAATATGCAAAACAATCATTTGAGCTTTTGGAAAAAGAAAGAGGAAAAAATAAGGCGCGCTACTATTTTTCATATAGCATTTTTATAATAAACGTAGATGTTTGCAACAAAATAATCCTTAATTTTACATCACATAAAATTATATTGTCAATAACAAATTTGTGTTTTTTCTAAAAATATGTTACTGTAATAGTAAAGCTATTATTTTAAAGGTCGTATTCAAATTCTTATGTAATCTTTTGCAGAAAGAATTTGGATGCTTTTTTTATATCCAATCTTCAAATCAAAGAGAGTTCGGCTTCAAACAATAAAAGATTTAATCTCAAAGTTAGTTAAACGTAGCTAACAAGTGACTCTAATAGAGTGAACCAACTTTAAGCAAAACAAGGAGGACTAAAGGAATGAATCTAATTAATAAAGAAGTAACGCACAAGCGATTTGGAGAGGGAAATGTTGTAAAGCATGATGGTTCTGTCATAGAAATAAATTTTGCTACGGAAAATAAAAAGTTCGTTTTTCCCGATGCATTTGGAAAATACTTAAAGCTTCATGATAAAAGTGTTGCTCATTCACTTGAAAAGGTTATACAAAAAAAGGAAATGGAACGAGAAAAGCAAGAACAAATAATAGAAGAGAGAAAACTACAACAACGTAAAGAACAGCAACTTCGCTCGGAACATGAAAAACTTATGAAGAATCATAAACTTCATTCCCAATCACAAATGGTTTTTTGGTGTGACTCCGAAGAGCTAAGCAAGGTTTTTACAGAGTGGAATATTTTCACTGGCACAATAAATAGTGGTACTAACAAAGGAAAGCCAAAAAAACCTACTCGTTTATATAAAAATAGTGTTTGCCTTTTAACAGCAAGAGACTCCGCTATCCCTGAAAAAGACAGACGTATCATAGGTCTATATATGGTGAAGGAAGATTTTATCGGTAAGTTTTGTGAGGATGGATATATTCCTGCTCATTCAGAATACAGACTACAACTTACAGAAGAGGAATCCAATAAGTTGCTCTTCTGGAAATACTATGTTAGTGAAAAATCCCCACATAGCATGACTTGGAATACAGGTAAATACCGTTATTTTGATAATGAATGGGTAGCACAAATTCTACGTGATATTGTTTCTTTAAGAAGTGACATGCAAGAACAAGAACTAGCACAGAGCTTTTTTGACCATTTTTGTATCATGAATCAAATCAGAAAAGAAGAATTACCAGAGCCTACCGGTGCATTAACGCGGATATAATTGAAACCTTTGCCGCTAAGATGCGCTCAGTTGTTGAAACATTCATACAAGAATATTTACACACAGACGTTGCCGAAAGGTGTTTTTAGTCTGTGTTCATTTTTTGGGATCTTTACTTGAAGTGTTTCTCCTACCTACTTTTCATCATTTCTAAGCACCTTGATGAACGGGGGTACTGCCAGTTAAGACGGATTAATAAGGTCAAAAAAGGTCACGAGAATTACTCGTGACCTTTTAAAATCAGCATGATGTTTATAAAATAAACTTAAATACTCAACTCTCAAACAAGGAAAATGAGTGCTATCGTTCGCTGTATTTCTTTTTGATTTTGGCTCTACTCCTCGATCTCGATTTCATCGGCCACCCTCATCTCGACTTCGTCGATGCCCTCGACGACGTTTTGGACCATACTGAGGTCCTCCCCAGCATCAATCCTGATACCATTGGCAGTCTGTCGAATGACATTATGCTCGATCCTGATGCCCGATGGGATCCCTTTACCCCGTCCGTTAGTACCACGGTCTTTACTTAGCCGGATGGCCCAGAACCCGTCAGTCCCTCCAGTAATGTGATTACCGAACAACTCCGTACCCGGTGCATTACGGAGTTCAATTCCAACCTTCGAATCCTCCCCGGCGGTGATCCTGTTGTCCTCGATGAGGGTGTCAGGAGTCCCCAGGATAACAAGGATTCCCTGGCGGTTTCCAATCAGGTTGTTGGAGTGTACCCAGTTTCCTGGTCCTGAGGCATCGTGCTTGTTCTTGGTTCCACCGGAGTTGCCCAGTGCGATACCTGCCCGCTTCCCTCCAATGACCGTGTTGTCCCGGATCTCGTTCAGGTATTCACCCTCGCCGTGCAGGTCGATGGCGTCAAGATGGCTGCCGACAATCGTGTTCTCCGCCACAAGATTGTTATGAGTGGGGAACTGCAGCAGAATGGCATGCCGCAGATGCTTGCCATCAAAGGTATTGCCGATAACAACATTATGCCGGGAATCGTTGGTGGCATCCGGATCGTGCTGATTCGCTGAGCCCTCGATTGCAATTCCGTAGCCCTGTCCACCGGGACCGACGGCAGTTGCCTCACTGACATGGTTTCCAGAGAGGGTCACTTCACGGCTGGCCTTAACAGAGATCCCGTGCCTCTCGAACTTGCGGATACCTACATTCTCCACAAGGACTCGAGAGCTAGCCTTCCCTTCTTTGGCTCCGATGTAAATCCCATACATCGGACCTCCACCCGCTTTTCTGTTGTCGGGATCGTCGCCAAGTGGTCCCTCATGACGGGAGGAAATGGTAAAATCAGCGACAATGACATCGTAGACACCGGAGCCACGAATCACCCGACTGTTATCCTCACCGTCGAGGGAGGTCAGCAGAACAGTTTTTTCCTGACCCTCGCCACGCAGATCCACGCCGCTGCGTAACACGATGTTCGTCGACCCGTCGGCTGGGTCAATGGAGCGCAGGTCATACGTGCCGGCCGGCATCACGACCTCATCACCTGGCTCCGCAGCATCTAGTGCCTTCCTGATGGCTGGTGCATCGTCGTGTGAGTCTGGATCTGGATCTGCACCGAAGTCCGTAACGTCCCAGCTTCTACCAGTGACCGGACCTGGCTTCTGCACTTCGATCGGTGCGCCGGACCGATCCACCAAGCCGGGGGCCTCCCAGTCTCCGTGCTCGGACGGTGCTGATCCCTCAGTGTTATCGCCCTCTACAGGACTATCGGATCCCTCGGGGTTATCGCTCTTTATCGACCTGTTGGATCTCTCGACGTTATTGCCCTCTACAGGACTGTCAGATCGTTCGATGGTGCACGCGGTCAAGAGGACCACTAGAACGAGGATCGCCCACCACATATGTGCCGAACTTCTCCGGCTGTTCCGAATGGATTCTTTCATCAGACTTTTCACATCCTTCCTGACTCCTTTCTCGTCTCATTATTACCTATGAAATCATCGAGGAAAAGCAGTGAGCCCACGGACCTCGGCTTGATATGCCGAGCCCGCGGGCTCACTATCTTCGGGATGCTTGACGACCCCTACCGGGTCACAGTCGTCATCCCATGTCCAAAGGTTTAACGTTGGGAGTTATTGTTTCTATTATTTCCCTTTGTTTCCTTTATTACTATTATTTCCGTTTCCTTTGTCCTTACTTAGTTTGAAGTTCAATGGGACGTCCTTTTCTAGTGGCGTGTCTGCCGAAGAACCACCGACATGTACGCGGTACTTTCCATCAACAGTTTCCCACTCACCGTCAGCCCAGTTCGCAAGGTTATCCGGCTCTTCCGGAATGAAATAGGAGAACGGATGGTTAGAGTCAGCTTGGTTAATCTGTACAGTAACTCGCTCACTCTCACCAGGCTCAAGATCAACCTTTTCGAAGTTAACAAGACGCTTAGTCGGCTGTCCTGCTTCGTCTGGTAGAGTCAAGTAGACCTGTGCCGCTTCTTTACCAGCAACATCACCGGTGTTTGTGACAGTGAAGGATACCTCAATACCAGACAATGAGCCGTTGTTGCCTTTTCCTTTACCGCGAACTTTCTTCACCTTGAGATCATCATATTCGAAAGTTGTATATGACAGTCCATAACCGAATGGGAAGATCGGCTTCTTGTTGTTAGCCTCGTACCAGCGGTACCCCATCTCAAGGCCCTCTGTATACTGAGCAATTAACTGATCGGAACCATCACCATAAGGACCCGGACCACCTGGCTTACCGGTGTCTTGACGGGTTCCAGGGAACTGTACCTCGGTTGCGTAAGCTGCCTCACGCTCAGTGGCACCAAAAGTCATAGGCAATTTACCAGAAGGATTGACTTTACCGTAGAGTAAGTTTGCAACGGCATTTCCATCCTCCATGCCTGGGTACCACGCTTGTAGTACTGCAGGGACCTCATCTAACCACGGCATAAGCACCATACCAGAGGTCTTCAGAACCATAACAGTGTTCTCCGCATTCGCTTTTAGAACCGCGTCGATTAGCGGCTCCTGCTCTACCCAATCCTCTCGTTCCTTGTCCTTGTCAAGGTCGATAGCTGGGAAGCCTAGTGTATCACGGTCCACGGTCTCATGTGGGTTGTCACCGACCATGAGAAGTACGACGTCCGACTCAGCAGCCAGTTTTGCTGCGGCCTCTGGGTCACGTCCATCGTTGTACGTCACTTCGGTATCGTAGCCTAGTTCCTCGATAACATTTTCTAAACCTTCTTGTGGTGTGACCATGTAAGGGGTCACAACGTTCTCATTGTTATCACGAACGGAGCGTGGAGACATCTTAGCCTCACCAGCAAACCACTCGATGCCGATTAGTGCAATTGACTTCGGCTCGCCATCTAGTGGCAAGAAGCCGTTATCGTTCTTCAATAGCACGGATCCTTCCTCGGCTATCTTTCGTGCGCTAGCGCCATTAACCATCGGATCGACAATCTCAGGCAAGAACTTATCGTATGGCTCATCCATATGGCCGTACTCAATCATTTTGATATATCGCGGACGAAGTAGATTGTCAATGTCATCCTCAGTCACCTGACCTGAATCAAGTGCCTCCTGGATTTTCTCTTGAGTGTAGTATTGCGGTGCCCAGTCGAGCTCAACATTCGTGCCCGCCTTGATAGCAGCCACCGTATCGTGAATCGCACGACGGTCACTCATAACATAACCGTCAAATCCCCAGTTATCCCTTAGTGCATCTTGTAGCAGTTCAGAACTGTCACAGGCATAGGTACCATTAACATCCGGGAACGAGCACATCACAGAAGCTGGATCAGCATCTTTGACAGTCATCTCGAATGGTAGCATATATAACTCGTTCATGGCCTTTGAAGGAACCTGAACACCCATCGTCCAACGCTCGGTCTCCTGCTCGTTACCAGCAAGATGCTTGAGCTGAGCTTGTACCCCTTGATCCTGTATACCCTTGACTTGCTCGGTCGCCAGAATACCAGTCAGGTATGGGTCCTCACTGAAGTACTCATAGTTACGACCACCGTACGGATGGCGAATAAGGTTCATACCTGGTCCGAGTAACACGTGATGCGCGAAAGCGCGTGTTTCTTCGCCAAGAATTCGACCGACCTCATAGTTCAACTCGCGGTCGAAGGTCGCTGCCATAGCTGGAGTGGATGGCAGACCAGTCGCCACCGGGTCATTGCCACATGATCCACCCTTCACACCCGTACCACCGTTGGTCATACGGATTGTGGGGATACCGAGTTCCTCGATCCCACGGATTTGTCGACCAGTGTCCTGCCACTCGCATCCGGGCAGGGTACCTTGGGGCGCAAATTCGCCATTCTGGTATTTGCTAGTACCGCCCTTGTTGATGACGACCGTGTCACCAGTGTCGTTCTCATTGAAGCGCGAGATAGCGATTTGCTGTATCTTCTGTTCCATCGTCATCGCATCGAGAAGTAGCTCGGTGCGTTCCTCAGCAGAGAGCTTGGTGTTCATCCAAGGGAGAGACCCTTCCGTTCCACCGTTCTCTGCACTAACAGGAATGACTAACGAAGACATGAAGATGATTGCTGTTAAAAAAATTAAAGTAATTCGTTTTTTCAACTTAATATCTTCCTTCCTAATCTATTTGTATATTGTCTATTAGTAATGAAATAATTCGTTTTATCATCTTCATCACTTCCTCACTACCAGACTAGTATGCTAGTATACAGATAAAATATTGCACTCGTATAATCGGTTGATTAAAAAACGGTAACAAAAGACACGAGAATAGTTGTGCCCCTATAGTCCTGAAAGTGACATTAAAACTCTGCAGCCATCAATGACTTTCCATGTAAATATCCAAGGATCAATCAGTTTAAATGGGCATTGCACTTCATTATTCTGAAACATCATGTAAGAAATTCTATCTAGTAAAGAAGTTCTTACTACAACAAGATTTTAAAATCCAATCGAAGGAAGCGTGTAATAAATGAAATAGTTATTGACCTTATTTGTATAATTTTGTCGAAAAACCTCACTTACTTGTGAGGCGACCAAAGATGACGTTCTCTTGTATAAAACCCACTGCCTTTTAAATAAGATTCCTTTATTGAGTAACCAGCAAAAGTAAAATAAGCGGAGACTTTTCGGGTAGATGAAAAATGGAGCTAGTTTCGTGGTATATAGGAGGAGGTTTTCCGATTATGCAAATCAAAATCCCCCATATTCGAATTTTTCTAGTCAACAGACGGACTCTCTTCGTCTATTTAAGCCATTTTTAATATTAGTTTTTTATTAAGTGGAATTTTTCCCTCTATATTATAAGGATGGGTGCTTAACCTGATCCCCAATCGAAATGTGTGGACCCTTATCTTAGTTACAAGTAACAGATGTTGTAAGTTAATAAAAGTTTCGTAGAAACTTAGATAAATAAAGAAGACGTATGCCAATTCATACGCCTTTTAATAAGAAAGCACCCGAAAACGGAACCCTTAAGGCGGGGACAATGGGTGTTTCATTTATTAATAATATTCATGTAAAGATATCGTTAAAATGCAATTTTACAAAAACAGCAGGGCATTGCCTCAAACCCAAGTTCACTCATGTTGTTTCATTAATGGAATAGAATAAAGCTCCCGTTGGACCAGAATAATTATACCTTTAAATAGGAATCTCCAAGATAATCTTTGTTCCCTTTTCTTTAATTGAATTAATGCTCAGTGTTCCTCCTACAGCTTTCGTTCTTTCCTCCATACTAAATATTCCCACACCTCGAGAGATGGTTTCTATGTCAAAACCTTTTCCAAAATCCTCTATTACCACACGGATTTCTTCCTCCATTTCCCGAATCGTGACAGAGGCCTCTTCTGTTTGGGCATATTTTCGAATGTTTGTTAATGCTTCTTGAATGATACGATAAATCGTAACTTCTTTATTTGAATGAAGCCTAGATTTTAAATAACAGTCAAAATGAACATCGATTTGAGTATGATCTGAAAATCGGATGAGATAAGATCGTATCGCCGGAATTAAGCCTAGGTCATCTAAAACGGATGGGCGCAGTTCCCACGAAAGGTCCCTAAGTTCCTCAATAATTTTTGTCGTTTCATCCTGCATCTGATCTAATAGAGGATGGCTTATTTCAGACTGAAGCCTGTTAACGGTAATTAGATGACTGTAAAGATTTTGTCCAATACCATCATGAAGCTCACGAGAGATGCGTTTCCGTTCATCTTCCTGTACATCAATCATTTTGGTCATCATTTTATTAAGTTCTTCTTCGGCATTCTTTCGCTGAGTAATTTCATGGCGAATTGCCAGATACTGGTAAGGTTTCCCCCATTCATCTAGAAATGGGACAATGGTGGTGTCTACCCAATAATAAGTACCATCTTTTGCTCTGTTTTTGATTTCGCCATTCCAAACCTTTCCCTTAACAATGGTCCTCCACAATTCTCCGAAAAACTCTTTTGAATGATAACCAGAATTAATAATGCGATGATCCTGCCCGATTAATTCTTCTTCGGTATACTTGGATATTCGGGAAAACTGTTTATTTACATAAGTGATTGTTCCATATTTGTTTGTTATGACCACAATGGAAGAGGCATCAAGAGCAAACTTAATGTCCATCAGCTCTTGTAATGAACTTTTTAACTCCTCTACAACTTGCTTGTATTCTGTAATTTCTTTACGAATGGCAAGATATTTATATGGCTTTCCAGTTTCATCTAAAAACGGAACAATCGTCGTATCTACCCAGTAATAACTGCCATCTTTTGCCTTGTTTTTTATTTCTCCCCGATAAATTCTTCCGCTTGAAATGGTTTTCCAGAGGTCCCTCATAAATTCTTTTGAATGATATCCTGAATTTATGATTCGATGATCCTTGCCAATTAATTCTTTAGCAGCATACTTAGAGACCTCACAAAACTTTTCATTTACATATTTAATTTTACCTCTTTCATCGGTAAAGGCGACAATGGTTGATTCATCCAAAGCAAAATTCAAATCCACAAATTCATTCAACGGATAGGATTGATGCTTATTTAATCGGGACTGATCTTTTACATGATGGAAGACAATAAGGAAAAAAAGCGTTTCTCCAAGGATAAAGGAATTTAATCTAAAGAACAGTGAAAAGGTATGTCCGTCCCGATGTTTTCCATATTGATGTATGACCTTACCTTCCTCTGTTTCCCAAAGGTTTGCTTCCGGCATCAATTCAGAAAATCCTTTTCCGTTTAATTGATTTTCTGTATACCCAAAATTTTCACATGCTAATTTATTCCCATAAGAGATGATACCAAGTTCATTGACTAAAAAAGTTGCATCTTTGGAATCGGAATTAAACTTATTCCCTTTGATAAAATGTGTATTCCTTTCCACTTTACATCCCCCTAACCATCTTCTCTTCCAAATATTTCGCAGCCTTTAGGACTGCACGCTGCTCACTTTTAGAAAAAGGCTGATTTGTCCTTTTTCCTACTAATAAAACTCCTTTTGGAAGACTGTTAAAATGGATAGGAACAGCAAAAGCAGTCACAAGTTTTTCCGCCAACATAATCGGATATTCAAGCGGTTTACCCAAAATCTGCTGAGGAAAACCTTCAACTATCATAGGACTTCCTGTTGCTATTACTTTTCCCGCTATTCCTTTTCCGTAACGGACTGTAATTCTCATATATTTATTATTACTGTTTCCGGCAGCATAGTGCCATTTAACATCTGGTCCATCATTATTTTGCAAAGCAAGACCAACAAAATCACAATTTATTTCAATTAATACTTTCTCGCAAAACTTCTTAGGATGAAAATCGGTTCTCTCATGACCCCAATCTTTATATTCCATAACCTAATAACCCCTTTTTTAAAGCAAATGCTACAAGCTCCGGTCTTGTTTTCATTTGAAGCTTTTCCATGAGATTGCTTTTATGGGTTTCAACGGTTTTCACACTAATAACCAACTTCTCGGCAATTTCTTTATTAGAAAATCCCTTTGCAATTAATGTTAGAACCTCTTTTTCTCGATCAGATAAAAGATGAAAGGTATCAGAATTTCCCTGTTTTACACTTCCGATATACTCCTCCATTAATCTTTTCGTTGCAGAAGGATGCAAGTAAGCATTTCCATTTGAAACTGAGCGAATAGCACCCAATAGTTCTTCTTGTGGTGCACTTTTTAAAATACATCCTGAAGCGCCTGCTTGAATGGCCCGAAATAAATACTCTTCATCATCATGCATGGTCAAAATAAGGATGGCTACTTCAGGCATAAGTTTCTTAAGTTCCCCTGTTGCAGTTAAACCATCCTTTCCGTGAGGCATACTTAAATCCATAATAACCACATTTGGCTTGAGCTCCTGTGCTAGATGAATGGCTTCATCTCCTTCAGAGGCTTCTCCGATTACTTCAATATCTTTATTGTTATTTAACAACATTTTCAAACCCATTCTTACAACGGCATGATCGTCACAAAGTAAGATTTTAATCAAGCCAGTTCCCCCTATTTTCGTTCACAATTAATTATGAGTTCATATTAAAATAAAAAAGGGATTGCGATCAGCTAATCCCTTATTTCCACTATTATTATCTTATTATATTTAATATATTAACGGAAGGGCAATTTCTATCGTTGTCCCTTCATTTATTTGGGAAGATATTATACATTTTCCATTAATTAAGTACATTCTTTCTATTATAGCAGACAAACCAGTTGCCTTACTCAATGCCTTGCCTACATCAAAGCCACTACCAAAATCCTTTATCACAATTAATAACCTGTCATGTTCCCAAGTAACAGTTAGTTTGGCCTTTGAAGTATCTGCATATAAGGCAATATTTGCTAGTGCTTCCTGACAGACGCGAAATAAGGTAATATTCTCCTTTTCGGAGAGTTGAACTTCATTCCCTAAAACCTCAAGGTCCACCTCAATTCCGTAAGTTGCTGTATAGATAGTTAAATAACTTTTCATAGCAGAAATGAACCCGAGTGTTATAAGGGTAGGAGGATGCAATTCTACAGCCAACAGCCTAACTTCCTGAATCGTCTTTTCCAGTATATGGGTCATATCTTCTACATACTTTTTCATTTCTGGCTGGTCTATTGCACTTTCAATAAACTGCATACCAGAATATACGCTATAAAGAGTCTGACCCACACCTTCATGAAGTTCAAGAGCAATCCGTTTGATTTCTTGTTCCTGCGATTGAATAATATAGGAACTGATTTTATTTTTGTCCGGCTGCATTTTAATCCATCTCTCTTTCCCCATAGTTAACTGCTCAATTACAACATCAATTCGTTATATTTCTTTATCATTCCGATCTTGATATATCACTGAACATCGCAGCGTATTGGACAACCTCTCCAGCATCATTTTTAATGGAGCTAATGGTCAACCATTGACGGTAATTCTCTCCATTCTTCCGGCGATTCCATATGTCACCTTGCCAAAATTGATCTTTTTCGAGCGATTTCCAAAGATTATTGTAAAACTCTTTTGATTGAATTCCTGATTTCAATATATTTGGTTTTTTCCCAATTACTTCTTCTTCTTGATAACCAGTGATTTCATTAAAAGCAGGATTTACGGAAATAATCTTACCGTTTGTGTCAGTAACCATTATTCCTTCGACAGTATGCTCAATTATTTCTTTTGCTAGTCCTACCTTTTGTTGAAAATACATCCAGATCACTAATATTAGACTTGCTAGAGCAACCTGTGATAATGCCATAAAACCAATCGCATAATGACCCGTAACATTAAACAACAATGATAAAAGGATTGGTGGGAAAAATCCTCCTAACCCTCCCATTGCCGATACAATTCCATTTACAATACCAGCCTGTTTTTGGAAATACATGGGTACTAATTTAAAAATAACTCCGTTCCCTACCCCCGCACAAAAAGCAATGGTTAAACATCCTACTGTATAGCGATGGCGCAAACGATAGAATGATAGCTGAAATCGTATAAATTCCAAAGGTGAACATAAGTAGAATTAAAGAATGGAAGCGATCCGCAAGCCAGCCTCCAATTGGTCGCATAAGAGTCGCAACCACGATAAAACCAGCAGTTCTTATCCCTGCATCCACTTTATCTAATTCAAAATTTGAGACTAAAAAATTAGGTAAGTATACGGTAAATGCAACGAATGATCCAAAGGTGATGAAATAAAACAAACTTAATAGCCAGAGCTTTTCATTTTTATAAACCCCTTTTATTTGTTCTAGGAAAGGAGTTTTTACTTTCGGTTCTCTTTTATCCCCTAAGAAAAAGTTTAAGAGGATAAAAATCGCTAAGATAACAAGATAGAACTGAACAGTAACGGTCCAGCCAAATTTTGTAGCTAAAATGGGAGCTGCAAATGTTGAAACAGCTGTTCCTAGATTTCCGGCACCATAAATTCCATTTACAAAACCATGGCGTTCCTTTGGATAATACTTCGGTAGGGAAGTTACTCCAACAGAGAAAACGGCTCCTCCGACTCCAAGAAATAAACCGCCAATCAGTAAATCTATGAGTGAATTGGCAATACTAATATAATAAACTGGGAATAAAAGGAGAATAAAGCTCAAAAGAAAGAGCATCCTTGCCCCGAACTGATTCGCATAAAACCCAAGTGGAATCCTAAGAATAGAACCGAGAATGACTGGAACCGCTGTAACAAGGGCCAGCTGACTTTCAGGGATCATAATATCTTCTTTAATAAATGGAAGCAGGGAAGATATTAATACCCATATCATAAATCCAACAATAAGATTCATGGTTTGTAAGGGAAGTTGAACTTTTTTAATCATGATTTTCACTCTCTTTTCTAACTACATATCGCAATCCTGATTGTTGATCAAAAGCCGACCACTCATTTTCATTTCTAGAAACGGTTGATGTCAGCGGGATGGCAAAAAAGGTACGAGAATCAAAATAAATACGCAAATGAGTGTGATCTGGGCACGGTTGGATTTTTTGTATCGTTTTTGAAATAAAAGGTGCTTGCTCTTCACCATCTTTATCTAGGATCGCAACCTGCACCTTCTCTAAAACATAAGTTTGTAAATCTTCTATCTTAACGGGATCCACAGCTACCGCACCCTCTCTTTGGAGGATATATATACATCTGATACCCTTGCAAATATTCCCAGAATTTTTCTTCTGCATGCTGTTCAATAAATTCAATCGTTTCTTCTTCAGATCCCCATTTACTCATGCCTTTCACTTCAGCGACAACAATTTCGACTCCATCTTTCTTTTTTTCATCTAAATACCAGTTTAGACGAATATCTTTAAAAAGGTCTGTAAGGATCTTATGAATTTCAGCAGCAAAATCACCTTTAGCACCTCTTACAAAACAAAAATCAAGATATGTTTCACTGTTCATTTTCTTCACGCCTTTACGTCTTTTGTTTTTTTGTACACGTAAATTGACACAGGGAATAAAAGGATATTTAATCCCCCAAAGATTAACGTATTTACATAATTTTCGTAGTAATATTGATGAACCATATACTGAGTAAAAATAATATTAAGCATTAAGATGGCACAAAGAATAACGACTCCTGCAACTCTAAGCTTCATATCGTTTCACCCTTACTGCATACACTGCTCCATTTTCTACTTTCACTTGAACTTCAGGAAGTGGACGTCTAGGCGGTCCAGCAGTTGGTACACCTGTCTCGACATTGAATTTACCATGGTGGCACGGACAAACCATTTCCCCCTGTTCTTTTACCCAAAAAACAGGACAGCGAAGATGTGTACAGGCATTTTGATAGGCAACGTATTTATCTTCGGCTAATCGAATCAAAATCGCATCATCGTGCTCTCCAGGGAACGTAAACTCTACTGCGTCCCCAACCGGCAATTTACTAACATCTGTAATTTTTTTATGGGGATATTCTTTATCTCCAAGCCCCATCAATTCCTTCGCTGCTACAGCCCCCCAGGGCAGAGAAGAAACCGCGAAAAGCCCTGCAGCACCGACTAACGTTTTCATAAATCCACGTCTGTCAAGCTTTCTTTCATTATTCCGCTCAATATTATGTGTATAATTATCCTCGTTAAAGGGAACTTGATTATTTTTATCTGACGGCACTGGAATCCCTCCTAAAACAACTTTGTTGTTCCCTGTAAAATGCCAGGGAGATTTACTTTCACGTTTGTTTCGCCTTCAAGATACGGCAAACTTGTGACCCATTTGCCATTATCTAGATTGTATTGCTTCTTCTTGTTTTCAATTTCTTCTTCAGTCAACCATTGAAGGGTATTAGTCGGACAAACACTCGCACACATTGGCGGGATGTTGTCTTTGGTTCGGTCGATACATAGATCGCATTTATACATTAAGTTTTGTTCTGTATCAAATTTCGGGATGCCGTATGGGCAAGCAATGGTACAGTTTTGACAACCGATACATTTTTCCACCAATGCTGATAAAACTGCCCCTGTTTCATGAATTTGAATTGCCTGAGCTGGACAACTTCTTGCACATGCCGGGTTCACACAATGAAGGCACATGAGTGGCATCGTTTGTCGGTTAACAAGTGGATTTACATCATACACATAGTTTCGATTACGTTGTTCATGTCCTCCACATTGTGTACATGCCGCTAGACATGAACGACATCCAATACAGTTTTCTAATTCGATATACAACCTCTTCTGCACTTAAAGCACCTTCTTTGTTTCAACTTTTTCGATTTGAGCGGCACATGCTTTGAATTCCGGCATACGCGACATTGGATCAAGCGCTGCTATCGTTAATAGATTAATAGATTGCTCGTGACCGAAATGATATGGGACAAAGACCGTGTCCTTTCGGATCGCTTCTGTCATTTTCACTTTATAAATAGCCTCGCCTCTTCTAGTAAAAAGACGGACTCTTTCTTCATGTTCAATCCCATACTTTGCTGCTGTTTCCGGATGAACTTCGACATACGGTTCTGGACACATATCACGAAGAAACTGGATTCTTCTCGTTTGGTTTCCTGATAGATAGTGATAAACAACACGTCCCGTTGTTAAACGAAGGGGATACTGTTCATCAGGCTCCTCTGCTGGAGGACGATATGGCAATGCACAGATTTTAGCCTTTCCATCCGGATGATAGAATTTTTTATCTAAGAACATATGAGGAGTTCCTGTATCGTTTTCATCTTTACACGGCCAGAATACGCCGTCTTGTTTGTCAATCTTATCCCATGTAGCACCATAGTAATCGGCGTAACCGCCTTTACTTGCAAGTCTGAACTCATCTGCTACATCTCTAGCTGTTTTCAGATGAGAGAAGTATTTACCTCTGCCTAGGCGTTCTGCAAGCTCTACTTGCATTTGCCAATCTGGCTTCGATTCTCCTATTGGTTCTTGGGCTTTGTTAATTTTTATGATTCGACCTTCAAGATTCGTTACTGTTCCTTCATCCTCAGACCAAGTAACAGAAGGGAGAATTACATCTGCAAACTCGGCAGATTCAGATAAATAAAAGTCTGCACATACCATAAAGTCTAAATTTTTTAAGGCTTTTCTTACAAAATTAAGATTTGGTGCGGAAACCGCAGGGTTTGAGCATAATAGATACAACCCGCGAATTGTTTTTTGTTCCATTAGTTCAAACATTTCGTAAGCTGAAATACCTGGCTCTGGCATTTCTTCTGGAGTAATTCCCCATACCTCACAAACTTCCTCAACATGTTTTGGGTTTGTAATTTTTCGATAGCCTGGTAATAGATCAGACTTTTGACCATGCTCACGCCCACCTTGACCATTTCCCTGACCAGTGAAGGTTGCCACTCCTGCTTTTGGACGTCCGATTTTACCTGTAACTAAAGCCATATTGGTATAGGCTGAAACATTATCAACCCCTTTATGTTGCTGTTCAATTCCACGAGCAAACATCACGACCGCATTTGGAGCTTTACCGTAAATCTCTGCAGCACGAATGATTTTTTCAGGATCTACCCCTGTTAGCTCACTCGTATATTCAGGTGTAAATTCCTTCACTAGTTCTTTTGTTTCTTGGAAACCATTTGTATGATTATTTACAAAATCTTCATCAGCGTACCCATTCTGAATTAATAGATTCAAAATTCCATTTGCCAGTGCAAGATCTGTCCCCGGCATTAAATCTAGATGGACATCTGCTCTTCTTGCCAATGGTGTTTCACGAGGATCGGCAACAATAAGATAACCTCCTCTTTCTTGTACGTTCCACACACGGAACATCGAGGTTGGATGGCATTCCGCCGTATTGCTTCCGGCAATAAATAAGCAGTCTGTTTCATGAATGTCCGTCCAAGGTAATGTTGAACCTCGATCAACGCCGAAAGAACGAAGAAACCCACCAGCGGCACTTGACATACAAAAGCGACCATTATAATCGATATAGCGTGTTCCGAGAGCTACACGAGCAAACTTCCCTGTTAGGTAACATTTTTCATTTGTCATCGAAACACCACTGAAAACAGAAAGGGTGTCTTTTCCATATTTAGTTTGAAGCTCAGTAAATTTGTTTGCGATTAATTCATATGCTTCATCCCAGCTAGCCTCACGAAATCCCTCTTTCGTTCCTTTTAGAGAAGCATCATTCCGAATAAGTGGTTTTAAAATCCGATCATCATGGTTTGTCTGTTGATAAGCTGTAACTCCTTTTGGACACATTTTCCCAAGTGTTACGGGCCAGTCATAACGAGGTTCAACCCCAATGATTTGATTTGTTTTAGTATCGACTCTTAAGTTCATCCCACATTGCATTCCACAGTAGGAACAATGCGTTTTAACTAATGTCTCATTTGGATGTCTTACATTCTCTATTTCTCTAAAAAACTTATCCCTTTGCATTCTGGTTTGCCTCCTTAACTTTTACCTCATGGGTCGCGAAACCGGAGAATTGCGCAATCCGGTATTTTCTTCGGCATGGAAGGCATAGCTCTGCAAGATGGAAGCCTTCCTTCGTTTTAAATTCAATATCGTTCTCTCCAATAACATCAACAACGTCTTTTGATTGTTCGATTGAAACAAATTCATCTCCGCAAACTTTACAATTTTTCATCGATTGTTTGCTATAATGCTCTCTGTAATTTCTAGCCAAAACACTCATTGGACGGAATGGAATATGTGCAAGTTTACCAAATGGAAGATAGATTAAAGTAATAATGACAGACCATTGGTGGATTAACGACATGGCTGGCTGCCCTGCGCCGTGTAAAAAGATATTCATAAATGTAAGTGCTAATCCTGTAATGCTCACTAACAACAGCATATATAATGGAAGAAAGTCATATAGAAATTTTTGTTCCGCTCTTGCCTGCATGTTTTTCAATCGTCGGTAAAGAGCCATACTCACACCCGTGATTACCATCACAGCTGAGATATTCAACGCATTGTATGATAGATTAGCAATAAGGCCATCAGCCTTTACCGTCATAACTTGCATACCTAGCATGATAATGTTGTAGTAGCCATTATCCTCCATTGTGAAGTACATCCAACCGAACACAAGTGGGAAGGTTACTAATATAGCAAGCACACATCCCCAGCCAATTAACACGTGCTGTGTCCATCGGTAAATTCCCCTATTCCAAATAAATCTGTATGTAGCCAGGTGCTCTACTGATGTTTTCGGTGTAGATTTTCTAAATAACAGTTTGATTCCTTTTTTAATGATTAATTTTGTCGGCGGTCTCTCCGCCCAGGCAATAAAGCGATAGAAAAATCCTCCTAGAAAGACAATCGTTCCAACCATATAGCCATAAAGGTTTAGATCGATATGCGTAAACATCCTCGTACCAATAAAAGACAAGATTGCTAGACCACAAACGGCCAAAAACATAGACTTGGCGAAACGGGATGCGAAAGCTTGATTAAGCGATTTTTTCTTTTTTTGATTTGTTTCAATATTTACTTGCATGACGTACCCTCCCAATCACAACTCTTATCCTTATTGTAAGACCCAAGGCATCTTATATATATCGGGGGAACTCCCTATTATGAAAGTGAAATCCCCTTATTTTCATAAATTCAGCCCATGCTCTGTTACATATTGAGCTATAACCAATTATTTGAACCCTTTCAAGCAAAAAAGTAGATTGCAGAAGGCAATCTACTCTATAATTAAAAACTTTCTTAAATAAAAAAATCGTTTATATTTCAGTCAGGGGTTAGATCACTTAGATACATAGGATCATCTAATTTTGTCGATATTTCCCGGGAATTAGTAGAAATTTGAACTTTTATATGATAATAGCGCCACCAAGCTATTTAACAAAACAGAAACAGGTTGGACTCTGTTATTTAGAGGAAATTAGAAGTGGACCAAATAATTAATGTAAAGAAAAAGACCTCCCTCCAGTTTTATTTAACTGATGAAAGGTCTTAATGTTTGTAGCGAATAATAAGCAAGTTTGTATTAAACGAATGGTAAAAACAGGTAGAAAGGGTGAATTTTAATCCGCTTTATGTTTTGTTTGGCCCGTCTTCTCCATTTATTTAATCCTCTTATCCTTCAAATAATTGACTTAGAAAACTAGTACCATGATGTGGCATTTTTACCTTAAAGTTATCTGCGACAGTTGCTCCTAAATCGGCAAAAGTTTGAAGTACTCCAAGGTCTTTGCCGCCTTCTAAACGTTTCGAATAGACTAAGAGTGGTACATATTCACGAGTATGATCTGTTCCTTTATAAGTTGGATCATTCCCGTGATCAGCTGTGATGATCAGCAAATCGTCGTTCTTCATTTTCTCAAAAACCTCAGGTAGGCGAGCATCAAAGGCTTCCAATGCATCACCATATCCAATTGGATCCCTGCGATGACCATACAACGCATCAAAGTCAACTAAGTTTGTAAAGCTCATCCCATGGAAATCACAGTCTAGACATTCTATAAATTTGTCCATACCGTCCATATTGGATATCGTCCGAATCGCATCGGTTACCCCTTCACCATCGAAAATATCAGAAATTTTCCCAATTGCGATAGAATCTAAACCACCATCCTGCAAATGATTCATAACAGTCGGACCAAAAGGTTTGAGTGCATAATCATGACGATTTGAAGTACGTTGGAAATTATCTGCACTAGTACCAATGAAAGGTCTTGCAATGATGCGCCCTAACATATAAGGATCATCACGTGTAATTTCGCGACAGTATTCACAAATTTTATATAATTCATCAAGCGGGATTTTTTCTTCATGAGCAGCAATCTGAAGAACGGAATCAGCTGAAGTATATACAATCAATGCTCCTGTTTTCAGTTGTTCTTCACCTAGTTCTTTAATGATTTCCGTACCGCTTGCTGGTTTATTTCCAATCACTTTTCGACCAGAAAACTCTTCAATCTGGTTGATCAACTCTTGTGGAAAACCATCTGGAAAAACGCGAAACGGCGTATCAATGTATAGACCCATAATTTCCCAGTGCCCTGTCATCGTATCCTTGCCCGCAGATCTTTCCTGCATTTTTCCAAAATAAGCCATTGGCTTCTCCGTAACAGGAACTCCTTCAATTTTACGAATATTGGATAAACCGAGCTTTGCCAAGTTCGGTAAATTTAGTCCTCCCTTTTCTCTAGCTATATGTCCAAGCGTATCAACATCAATGTCATCAAATTGAGCCGAATCAGGTGCCTCACCGATACCAACCGAGTCCACCACAATGACATGAATCCGTTTAAATGAATGTCCCATTTGTTAATCCTCCTATTAGCTTGATTTGAGTATATTTTTCGTCCTACACCAAAAATGTCATATATATAATAATGAATAAAAAATACATACATTTTCTTCAAATGTATGTACATGTATTGAGATAGTCCAAAGAGGTACTTGGCATTCCGAAAAATAGATAGCAGTGGTGTGCTTAGTACCTCTACTTTGAGGGATACCTCAATTTTTTTATTATTTATTATTCAGAAACAATCGCAATTCCTGAACTTGCACCAATTCTTGTTGCACCGGCTTTAATCATAGCCAAAGCGTCTTCTTTTGAATGAACACCGCCTGATGCTTTTACTCCTACAGTTTCTCCTACTGTTTGACGCATTAAAGCAATATCTTCTACTGTTGCACCACCTGTTGAGAATCCTGTAGATGTTTTTACAAAGTCAGCCCCTGCTTGAACAGCTAGAGTACAAGCCTTTTTCTTTTCTTCATCTGTCAATAGGCATGTTTCAATAATTACTTTTACCAAAGCTTTTCCCTTAGATGCTTCAACAATGCCAGCGATTTCATCCTCAACATAGTCGTACTCTCCATCTTTTAACTTACTTATGTTGATAACCATATCTATTTCTTCTGCGCCCTTGGCAATCGCATCTTTCGTTTCAAATATTTTCGTTTCCTTTGTACTAGCACCTAATGGAAAGCCAATAACGGTACAAACCTTTACACCCGTACCTTTTAGTTCTTGTGAAGCTAACTCTACCCATGTTGGATTCACACAAACAGAAGCAAAATGATAGTTCTTCGCTTCCTCTATTAACTTAAGGATATCTTCTTTTTTCGAAGATGCCTTTAAATTTGTATGGTCAATTATTTTTGATATTTCCATGAAATACTTCCTTTCTTACCGTTCTTATTTCATTATAATTTTCTTTTGAACACATGTAAAATTCATCGATACTATTTATGTCCAATTGTTACTAATAATTCTCTTTATATAAATATCTTTTCCCACTATCGGCTTGCGAATTAATTAGTATTTTCACTCATGTTCCGAGTTTATCTTTTACAAACGTTGAATAACATGGTATATTTCTTCTTTAGAAAAAATATCGGAAAAGAGAGAATGGTTTCTAGTAAAACAACTTACATATATCACCATTATAAATTATGTAATAACTTTTTCACAGTTTCCTAAAACTAATCATTGATACCAGAATACCTTCTCTTATTTCTCCATAAAAATCAAAAACAAAATACAAGGAAGTGTTATTTATGAGTACACATATCGGAGCAAAACCAGGCGATATTGCCGAAACCATTTTACTTCCAGGTGACCCTTTACGGGCAAAGTATATTGCTGAAAATTTCTTAGAGAATGTCGTTTGTTATAACGAAATTCGCAATATGCTTGGATTTACAGGTACATATAAAGGTAAAAGAATTTCTGTGCAAGGATCAGGGATGGGGATTCCATCGATTTCAATTTATGCAACAGAATTAATGAAAGATTACAACGTTCAAAATTTAGTCCGTGTGGGTACTTGTGGAGCCTTTGAAAAAAGTGTTAAGATCCGCGATGTCATTATCGCAATGAGTGCTTCGACCGATTCACAAATGAACCGAAAAATCTTTGGAGCAATGGATTATGCTCCAACAGCTAATTTTGATTTATTGAAAAAAGCATATGACGTCGGCACCGAAAAAGGACTGAATTTAAAAGTCGGTAATGTATTCAGTGCAGACATTTTTTATGACGAATATGCAGAACACGAAAAATGGGCTCAATATGGAATTTTAGCAGTTGAAATGGAAACTGCCGCCCTCTATACTTTAGCAGCAAAATATGGTAGAAAAGCTCTGTCCATTTTAACTGTAAGTGACCATATTATAACAGGTGAAGCGACTTCTGCTGAAGAAAGACAAACAACATTTAACCAAATGATTGAGGTTGCTTTAGATGCTGTCATAAAAGAATAAAGAGATAAAAGGAAAGCTAACAGAGTTAGCTTTCCTTTTATCTTTCTTTTCTCTGATGAGAGAACCCCCAAAAACCTACTTAGAAAATTTAATCTATCTCTTTCCTTTATCATAAATCTCACCTAATGCTCTCGGAGCACGATTTGATTTAGAGAAAAAGATTAATAACAATAACGTTAATACATACGGTAGAGTCATGAACAAATCGGTGAAACTACTTGGTAATGCCATTGACTGAGCAATAAATGCTCCCCCGGATTTTGCAAAACCAAATAAAAGACAAGCCACTAAAGTAGGGAGAATTCTCCAATTCCCAAAAATTAGTGCGGCAATGGCTAAGAATCCATATCCCAAATAAATATTTGAAGAAAAGTTAGCTGAAATCGAATAAGCAAAACACATGCCGCCTAAACCTGATAATAGTCCTGAAATAAGAACCGCAGAAAACCTAATTTTCGCTACATTTACACCTGCTGTATCAACTGAATGAGGATTTTCCCCACTCGCTCTTAGGCGCATGCCAAATTTAGTTTTATATAAAAGATACCACGCAAAAAAGGCTATCACGATGATAATCACTTCGAACGGATATACATTCGTAAAGACCGCTCCGATCACTGGAATGTCAGCTAAACCTGCAATCGTAAATCGCTCCGATACACCTAATTGAAACTTATCTGAAGCTGTTCCAAACACAAGTGCATTGATTTGTGTCGTTAAGAAAGTCGTTAGTGCTAACGCTAAAATATTAATTACGACACCACTGATCACTTGATTTGCCTTAAACTTAATACTTAGTAAAGCATGGATGATGGAAAAAAGCATTCCGCCAATCATCGAAAATAGTAACGCCACGTAAAATAGATTCTGAATATCAATACCCGTAGCATTTGCAATTAAAACAGCTGATAGCGCTCCAATGAATGCACCAAAACCTTGGAATCCTTCAAGCGCTAAATTGATAATGCCACTTTTTTCACTATAAATCCCACCAATGGCAATAATAAACAGAGGCAGAGCAAAGGATAATCCATCAATAATTACTGTATCCATTATGATTCACTCTCCTTTCGTTCCACTTCTTTTTCCTTTACCCGACTGACTTTATGCTTCAAGTATTCACCACATGCACTAAACAAAAGAATTAGCCCGATGATAACAGAAGATATTTCTTGTCTAATTCCAGCCTGTGAACTCATATACGTGCTTCCTTGATCAATAATCGATACTAAAAATGATGAAAAAATAACACCTATTGGATGAGAGTTTCCTAATAGTGATACAGCAATGGAATCAAAACCGATACTTGATAATACTTTTGGTTGGATGGAAGAAAAATAACCTAGATAATAGGTGACACCTGCAAGACCTGCCAAACCTCCTGAAATCACCATGGCTAACACGGTATTTCCTCCGACATTAATTCCGGCATATTTTGCTGCATTGCGGTTGTTCCCTACCGCTTTAATTTCATAACCAACCACCGTTTTGTCCATGACAAACTTTAGTATAATAGCGATTATGATCGCTATTATAAAGCCCAATGGAATATCCATTTTCAAGTTGGCTATTTCAACATTGACTAAAGTTAATCTTGCCTCTTCTGAAATATATTTGGATTGTCTAGAAATCGGATCAACATAATACATTTGAATAAAAAAGCTTATAACATATTGAGCAATATAATTTAACATAATCGTGGAGACTACTTCATTGATGTTAAATTTATATTTTAGCCACCCCACTAATCCTCCCATTAATCCTCCAGCGATTATTCCGATTAACAGCACAAGAGGCTTTGCAATTACGGCATCTAAGCCACTGTAACCGACAATAACCGTCGCCAAAAATCCGGAGACGAGCATTTGGCCTGAAACCCCAATATTAAAGAGCCCTGCTTTAAAAGCAACAGCCACTGCCAAGCTGGCAAACACTAGCGGCGTCATGGCATTTAGTAGACTCAAAAAATCAGTCAGCATGCTTTTATAGCCAGCATATGAAGGCTTAGGCAAGATTCCTGACCCTTGTAATAAGTTATAAAATGCCTGCAAAGGGTTTTTACCAATAATCAAGATGACAATAGCTGCAGCAATAAAACTTATTAATATAGAGAATAATGGAAGTGTGATAGGTTGCCACTTCTCATTACTTATTGGTCGAATAAGATTTTTACTTAAGATATTTTTTCTTTTATCTTTATCCATGCTTTGCCCCCATCATATATTCACCGACTTCATTCGTCGTTAATGATTCACTACTAGCAATTTTTGAAGTTGACCATTATAGATAACGCCAATCGTATCCGCTACATTCATAATCTCATCTAATTCTAATGAAACAAGTAAGATTGCCTTTCCTTGATCTCGTTCTTGAATCATCATTCTATGAATATTTTCAATCGCACCAATGTCTACTCCTCGTGTTGGCTGTACGAAAATCATAAGCGGTGATTGTAATTCGATTTCGCGTGCAATAATGGCTTTTTGCTGATTACCACCACTCATTGAGCGAACTTGCGTCTTAATCCCTTGTCCACTCCTAATATCATATTTATCGATCAGCTTACTGCCAAACTGCTCAAATTCCTCTTTGTTTAAGACTCCCTTTCTAGAAAAGGGCTCCCTATAGTACTGTTTTAGTGCTAAATTAGTTGATAAATCAAAATCCAATACTAATCCAAAGCTTTGTCTGTCTTCAGGTATATAGGAAATTCCAGCCTCTGTTCTTTTTCTAATACTTTCATTCGTAATGTCCTTACCCTCAAGGAATATTTTCCCTTCACTAACCTTCGTTAATCCTGCAATGGCATCAGCTATTTCAACTTGACCATTATCAGCAACCCCGGCGATAGCAAATATTTCACCACTACGGATGGTAAAAGATACATCTTTGACTACTTCAAATCCATCTTCATTTCTAATGGTTATATGTTCAACCTTCAATACTTCCTCTTTAAATACAGCAGGGGCTTTTTCAGATTCGAAGTTCACTTCTCTTCCGACCATAAGTCGGGCCATTTGCTTGGTAGAGGTTTCCTTTACATCTAGTACATCAACCAATTTACCTTTGTTTAATACCGCACATCGATCGGCTACTTTCTTAATTTCCTCTAGCTTATGTGTAATTAGAATGATTGTTTTTCCACTGTTGCGCAAGCCTTCAATAATACCGAGTAAGTATTCAATTTCTTGCGGTGTTAAAACAGCCGTTGGTTCATCAAATATAAGGATTTCCGCTTCACGATAAAGCACCTTTAAAATTTCTACCCGTTGCTGCATAGAAACGGTAAGATCAGCTATTTTTTTCGTAGGATCCACTTCTAAACCAAAGTTCTTAGACAATTCTTCAATTTTTCGATTAGCATTTTTAATATCTACGTATGGAAAAAGACCTACTAATTTTTTGATAGGCTCTATCCCTAAAATGATATTCTCTGTAATCGTATAATCAGAGACGAGCTTGAAATGCTGATGGACCATTCCAATATTAAGCTTAGCCGCGTGGTTAGGTGAACTAATTTGCACTTTCTCTCCCCGAATAAAAATTTCTCCCTCATCCGGTTCATACATGCCACTTAGGATACTCATCAAGGTTGACTTACCTGCACCATTTTCCCCAAGCAAGGCAAAAATTTCTCCCTTTTTAATACCAATGGTCACATCGTCATTTGCCACTATACCGGGAAATCGTTTGGTTATATGCTTCATTTCTACAATATAATCAGACATCATTCGTCTCCTTATCTAAAAAATAGGAAAAATAATTTAAAAGAAGTTTATCGTTCCCTATTATACATAAACTTTAGGAAACGATAAACTTCTATAGGGTCAAATTCTATCTTGAGTTAGTATCCCCTATTAACGAGATACAAGACTTCCCTTTGAAGGAAATTCACATTATTTACTTATTGTAACCCCGGAAACTTTTCAGGAGTATGGCCATTAAAATTAGATGCTGGTACGATGGTACCATCTTTAACTAACTCGTAAGCTTCATTCATTTTAGTAAGTGTATCCTCTGATAATTGATGACGACCTTCTTCTTTTATGAAACCAGTTGAATCTGTATCTGCATGAAGAACGACATTTCCACCTTTAAAGCTTCCATCAACAACAGAGTTTAATGCTTTTTCAATATTCATAGCCATAAATTTTACCGCAGATGTTAACACGATATTTTCAGAACCATTTGTACCTTCATCGAATTGGTCAACATCCACACCAATTACTTTGACATCGCCTTTAGCTTCCTTAGCTGCTGTGAATACACCATTTCCAGTACCACCTGCTGCCGGGAAGATAATATCAACACCTTTATCAATTAATGCATTCGCAATAATCTTACCTGTTGCTGGATCTGCAAAAGAACTTGCGTAGTTACCACCTACATCTTTACCTTCTACATCTGTCCCTGCATAACCTGATAATTCTACAACTTCAACATTTTTCCCATAAACCTTATTGGCATAATTTACACCAGATTCAAAGCCGAATTGATAATTTACGTTTGAAGGATACGCTATCCCATTTACAACCGCTACTTTATTGGATTTTGTTTCAAGTGCTGCGGCCATTCCTGCAAAAAATCCACTTTCTTGTTCAGCGAAATTCATCGCATAGATATTATCGAATTCTGTTTGATCCCCTACAGGTGCAGGCTGAGAGTCATTTATAATAAATTTTTTATCAGGGTTTTCTACAGCAATACTAGAAACTCCAGCAAATTGAAACCCAGGTGTTACAATGACATCATAATCAGCTACAATATCAGCAACAGCTTGTACAGCCGCAGCAGGATCACCTGATTCTTCTTTAATTGCCTTCACTGTCGCTGTTGGATGATTTTCAATAAATTTTAATATACCGTTATAGTTATCTTCATTAAAGTTACCATCGTCAACGCCTGAAGGACTTGTCACAATGGCAATTTTTAATCCGTCTTTACTTGTTTCATTTTCTTTAGCTGAGTCATTTCCACATGCAGCTATAATAGCAGTCATGAAAGTAATGATTAATACCATTAACATTCTCTTAGTGCTTTTTTTCATTGAATTAATCCCCCAATATGATTTATGTTGAAATAGATTCCTGTAAAAAAAGAAAAAGCCCCGAGATATACCGGAGCTTGACTTTAGGTAGGTAAATAACAAGAATAAATCATACGTTTATCTCTTTTTATTTACAAAACCTCGTAGTCAAGCTATTTAAGGCAGCTTGGTAGAAACTTTTGGGCCATATCCCCAGGATTATACGAGACTGAATTTAATTTTTACTACCCCATATTAACAGCAGAAATTCCTACTGTCAATAAAACACGAATACTTTTTTAAAAAAAATAATCTAATGTTCGGTAATTGAGTGAGTAGTGCAAATTATTGACCACTAATAAGTCCATCCCGTATCTACATATTAGTATACTCAAAATTTTATATCCTAATATAATGATGGACTAATCAAAAATTTCCCAAAGCGATTCTTCACTTTTCATTTCAACTCACCTAATCAATTACCTATATGAATTTTTGGAAATGGTCCTAAAATTAGATCCCATTTTCCACTAACCATTTCATAATGGTTTCTTCTCTTAGCCTCATATCGTCTTGCAGTGCATCAAATTTACTCATTCTCTTCTGTGCCACAATTTTTCCATCTACCATAAATAAGATTCTTTCCGTTTTTGCTGCTACCTTTACATCATGGGTAACGAGCATTACGGTTGTCCCCTTTTTATTAATTTCTGCAAGGATGGACATGATCTCATCTGTCGATTTGGAATCTAAGGCTCCAGTCGGTTCGTCTCCAAATAAGATATCCGGGTCATTTATTAATGCTCTACAGATGCCGACTCTCTGCAGTTGTCCGCCAGAGCCTTGAGTGATAGTATTATTTGCAAGGTTTTCAATCCCTGTCATTTCCAATAGTATTTTTGCTTTTTCATATACCCTATTTTTATCCGCATCTCTTCGTGCAAGAGCAGGAAACATCACATTGTCAATCAATGATAGGTTTTTTAAGAGATTAATATCCTGAAAAATAAATCCCATGTTTTTCAAACGAAGCTGAGCCAGTTCTTCTTCTGTCAAGCTGGCAATTTCTCTTCCTTTAAATGTCACACTACCAGAGGTCATTCTATCCATACCGCTTATATTATATAGCAGCGTTGATTTCCCACTTCCAGATGGTCCCATAACCGAAATAAATTCGCCTTCTTCTATCTCCAAGTTTACATCCTTTAAGATATGAAGCTCATTCTCTTTTCCTAATTCTACTTTTTTGTTTAAACTTCTTGCTTCTATTATATGGCTCATCTAAATTCCTCCCATGCTAAATATAATAACCAATTCTATTTCCTCAGAGGGCTGGAATGCCTTTTCAAGAAGAAGTAGTTAATGTCTATACCCAGAAGATTTATTCCAAATCAGCAGAAAAAATCCCATCCTACCCGTACCTTTCAGTACTGTTAGCTTCTTAAAATGACAGATAAATCATCTTTTACAGCGATCTTACAGGACATAAATATCGTCAATCCAACTGCTATAATCAGAGCTAACGGACAAAGCAACCAGGTCTGCCAGATAATATGGATAAATTCAATTTTTGCTGCTCCCATCGAGGACATGACCATACTTATCAGAAACTCTCCTAGATAATTCGAAACGAGTACACCAAAAATAATTCCCATTACCAGGACCATCATTGTTCCTGTCATATATTGATGACTAATTTGTTTTGAAGTTAACCCCACGCTTCGCATGATAGCAATTTGAGATATATCCTTTGCTAATAACATTCGAAGGAATAATGTCGTAATTAATACAGCTATAATGATCGCGATGGCGATTCCGCCTATCACTACAGTCCTCATCTGCTCTATGATATTACCAAGCGTCTGCTGCGTATATTCTTTGATATCATTTACTTGCGCCGAGCTATAAGCATGCTGGTAGTGGCTCATCTTTTCATGAATATCAACACCTTGAGCCAAATCCATGCTCACAATGTACCAAAGAACAGCCTCTTCATTTACCCTAAGACTATTATGCGCTTTGGCGGTTTTCCCCCCATTTGTTATATCCTGATAAATACCCGTAACGGTTAATGTATGTTCTTCCCCTCCAACCCTGACAGTTACTTCATCTCCTACTTTCTTGTTTAATCCGTCTTTTCCGGCATTGGCAAAGGAAAGCGAGATTTCTCCTTCACCAAGCGGTGCCCTGCCTTCCAGATATTTTAATGGAAATACGGAAAAATCTCCGATTTCAATATTTATATAGTCCCAGGAACCTTCCACATTTTTAACCTGATAAGAACTTGTAATGTAAGCTGCAAACTTTTCAATATCAACATCATTTTTCAACTCTTCTTGCAGTTTTATAAAATCCTTTGTAATATTATCGGTTCTTCGAAGGTCGATTCTCATATCGTGTTTTCCTATTCCCATATACGTGGAAAATTCCGGTGATTTCATGGTGTTATAAATATTCACAGGGAGTATGACAATAAACGTACAAACAATAAAAATAACAAACAGCAGCCTGTATAATTTAAATCGTTTCCATACATCCCTAAACCCCATGTAAATATTAGTGCTGAAGAGTTTGTTCTTTAGCAGCGGAAAACTGTATTTTCGGTTGTCTCCTTGCTTCATAGAATCTTTTCGTAAAGCTTCCACTGCAGAAATCCTATCAATTCCTTTCAATACATGCTTGCAGTACACCACAATCATAAAATATACAAGAAATGGAGCTACAAGAGATAATACATATTTTAAGTTACCTGATAAATCGGAAGATATATAAAGTCTCAAATTATCGTTTAACAGATTTACCGCTGTAAAGGACAAGAGATAACCGATCATACCTGCTACTATGGAAATGACTCTATATTTATTAAAATAGATTTTTTTTATATCTTTTTTGGATATCCCCATTGCTTTCATAACGCCAATTTCTCTCATATCTTCATCAATCGTTGCTAAAAATGTAAGTCTGATACAAAGTGAAGCAATCGCAATGAGCAGAATGCTGATAAAAATAATAACAATTGCAACGGCCATATCAGACATGGCATTAAACATCGTAAATATCTTACCTTCCATTATAGGACCGTTTGAAGGTAGTCCTGCTTCGTGATAGGCAGTCTGAATAGCAGCAGAGTCCCCGTTTTCATGCAACTTGAATTCAATCAGATATTCTAGTTCCCCAGTATGCTTTTCTAGCATTTGATCATAGTCATTCTGATTGATCACAAACCGTTTTGAAGAAGTAATGGAAGAGTTCATTTCATAATCTCTTGCATAATCTGAAATGACAAAATCCTTCTCATACTCTCCGCTTTTCACCGTAATCGTATCACCTATACTTAAGTCATATAGTTCCATAAAATAGATCGGGACGGCAACGAAACCTTCCTGTATATCTAGCTTTTCATTATTTAGATCCAATATAAAATCAAATTTTTTATTTTGTACGACAAATGAAATATCCTGAATCGTTCCAGCCATCGTTTGATCTTTATCAAACTGAATATTGCCCCCATCTATATTCTGAAGAATCATCGTTTCCTGCATTGCTATATGGTTACGGTATTGATCTGTGAATAGGTCAATTTCAGATTGGTTGTATTCTCCAGCATGCATTACCGTTATATCAGATGGTGACGCACTCTCCTGAAAATCTGACATCCCCTGAATCAAATTACCCATGTTGTTAATAGCACTCGCTGCTAAAATAACGGCCATCGTGATAAATACAAATACGGTCATTGTTACAATCTTGTTTCTGAGGAAATCATTCTTGACTATTTTCAAAAACATTATTTTCTCCCCCTCCCCAAATCATAAAATTCTGATTATTCGACCCTTGTTGTTATCCATCTTTGT
This sequence comes from Niallia sp. Kr1, assembly GCF_050389805.1. Lineage (NCBI taxonomy): Bacteria > Bacillati > Bacillota > Bacilli > Caryophanales > Bacillaceae > Niallia > Niallia sp. Kr1. The sequence continues at coordinate 361,176 of NZ_CP130945.1, read as the reverse complement.
CGTTTCTTCAGAAGGATCATTTCCATCTGCTTTTTAAATGAATAATATTCTTACATTCTCGTGTATTATTAGACTTGAATTGAATGATTATTGGACTTACTAGAGTAATCATACAAGATGACACTGGCTAAATTAACCATCTAGAGCCTAACTCGTTACTACGTCCGAAGCCCTATTTTAGCAGATTCACTATAGGGGGATATTAGAGAGAAATTGATTTCAAGGGAGGAAATAGAAAGAGTAACAACAACTGCATGAGGCAAGCCTGATGGAGGGAAACTCGAATTTATTGAAAAATTTTACATGTAAATTCATAGGACACATCCAAGATGAGGAAACATACAAAAGAGACCACTCACAAATTTTTTCACCTTATGAGAGGTCTCTTTTTACTATTCGCTATAATGGCAAAATATTAGTATTTCACTCTCATCTTACTCATAAACCCATTCATATTCAGACTATATTTTAATTCTTACTGTAACATTTTTAATGGGAATATTCTGTTGTTATGTAACCCATTAACCACTATTTGATAAAAAAGGATTTTTCTCGCAAAAATAATTTATGGTATGATGGTTGGGTTGTGTATCTACTACGTAACACATTTACATGCATCTAAGAAAAGAGGTATTTATGCACACCACAAGATTATCCAAGCGACATTGGTTGCTCATTTTAACACTTACTTTATTAACATTTGTTCTTGGGACAAGTGAATTTATTATTGTCGGAATCTTAACAGATATTTCGTCAAGCCTTCATATGACAAATGCAAAAGCAGGCACACTCGTTTCAGCGTTTGCAATTACGTTTGCCATTGGTACACCTATCGTGATGTCAGTAACCAGTCATTTTCCAAAGCGTAAATGGATGTTATGTTTGATAGGAGCTTTCATCATCCTGAATGCTTTATGCGTAATCTCGACGAGCTACATCATGCTCCTTGTACTTCGGATTATGACGGCGATTGTAACTGGGGTATTAATTTCTCTAGCCATGATTGTTGCAAGTGAAACTATGCCGATCGAAAAACGTGGACTTGCTATATCATTTGTTTTCGGTGGTTTCACACTAGCAAATGTCGTTGGAGTGCCCATTGGCACTGTCATCGCCGAATGGTACGGCTGGAATGCCACTTTCATACTCACTACTTTCCTAGGAGGATTAGCATTTTTTGCATCCTTTTTCGTCTTGCCTAATGGACTCAGCCAAATGCGCAGTTCGATACGGGATCAGTTTTCTTTATTGACCAAGCCTCGAATTTTGATGGCTTTTTTCATTCCTGCTCTCGGGTTTGGTGCGACCTATACCGTCTTTACGTACCTTGTTCCTATCTTGAAGGAAATGGAAGCACCCAATCACTTCATTAGTTTAATCTTATTTGGTTACGGATTTATCTCGATTTTCAGCAACATCCTCGCTGGTAAAATTGCCAGCCACAATGCAATCGGTCGCCTCCGGTTTGTTTTTCTCGTTCAGGCAGTTGTTCTAACAGGCTTATTTTGGACTACAAATCATTTTATTTTAGGACTGGTAAACATTGGCTTGATGTCGTTAATGGCCATCCTCTTAACAACATCTACTCAACTTTATTTAATAGACCTTGCAAAAATTTATCAGCCAAAAGCAACAGGACTCGCCGCTTCACTTATGCCAGTGGCTAGTAACGCAGGGATCGCCTTTGGTTCTGCATTAGGCGGAATTGTATACCATCAAGGAAGTTTAATGAATGTAGCCTGGGTCGGTGGGGTAGTTGCAGTATGTGCAAGTCTGCTAACTTTCTTTAGTCATGTTTTAGATCAAAAACAGAAGAAATTAGCATAAATGAGAAGCAACAAACGTTTAGCATGCTTCTTATGGTATCTCCAGAAGGACAAAAATCTTTCCATGCTATACTTAATGAGATTACAGTAATCCCTTTATAAAAAATTAAAAAAGAAGTATCAAGACATTAGTAGTTCTCTGATACTTCTTTTTTAATTACTGACTATTTGCTTACTAATGGTTGGGTTTCGCTTTTATATTAAAGGATCTCTGGTACTAGGGTCGTCACAAAACAATTATTCTTCCATAGAATAGCTTATAAGAAGCATAGAATGGGAGTGGAAAATGTGCCTTCAGTCATCAATTTAGGAGTATTCAATGTCAATTCTCCCCAACCAAACTCAGTAGTGCAAGTAGGCGAATTAGTCGTTAATGGTATGGATGCCAACAGAAAACAAAACCTAAACCTTGGTGGTACGTACGGTTTTGGCAATGCCATCACTGGAAATCTTAATAATATTTCAGATAGCTTTGAAGCAGTAGACGGAGCAATCTTTGATCAAGATATTAAACCTAATTTTGGAGGAAATATCTAAGCTATATGAAATATACATTATTCATCGAATCTAAAAACAACAAACCCTTTCATCAGCCAAGGGTTTGTTGTTTTTTTGTATTTTTATGAAGGTCTGGGTTTATCTTTTGTTCCTGTTGTTTTTTTGATGTTGGACTTTGCTCGTATTTAGATAGTGATGCTTTCATATGAGCAAGGTTATTTTTATCACCATGAATATTTCCAAGTCCCTGGTTATGCTGTTTACTATTTTGAAAGTCTTCAATAAAATTGTTACCGATGCTAAAACACGAGGCACTTTCAATTACCCCAATATTAATCGTTCCAATCTGGAATGTTGGAGATAAAATAGCTGGTTCCAATTATTTATTCTCCCTTCCATTCTAGAATATTTTTAACCCATTTATTTTTTATCACTGTATTTTCCCTGCCAGATAAGTCTCCAACAACTTCAGTGATCACTTTATTTGAACGAAAATTTTTATGTGTATTCGTTTCACCTATAAAAAAACCAGAAGTATCGCCGAGACTTGTTACTACAATATTCCCCAGCTTTAATTTGATCATTTTAACCGTTTCTCCTTTTACTTGAATGTATTTAAATACTTATTACTCGGTAGCCATTTGAAATGCAAAACTTATCATATAACGGCATAACGCCCACTTTTCTTATGTAAGATATTCAAATCTCTAGCGGAATGTCACTCTCATTTTTTGGACCATATCACCATACTCACTTCTTGAACATACAATACAAAAAATGAACTAGAAAATTGATCAAACGTGGTGAATCCTAGATGATAAGATCCAAGAATATTGACTTTACCGGCGATATACATGTACAAACGATGCAAAGGCAATCAGGTATATTTATTGGAGAGCGGAACTCAGCGATTGGCTGGAGTGCCCATGGAAAAGAGAATCGTGTGATTGGAAGTATCAGCGGACAGTCTAATCTGCTCCTATACAATATGTTGATTTTAAATGATCCTGATATGGTAGATACCCCAATTGATGATCGTGACATAAATCTGCATGTTGAACAACCAAACGACAATCATACAACGAATTTTACCCTTGAAAGTGTAAATGTTAACGCAATGTCGCATAGTAACTCCATTAGTATTGGTAAGGGACATATAAATGGAATAGATAGCAATGACAAAATAAATTATTCTGTAGGTAATCTATTTGGGCACGAAAATCAGATTAGTCATAATGTAAATTTCGTACATGACCAGGATATGGTAGATGGAACGATTGATGACCAAGACATTAAAATTACAAACATTGAACATGGTAAAACTTTGTGACAATCATTGAAGTTGATAAATTCATCTAAAGATCATTTCGGAAGCGATAACCTTTAGAGGTTTTCACAATATTTTCTTTGGGGGCGGATGTTTCTGACAAAGATTCTTTTTTCAACAAACTACTATTAATCTTTAGATCAAGTTCAGACAAATTCTCCTTACTCATAATATTATTTCCTATCATCAATTTTCCGCTTAGCACATCAATATCAAGATTATCCAACTGAAAGGTTAGATTTTCCAAATGGTCAATCTGAATGGTTTTATCTTCACTTCCCTTTTCTTTTTGTTCTAACAACTCAATAATTCGATCCAATTTTGTTAATATCAGAGGGTTTATATTTTCTTCTTTTTGTTTTTTTTTAAAGAAAAAGAATTTAAACATAAACTCCCCCATTTCTAATTGATTTGATACAAAATGACATCCATAACTACTTTAAGCATATTATTTATTTATAAAAACTTTATGCGTCTTAATTAGCAGTTAGTATAAAAATCTCTATAACAAATGTAAAGGTGCTCACCACCACCCAACAAAGAATTATCGGAATATAAATAAAAAGGGACATGTTTGCATATAAACATGGGCTTTTTTATTTGTTTGTACCTCTTTCCTACTTCTTAGGCTAATCAATCCTGTACATTTCAAGTTACTTAGAGCAGTTCATGCACGGTTAAGCATTCCGATGATCAAATTTACCAAAAATATGTATCTCTTGTTACGCAAGAAATGAAAAAGAAGCCTCTCAAAAGTTCGGCGAACTTATGAGAGGCCTCCCATCGAGTGTTAGTAAAATGTTAGCATTTTTAGATATTTAGTCTGTTGTAGTTGTTCGCACACTCTGCATGTCTTAAGTCTATGAGGCGGGCAATGCATGAAGTGCTGTGATTTATGTTTCAGGGGATGCTGAAAGCAATTGAATCTTAATCCTTTTAATTTACTAATCTAATTCTGTCTTAAATCAAACCATTTAATTTAAAACTCTTATATATACTATCTTCTTCTGCTTTAGATGTAATTTCTTTTGAAACTTTTTTTAATTGTTCTGAGGCATTTTCCATTGCCACTCCATATGCAACAGCTTCAAACATGGCTATATCATTATTTCCATCACCATATGCCATCGTATTCGTTTTATCCTCACCTAAGTATTAAAGAACAAATTCTATAGCCGTAAATTTATTCACATCTTTTACAGCGATTTCCCCACTTTCTGGACCAAATTGAGGAACAGTTGTACGATAAATTTCAAACTTGTCTTGAAACCTGTTATTTATTTGTTCGAAAGGGAGATCTTTGTTACTAATAAACGAAATCTTATTCACCTTTCTATAATCAACCTTTTTTGGTTTGATACTGGTCTAATAACTCATAGAACCAATGGAACTCCCTATCCGCTTTTAAATAAGCCTCACTATTCTTAGTGATAACCATTGGTAACACTAGCTCGTATAGCCTCTTTACAGTTATCACTTCCAAATAGACCTTCATTAGATTCTATATAATAACCAATTCCATTTTTATCGAAATAATCAATGATTTCTCGGACTGAATCTTCAGCCATTGTTTGGTGATGTACGATATTGCCTCCTATCTCAATATGTCCACCTCCAGCACCAATCACCCCATCAAACCCAATCGATAAGATACGATCTAATATTTCAGGTTTTGAGCGTCCGGTACAAAGATACAATTTATGACCATTTTTTCTAGCTAGTTGTATAGCTTTTTCGGCAGTGTCAGGAACTTCCCCATTTGGAGTACACAACGTACCATCAATATCTAAAAAAATAACTTTTGTTTTCACACTTTCTCTCCTAAATAAATAAAAGGGAGAAAATCCCCCTTCCTGTTGAATAATTATAAATTTTATCCATTAGATGCTATAACTTCTTGGAACCAATAGAATGAATCTTTTCGAATAATTTCTAGAGAACCATTCATATTCATTTCATTAAACGTAATCCAATATTTCACTTTGTTTTTATAACGATTAAACAACGTAATTGCGTATTTTTCAAATAGAGGAATTAATTCACGGCTCATCCAACCATTATACTTTTTCGTTAATTCAAGTGGCATTTCATAATGAGACATGGTTACTAAAGGCTCAATTCCATGTTTTGCACATTCATCAAATACCTTATCGTAAAATTCCAATCCTTTTTCGTTTGGTTCTTCTTCTAGACCAGTAGGGAAAATACGTGGCCATGCGATGGATAAACGAAAAGTTTTAAAACCCATTTCTGCAAATAGCGTAATATCTCCTTTATATCGATGGTAAAAGTCAATTCCCCAACGCTTCGGAAATAAATATTTATCAGGATTCATTAGGTATTCTTCAAGTTCTACAGTATTACCATTAAAGGTGAAATTATCTAAAGACCCTCCAGCTTATGGATCTTTATAGGCTGTCATATCTGATGTAGACAATCCTTTTAGGAGAATTACTCTTCTCCTAAATCTCCTCCGTTTGTTTCAATAACACGTTGATACCAGTAGAATGAATCTTTACGGTAACGATCATAAGATCCGTTTCCTTCATCATCAGCGTCTACATAAACAAATCCATAACGTTTAGTCATTTGAGCGTCTCCCATGCTCACTAAGTCGATACATCCCCATGGAGTGTAACCCATAATGTTACATCCATCACCAATCGCATCTTTGATCGCTTTAATATGGTCACGTAAGTAATCAATACGGTATGGGTCATGAACTTTTCCAACTTCAGTTAAGGTATCACGAGCTCCTAAACCATTCTCTACAATAAAGATTGGAATACCGTTATATCGATCAGTTAAGTCGTTTAAAGCAACACGAAGTCCTTTTCTACTTGACAGGGAGCTGTTCAATTTTGTAATAGTATATTGCGTGACTTCGAGTCTAAACGCTCTTAATTAAGAAAAAATTATTTATCAAAAACTTTTACTTGAACGTCTGCATCGATATGTTCTTTTTCGCCTATTTCTTGTTCAACTGAACCAAATGGCATTTGTGCAATCATTTCGTATGTTTCTGGTAGATTGAACATTTCTCTAGTTGCTTTATCGAAACCTTGTTCATAGCCAATGTTAAAGTGTTGTAAGCTTGCGCCTAAGCCTATTTCTGCAAGAGCTAACCAAACAGCGTATTGTGCGTTTGCATTGTTGTTTTGTTTATAAGCTTCTGTACGTGTTCCTTGTGTCGGCATTTTTTTAGCTGCATCAAGGTCTTCAAAGAATAAAACTGTACCAATCCCATTTTTAGCGCCTGTCATAACTCCTGACATTAGATCCCACATGTCACCTTCAAGAATATCTTTTTGAACATCATAAATATGATCCCAGAATTTATTGTTTGCTTCATCGAATAATACAACAACACGTGTTGTTTGGCTGTTGAAAGCTGTAGGTACTTGTTTAACAACCTCGCGAATTCTATCTGTAATTTCTTTTTTTGAATACTGACTATCGGTTCCTAATACATAAACCGAACGGCGTTTTTCTACTAACTCTACAAATGTTGACATAATCAATCTCCTTTATTTTTCAAAATATAATTGTCTTTCCTTGTTGGTTCTTGGCGATTTGTTGTCTTACAAATGTAAGTTTAACAAATAGAAAAGCATAATCAATTTATGCGCTTCTAGTTTCATATAATGAACTTTTCACTCTACTAGACCCATCTAATTGCACGGGTATCACTAGAAATATGTGTTCACAAACTGCAGTCCGCTCCATCTGTGCTTCTAGTATGTGAGAAGGGATAATTGTGATACTATTCCCAATATATTCCCAATAGACGATTCTGTCCATGATTGTCTGTCTGCAATGAAATCTTCTTAAGAAAACTTTAAAAGCATAAAAAAACCACCTCTCATCATTTTTGAAATCATGAGAAGTGGTAGTTGGTATATTAATTAATTGTAAGTAACACTACTTCATATAAAGAAGTGTTAATACCGAATTTTTCAAGGCTGATTCACGACTCCTTAAAGCCGCGCCACTCTTGATGTTATTACATCATGCCGCCCGTAAGATGAGAGTGTGTAATATCTTTAACTATTTATACGTGAAGTGTGCTATAGCAAGGTGTTGTTAAATTTTTAATGTAACATCTTTAATTTGATATTATCATTTTTCAATTCATTGCGTTAGCAAAATGTTAGCAATTTCAAGCAGATGTATGTTAAAATCTCCACACATTCTATATGGCTTAAGTAGTGATCGCAGACAAAGTGGTGTTCACCTATATATTTCTTTAAAAGCGTTTCAAAGATCTAGCCCGATTTTTCTATTGAATAGTATCGTTTTACTGTTTAACAAATGATCTGCTATGCTCTTGCTTTTCAATTTTCACAATAGCAACCGTTAGCACGAAAAGCATTCCATTTACCTAATGAAATAACCCTTATATCATCCCCGTCATAAAAAGGAAATTATAATCAGGAATATCGATTTGTTATAAAAACTCTAACTACTAGTATTAACTCAATTGAGTTAATACTAGTAGTTACCAAATCAAAATAAGACTGAATCAACATGATTCAGTCTTATCCACAAGCTTTTCTAAGGTAACAATACCTTATCAATAACATGAATCACGCCATTAGACGCTTCTATATCCGCTTTAACAACATTTGCTTTATTGACCATTACAGGATCTAGTGATATTTTCACTTTTTCATCTGCAAGTGTTTTGACCTTCATTCCATCTTTTAAATCTCCAGACATCACTTTACCCGGTACCACATGATACAGTAGGATTTTCTTCAAATCATCCCTTGCTAATAGCTCTTCTGCTGTTATATCTAGTTCCTTTAGTAGCATTTCAAATGCTTCATCTGTTGGTGCAAATACAGTAAAGGGTCCCTCTCCTTTTAAGGTATCAACCAAACCAGCTTTTTCTAATGCTGTAATCAATGTATTGAAATTACCCGCTTCTTTCGCAACATCGACAATATCTTTTTCAGTTTCAGAATTCTCCGCAGCAAATACACCACTTTCAAATGACAGAACCAGCATAACAGCAAACAGCATCATCGCTAACTTTTTCTTTAACATAAATAAATTCCTCCTTTATTGATCTTTTATAGAGTTACACAAATGACTATTGTATTCCTTTATTCAAAATCATCTCTCAAATAAGTTCGCTCTAAAAAGTAGTATTCTAATAATTAATGAATTTATCCTAATTTCAACCAAAAATTTTCTATAATTTTACGTCCTTTTAAATAATTAATTACTGTATCAAAAAAAATCTCTATATTTAATCTGTACTATTCTCCTCTTGTAAATCGAACAATGTCTACAAAAAAATACTCTCTTTAAAGTTAAGTTAATTCCGATACCGTGGAGATAATCTAAAACAATACTAAAACACACTATGTTTAGCACTCAAATACTCTTGTTGGCATGAAAGTAGTAAATGGTGAAGAGGATATTATGATCATGACAACGAGGGGAGTCTTAATCCGGATGGATGTAGATGGGATTTCCTATTCGTCATCTTCAGTATGTTCTGCTTGGTTTGATTCTGATACATCTGATTCAGCTCAGATTTGACATTTGAATTTGCTAAGTCATCCTCAGACTTTGAATCTATATTTTCTCCCTCTTCATCTATATCAGAATCATCTTTTAGGCAGTGGTAAGCAGTCTTCGTCTTTTGGGAAATTCTAGGTCATAGGGGGGGACATTTCAATTGCTGTAATCGAAGAACCGATTAAAACACAATTGTTAAGTATATTAGCCATTGTTATTTGGTTTCAACCAGAAGCAGCAATAAGCATAAATTATTAAGTAGATTGAAGACCATTCGGTGATTATTAAAAATGTATCACCTTCTAACGTAAAAAAAGGCTTCTCAAAAGTTTAATCAACTAATGAGAAGCCTCTTTTATATACCTATAATAGCATTTTGTTACCAAATCACTACAAAATCCTTATATAGCAGGGGGTAAAACGACTTATTACATCATGCGCCCGTAAGATGAGAGTGTGTAATATCGTTAACAATATGTGCTAAAAGTGTGGTATTTCAAGGTTTTTGAAAATCTAGGGTGTAACATCTTTAAAGAGAATTTATCATTTTTCATTGGATTGCGTAGCAAAATGTTAGCATTTTATTAATATTAAAGAGGATTTCATTCTAACTTATATTTGTTAAATAAGGGGCCGCTAAACCCTAAAATACTTTTGTCTATTTTTCCCATCATGGAAGGCATTGCTAGTATTTGTTCAAGCTGCTTTTAATCAATTAAAACTGATTTAATAGGAAAAAATTTTTTACTATTTTCAGGATTTTAGCTGTTGGTTTACGTCACTAATCCAAATATCAACATAAAGGGTACCATCAGGCTGTAGCTGTGCGATTAAGACTTCCTGTAAACTAGTTGCACCTTTTTTCTTTATTTCATCTAAGAGCCAGTCTTTTGAAAGATTGAGTTCTTTTAATACTCCTTCTAAAAGGTAGCCATCAATTATTAAAACACGAGGCTCTTTTTGAGATTGTTCCGTTTGATTTAGATCCGAGACCGTGACATTTCTGGCACTTTTCTTCTGGATAACGCTCACATCCCCGTTCTTCTCCAATATGGCTAGCTCGATATCTTCAAGTTTAAAATTACCGCCTTTACGTAAAAGCAGCATGATGTTGTGAGCTGTAAGATTCTCTTTAATTAAACCTTCTGTACGAAATTTTCCATTTTCAATTACTAGGGTGGGGCTACCTTCCAATAGCCTACGAAATGAAGAACGTTTTCTACTCAAATAACTAAGGAAAATTGGAAGTACCCCCCAGACAGTGATTCCTATGACAGCATCCATCATACGAATTTCAGGTTCGATAACCATACTAGCTGTGAAGTTACCAATGGTGATACCAACGATATAATCAAAATAGGTGAGTTGGGCCAATTGCTTTACCCCCATTAGACGTGTCAATACAAAGAGAAATAAGAAACTAATTATAGCTTTTATTAAAAAAATAATATCAATCAAAATTAGATACCTCCCAAAACATATTATTCCCATTATTGAGTAAAATACGAATAATAATCCAATGGGGGGAAAATTTTGAGAAAAAGTATATCTAAAATGCCTAAAGTTATTCTTCTAGTTATCGTGATTATAAATTTAAGTGTAATTCATACAATGTTAAAGGGTGCTGACAACCCTATAACAAGGCAAATGGAGGAAGTTAGAGATCAAATCGAATCAGAGAATTGGCAGGAAGCAAAAAAAGATGTTGTTAAACTTCACAATTTATTTGAGCAAAAGAGGTGGATGCTTGAGCTTTTTGGACCTTTTGAGCATGTAAGTGTTGTAAAACAAGATATACTTGTATTAATACAAGAAGTTAACTTAGAAGAAAAAAACGATGCACTTATTACATTTACTAGAATAGAAGGAAGACTTGGAGAGGTTGTTGTTTGGTAATTAACTAAGAAAAGAGGCAAGCCAAAAAGTGAGTAAAAGCTGACTTTTTGGAGGCCTTGTTTTTTTGCTTTTTTTCTAAATGATTTAAATCTGTGATGAAGAGAACATTAACGCTTTAAATGAACATAAAATAGTTCAAAATCAATTCTTTAAACAATTAGGGGCTGCTTACTATGACAAAGCCCCATCTTTTCAAAAATGGAGAATGGTTATCCCATCATCATTAAGACCGTTCAAAATCGAATGAAAAGATCGTCAAGCATTGCCAATTTGAATTCAGAATTAACACCGCATTCTTAAACACAGACTCACACATCACTGTTAATAGAAGACAGTGTAGTACCCGAACAAATCATGGACAGACTTGGTCACTCTGATGATTAAATTACAAAAAATGTCTACCTTCCCGTCACCCAAGGAATGGAAAAAGAGGCTTCCCAAAAAGTTCAGTGAACTTATGAGAAGCCTCTTTTACAGTTCTTGGTATGAATAAAATGCTAGCATTACACTCTCACCTTACTCACAACCTCTTATCTTTCATGGGTTGGATAGCGGAACTCGGACTAAACCGCCACGTCCTATGGCAACATCCGAGTGACCGACATCGTGTTGACCTACATCATTCCGCCCATTCCGCCCATGTCAGGCATTGCTGGAGCTGAGCCTGCTGGTTCTGGTTTGTCAGCAATTACTGCTTCAGTTGTTAAGAACATAGCCGCAACACTTCCTGCGTTTTGAAGTGCAGAACGAGTAACTTTAGTTGGGTCAACGATACCAACTTCAACCATGTTTACCCATTCTCCAGTTGCAGCGTTAAAGCCAACTCCTGGTTTTTCATTCTTTAAGTGTTCTACAATAACTGAGCCTTCAAGTCCAGCATTTTCAGCGATTTGACGAACTGGTTCTTCAATCGCACGTAATACGATTTTAACACCAGTAGCTTCGTCGCCTTCTGCTTGAATAGCTGCTACTTTATTATAGATTTCTACTAATGCAGTACCTCCACCAGCTACGATACCTTCTTCAACAGCTGCGCGAGTAGCATTTAGAGCATCTTCAATACGTAGTTTACGTTCTTTTAATTCAGTTTCAGTTGCAGCACCCACTTTGATTACTGCTACACCACCAGCTAATTTAGCTAGGCGCTCTTGTAATTTTTCACGGTCAAAATCAGAAGTTGTTTCTTCTAATTGAACACGGATTTGGTTTACACGAGCAGCGATTTGTGAGCTTTCGCCAGCACCTTCAACGATTGTAGTGTTTTCTTTAGAAACCACTACTTTCGCAGCGCGACCTAATTGATCAATTGTTGCTGCTTTAAGATCTAAACCAAGATCCTCAGTGATTACTTGACCACCAGTTAAGATAGCGATATCTTCAAGCATTGCTTTACGACGGTCACCGAATCCAGGAGCTTTAACCGCTACTGCATTGAATGTTCCGCGAAGTTTGTTTACTACTAATGTAGCAAGAGCTTCACCTTCAACATCTTCAGCAATCAATAATAATGGCTTACCTTGTTGAACAACTTGCTCAAGAACTGGTAAGATTTCTTGAATACTAGAGATTTTCTTGTCAGTGATTAAGATATATGGATTATCAAGAATAGCTTCCATTTTGTCAGAATCTGTTACCATGTATGGAGAAGCGTATCCACGGTCAAATTGCATACCTTCTACTACATCTAATTCTGTTGCAAAACCTTTTGATTCTTCAATTGTGATAACACCATCGTTACCAACGCGTTCCATTGCTTCAGCAATTAATTCACCAACATTTGCGTCATCTGAAGAGATTGAAGCAACTTGTGCAATGGATTCTTTTCCTTCGATTTGTTTGGAAATAGCCTTTAATTCTTCAACAGCTGTTTTAATCGCTTTGTCAATCCCTTTACGGATGCCCATTGGGTTTGCACCAGCAGTTACGTTTTTAAGTCCTTCACGAATCATTGCTTGAGCAAGTACAGTTGCAGTTGTAGTACCGTCCCCAGCAATATCATTTGTTTTGCTAGCTACTTCTGCTACAAGTTTAGCACCCATGTTTTCGAAAGCATCTTCTAATTCGATTTCTTTCGCGATCGTTACACCATCGTTAGTGATTAATGGAGAACCAAATTTTTTCTCAAGAACTACGTTACGACCTTTTGGTCCAAGAGTTACTTTTACAGCATCTGCTAAAGCGTCAACCCCACGTAGCATCGCGCGACGAGCGTCTTCACTAAATTTAATATCTTTAGCCATTATGAATAAACCTCCTATTATTTGTTATAAACTAAGTCAAAAGATGATTATTGAATGACAGCTAGAATATCATTTTCACGTACGATTAAATATTCAGTACCTTCGTATTTAACTTCAGTTCCTGCATATTTTGAGAAGATAATGCGATCACCAACTGAAACTTCGATTGCGACACGTTCACCATTATCTAGTACACGTCCAGTTCCTACAGCTACAACCTTACCTTCTTGTGGTTTTTCTTTAGCACTGTCTGGTAAAACAATACCGCTTGCAGTTTTTTCTTCTGATGCAATTGGTTCAATGATAATGCGATCACCTAGTGGCTTTAACAATTGAAACAACCTCCTCAAATCATTTATGTAATATTTTTAATTTATTAGCACTCAGCGCAACCGAGTGCTAACACAGTTATTATATTAATCAATTTAATTATTTTTTGCAAGTCTGAACATATAAATTTACACAAAAAATATTCTTTACAACTTCTTCATTTTTCAAACATAATAGCTTCTATTTGATGAACCACTGCTATTATTGGTAAAATGGGTTAGAATTGCATAATAAAAGGAGAACTCTCATTTTGAAAAGAGAATATATACTTGTATTAATCATTTACATAGCCATGCACTTATCGGGGATTATTGGGCCAACACTTCTTCTCTTTACTAGTGATATGATTGGATATTCGATTACTCCCGGGAATGCCGTTACCTCATGGATATTGATGAGCTTTAGCATTGCTTTCATTCTTATCCTGATTTCTTTACGAAAAGAGATGTTTGATCCGATTCGGAATCAGGAAGCGGCTTCACCGATTGAATCAATCTATTGGGGAATAGGTGGGGTTTTTCTTGCCTTTTTCGCGCAAACGGTTGCTGCTACGATAGAACTTGCCCTTGGGATAGAAATGGGTTCTGAAAATACCCAACAAATCGTTGGATTAATACAGATGGCACCACTAGTGATCATCATTACATCGATTATTGGACCCATATTAGAAGAAATCGTATTTCGGAAAATTTTATTTGGCGTTCTATATAAAAAGTTAAATTTCTTTCTATCCGCTTTAATTAGTTCCCTTATCTTTTCAATTGCACACGGGGAGCCGGAGCATCTGATTTTATACGGAGCAATGGGTTTTACATTTGCTTTTCTCTATGTTAAAACAAAACGAATACTTGTACCGATTTTTACCCATGTTGCCATGAATACCATCGTGGTGATTCTACAATTAAATCCAAACTTGATGCAAAATTTATAAAAACGATACAAAACATTATTGGAGGACTGAACTTGAGAAGATCACCACTGTTTTCAGGCATCATTTATGTTGTCCTTGGAATCATTTTTACTCTTTTAGCTATTCAATACGTTAATTCAGATGGCGGCTGGAGTTTTTTCTCCATCTTATTAGTTATTCTCGCTACATTTGACTTTGGTTCTGGATTACGAATGATCAAGATACACTTTATCCTAAAAAAACAAAAAAATGAGCCGTAGAGCTCATTTTTTTATTCTTCTTCTACTATTTCCGCTTCTTCTATCGAATAATGTTTTAAAAAGTAAACAAGTGCTTGAAGCTCAACGGCTAAATCGATATGATGAACACGAACATGGGCAGGAACCGTTAAACGAGCAGGTGTAAAGTTAAGGATTGCTCTAACCTTCGCGTCTAATAAACGATCCGTTACAGGTTGTGCGACTTGAGCTGGAATGGTTAGGATCGCTACTTCTATCCCCTGTTCTTCTATTACCTTTTCAATCTCATCCATATGGTAGATCGGTACATTTCCGATTGATTTTCCAACTTTATCTGATGAAACATCAAACCCTACTGCTATTTTGGTATTGTTATTTTTCATGAAATTGTAGTTTAGAAAAGCAGTTCCGAGATTACCAACCCCTATTAAGGCAACTTTGGTTAACTCATCTTGATCCAAAGTTTTACGGAAAAAGCTTAGTAAATATTGGACATTATAGCCATATCCCTTTTTTCCTAATGCACCAAAATAAGAGAAATCCCTTCGTATCGTAGCAGAGTCAACCTTTACAGCTTCACTTAACTCTGCTGATGATACTCGTTGCTTTCCAGAAGCAGCTAAATTTGTTAAAAATCGATAGTATAATGGCAATCTTTTTGCAGTTGCTTGTGGTATTTTAGCCGGTTCATTTGCCATATATACCCCCCTCTCTTTACATTTATTTTTTAAGGTTATTATCTGTTTTCTTCCCTTTTAAAATCACCATTTTTACCGCCAGTTTTCTCTACAAGATAGGTTTTACCAATAATCATCCCTTTATCAACGGCTTTGCACATATCATACACAGTTAATGCGCATACAGACGCAGCGGTAAGTGCCTCCATTTCTACACCTGTACTGCCCTTTGTTTTAACAAAGGCTTGAATATGAAGAATGTATTCGTCATGATTATTTTCCCATGAAAAATCAATGTCAATTCCTGTTAGAGAAAGCGGATGGCACATTGGAATAATGTCCCATGTTTTTTTTGCTGCCATAACACCAGCAACTTGGGCAACGCCTAAAACGTCTCCCTTTTTCATCTGATTATTCGTTATTTTATCATAAATTTTTTGATTTACGATAATACTTGATACTGCTAAAGCGGTTCGAAATGATTCAGGTTTATCACTCACATCAACCATTTTTGCTCTACCTTGATCATTAAAATGCGTAAACTCAGCCATACTCTCACCTCTTTTATTTATCATACATTAATTTAGCTCAGTTGTCCTTTTATTTGTACTTTATTTCACAATAGTTATTTTTATATGAAAATTATTATTATTCACTATGTAAGATTCATTTTCTTTATATTGCTGTGAATTTGTGAATGGGTTAATCTATTACTATAGAGGTGAAAATAAACATGATTTTAATGCAAGTAAATCAGTTATGTAAATATTATGGTGCTGACATCATTTTGTCAAATATAAAACTCGAAGTCCAAACTCGCGATCGAATCGCACTCGTAGGAAGAAATGGTGCTGGTAAATCAACGTTGTTAAAAATAATAGCAGGTCATCTATCCTACGATTCTGGAGAAATCATTAAACCTAAAGATGTTAAGATTGGCTACTTAGCACAAGATACAGGGCTTGAATCCTCCCTTTCCATATGGGATGAAATGCTTTCCGTTTTTGATGAATTACGTAGTCTTGAAAAAACGTTAAGAAAGCTCGAGCAGAAAATGGCCGATCCTTCCTTGTTTGAAAATCCATCAGAATATGAAAAAGTTTTAAAGGAATACGACCTCTTACAGGTTGAATTTAAAGATAAAGGTGGCTACCAATTTGAAGCCGATATTCGCTCGGTTCTACATGGATTAAATTTCCATTCATTTGATTATAGCACTACCATATCTAGTTTAAGTGGAGGTCAAAAAACAAGACTCGCTCTTGGTAAATTATTATTATCTAAACCCGACATTTTGATTCTCGACGAACCGACGAACCATCTAGATATCGAAACATTATCTTGGCTGGAACAATATTTGCAAGGGTACGATGGCGCGATCGTCATTGTTTCTCATGACCGCTACTTCCTTGATAAAGTAGTAAACCAAGTGTATGAAATTTCACGCCATCAAATATCCAAGTACCCTGGGAACTATAGCTATTATTTAGAAAAAAAGGCTGAAAACTATGAACGCGACATGAAATTGTTCGAAAAGCAACAAGATGAAGTTGCAAAGTTACAGGATTTTATCCAACGAAACCTGGCACGTGCCTCGACAACAAAACGAGCACAGAGTCGTCGAAAGCAGTTGGAGCGAATGGAATTGATGGACCGCCCCTTAGGGGATGAAAAATCCGCATCTTTCCATTTTGATATTGAAAAACAATCTGGTAATGAAGTTCTTCAGATTGGAACTGTTAGTATCGGCTACAAAGAAGAAGTCATTTCCACTGACATTAATCTTCGTATAACGAGAAGTGAAAGCATCGCTTTAGTGGGACCAAATGGTGTGGGTAAATCCACATTATTAAAAACCATTGTAGATAAACTTCCAGCTTTAAGTGGCGAGATTAAACGCGGAACGAATGTGTCCATTGGTTATTACGACCAACAACAAGCGGATTTAACATCTAATAAAACGGTCCTTAAGGAACTTTGGGACGATTATCCTTTACATAATGAAAAGGATATCCGTACAGTTCTAGGAAACTTTTTATTTTCTGGTGATGATGTATTAAAAATTGTTTCATCTTTAAGCGGAGGTGAAAAAGCACGATTAGCCTTAGCTAAATTGATGATGGAAAAAGCCAATTTATTAATATTGGACGAGCCCACAAACCATCTGGATTTAGATAGTAAAGAAATACTAGAAAATGCGTTAATTGACTATCCCGGTACAATCCTTTTCGTTTCTCATGACCGTTATTTTATCAACAGAATTGCTTCAAAAGTAGTTGAATTAAGCAACACGGGTGTTACGGAGTATTTAGGAGATTACAATTATTATATCGAAAAGAAGTTGGAGCAGGAGGAGTTACAGGCACTTGAATCCCCCCAACAAAAGGTCACTTCAAATGCACCTGAAAAAAACACTTATCAACAAGATAAGGAAGCGAAAAAATTAGAAAGACAGCGTCAGAGAAGAATTGAACAGATCGAAAACCGAATTGAAGAGCTTGAACAAGCTGTGGATAAAAATGAACAGTTTCTATGCGACCCAGAAGTATTCCAAGACCATGTGAAATCACTAGAGTTAAACGAACAAATAGAGAAATGGAAGCAAGAAATTGAAGAATTAATGGAAGAATGGACGTTATTATCAGAGGAATAAAAGGGTTTAGTTGTAACCACCCCCTACCCTGTACATATATTGTAGGGAGAGGGGGTGGACCATTATGGATCGATTCATCCTATTAATGTTAGCTGGAATCATTGCTGGTTTTACACTCGTAAACGCTCCTTTAACTGGATTTTTTGCAGGTATAGCCCCAGTTACAGACGTTATTGGTGTCCTCGCAATTTTAGTATTCTCCCTTTATCTTATTTATAAAGGAATTAAGGACATCATAGGAAGGTAAAACAACAGGCTGTCTCAGAAGGTGTCACTCTACTTTTGAGACAGCTTTTTTATTTCTTCTGAGAACATACATAGGGGATTTTTCTTTTCCACATACTTATACACAGGGCATTTTATTAATACTCCTGATTCCCTTACACTTTTCCACAAAATCCACAGTTATGCACAAACTTATCCACATTATCAACAGAATTATATGCTTATCAACAAATTTAAACCAAACTATTGACATTTTTTTCTTTTCTATCTTAAAAACTGTTGATAACTCATTTGAAAATTCAAATATCCACAAGTTTTATCCATAAAAAAACTCCTAGAAATAGGAGTTTTACCATTCATTGTATAACGTTATGTCTAATCCAGGATTTGCGTTCAAATTCATTTCCGCACGATGCCCTTTTTCAAATAAGACCGTACCTGCAGCTGCAATCATAGCCGCATTATCCCCACACAACCTTAATGGTGGGATTACTAAATCCAGCTCTGGGATTTCAGCAAATGCGGCAGTTAATGCAGTGCGAAGACCTTGGTTAGCCGCTACACCACCTGCTAGCAATACTTGTTTTACAGGATATTCCTTCACCGCTTGAAGGGTTTTCGTCACTAAAACGTCTACTACACTTTCTTGAAAACTTGCAGCTAAATCTTCCGGTTTAATGGTTTCCCCTCGCTGTTCAGCGTTGTGGACAGTGTTAATAACTGCTGACTTTAATCCACTAAAACTAAAATCATAGGATCCTTCCTCGAGCCATGCTCGTGGTAAATCCACAGTGACCTCACCTGTTGCAGCAAGTCGATCAATATGAGGACCGCCTGGGTATGGCATTTGTAGCGTTCTGGCTACTTTATCATACGCTTCCCCAGCCGCATCATCCCTTGTTTCACCAATCACTTCAAACTGACCATGGTCTTTCATATAAACGAGTTCAGTATGACCACCTGACACCACTAGTGCTAATAACGGAAATTCCATTTCCTTCACAAGA
This sequence comes from Niallia sp. Kr1, assembly GCF_050389805.1. Taxonomy (NCBI): domain Bacteria; kingdom Bacillati; phylum Bacillota; class Bacilli; order Caryophanales; family Bacillaceae; genus Niallia; species Niallia sp. Kr1. The sequence goes on along the minus strand of NZ_CP130945.1, from coordinate 341,819 downwards.
CGGTTGGCATAAATATGACCAGCAATGTGATGGACGGACACAAGTGGAATCCCATGTGCAAAAGCCACTGCCTTTGCAGCATTGACACCAATCAATAAGGCTCCCACAAGCCCAGGACCTTCTGTAACGGCGATTGCATCCAGATCTTCATAAGAAACACTCGCCTCTTTCATCGCCTCTTCTAACACAATGGTAATTTGCTCAACATGATGACGAGAGGCAATTTCAGGTACAACGCCGCCAAAACGTTTATGACTTTCAATTTGAGAAGAAACAATATTTGAAAGAATCTCTTTGCCGTTTCTTACAATTGAAACGGATGTTTCATCACAACTTGTTTCAATTCCCATTACCAATAGATTTTTTTTCATTAAAAATTCACCCACATTACTAAAGCATCTTCATGATTATCTGAATAATATCCTTTTCGTAATCCACCTGTTTGAAATCCAAATTTCCGATAAAGAGATTGAGCGATTACGTTGGATGCCCTCACTTCAAGCGTCATGGTTCTTGCCCCTCTCTCTTTAACCGTTTCAATTACGGTCCCCATTAAGGATTCGCCTATTTTCTTCCCCCTGTACTGTGGAAGAATCGCGATATTGGTTACATGTGCTTCATCTAAAACAAGCCACACTCCACAGTATCCAACAACTTGCTCCCCTACAACGGCAACTATATATAAAGCATGATTGTTTTTTGTTAGCTCATTGTAAAAAGCCTCTTTACTCCATGGGATTGTAAATGATTCATGCTCAATGATCATGATCTGATCAAGATCTTCCATTTCCATCCTTCTAAATGTAACTGCCGATTCCATCCTAACATCATCCAATCTTACATAACTACTGTCGCCTATTGCCCTTGTTTTTGTGCTTCTATCCACTTAGCCTCAGCCTCGGCTAACCGAATATAATTCGGGACAAAGGTGTGTATATCTTCACCAGGCTTATCCTTACCAAGTAAAGCCAACTCTGATGGTCGAGGATTATGCTCCGTTACCTCAGCCATCACCGCTAGGTCTCCTAAAGCTTCTTTGAGTCCATCCATATGAAGATGGGTATCTCCACCTACAAAAAGGATCTTCTCTTCATACTTCTTTAATTGTTCTGCCCAATGAACGGAAAGCAGAATTTGATCATTAAGAATCGCTTCAATTTGTCCATTTTTAAATTGGTACAATCCCGTATAAATTTGCCCCCGTCGTGCATCAAACAAAGGAGATACAAAACCACTGAAATGCCTTCCTACGCTCGCGGCTAAAACCTCTAGACTTGATACTCCCACTAATGGAATATTTAATGTCCACGCCAATGTTTTCGCAATCGTAACCCCAATCCGCACTCCTGTGTAAGAACCAGGACCTTTTGCTACGACAATCTTATTAATATCAGAAGGTTTCATATCACAATCACTCAATAATCGCTCGATGGCTGGCATAACACGTACTGAGTGATTTTTTTTCATATTTGTCATATATTCGCCGATTACTTTTTCATCATTGATGAGTGCAACCCCTAATGAATAATTCGATGTATCCAAAGCTAGTACATTCATGAAAAAATCTCCTTACATAACTCCACATATCTTTTACCAAATGGTTTAAACATAAGTTTGCGAGTATCTTCTCCTTGATGGTAGATAAAAATATTTAATCGTTCCTCTGGTAGTTGTTCCTCTATTAAATGAGCCCATTCCACTACCGTAACACCATTCCCATCAAAATACTCATCAAAGCCAAGGTCCTCAAACGCATCCTCTAAACGATAAACATCCATATGGTAAAGAGGCATGGTTGTTCCTTGATATTCTTTTATAATCGTAAAAGTAGGGCTATTCACATTTCTATGTATTCCGAGTCCAAGGGCTAACCCTTTCGTAAAAGCTGTTTTTCCCGCACCTAAATCGCCTTCCAATGTAATGACATCTCCAGGTTGTAGGAGAGTGGCTAGGTGTTTAGAAAAACTCATTGTATCTTCGACTGTATTAGACATCCATTCAAATTCCATACTTGTCCATCACCTTAATTCATACTATCATCTTTTCATATTAGCATCCATGTACTAGAAAAACAAACGAAACTAGAAATGCGGAAGCACCTTTTCCTGCCCCATATGGACTGACATGCAGAGGATATGCAGACATCGACATTCGTCACAGGACGTTGCGGTCTTTAGTCAAAGTTCTACCTTGAGATAAAGGAAACACGATAAGCATGCTAGTGCGAATCGATGTTGATTCAATCGTTGCAGAAGCAGCGGGAAGTTCACTAGGATCTGGTTCTAGACACCAATCTAACTTTAAAAAACTTATACCTTCTAACTACAGAGGGGATAGATGTAAAACCTACCCCCTTCGTTTATTTAATATCAACAAATACATAAAGATCCAACATATAACTTGTTTCTTCAGACATTCTGTCGATATTCACATTTTGAGCGATGATTTTTATAGAGGCACGATCATTTTCTGAAGTAAAGGTAAGCTCTTCAACCGGTAGAAATTCCTTGCTTGTTTGATAATCATAGAACTTATCCATAATTACTTCCGTTTCAAATCGAATAACTTCCTCTTTATCCTCAGTGTACACCGTATAATGAACCTCATCCCCCAATACTTCTTTCACTAAGGTATAGGCTTCTCCATTATTACTCTCAAACTTAATATCATGCACATCGATATTTTTTTCATTAGGATAAAAATAAATATTTGAGTTTATAAGCACATCATATCCAGTAATGGGAATAGCGGTATTTGGATCTAAGGATACATATACAAAGTCTTTCTCCTTTTGTTGTCCATAATACTCTTGAAAACCAAATGTATTTGAAAAATCCTCATAATAATTAAAATCCTCTGGTAGCCATTCTAACTCTTTTACATAATCCATTCGATTTAAATATTCCATGGCTCTTGTAATGATCTGTTTATCATCATTCGAGATATTCCCATTTGGTTGTACTGTATTGTTTTCCAACATATGATTGGCAATCAATACTTCCTCAACGGTTGCACGTTGACTTGATTTACTTATTGTAAAGGCATCAACTGGAGGAAGAGTGGAAAAAAGAGAAAATACGATCAATAAGGCTGCCACAATCCCATTTTTTCTCACAGGCAATAGACTAAAGCACACACTGGCGATTAATGCAAATACTCCATAAAGGATGACATAATAGCGGGTGTGAGTAACCCCTGTATTACTTAAGCTCAAGATTGATGAGACCACTTGGAATATCACAATGGGTATAAGAATTTTAGGTAAAACGCTTCTAAATAAAACCGTGAATTTATTTTTAATTTCGCTTGTTAATAAATAAACGACAATAATCGTTATGGAATAAGAAACAATCATCGGTTCTAGTAAGTTATCGCTCCAAAATTCGCCCCCGATGTTTTGAATGATATAGATGATTAAAATGACTGTATAAACAGCAATCAATGGAATAATGATGTAGGATATTAACACTTCAAAAAACTTTGGACAGTTCGCGGCCCTTTCGACCAAAGTAAGTCGATGATTCTTTACTTCATCATTATTTTCACTGCTTTTTCCTGGAAAAGTCGGAATAAGCGATAGAAAGTACATAGGTGCAAATAAGATAAAAATCAAACTGGCTCCATGTGCGTATGCTTTATAATCCACTGAAAAAATGAGTTGGTCAACGGCAGTAATAATAATCGTAATTCCGCCATAAATCACACCTGAAAAAAACAAAGAGTTAAAAATAGATTTAAAGGAAATCATAAAGCTTTGATTAAAACTGACCTTACTCTTAATGACCGGTATCCAAATAAACGCAAATAATAAAGCAAATAAAGCTACTGAAGTCCGAATCATCAATTCCAATCCTAACGTGGAAGCGGGACCAATAATTAAATAATACCCACCAGTCATAAGGATGACGATTCCCATCAGTAGATAGCGGGTGGATGGTTTTAAAAAGAAGCGTTCAAAACTCACTTGAGCAACTGCACTAAGAAAAACACCAATAATCAATGTTAAAAGAATTTTAGAGAGGTCCTTTTCACTATTAATGTCAATTGCATTAATAATGGACGCTATGATGAGAATTATAGTTGTTAGTGGATAGCGAGTAATGGCGTCCGTTAGTCCTTTGAGACGGTCCTTAAAAAATGTGAGGAACTTCATGTCATTCCCTTCTTCCATCTATTTATTTGTGCTTTAGCAACTAGATTCTACTATTCTGGATCGAGCACTAGATGAGTCGGATAATAATTGAATTTTTTGAGGTTTAGAAGAAATAAGATTCCTTCACCTTCAAATTACACTTATTTTAAGTAATTGTCTATATCGA
>NZ_CP130945.1:177500-335000 GCF_050389805.1 Niallia sp. Kr1 | reverse complement strand
CGTGGGTTCGGTCCTCCATCCAGTGTTACCTGGACTTCAACCTGGACATGGGTAGATCACCTGGTTTCGGGTCTACAACCACATACTAAAATCGCCCTATTCAGACTCGCTTTCGCTGCGGCTCCGTCTTATCAACTTAACCTTGCATGTAATCGTAACTCGCCGGTTCATTCTACAAAAGGCACGCCATCACCCGTTAAAGGGCTTTGACTACTTGTAGGCACACGGTTTCAGGAACTATTTCACTCCCCTTCCGGGGTGCTTTTCACCTTTCCCTCACGGTACTGGTTCACTATCGGTCACTAGGGAGTATTTAGCCTTGGGAGATGGTCCTCCCAGCTTCCGGCGGGATTTCTCGTGTCCCGCCGTACTCAGGATCCACTCAAGAGGGAACGAAGTTTCGACTACAGGGTTTTTACCTTCTTTGACCAGCCTTTCCAGACTTGTTCATCTACCCCGTTCCTTTGTAACTCCATATAGAGTGTCCTACAACCCCAAGAGGCAAGCCTCTTGGTTTGGGCTAATCCCGTTTCGCTCGCCGCTACTGGGGGAATCGCAATTGCTTTCTCTTCCTCCGGGTACTTAGATGTTTCAGTTCCCCGGGTCTGCCTTCAATACCCTATGTATTCAGGTAAAGATTCTATCCTATTAAAGATAGAGGGTTTCCCCATTCGGAAATCTCTGGATCAATGCTTACTTACAGCTCCCCAAAGCATATCGGTGTTAGTCCCGTCCTTCATCGGCTCCTAGTGCCAAGGCATTCACCGTGCGCCCTTTCTAACTTAACCATTAATTAAATCAGAAAAAAATACTAAAATGGCGATCACTCGGTTATTTCTTGGTTCTTCATTACATTATCTAGTTTTCAAAGAACAATCATTCATGAGGAATTACTCCCTCAAAACTAAACAAACAAAAAGTGTCAACGTTCATCTCGTAAGAGATGTTCCGTGTATATCCTTAGAAAGGAGGTGATCCAGCCGCACCTTCCGATACGGCTACCTTGTTACGACTTCACCCCAATCATCTGTCCCACCTTAGGCGGCTGGCTCCTTGCGGTTACCCCACCGACTTCGGGTGTTACAAACTCTCGTGGTGTGACGGGCGGTGTGTACAAGACCCGGGAACGTATTCACCGCGGCATGCTGATCCGCGATTACTAGCGATTCCGGCTTCATGTAGGCGAGTTGCAGCCTACAATCCGAACTGAGAATGGTTTTATGGGATTGGCTAAACCTCGCGGTCTCGCAGCCCTTTGTACCATCCATTGTAGCACGTGTGTAGCCCAGGTCATAAGGGGCATGATGATTTGACGTCATCCCCACCTTCCTCCGGTTTGTCACCGGCAGTCTCCTTAGAGTGCCCAACCTAATGCTGGCAACTAAGAATAAGGGTTGCGCTCGTTGCGGGACTTAACCCAACATCTCACGACACGAGCTGACGACAACCATGCACCACCTGTCACTCTGTCCCCCGAAGAGGAAAGTCCTATCTCTAGGATTGTCAGAGGATGTCAAGACCTGGTAAGGTTCTTCGCGTTGCTTCGAATTAAACCACATGCTCCACCGCTTGTGCGGGTCCCCGTCAATTCCTTTGAGTTTCAGCCTTGCGGCCGTACTCCCCAGGCGGAGTGCTTAATGCGTTTGCTGCAGCACTAAAGGGCGGAAACCCTCTAACACTTAGCACTCATCGTTTACGGCGTGGACTACCAGGGTATCTAATCCTGTTTGCTCCCCACGCTTTCGCGCCTCAGCGTCAGTTACAGGCCAAAAAGTCGCCTTCGCCACTGGTGTTCCTCCACATCTCTACGCATTTCACCGCTACACGTGGAATTCCACTTTTCTCTCCTGCACTCAAGTCCCCCAGTTTCCAATGACCCTCCACGGTTGAGCCGTGGGCTTTCACATCAGACTTAAAGGACCGCCTGCGCGCGCTTTACGCCCAATAATTCCGGACAACGCTTGCCACCTACGTATTACCGCGGCTGCTGGCACGTAGTTAGCCGTGGCTTTCTGGTTAGGTACCGTCAAGGTACGAGCAGTTACTCTCGTACTTGTTCTTCCCTAACAACAGAGTTTTACGATCCGAAAACCTTCATCACTCACGCGGCGTTGCTCCGTCAGACTTTCGTCCATTGCGGAAGATTCCCTACTGCTGCCTCCCGTAGGAGTCTGGGCCGTGTCTCAGTCCCAGTGTGGCCGATCACCCTCTCAGGTCGGCTACGCATCGTTGCCTTGGTGAGCCGTTACCTCACCAACTAGCTAATGCGCCGCGGGCCCATCTGTAAGTGACAGCTTACGCCGTCTTTTAGCTTACCAACATGAGTTGATAAGAATTATCCGGTATTAGCTCCGGTTTCCCGAAGTTATCCCAGTCTTACAGGCAGGTTGCCCACGTGTTACTCACCCGTCCGCCGCTAATCTTTGGGAGCAAGCTCCCTCAGATTCGCTCGACTTGCATGTATTAGGCACGCCGCCAGCGTTCGTCCTGAGCCAGGATCAAACTCTCCAATAAAGTGTTTGATAAAGCTCATAAAATTAGTTACCTGAAAGGCAACTAATTTTGTTACATATAGTAACTAGAATTAACGTTGACGTTTTTGTTTGTTTAGTTTTCAAAGAGCAATTTTTATGGAGCGGGTGAAGGGAATCGAACCCTCGACAACAGCTTGGAAGGCTGTGGTTTTACCACTAAACTACACCCGCAAAATTATCATATTCATGGCGCGCCCGAAAGGAGTCGAACCCATAACCTTCTGATCCGTAGTCAGACGCTCTATCCAATTGAGCTACGGGCGCATATGTTACAAAAGCAACTTTTATATAATATCAATTCAATCTATTAATGTCAAGTTCTTTATAAAATCTTTTTTATTGGTGCGGCCGAGAAGAGTCGAACTTCCACGGGGTTACCCCCACTAGGCCCTCAACCTAGCGCGTCTGCCATTCCGCCACGACCGCATTAAGTAAAAGTGACACAATATATAATACCATAAAATCTAAAATAGATTCAATGGCAATTAATGGCAAATATAAATCTCAAACAACAGATTTAGGGTGTTTTTTATACTAAATGGCTAATCGAAAATCAAATGATATCATTAGAGGATTTTTAACAAACGACGCTTAATCTTTTTATTAGATAGGTAAACTTATTAAATCGGAGGATCTAACGAAGAAAGAACCTTCTAATTAAACTAAGTTAATCTTATAAAATAAAAAAATGGCTGGGCTAGCAGGATTCGAACCTACGAATGACGGAGTCAAAGTCCGTTGCCTTACCACTTGGCTATAGCCCAACATTTAAATGGCGGTCCGGACGGGACTCGAACCCGCGACCTCCTGCGTGACAGGCAGGCATTCTAACCAACTGAACTACCGGACCATTTGATTTACAAAGAATATACTGGCATCTACACTTGCCACAGGATGTGGCAGGTTTTTAGTAGATGCTCCCTATTATAGTGACCCGTACGGGATTCGAACCCGTGTTACCGCCGTGAAAGGGCGGTGTCTTAACCGCTTGACCAACGGGCCATTGTAACATGGCGGAGAAGGAGGGATTTGAACCCTCGCGCCGCTCGCGCGACCTACACCCTTAGCAGGGGCGCCTCTTCAGCCTCTTGAGTACTTCCCCAAATGGCTCCGCAGGTAGGATTCGAACCTACGACCGATCGGTTAACAGCCGATAGCTCTACCACTGAGCTACTGCGGAATAATTAATACTTTTCCCTAAACTTATATAGTGGTCTTGTGCGCTAAAAGCCTTGGGCTTTTATTGCAAAACGATTCCCCTGCGGGACGATTCGTTTCTCTACCACTGAGCTACTGCGGAATAACTTTGATTTCTTAACTTGTCCGAACCATTTACCTCGATTCGACTCTTTATATTATATTTACACATAAATATAATGTCAAGCTATAAAATAACATTTTTTTCTTCACTTAGAGAGAACTTAATGAAGGAATTAAAATATACCATCATCCTTGTTGTTCGTCAATAGATTTTAGCAGTAATTTTCCGCGACAGCGACCACAAACATATCGACTTGTATCCATTCTCCTTTTTCTTGTAAAAACCAAATGGCAGTTATTACAAATATACGTCAGCACTTTACTCGATTTTCTTCTTACCTTTTCAGCAGGAAGTGTTGAGCAGAACCTTGGCGCTCCTACCTTTTGGAGTAGTTGCTTAAAATCCCGATCACGGTGTTGATACCCCTTCCCCTCAAGATGGAGATGATAGTGACATAATTCATGTTTGATTATCCCAATCAGCTCCCCCATCCCAAACTCATCTAAATACTTTTTATTCATTTCTATATTATGTGATTGCAATAAGTATCTTCCACCTGTAGTTTTTAGCCTTGAATTAAAAACAGCTTGATGTTTAAAAGGTTTATGAAAATATTCAAGTGATATTTCTTCTACCAGCTTTTGTAATTGTTGATTATCCACGCTAATTTAATCCCCCTTCTCCAGATTACAAGTAACTTGACAAACTCTTTGTGCATAAACTAAGAATACTTACCGAGATGTTTATCAGGGAGGTAACATGATGCCCACTTGGTTAAAAAACCAAATGCAAAAAGCATTCTACGAAAAGAATCATTATCAGATTAAATTATTAAACCAGTGCTGGTTTTTCTACAGGAAAACCACAATCGAAAAATAAACAGATCATTGTCCTATTGAGTTTATACAATAGGACAATGATCCGGCATTTATTTATTCATGAGGAGCCAGCATGGTTAAAGACACTCTACCTTTATTTACGTCAATAGAATCCACCCAAACCGTTACAATGTCACCTACTGAAACAACGTCTAACGGGTGTTTGACAAACTTATTACTAAGCTTTGAAATATGTACAAGCCCATCTTGCTTTACACCAATATCAACAAAGGCACCAAAGTCTACAACATTCCTCACAGTACCTTGTAATTCCATCCCAGCTTTTAAATCCTCCAATTTAAGAACATCCTTTTTCAAAAGTGGTGCAGGTAAATCGTCACGCGGATCCCGCTCTGGTCTTGTTAAAGCATCGATAATATCCTTTAATGTAATTTCCCCAATAGTTAATTGCTGTGCAGTTTCTTGGATATCAACCTTACTAAGAGCCTGTTTTAATTCATCTGTACCAAGATCAGCAGCAGTAAATCCCAGTGATTTTAATAGCGTTTTTACTTCATCATAGTTTTCTGGGTGAATTGCTGTACGATCTAACGGATTCTTCCCTTCGATTACCCGTAAGAAACCAATAGCCTGTTCATAGGTTTTGGCTCCTAAACGTGGGATCTTTTTCAATTGTGCCCTCGAAGTAAATCTCCCTTCCTCTTCCCGTTTTTTTACAATGTTATTTGCAACGGTTTTTGAAAGACCAGATACATATTGCAAAAGAGATGGGGAGGCCGTGTTCACATTCACCCCTACTTGGTTAACAACCGTTTCAACAACAAAAGTAAGAGATGCTGATAACCTTTTTTGTGAAACATCGTGCTGATATTGCCCTACACCTACTGACTTCGGATCAATTTTGACTAACTCAGCCAGTGGGTCTTGCAGGCGACGAGCGATTGAAACCGCACTTCTTTCTTCTACTTGATAATCCGGAAATTCTTCTCTTGCAATATCAGATGCCGAATATACACTTGCCCCAGCTTCATTTACGATTAAATAATAGATATCTTCAGGTAATTCCTTTAAGATATCTGCAACAAATTGTTCTGTCTCTCTTGAGGCGGTTCCGTTTCCAATGGCCACCATTTCCACATTGTATTGGCGAAGCATATTGATAAATTTTCCCTTTGCTTCTTTCGTCTTTGAAGCAGGCGGGTGCGGATAAATAACACCGATGTCTAATACTTTTCCTGTTTCATCTATAGCGGCAAGTTTACAGCCTGTCCGGTAAGCTGGATCTACCCCTAATACAACCTTTCCCTTTAATGGAGGCTGAAGCAGTAGATTTCTTAAGTTTTCTGCAAAAATGTGAATCGCTTGTTCTTCGCCCTTCTCAGTGAGTTCATGTCGGATCTCTCTTTCGATTGATGGCTGGATTAAGCGTTTGTATCCATCCTCAATCGCTTCCTTTACAATAGGAGCAGCAAATGACCTTTGATCTTGAATCCACTTTTTATCTAGATATTGAACGATGAAATCGACATTTGGTTTTATGTTCACTCGAAGAATCTCTTCTTTTTCTCCACGGTTCAAAGCAAGGATCCGGTGGGGCACGATTTTGCTCACTGGTTCCTCATATTCATAGTACATTTCATAGACCTTTTTCTCGTCTTTTTCGGCATCTTTAACGGTAGACTCCATGATCCCTTTGTTATGTGTCTCTCTTCTAATCCATTTACGGCTTTCTGCATCATCAGATACCATTTCAGCAATAATATCTTTTGCTCCTGCAATGACATCTTCTATACTGTTTACTTCTTTTTCTTGCGATAGATACTTTTTAGCTTCTTCTTCTAATGAACTTTGTTTAGGGAATGTAAGTAACCAAAGAGCAAATGGTTCTAATCCCTTTTCTTTAGCCACTGTCGCTTTTGTTCGTCTTTTTTGTTTGTAAGGTCGGTATAGATCCTCAATCTCTTGTAGCTTAATGGCATTGTTGATACTTTGTTGTAATTCAGGGGTTAGTTTCCCTTGCTCATCAATAAGACGAGTTACTTCTTCTTTCCTCTGTTCAAGGTTTTGTATGTATTGAGCTCTTTCCATTATGTCACGAATTTGGACTTCATCCAAAGAGCCAGTTTGCTCTTTACGATATCGGGCTATAAAAGGGACAGTGTTTCCTTCCTCCAGCATCGATAATACATTTTTTACTTGTTTTACACTTATAGATTGTTCCGATGCAATTAATTGAAACATTGTATCTTGCTTGTCGATTGTTTTTTCCAATGAAACAGCCTCCAATGGTATGTTTATAGTTTATTTTAACAAATTCATATAGCGGTTGCCTAATAGCAGCTAAGAAATTGACTAATTATTTCAATCTCACTCATCGTTAAGAGAATTATGGTTTCATGACTTCAAGGCTATTATTTTGCTGTTTCTTATTTGAAGTTATATCACCTTCAGAATCTGTATTCTCCTTTTGCTATTTTCTTGTCCGAGCTCACTCTATCTTCAGACTCTACAAACACTTTTTCTCCACTTCTTGTCCAAAGATGACCTTGAATTCAGCAAAAATAAAAAAACACCCGCTAATTGAATAGTGGGTGTCTAATCTAATATATTAAAATTCAATAAGACCAAGGCTAATCTGAAGGGCTTCGTCTACTTTTTCCATCATTTCATCATCAAGATGAGTAATTTTATCTGTTAAGCGTTGTTTATCTATGGTTCGAATTTGTTCTAGTAAAATGACCGAATCTCTTTCAAAACCATAACGTTTCGCATCAATTTCAACATGAGTGGGCAGCTTAGCTTTTTGTATCTGTGCTGTAATTGCTGCTATGATTACTGTGGGACTAAAGCGATTCCCAATATTATTCTGAATGACGAGTACAGGGCGCACCCCGCCTTGTTCAGAACCAACTACTGGGGAAAGGTCCGCAAAATAAACGTCTCCACGCTTGACAATCAAAGGATTATCCCCCGCTTACTTGACGTTCAACAGTATGTTCTGCCTCATATTCTGCTTGAAATGCTTCAGATGCAATCGTCAAATTTATTTTGGCCATTTCCATATAGCCCCGTCTCATAGATTCGCGAATTTGTCTTTTTTTCCGTTCACGCAGGTACGCTTTTGTAGCTTGGTAAATAAATTCACTACGATTAACATTTTCTTGTTTTACAAATCCGTCTAATTCACTTAATAGATGTTGCGGTAATTTTACCATTATCTCTGTCGTCATACTTGATTCAGACACAATTGCACACCTCCACCATCAGTACACACCAATTCACTCTCTACCATTGTTTATCATATCATTAATTTTATTCCATGCAAAGATAAATTAGTCACTCCCACACTATTATCGTCCAAAAAAAATCCCTTTTATGCATAATACGCTTGGTTCATGATAAAAATGTTGAGATTTTTACAATATAACACTTTATATCATCATATCTATGAAATCAACCCATTGGAAACTTCTACAATTTCCCCACCCTGTATATATACGCGCGGAACTCGATTTGATACCATACATGTAACCTCATAATTGATTGTTTCTAATTTTTTAGCAATCTCATTGACTGAAATATACTCCGCACCTTGAGAACCAATTAGCGTTACTTCTGTTCCAACAGGTAGAGAAGATGGCAGTTTAATCGTGGTTTGGTCCATACATACTCTTCCAACAATTGGAACTCTTTGACCGTCAACCAGAACCTCTTGACCTTGTAATTTTCGAATCCAACCATCCGCATATCCAATTGGCAATGTCCCGATCCACTCTTCACCACTCGCTTCATAAGTTGAACCATAGCCTACTTTTTCACCTTTTTGGATCTTCTTAACATGAACTAATTTTGTTTTTAATGATATGGCTTGTTTTAATGGATACGGTAGTTCCGGCTCAATCTCCAGTGATGGCGTTAGACCATACATTGAAATTCCAAATCGAACAGCATTAAAATATCCTTCAGGATAACGAAGCGCTGCAGCTGAATTACTACTGTGGACGATTTCTGGACGTTGCTTAAAGCTCTTTAGTAATTCTTCAAAAGTTGATAATTGCTGATTATAATAAGTTTTATCTAAGGAATCTGCTTGAGCAAAATGTGTAAATGTTCCCTCTAAATAAAATGCCGAATGCTCACTAATATATTCCTCAATTTCTTCTATTTCTTTACCTGACTTAATACCAATTCTCCCCATTCCTGTATCTATTTTTAAATGAATACGTAAGCGCTTACTTTTGTTCAACTCTTCATTCGCTTGTTTCAACCAATCCAGTTGGAAAACCGTTAGAGTTAAGTCAAGTTCTGCTGCAAGTGCTGCATCCTGTGGACGAGTTGCTCCTAGTATGAGAATAGGTGCTTTTATTCCTTTTTGGCGTAAAGAAAGAGCTTCATCAAAAGTCGCTACAGCTAAAAAGTTAGCTCCTGCACTAAGTGCTGTGCGTGCCACTTGAACATCCCCATGTCCATATGCATTCGCTTTAACAACGGCAAATACTTTAACCTCTTCCGGTAATATATTGATTAAAGACTGTACATGATAAAAGATATGGTCCAAATTTATTTCTGCCCATGTGTCACGGTAAAATGATTGTAATTCCATTGCTCCTGATGACCTCCCTTGATTTGACAATAAACTACTTAATTCGATTATCAGACTATAATTTTGAGATGTCAATGAACTTTTGATAACTTTATGATACTTTTCCTAACGTTAGCTTTTTTAGGAAACTCCATAAAAAAACAGACACCCTGTATAAAGAGTGTCTGTTTTCGTTTTTATTTAATCGGTTCTTCTCGAACGGTTTGAGCAATTTCTCTCATTTCTTCAGGAGTCAGATCGTTAGAGGCAATCATGAATTCTACTCCATCTACCGTCCATGTTAAACTATTTTCTGTTTGGGCTCCTAACGTAAAGCCAAGATCAACAATTTCTCCAGAAATATGCGTTGGACCCGCTGTAGCAGGCATAACTGTCGCTTTTTCCTGAACTAAAGTAAAGGACTTCTCACCTTCATACGTTAATACAACACGTTTTCCATCTTCCGTTTTAACGTCTTTTTCTCCAACTAATTCTGCTCCATGAATTTCTTCAGGATACATCACGGAGAAATCTTTATCCTTCACATCAGCCATAACTGTTTTATCCAATTGTGCGCCAGTCATATTTTTTTGCATATTAAAATCATTTTTATCAAAAGTCGCTTTAAAGTCCATTGCAGAGAAATCAACGGTCACTAGTGGATTACGGTCTGAATCCATAACTTTAACGGATACAGGTGCTAAATCCTTCTTATTTAAGGTAACTTCTTGATAAGGAAGCATTTTATTATTTTGATAACGTGTTTTTGTTTCAAAAACATAATGCTCTTTCGTCTCTTTAAACTTCGCTTCTTTATCTTCCATAATATCCTTGATTAACGACTCATATAGATAGGCTTGAGAACTATTTTGCGGCCAATCGCTTTGGAATTTAAAGCTTTTATTTAATGCTGGTGTTAGAACAAATACACCTTCCTCATTGCGAAGAATCATTTGGTTTTGTTCTTTTTCAGCATTTTGTAGACTTACTCGGTAAAAATCAGGATCTTTGTGCCAAATTTCTACTTGATACTCATGTGGTTCTGTTCCCATTTGAAGAGTCATCGTTGCTTTAACCTTATAGCCTGTTAATTCCTGTTGTTTCTTATCTAGTTCACTTACAACATCTTCTTGTGACTTCGGTCCACAAGCAGATAACACAAGGATGGCAATCATCCCTATCATCAACATCCATAACCTTCTCTTCATACCTTCAACCCCTTTTGTCTCATTTCATGTAGACTGAAAGACTAGCCGTAAGCGCTTGTCTACCCTATGCATTATGAATATATGAGACGACCCTAGAGAATATGACGAGCAAGTTTGAAGGTTATTAGAATAACCTGCTATACATTTTCGATGATAACTTGTGCCACCGCATAGTCAGAACTATGGCTAATGGATAGATGAATTCCTTGGTTAACAGGCTTTCTTATGAGCGGTTTTCCATATTGATCATTTTCAATTTCAATATCAAGAAAAGATACCTTTTCTCCAATCCCTGTGCCGATGGCTTTTGAAAAAGCCTCTTTGGCTGCATATCTTCCTGCAAGAAATTCGATTTGACGATGACCTGTTAAGCCTTTGTACTTTTCCTTTTCCTGTTCAGTTAATATACGATCTACAAATTTTTGATGCCTTTGTAAAATCTTTTTAATCCTCTTTATCTCAACGATATCAAGACCGATTCCCGTGATCATCCATATCACCCCTTCTTGGGACTAAAAAAATGACTGGCATACTTATGTCCATTTTTCCCATACATTTTATATAGAGCCTTCTTAATCTAATTGGTAGTTACTAGGAAAACGTCTATGATAAGATAGACGTAACATGCAAAAAGCAGGAGGAATTTATGTTTATTCGAACGGAGAGTTTCAAAGAGTTTATTCGTTATTATCCAGTTGTATCTCTCATTATTGCCATCCAGCTTATTCTCTATTTAATAACCTCATTGCCTTTTCTTTCCCAGGGTCTATGGTTTGAAAAACTATCTGGCATTAATTTATATATTTGGGCTGGTGAGTGGTGGAGACTCATTACTCCGATTTTTCTACACCTTGGCTTTTCCCACATTCTTTTTAATAGCTTTTCTTTAATTCTCTTTGGACCAGGTTTAGAAAGAATTCTTGGCAAATCCAAATTTATTACCGTTTATCTTCTCACCGGGATTTCTGCAAATATTGCCACCTTACTCATTGAGCCTATCACTTACATCCATGTTGGCGCTAGCGGAGCTATTTTTGGTCTTTTCGGTATGTATATTAGCATTGCTATGTTCAAAAAACAGCTTCTCTCAAGGGATAATCGACAGCTTATTATGACTATTGCCATCATCAGTATTATCATGACGTTCTTCCAATCAAACATTAACGTGATCGGTCATATCTTTGGCTTTATTTCAGGCTTCCTCATCGGTGTTCTCTCATTTAGAAAAAGAGGCTAAAGAAGCCTCTTTTTTTACTATTCGCTTTTATATTGATACCAATTATAGATTTCCTTAACATCCTTGGCTTCTAAATCAATTACCGTTCCACCTGAACCGCCAATCCCAGATACAATCGAAGCCTCAATTGAGGCAAGGGATTGTTTATCCTGAAAATAACTGTTCCACATCGATAAAGATTGGATTTTATTTTTCCTCATAAAGATCGTATTCTTATCTATTCTTCGATAAGTAAGGGTTAATTGCTGCTCATTTAAATTCCATCCAGCGTCTTTATGCTTTAAATACGCCCAGAAGGCAGAGAGTGGGAGAAGCAATAAAGACAAATACCCCCATGGTCTGAAGAAGATTAACGAAACAAGAATGATGATTATAGGTATAATCATCCCTCGCAACAGATATCTTCTTAACGCTCGTTTTGGTGCCCGAACCATTTTAGGAGCGAACTGATAATCAGATAATAACGGGGTTAATAAATCCTCTACTTCTCTTTTCTTTATGATTGGTAAAAGCAGTGTCTTTGATAACGCATCTTTTTCTAATGAGCCTCCTGCACTTTCTAAATAAACCGAACAGAGCCCAAAAGGCTGCCTAACCATATTTTCGCTTACCATAATCCCTTGAATCCGATTAAGCGGGACGGTTAGTTGCCGTTTCTCCAGTAGCCCTCTTGAAATGATTAAGTCATCTTCTTTCTTTACGACTGTATAGCCAGCATACTTTAGTATCGTTCCAACTATTGCTATGACCCAAGCAAATAATAAAACAAGAAAGACAAGGATGCTAATAAATAGGATTCCATTTGCAATTAGTCCCTGAAATTCTTTTACTAGAAAATCATATGGGATTAATTCATCAAATTGAAGAATAAAGGCAATCGCCCCAGAAATAACAACCCCAGCTCCACCAGAAGTAGATGCTAACAAAATCAATTGGGCAGGGGTCATTTTATAGACTACTTCTTGTTCATGGGGATCAGCTTCGTTTACCTCTGATTTTTCATGATATTTAATGGATGTTAAAATCTCTTGAATGGCTAAAGCATCCGACTTTTTAATAGCTGTCAGTACTGCCTCAGCCTCTGTTGGAGAGCTTGAACCCGCTGTTTCTATTTTTACTTTTACAAGTTCAAAAGGTCTTTGCAACAGTCCTTCTGAAAAATCAAGACTTTGAATGCGTTCAAAAGGGATGTACCGTTTCTTTTTCACAAACAAGCCAGATTCTATTCTTAATTCTCCATCTTCCACACGATATGTAAAACGGAACCAAGACAGAATCCCACTGATTAACGAAAATAAAATAAAAACGGTGAAGACCGCTACTTGCCAAATTCCAAAACCTGAGTCATTCCCTCCAAAAAAGAGGATAAGAACAAGCGGTAAAATCGCCTCTTTCAAACTTTTCAAGAAACTGATAACAGCTGCAACAGGATGAAGTCTTCTTGGTTCAGACATCTTCTTCTGCCACCCTTGCCAGTCTTGAAATTGCATGGCGCATTTCTTCTGCTTCTTCAACATCTAATGCCGGAATTTGATGAACCGTCGCTGCGGTTGAAATGGATACCGTCGCTAAATCATATTTTCGTAAAAACGGTCCTTGCTCGGTATCTACATGTTGTACCCGAACCATTGGGACAAGCGTCCGTTTTATAACAAATATCCCCTTTTGTATTTCTACTTCCTGCTCCCGAACCTCATATCGAATGTGCTTCCATCGCAACTGAGGAATGAGGAAGATTTCAAGATAAGCTAAAATCAAAAATAATATAATAGCTATAACACTTATCCAAATTGGCCAGTCAAAAATAACACTTAATGTGATTAGACCCGCTACGAATAATAGCTCCAATAAGGCAATGATGACTGCTGTTATTCTCCAGACAGACAATGCCCTTTCGGATATCCTTTTTTCCGGTGGTTGGGGTAACATGATTTCCCTCCTCTGACTTTTTTGTAAAGTTATAATGTTGCATACGTTTTTATTCGACATAAGTTTCACACAATCCTATGGGTATCATTCATAAAAAAAGTATACCACTATGAAAGTGATATACTTTAAGTTCTTATCGATAGCTGTTTGATTTTGTTTTGTAGGAATTATTCGATCTTTTATTGTTATTACTATGACCTTGACGGGATTTCATTGGCGCTCTTTTCCCTTTATACGAGTCATAGCCTCGTTTATTACGATCATCATATTTACGGTCCCGTTTAACCGGAAGAGGCTTCTCTTCTGTAAGCTTAACAGGAGTTGTATCAGGCTCTTTCGTAAGTAACTTTAATACAGCCGCAACAATGGATGTTGCATCATGATCTTCTAACAATTCATTTGCTGCTTGTTTATAATACTGCAAGTTATTAGATTCAATCGTTTGTGTGATTTTCTCTTTTGCCGCTTTTTGTTGTCCTTCTAGTGCTTCATCAAGGGTAGGCGGCTCCATGCGTTCCATTTTCTTTCTTGTTGTTTTTTCAACAACATGTAGATAAGACTTTTCACGAGGAGTAATAAACGTGATTGCCACACCTTCTTTTCCTGCACGACCTGTACGTCCAATCCGGTGGACATAAGACTCAGGATCCTGTGGAATATCAAAATTATAAACATGTGTCACACCGGAAATATCAAGTCCACGTGCAGCCACGTCTGTTGCCACTAAAACATCAATGGATCCCTCTTTAAATTTTCTCAAGACAGAAAGTCTTTTCGCCTGACTTAAATCGCCATGAATTCCCTCTGCATTATAGCCACGTAGATTCAACGCTTCCGATAATTCATCTACCCTTCTTTTTGTCCGCCCAAAGATAATCGCAAGTTCTGGGGATTGAATATCAAGCAATCTTGTAAGTACGTCAAATTTACCTTTTTCAGGAATTTCAATATAATATTGATCAATTAAAGATACAGTTACTTCTTTTGTTTTTACTCGAATGATTTGTGGATTCTTCATAAACCTTTCAGCAATTCGTTGAATAGGTCCTGGCATTGTTGCTGAGAAAAGCAATGTTTGGTGTTCTTCAGGAACTTTAGCTAAAATTGCTTCAATATCTTCAATAAATCCCATATTCAGCATTTCATCCGCTTCGTCTAAAACAACCATTTGCACATGGTCAAGGCGAATCGTATTGCGGTTAATATGATCTAGTAAACGTCCAGGAGTCCCAACAATAATATGAGGTGGTCGTTTTAACGCACGAATTTGCCGATTGATATCCTGACCGCCATAAATAGAAAGAACTCGTGCTCGTTTTCCGTAACCGATCTTATAAAGCTCCTCTGATACTTGAATGGCTAATTCCCGTGTTGGCGCAATGATAATTCCTTGTATAATATCCTTACTGTAGTCAATTTTATCAATCATCGGAACACCAAATGCTGTTGTTTTACCTGTACCTGTCTGCGCTTGACCAATTAAATCATTATTTTCCAGTCCTAATGGAATGGTTTCTGCTTGAATGGGAGTCGCTTCTTCAAAGCCCATTCTCTTTAATGATTTTAACGTGGCAGGACTTATACCTAGTTCTTCAAACTTCTTCAAATTATCCAATCTCCTTTAATGGTTACAATCTAAAGTGGCTAGAACATTTCTCCCGAGCCTATATCGAAAGCGCATGCGCTTAATGCAAGTCAATGTTGTAGATTTGGAATAATATTTTCTTTAAAATTCCTGCTAAAATGCGTAAAACGCAATTATATGCGTAAAGTGAAAAAGACATTCTCCAATTGGAGTATGTCTGGATCGAAAGAAATTCTCATTGGCACTTTGAGGTAATTTTAACAGTAATTCAAACTATTTGCAACAGTCCTACTGCCATACGAAGGATCGGATTCGAGAATCCGTCTATTTTAAGTTTAAATGAAACTTTCTCGCTAAGTCTTGATTCATTTGACTTAAACTCTCGGCCATGGCAGAAATTTGGTGGGCCGCACCCGAGATTTCTAGAAAAGAGTGTTTGAACTCGGATACATGGTTACTAATATTTTCAATATGGTCGCTGCCAAGTTTTACGGATTGAACGGAGTTTTCAAAAGACTCCATAATATGTGTATTCAATTCATTAAAGATTTTCGTTTCATTCACAAGCTGTTGAAAGCTTTGTTCAAATTTAACAATCATTTCTTGTACAACGGACACTTGCCCTTGAATATGATCAAGCGCTTCTTCAGTTTGATGAGCTAATTTGCGAACTTCCTGAGCTACAACGGAAAATCCTTTACCACTTTCACCTGCTCTAGCAGCTTCAATCGCTGCATTTAGAGATAAAATATTTGTTTGATTTGAAATGCCTCTAATCGTATTCACAATTTGACCAATACGGTTCGAACTTTCATTCAACTCATCAGTCAAGGATTTCGTATGCTCAATGACGCTAATTACCGTATTCACCTTATCTAATGCCCCTGACACATCATTTTTTCCATATTGGGCATGCGTCAGCATTTCTTTAGAAGAACTCTTTAAATCATCGATATTAACAAGAATTCTTTTAACCACTTCTTGCTTATCTTCAATAGCAGTAGTGGTTTCTAACGCACTTGCCGCTAAAGATGCAGTTGATTCATTAAGCTGATTCTGTATTTCTTTAATTTCATTAAGCTTCATCATGGACGATGTATAGGATTCTATATAAGTGCCAATTGCAATTTGCATATCAAATGAACATAATCGTTGGAAAGAGGTGTAATAAGCCATCACTTCCGAGACATCTGAATATTCACGGATTAGGATCTCTAAGACTTTATTTTGGATAATCGTAAATGCACCCATATACCACTCTGGAGAAAGACCAATTCGATTATGTACTTGTCCAACGATTTTTCTTCGTTCTATATATTGCTCATCTATTTCACCCGATACCATGTCTAATAAGTATTTTGTTAAAGTACGACTTAGCCTATCGATGCTTGAATTCCGTTCAATAATATCAAGCAAATTAGGCATTTGTTGCAACCTGTCATAGAAAACCCCTACAATTTCCGCTACATGTTTTTCCATCATCGGCTTCATCTTATACAAACGACTAATATCTTCAGCGTTCAACTGAACAAAACTTAATTCTAAGGCTCGATCCCCTTTAAGGAGTTTATTGAAACTTTCCTGTCCAGTCCATGGTTGTTCAAGGTATTCCGTATTTTCTGAATCCTTCTTTTGTCTTCTAACCAATGACGCGATTGAGTATTTACTCATTGTTTCCCCCCCACTCGTCCCGTTACTATCTACCTACATTTAAGTATAATGAATTAAATGAAGCAAGCATTAATAATTTATAACATTTCTGTGACATTTTTCGACATATTATGACAAATATTACAAAAAAAGCTGTCCCAAAAGATTCAGGAATGTTAAACCTCCCACCATTAAAAAAATATCATGGTTGGTCCTGCATCTTAACTGGAACAGCACTTTTATTATTTCTCTAAAGCTATTACGACTTCCTCAAGTTTCATTCCTCTTGAAGCTTTTACAAGAATCAATGTTTCTTTATCTGTTAATTTTTTTAGTTCCTCGATTAAAGCAGTTTTATCTGAAAATGACAATACACGCTCATTCGGGAAATTCGTTTTAGCCCCTTCGGCAATATGCGTTGCTAGAGGGCCATAGGTGAACACATAATTTACCTTTTCTGGATCGAGACCCTTTCCAATTTCATAGTGAAAGTTATTTTCTTGCTCTCCTAATTCAAGCATATCCCCAAGTACCACTATTTTTTGATTAAAATCAGGTAAATTGGAGATTAAGTCAATTGCAGCACGCATGGAAGTGGGGCTTGCATTATAAGCATCATTAATGACTCTTTCACCATTTGCCCCTTCCACTAACTCCATTCTCATATTGGTTAACTTAAGATGGGAAAACCCATCGTTCATTTTTTCAAAGGGAATGTTAAAATACTGAGCCACAAGCATCGCACTTAAAGCATTTAACACATTGTGAGCCCCTAAAACAGGTAAATCAAATTCTACATCATTGTCATTCACCTTAAACCTACTGCCACTTTGACTTCCACTGATTTCAACAGGATATAGGTCATTTTGACGGCTTCGACCAAATGTTTTCACTTGGGCATTTCCGTCATAATTGGCAAGGCGCTCTTTAAGCAGTACTTCATCTCCCATGTAAACGATTAATCCATGTTCTTGAAGACCTTGAATAATTTCTAGCTTGGCATCTGCAATGCCGTCTCTTGAGCCTAAATCCTGTAAGTGAGCTTCCCCAATATTTGTAATCACCGTTACATTTGGACGCGCTAACCTTGTTAGGAATTCTATTTCGCCTTTGCCGCTCATCCCCATTTCCAAGACAGCAATTTCTGTATCTTCATCAAGAGAGAGAATGGTTAAAGGCATACCAATATGGTTGTTAAAATTTCCTTCTGTCTTTTTCACTTTATATTGAAGAGCCAAAAGGTTCGCGGTCATATCTTTTACCGTTGTTTTTCCATTACTGCCTGTAATTCCGACTACTTTTACATCGAGCTCATTACGATAACTTCGAGCCAGTTCTTGTAATGCCGTCAGGGTATCCTCAACAATTAAAACAGGTAAATGCAAAGGAGGATTTGGCACATCCTTTTGCCAAAGAGCTGCCGCGGCTCCTTTTTGTAAGGCATCCTCTACGAATCGATGACCATCTGAATGCTCCCCTTTAAAGGGTATAAATAAATTTCCCGGCTGAATTTTTCTCGAATCGATTGATACACCGTCGATCATGATCTCTTGATAGTCGTCTTGAACGTTTTCGGTTTTAATCATGTTTTGAATCTGCTGTAATGTTCTTTTAATCACTCGTTTCCCACCTCATTCGAAAAGTGACAGCGCCTTGCTCAGTTTGGTATGTTTAGCCATGATTACAGGTCATTCGTTTTACAGTCAGGATATACAACGAATGACTCATAAACGCAGCACGTGCCAAAACCGTTAAAATGTATATTTTATACTTTGCTTTTCTTTGTGTCGTTCTATCCCTAATTGAACTAGTCGTTCAATTAATTCTGGATAGGATAAACCACTGTGTTTCCATAGAAGCGGAAACATACTTACTGGTGTAAAACCTGGCATTGTATTGACTTCGTTAATATATGCTTTTCCATCTTTTGTTAAAAAGAAATCCGCGCGAACGAGTCCTGAGCTGTCTAGTGATTTGAATGCCGTAATAGCCATTTGTCTTAGGTTTTCATACTCCTCAGCTGATATTTCAGCAGGAATCACTAATACGGTATTATCATCTTCATACTTAGCTTTGTAATCGTAGAAATCTTTCTTAGGAATGATTTCTCCCGCAACTGAGCATTTAGGATCATCATTTCCGAGTACGGCGATTTCAACTTCTCTCGCGATAACCCCTTCTTCAATAATCACTTTACGGTCAAATTGGAACGCCTCTTGGAATGCTTGGTCTAGTTCATTTCGAGTTGTACATTTGCTAATTCCAACACTAGATCCAAGGTTAGCAGGTTTGACAAAACAAGGATAACCTATCTTCTCCTCAACTTGATCATATACGTTCTGCTGGTTTTGATTCCAATCACTTTTAATGTAGGACACATAGTTTACTTGAGTAAGACCTGCTTGGGCAAAGATATTTTTCATAATGACTTTATCCATACCTGCTGAAGAAGAAAGAACGCCGTTCCCTACATATGGAATATTTAGCAACTCAAGAAACCCTTGAACTGTTCCATCTTCCCCATTGGGTCCATGTAATAGCGGGAAAATGACATCAAGTGCTTTGCCATCGTCCGTTTGGAGGATTGCAGAAGATAGATATTCTCCAGCCTGATCACGGGCACTTGTCAATTTTAGTTCTTCAGTGGATTGAATATTCCCTTCTAATTGTGCACCTTTTACCCATGCACCTGTTTCTGTAATATAAATGGGATAGATTTCAAATTTATCATGGTCTAGCGCTTGTATAACAGCTAAAGCAGTACGCAAAGATACTTGATGTTCAGCTGATTTTCCACCATATAGCAAGCCCAGTTTTGTTTTCATATTTAAACCTCCATTTGTCTGTCCCTACAAACGCCACTTATGCTTTAGAAAATGGCCTGTAAAGCTCAATTGGTCTAACTAACCATTCGATTAGTTTTACGCCTATATTCATTAAACCATTTTACCATTTAATGAAATGAGATAGGAGTGAAAATTATATTAGTTATTTTTGCTAAAAAAAGAAAGTATCTAATGGGTTATTTTCTTTATTCTTAAGTTATGTATTTATCCGCCCAACTGAACCTGTTTCATCAAAATATGTGGTCATTTATTCATACGATTGTTAACACAATTGTTCTATTTTTCAGCATCAGACTCTAGTACTATAGATTTATAACTTCATAGAAGGATGTTGCTTATGATTTTAAAAGAACGAACCGAATCAGAAGAGTTAAAGATTCACCGAAGTTTAAACACTAGAATGGAACTATCTAATAAGGAAAAATATCATTATCTAAACCTTGAGAAAGGGTATGAAGGGGAATTGAAATTCGACCAACTAACCGAAAACATCAAGGAAGAAAGATACTTCATTAATGACTTATTACTGGAAATGAACAACTCCTACTTCCAAATCGATTCCCTCATCATCTCACAAGGAACGGTTCACCTCTCGGATATTAAAAATCACCAAGGCGATTGTTACTTAGAACAAGATAAACTCTATAATGTTAAAACAAAACGAGAATATAAGAATCCTCTCGACCAGCTAAAAAGGAGTACGACCTTATTCCGCCAACTACTCAAAAATTTCAATTATAATTACCTGATTGACCCTTCAGTAGTATTTGTTAATCCTGAATTCACTCTATATCAGGACCCCATGAATCAACCTTTTGTTCTTCCAACCCAATTAAATCGGTTCATTAACGATTTTAATCAAGTGTCCTCTAAGTTAAATGAAGGGCATGCTAAACTAGCCCAAACTTTACTCTCCTTGCATAAAACAAAAAATCCTTTTATATCAGTACCAGATTACCACTATGATCAATTGCAAAAAGGTATGTTTTGTCGGAGTTGTAAAAGCTTCTTCGTTTATTTAAATAACAATACCTATATATGTAAAAAATGTGGTTCTCATGAAAAAATTGAGCAAGCCGTTGTACGACATATTGAGGAGTTAAGACTCTTATTTCCAGATTTAAAGCTGACCACTCCCCTTGTTGCTGATTGGTGTCAAACTGACCTGAATGACCGAACCATTCGAAGGGTTTTACAGAGGAACCATACTGCGGTTGGGACTGTAAGGCATACTTTCTATAAATAAGATTTATTTATTTATTTTAAAATTGCGTTTTGGACAGGATTACCGTTTAAGGTTAATGCTGTCCAAAAGCGTATCGCTATCGGACTTCCCTTCGGCTTTTTCACCTTGTTCTGTCTGTTTGAACCGCTCTTTCGGACTCTGCCTCAGCTTTTCATCCTTGCCCTGTCCGTTTGAACCGTTCTATAGTGAACTCTGTTAAGTCTCTTCACTACAAATCAATTAACCAATGCTCTTATCCCGAACATGACTAATATCCCCTTCTAGCACTACCTTCATCAACCCCTGCTCGATTTGAACCACCGACAGACTAGCTCCATCCACTGTTGGGATTGTCCAGAAATCATTGATGGGAATTCCTTTGATCACTAAAAACAGTGATTTAATGAACAAACCATGTGACACAACCAATAAATTGCCTGTATCACCGCTTTCCAATAATGTGCTAAGGAACTTTTCAGCCCGTTTGTACATATCTATGAAAGACTCGGCTTCTTCATTCAGATAATCCTCCGGTCTATTCCTGAAACAATCATACTGATCCGCATATCGCTTTCTAATCTCATCCATCAACAGTCCTTGCCAAGGTCCCATATCCATTTCCATGATTCCGTCGGCTGTTTCGTACAACAGCCCTCTATCCCCAATAATCAATTCCGTGGTTTCACGGGTCCTCTCACTTGGACTTGAGATAACCCTGAAAAAATCCACATCCCTTAAACGCTCTCCAAGCAGCCTTGCCACTTGTCTTCCATTTTCCGTTAAAGAAGAGTTCAATCTTCCTTGGATACGACCTTCCTTATTCCACTCTGTCTCCCCATGGCGAACAATATATAAAGTAAGCAATCCGCTTCCCCCTTTTAAAAAGTAACTTCAATAGAATGATAGAGATTCCTACATTTTTCAATAAGATAAGGTTCAAGCTCTGCGTTAAAAGCCATTATCACACATGTTGAGGGACCACCCGTTTTCACGACATCCACAACACACCTCAAGCTATCTTCTACCAAAGAATTCTCATCAAGCATATTCCTTAATTCCCGAAGTATTCCCTTTGATCCCACAGGTAACAGCACTACACCTTCTAACTGACAAAGCTCATAATAAAGAGATAAAGGAACCACTTCTTCAGGGTAGTCTAGAACCTCATCCCCTACCAATGGAGAGCCAATAACGGCTAGCTTCATCTCATCCATAGATACACAAGGCTCTTGGTAAGACACCGACCTTTTTCCAATGACCATCATCCCAAGCGCAGATTGCAGTAACGAAAAATTACTTTCAGTACTACCGGTAATTGGCAAATCCCCTACCCCAATCTCAGCAAGTCCCTTGTAGATTCCTGTCATAAGAGCGTCCCACGCGTCTTCATGACAAAAATTTTGAACCACAACCGATAAGGGTTTCCCACCGGCAGCCAAGCACTCCATTACCGCCACTCGAAACGCAAAGTACGATACTACATCATAAGGTGTCCTTACTACATCATCGTTTTTCAGACCAATGCCACCACTATTATCTGCAGCAATCACAAGCACTTCTCGTTCATTAAACGGGACGATTGACACATCCCTTTTCATCGAATTGCTTCCTTACTAAAGCGACTTTCATAGAAACGAATCAACTGTGGAGCTAGAAGCAAGGCCAACACCGTATTAACCAGAGCACCAATCAATAAAGATGGCATCAATCCAATATAAAACCCTACGCCCATTAAAAATAAAAATGGTAATGGAGCGATCACTGTATTTCCTACCACAAAGAGAATGCTAGCTAGTAATCTATGACCTTTTTTAAAAATCATTGCAAATAACCAAACGAGGACAGCCATTTCAAGACCCACTACCAGGTGAAAAGCTCCCATTGGCATTCCTCCAATAAGAGCAGATAATAAATGTGCGATAAATGCTATAATCGCACCAGGGATGCTACCAAGCATGATACCTCCGAGCAAAGCTGGAACCATATCCAAGGCAACGCTTGATACAATCGCTGGTATTTTAATCGAAGCCCCTGCCACGCATAAGGCAATCAATAAGCTAATTAGACTCATTTTCTTTAGTTGCATTTTCCGGATGCTCCTTTCTTGCCCGATCACGAAAGACAGAGGCACTACGAATATATTCAACGTCTTTCACACCTAGACGGAAGTTAACGATTCTTGCTGCCGCAAAGAAGTAATCGGATAGTCGATTTAAGTATTGAAGCGGTAATGAAGACAAGTCAGCATCCTCTTTCATCAAACGAACCACTAATCTCTCAGCTCTTCTTGTCACTGTTCGTGCAATATGAAGCGTTGCAGCACCAGGACTACCACCAGGTAAAATAAAGCGTTCTAATTCAGGGGCTTCTACACTTAATGCATCAATTCTTGTTTCTAAATAGGTAATCGCATCTTGAGTCAATTTCGGCGTATGATTTTTCATGACATTGGCTAAATCTCCACCACAATCAAACAGTTCATGTTGGATTTTTTCCAAATCCTCTCGTACATCTTGAAAAAGCTCTGGTTGTAGTTGAGTGACGGCCTGCCCGACGAAACCATTTGCTTCGTCTACCGTCCCATAAGCCTCAACTCGGATATCATCCTTATCGACTCTACCTCCAATAATGCTTGTCTGCCCTTTGTCCCCTGTTCTCGTATAAATCTTCACCCTTATTAACCCCTTTCATTTAAGTCTTTTGTTTAACCCATACCAAATCAAGTCAACCCGCTCACAGCTTAATGCTGTATCTTGAAATACTCGACCACATACATCGCGCCATTCTCGGTCCGAACGATGTAGCGGAACAATTCCTTTTGTAAGATCCGTTCCAATCAAAATGACCTTCCTACATTTATCACGATTCTCCCAAGACCTTAATTGCTGTAAGAGAGACTGCCATTTTTTTCGAACATCGTCCTCATTAAGCTCCTCCAGCCATTGTTTTACCCACTGCTCAATGCCTTCAAGGACAATAGTACTTTCTTTAACTTGATCCAAATAAGTTGGAAGTGATTCACCATGATAAGCAGAAATCCAGCAACATACTTCCAAATTATTCGCCTTTACCCATTTGGATTTCCCGTTAAAAGCACCTCCCGTAACAAAGTGCATCGTTCACCCCTCCTGAAAGCCTCCTTGCTTGGCCAAACCAATTCAAACCCATTCCCATGTGGAACCTTCCACTCCCAAAAGCTCTTTTCATTTGGCGCAAATTTAGCTAATAAATTTCGAATGACACCTCCATGTGTGACAATCGCGAATGAATGAACGCGATCATCTGTCACCATAGCGGTTACTATTTCCCAACCTTTTTCAACTCGCTGTGAAAAATCATTGTAGCTTTCGACACCAGGAACCGTTATTTCAAACTGTCCGCTAAGCCATTCCTCATATTGCGGTTGACCAGCCAACTCTGCATATCGTTTTCCTTCCCATGGACCAAAATTCATTTCGCGAAATTCAGGCAAAGCGATTGGCTCCTTCTCTGGAAACAAAATCTCTGCTGTTTGCAGGCATCGCTTTAAATCACTTGTAACCACAACCTCATAAGGAGATGGTTCTATGGCTGATAAACTTTCTTTCGCGTCGTCCAAGATAGGTGCATCCGTCCATCCAATATATGCCTTCAGTTTGTTCAACTCTGTTAACCCATGACGAAATAATGCCACAACCACACGCTCATCCATAATAAGCATTCGACTCCTTCCACTGAGGCACCTAACACATCACCTGTTACACCGCCAAACCATTTAACGATTTTCCTCGACATGACGATTATAAAAATGAGAGCTATCACAATGAATACAACAAATCCAATTAACGCATTAGACCAACCCCACAAAATCAGTAATCCCATTAAAACCAGATAAATCGGATAATTCCAAAGGGTCCTTTGCGACGCAGCTTGCTGAAACATGAAACCAAGCCCCTCTTCTTTGGCAGACTTCACGTTTAGTAATAGGATACCCATCACCATTTTTCCTAAAAAAGGAATTAATACAATCAAAATAAATGTTTCGTCAACAGACCACAAAACTACTTCAAAGATAAATAGAAATTTTGCACTTAACAACACCATAACAGACAGAACACCAAACGCTCCGATTCTCGAGTCTTTCATAATTTCAAGTCGTTTCACTCTATCACGATAAGAAAAGTAGGCGTCACTACAATCCATCCAGCCGTCCAAATGGATTCCACCGGTAATCACAATTAAGGCGAGCCAAACAAAAAATGCAACAGCAAGCGGAGAAAGCGGGGTCCAATGCAATAAAGCATACATAAACACTCCATAGAGGATCCCCTGTAATAACCCTAACATCGGAAACATTTTAATCGCCGAATGGATATGAGGACGATCCATCGGCACCTCATATCGAATGGGGATACTTGTAAAAAATTGGATGCCCATGATGAGTCCTTTTATCATCTTCAATACTTAAGGTCCTCCCATTCCGAAATAATGCTTTTGATCTTGCTCCACTCTAAATGAACCTTCATTTCCTCAGCCAAGGCATCATATCTACTTTCCTTTATATTCCATACACCCCTATCTAGGTTGTCACTTGCGTAATTCCGTTTCCTATCATTGTCAATGGATAGTGAATCTTCAGGTTCAATCATATGGTTATGAATATAAGGTAATACACCAAGTACAGGGAGCCCTGTCCTGTTCTCAATCCACTTTACTCCATCCTTAAATAGGCTTAAATCCCCACGAAATTTATTAATAATAATACCTTTAACTCTCCTACGCTCTTCATCTTCCAACAACTCTAAAGTTCCTATAAGGCTGGCAAAAATCCCACCTCGGTCAATATCCGCTACTAAAAACACGGGTACATCGGCCATTTCTGCAACTTTCATATTCACGAGTTCCCGAGATTTTAGATTCATTTCAACGGGACTACCAGCTCCTTCTAAAATCAATAACTCGTATTCCTTATCAAGTTGTTGCATAGCCTTTTCAATGACCTCTAATCCTTTTTCATAGTACGATTCACGATATCCTCGTCCTGATAATGTTTCTACTGATTTTCCCAATAACACAACCTCTGAATCCTGTTCAGATTGAGGTTTTAATAATATAGGGTTCATCGAAACCGTCGCATCCGTTCGGGCTGCTTCGGCTTGGATCCCTTGAGCAATACTTATTTCAAAACCGTCCTTTGTTATATAAGAAAAGTTGGACATATTTTGTGACTTAAAAGGAGCCACCTTAACTCCCTCATTTGCAAAAAGACGGCATAATGCGGTTACAATTAAACTTTTCCCCACATCAGAGGCCGTCCCTTGAATCATAACACCTTTCATTCCGTCTCACCCTTCATTAATATGGGAATACCTGCCTCTACTAGATAAGCTTGATGGGCTTGGGATACGATTTTTTGATGCAATTTTCCGAGCAAGGAACTATAAATAAAAACAAGCTCGTTCTGATTAATCGGTTCATACAACACTTCATTGCTGACTATAACAAAGGTTTTGACCTTTTGACTTATGGATAAAATTCCATTCCACATCTTCTCAATGAGATCACTTAAAAAGACCCTATCCTGCCATCCGTCCTCTTCAAAGAATAATTCATTATTAAGCCATGTCGTTAAACAATCAAGCAGGACCACATCATTACGATTAAACTTCTCCGCAAGATCACCAATTGATGTTGGTTTTTCCCAAGTATTCCAAAGAAGTCCGCTTCGCTGACGGTCCTGTTGATGTACTCCAATTCTTTGTTTCATTTCTTCATCGGAAGGCTGCATAGCAGCAATATAATGGAGTTGCCCAAATCCATCTGACTTCCACTGATCCCCTGCTATTTTTTCGGCAAAGGCACTTTTCCCACTGCGAACCCCGCCCGTTATCAATATGATGGATGAATGCTGCGCCATTCCTGCATCGCCTCCAAAAGCTGCTTATTTTCATAGTCTGTTCGAATGGCGAACCTGAGCCATCTCCCTTCTAGTCCCGGAAAATTGAATGTGTGTCTAGGAACAATTCCTTTTTCTAATAAAAACTGGAACAAAGGGGATTGATCCTCTAATTCCTTGTCTTTCAACAAGTAGAAATTTACCTTGGAATCAGTCACATGAAAGCCATTCTTCTTATAAAAAGAAAATAAGATATCGCGCTGCTTTTCAATAAATTGAACCGTATGTTGAACGTACACTTCTTCCTCTAAACAAAGTTCGCCTACCTTCATCGCCACACTATTCACACTCCAATGGGATTGGTAGTTAGTAAGGGTTTCAATGAGATCCCGACATGCCATTACATACCCTAGGCGCAATCCTGGGATACCATAGATTTTGGTCATAGACCGTAGCAAGAGCAAATTCGAGTAATCATTAAGCAAGGGAACTAACGATTCGTACTCAAGAACAAAATCATAAAAAGCTTCATCCACAATTAGATGGCAATCCTTTTTTCGACATTCTTTTAAAATATCCTCTATCATCCTCTTGTTGAAATACAAACCCGTTGGATTATTGGGGTTACAGAAAAATACTGCATCTATATTTGAAAGCCTTTCAC
The DNA here is from genome assembly GCF_050389805.1 of Niallia sp. Kr1. NCBI lineage: Bacteria > Bacillati > Bacillota > Bacilli > Caryophanales > Bacillaceae > Niallia > Niallia sp. Kr1. Next base: position 307,565 of record NZ_CP130945.1, on the reverse strand, counting down.
TTAAAGAATCTAGATCTACTTCCCAATCCTCTGATAATGAGAAATAAGAAATTTCACAACCATTAATCCTGCAGACCGCTTCATACTCAGAAAAAGCAGGCTCTACGATTAACACCTTTTTACTAGATAACCATCTCCCAATTAGACTGATGATTTCAGCGCCACCATTTCCAATTAAAATCTGTTTTTCATCGATTTCCTCACGATATGCAAGTTTCTTTTTCAAAACAGTACTTTGTGGATCAGGATACGTTTCAATCCCACCAAATAAATCTCCCCATTTCTTCTTAATAGAGGAAGGGGGACCAAATGGATTAATATTCGCGCTAAAATCAATGATTCTATTAGGTTGCTTAAGTCCTGCCGCCTCATATAAATAATGCGGATTAGATCCATGTGCTGGCCATATCAATCAACACACCTCCAAGCCATAAGAATAGTAAAAAGAAAAGAACCGTTCGGGACAGTATGATATTCACGTTAAGGATATGATTTTGTTTAAGAGGGTAGACAGGGTCACCCATCAAGGCTCGCTTTGACACGATTCCTTTATATGTATTGGTACCGCCTAGTTGAACACCTAATAGCGCAGCGGCACCCGCCTCACACCAACCACTGTTTGGACTGGGGTGTTTTTTTGCATCCCGAAACAAGATTTCCCATGCCTTTTTCCGATCGTTATGAAAAGGGCGATTAGCCAGTACCATCATAAATGCAGTCATCCTACTTGGAATCAGATTAAAAACATCATCAAGACGCGCAGAAGCCCAGCCAAATTCTAAATATCGGTCATTCTTATAACCAACCATTGAATCACAGGTATTAATAGCCCGATATACTAAAGCCAATGGCGCTCCGCCTATCCAAGCCCAAAATACGGGTGCTGTTACACCATCACTTGTATTTTCAGCAACCGTTTCAACGGTCCCGCGAACCATTTCACTTTCATTTAATTGCTCTGTATCCCTGCCAACAATATAAGACAGTTTAAGACGAGCACTCTGTATATCTCCCTTTTCCAATGGAGTGTATACCTCCATTGCGGCTTCTTTTAAGCTCTTATGAGAAATCGTTGTTGCAATGAGGATACTCTCCACAAATAGACCTACTATAAAGTGAATGGTATAGGCAATCTTACAAATCAACAAGGTTGGTATAAAGACCACTATTAAAACAATAAGAACCATCATGATCCCTTTCCATTTACGGTTCGATCCATGATTCCATTTTTTATCTAGAGCAGAAATTAGAGATCCCATCCACTTAACGGGATGTGGCCATGTAGGAGGATCACCGATGATTCTATCAATTAAAAAGGCAAGAGTAATCGCTAATAGATGACCAATCATCATAGACTTTCCTTTCTCCGATTACTTTTCTGTATCGCTTCTTTTGTACACTGGTAGACGCCTTTTCCGATTAGACTACCTAAGGGGGTTATATTCCCAGCAAACTCAAATCGTTTCCCTTTTTGCGTTGCCGCAATGAGAATACTATCTGTAGATGTTCCGGTCGCAATCGTCCCTGTTCTTGGGTCTTTAACCTCTAAGTCTTGCAGAACTTTAACCTTTGCTTCTGTTGCCGTCATAATACATTGAATAAAAGCTTCCTCCGTTATATGTCCATTTATAAACACCCAAGTGTTAATGGTGCCTGGTTGTTGTAGCTCTACACTTTGTTCATGGCTTTTTGCTACGTCAACCGCGTTTCCTACCCCTGCTGTTACAACAATTAAAATGGAGCATCCGTTTTCTTCATAAGCCCTTGATACGACATCCTCCGTTACAACTGCCGTCATCATTCCTACCGTTTGGGAAGGATCACATCCATTTGCTCTTAAATAAGTTGCCATTTCCTCACGGTGGTTATCACAGTTATAATTTTTATCAACATGTCGATTGACAAAAGTATCATGCCAACCTGTTCCAGAGCCAATGACACCAGAGGACATCGTTCGTAGTAGCGATGGTGCCTTCAAAATAATATGCTGAGGTATAACGTTCAGATAGGAATCTGTGATGTTTTCATCATCACCTAAAAAATACGATTCCGGCAGAAGTACCATTTGTGGGGCTGGAACTCTTGGATGAGGATGTTTTTCGATTTCCGTATGATAAACATCTTCAATGATTTCCTGTTTTAACACTTCGTTTGGCGTATCACAACGCTTGATTTTTCCATTCTGAAGAAGCAATAAACGATCACAATATAGTCCCGCTAAATTTAGATCATGAAAAATAGAGATAACTGTTAATGATTTTTCTCTTGTCCATTTTTTCAATAAATCAAGTAATTCCTTTTGGTAAGACAAATCAAGGTGGTTGGTTGGTTCATCAAGAAGAAGAATTTCTGGTTCCTGGGCTAAGGCCTGGGCAAGGAAAACACGTTGCCTTTCTCCACCAGAGAGAAGTTGAATCGGATGGTCCTGCAGTGTTGCAACACCCGTCCAATTCATAACGTCTTGCACAATTCTCTCATCCTCTAGTGTCCATTCCTTAAAAAATCCCTTTTGATGGGCGTACCTACCTAAAGAAACCGTTTCTTTTACGCTATAGGAAAAGGATTCGGAGCTATGTTGAGACAGCACAGCAATCACCTTCGCAAGCTGTTTGGAAGAATATTTTTTTAACGATTCACCTTTAATCAGAATGTTTCCTTCCTTAAAAAGCTGAACACCACTGATCATCTTTAAGAGGGTGGTTTTTCCACTTCCATTTGGTCCAATAATACCGAAAAGCTCACCTTTATGAACCTGGATGGATATATCCGAAAGAACATCCTCTTTCCGATATCCGCCATACAAATGTTTAATTTCGAGCAATCCTCATCCCCTCCTTTCCTTTCGTTTTCGACCGATTAAAATAATCGCAAATACAGGAGCACCAATTAACGAAGTGATGACACCAATTGGAAGCTCTGTTGGTGAAATAATGGTTCTAGCTACTAAATCTGCTAAGATCAAAAATCCGCTTCCTGTTAAAAGGGATAAAGGCAATAAATGTTTATGATCAGGTCCCCACAAAATCCGCGTTAGATGTGGAATGACTAATCCAACAAATCCTATCGCACCGGAAACGGCAACGGCTGCCCCTGTTAAGATGGATCCTGCTATAAGGACAAGCATCTTCCTTCTTTGGACATTCACACCTAGATGCTGAGCCCTTTCCTCTCCAAAAGACATAGCGTTTAATTCATTGACATTCATTAATAAAAGGATGGATCCTATGGTGAAAAATGGGAAAATGATTTTAATATATTCCCAGCCTCTCATCGAAACACTACCGAGCAGCCAGCTAATAATTTGTCGCAGTTCATTCCCTGTTAAAGCAATCATTAAAGAAATAAATGCCCCTAAAAAGGAACTGAAGATCACACCTGTTAAAATAATCGTTTCTACCTTCATTGAACGTTCAATTCTTTGCGCAAATAGAAGGACGAGAAGGATCGTCATAAAAGAGAATAAAATACTTAAAAAAGGTAAAGTGAACTCTCCGATAAACGGTAGCGATATATTTAAAAAGATGGTTAATACAGCACCGACTGAAGCCCCTGAAGAGACACCAAGTGTATAAGGGTCAGCAAGTGGGTTTCTTAATAAACCTTGAAAGGCGGCTCCTGCAATTGCAAGAGACGCCCCTACTAAACCTGCCAATAACACTCGTGGCAAGCGTATATTCATCACAATATTGGTAAACATTGGATCAATATGATCAATGGAATATTGGAAAATATTTGCACCTATGATTTGAATAATATCTAAAATTGGTACATGAACCGTACCAATCGATATAGCAAGTAGCATCGATCCTAAGAAAAAAGCGATCGCTATGAAATAAGCCATATATTTATTCGTTAAAAAGTTCTGGGTAAACCGCTTTTGCAAATTCCTCTACTCCTTCAACAAGACGAGGGCCTGGACGTGTTGTTGTGTCTGGATCTACATCAATCACTTGCGCATTTTTTATCGCGTTTATATCCTGCCAGCCTTCACGTGCTAACACTTGCTGTGTCGAATCTTTTATATAGTCCCCATATGTTGTAAGAATTACATCAGGGTTGGCTGCTATAACAGCCTCTTGATCAAGTTGCGGCCATCCAGATTCTTTAACTATATTTTCTGCACCAATCACGATAAGCATTTCATCCATGATGGAATCTTTTCCTACTGTAAAAAGAGCTGGATCGATTTCGATATACACCTTTTTCTTCTCTTTTACTTCAGCCGTTTTCTGTTGGATTTCATCTACTTTCGCTTTCATGTCTGAAACCAGTTTTTCTGCTTCTTCCACAGCTCCTGTAGCTTTCCCAATCGTAACAATTGAGTCATATACCTCAGTGAATGTCGTTGCATCTTTAACTGTAAGAACAGTAATTCCAGCATCTTTTAACTGTTGAAATCCTTCTGCTGATAAGCCCATGGCTGAACCATGTCCAAGGACAAGGTCTGGCTGTAGTGAAATAATTTTCTCTACATTAAATTCCATGCCGCCGACTTTTTCCTTCTCGTTAACTTCTTCTGGATAGGTATCGTTATCCGTTACACCAACGATCTCATCACTAAGTCCTAATTCAAAAGCAATTTCGGTATTACTTGGCATAAGTGAAATAATTCTTTCAGGTTTCTTTTCAATGACAACCTCTTCATCTGATGCATCTTTAACCGTAACCGGGAAACCAGATGTTTCCGTTTGATCTGTTTGCTGATTGTCTTCTGGTGATTTTGATTCTTCTGCTGTACCACAACCGACTAAAATACCAATCGATAGTAGCAATGAAAATAATAAACCGTAAACCTTTTTCACTTCATTTCCCCCTAAAATAAATTTATGCTTTTTTGTCTTGAAAAACAAAAAAGCATCCCCTAGACGTCGGAGATGCAGAAAGACTATCATATATGTATAAACAGCCGTTCGTACACCTGCCTATCCTCGTAGGTTGTGTTGGTGCAAAAAATTAGGCAGGTCTCCTGGCTTATGATCATCGTTCCCTGCTCCTTCCCATACATGATGTACAGTGGTTTCACAGGTTACTCCCATTTACAGTGGCGGGACCGCGTTGGTTTTTCACCAACTTCCCTATTAAGTCTTGTGTGTAGAAAATGGAAACGCACCAAAGCATTTCTATTTTTCAAAGACACCTAATTCATTCGTATGAAATTTTCATTTGTTCACATTATAACATGAACGTTTGAAATGTGTAGATCTTTTTCTAATTTTATCGAACTTTGTCGTAAGTCTAGTTTGAACGAATTTTCCACTCCTGTGTTTTTTTATCAAAAATTAATTTTGCATCACAGGATCTTTTACTATTCTTTTCGTATTCCTCATGCATATCATCCATATTGGAAAAGTCCCCAATTACCCACATCGGGATCTCAATTCGAGCACGGTTTTGAACGACCTCCTTCAAGGATAGGACCATGCCCTCACTCATATATCCCTTTAATGATAATAATAAATGTTGATCCACAGAAGGGTACACTTTTCTTCTTTTTAAACCTAATAGACTCTTCTCTGGTTTTATTAACTCTAATTTCATCGGGATTAATTCACTAAGTAAATAATAGAAATCATTTAAATTTCGATAATAGGTTTTATTAAACCAGCCATCTTCTATTGCTAAATAAGTAAAACGGTTTCCTAAATAATTATAAAAAGGAGCATGCAACGGTTCCTTCATATGACCGAGATAAAGTAATTCAGCCAATACTTGTCCTGGAATTTCATCCAACCCTTCCATTTCCTCAAAGTCAATCCAACAGAAATCTCCGTATTGGGAAACGTCATCACCCGCAAGCTTCATCACTCTTTTTCGAGGAATATAATCAAGCAATGTGTGCAGATTAAAATCGGCATCATCAAAGCGATGTTTAAGCAAGAGAATATGATTAATTGAATCATATAAAGCTTGAATAAACTCACTAAATTGAATTCCTGATGATAATACATAACGGTTTTTTTCATTTAAATGTACGTAAATAACATCCTGCTTCCGATTCCTTTTCAACAACGAAACCCCCGAATACCTGTAATTATGTAGAAAACCCCAACTGATTGAAGTTTAATATATCTTGCTTATATAATATCAGATTGGAGAGAAAATATCTTACATCTGAACAAATTGAAATCATTTGTAAAAGAAACTTAATAAAGAAGTCCAATTCCCCCTCATCATGGGCTTGCATAAGATATATAACGAGAAAGATTTTCAGTTCACAAAACTTTTAAAACTTTCATTTCAAATAACATACTTTTTCTTTATAATAACAATGGTAGAAAGTTTGGCGTTATCGTTAAAGAAGGCTTGAAAACTTTCATAGCATAATATTATACTGTACGATTAAGAGCTAGACAAAACTTTTCCGGTGAAAGGAGCGTGAGAGTTATGATTCACAACATGACCGAGGATCAAATCACACTTCATATTATTAAGACCCTAAAAGAAAACAAACAAAAAGAGTTAGATGCCATATTAGAAGAATTACACCCCTATGACATCGCCCAAATTTACGAAGACCTGCCGGAAAAGCATCGAACCCGCTTTCTCCTTCATTTAAAAATCAATGTCATTGCCGACTTAATACAAGAATTAGGTTGGGAAGAGCAATTGGAAGTATTAAACCGTCTTGGAATTGATCGAAAAAATAAGGTCCTTGACGAAATGGACAACGATGACTTAGCTTCCCTATTAGATGAACTCTCTCCTGAAAAGATGGAATCTTTGTTAGCTGGGATGAAAAAAGAAGAATCCCAGATTGTTCAAGATATTATCAACTATCCTCCTGAAACAGCTGGACGCTTGATGACGAATCGATTTGTTTGGATTCGAGATTACTATACCGTTCGGGATGCTGTTGATAAGTTAAAGAGTTTTGCCGAATTTGCTGAAACCATTAACTACTTATATGTAGTGGATCAATATCGAAAACTCGTTGGAGTGGTTTCCTATCGGGACTTACTTTTAGCCGATGCAGGGGAACGCGTCCACAATATTATGTATGAACGGGTGATTTCCGTTCCTGATTCAGCTGACCAAGAAGAAGTTGCAAGATTAATTGGGCGATATGACTTTCTAGCCATCCCTGTTGTTAATGAAGAAAAAGTATTAGTTGGAATTGTCACTATTGACGATATTATTGACGTTGTCATCCAAGAGGCAAATGAAGACATCGAAAAGTTATCGGCTTCAGGTAAAGATATTGATTTTGATACGAAAGCTTTTGTGGCTTCATACCGACGACTTCCATGGTTGATCTTACTCCTATTTATTGGACTCATTTCAGGTAGTATTATTAGTGGTTATGAGGATACTTTACAGAAAGTAGTGGCTCTTACCTATTTCATGCCTATGATATCAGGAATGACAGGGAATACGGGGACTCAATCATTAGCCGTTGTCGTACGCGGACTTGCTACAGACGATCTTGATAAAAAAGCCATATTCCGCGTTATCATGCGAGAATTTAAAGTAGGATTAATTATTGGAATAACCTGTGGGATTTTAATTTCTATTATTGCATTCATTTGGCAAGGCAATGCCATTTTAGGTTTTGTCGTAGGTGCCTCTCTATTCTTTACCCTAATCATTGGTACGTTAGCTGGAACCATTATTCCTGTATGTCTTTATAAAATGAAAATTGATCCAGCCGTGGCATCAGGGCCATTAATTACAACTTTAAATGATATTTTTTCTTTAATTATTTATTTTGGAATTGCAACAACCTTTATTCACTATTTAATCTAAAGGCGAAGTTATAACTCATTGTCGATTTTCGAATAGGTATAAGAATTCATTGGAGGAGAATTTCCGGCTAATGTATATCACCTTTAACATAGCCAATCTAAAAAGCACAAAATATTTTTGTGCTTTTTTATATTCCTTGATTTAAAGAAAGTAACGCGTATACAAGGGTTTGCTCGTCAAATATATTGTCGAAAATGGAATTCTCTGCTAGTCTGTTAATAGAGTTTCAATTCAATATAAATATTGTTATCTAACCTTGAGTGGGGATGAAAAGGTGAACATTCATGGATCATAAAAAAAAGGTTGCCGAACGATTTGACTGGTCTTTAACCCTCATATTATTTTTACTCTTTCTCGTAAGTTGTATGGCCATATATAGTGGGCAGACATCGGGACAATATGGAGAAACGAACTTTTTAATCCAACAAATTTTTTGGTATGTCGTTGGTGCCATCATTATTGGCGTTGTCATGTATTTTGACAGCGATCAACTAAAACGGCTGAGTTGGTTTTTATATGGATTTGGGATACTGCTATTGCTCATTTTGGCGGTTGCTCCCGTAACAGAATTGACCCCTAGAATAAATGGGGCCCAAAGCTGGTTTCAATTGCCCATTGGTTCAATCCAGCCTTCTGAGTTTATGAAGGTTTTTCTGATCATTGCCTTAAGTAAGGTCGTACAAAGTCATAATGAAAAATATTTAAACAAAACACTTGAAACCGATTTAATGCTACTTTTAAAAATCGGGCTTGTTACAGGACTACCGATCGCACTTGTGATGATGCAACCTGACTTAGGAACATCGCTCGTTATGCTAGCGATTATGACAGGGGTTATCTTTGTTTCAGGAATATCCTGGAAAATCATTACAGCTATTTATGGACTTGGGATTGCTCTTGCAGGAGTTATTTTGTACTTTGTTATATGGGCTCCGCAAGTTTTAGAAAAATATTTAAATGTAAAATCCTATCAATTTGATCGAATTTATTCATGGCTTAAACCGGAAGAACATGCTGCTGGATATCACTTATCTAACTCACTAAAAGCCATTGGCTCTGGTCAACTAACAGGAAAAGGTTTAGGAGACCGACAAGTTTATATCCCAGAAAGCCATACTGACTTTATTTTTAGTGTTATCGGCGAGGAATATGGATTTTTAGGTGGAAGTATTGTTATCGGGTTATTTTTCCTTCTAATCTATCATCTAACTAAAACGGCTTTGGAAACAACAGATGCTTTTAATACGTATATTTGTGTTGGAATTATCAGTATGATTACTTTCCATGTTTTTCAAAATATTGGAATGACCATTCAAGTTCTACCCATTACAGGCATCCCTCTTCCATTTATCAGTTATGGGGGTAGCTCACTCATGGGAAACATGTTTGCAATGGGGCTTGTCTATAGTATTCATTATCACCACCGTAGTTATATGTTTTCATCAAAACAAACCTATACCGAAACAAAAGTACGCGAACACAATTTCTAATTAAATGTTTGTTTAAATTAAAAGAGTCTACTTCAAAACTTAGTTTTGTAAGCAGACTCTTTTTTATTTGTAATTATATATTATTTAAAATAATTATTAATAAGTATTGATTTTTAAAAACTATTTGTTATAATAAGTATATAAGATAAATCGAGGAGGAATAAATATAATGACTGTACAAACTAAAACGATTCAATCTCAATTAAATTTACAAATTGCTAACTGGAGTGTTCTTTATACAAAACTTCATCGTTTCCATTGGTATGTTAAAGGTCCTTCATTCTTCACATTACATGCCAAATTTGAAGAGCTTTATGATGAAGCTGCTCTTGTTGTTGACGAAGTGGCTGAACGTCTACTTGCCGTCGGAGGTCAACCAGTTGCAACATTGAAGGAGTATATAGAAACTGCTACGATCGAAGAAACAGCAAACGAAACAAAAGCTTCAGATATGGTTGCAACTCTTGTAAAAGATTACACAACAATTAAAGAGAGCTTAAACGAATTAGCAAAAGTTACAGATGCTGAGAATGACACAATCACGAACGATCTTGCTATCGGTCTAATTGAGAAAATTGACACTCACTTATGGATGCTTCATGCATTCTTAGAAGCATAAAAGGAAAGTTTTTCCTATATATAGGATAACGAAAATAAAAAAAGGAGGCTGTGATGCTAGTCACAAACTCCTTTTTTTATTTAAGGTAATCCATTTAGAATGTCAGAACCTGGTAGTAATGAAGAAAGCGGGACAATTTCCGCCTGTTTTTGATATTGGGGTATATAGTTTTTCAGAGCAGTGACGACCTTTTCACCTGTAATCCCGACATGCCCAATCGCAATTAATTGTTCACTATCGTCAAGCTCTTTTACTAAATTGGATGCTTGCCTATAAATATGTTGTTCTGAATAAATATGGTCGAAGAACATGTCGTTTTCTAAATAAGGCACATCTAATTCTTCAGCTAGCTTTGAAATGACACTTTTACTAGACGTTTTGCTATCAAGATAAAACAATCCCTTTTCTTTACATACCTCAAGAACAATTCGCATGGCTCTTTCATCTTCCGTTACTTTTGAGCCCATATGGTGATTCATCCCAACTGCATAGGGGACATTTTCAATTGCTTGTATTACAGCATTTCTTATTTCCTTATCGCTCATATCTGTCGTAATAGCACCAGGTCCAAGCCAACTGCGCTTCCCCTTTTTAGGTTCCATTGGCAGATGAACAATGACTTCATGACCTCGTTCATGAGCTAATTTTGCATCACGCTCTGTTGTAGAGAGGAATGGCATAATTGCAACGGTAATCGGAATAGGAAGATTAAGCATGTCTTCTGTTGCCTTCATATTGTTGCCAAAATCATCAATGACAATCGCCAATTCCTTTTTATTAATTGCTTTGGGTTCTTCTGCTTGGACGAAATCTGGAATTATGGAACTTAATAATAAAATTAACATTATAATGACTTTCATCATAACAACTCCTCTTTTCCTTTTAAGATGTCTCAAATTTAGGATTATTAATCGTTTTATAGAGGGAGCATATGAATATTTTTAGTGGAGAATCAGGGTTTGGTTCAATTCTGGTTGAGGTTGGATCAACTAACCTTGATTTTGCTTCAATCAATCCCAGTTTTAGTTCAATTAAATGGGATTTTGGTTCAATTGTCCCCTATACTGGTTCAATCAACCTCTTCTTAGATTTAGATCACAAATTCTGAACAAAAACAGCAAAAAGAGAGGCTTCTAACCTCTCTTTTTTACTAATTTCGGTGCATTTTAAACTTTAGATAAAGCTCATTATAATAAGCGAGCATTTCTTTCCCTAGATCTTCGTAAACTTCTAGTTTTTCGGTTAATTCTTCTGGAGGGTAAAATCGTTCATCGTTAACTACCTCTTCATCCAATAATTGGAGCGCGGCTTGATTTGGAGTTGAATAGCTCACATAGTCTGTATTTTGTGCTGCATTTTCAGGGTCTAACATGAAATTAATAAATTGATGGGCACCCTCGATATTCTTTGCTGTTTTGGGGATCACCATATTATCAAACCAAAGATTAGACCCTTCTTCTGGAACAACATAATCTAACTTGTCATTTTCCCACATTATATCCGCAGCATCGCCTGACCAAACAACGCCAATTGCCGCTTCTTCATTGGCCATCAATAATTTGATTTCATCACCAACAATGGCTTTCAAGTTTGGAGTTAACGTATCCAACTTGGCTTTAGCCTCAAGTAAATGGTCGTTGTTGGTGTCATTCAACGAATAGTGTAGGCTGTTTAGCCCAATCCCAATCACTTCACGAGCACCATCTACCATCAAAATCTCATTTTTTAATGCAGGATTCCATAAATCATTCCAACCCTTTAATTCAATATCACCCAGTAATTCAGGATTATAAACAATCCCAACTGTACCCCAAAAATAAGGAATCGAATATTGATTTCCGGGGTCAAAGGAAAGATCCAAAAATCGTGGATCAATGTGTTTTAAATTGGGTAATTTTGAATGATCGAGAGGGAGAAGCAAATCCTCACTTTTCATTTTTTCAATCATGTATTCGGATGGGACTGCTACATCATAGCTAGTTCCACCTTGTTGTATTTTTGTCAGCATCGACTCATTGGAATCAAAGGTTTCATAAATCACTTTAATGCCAGTTTCCTCTTCAAATTTATCGATTAATTCTTCATCAATATAATCTCCCCAGTTAAAAACCGTCAGTGTATTACCAGATGTGTAACCTTCTGAAGAATTCAACTTAGAAACCCAAAACATCAACAGCACGGAAACGATGACAATAACCGAAAAGGCCTGAATGAGTTTTCTCATTTTCGAACCCCCATTCGTGACGTACGTTTATAACGTTGGTTAATAAAATAGTAACCAATGACAAGTACCATCGTGAACAGGAATAGTAATGTCGACAACGCATTAATGTCTAATGAAACGCCTCTTCTTGCCATCGAATAAATTTCAACAGACAATGTCGTAAACCCATTACCTGTCACAAAGAATGTAACAGCAAAGTCGTCCAAGGAATAGGTCAAAGCCATAAAGAAACCGGCAAAGATACCAGGGGTTATGTAGGGAATGGTTACCTTCGTTAAAACCTCCCAACGACTTGCCCCTAAATCCCGTGCCGCATCCACAAGACTCGAACTCATTTCCTGAATTTTAGGCAAGACCATAATCACGACAATCGGTACACTAAACGCAATATGCGAAAGCAAAACAGAAGTAAAACCTAGCTGAATTCCTAGTATGGTAAAGGTAATTAAAAACGAAGCACCGATAATCACGTCTGGACTAACAATTAAAACATTGTTTAGAGATAATAATGTATTTTGCGCTTGTCTCCTTTTGACATAAGCAATCCCGAGTGCCCCAGCAACTCCAATAATCGTCGATATCGCTGCTGATAAAAGAGCGATGATAATTGTATTCAGTACAATTATTAATAATCTTGTATTACTAAATAGCTGCTTGTACCAATCTAATGTAAATTCCTCAAAATCAAACATGGTACCACCGCTATTAAATGAATAAAAAATCAAATAGAAAATCGGAGCATAAAGAATGAAAAATATAATCAGTAAATAGATGGTTGATAACTTATTTTTCAATTCCTCTCCCTCCTTTTATTTCCTGTAATCATCATAATGAAAAACATCGCAATGATAAGGAAAACCGCAATTGTAGAACCCATTCCCCAGTTTTGTGTTACAAGAAAATGTTGTTCAATCGCTGTACCTAAAGTGATGACTCGGTTTCCTGCAATCAATCTTGTTAACATGAATAGTGATAACGCAGGGATAAAGACCACTTGACAACCTGATTTGACACCATCCAATGTCAGTGGAAATATCACTCGACGAAAGGTCGTCCATTTGGATGCTCCTAAATCAAAGGAAGCATCGATAAACGTTGGATTTAATTTATCCAATGAATTAAAGATCGGTAAAATCATAAACGGAATAAAAATGTACACAGATACAAACACAAAACTAAAATCGGTGAACAAAATTTGTTTTGCACCTATTCCGATAGCCTCAAGAAAATTATTCGCTACTCCGTGTGTACCAAAAATCCCTAAGAATGCGTACGCTTTTAAAAGTAAGTTAATCCATGAAGGTAAAATAATTAGCAATAACCATAAGTGCTTATGTTTTGTTTTTGTTAAGAAATAAGCCGTTGGATAACCAATCAATAGAGAAAAGGCTGTAATTAAAAAGGCATACCAAAACGAGCTAAGTGTCATTTTTAGATAAACAGGTGTAAAAAAGTTAACGTAATTCGTTAAGCTAAAGTTGCCATGAATATCTAGAAAGGAATAATAGAAAACGAGAATAATTGGCACCAATACAAACAACCCGATCCATAAGATATATGGAAGGAGATACAAATTACGAGAATGTTGATTATTCATGGTGATCATCCTCATATGTTTCAAGACGTTTATCAAATTCTTCCTCGGTTTCACCTAATCTCATAACGTGGATCGCTTCAGGTTCAAAATAAAGCCCGATTTTATCACCCACCTGTGCTCTTTTTGTTGAATGGACGAGCCATTCATTTCCATCCTCGTCATATCCGCAAATTTCATAATGAACGCCTCGGAATAACAGTGAATCGACATCAACAATAATTTTTCCTTTTTCTCTTGGTGTAATCTCTAAATCTTCTGGTCGAATTACAATCTCAACCTTTTCATTATTATAGAAACCTTTGTCCACACATTCAAATTCCCGGCCAACAAATTCAACAAGATAATCCTTTTTCATGATTCCTGAAACAATATTGGATTCACCAATGAAGTCTGCAACAAAACGATTTATTGGTTCATCATAGATATCTGTTGGTGTACCGCTTTGTTCTATTTTCCCATTATTGATTACAAAGATTTCATTTGACATCGCCAAGGCTTCTTCTTGATCATGCGTAACAAAAATAAACGTAATCCCAAGTCGCTGCTGTAATTCTTTTAATTCATACTGCATTTCAGTACGTAGTTTTAAATCAAGTGCCGATAGCGGTTCATCGAGGAGAATCACCTCTGGTTCATTTACAATAGCACGCGCGATTGCGACTCTTTGCCTTTGACCACCAGACATCTCATTTATGTCACGATTCTCAAATCCAACTAAGTTAACAAACTTTAATGCTTCTTGAACTTTCTCATTAATGAGCTTTTGATTCATTTTTTTTATTCTTAAACCAAATGCGATATTCTCAAATACATTTAAATGAGGGAATAAGGCATAATCCTGAAATACGGTATTAACCTGACGTTTATTGGCTGGAATATGATTGACCACTTTATCGTTAATATAAATTTTCCCTTCTGATGGTTCAATAAAACCCGCGATTAGCCTTAATATCGTTGTTTTACCACAACCAGATGGACCAAGTAATGTATAAAATTTCCCACGTTCTATTTCAAAGCTAACGTCTTTTAAAATAGCTGGATCCTGATCAAATTGTTTTGTTACATTTTCAAAACGAATGATTGTTTTCTTCCCCACTTTTTACTCCCTCCTGTAAAAAAAATTTTAGTAGGAAAAGTTGGATGTCCTACCTCTATTAAACTATGACTTATTTATCCATACGTCCCTAAGTCTACCCTTATTATCATAAAAATTAAATAATAAATTTTACTTATTCAAATATAATACTAATTTATTTCATTTGGAGATATATCATAGTATGTTATATCTCCAAATGAACATAATGAATATAAAATTTATATTCCTATAATAAGCAATAATAAGATAGTGAATATTTTCTAAATAATATTTGACAATTATGTGAACATTTAGAATAATGTAATTACAGGAAAGATTATGGAGGAGGTTTATTAAATGAACTCACATGAGAAAATCATAGGGATCACTAAATTAATTACCATTCTACTGTTTATAACTGGGACTTTGACTTTAGCATATGGTATTGTAAGCGGTTTCTCTTCTGTTATCGGAATTGGTATTGGCGTTGAAGTTGGGGCTATCTTTATTGTCCTGATGGGGATGTTCTTTGTCGCTACGGAGGAGATGGTCGAAACTACCTTTAAAGGGATTGAAATAGCTCCAATTGAAAAAAAGAAGCGTCCTCATTTATATGTGGTGAAAAGATAATTTTTTTGCCATTTACATCAAGACTTTTATACATATAAATATTTAACATAGATTTTTTCATCATGATTTAATTTTTTGACAATTTTGTGAACACTCTTGAATAGCATATTCTATAAGGGGGATGATTAAAATGAATCCATTTATCAAAATGATTACGGCTACAAAGATGGTTGGCGCGATAGTTCTCACTCTTGGAATTGCTATTTTTTTATACGGAATGATGATACAGGATTATATTTTCATAACTGGAATTGGTGTTGGAGCTGTGATGGGGGCAGTATTTATCTTTTTAATCGGCATGTTTCTTGTTGCTGCTGAAGAGATGCTTAGAAATGTCCATAAAAAATAAAGAGAGCGTCTACCCCAATAGACGCTCTCTCTTTTCCATTTTACATATCCCATAGGAAGATTAACAATGTTCCTAAGATGGTAACTATAGCAGCAAAGAGCATAAAGAATACTTTACCGTAAATATACCATTTATCCTCTGTTTCCCCTGCATGCATGAATACAACTAGCTGAAGAGACGCTTGAGCAAAAGCAGTTATAATTAAAATGGTCATACCTGTGTTAAATGACAGGTCAAAGAAATATACAGATAGGGCAACTAAAGTTAAAAGAATCGAAGCAATAAAACCATTTATCTGTTTGACAGGAAATAATTCTTTCATTCTTACATCATTCCTTTCAAGTAGATGAAGCTGAAAATAAAGATCCAAACTACATCTAGGAAGTGCCAGTAAAGCGAGAAAATGAATGATTTATTCGTCGTTCTAGGAGTCAAGCCTTCTCTTTTCACTTGAATCATGATAGCTAAGCCCCAGAACAAGCCAAATGTAACGTGGGCACCGTGAGTTCCTAATGTTGACAGTAAAGCGGCTGTAAAGGCACTTACTTGAAGTCCTGCGCCTACATGTACATAATGAATAAATTCATAAATCTCAACACCTAAGAAAGCTAAACCTAATACAAGCGTAATTCCGAAGAATGTCATCATCGCTTTCTTATTTCCAAGACGCATGGCATGAACGCCAAGACCAATCACAAAACTACTTGTTAATAGAATAAACGTTTCGATTAGAACCGGAGTAATTTCAAAAATTTCCGCTCCAGAAGGTCCATTTCCAGTACGATGTTCTAATGTAAAATAAGTCGTAAAGAGTGTTGCAAACAACATAATTTCACATGCAAGGAAAACCCAAAAACCAAAAATATTTAAATCATTTTGTTTTGTACTATATTCTAATGGGAGCGAGTGATCCATTTTCATTAGTTAGCACCTCGCAATTTCGTTTCAGTTTCTTCAATTTCTTTAACCGTAATGTGGCGACCGTCGTCTTTTTCAAATGAACGGAAAGCCATAACGGCAAAGAAAGCAATTGTACTAATGATGACTAATGGCCAGATTGCAAACACGAACGAGAAGCCCCATACAAAGAAGATTGCTCCAAAAATAAATGGCATACCACTGTTGTTTGGCATATGAATTTCTTTGTATTCATCCGGGAATAGATCATGTCCTTTTTTCTTTGCATCCCAGAATGGCTGTCTTGAAGCAACCTGTGGGTCAACCGCAAAGTTGTATTCTGGAACTGGTGTATGTGTCGCCCATTCAAGTGTACGAGCATCCCATGGATCTGCGCTAATATTTCGTGGTGAATAACGAATGCTGTAATATACGTTGTAAACAATTAGCGCGAAACCAATAGCCATAATTCCTGCGCCTATGAATGAAAGCATATTTAATGGTCCAAAGCCAGTTGCCTCAGAATACGTGTACATACGACGTGCTTGCCCATCTAAACCAGTGATATACATTGGGAAGAACGCCAATACAAAGCCGATTGATAGAAGCCAGAATGTCCATTTTCCAATTCTTTCATTTAACATGAATCCGAACATTTTTGGCCAGTAATACGTAAATGCCGCAAGCATTGCATAAACAACACCTGGGATAATCGTATTATGGAAGTGAGCTACTAGGAACATCGTGTTATGGTATTGATAGTCAGCTGCTGACATCGCAAGCATAACCCCTGTTACCCCACCAATTGTAAATAACGGAATAAATCCTACTGAATAAAGCATTGGAACGGTAAAGCGAATCTTCCCTTTCCACATTGTTAGAAGCCAGTTAAATATTTTAACCCCTGTTGGTACTGCAATCGCCATTGTTGTAATCGAGAAGAAGCTGTTAGCTAATGCTCCTTGACCCATTGTAAAGAAGTGGTGGGCCCAAACAAGTAGCGAAAGAACCGAAATAACGACAACCGATCCAACCATTGACTTATAACCGTATAGGTTACGTCCTGAGAAGGTTTGGATAATTTCACTATAAATACCGAATGCAGGTAAGATTAAGATGTATACTTCAGGGTGTCCCCATATCCAGAAAAGGTTGGCCCAAAGCATATCCATACCGCCATTTGTTGATGTAAAGAAATTCGTTCCAAATAGTCTGTCCATCGTTCCCATTCCTAAAGCGATCGCAAAGATTGGGAATACAGTCACAATAATTAAGTTTGCAACAAAAGACGTCCAAGTAAACATTGGCATTCTCATTAATGTCATACCAGGTGCTCTCATTTTGATGATGGTTGTAACCATGTTAATACCTGTCATTAATGATCCTAGACCTGAAATCTGAATCGCTAGCATATAATAGTTCGTTCCAACTGATGTACTGAAATCAGTTCCTGCTAGTGGGAAGTAAGATGTCCATCCAGCATCAGGTGAACCCCCGATGACGAAAGAGATATTAAATAGCATAGCTCCAAAGAAGAACAGCCAGAAACTAATCGCATTCAATCTTGGGAATGCAACGTCACGAGCCCCAATTTGAAGCGGAATTAGATAATTCATAAAAGCAAAGATAAAAGGCATAGCCATGAAGAAAATCATGACAACCCCGTGTGTTGTAAAAATTTCATTATAGTGCTGTGCATCTAGTAATTGATTTTCCGGTGCCGAAAGTTGTGCACGCATCATTATCGCGTCAACACCGCCGCGGAATAACATTAATAAAGCAGCAAGCATATACATAATACCGATACGCTTGTGGTCTGATGTTGTTAACCATTCACGCCATAAATAACCCCATTTTTTGAAATAGGTTAACCCTGCAATAATGGCAATGACTGTTAAACCAATAGCAACCATCGACGCATAAATCGCTGGACTTGGATGTGGTACGGCAAATCGTTCAAAGAACTCCATCCTTAAAAGACTCCTTTCGAGAGAAATTGATAAAACTAATATTTTCGGGCTTAATTAAAGATTTAATGATTACTGTGATCTGAAGAATCATCAGTAAAATGTTCCTCATCTTCTTTAGCTGAAGGCGCATGATCATGCTCAGGTGCTGGTGAGAATTCTAAGTGTGTACCTTTAAATGTCATTTGTCCAAGATGTCCTGGTTCTAATAACTCTTCAAACTTTCCTTCTGTTAAAGGTTCCGCTGTTTCATGTACTTCCTCAACCCACTCATCAAAGTCAGCTTGAGTCATAGCTGTGACATTGAATGTATTTTCGGCAAATCCTTTACCACTAAAGTTAGCATTACGTCCCACCATTTCACCTGGGTGATCTGCTGCTAAGTGAAGTGTCGTCACCATGTCTGCCATCGCGTACTTTTGCCCACCTAATTGTGGAATCCAGAAACTTGTGATTGGTCCAAATGAATATAACTTAAATTCAAGCGGACGATCTTCTGGGATGTATAGATAGTTAACTGTCTCAATATCTTGTTCTGGATAACTAAAATGCCATTTCCAGTTTGAAGATGATGCATAAATGACTAATGGTTCTTGATCTTCGTATTTTTGAGGTGTCGCTTCGACAATGTAGTTACTTTGTACAGATACGAAAGATAGATAAGCCACGATTAAAATCGGGATTCCAAATAAAATAGCTTCAAGCCAAGGATGCCCCTCAATTTCAGGCGGTTCATAATCTGGACTTTGTTTTGAAGCACGATACTTAAATAAGATAATGATTAGAGCAACAAATACAGCAATTACAATAAATGACATAATTCCGATGGAAAGCATTATGTCTTGAGCTTGCCTTTCAGCTTGTGGACCCTTTGGATCGAGAACTAATAACGGTTCACATCCTGAAAGTATGGTGGCAATGGTCATAATCACCATTAAAAAAGCCCCTTTTAACTTCATAATGAATACCCCTTTCTCTAAATATACTAAAATAATTTTTTGATTTTATAGATAGTAAAAGACAAGTAAACCTCAAAAAAAATAATGGTGATTGCAGAAAAGTTCACAAATTGTTCAAATATTATTCGAATATTTGTCACAAATCTCCCCTTCTCCTTTTCGTTTGTTTATATTACCACTATTAACATGATGATAACACAGTTTACGCGAGAAGGTTGTTACAAATTTGTGAATAAAATCTCATCAATAATTATTTTCTGATTATTGGAATGTTTTAACTTGATGACTTTATTAAACCTCTTAATATCACGATTGTAAACCGTTTCAAAACTATTATTTACGAAATTTCGAAAATATACTAATATACGATTCATATCTATTAAAACAGAAAACTGCAAAAATTGGAAATAAAAAACTTCACAAATTATCAACAACTTGTCAAAAATATTTTTTATATCGTAAATAAGGGAGAGCCAACTAACGTTGATTCTCCCTTTTCCCCATAAGTTATTGTTATATTTTTATGTGTGACTTAAATCGTTGACTCTTTATGCCTTAAAACCATGTTTCATTAGCCTGCGATGCCGAATAACCATTCGTACATAATAAAACAAACTGATAACGAGCATTCCGATACTTCCATATAAAAGATATAACTGATTTAGATAGTAACTTACATAGGTGAAAACTAGACTTAGTAGAACAAGCAGAAATGCATCCCGTTTTCTTGAAATAACCATTTCATGTTTCATATTCATTAACTGGCTCGTCTTTTGCCATTCGCGATATTTCTTGGGTTCATCGAGTACTTGTTGAATTTGGTTTGGCAGTGAAACAAGTGGTTTGAGAGTAGATTTTGCAAAGTTTATAACCGTATCCTTTGCCCCTTCCATATTATCCTTTAACCACTGCTTTATGATTGGACTACACATCGCTAATAAATCCATTTTAGGGTCTAATGTATACAAATTTCCTATAAACGTTGAAATCGCTCGTCCTAAAAAGGCATATTCACTTGGCAGTTGAATCGGTTGCTCATTTACGATCTTTTCTATATCCGTCATAATTTCTTCGACAACTTTTGTGTCCTGTGCTTTAATTCCATTATCGCTATATGTATCAACTAACAGTTGGATAATTCTTGCAATCTCATCTTTGTCTGCATGCGGAAGCAGAAATCTCATTCCTTCTAATGCATGTACCACTTTATCATAATCCTTCAACATGATGCCGACAACAATATCACGAATGTGCATAGCATCCTTTTTCTTTATAACCCCAACCATTCCAAAGTCAATCAGTACAATGGTACCGTCCGCTTTCACCATGATATTACCTGGATGTGGATCAGCATGGAATTTACCTTCTTCTAGTAGCTGACCTAGAAAAGCTTCTAGTAAAACATTTGAAATTCTGTATTTATCTATATGATTCTTCTCTAAAAACTCGAGATCAGTAATCCGATTTCCTTCCATCCACTGCATCACTAGTACCCTTTTAGTGGAATAATCTGAGTAATAAGAAGGGATCTCTATTCCAGGAAAATCTTCGTATTTCTTTTTAAAATAAAGACCGTTTTCAAGTTCTTGTTCGAAATTAAGTTCGTCTCCAATGGTTCTCACGAATTCTCGATAAAAAAGCGAGAGATCCATCGAGCTTTCTAGTTTGGTAAATCGTTTTAACATCCATAAAACAATCCGTACCGCTCTAAAATCACTGTAAATGATTTTTCCGATCTTGGGGCGCTGAATTTTAACAGCTACCACATCTCCGTTATGTAATACCCCCTTATAGACCTCACCGATTGAAGCTGAAGCAATCGGATCCTTAGAAATGTCTTTCAGGACGGTTGTATAAGGCTTACCCCATTCCTCTTCCAGTACCACTTTAGCTTTTTCCCAAGAAACGGCTGGAACTTGATCAAGTAAATCAGTTAATTCCTCTAAATAGGCATCGGGCATTATATCTTTACGAGTACTTAAATATTGTCCGAGTTTAATTAAAACACCTTCTAAAGATAATGCTTTTTCCTTATATCTAATCGCCTGCTTTTTAAGCAGTGCCTCCCACTGCTTTTCTGTTTGGTCCGTCCAACTTTGACGATGTCTTTTCCGAAATAGAATAATTTCTATAAAGATTCTAACGGCCATCCACACGATAGTAAAAATCCGATAGAGGGAGAAATACTTCATTATCTTGCCCCTTCCTAAATGATGTTACCTTCATTTAATACCATTATAACCTTAAGCGCATTTTTCAATATGGCTTAAGCCTTAACATTCAATAGAATTATATCGAAAAACGTCATAATTTTGTAACTTATGTCAATCCAATAAAAATACTTTGACAACCGCTTAAAACCAATGTAAATTCAAATAGTATGATATTCAAATAATTAAATATATAAATATAAATAAGGGAGATAGGTTAAAAAATGGTTGGAAAGTTTTTTGTTGATGAAAGGTTCCAACAGTATAGTTGGAAGTCATTGCAAAAGGATTTAGTTTCTGGTATTATCGTTGGAATTATCGCGATTCCATTAGGAATGGCCTTTGCAATTGCATCAGGAGTGAAACCTGAATATGGAATCTATACAACCATTATAGCAGGGATACTCATTTCATTATTCGGTGGGTCAAAATTTCAAATTGGTGGACCCACTGGCGCTTTTATCCCCATTCTCTTTGGAATTGTGGCTGCATATGGCTATGAAAATTTACTTATTGCAGGCCTGATGGCTGGAGTAATCTTGATCTTAATGGGTATTTTCAGACTAGGATCATTGATTAAGTACATCCCGCGACCCGTAACGATCGGTTTTACTACGGGTATTGCTGTTACCATCTTTACTGGGCAAATCGCTAACTTTTTTGGTCTAACTAATATTGAACAAAAGGAAAGCTTCCTTGAAAATCTAGCTGAGATTTTTGCTAATTTTAATACACTCAACGTATATAGCATCTTAACAGCTTTAATCTGCTTGCTTACGATTATTTTCACGCCAAAGTTATTTCCAAAGATACCCGGACCCTTAATGGGTTTGCTTCTATCTACTTTTATAGCAGCCTTTCTTTACCCAGGTGAAGTTGCAACGATTGGTAAAGTTTATGGAGAAATTCCTAATTCATTACCTACGATTTCATTCCCACAAGTTGATCTACAAACGATTGGAAAGCTGATTGGACCTGCCTTTGTTATTGCCATGTTAGGTGGTATTGAGTCCCTGCTTTCAGCGGTTGTAGCGGATGGAATGACGAATAGCCGCCACAATAGTAATAAAGAATTGGTTGGACAGGGAATTGCCAATCTCATTACCCCACTTTTTGGTGGAATCCCTGCGACTGGTGCGATTGCAAGAACTGCAACCAATATTAAGAGCGGTGCCGTTTCCCCGTTATCAGGGGTGATACATGGTCTTGTAGTTTTAATGGTCTTACTGATATTTGCGCCTTATGCTTCTCATATTCCTCTTGCAAGCCTAGCACCGATCCTGATGGTTGTGGCCTGGAATATGAGTGAAAGACATGTTTTTTCCTATATATTACGAACAAAATCTTCAGATTCACTCGTCTTAACCGTAACGTTCCTATTAACAGTATTTGTGGATTTAACCACAGCAGTATCAGTCGGATTACTACTAGCCCTTGTTCTTTTCACAAAAAGAATGGTTGATACACAAGTCATTGCAAAGGCATTACCGAACTTAAACAGTATAAATAAAAAGGTTGAAACCCAAATGGTGTCAGATGGTCATGACTGCCCACAAATCACCATATATAATATTGAAGGTCCCCTATTCTTTGGGGTCGCTCAAACATTCCAACAAACCGTCATGAATACCATCCATCATAAACCTCAAATTCTTTTATTACGAATGGGGAAGGTTCCCTTTATCGATATTACTGGAGAAGCTCATTTAGCTAGTATCGTTAAGGATTTCTCAAAACACGGAACGGTCTTAATATCTGGTTTAAATGAACAACCGAAAGAAATGTTAATGAAAACCGGTTTATATGATATGATAGGAAAGGAATTCTTTTTCGAGCATACTGGTCAGGCCATCCAATTTGGCTTAAATCAGCTTGATCGATCAAAATGTTTAGGTTGTCGACACTTCGCTTTCAGTGAATGTAAAGAATTCTCTAATTCAAAACAATTGGTACATGACATCAAAGAAGTATATACTTCAGTTAATCAATAATAGGACGTCTTATTATTTAAGCGTCCATCTCTTAAGGAGTTGGATTTATGGATCTGGAATTGCAGCAATTCAAGGCTGATTTTTTCAAAGCTCTTGCTCATCCATTACGAATTAAAATTTTGGAAGTACTGACACAAGGTGAATTTAGTGTAAATGAAATTCAAACTGCATTAGGTAGTGAAGGATCAACCGTTTCTCAACAACTTATGGTATTAAGGAATAAGAATATCGTTGTTGGGACAAAGGATGGGAATCGAGTGATTTATTCCCTACGGGATCCGCTAATTATTGATTTACTAGCTGTTGCAAAACAAATCTTTAATAATCATCTTATCGATACCATTACCATTCTGGATAAGTTCCAGGATGGTGATGATGAGGATAAAATGAAAGAAGCATCTGATGAATTATCTTAAAGAGAAAAGGATGTCGGTCATTCCGAAACATCCTTTTTCTTCTTTCTTAAGATTAATCACTAAGCATATTAAAAAATCCACCGATACCGCCTTCACCTTTTGAGGAACCTCCTCCTTGTGGAGCAGCAGCAAATACACGGCTTGCTAGACGGCTGAATGGAAGGGATTGAATCCAAACAGACCCAGGACCTCGAAGTGTCGCAAAAAACAGCCCTTCCCCACCAAACAAAGCTGTTTTAACACCTTTTACCATTTCAATATTATAATCAATCGTGCTTGTCATCGCTACTAAGCAGCCCGTATCCACACGAAGAACTTCTCCTGGCTCTAGATCTTTTTTAATAATCGTCCCGCCTGCATGAACAAACGAAAGACCGTCTCCTTCAAGCTTTTGCATAATAAAACCTTCTCCACCGAAGAAACCTGCACCCATTTTTCGTTGAAACTCAACTCCAACTGATACCCCTTTTGCAGCGGCAAGAAAAGCATCTTTCTGACAAATAATTTTCCCGCCAAGCTCACTTAAATCCATCGGAATAATTTTTCCAGGATACGGGGATGCAAAGGAAACATGTTTTATTCCGCTGCGTTCCTCATTTGTAAAAGCTGTCATGAATAGACTTTCTCCTGTAATGACCCTTTTACCTGCGTTAAGCAACTTGCCCATGAGACCACCACTGCCACCGCTTGATCCATCCCCAAAAATGGTTTCCATTCGTATCCCATCTTCCATCATCATTAATCCACCGGCTTCTGCAACAACTGTTTCACCAGGATCTAGTTCTACCTCAACAAACTGCATGTCATCTCCATAAATCTTGTAACCAATCTCATGATTATTCATATGGACTTCCTCCATTTCAAATTGAAAAGCATTAGCGCCTTTGGAACAAAAGCCATTTTTCCTATAATGCAAACTCAAAGGAGCTTTTCCCTTAGTTGCTCATATCCAATGGACTGCCTTGCACAGGATGTGCAGACATCGACGTTCGTCATAGGACGTAATCGCTTTTAGTCGATGTTCTTCCCTTGAGATAAAGGAAACACGATAAGCACGTTAATGCGAATCGATGTTGACACAATCGTTGAGGAAGATACGAGAAGTCCATTAGGAACTAGACGCTGTAGCTAGTCATTAATCTAATTTCATAAACATATACTTCTGAAGCATAAAATAGGACCAACATTCACTCTATGATTATTGTACTGAAGCTTTTCTCCTGTTTCAATCCATTCTAAAATTATTTTTTGACTTTTAAAAAATTTAGTCACTCAGCCTTAAGTCTTACAGCAAAATACTCTTTGAGTTCATTTCTAACGATTTATAGGATAGGTAAAATATGTTCAGAAAGGGGAGAACATTTTGCGTATTTAGTTATAACGTCCTGATATTTGCTTCATGTATTTTCTCTTTATTAACAGTTTTTTTACAATTTTTGTAAAAGAACTATGCTATGATTTAAATCAGTGTTCAACTTGAAACAAAGGGAGGAGACATTCACGTGTCAATATTTACAAAATGGTCTTTTAGTAACAAAGCAGCAGTAACTTTAATGACGATATTGGTTTTAGTCATTGGAGTGGTTAGCTATTTTAGACTGCCTATGGAGTTTTTGCCGAGCGCAGATAACCCTCAAGTAACCATCATCTCGATGGGGCAAGGAACGGACTCAAAAACAATGGAATCTGAGGTTACAGAACCCATTGAAAGATCCGTTACAGGTATTAACGGAAAAACCTCTGTTATTTCAACAACAGGTGACGGTTTTTCAAAAGTAGACTTATTCTTTAATGCAGGATCGGATATGAAACAGGCAAAACTAGATGTTCAAGAAGCCCTTAACAACGTGTCCCTACCACCATACATAACAAAACCAATCGTATCCCAATTAAACACTTCTATGATTCCCATCGTAAACCTTGCTGTCACATTCCAAGATGGACTAACAACTGAGAATATTGAGTTTGCTCGAGAAACACTTAAACCTTTATATGAAGACATTGAAGGGGTAGCCAATGTTGATGTCTACGGGGCGACAGATTCTGCCGTTACTGTAAAAATCGATAACGAAAAATTAGCGGAGCAACAAGTTCCTCTTCAAGCCGTTATGGGCGTTTTACAAGGGCAAAATACAGCCTTAGCAATTGGAGAACAAATTATTGACGATAAAACGAGTAATATTAAGGTTATTGGTAACTTATCAAGCCTAGATGCTCTAAAAAACTTAACCGTTGCCCCTAACGTTACACTTAATGATATTGCATCAGTCGAAGAAACAAGGGATTCTAATTTTATTAGTCGTTTTAACGGAAAAGAAGGATTGGACATCAGCATTACAAAAGATAGTCAATCAAATGCTGTTGAAGTAAGTAAACAAGTTGAAGAGGTAACAAAAGAAATCAATGAAAAGTACGATCAACAGGAATCCGTTATTTATGTTTCTTCATCTGATTTAGTTGAGACTTCTGTTCAGACGATGATTAAAGAAGTTCTTCTTGGAGCCTTTTTTGCAACTATCGTCATTATGGTGTTTTTAAGAAATATTCGTTCTACTTTTATTACAATTATCTCGATCCCACTGTCCCTTTGTTTAACGCTATTCTTGTTATCTTGGTCAGGGGTAACACTAAACATTTTAACACTCGGTGGCGTAGCCGTAGCAGTCGGTCGATTGGTGGATGACTCGATCGTAGTCATTGAAAACATCTTCCGGAAAATGCAAACAGAAAAATTCTCAGTACAATTAATCATTGATGCTACAAAACAGGTAGGGGTTGCCATCACATCCTCAACGCTAGCAACCGTTGCTGTCTTCTTACCAATGAGTTTACTAAACGGTGGATTACAGGAATTCCTTTTACCATTTGCCTTAACTGTCACATACTCTTTACTCGCTTCGTTACTTGTTGCACTTACTGTTGTTCCATTAATGAGTGCCGGATTATTGAAAAATACAAAACTACGTGAACCAAAACCAGCTGTCCGTTTTCCAAAAATGGTAACCTGGTCTTTAAATCATAAATGGATTGTGTTTACCATTTCAATTTTACTATTAGTTGGTTCTATAGCTACTTATTTTGCTATTCCAAAGGGTGCAGTCGATAATTCCTCTGCCGACTATGTGGTAGCTACTCTAAGCTACCCGAATGAAACACCGATTGAAGAGGTTAAGAAAAATGCAATCGAACTAGAATCTTTCATTTCTGAAATTGATGAAGTAAAAGATTTATTCATGCAAGTTGGATCCCCTTCTGAAGCCGCTCAGTATGGCTGGGTTGGATCTCCTACTGAAGCAAGTTTCAGTATTTTATTAAACAATAAAGAAGATACAGATAAAGTGGTAGAAGAAATTGAAAAGAAAAAGGATCAATATAGCGATGCAACACTGACTGCTACTGCTGCTTCTTTCATGATGGGTTCTTCAAGTACCAACATCACAATAGACATCATTGGAGATGACCTTGCTGATCTTGAAAGTGTAGCAAACACAATTAAAGAAAAAGTAGAAGATATCGATGGAGTAGAAAAAGTGACAACCAATCAAGATGAAAAGAAGACTGTCTATTCTTTAGTGGTTGATCCAACAAAAGGGAATACCGAACAAGTCGCTGGGCAAGTAGGGGTCATGTTAAACAAAACACCAATCGGCACCATCACCTTAGACGGTAGACAAACACCTGTTATTCTTGAACCTGTACTTGACACAAAAACAACAGAAGACATTAAGAATATTCCTGTTATGACAGATACAGGAATGGTTCCGGTATCACAAATTGCAACATTGGAAAGTGAAGAACGCTCTACAACCCAATTCCATAAGGATGGAGAACCATATCTGCAAGTTACAGCCTCTGTAGATCCAGCGCAACTTTCTGATATTGCTACAAAGGTAAATATAGAAATATTCGGTGATCAAGCTGAAAATAAGGGAATCGAAATTCCTGAAGATGTAGAAGTTGCTGTTGGTGGAGCCAGCGCACAACAATCCGAAGATTTTACCGATTTATTCTTAACGATGTTGGTTTCAATTGGGGTAGTATTCTTAATCATGGTTATTACGTTTAAATCTATTAAGGCACCGATTGCGATTCTATGCTCCCTTCCATTAGCTGCAATTGGAGCGATCTTAGGAATTGTCATCAGTGGAATTTCAGTTGATATTACAGCACTTCTTGGGGCATTAATGCTGATCGGAGTTGTCGTCACAAACGCAATCGTTCTGTTAGATCGAGTAAGGCAGAATGAGCAAAAAATGATTATTCGCGATGCGATTGTTGAAGCGGCAGCTACTAGGATGAGACCGATCTTTATGACGGCAGTAGCAACCATTTGTGCCATGCTTCCACTTTTATTCAAACAAACTGAAACGGGCAGCTTAGTTTCACAAAGCCTAGCGATCGTGGTAATTGGCGGTCTAGCAATGGCTACGTTATTAACATTGATTGTGATTCCATGTGTTTACGAGTTACTTTATTTTAGAAAGTCGAAAAAGCAGCGTTTAGCTGAACAAAGCACAAGTGAATTAACAATCTAACAATAGTAGACTGAGGGCTGTCAAGATTTTTGGCAGCCCTTATATATGTTTTTGTAAAACATTAGATTTCTTCTTTTCGACTGTTTTCATAAAAATACAATCAGAATATTGTCGAAAAATGTTTCATGTGAAACTTTTTTGTAGTAATAAACTAGAGCATTCAACGATATCTTATAAACATAAGCTATTATGGTTATTATTAAAAAGAAATCAATTTTAAATAATTTTTTCATTGCATTACAATGTACCAAATTTTCTTAAGGGGATTAAATCATGAATCCATTAGCATCTGAATTTTTTCAACAATCCACACTAGAACTTGCTAAAAGCCTATTAGGTTGTCTTCTTGTAAAAGAAACAGCTGAAGGTACTGCTGCAGGTTATATCGTTGAAACCGAAGCCTATATGGGACCAGAGGATCGAGCAGCCCATAGTTTTGGGGGGCGACGGACGAAACGAACAGAAATTATGTACCATGAAGCAGGTCTTGTCTATACGTATCAAATGCATACCCATACATTAGTCAATGTAGTCAGCGGATCAATTGAAAAGCCAGAAGCGATTCTAATTAGGGCAGTAGAGCCTCATATCGGAGTTACCCTTATGAAAAAACGCCGACATACGGAAAATATGAACAATTTAACGAATGGGCCAGGTAAACTAACAAAAGCTTTAGGTATTACCATGGAAGACTATGGACATTCCTTCATAAAGCCCC
Source organism: Niallia sp. Kr1 (assembly GCF_050389805.1). NCBI lineage: Bacteria > Bacillati > Bacillota > Bacilli > Caryophanales > Bacillaceae > Niallia > Niallia sp. Kr1. The sequence goes on along the minus strand of NZ_CP130945.1, from coordinate 278,145 downwards.
CGCTTTACATTGCTCCAGGAATCATTCCGGTCGATATTTCAACAAGCCCTAGAATAGGCATCGAAAACTCCGGTAAAGCCAAAGATTACCCATGGCGTTTTTTCATTACCGAAAATCCATATGTTTCTCGAGCCCGTAAAAAATAAAGCTTTTAGAGATAAAAATACTAAAGCCTGTTGATTTCATTCTAATAAACTATTTATCTATATTTTCACTCAAAATGTACCTCACCACTATATTCCAGTCAAAAAACCTACCAAATTCTTATATCTAGTGCTAAAATAATTAAAAGTTCAAAAATTCACTTGGAATTTTTTTGTTAATAGAAAGCGAGGGAATTGGATTGGCAGAATTACGTAGTAATATGATTAAGCAAGGTGTTGATCGTGCACCGCATCGTAGTTTGTTGCGTGCAGCCGGTGTTAAAGATGAGGATTTCGGAAAACCGTTCATTGCGGTATGTAATTCATATATTGATATCGTTCCGGGACACGTACATTTACAAGAATTCGGAAAAATCGTAAAAGAGGCAATTCGTGAAGCAGGCGGCGTACCATTTGAGTTCAATACCATTGGGGTTGATGATGGAATTGCGATGGGCCACATCGGTATGCGTTACTCATTACCAAGCCGAGAAATCATTGCGGATTCTATTGAAACTGTTGTTTCAGCACATTGGTTTGATGGAATGGTTTGTATTCCAAACTGTGATAAAATTACACCCGGAATGATGATGGCGGCTCTTCGTGTGAACATTCCTACAATCTTTGTCAGTGGTGGACCGATGATGGCAGGTACAGATGCTGCAGGAAATGCACTTGACTTAACTTCTGTTTTTGAAGGCGTAGGAGCCTATCAAGCTGGTAATATTTCAGCAGAACGTTTACAAGAAATCGAACAAGTTGCTTGTCCTACATGTGGATCATGTTCTGGTATGTTTACAGCAAACTCTATGAACTGTTTAGCAGAAGGCTTAGGATTAGCATTACCAGGTAATGGTACGATCCTAGCTGTTGCACCTGAGCGACGTGACTTTGTGAAGAAATCAGCTAAACAATTAATGGATCTGATTAAAAAGGATATTAAGCCTCGTGACATCGTAACGATTGATGCAATTGATAATGCATTTGCATTAGACATGGCGATGGGTGGTTCAACAAACACAGTTCTTCACACTCTAGCATTAGCAAATGAGGCTGAAATTGATTACCCTATCGAACGAATTAATGAAGTGGCAGAGCGTGTACCACATCTTGCAAAAATTGCTCCCGCATCAAGCTATCACATTGAAGATGTTCACAGAGCTGGTGGTGTGAGTGCCATTATTAATGAAGTACTCAAAAAGCCAGGCGCGATGCATGGAGATTGCCTAACAGTATCAGGTAAAACTCTTCGTGAAAACGTTGAAGGTGCTGAAATCAAGGATACAGATGTTATTCGTCCACTTGATAACCCACATTCAGAACGTGGTGGACTTGCGGTTCTTTTCGGTAACCTTGCACCTCAAGGCTCTATCGTTAAAGTTGGTGCAGTTGATCCTGAAGTTGGCGGCTACCATAGAGGACCTGCGATTTGCTTCGACTCTCAAGAAGATGCACTTTCTGGAATCATCACTGGGAAAGTAGAAGAAGGCCATGTTGTCGTTATCCGCTACGAAGGTCCTAAAGGCGGTCCAGGAATGCCTGAAATGCTTGCTCCAACTTCACAAATCGTTGGTCGCGGATTAGGTGCAAAAGTTGGTCTAATTACCGATGGTCGTTTCTCAGGTGCATCTCGTGGAATTTCAATCGGACACATTTCTCCAGAAGCTGCTGAAGGCGGTCCAATTGCATTCGTTCAAGACGGAGATATTATTGAACTTGATATGAATAACCGTAAAATTACCCTTGAAGTTTCTGATGAAGAAATGGAAAAACGCAAAGCCAACTGGAAAGGCTTTGAACCAAAAGTGAAAAAAGGTTACTTAGCTCGTTACTCTAAGCTTGTTACAAACGCAAGCTCTGGTGGAGTTATGAAAATCTAAGGAAATTAAAAAATGAAACCTCCTAAATGGGGGTTTCATTTTTTATCTTGCATATGTGAGGACATGTTTTACAACGTTTAGGTGAACTCTCAAGCAAATAAGAAAAACAACAGGTTTCTCTTACACGCACCTCTTCTTTTAAGTGTCCTATATATCTTTTTGGAACAAAGTATCTTTTTATTGGGTTTTCATCATAATCTCCAAAAAGATTTCCCGGTGCTTCTTTTACAAGATAGTGAAAATCCTTTTTTGCTCTTTCTCGTACTTCTTCCGAATCTGATTTTAATAATATAGATTCATATAACCAAAAAATATAAATGGCGATGTTTTCCCATAGGACTAGTTTTGATAACTTAGTCAGTCTAGATAATTGAACAACAAGAGGATCAACATGCTTTGCAAAAAAGGCCTGTATTGCTTCTTCCCGCCATTCATAACGTTCATCCCTGGCCCACTCTAACTTTGTATGGTCAAAGTAAAATGTCGGAATCCAACCGTTGGCTGCTTCGTCAGTTTGAAGTTTTATATGAGTAAAGGAAATGTCTATTTTCTTATTCCATGAAGAAATCGAATACAAATAAATGGCTGCTAAAAAAGCATATCTTTTGATAAAAATAGAAGCAGTTACCTTTAAGCTAGGTGATCCAATTCGTACCCCTATTTTCTCAAGGTAGTTTAGTAAAGTTCTATCATCAAGCAAATCGATTACAGGTATAGATAAATGGGAAAAATCCTCCTTAGTTGTAAACCGAAACGGCTTTAATTGTTGGATTTCATCTTCTGTAATCACTTCAAACATAAGCCATTTCACCCTGATTTAGTATGTTTCTCCCCTTGCCATGTGGAATACACATTGGAGTACCAAATAACGGATCTACTACAACTTCACAGTTCATCCCAAACACCTTTTTTACTAGATTTTCATTTATCACCCATTCTGGTTTCCCTTGGGCAAGGATTTTTCTATCCTTAATCGCTACAATATTATGTGCATAGCGACATGCTAAGTTTAGGTCATGTAATACCATAACAATCGTTCGTTTTTCCTTCTCATTTAATTCAAACAACAAGTCTAATATGTCCATTTGATGTGCCATGTCTAAATAAGTAGTCGGTTCATCAAGAAGGATAATATCTGTATCCTGAGCGAGCGTCATAGCAATCCATGCTCTCTGACGTTGCCCGCCCGATAAAGAATCAACAAAGCGGTTTTTTAAATCTTCTATTCCCGTAGCAGCTAAAGCGTTTGATACCTTTCCTTCATCCTCTTCTGTCCACTGCTTAAGCCATGTTTGGTAAGGATAGCGCCCTTGCTTAACTAACTGTAATACTGTCAACCCTTCAGGAGCAGTGGATGATTGAGGAAGAATGGCCATTTGCTTTGCGACATCTTTTGTTGACATCTTTGCTATTGCTTTGCCTTCTAATAAAATAGAACCTGATCTTGGCTTAAGGAGTCTTGCTATGGAACGAAGAAGTGTTGATTTCCCGCAACCGTTCCCGCCAATAAATACGGTAATTTCACCTTTTGGAATCTTAAGTTCTAATTCTTCTATAATAATCGAATCACCATAAGATAAGGTTAAACCTTTTGTTTCAATGGCCTCCACGATTCATCTCTCCTTTGGAAAAATAATTTTGGGTCCGTTCACTAAGTAGTGTTCACTTTTTATGAATTTCGAGTCTTAAATAACAAATAGATGAAATAAGGAGCTCCAATTCCAGCAGTAAATACACCCGCTGGGATTTCTAATGGAGAAAACAGAGTCCTTCCGATTAAATCAGCGACCATAACAAGCGTGGCACCAATTAGAGCCGATAGAGGTAACAATACACCATAAGAAGAGCCTACTAATCTTCTTGCCATGTGGGGTGCCATTAAGCCAACGAAGCCAATTCCTCCGGCAAAAGCAACTGCACTCCCAACTAATCCCGTGCTAACTGCAAGAAGGATGACACGTTGTAGTTGAACATGACTGCCCAATCCAACCGCATGATCTTCTCCCAGCTCCTGTATATTTAGATTTCTTGCTAAAATCAATGCAATCATAACGAGTATGAATGTACAAGGAACCAATATACTAACATTCGTCCATGTCGATCCATTCAACGATCCTGTTATCCAAATATTTGCCTGACTAGCCATATAAATCGGACCTTGAATCATCATTAACGTTGTGAAGGCCTGCATAAGGGCAGAAATCCCAATTCCAATTAATACAAGGCGAAAAGGCGAAATCCCATTTTTCCAAGCTAATAAATAGACCAGTATCGCAATAACTACTGCTCCGATAAAGGCCGCTAAGGGCATCCATTTAATACTTACAGTTAAAGCATTACTACTATTGCTAAAAAAAGCTAGAAATCCAACAGCTGCAACTGTTGCTCCTCCCGTAATTCCTAAAATATCTGGTGAAGCTAAAGGATTACGTATCATCCCTTGCAGAATACCACCTGCAACTGCCAGTGAAATTCCGACCAGTAAGGCAATAATAATTCTCGGTAAACGAAACGAAGTTACAACGAGCTGTTCCATCTCTGTACCGCCACCGAAAAACACTTGTACAACGGTTAACGGACTTATTTTCATATCTCCCATACCTGTACTAATAACAAAAACGACTATAGTCGTCAGTAACATACCAATCATTACTTTTGCTGCCCGTTTATCTAATAGAAAGGATACTTTCCCACTGAATAGTCTTATACTTTTATAAAAGTTCACTGTGATCGTAACCCCTTTCGTGCAATGTAAATAAAGAATGGAGTTCCTATAATGGCTGTAACCACTCCAACAGGTACTTCCTGAGGCATGATCAAATAACGGGCTAGAATATCGGCTAATAGGAGAACGATCCCTCCAAACAGTCCTGAAAACGGAATGACCCAACGATGATCAATGCCAACAATGGCTCTTGTTACATGTGGAATGACAATTCCGATAAACCCAATCGGACCAGCAATAGCAACAGATCCACCTGATAATAAAATGATAAAAACCGCCATTCCTATTTTTAAAAGACCTGAATGAAGACCCAAACCTTTTGCTACATCCTCTCCCATTGCTAAAACGTTTATTTTAGAAGCAATGAAAATAGCTCCTATCCAACCAATCATTAAATAAGGCAAAACAGAGAATAAGATCTCTAACTTTCTACCTTGAACAGATCCTGCTAACCAGAATAAGACTTCCTCCAGAGCTGCCTCATCGATCACAAGTAACCCTTGGGTAAAAGATGAAAACATTGCCGCTACCGCCGCACCGGCTAAAGTGAGCTTAATCGGAGTCAGCCCTTCCCTGCCTACTGAGCCAATGGCATAAACACCAATGGCTGCTACAGCCGCACCGATAAATGCTAACCATGAAATAGATTGTAAATCTCCCATTGAAAATATTGTGATGCCTATAACAACAGCAAACCCAGCCCCTGCATTTACACCAAAAACATCTGGTGACGCCAGGGGATTTTTCGCAAGTGTTTGCATAAGTACTCCTGCTACAGCCAAGCTGCTTCCAACGGCGGCAGCAATTAATGCTCTCGGCAATCTTACTGTCGTAATCACAAGGTGTTCATTAGAACCATTATTATTTTTAAAGGCATCCCAAGCCACTTGCCATGTTGTATCTGTATAACCATAGACAATGCTTGCCCACATTAATAGCAGCAATAAAATAAGGGTTACGAAAAGCCCGAATATTTTTTGTGTATTATTTTTAAAGAGCATATCTATTAACCTCTTTTTTCAAAAAAATGTAAAATGATAAATTAAGTCTAATGAATGATTAGTATTCTGTCAATGAGTTTGATAATCATTTTCAATTAAAACCTTTTCATCCCCATTCTGACAATTAGAAATAGATCTAAAATTAGTTATTGACATAGACTAAGAACCATTTTATGATAGTAACAAATCATAAATGAAAATGATTATCATTCACAATTAGGAGGAAGACATATGAAAAACCTGCCCTTATTTAAAACGATTATCCCTTTCCTACTCATCTTAATCCTGGCAGCCTGTGGCAGTGGTAACACTGAAACCAGCAGTTCTAAGGAACAAGATAAGCAAGCAAAAACAGAAGATACTAGTTATACTGTTGAACATGCAATGGGGCCAACTACGATAGAAAAGACGCCTGAAAAAGTGGTTATTTTAACGAATGAAGGTACAGAAGCTTTATTAGCTCTTGGTGTAAAACCTGTGGGAGCTGTCCAATCCTGGACTGGCGATCCTTGGTATGATCATATTGCAGATGAAATGAAAGATGTTCAAGTGGTTGGCCTAGAAGATCAAGTAAATATTGAAGCCATTGCTGCCCTGCAACCCGATTTAATTATTGGAAACAAAATGCGTCAAGAAAAGATTTATGAACAATTGAGCGCGATTGCTCCTACTGTCTTTGCTGAAGATTTACGCGGAAATTGGAAAGTTAACTTTGAACTTTATGCAAAAGCTCTTAACCTAGAGGAAAAAGGGAAAGAAGTTATGGACGCCTACGACGCTCGTATTGCTAGTTTAAAAGAACAGCTTGGAGACAAATTGAATATGAAGGTATCCATGGTTCGTTTTATGGCTGGCGATGTTCGAATCTATCAAAAAGACTCTTTTTCAGGGGTTATTTTAGAACAACTTGGATTTGCCAGACCGGAAAGCCAGGATGTTAATGAATTTGCTATTAAAGGCGCTACAAAGGAACAAATGCCGTTAATGGATGGAGACATTCTCTTCTACTTTACTTATGAAACAGGCGATGGAAAAGCTTCAGAGCTTGAAAAAGAATGGCTAGAAGATCCACTATTTAAAAATCTAGAAGTCGCTAAGAAAGGTGAAGTATACAAAGTTGATGATGTGATTTGGAATACAGCAGGTGGTGTAAAAGCTGCTAATTTAATGCTAGATGATATCGAGAACACATTCTTAAAATAGATTTTATTCTTTTTTGGTTCATATATTCTCTCCTTTTAAATGAACCAACCAAAATTTAAACATTGATCCTATAAGGTAAGGGTCAGGTATTTACAATCCTAGTATTATAAATACCTGACTCTTTTCTCTTTTCACACCCATCCTATCTTATATTTTCCTTATTAAATAATTTTCCCAAAATAAGACTAAACCGTTTTAACAATAGAAATAATTGTGATTAAATGTACGTATTAAGTGACCTTTAAAAACGTTTCAATACCTAAATGAAAGGAGATGATAATTTTGAAAAATACTTCTGTTCGGATTACCACCATCATCGCCGTTTTATTATCTTTTCTGTGGATTTTTGGGTTTGCTTGGTCTATTCAGGATTCTACGTTTGGACATGGTGAAGATGTAGAAGAAAAAGCTACATCGCAGTCAGAGGAGAATGGAACAAGAGAGTTAACTGTTTTAGCACTCGGTGATTCCTTAACAAGAGGAACTGGCGATGAAACGGGTCAAGGATATGTTGGAATGGTTACGACTCAATTAAAAGAAGAGCTGGACAATGTCTTTGTTCATAATCTTGGTATCAGTGGGCAAACCTCGACACAACTCCTTAAACAGTTAAGTGAGAAAAATATCATTCGACAAGTCGAACAAGCCGATGTTATTTTAATGACCATTGGCGGCAATGATCTTTTTCAAGGCGGAGAAACCCTTTCGAATCTTGATTTTGAAAACATTAAAAGTCTTCAGGAACAGTATTTAAAAAACTTAGAACAAATTTTTACAACAATTCGCAACCATAATGAACAAGGAACTGTTTTTATTCTTGGTCTTTATAACCCTTTTATTGAGCTTGACCCAACAAATGTTACGAATGAAGTCGTCCGCGGGTGGAATTACTCTACCGAAACGTTAACAGGAAAATTTGAAAAAGTTGTATTTGTCCCGACCTTTGATTTATTTCAGTTGTCTGTCAACGATTACTTATACACCGATTATTTTCATCCAAACCAAGCTGGATATGAACTAATTGGAGAAAGATTAGCCCCACTGATTACTTGGGAAAAGGAAGTTGAAAGTGATGAATGATGTAACGCTATCCGTTAAAAATTTGCGCAAAACGATCGGACGAAAAGAAATCATCAAAGGCTTAAATTTCGAGTTAGAAAAAGGAGAAGTCTTCGGCTTCCTTGGACCTAATGGAGCGGGAAAAACAACTACGATTCGAATGTTAACAGGACTTATCAAACCAACAGAAGGCTTGATTTCAATTTGTGGTCATGATGTTCGTAAAGATTTTACAAAAGCCATGCAACATTTAGGGTGTATTGTTGAGAACCCTGAACTTTACCCCTTTTTGTCTGGCTGGAAGAATCTCGTTCACTTCGCCAATATGCTTCCAAATGTTTCAGAAAAAGATATAAAAGAAACCGTTGACTTTGTAGGACTCGATAATCGCATTCATGATAAGGTAAAGACCTATTCGCTTGGAATGCGACAAAGACTAGGGATTGCCCAGGCACTCCTAAACCGGCCTCAAGTTTTAATTCTGGACGAACCCACAAATGGTCTCGATCCTGCTGGAATACGAGAGATGCGTGAATTCATTCGGAATTTAGCTCAAAGCGAAGGTTTAAGTGTCCTTGTATCTAGTCATCTATTGAGTGAAATACAGCTTTTATGTGACCGGGTAGCAATTATGAAAGATGGAGAAATTATTAGAATTGACTCTGTTGAAAATCTATTAACCAAACAGGAAAAACTGGTTTGGCGCATTGATCCCCTTTTAAAAGGGAAAGAAGTATTAGAAAGATATACAGATGTATCCATTGATAGAGATTACCTGATTACGACCTATGATAAAGTGAAAGCAGCAGAATGGAGTACGGCCTTAATCGAAGAAGGGGTTTCCATTTTTGAAATGAACCGTAAAGTTCCTGTCCTCGAGGAATTATTTTTACAGCTGACAGGTGGTGAAAGCCATGATTAAGCTCGTGCAAAATGAAATGGTCAAACTGGTCGCTCGAAAAAGACTTATCGTGATATCCATTATTGTCGCGATCCTCGTTGGATTGTTTACGTACGCCCAATATAAGCAAACGATCGAACAACAAGAAAAGCTTGGAACTGATGATTGGCGCGTTGCCGTTCAGACCCGAATTATTGACCTAACGAACCGATTAAGCTCTAGTCGAATGTCGGATGACCAACGTGAACGGTTTCAAATTACATTGCAACAACAACAATATTATTTAGATCATGACATTAATCCATCTGAACCAGGAGCACCAACCTTTGTCAAAATGTTTATTGAGAATGCGGGTCCGATGTTTATCCCATTGCTTGTGATGGTCATTGCCAGCGACCTTGTTTCATCTGAGCATTCCATTGGTTCCATTAAACTTCTGCTAACAAGACCTGTTAAACGATGGCGCATCCTGCTAAGTAAATATTTGACTTTATTGCTGGCAATCTCACTGATCGTTGCGATTGTAGGAATCCTTTCCTTTGTCATTTCCGGTCTTGTTTTCGGTTATAAAGGAATAAATGCTCCTGTCATTACGGGGTTTAGCGCTGCCAATGGGGAATTAGATTTCTCCAATGTAAAAATGATCAGTCAGTGGGAATTTCTCTTAATGGATTTTGGTCTTGTTTGGTTTGTTGCTGTTGTCGTTGGGACACTTTCTTTTATGATTTCAGTATTAATTAGAAGCACAGCCGCTGGCATGGGGATTATGCTGGCTGCCCTTATATCCGGCTCGATTTTAAGCTCGATGGTTTCTTCATGGGATTCAGCTAAGTATTTATTTATGGTGAATTTAAATTTAACGGGCTATTTAAATGGAGTGGCTCCACCTGTGGAAGGAATGACTCTACTATTCTCAATCGCTGTATTACTTCTTTGGTGGCTCATCGCGATTATCATTTCCTTCCTTGTTTTTACAAGGCAGGATGTTTATTAAATAAAAATGCCAAACACCTGGAAAGTGTTTGGCATTTTTTTATAACGGTTCTTTCGCAAGGCTTAAGGCTCGTAATTTAGAGGTCTTTTTATATTGATGCTCTTGCATTTTTTCAAGTATCTCGTCAAGAATGCTGATCCCATCCAACACATATGGACCTTTGTTCAGCATTACGCATTCTGCTTTAGCTCCTTTTGTCGCATCGCTAATTTCCGCTCTTGTCGGAATACCCGTTTTAAGCATCGTGTCAAGTACTTGTGTAGCCCAAACAACCGGGACGTCAGCTGCTTCACAAATCCAAAGAATCTCCTCCTGCAGTTCAGCCAATCTTAGATAACCAACTTCAACTGCTAGATCACCTCTGGCGATCATCACACATAGTGGATTTTTACCAGCTGCCGTTACTAGGATTTCCGGAAGATTTTGTACTCCTTGAACGGTCTCCATTTTGACCATTAAAGCGACCTTTGATGCGCGTTCTTCATCCAGTCTTTTTCTAATTTCGCTTTGAACAAATAAAATATCCTCTGCGTCTTTAACAAATGAACAACCAATAATATCAGCATGTTGGCAAACAAAATCTAAATCACGTTTATCTTTTTCTGTTAAAAGGTCAATGTTAATGTTTTTATCAGGAAAGTTGATTCCCTTTTCCGCTTTTAGTTTAAGACCCTTTTCTATCTTTAATTTCTTTACCCTTACCATCACACCTTGATGTGTAACAGTTTCTACTACTCCTTCTAGCTTTCCATCATCGAGAAAAACAGCGTCTCCGACTTCAAGGGTGGGAATGATTTCTGGAATACTACATCCTAATACAATTTCCGCCCCTTCAAAGCTTTCAAGTTTCTTTTCACCCGTTAAAAAGAACACATCTTCTACGTTTACTTTTGGATTCATTAATGTTGTATAAAGTCGCTCAATCCTGACCTTTGGACCGGCAACATCCATTAAAATTTTACATGGACGATTAAGTTGTTGAGCAGCCTTTTTAATATTTTCAATCATTTTTAACCACACCGTTGGATGATCATGTGCACAGTTTATTCTTGCAACATTCATTCCATGGGCAATCAATTCTGAAACGAAATGATTATTTTCTGCAGCTTCAGTAGGTAGTGTCACCATGATTCTAGTATACCTATTTATAGGGCTATCTCCTAAAACATAATTAGAATGGTCATTTAACTGCTTCCTTCCTAATGTAAAAGAGTGATAAGGAGGATACCCCACTTGGATATCTTTCCTTTCGGTAACTTTTGCTAGCGTTGCAATGACCGAATCAATATTCTCAAGTGTACGCGACTCTAATCTGCCTAAAGAAGATAATCCCCATGGAATTAACGATTTTTGTAATTCTCGTATATCTCTTCTTCTTAAAGCGAGATAGAATGCTAGGTTTAACGCACTACTATTAAATGAAGTTCTTTCAATCCTCGGTTCCCACCGTTGAAACGTTTCCATTCCCTCCTGCTTTATTTCCTTTCTCATCGTTAATAGACAATCGAGCAAATCATTAGGATCTTCAATAAATTCATATTGATTCATTGTTTCAACTCCCTAAATCAATTAATTTTTGAAAACCCTTTCATCCATATCTATATTATAGAATTTTTTTACAACCATTCATTATCAAAATTATGTATATTCTGTTAACAACCTGTAGACCCAATATAAACTTAAGATTTTATTAAAATTCCTTAAATCGTATAGGTATTTTAGACTTTTAGGTCTATTATTATTTATGTGCTTTCTCTCAATCGATAAAAGCATGGGCATTTTCTTAAAAGTATGATAATCTTTCTGCATGGACTTTTTTTTGTGTCATATAATGGATTAGGACAACCCAAATTTTTAGATATGGATCTAAACTTTTTATAAGTATTTACATAGTTAATGGAGGTTTGTAATGGAAAACTGGATTACACAATTTATGGAGCAATACGGCTATATTGGTGTGTTCCTCATGATTGCTTTGGAAAATATCTTCCCACCGATTCCCTCAGAGATTGTTCTTACTTTTGGTGGCTTTATGACAACCTATACGAACATGACCGTGACGGGTGTGGTGATTGCTTCAACAGCAGGGTCGGTAGTTGGGGCTGTCATTTTATATGGTATTGGGTTACTGCTTGATGTGGAACGATTAGAAAAGATTATCGACCGCTGGGGCCATATTTTACGAGTAACAAAAGAAGATATTCATAAAGCCGATGCATGGTTTGATAAATATGGAATTTGGACTGTATTATTTTGTCGGATGGTACCGTTAATTCGAAGTTTAATTTCGGTTCCTGCTGGGATGTCAAACATGAAGTTTGTACTATTTCTTATTTTTACAACAATTGGAACCTTGATTTGGAATATTATTCTCGTCTCTATCGGTGCTGCATTAGGAGAAAATTGGGCTTCAATTTTAAGCTTCATGGATATTTACTCAAATATTGCTTATGCAATCATTGGACTTGGGATTATTATCTTCCTTTTCTACTTTTTCAATAAAAAAAGAAAGAAATCTTAATTTTTAGTGAGGAGAACGTAATCAATGGATTTTATTGAAATACTAAAAGCTATTATCCTAGGAATCGTTGAAGGATTAACTGAATTTGCCCCTGTTTCTTCAACAGGTCATATGATTATCGTAGATGATTTATGGCTTCAATCAGAAGAGTTCCTAGGAAAATATCCAGCAAATACCTTTAAAGTCATGATTCAACTTGGATCAATTTTAGCTTCTGTTATTGTCTTTAAAGACCGTTTTATTGATATTCTTGGATTAAATCGTGTTTTTCATAAGGAAAGCACAAAGAAAGCCGGACAGGGTCATTTCAATCTACTTCATGTCATTGTCGGAATCATTCCAGCAGGGATCTTTGGTGTACTATTTGAGGATTATATTGATGAGTACTTGTTTTCAACGGAAACGGTAGCAATCGGACTGGTCCTTGGTGCGATCTTAATGATTTACGCTGATTTTCAAAGTAAAAAACATAAACCAACTGTTCATAGCTTAGATCAGTTAACGTATAAGCATGCTCTCGTTGTCGGCTTGATTCAATGTTTTTCGTTATGGCCTGGTTTCTCTCGTTCTGGTGCTACCATTTCTGGAGGGGTATTAACAGGCTTGAATCACAGGGTCGCCTCTGATTTTACATTCATCATGGCGGTACCTATCATGGCTGGTGCCAGTTTTATTTCATTAGTCAAAAACCTCGAGTATTTTAGTATGGATGCTTTACCATTTTTCATCGCTGGTTTTATTAGTGCCTTTATCTTTGCGTTAATTTCCATTCGCTTCTTCTTGAAGCTTATTAATAAAATCAAACTCGTACCATTTGCCATTTATCGTATCATTGTCGCGATCTTGATCTTTATTATCTATCTTTAAAATAAGAAGTGGTCCTCTGTCATGTTGCAAAGGACCACCTTTTTGTTGTCTTATTGGGTTGGCGAGTACTTTAACATCGAATTTGATTCAATCCCGATCGAGTTTGGTTCAATTATCTAAACTAAGACTGAAACCATAAGCTGTTTTATAAAAAATTCCTTAAAAAAGCCGAAAAAATAGCCCCAGTTCCAAAACTGGGGCTATTTTCATGTCTATTATAGATACGGACTTTCGTGTTTTGCTTTAAGTTGATTCCAACGGCGTTCTACTTCGTTTTCGAACTCTTTTAATAGCTCGCTGTTTTCTTCTTTTAACATATGTTTTGTTTTACCCATATGTTTCAACCAATCACGTACTTCAATCTTTTTCTTTTTAGCTTCTGGATCGTGAGTAATCGTTGTAATGCCTTTTTCCACTTCATATAGCGGGAAGAAGTTAGAGTTAACAGCCGCACCAACAATTTCTTGTCCTAATGTTTCATTAGACTTCCAGTTTAACGGACATGCAATAAGGATTTTACCATAAACCAATCCTACATTGTTTGCATACCATTGTGCTTTAGCCGCTTTTTTCAATAGGTCACGGTCAAATGCTTCTGAGCCAGTAAACACATAAGGAATATGTGTTGCAGCCATAATTTGAGCTGTATCCTTATGGTGGAATGTTTTACCTTGTTGATGTGATCCAACACCAGAAGTACTTGTCATATGTCCAAGTGGAGTTGAGTATGATAATTGGCTTCCTGTGTTCATGTATCCTTCGTTATCATATTCAAGGATAATCATTTTATGGTTACGTAAAGCTGTACCAATCGCAGGTCCCATACCGATATCCATACCACCGTCACCAGTAATCATAACGAATGTGAAGTCATCGCTTAATCCTAATTCTTCAAACTCACCGCGGCGCTTTCTTTCATGGAACATTTCAACAAGTCCAGATAGAGTAGCTGCACCGTTTTGGAACAAGTTATGGATATAAGTTGCTTTATGTGAACTGTATGGATAACCAGTTGTAACGATCATCCCACAGCCAGTATGGAATAGAGCAACAATATCGCCTTCGATCCCTTTGAAGAATAACTCAAGACCAGAGAAGATACCGCATCCAGGACAAGCTCCATGACCTGAAGAAATACGTTTTGGTTTCTTTGTTAACGCACGTAGTGGTGGGATCTTAACTTTTAATTCTCCCGTTTCTTCATCAGGTGTTACCGTGATAAGACCTGTGCGAACATCTTCTTTTTTCAATGGTTCCACACGACGTTTTGGTGCTAGTTCTGGGTTACCAGGAGTATGACCAAAGTAATCAAATGGAACTTCTACTTTATCAACTTCTACAGCATCTAGTGCTAATTCGAAGAACTTTTCAGCATCATCTGCATAGAAGTCTTTACCACCTAAACCATAAATACGGTTAATAACTTTTGTAGTTGTGTTTCCGTAAGTTTGAAGCGCTGCTCTTACTTCAAGAGCCATGTTACCGCCATGCGCTCCGTAAGAATCCCCACGGTCACCAACTGTAATAGCTTTAACGTTTTTCAATGCTTCAGCAATTTGCTTTTGTGGGAAAGGACGAAGTAAGTTAGGAGAAATAACCCCCGCTTTAATTCCCTTCGCACGTAATTGATCCACCACATCTTTACAAACTTCAGTTGCAGAGTTAAGCATAAATACAGCCACTTCAGCATCTTCCATTTTGTATAAGTCAAGAACTGGATATTCACGTCCTGTTAATTCAAAGTATTCTTTAGAAATTCTTTCGAAGACTTTCTCAGCGTTGTACATAGCTTCAGATTGTTGATAACGGTTGTTGATTGTATCAGGCTCATTCATATAAGCACCAATTGATACTGGGTTATCACGATCTAATGCATGCGGATAGTTTGTTGGTACTGGACCAATGAATTTTTGAACAGCATCATTATCTTTAATTACTTGTACACGTCTCTTTTGGTGGGAAGTGAAATAACCATCATAAGAAACGATAACTGGTAAACGAACTTCTGGATCTTCTGCTAGTTTAATAGCCATGATGTTCATATCGTAAACAACTTGTGGGTCACGAGCCATAAGAATAGGCCAGCCGATATTTAAAGCAAAATAAAGGTCAGAATGGTCACCATGAATATTTAATGGACCAGAAACAGAACGGTTAACTAGGTTTAGTACCATTGGCATACGAGTTCCAGATTGAACTGGTAATTGCTCAAGCATGTATAAGAAACCGTTAGCACTTGTAGCGTTAAATACACGTCCGCCACCAGTAGCCGCACCGTAACAAATCCCCGCAGAACCGTGCTCACCGTCAGCAGCGATTAATTTAATATCATGTTGTCCTCTTGCCTTCATTCCATCTAAGAATTGAGCAACTTCTGTAGAAGGAGAGATTGGATAATAACCCATAATATGATAGTTTATTTGATGGGCCGCATAGGCTGCCATTTCGTTCCCTGATTCAAAAACAATTGATTGTTGAACTGAGCCTTCTGATAACCCAGCTTTTTCTTTATCAATAATGATCTCTTTTGACATGGACTTACTCACCTTTCACTTTAGATATTATTTTACAAGTTCGAATAGATGTGGTACACGATTTGCGTCTGCATATCCGTCATTTGTTTCAACTTCACTTGATAACGCATCAGTAGGACATGCATGTACACATTTTAAGCAGCCTTTACAATATTGATAGTCGATTCCTTTAAGGAACATTTGTGGACGACCTCTTTTGTCAGCGCCTTCTTCCCATACAAAGCAGAAATCTGGGCATGCTGTATCACAAGCAGCACAATGAATACAGCTGTCTTCATGATAATGAGGCAGCACTCCTGAGCGAGAAATACTTAAATCTTTGAAAATACTATTACCTGGATCAATAACAAGTCCACCAATTGGCTGTGTTTCATAACCAAGAGTTGGTTCTGGTCGAACAAACGGTTTAGCAGTTGCGTCTGCACTTGCTTCAAATGTTTTGAATTCAACCTCATTATATCCGCGGTCAAATGTGCGAATATTAGATTCTACTAAGTGAGGATATTTCTTTTCGAAAGTACGACGAATTGTATCTCTCATAGAGTCTGCATCTAAGAAATCAAGAATGCGATATAGTGCACCAAGCATTGCCGTATTTACTTTTGTTTTTTCCTCTAAAGCAATTGCTGTAGCATCAATAACAGCTACAACTCCACCGTCTATGTTCATTAACTCTTTTAACTCATCAGGAGACTTTTTCGAGTTTACTAGAATCGTACTGTCTGGATACATACCACTTGTAATATCTAGTGTTTTATAAAGAGCATCATGGAAAACTGCAACTACATGTGGACGTTCAACAGGTGTTGTGTCACGAATATTAGTGTATGGTTCACAGAAACGGATATGACCTTTTACTGGTGACCCCTTCTTCTCAGACCCATAAGATGAAAAGCTAAGTCCATTAAAACCATTTCCCACTACGCCTGCTTCAGATAATAACTTACCGGCTAAGTTTGCACCTAAGCCACCGATTGATTCAAGACGAATTTCAAAAAATCCTAATTCATTTACTTTGGGTAACCTTGACAAAGTAATTCCTCCGTTCCATCCATATTAATTTCATTAAACATTGTTTAAAATTTTGAATATTCATCATATACCATATTTATTGTAACAGCATAAAAATGTAAGTACAACAGTTTTTTAACGGAAGGTAAAAATGTTTATTTCACTATTAATTTTTTTTTAATAAGTAGGTAACAATTAAAACTAAAATCAATATTTTATAAATATTTATACTATTAAGAAATAACTAATTAGCCTAATACGATTATGTGACAGTACCTTTGTTAGGGCTAAGACAGTTTATCTTTATCTATTTATCATAACAAAAAAACCTCTGTTTCCAGAGGTTTTTTATCTATTTTATTCTGATAGAATTCGTTTTTGACCTTCTAATTCAAGGATTCCCTTTACATTTTGAGTAAATTCTAGGGTACCCATGTAATTTCCTTTTTCATCTCTTATTGCAAAGTAACGAATGTAAACGAACATATCTTTTACAGGAATCCAGAAATCCTCAACATCCTTTACACCTGCTTTAAAATCTTTTAATAGTTTTTCAACAACGTGTACACTTTGAGGTGGATGGCAGTTTTGAACCGTACGACCAATGACTGCTTTTGTACGAGCAAAGATTCTTTCTGGTCCATGAGAGAAATAACGTACAACATCATTTTCATCAATAAACGTAAGGTCAACCGGCAAGTGATTCATGATCGTTTCCAATTGTTTCAGTGATAAGATCCCCGTTTCAAAGCGAATAAATCCATCTTCTGGTTTAATCTCTTCTTTTTCTTCTTCAATCTCCAACGGATGACGTTCAGGCTTCCATTTTTCGGTTGGGGCTGTTAAGCAGTAGCCAATCTCTTCACTTTCTGCTGCAATTTTCACCCATTCATCTTCTGTTAATGTATCAAGTGCCATTGGGAAAAGAATGTTTTCTTCCTTAAAAATCATTTCTGTTACTTCTTTAATGACAAACTTTACAGAACTTCTAATATCACTTTTATTCCCACCGTACTCTACTAAAAATGCCTTTGCTTCTTTAATGGCTAGACGGATGGCATCGTCTACCCCCCACATCACCTTTGTTGGACCATCAATTCCGTACTTTTCAAGATATGGGAAAAGTAAATTTTCCTTTCTTGAGTAATGTTTATCAACATCCATTAGCAAGTTTAAATCTTCAATAAGCTTAAATCTATTTTCATCAGAATCATCTTTTAAAAAGTGGTCTAGGTGAAGGTCCATTTTGAAATTGACAAGCATATCAATTTCTTTATTCTCCATTTTCCACGTATGAATAGGGTGTCCCGGTTGATCTTCTGGCTTTTCCGAACGATGAATTTCTTCGATAGAGCCTTTGAAAATCGCGGTATGAACTGAACATAAACGTTGGACTTCTTCTACCGGAATTCCTTCCTCTATCATCAAGTCATGTTCCATTTGCGAGATTTCTGCAACGGTAACGTCGCCAACCGCTTCTTCGAATTTAGCTTTTACTTCATCAACATCTTTGCCAGCGTGCAATTCCTTAATAATCTCTTTTAACATTTGTTGGCGTTCACTTTTAGTTTCAGTAAAGTTTTCACGGTTATTTATTAATTCGCTCATATATTTCTCCCCCTCTTTCTATTGTTTCACGGTATATCCGTGTTTTTCGAAAGTTTCAATGATTTCAGTAAGTTCAATGTTTCGCATACGAGCACCCTTTGAAATCGTCATGATCCTTCCTGCCGTTTGTAGCATTCCTTGCTTTGTAATTTTTTCAAATCCAAGTTCGGTCATAATTTCTATAATAAAAGAATCTTCTGTACATAATTCGTAAACAGTTTTGTCAAAATCAACGACTTTATCCATCGTAACTCACCTCTTATTAGTGAGAGTAAGTTTCAGAATGACTCACCCTCTTGTTGAGAATGATTATCACACTTGAAGTATAGTGTTTTTATCAAAACATGTTTGTGATATTAATCACTCTAGTTAGCAGGAAATTGCATCCAATTTGTGAACTCTTTTCAGGGCTTGGTTCTATCCCAAGAGGGACAGGCATAAATTTTAGAAGAAATGTTTATTTAAAGGAGAAATAGATCGTGAAAAAATCACTTCCTCTTATAGGATTTATGGCTGTAGTCCTGACAATGATTTATTTAGATTCCCCTTATTCTTTGATTAACAAAGAGCACGTTGAGGTAACAAGTATTCCAAATGAAGTCATTCTTGCAGAACTTGACGCATTGGAGGAACAAACGGAAACTGTAAACTTTTCTGATTCCAATAATCAAGATGAGGAAAATGCTGAGGTAACGAGTTCGTCTGAAGCGAAAGAGGCTTTTGCGGATTATACATTGGAAATGATCTTAGAGGAAAGAATGATTGATGGTGAATATGTCATTGAAGAATATCGTGAATATGAGGTGTATCGAGATGAAGATGGTGACATAATTAAATCGGTGCCAACCTCAAACTTTGATTATTTACGATATTATCAGGAGGAATGAGTCAAGGGGCCCCTTGACTCATTCCTTTTTCATTGATGATATAAAAGGGCTTGGGCAATGCCGACAAAGTATTCTGACTCCCGGATGATGTGGTCTATAACGACTTTAGCGGTTGGATTAGCACTTACTGCTGCACTTTCTGTTTTGATTTGTTGGCACAATTGGATGAACTGTAAGCTTTGTTGCAAGCAGAAAGAGACTAATTGTAACACTTGTTGAGATAAGGCATTGGAAATTTGGTAATTGGATCGAACCACAGATTCAATAAAGCGAATCACTTGTTTATGTGTTTCAGATAATGCTTTTTCCCATTCATGTAAGGCGGTTACAAATTCCGCTTCCAAATTGGATACCAATTCTCTTATCACTACCGTATGTTCCTCTTCCTGATGCTTCCAAAACTCCGCCTCATCTAAAATCCTTAACGGCATCTGACCACCATAATAAAATTGCATATCCATCCCCCCTGTGAATTCTTCGTAACAATATATGGACGGGAATGGTTAATTATGAGTTGCTTCTTTGGACTTGTTTTCTAATTTTTAGCTAGTTCTTGTCTAAAGATTGACTTCTACGGACTTAATCGTCCATCTTAACTTGTTCTTGTCTGAACTCCGGTTTTCTTTTAATTCACCACCGTTTTCTGGAAAAGACACCCGAATATCAACCATTTATAGCTAAAACCATAGAAAACAGGATTAATTGAAATTAATATTTTTATGGACCAAAACTAAACCCTGTATTACTATTAAAATAACAATCCATATTTTAATAGGGAGATTAACACTATGTACATCGAGATTGACAAAAAAGATAAGCGACCACTTTGGTTACAAATTGTAGATCAAGTGATTGAATATATTACAAACGGACAACTCTCACCAGGAGATCCTTTAGTACCAACAAGACAGCTAGCTCGTGAATTATCCATTTCTAGATCTAGTGTGCAGATTGCTTATGAGGAATTGCAGTCACGGGGATATGTCATTACCTCTCGGCGCGGTGGAACAAGAGTTTGCGATATTAAGGCCGACCTATCACAGACTAATACCGAAGAGGCTCCTCCTATTATTCCAGACAACCCGTTATTAGAGGAGAAATCAGAGCGAGTGGAGCACTGGCCAGATGTGAAAACAGAAGAAAAAGCAGAAATCGATTTTCGACTCCATGTTCCATATATTGATGCTACGTTTCAGAAGTCTTGGCGTCATGCCACTAATACTGTCCTAAAAAAGGAGAATTTATTTGACTGGGGATATAGTTCATCGTATGGTCTCTATTCGGTTAGGGAACAAATTTCCCGTTATCTTGCGATTGAAAGAGGCATACATGTCAACCCCGATCAAATTCTATTAACACTTGGTGCTAGACAAACGATGGATATTATTGCACAGGCACTGCTTCAAGAAGGCGATTTAGTTTCGGTTGAGGATCCTGGTTTTCCAGTTGCTTGGTCTTCCATGCGTTATCGCAAAATGGAAATTGATCCTGTTCCAGTCGACAACCAAGGGATCTGTGTTGATCAAATCTCTCCTCATACCAAAATGATCTTTACTACGCCGTCCCATCAATTTCCGAGCGGTGTATTGATGACAGCAAACCGAAGACAGGAATTAATTCAATTTGCTCGCCAAAATCAAACTTGGATTATTGAGGATGACTATGATGGGGAATTCCGTTACCGTGGTGCCCCATTGCCAAGTTTGTACTCACAAATGCCTACGAACATTTTATATTTGTTGAGTTTTACCAAGCTCCTTGCTCCTGGTATCCGTTTAGCAGCCGTAATTGGTCCAGAGGAGGCCATTGAGAGAATGGCAAAAGTACAAGAGTTTGTATGCCGTCACTTACCTATTATGGAGCAACATACTCTTGGGCAATTCTTCGAAACAGGCGATCTATTAAAACACGTTCGACGGATGCGTTCTATTTATCATAAGCGCCATCGTGATATGATTCAGACATTAAACACATCGGGATTATCGAAAAGTTTTCATATTCAAGGAACTGATTCCGGTCTTCATGTCCTTTTGGAGGCTAATCATGATTTTGATGAGTATGGGGCTGTTCAAACGGCATTAAAAGCGGGCATTGGTGTTTTCCCGCTCAGCCCTTATTGTTTAAAGAGCAACCGAAAAGGTTTATTACTCGGATTTGCACATCTAGAATCAAAACAGATTATTCAGGGGATACAGCGCTTGGCTAAAGTGCTGGGATAGCAAGGCTCCAACTGTACCGTTATCTATTTTATGAACAATGTTTACTCGGCTTTTATTATTTCGTCCTTTAGAGCATTCTAAAGGACGCTTTTATATTATTTTGTCCTTGAGACTTGTTCTCTTGGACTTTTTTTATCGTTTTTTCTAAATTTTGTCCTTGAGACGCTCTCTCATGGACTTTTCTTTCATTTTTTTCTCACTTTTGTCCTTGAGACACTTTCAAACAACACTTTTACTTTTTTCGAACCTAAAGTCCCTACTAATCGTGTAAATTCCAAACTACTAAAATGTTATTAAACAAACATTTGTTTAAACTCAATATTGCTAGCAAAATCCCTTATTACCAAATACTGGATGGTGCCTGGCACCTCCCTTAATTTTCCAATCAAACGTTTGTTTACTAAAAAAATACCCACCATTCTAGTATGGTGGGTATCTGTAGGAAACTGCTATTTTACACGGCAACGGCTATGTTTACCATGTTAATAAACAATTCCGTGAATCGGTGGTCATCGGTTAATTCTGGGTGGAATGAGCATCCTAGAAATTGTCCTTCTCGAGCTGCAACAATTCTGCCGTCATGCTCAGCTAGAACCTCTACACCCTCTCCTACTTTTACAACATGGGGAGCTCGGATGAATACCCCTACAAATGGCTTATCCAGCCCTTTGATGGTCAAATCCGCTTCAAAACTATCTACTTGTCTGCCAAAAGAATTACGTTCTACGGTTACATCCATTAATCCAAGATGTGGATTTTCATAACCAACGACTTCCTTTGCTAACAAGATTAAGCCTGCACATGTACCGAACAGCGGCTTACCACTTGCAGCAAATGACTTCAATGGCTCCATAAACCCATATCGATCAATAAGCCTACGCATGGTTGTGCTCTCTCCGCCGGGTAAAATTAAGCCATCGATGTCCTCCAACTGCTCCACTTTTTTCACAACTACGGCTTTTGCGCCGCAGGCTTCAATGGAGCGTACATGCTCACTAACCGCTCCTTGCAATCCCAATACTCCAACTGTCACCATATTCAAGACCTCTTACCAGCCGCGGTCCTGCATGCGATTTTCAGGAGCAATGGAAGCAATTTCAAGACCTTTCATCGGTGTACCTAAGCCTTTTGAAAGTTCTGCAATGAGTTTATAATCTTGATAATGAGTCGTTGCTTCAACAATTGCTTTCGCAAATTTAGCTGGGTTATCTGATTTAAAAATACCAGACCCAACAAAAACACCATCTGCACCTAATTGCATCATCAGCGCTGCATCTGCAGGTGTAGCGACTCCACCAGCAGCAAAGTTTACAACAGGTAATTTTCCATGCTCTTTAATTTGTAAAAGAACTTCGTATGGAGCTCCAAGTAATTTTGCTTCAGTCATAATTTCATCTTCGCTCATATGTACCAATTTACGCACTTGAGCATTGACTTTACGGATATGTCTAACCGCCTCAACAATATTCCCTGTCCCTGGCTCTCCTTTTGTACGTAGCATCGAGGTTCCTTCACCGATCCGACGAGCAGCCTCACCAAGATCACGACATCCACAAACAAATGGAACGGTGAATTCCTTTTTATTTAAATGGAATTCTTCATCTGCTGGAGTTAGAACTTCAGATTCATCGATATAATCGACACCCATCGCTTCAAGGACTCTAGCTTCAACGATATGACCTATTCTTGCTTTTGCCATAACAGGTATACTAACGGCATTCATTACTTCTTCTACAATTGAAATATCTGCCATTCTTGCTACTCCGCCTGCCTTACGAATATCAGAAGGTACACGTTCTAATGCCATAACGGCAACTGCGCCGGACTCCTCTGCAATTTTTGCTTGCTCAGCATTTATGACGTCCATAATGACGCCGCCTTTTTGCATTTCCGCCATTCCTCGTTTTACTCGATCTGTTCCAGTTTGTAACATTTGTAAATCCCCCTTTTAATTCTTTAACGTATTAAAAAGAATATATCAGGATTATGGACTTTTTAAAATATCCATATTTAAAGGAAAAATCAATCCATTTTACACAAAATTAAAACCTCTTCCAATAATTGAAAGAGGTTGTTTGTTATGAACCATGTAAGGTTCCCTTTTTAAATTGCTGTTCCACATCTTGTTCTAACGACAAATTCCTACTTGGAATCGCCAATTTAACGCCTTCTTGTTCAAGTATCTCCATGATATTAAAATTAACGTCTTCCTTCACTTTTAAAAACTCAGCCCAAACCGTTGTTTCTGTAAAGAAATAAATAAAAATACCATAACCGTTTTCTTGATATTGATCAAAAGAAACCAAAATTGTTTCTTTATGAACACCGGGATGGTTAACAAGTAGGTCCTTAATTTTACTAACGACATGTTCAAGTTGTTCTTTAGAAGTGTTGTATAGTACATTTAATTGAAACTGGATCTGCCTTTTTCCCATTTTGCTCCAGTTAATGATCGAATCATTTGATAGAGTAGCATTCGGCACTGTGACTATCGCATCGGCAAAGGTGCGAATTCGTGTGCTACGAAAAGTAATTTCTTCAACGGTTCCTTCTACTGCAGGAGTTTTAATCCAATCACCAATTGTAAATGGTTTCTCTGTAATAATAACAAAGCCTCCAAATAAATTGGCCAGAGCATCTTTAGCAGCGAGTGAAATCGCGAGACCCCCAATCCCTAGCCCTGCAACAAAACTTGTCACATTGTAACCAAACTCTTGAGCAATGACACTAATGGCAATTAAAACAATAATGACTCTTAAAATTCTTGACATAAAGGGAATTAAGATTTTATCAATCTCAAGATCATATCGATTAGTAACGATATCAAAAATACGAGAAGTAGAAGAAGTTAGATTGTACAATCCCCAGCTAATAAAAATCACAATTCCAGAACGTATCATATTCAAAAACAATGGGTCCGCATGATTCAGTAGAGAAGAATAACGGACAGCAGCGTATAGTCCAATTACAATAAAAACCCATTGAACCGGTTTTTCAAATGCCGTAAAAATAGCCGTCAATAAAGTTGTTTTTGCCTTCTTACTAACCCTTAGCAACAAATCAAAGACATATTTTGCGAAGATCTTCCTTAACAGTAGAAATACAAGAAAGATTCCAATGGCAATCGCCGTTTCTGTTAAATATTCAGATGTGAATATCTCAAACGTCATATATGGTTCACCTCATTGTATAGAGCTAAATTTTATCTTATCATATTAAATTACAGATAAGTCAAAACAAAAATCAGAATATCGTACCTTTTACTTTATTCATGGAACGAAATCTCCCTTAAGGATGAAACATTATTACATCTAAAATGTTATAATGAATGAAAATGAGGTGAAAACATGGCACGTGAGCGCAAATTTTCGAAACAGGAATTATTTCAACATACGAAAGAACTTCTCCTTCACCATCATTATGAGGGGTTTACTTTTAGTTTGCTTGCTAATCGTTTACAGGTATCAAGGGGAACATTGTATAAATACTACGAAAACAAAGAAGAGCTCATTACGGACTTTATGCTGGATGAAATGAGTCAATTTCTTATTAGTCTTAAAGACATTGACCAATTTGATTCCTTCAATGCTCAATTTGACTTCCTTCTAAATTTAATCTTACAAAAAACGGATATACATCAATTAATAGGGATGAGTCATCAAATTCCAATCCAAGTTAACGAAAAGGTTCGAGCTAACAAGAAAAAATTAGATGAAATGCACTTGGATATGTATCACCGTTTACAAAATTTTATTTTTTTAGGAAGAAAGGAAGAAAAATTAAAACCCCACTTAGCTGATGGTTTAATTCTAGGGTTTATTTTTCAAACGGTTTCTATACCTAATCATTTTGGGGTCCCACAAACGGAATGGATCCAATCGATTAAGGAAATTCTTTCTGACGGAATGTTTACAAAGAATTAATTGACACTATTGTTACTTTAAAAGATAATTAGGTGACAGTAGTGTCATTTTTTATTTTTTCAATGTGACACATCTGTCACTTTAAATTAATAGATAATAAAAGGAGAGAATGTATGAGGACATTCATTCAATGGATTACCGACCGTATAACTACCAAAAAAGGAATGTGGATCACCTTATCTATTTGGTTAGCAGTCACTTTCTTATTAGTCTTTTTTGCACCTAGCGCCAAGGACTATGAAGTTTCGAGCATTCAATCATTACCAGATGATGCAAAGTCAGTGATTGCAAACGAAAAGGTTGATCATTACTTTTCAGAACAAGATGGAATTCCTGGTATCTTTGTCTTTCAAGCCAATCATGATGATAAGTTGACATTTGAAGAGTTAGTCTCCTTTTTTCAAAAATTAGAGGCTGAAGACATTGACGGATTAGAGCAAGTAGTTCCATTAACTAGCCTTCCCCCACAAGCAGCAATGGGATTCTTTTCAGAGGATCAAACAACTGCAGTGATTCCGTTATCCTTTGACTCTCGTTTAGAATCGAAGGAATTAAGAGATCGGGTGGAACAAATTCACGCAGTGGCTGAGGACTTTAGTGAACTAAACTTAAATATAACGGGACCCGCTGGAATTGCCGTCGATTCGTTAAATCTTTTTTCCAGAGCGGATATTGTTCTATTGCTATCAACTGTTGGAATTGTACTTATTTTATTAATTCTGATTTATCGTTCGCCATTATTAGCGTTAATTCCGCTACTAGCCGTTGGGTTTATTTATATGGTGATGAATCAAACGCTGGGTTTGATGGGAAAAGCAGGGTTAGTGATTAGTAATCAAACGTTCTCGATTATGACGATTCTATTGTTTGCGGCCGTTGTCGATTACTCCTTATTTGTGTTCGCACGGTTTCGAGAAGAGCTGAAACAGCATGAAAGTAAATATGTTGCGATGAAAATGGCCATGCGTGAGACGGGCATGCCAGTATTCTTTGCAGGCGGAACCGTGCTAGCAGCAATGTTAGTTTTATTCTTTGCCCAATTTGGTGATTATCGAAACTTTGCACCAACCTTTGGAACAACCATGGTCATTATTATGATAGCATCAATTACACTCATTCCAGCACTTTTTACCTTGTTCGGCAGAAAGTCATTTTGGCCTAAAATTCCTCATGTTGGAGATGAGACAGTCAAGAGTCATTCCATCTGGAGTAAAATCGGTCGACTTGTTGTAAAAAAACCAGGTTTAACAGCAAGTGTAATGGGAATCTTCCTTCTTGTCTGTGCAAGTAATATAGCCAACCTAACCTATGAGTTCGATACGATGAAATCCTTCCCTGAGGATATGGAATCGAGACAAGGTTATGAAATTCTAGAAGAAAAATTTCATAAAGGTGATTTAGCGCCAACGACCGTTTTATTGGAAAGCGAGAAGGCTCTAACAGCACAAGATCAGGAAGCCTTGATCAATGAATTATCCGAGCAACCGCTCGTTTATAATGTTCGAGTGAATGGAATAACTGAGGATCAAAAGGTACTTAATCTAAACTTGACGTTTGATGAAAGTCCTTATGCAGTTGAGACGTTGGATGCCTTAGAAAAAATGAGGGATACTTCTTCAACAATTTTAGCGGATAGCAATCTAAAGGGGCAACTCCATTTTTCCGGTGAAACGGCAACAAAAGTTGACGATCGCTCTGTAAATAACCGAGATCTCATTGTTATTGTTTTACTTGAAACGATATTAATTTTTGTGCTATTGATCGTTTTAGCAAAGTCGTTTAAAATGCCGATTTACATGATGGGGACGATTTTAATTTCTTTCCTTGCTGCACTAGGATTAGGGATGTTCTTTAGTAGTCTATTCTTTGATATTAGCACGATTAGCAACCGTGTTCCTCTCTACTCCTTTGTTTTCCTTGTCGCACTAGGGATCGACTATAATATTATTTTAATTTCACGATACCAAGAGGAGCGAAAGAAACATTCTGTTCGGGAAGCCGTTGAAATTGCCGTTGCTAACACAGGAGGCGTAATCTCGTCTGCAGGAATTATTCTAGCTGCAACTTTTGCTGTCTTAATGACACAACCAATTCAATTACTTTTTGTGTTCGGGTTTATCGTAGCTGTAGGAATTTTATTAGATACGTTCTTAATAAGAGGTATTCTCTTACCAGCATTACTTGTTTTATTGGAAAAAGATCAGCCTTCCAAGGAAACGGTATAGCCAACCTTTAATTTTATGAAAGAAATGAACGTTCTTGTTGTTTAGGTAATCGAAAAGGCTAATTCTAACAAGCATAGAATTAGCCTTTTTTCTTTATTATTTTACTTTTTCAAGCTCAGCAAGAAAGTTACTGTTTAAAATTTTGATATACGTCCCTTTCATTCCTAGGGAACGAGATTCAATTACACTTGCGCTTTCTAATTTTCTTAATGCATTAACAATAACTGAGCGAGTAATTCCTACTCGATCAGCAATTTTTGAAGCAACGAGTAATCCTTCGATTCCATTTAATTCTTCAAAAATATGTTCAACAGCTTCTAATTCACTGTATGATAAAGAACTAATTGCCATTTGAACAACCGCCTTATTACGAGCTTCTTTCTCAGCGACTTCAGAGCGTTCACGCATAATTTCGATTGCAACCACTGTTGCACTATATTCTGCCAATAATAAATCGTCATTATCAAAGGCTTGATCTACCCGGGATAAAATTAAAGTTCCTAATCTTTCCCCACCGCCGATGATGGGTACTAGAGTAGTTAAGCCGGATTTAAATATATCTTTGTTTTCAGGAAAGGCGCTATACTCACTATCAACATCTACATTGGCCAACGTTTCATTAATTTGTAATAGGATTTCTCTGTAAGAATCTGTAGCTTGACCTGTTTCTAATACCTGATTAATTCGATCACTGATCACTTGCTGGTTCATTGCATGACCATGAACTTTACCATCTGTGCTAATAATAAAAACATTTGTGTTAATAACTTCACGTAGTAGTTCAGCCATTTCAGTAAAGTTTACATTACTGCCCTTAGCACTTTGCAGCATTGCATTAATTTTTCTAACTCTTGTTAATAGTTCCATGTTTCCTCCTATATTTAAGTCGAACTTCGACATCTTTTAATTACATAATTAACTCTCATCTTCCAATCTTCCAAAATATATCACTTTTCACACATTTATAATAACATCATATATGATAAAATACAATTTTCAACAAAATTCTACAAAATATCACAAAAAATTAATAATTAAAGGGAAAGACAGATACCCTCCAGAAACTGGAAGGTATCTGTCACCCTTTTTTATGCTCTACTTTACTACTTGTCCGACCGCTTTTAACACTTCAATTCTACTCATTTTCTCTTTGCCTTCCATTAAGGCTTTAAGGGTTCCGTGAGCCAGCACTAATGGAATTTTGCAGAACTTAATGATGCTATCGGTTTTCAAGGAGGTCATATAAAGGTCTGCCATTTCAAGGTTTTTACGTGCATAGGCAAACATTTCTTCTAATCCCCAGCCATCAGGGAAGAAGTTAACGCCCCTCGTTTCATCTTCTTTGTAATTACGGAGGATGTTGACCGCCTGTAACCCCCGACCAAATGCAATCGCTAAATCTTCATCTGTTTCAGTATTATCATACCATTTCCATATATCATTGAGCATTACACCCACTAAACCAGCTACATAATAAGTGTACTCATCTAAATCACCTTCTGATTTGATCACCCAGTCTTTTTCAACCCATTTAGCCATCCCGCTTGCCATGGTTGCAGTAGCATCCAACATTCTTTCAACAATTCCAGATGGACAAACTCCAATCCAATCCCCTAGTTTTAATGTTACATCAGGAAGAACCGATTGATATGGCTGAAATAGACTTGTTAAGTCTTCTTTATAAGTGGTTTTTTTCAGGATTTGGTGGATGGAGAGTAATAAATGGCTTTTTTCATTTGCTGGGAGCTCGGGGTGATCCTCTATTTCATCTATTGCTCTCATACATAAATAAGCCGAAGCTACTGCTTCTTGTAATCCTTGAGCCAGATAGGTAATTGGAATATAGAAAGTTCTACTCGTTTCTTTCAACACTCGTCTAGCTTCTTTATTTATAAAATTCGCTTCACTCACCTTAATTCCCCCTAAATCCTATCTTTCACAGTACATTTTTAAAATAAGGAATACTATTATTTTATAGGATAGATCCCTTTTTGTCATATTATAACTAAATAACGTTTATCGACCCAATATTATTATCGTATCCCAAAAAATAGTTCATAAAAAGTTCATTGACTTGTAAAAATTTAAATTCATATAATAAATCAATTAAAGTTACTTTTTCCCAAAGGAGGAAACTATGAATTTTCCTACATTAGTGTACCATGAAATCCGAAAAAAAACCGAGTTTAACCCAGAAAATAAGTCATCCATTGATGTGAAACAGGATTATGATGATATTCTCCCATCACCTCTTTTTGTCACCCTCGAACAATTTGAGGAACAAATGAAATACCTGCATCAACATCAATTTCATACCTTAACCTTGGAGGAAGTGAAAGGTTTCTATTATGAGGGAAAAGATATACCGAAAAAATCAATTCTCATCACTTTTGATGACTGTTATCAATCCATGAAAAAATATGCCTATCCCGTTCTAAAAGAATATGGATTTCATGCTGTGTCATTCGTCGTGTCAAGCTGGCTACACGATGAAAAGAAGGAATTCAATCCTGACCACTCGGTTTGTTTAACGAAAGATGATTTAGCAGAAATGGCTGATATATTCGAATATGCAAACCACACCGATTCTTTCCATCAGCGAACAGATCTAAAAACAAGTATCATCATGTCCACAAGTGATGAAGAGTTTGCTAAGGATTTGGACAAGTGTAATGAATATGTCCAGGTGAAAGATGTTTTTGCTTATCCATTCGGTTTATTTAATGAAAGAAATGTCAACCTTTTAAACGATAAAGGATTCAAGTTGGCTTTCACAACCCAAACAGGACCAAACACAATAGAAACAGAAACCCTTCGCTTAAAAAGAAATGTGGTTCCCTATTTAATGGAATTAGATGCTTTTAAAAATTTGGTAGGATAACAAGGAGAACGAACATGAAAAACAGACTTATTACATTTATGATGCTTGTAGCTATGTTATTACTAGCTTCATGCGGAAATGGAAACACCACTGAAAATACAAAAGATACAACTGAAACTGAAAATGAATCAAAAAATACAGCTGCAAAACCTTCTGGTGAGGAATTTTCAGTTGGAATTCTTGCTGCAGAATCTGGAATTCCGATTATTTTAGCAAAGGAAAAAGGATTTTTTGAAGAAGAAGGTGTCAACGTATCGATTAAACCCTTTTCAAATCCTATGGATCGAAATGTTGCCGTACAAGCTGGTCAATTAGATGCTACAATTGGTGACGTCATGACGAATGCTTCATTTAAAGAAAATGGTATTAATATGGTCATCACATCCGATATTAGCGAGGATTTTAAAATTCTTTCTTCTCCTAATTCAGGGATTACAGAAATGAAGCAGTTAGATGGTAAACAAGTGTCCCTTGTGCCTAACTTCATTTTGGAATACATTATGGATGAGTTTGCTAAAGAAGAGAATTTCTCATACGAAATTAAGGAAATCGCCTCTTTCTCGGGAAGAGCTGAAGCCCTTCTTCAAGACCAAATAGATGGTGTGATCTTTACAGAGCCACAAGCAGGTCTGTTAGTTCAACAAGGTGCCCATCTTTTAGGAAGTTCAAAAGAAGCGGGGATTAAGGGTGGTACAATCTCATTTACGGAAGAATTCCTTAAGGAAAAACCAGAAGATATTAAAGCCTTCTATCGTGCTTATAATAAAGCCGTTGATTACATGAACGAAACAGATGCTTCTGAATACAGCGATATTTTGGCTGATTATCAATTCCCTGAAGCGATGAGCACCTATTTAACAAACTTACCTTATGACCTTGAGCATGCTAACGCGATTGACCAAGAACAATTTGACAGCATCATTACTTGGACAAAGGAAAAAGGTCAAATTAAAAACACATATTCATATGAGGATTTAACAGATTTCTCTTTTATTGAAAAATAAAAACAAAAATGAGGTTGCCCCAATAGAGCAACCTCATTTTTATTTCTGATTCCACGGTGTAAAATGCGCCTCCAACCAATCCAATAACTTAAAGAATAACAGTCCAATAAAACCCAACACGACAATTCCTGAGAACATTTCAGGATAATTCATTTTTGACCAAGCGCTTAAGATGAAATATCCCACTCCATAGGTAGTCGCGTAGTTTTCAGCAAAAAAGAGCGTAGCCAGTGAAATGCCAATACTAATTCTTAAGCCAGAGAACACTTGTGGCAGTATCGCTGGAATGATTAAATACCGGTATTGCTGCTTATACGATGCTGAAAAACTATCCATGACTTTAAAATAAGTGGAAGGGATTTGCATGACTCCATCCCGAACGGAGAGGATCATTTGAAATACAATGATAAAAATGATTAACAAAATCTTGGATACATTTCCAAGCCCGAATAGCAGCATGAACACAGGTAAGAACGCAACCTTTGGAATCGGGTACATATAGTATAAAAATGGTGAAAACATACGATTAAATGTTTTGTTCACTCCAAGTAAAATACCTAAAGGGATCCCGATGATTAACGAGATACTAATAGCGGTTACGACACGCAATAAACTCCCTAATGAATGTAGGGCGAGCTCCCCCGCAACCGTTTCTAAATAGATAAAGGTTTCCAGTGGAGATGGGATCGTATGAGTGGGAATAGCACGATGAAGGATTTCCCAAAATAGAACAAAGCTAAGAAAGCCGATAACAATTTGACTGTTGACTATTTTTTTATAAATCTTCATTTCCCAATCTCCACATTCATTAATTTTCGAATATTGATACAAGCCTCATAAAACCCTAGCTGCTCCTTGGCATTGACCTGAGAAAAGTAAGGATTTTCAACGCGATGAAAACTCCCATCCTCTTTTAAAATTAAAACGACTTTCCCTAAAAAAACAGCTTCTTCAATATCATGTGTCACAAACAGCATGGTGGTCTGAAGTTTTTGTTGCTGTTTTAAGATAAGACGTTGAATATACTCCTTCGTCATGGCATCTAATGCTGAAGTTGGTTCATCCATTAACAAGAGTTGTGGTTTTCCAATTAACGTCCTTGCTATGCCAACTCGCTGCTTTTGACCCCCGCTTAATTCATGAGGATATTTATCTTTTAAATGATCTAGTTCCATTTCTCGTAAAAGATTCAGTACTTGCTTTTCCCTATCTCGCACATTCTTAAGTTTCAGCGGCATGGCTATTGACTCAAACACCGTTTGCCATGGGAAAAGCCCTAAATCCTGAAATAAAAAGGCAATATGGTCCGTTTTTGCAACAGACTCTCCTTCTATTGTGATACGACCACTATTAGGTTGTAAAGATCCTGATATCAGATTTAATAATGTACTTTTTCCAACTCCAGATTTACCAATTAAGGCATAGGAAGTTCCTTTTTGTAAGGATAGGCTCACATTTTCAAAAATCGTCTGTCCTTTAAATTGGAAAGAAACCTCTTCTAGCCTTACAAACGCTTCATTCTGTTTCATTCTCTTCATCCTTTATTTCCAAGTAGATTCATCATATCATAGAAATCCCTGTAAACTGAATATCCATCAAAAAGACTGTCAATTAGCTACTCCAGTACCGTTATACCTTGATGTGTGATTGACAAAATGATAATTTATGAATATAATTATACTATATTCAAGATATTTTATATCGAGATAAGAAGGACTTTCAGGAGGTGATTCACATGGAAAGACAATGCAAAAGTGAGCCCTTTAAAATTTTAATGGAAACATCTAAACAGATTCAAGATCAAATTAAGTTGGAAATTAGCAAAAATGATTTAAATATCACAGAGTTCTCCGTTCTAGAAACTCTTTATCATAAAGGACGACAAACCATCCATCAAATCGGAAAAAATATTTTAATCTCTAGTGGGTCCATGACGTATGTAATCGATAAATTAGAGAAAAAAGGCTACTTAAAACGAACGGGTTGTCCGGATGATAGACGAGCTATTTTTATTACGTTAACCCCAAGCGGTGAAGAATTAATGAATAACATCATGCCAGAATATCAAACGTTTATTAATAAAATGTTTGATTCGTTAAATCATGAAGAAGCAGAATCGTTAGTTAGACTTTTACAAAAGGTAAAAGCATAAAGTTTTCACTATGAGAAAATATCTCGATATCAAGATAACCTCAACATACAATGCATCTTTCTTGCCATTCCTTTTCTCAAGAAATACAGTTAAAGAAGCTAGCATGTTAAAGGCAAAACACATCAAGATCCGCAGAAAAAACGATAGCCTGTTTCCATTTTGAGCCCCTTTTCAATAAGGGTAAGAAAATTTAAGAACAAGGAGAGGTAATGATGATATCGATTGATCCTGCGCAAAATGCAGAAAGAGAAAACTATAAACTCTTGATTGGAAGTATCATTCCAAGACCGATTGCTTTTGTAACCTCCATGTCAAAAGACGGGGTGTTGAATGGCGCTCCTTTCAGCTATTTTAATATCGTTTCCTCTAACCCGCCAATGGTATCCGTTTCCATCCAGCGATCAACTGGGAAACAAAAAGACACAGCTCGCAATATATTAGAATCGAAAGAATTTGTCATTCATATTGTAGACAATCTAAATGTAGACGCTATCAATCAAACAGCAGCGAGTCTTCCACCTGACCAAAGCGAAATTGAGCTAGCCAAGTTAACACCAGTCCCTAGTACAAAGGTTTCCGTTCCAGGAATTAAGGAAGCAAAAATACGCTTTGAATGCCAATTAGAGCATTCTGTTGAACTAGGCGGAGTGGATTCTCCTGGGTGCGACCTCATAATAGGTAAAATTGTGCAATTCCATATTGAAGATTCTATTTATGAAAACGGTCGAATTGATCCAGTTGGTCTAGGTGCGGTAAGTCGGTTGGCAGGTACAAATTATGCTAAAATTGGCGAGATATTTTCAATTGCACGACCAAAATAAGAAATAAATTAGGTCTGGGTAAGTCGGATCCATACAGTAGAAATTCATCTTATTAAGATTTCTTTCTAATGAACTTGAAAAATAACACACGTCAGGATAGAAGGCTAAAATGGATTAGCTTCTGTCCTGACGTGTTTTTTAGTCATTACTCTTGGTCTCGATGATCTTCAGTTTGAGCAATCTTTAGTCCAGCATGCTCTTCATCATTCTCAACCAGATATTTTAGGATCGATAATTTGTTGTTCCAAAATTGCTCATAGTAAGAAAGCCATTGTTTTACTTCCTGTAAGGGTTCAGGGTGTAATTGATAAATTTTCTCCCTTCCCTCTTTACGACCATGAACTAAATTGGCTTCTGATAGGACATTCAAGTGTTTAACAACCGCAGTACGACTTATAGAAAAATGCTCGGTTATTTTAGAAATCGGCAATTCCTTTTGAGCTAGCAGGCGGAGAACCTCTCTTCTCGTTGGATCAGCAATTGCTTGAAAGACATCATATTTAACCGCCGACACTTATCCCTCAACAACCTTTTTAAGACGTTCATGAACAATTTGTTCCCAGCCCTTGTCCATTGTTTCACGGATTTCAGAAGCTTTCCTGTTCGCTTTACTAATGGTTTCCGTATTCCACCCACCATGGATGAGTGTAAACTCAGTCTTTTCCTCTCCTAAATCTTTTAAAATAAAGGAAACAACCCAACCGTCTGTATCCCAAGAAAACTTAATTAGATGAGGTTCTTCAACTTCTAAGACCCTACATGGTGATGGACCGAATGGAGATTGGATATGAAATTCATGGCCAACCTTAGGTTCAAAATCATTCTGCATAAACCACGCAGAAATCCCGTCTGATGACGATACTTTCTCCCATACCTTTTGAATCGATGCATGTAAAACAATCGTTTGTTTAATATCTGGTAATCCTTGTACATTCTCTGCCACATTCATTCTCCTTTATTTATCAAATATAACACCTTTTGGTTTCGCTTCATATATTATAACACCCTTTGGTTTCATGTCAAGCAACATAGGGTGCCAGGAACCCTCCATAAATTGGAAAATTATCTCTAGCTTTTATTATATCTAAGTATAATGATTTACATTTAAAATTATTTCATTTATACTGTTTATTTATTAAATATTATGAAAGTTAAAATATTATGATATAGAAACTTCGGAGGGGAAAAAATGTATTTTGAAGAGTTTGAAGTGGGAAAAGTATTCCGTTGCGAACCGTTTTTAGTAACAGCCGAGGAAATTCATACGTTTGCGAATCAATATGATCCACATCCCATTCATGTTGATCCTCAATACGCTAAAGAACATTCTATTTTTAACGGCATCATTAGCTCAGGATTTTTAACAGTAAGTGCCGTTTGGGGACAGTGGATCCGCTCAGGTGTATTTGGTAATGAATTTATTGTTGGAAAGAACTTTGACTATATAAAGTTTACAAATCCAGTTAGAGCCAATGATGTGTTAACAGCAGAAATCGAAGTGGTAGCCTTAAGACAAACATCAAATCAATTTCGCGGAGAAGTTACCATCAAGTTCACTGTCACCAATCAAAAAGAAGAAGTGGTCATGTTATCACAAATGAGTGCATTATTAAAAACAAAAGCAACTATATCTGAAACATCACCATCCTACTAATCTATATAGAAAGACCGTCTCTAGGCAGCTGTCAACACATGACCTGACTAATTGCCTTAGGAGGCAGTCCTTTTTTGTGTGCCTTTTTGAACTTATTTTAATCGGATACTTCCCATGCTTGATTACAATATTTTCCAACCTCTCAAGGAAGGCCCTATTTAATTCAAATTTCCTTTTACACTTTTGTAATAAAAATGTAGTTTTTTTAACATTTACTTATTTTTAGGTTTGCTCGATAAAAGCTCTTATTATACGTGTTTATCATTTTTTTAATCTATGTACTGTACTAAGCGTATTTATTTGATTTGTAATTTAAAGTGTCAATCTTCGTAATAAAGCAACCAAATCTTGGTACGTCTGACTGAGATTAAGTGGGAATATCATACAGCTCAACCATATTTTGTAGGTACTTTTCACCTTTTTATCCAGTTATCATAGTCTTGTTCAATCATTTATTACGAATTTATTAAATTAAAAACTATGATAATTTGGAGTGTGATTTCATTTGAAAAAACAAATTTTCTCTGCTGTTGTAGCACTTGGAATAATGTCCAGTTTTACTAATCAAGCAGATGCCCACGAAAAAACACATACAGTAAAGCCTGGTGAAACCCTCTGGAGAATTTCACAAAACCACAATCTAACAACACAAGATTTAATGCAGTATAACAACTTATCATCCTCAACAATTTATGTAGGACAAACCATCTCCCTACTTGCACCGCATTCACACGATCACACTTATACTGTGAGATCTGGAGATACTTTATACAGTATTGCAAATAAACATAATACATCTGTATCAAATTTAAAAAGTGCAAATAACCTCTCTACTAATCTCATTCATGTAGGACAAGTCTTAACGATTCCTAATGGGACTCAATCAACAAGTACCTCTCCATCAACAAGTTCTTACACTTACACAGTGAAGTCGGGGGATACTTTATGGAGAATTGCAAACAATCATGGTCTATCGGTTACTCAATTAAAATCCTATAATCAATTAACAAATGATACAATTCATGTTGGTCAAGTATTGCATTTGACGTCTGGTACAACGAGCTCCCCTGCACCAGCGCCTAATGTTAGCTCTTCTTTCAATGCTGATGCATTAATTGCTGAGGGTAAAAAATATATGGGCGTTCCTTATAAGTGGGGTGGCAATACACCAGCAGGATTTGACTGCTCAGGTTTCTTAAAATATGTCTACAACACACAAGGCATTACGATTCCAAGAACAGTTGCAACGATTTGGGATGCCACAAAAGCTGTGTCTTCCCCACAAAAAGGAGACATTGTCTTCTTTACAACTTATAAAGCAGGTCCGTCACATGCGGGAATCTATCTTGGTAATAACAAATTCTTACATGCAGGTACTTCTACTGGTGTTACAATATCCGATTTAAATAATTCATATTGGAAACCACGCTATTTAGGAGCTAAATCAGTAAAATAGGTAACAATTTAAGAAGGATGAGGCTATCCAGAAAGCAAAAGCGCCAGACACTTTTTGGACAGCAACATCCTTTTTATATTGTAACTACTCTTTCACTAATTAACTTCTCGGCAAATAACCTGCATTTCATTTGAATTTCTTCCTCGTCCTCATAAAAGCTATCCACCTTCAAACCTTTTGTAACCAAATTACACCCTTGATTCTCCAAGGTTTCTTCTAATCTATCAACGGCTCTTGCGAAATGCTCATAAGTCGAATCTCCAGGACCAAATACAGCACCTAACTTCCCTGTTAAATCGATCTCACTCAACTCCTCATGAAAGGCAAGGATTTCATCTGATAAATCGCCATCACCCCATGTATAGCTTCCAATTAGAACGCTCTCAAATGTTTCGAGTTCTTCCGCATAAGCGTCAAACACATCCCGTAATACTACTCGGTCTCCTGCTTTTGTTAACTCCTCCATGATCGTTTGAGCCATTAGCTCGGTGGTTCCTGTCATACTAGCGTAAACGATGATGGTTTTCATCCTATCGCTCCTCTTGACATATAATCGGTTAATACCGTATAAACATTACAAACCAATCATAATTCAAGATGTATATATATAAATTGATCTTCATCAATTTTTTCAAAAAGAGGGAAAAGCGTTTTAACCGGGCCTGCCCTCTTTTGAAAAAGTTTTATTTAATTTTACTTTGCCTTATCAACCCAATGATGATTGGGATGAATGTCCCACCGAGAATGATAGGCATGAACCAAACTCCAAATCCATCCCACCAACCTAATGCAATTGAAATGGACTCAACTAAAATGAGAGCAAATATGATCAGGCAAATATTTTTCAGCTGATTTAATAGCTTTCTGCTATGCAAATAGAACTGTTCAGCATTTGATTCATTCATCCGACTTGGATAATTATGCATTTCTGGAAATCTCTCAAAGACTTGCATCATGACAAATGTAAAAAGCCCAACAGCTAGTAAAATAAGCAATTCCATTTTAGAGCCCCATCGATCAACCTCACCCACTGCATTATAATGTGCCGGAACTTCTTCTGGAAGTGTATTCCAAACAAAAATTAGAAAAAAGACCGAACACAAATAAATCACAATTCCAATGATGTCCCAGACCCACTCCCCGGTAGTTTTAGGAATTTTGATTTTTGGACGATTCCAATTATTTACCATCCCAATCTCCCTTCAAAACTATCTTTTCTTCTTTTATTTTACATCAGTTAAACTTCACATTAAATATCTACTAAAAAAGCCCAACAAGAGGTTCTCCCTCCTGCTAGGCATCAAACACTACATTAGTTCTCTTGAATATCTTTACGGTTTTTCTTTAATAGCTTAGATAATACTTCATAAACGATTGGTACGATAATTAAGGTTAACGCAGTCGAACTGATTAATCCGCCGATCACCGTAATTCCTAGGTCTTTTGAAATAAGACCCCCACCTGAACCGATTGCTAATGGAAGCAACGCACCAATTGTCGCAATAGCTGTCATAAGGATTGGACGTAAACGAGTCATTCCTGCTTCTAAAATCGCTTCACGCATCGTCATTCCGTCACGTTCCATATGAATGATTCGATCTACCAACACAATGGCATTTGTGACGACAATCCCAATTAACATGAGTAGTCCCATCATTACCTGTACCGAAATGGTTTCCCCTGTAATATATAACCCTACTAATGAACCGATCACGGCAAATGGTAAGGAGAATAGAATAGCAAATGGTGCTAGCCCTTCACCAAATGTAACAACAAGAATAAAGTAGACAATCGCTACCGCCGCAATCATGGCAATTCCTAGCTGTGTAAATGTTTCCTGCATATCAGCCGCAACTCCGTCAATCCCAACTGTTACACCTTTTGGTAGATCAAGATCTTCAATGGCCTCATCCACTTCTGATGTTGCTTTCGAAATATCTTTGTCTAAAATAGTACCTGAAACCGTTGCATAGTACTCACCAGCACTACGAGATAGAGTATTTAACGTTGTCCCTTCTTCAACCGTTACAAGCTCTCTTAATGGCATCATCGTTCCAGTTGCAGTTGGAACTGGTTTGTCTAACATTTCATCGATTGATTTCGGTTGCTCCTCGACTCCTCGCTCACTCTTAACAATGACATCAAGTGACTCGCCATCTTTTTCAATGGTTGTTAGAACATCTTTAGAGTGATCTGGGCTTAGCATCATCACAATTTGCCCAGCTGTTAGACCATATTGTAATAATTCGTCTTGATCCACTTTAAACGTATATTCAACGTAAGCATCTTCTGCAGTGGTCGTTATATCTTCTAAACGTTCATTTTCTTCCATAACGTCTTCAACCATTTTAACAGCTTCATTTAATCGATTTAAATTTTCGCTGTAGAACGTGTAGCTTACTTCATTGGTTGCGACTCCCATAGAGGCAAAGTCTTGGCTCTTCCATTCCCCAGATTGTCCAATGTTCGTAACATATTCTTCAATTTCATCACGTACTTCCGGGAAGTTCTTCATTTCGTCATCAAAAATGAGGTACATTAAAGCACCGTTTGAACCCCCACCCATCATCGCGGACATTGGGTCCGTACTGTCTGTAATCGATAATTGAAGAATCTCAATATCATCACGTTTTAATAAATCTTCCTCAAGAGCTGTTACATTCGCTAATGTATCTTCCTCAAGTTCACCAGTTGCTGGTGTATATGTTAAATACATGACCTTCTCTTCCGAAGAACCTAAGAAGCTGAATCCGATTAATGGTGTTAACGCAATACTTCCACCTAATAAGACCACTGCAATCAGTGAAGAAATCACTTTATGATTGAGTGACCAATTTAACACCTTTTTATACCCGTTTGCTAACTTACCAGCTTCCTTGTGCTTAATTACAGTTTTTTCACTGTATAATTTCTTCTTAAATAATGTATGTGATAGTGCTGGTACAATGGTAATCGCAACGATTAACGATGCACCTAAAGCAAATGTCATCGCAAGAGCAAATGGCATAAATAATTCGCCAACCATTCCACCTACAAACATTAACGGCGCAAAGACGGCTACCGTAACTAATGTAGAAGACAGAATCGGTTTAAACATCTCGATCGTAGCTTCACGGATTAAGGCACGACCCGATAATTTTTCTTCTTTTAAATGAAGTCTTCGATAAATATTTTCAACGACAACGATTGAGTCATCAATCACCCGTCCAATTGCGATCGTGATCGCACCGAGTGTCATGATATTTAGCGTAATATCCATCCAATTTAACAGCAAAAAAGCTGCAAAAACAGAAACTGGGATCGAAATAATAGAAATAATCGTTGATTTAAAATCACGCAAGAAAAGAAGAATAATGAATACCGCGATAACTCCACCTAAGACGGCTTTTTCAACCATTGAGAACACTGCTTCTTCAATGGGTTCCCCTTGGTCAAGAGAGAGATCAACGACTAATCCTTCAATTTTTTTCTCTTCATCAGCAATTAATTCCTTTACGTCGTTCACAACATCCACTGTGTTGGCCTGTTGTTCTTTTACAATTTGAATCGCAATCGCATCTTCCCCATTGGTTCGGGCAACTGATTCAACTTTGCCGACTAATTGAATGTCAGCAATTTCGCTTAATTTTACAAATGGTACTGGGTTTGTTTCTGACGGTGTGACCGGAATTAACATTTCTTTTAATTCCTCTTCGGTCATGAACTTCCCGTCAACAGCAACCGCTTGTTCCCCTTCTTCAAACTCATATAAACCTAGTGATACACCTAAGTTACTTGCTTGAATAAGATCTTTGACATCTTGCTCTGTTAAGCCAAACTCTTCTAACTTTTCCTGATTATATTGAAGTTCAACTTCTTCAATATGCTGGCCGGTAATCGTAGCATTTCCGACACCATCTAATTTTTCGATTTTTGGTAATAGAACTTCTTCTACTGTCGATGTTAATTCGACAATGTCTTCTGTTTCACTACTCACACTTAATGCCATAACGGGCATCATATTCATACTAAGCGCTGTAATGACAGGCTCCTGTGCATTTTCAGGGAGATTGATCGCTTCCAAAGCATTCTGCAAGGCACGTTTTGCCTCGTCCATATCCGTCCCGTATTCATACTCTACTTGAATATTAGACATATTTGAGTAGGAATTTGAGTAGACTGCCTTCACATCTTCAAGCCCTTCAACGGCTTTTTCGATCGGAATCGATACATCTTCCATTACTTTTTCTGGTGTTGCTCCTGGATAAACGTCCATTACCATTAAGAATGGTATCGAAATATCCGGAATGGTTTCCATTTTCATCCTTGTACCTGAGTAAATCCCCGATACGGTGATAATAATCGTAAGCAACCAAACGGCTAATTTGTTCTTCAAGACAAAATTGACTAAACCTTTCACTCTTACACCTGCCCTTATTGACTCTTTTGACTCACTTTTTTATACTAATGACTAGCCGGTCATTTGTCAACGAAGGACATTAGGAGAGAATGCAAGATGACAAAAAAACAATTAATCTTAGAAAAGGCATCAGAACTGTTCGCAAAGCAGGGTTTCGAGGCCACTTCCGTTCAGCAAATCACGGATTATTGCGGGATTTCAAAAGGCGCCTTTTATCTATCCTTCAAGTCAAAGGATGAGTTAGTTCAGACGCTAATCGATCAAGTAATGATGCGATATATTTCAGATATTGACCACATAGTCAACCGTTCAGAGAATGAAAACGATACCCTTTTTGACTTTTATTATACTTCCTATCACTTTTTCGAAAAGCATTCGGATTTTGCCAAAATCTTTATTAAAGAACAAATGCACTCTATTAATGAAGAAGTCCTAACGAAGTTGCAGTCTTATAACAGGACGCTGGAAGAACTAATCCTGTCCATGATTCATCGTATTTATGGGGATACTGTAAATCCATTTAAGTATGATTTCATGTATTATATAAAAAGCTTTTTAAATGCTTTTTCGGATTTGTTTTTATACTATAATGCACCGATTAATTTGGAATTAATGTGTGAATCACTTGTAGAAAAAACAAATCTAATTGCTAGCCATACAAAAACTACATTTATAACAGAAGAAATAGGTCTTTTACTGCAACAACCAAATCATGAAGATATCACAATGACTCAGCTCCTCATTTTATTAAAAAAGAAAATTGACGAATTAGAAGAATCGATTGAAAAGGAGTCATTAATTTTAATCAAAGAGGATCTCCAAAATCCTGTGTACAGTCTTGCGATAATCAAAGGTTTAATTGGAAATCTTAAGGGAAATCCTAAGTGCAAACAGATTGCTTATATCCTTTCTCATTATTATCAAATTTGATTCAAGAAGATTAGGGACTACCTAAATAAATAAAGAGAATTAATGTTTCAAATATACGTTTCAAACATGCTCGCATAATTTGACAAATGATGATAAACTATTTTCAGATTAAATGTAGATGGAGGGACATCTATTGTCTGAAGAGAAAGATTCAATCAATTGGGAAAAACATGAGGATATTGTTGAAAGATTTATACAGACCATTGCTAGAAATATGAATCTGTACGGAATAAACCCCTCAATTGGAAGGCTGTACGGGGTTCTTTATTTTTCAGATCATGCCATGACACTCGATGATATGCGTGAAGCATTATCGATGAGTAAAACGAGTATGTCCACAGGTGTTCGTGCATTGTCCGATATGAAGATGGTAGAGTCGATACACAAAAAGGGGTTGCGAAAAGACCTATATCTAACAGAAGAAGACTGGTATAAATCATTTACTTCCTTATTTGGGATTCGTTGGAGAAATCAAACTGAAACCAATATCGAGGAAGCAGATGAGGCCATTGAAAAGCTTCAACAATTATTGCAAACAACAGATGATGAATCGTTAATCAATAAAATTAATCTTGATTTGGAAAAACTTCATTATGCGAGAAACTATTACGAGTGGTTGATGAATTTTATTCGGATGATTGAA
The DNA here is from genome assembly GCF_050389805.1 of Niallia sp. Kr1. Classification (NCBI taxonomy): domain Bacteria; kingdom Bacillati; phylum Bacillota; class Bacilli; order Caryophanales; family Bacillaceae; genus Niallia; species Niallia sp. Kr1. Next base: position 234,504 of record NZ_CP130945.1, on the reverse strand, counting down.
TCAGGAGAAATATTTAAATTTGTACCAAAAAATGAATAGCACCTAACTAGGAATCGAAAGTTTATGGATGGAGTCATTCTATCCTAAGCCAACGATTCCTTTTTTGTTGGCTGTTAAACCCATTAGTTGTTTTCCGTTTTAGCACTTCGCTTCCGCTCAATTAATCTGAGCCACCCTGACACCTCACTTCTCCGTTGTCTTTCCTGTTTCGCATCTCCTGCAGGAGTTTTCAAGCCTTTCAATTACAATCAGTAATTTAAAATTAACGTTCCCTTAAATATACCTTTATGCTGTGTTTAAATTGCCCCTTTTTACATTTCTTTCCTAGAATAACAATTCTTTACAACAAACAATCATCATTAATTTTAGTTCTAAAATCAAAGCTAGCCCATATAAATTTGATTAGAATACCTTTCTTAAAGGATCATGGAGCATGTTGGCGTAAAACGGAGGATTTCCGATGATTATCTGTACAGAATAAACTGTACGTAATTTATAAACGGTTAGTAAAGTTTGAAAAAAAATATCGATTCATGTATATTTGTGAAGTAGTTGTTTTTTTTGGTGAGTGTCTATCAAGTATAGATAACAATATTAATATATTAATAACAATTTTATGAAGAGGTGATGAATTTGCCCATAATAGAAGTGAAGGATTTAACAAAGATATTTGGTAAAAATTCGAAACAAGCAGCTAAACTTTTAGCAGAAGGAAAATCAAAAGAAGAGATTCTAAAAGAAACAGGCTGTACCGTCGGTGTAAACCATGCTTCGTTTTCAGTGGAAGCTGGAGAAATATTTGTCATCATGGGGCTTTCAGGAAGTGGTAAATCTACATTAATCCGATTGATTAACAGATTGATAGAGCCTACATATGGAAATATTTTAATAGACGGTCAAGATTTAGCAAAACTTGATAAGGCTTCTCTTCGTCAGGTAAGAAGAGAAAAGTTAAGTATGGTATTCCAACAATTCGCCTTATTCCCACATCGTACCATTCTTCAAAATGCTGAGTATGGATTAGAAATTCAAAATGTACCAAAAGCAGAGCGAGAAAAACGGGCAACAGAAGCATTAGAATTAGTTGGATTAGGTCATTATCTTCATCAAAAACCTGGACAACTATCTGGTGGTATGCAACAACGTGTTGGACTTGCGCGTGCCCTTGCTAATGACCCAAAGGTACTTTTAATGGACGAAGCATTTTCCGCCTTGGACCCGCTGATTCGTAAAGATATGCAAGATCAACTCCTCGATTTACAATCAACTATGCAAAAGACTATCGTTTTTATCACCCATGATTTAGATGAAGCATTACGTCTTGGCGATCGAATTGCAATCATGAAGGATGGAGCCATCGTTCAAATCGGGACTCCTGAAGAAATTCTTGTAAACCCAGCCAATTCTTATGTTGAGCGCTTTGTAGAGGACGTAGACCGTTCGAAAGTCTTAACAGCTCAACATATTATGAAACGACCAGAAGCCATTATTTTCGAAAAACATGGACCAAGGGTTGCACTCGAAAGAATGCGTGAGACAGGAATTTCATCGATTTTTGTGACAGATAACCAACGAAAGTTATGTGGTTATGTTACAGCTGATGATGCCTTAAAGGCAACAGATTTAAAATCCATTATTAAAACGGATATACCAACAGTAGAGAAAGACACAACCATAAATGATATTTTATCGATCATTTATGATTCACCGATACCAGTTGCCGTTGTTGAAAATGAAAAGTTAGCTGGAATCATTGTACGGGGTACAGTCATTGGAGCCCTAGCTGGAGAGAGTGAGGTGAACCTGGATGCTTAATGGTTTATTAGATTTTATACCAGAAATAAAAATCGCCGACGCAACTGAAAAAGTAACCGATTGGTTAACAGATACGTTTTCTTTTATATTCGATCCAATCAATAAATATTTTGGGGATTTCATGGAATTTATTGCCGAAGACGTATTGATGGCAATCCCTCCTGTAATTTTTATAATCTTAGTGGCCTTATTAGCATTTTTTGTAACTGGGAAAAAGTTTGGATTAGCCGCCTTTTCAATTGTTGGACTTTGGTTGATTTATAACCAAGGGCACTGGGATGATTTGATGAATACCGTCACACTGGTGTTACTTGCTAGTATCCTCTCGATTATCGTTGGGGTACCAGTTGGGATTTTAATGTCAAAAAGCAAAACAGCCAACGCCATTTTAAAGCCGGTACTTGACTTTATGCAAACCATGCCAGCTTTTGTTTACTTAATTCCAGCCGTTGCTTTCTTTGGTATTGGGATGGTACCAGGTGTGTTTGCCTCTTTAATTTTTGCTACACCTCCAACGGTCCGCTTTACCAATTTAGGGATTCGTCAAGTACCGAAAGAATTGGTAGAAGCATCAGATGCTTTCGGAAGTACCGGGGTGCAAAAACTGTTTAAAGTTGAACTTCCAATGGCAAAATCAACCATTATGGCTGGAATTAATCAAACCGTCATGTTAGCTCTCTCTATGGTTGTTATCGCGTCGATGATCGGTGCTCCAGGTCTTGGAAGGGAAGTTCTTTCCTCTCTACAACGTGCCCAAGTTGGTACAGGTTTTGTCGCAGGTCTAGGGATTGTTATATTAGCTATTATCATTGACCGCTTAACGCAAAACCTCAATAAAAAGAAAGATTAAGTTTGTTCTCTTTTCATTTCGAAAGGTTCAAATACAAATACACAAAAAGGGAGATATCTATTTATGTTTAATTGGAAACGTCTAAGCATTGTAGCAGGATTGTCATTATCCTTGTTCGTTGCAGGATGCTCATCAGATGAAAGTAATACAGAAGAGGCTACTTCTGTTGGTAACGGTCAAGAAATTCAGTTAGCCTATGTTGAATGGGATTCAGAAGTTGCTTCAACACATGTGATCGGAAAAGTGTTAGAGGATTTAGGATATGATGTAAAATTAACCCCACTTGATAATGCTGTAATGTGGGAAGCAGTTGCAAAAGGGGAAGCAGATGCAATGGTATCAGCTTGGTTACCTTTAACACATGGTGCACAACTAAAAGAGTATGGTGACAAAATGATCGACCTAGGTCCAAACTTAGAAGGTGCAAAAATTGGACTTGTCGTACCAACTTATATGGAAGATGTGAATTCCATTGAGGATTTAGCAGACCATGCAGGAAAGACAATTACTGGAATTGAACCTGGTGCAGGTGTTGTAGCAGCATCTGAGAGATCTTTGGAGGATTATCCAAATCTTAAAGACTGGGAAGTCCAAACATCCTCAAGTGGTGCGATGGCAACGGCTTTAGGTCAAGCCTATGAAAATGAAGAAGAGATTGTTGTAACTGGTTGGACTCCACACTGGAAATTCCAAAAATATGAATTAAAGTATTTAGATGATCCAAAAGGAACATTCGGTGAAGCAGAAACGATTAATACGATGGTACGTACGGATTTAAAAGAAGACATGCCTGAAGCTTATCAGATTCTTGATAACTTCAACTGGACATCGGCAGATATGGAAGAAATCATGCTTGCTATTCAAGAAGGTGAATCTCCAGAAGATGCCGCTGCTGCATGGCTTGAAGCAAACCAAGATCGTGTAGATGAGTGGACAGAAGGAATCGAATAATATTAAAAGCAAGTAGCGTGAATTCTAATTCACACTACTTGCTTTTTTTGTCTACTAAACTGGTTTTAACCTCTACACCGTCACCTTTTAACGGTATATAATCGTTTAATATTTTCATTATCTTCTCCTTCATATCTTCCTGAAGTTACAATGAGGCTAATGGTTAAAAACCTTTTTTTAAAAACTAACTCATACCCGTTGTTGTTCACTTCTCGTGAATGCCCATAAAATTTATGGTTAACGTCAATCGGGAGAATATGGAACGACTTCAATGTTTTCCAAGCAATAAAACGACTTCCATATAATATGCCCTCATCTACGATCGCAAACATATTAAAAAGATTATGAAAATAACTTAACGGGAGAAATAGCATTAAGTAGTAAGACCAAGTAATCTCCTCAATGGTGGTTCCTAAAATAAACATCACGATTAAAAATAATAGCATCACACTATAGAAAATAATGGCCCATTTATGATTGGAGTATATTGGGGGTTGAACTGCCCTTTGGGGGTCTTTCCGAACGTTTTTTAGTTCTTCCTCAGTAATCGGAAAAAAAATGCCTCTTTTCATTTTCAGTAATAACTCAATAAATTTATATAGGTTGTATATAATAGCCATGATAAATAAAAGATTCAATATGAACTTCAAAACTCTTTACCTCACCTTCTATGTTATTTCATTATCATTATCCTGTTGTTTTCCCCATAAAAATGATATTGATTTTTCCCCTTTTTCTTTGATTCATATAAAGCTATCTCTGCTTTTGTATAGAGGATTTCTGGAATCATTTCCATGTTTGGGGGCTTGAGAAGTTTCGTTACTCGCATAAACAAAATGACTTCCTTAGCAACTATTGTATTGACTGATGAAATAGTAATCGTAAATATGATCATGGCAGATACCGGTTCTAATCTAAACCGGTCCAATTATTTACACCGCCTTATACTTTTACTCCTAACGACTGCTCGATCCTTCAGGTAAATCTATCTTTATATTGCCCTAATTATTTCCATAAAAAAATAACAATTCCCTTATGAAAATAGTATCTTAGGGAATTGTCTTTAACAAACTATAATTACTATTTTGTATATTTAAACAAACATAACATTTATACATCTGGCTGATTTCTTGCTACACCCTTCTCTTTTATATTAAGTACTCCAATTAGTCCTATTATCGAGAAAATAACTGGAATAACGAACCCATAGGAGTATCCTAGTTCTAAATGACCTTGATCCGTTTGATAATAGTCTAACATCATTCCAAATATACCTGGTAGTAGGACAGCACTCAAAAATCCACCTGTATTGGCAAATCCTGATATAACACCAGATTCGATACTAGGAAAGGTTTTCCGAACCACGGCAAAGGTTAAGGTACTTGCTCCATAACAAAATCCAATTATAAAAAAGAGAACAAATAACAGACTGAGTGGTGGATTTCCTTTCAATAAAAGGAAAGTAGTCCAACACAATGAAATGACGATATGAACCACAACATAAGGTTTTTTAATGGCCTCCAATCTACTTGAGAGTCCACTCATGAGTGGAGCCCCCAAAAGAGCCCCTATCAATCCCATCATAACGAGTTGACTTGCACCTGACCGAGTTAAACCATACACATTCATCCCATAGGGCACAGCCCATGAACCAATGAATCCAACATAGGCACCCACTAAACCAAAATGACAAAAAAATAAAGCCCATGCCTGGCGATTTGAAATCAATCTTTGTAATAAATGTCCTAATTTTTCGTGTTGTACGGTTTTATCCACGTTTACCATTTTACTTTTAGGTATTTTAACTAGTACAAAATAAAGGAGAATTCCACATAAACACAAAAGTATCCCTATTGAAAAAAAGGCTCCCCTCCAACCAAGTATGGAAATCCATTGGGAAAAAGGGACAGTAGCCATTAGAAAACCCAGACTTCCAGTCATTCCAGCCAAACCAATTAAGCGAACAAATTCTTTAGCCGTAAACCATTGCCCCAAAATTAACACCATATTCACCCAAATGGTTGCATCTCCAGTTCCTGTAAGGATTCGGCCAATGAATAGAATAGATTCATGAGTACCGAGACTATAAATAATGGTACCTAACCCTGTAAGTAAAGCTCCTATAATGAGAAAAAGATTGGGTCCATATCGATCTGCCCATATTCCCATGGGAATTTGCAAACCCGTATACACCAAAAATTGAATGCTTGCTAATAATCCAATTGTAGATGCGGATACATTAAAGTCATTCATGATCTGATCTGTAATTAAACCAGGAGCTGTTCGTTGACTTGACATCAATAGATAAGTGAAAACGACAGAAGCAAAAACAATCCATCTAAATCGGCTATTTTGTTTTTCCAAAGTTTTCGACTCCTGTTGCCTTTTACTCTTATATATATGGATTTAATACAATAGTAGAAATGGTTTTTGTTCTTTTAGCTTAAAAAACGGGAACCTTCTTATTGATAAGGTCCCCGTCCTAATTGGTTATGGTTAAAGATTTATGGTTATAATCTAATTCTTCTTGATTATGCCGCCTATTCGATCATATCCATTTTCTGTTGTTCGTATCATCTCATCAAATAACTCCTGAACAGTAGGGATATCATCAATAAGACCAATAACCTGTCCTGCCCAGGCGTAACCTTTTTCTTCATTTCCGTCATAAATATAGTTGCAGTTAGCTTTTCCGCTTATGATCTCCTCTAAATCCTTGTAGGTTGCCCCTGCCTTTTCACGTTCGATAATATTCTGTGTATATTCGCTATTTAGGACTCGACCTGGGGAGCCTAATGTTTTCTTAATAATGACCGTATCGGTTTCTTTAGCTTGAAGAAGTGCTTGTTTGTATTTCTCATGTGCATGAACACACTCTTGAGTGGCAATAAAACGAGTCCCCATTTCAATTCCTTCTGCCCCTAATGCAAAAGCAGCTAATAGTCCTCTTCCATCTCCAATTCCCCCGCTTGCCAAAACAGGAATAGATACGGAGTCGACCACACGAGGAATCAGAACAATGGTACCAATATCGTCACGACCTAAATGTCCTCCCCCTTCTTGTCCGACAGCCATTACAGCGTCTGCTCCTAATTCTTCAGCCTTTTGTGCCTGTCTTACCCCTGATACAAGAACTAAAGTTTTAATGTTTTCCCCTTTTAGTCGTTCAAGAACAGGTTGTGGGTTGCCACCCGTAATGGAGATCGCGGGTACCTTTTCTACAATTGCAACTTCCAACAAATCCAGATAGTTCCCATTATATCTTTGGATCGCAAAGTTTACCCCGAAAGGTTTATCCGTAAGTTTGCGTATTTTATGTATTTCATTTCGTAGGTTTTCAGGTGTACGAAGCGTTGCCGCTGTAATTTGTCCAAGACCTCCGGCATTTGAAACTGCTGCAGCTAGCTCGGCATAAGCTAGGTAAGCCAGCCCCCCTTGAACAATTGGGTACTCTATTCCAAAGATCTCTGTTACTCTTGTCTTCAATAAAAGAACCTCCTTTTATAGTTATTGCTACTCTATGGTTTCTTCTACGAAAAGTGATAGGAATCTGCTTTTCATTCGGACTTGCTCTCTATAATTGCGTTTGTTTTTGTCCCTTTGGTTTGTTCTATCGGGCTAGAGTATAGCCTTATCCCTCAGTCGTGTCCGTTTGAACCTCTCTGGGTCTATTTCGCATATATAAAACCCTCTAACAACTAAAGTTACCTATTTCCGAAATAATACTATTGAGTAATATGTAAATATTGCTGATATTAGACCAACCCCCAAAAGGATGCTGCCGATTATGACAAAGTTATTTGCATAAGTTTCAACAACCATATTGTATTGGCTCGTATCCACCATGCCACCCATTCGATTAGACAACCAAGAATCTGCTAAAGCCGTACCCCAAGAAATACTAACAAACATTAGTACAATTCCTGCTATTGCGATTAAACTCGAGAAGATCATGAAACCCTTGAATTGTTCTTGTGACAACCTAACTCCCCCTTTTAGTCCCTAGACATAGGAATGAATTTCGTAAAATAAGCACCTAAAATTAACAAAATCATCGTAATGCCCCAATTTACGAGTACCCTAAAATGAAACCAATAACTAATAGATTTATAATTCCAATAAAATAAAAGCAAACAGGCGTTAGTAGCGTTTTAACCCCTGTTATACCGACCTTCTTTCTCTTTTGAACCAAAACCGTTATCGAAAAAATTAAGGTAATAACAAGTATGATAGACAAAAGAATCGGATAACAACCTTAAACCTCCTCCCAGGTTCACTATTTATCTGAATTGTACCATAATTAAACCCCGTTCTATCCTTATCAAAGAGATTTTTTAGAAAAGCTCCATGTTTGACAAATAAATAAAACATTTTGACAAACATACTTATAAAGACTAATTCAATATTTACCAAGAGGTGAGGGTATAAAAACAAGGTTAAAGGAACTTTGTGCTCGTGAAGGACTCAATCAAACAGAACTTGCGAAGCAAGCCAATATTTGCGACAAACCTTAAGTCTGATTGAGCGCGAAGAATTTGTTCTATCTATATTAATAGCAGTAAGGTTTTAAAGAACCATTGAGAATTTACTATTTTTCGAGGAGGTCGAATTATGCGTAATTTATGCTATTAACGTACCCAATGTCCGCAGAAATTAGAACCGGAAGAACACTGGTGTAATGTTAGTAGGGATTAAATAAAACAGACAAAATGTAACGTATGGAAATCCATGCGTTACATTTTGTCTGTTTTATTGTGATTTCAAATATTTTTCTCCACAATATCGGAACTACCAATTAATAAAGTTATACTTCCCTTTGTATTTCTTCTTAAGATTTTTCACCACGAAGCACCTTCCGAAGAGTAGATGCTGCATCAAGAGGGCTCTTAGCTTTCATTATTTCAGAAACAATCGCTACCCCAGCTATGTCTAAATCCCTAATGGCGGTCACATTATCTAATTTAATGCCGCCAATGGCAACAACGGGAATGGAAACCGATTGAATAATTTTCTCCAAACCACCTGGAGGGAGAACCTTGGCATCATCCTTTGTTGAGGTAGGAAAAACAGAACCAACTCCAATATAATTGGCTCCCCCCTTTTCCGCCGCGATGGCCTCCTCAATAGTCCTTGCAGAGATTCCAACGAGCATGGAAGGAGGTACTATTTTTCTAACTTGTTCGAGCGGTAGATCATCCTGTCCCACATGAACCCCGTCAGCATTCACCGCTAAAGCAATATCCACTCGATCATTGATGAAAAGGGGAACCTTATAACGCTGTGTCAGTTCCTTCAGTTTTACTGCTTTTTCAAAAAACACCTTTCCCTCCGTGCTTTTTTCACGCAACTGAACAGCCGTTACACCACCTTTTATTCCCTCCTCGACAATGTACAATAGCTTGTCTAGAGGAACTGACTCCTCTGTCACTAAATAAAGTTGTAGCTTTTCTCTCATCGTAGTTTCACTCCTTGATCCCAGCGATCCCCGTCCATTAAAAAGATTTCATCCATTAGCTTCACTCGGTAGGTTCCAATCCCTTCATTTTGCTTTAGTTGCTTTTTTACTCGTTCTCCGGCAAGACTCATCGTGGACATTCCAGCAACAGCAGCGGCTAGCAAATTATTTGTAATTCCTGAAAAACAACCGATTAATGAAGCCGTCATGCAGCCTGTTCCTGAAATTTTCGTTAACCAAGTATCCCCATTATGAACGCTGATTACCTTAGTGCCGTCTGATACAAAGTCTTGTTCGCCACTAATAACTACGATTGCATGAAGCTCCTTGGCAGCTACTTTAACAAGGTCCTCTTTAGAAACAGCAATATCAGCCGAGTCCACTCCTCTAGTTCGAACCTCTCCGCCAATCAACGAAAAAACCTCTGATGCATTTCCTCTAATAATGGAAGGTTTTACTTTTTCTAAAAATTTCTGTGCCCGATCTGTTCGAAAAGATGTGGCTCCTACCCCTACTGGATCAAAGATAACAGGAATTCCTTTCTGGTTTGCCGTCTGCCCTGCAAGAATGATCGCCTCATACATATCATCATTCATTGTACCAAAATTAATGACAAGCGCCTGTGCGAGCCCGACCATATCTGCAACTTCTTCAATTGCAGAGGCCATCACAGGTCTTCCCCCGATTGCCAATGTAACATTTGCACAATCATTAATTGTCACTGCGTTTGTTAAATGGTGAACGAGTGGCTGTTTTTCCTTCACTAATGTGAATAAATCTTTTATTTGCTCCTTGATCATTGATTCATAAGCCTTCCTTCTTCTGCCAATCTATATAACTCATAAAAGTGGTTTGTTGGTCCATGACCATGCCCAAGTGGAAGACTATGTTCAATCGCCAACTTAATATATTTTTTTGCAAAATCTACAGACTCTATTAAGGAATGCCCTTTGGCTAAATTAGCCGCAATGGCCGATGATAAGGTACATCCTGTTCCATGTGTGTTTTTCGTTTGAATTCTTTCACCGTACAGCCAATGAAAGGAATCTCCATCATAAAATAAGTCATTCGGATCGCCACTTAAATGACCTCCCTTTAATAATACACTCTTTGCTCCATGTTCCACTAGGATTCTACAGGCATCCATCATGTCCTCTTCTGTTTTAATCAAACGATTGATTAATACTTCCGCTTCCGGAATATTCGGCGTAATAATGGTAGCAAGTGGAATCATATTTTCCTTTAAGGACTGAATCGCTTCTTGTTGCAGGAGATGATGCCCCCCCTTGGATACCATGACAGGGTCCAGTACGATATATTTTGGACGGTATTTGTTCAGCGACTGGGCAACTGTTTCAATCGTGACAGATGAAGATAACATCCCAATTTTGACTGCATCTACTCTTATATCATCAAAAACTGCTTCCATTTGATCTTTAATGACTTCGTTATCTATGTTTTGGATGGAGCGAACTTCCTGTGTGTTTTGAGCCGTTACAGCCGTTATGACAGACATTCCGTAAACACCATTGGCTGAAAATGCCTTTAAATCTGCTTGGATTCCCGCTCCACCACCAGAATCAGATCCTGCGATTGTCAATGCTGTTCTCATGAATCATTCCTCCAAGTGCTTTATTTCGAATCATAATCTTTAATAGTCCATATCCCATCAATGCTCCGGCAATAGAGCTAATCGCAAAAGCTGGGACAAGTCCAAACAGACTCATCTTTTGACCTAATAGGAAAACCCCAATTGGATAAGTAGCCATCGCGCCAAGAATCCCCGTACCAAATACTTCACCAAAGGCGGCGAAAGATACCTTCTGTGTCTTTTTATAAAGCAAAGCCGCAAGCAGTGCTCCAATCATACTTCCAGGAAAAGCAAATAAACTTCCCGTTCCCATCATATTTCGAAGCAAAGAAGAGATGAAAGCTTGTAAGACCGCATACCACGGTCCTAAAAGCACAGCAGATAAAACATTAGCAAAATGCTGCATCGGAAAAATTTTTGCAAAACCTACTGGAATAAAAATCATAGTGCTTGTAATCGTCGTAATTGCTGCTATCAAAGCGGTAAGTGTTAACTTATTTAATTTATTCAACTTAAAAACCCTCTCCCTACAGTGGCCAATCCTGCATATGATAGTTCATATCCCAGAAGAGGTACTCGTATTTTGATGTAATTTGAAAATGTTCTTCGAGCGTAGCAAGCTCACGTTCAGGTAGTCCATCTGCCAATTCATCCATCAATCCAATTAACCACTTTGCTCCCTCACCAAAGGTTTCAGAATCATACGTTTCAATCCATTTTGCATAAGGATTAGTTGCTAGATGGTCCCCATATTGTTTTCGTAAAAGCTTCCCAATTTCCCAATAATCCCAGGCGCACGGAAGCAAGCAAGCAACAACTTCTGCAAGACTTCCGTTTTGAGCCACATTTAACATGTATCGGGTGTAGGCAATATTCACTGGTGTGGGTCTTGTTGCTTCCAACTCCTCATTCGTAATTCCAAACTCTGCCGCAAATTGTCTATGAAGATCCATTTCAAAATGGAGGGTTTCATGAAGAATTTGTGCAAATTTACCCATCGTTTCTAAATCGCGTGCTTTGGTAACACCAGTAGCAAAAAGTTTGGCATAATCTACCAAGTACACATAATCCTGCTTGATATAATAAATAAATTTTTCACGATCCAATGTTCCTTTACCAATCTCTTGTACAAAGGGATGATTATGGTTTTTTTCCCAAATCGGCTGAACATTTTCGAATAATCTGTCAGTAAATTTTTTTGTTTTTACGTTTCCCACTCTATGGACCTCCTATATTTTTCTAATAAAAAACCGCTCTCCTGTTAAGGAAAGCGGTTGGTTCTACAAAAGTAATTTACCAAACCTACTTCCCTCCGCTAGTCCTAACTAGTTCAGGTTCAAAGGGTACCTCTCAGCAAAATCGCGCCCCTAGTAGAAATTTACATATTAAATTCGTCCGCTGAATTTACGCCCAGATTTTTACCGAGCTCGCTCAATAAAAATCGCAAGCCTCATCCGGAGGCTTAACTTCATTCAGCCTTTGACCCCTCACTGAATGAGAAAGCCCTATTGGCATTCATCCACCACGTATAAAAGCAAGAAATTCTGATAAAAGAAGTTAAATTAGAAAAGCCTCCACTTGAGTGGAGGCTTGTATAAACTTGGTTAAACAACCTTACCACTTCCCTACGCTAGTTTTACCTAGTTCAGGTTCAAAGGGTTTAGAACATTCGTTCACTCTCAGTCTTTCAAAAGACTCCCCTAGTGTACATCTTCAATTAGACTCATCCTATCATGAATTCAATTTCGAATCAACTCTCTATTCTAAATATTACTTTTATAGAAATAATGAAAGACCCATAAACCAAATTGCTGGTACAAACAATGCCGGTAACATATTTAATGATTTACTGTCTTTGATTCCTAAAATGGAAAGCCCTGAGCTTAAGATTAATATTCCTCCGACAATGGATACCTCTGTCATTAATGCAGTGGTTAAAAATGGCTCTAAGTATTGAGCAAATAGATAGATGGATGTTTGCCAAATAAACAAAACTACCGCAGCAAAAGCAATCCCAAAGCCATAGGTTGCTGCCAATGCCATCGATGTCACCAAATCAAGTGTAGCATTTGTAAATAAGTATGTATGATTATTATATAGGGCACTTTCAACAGGGCCTAAAATAGATAAAGTTCCGATACAAAAGAGCAAAATTGCTGTTGACAACCCTTTACTTAAATCAGATTTTGAAAATCGATTAACTAGCTGTTGAAACTTTGCATCTACATTAATAATTGTCCCTACTAACCCCCCAACCGCTAGACTTATGATAAATAAAACAGGATATTCACTATTCGGCATATTTTGAACAACTGCATTTACCCCCAAAGCCACTGCTGCAAACCCCATTGCTGTAAATAGAGCTGATTGATATTCCGCTTTAATCCCCTTTTTTAAAAAACTCCCTATTGCACTTCCTATGATAATCGCTATTGTATTTGTGATTGTGCCAATCATCTTATCACTCCCTTACTTTTCCTATCTATTTACTCTAATAAAACTACACAATTGCTCTTATTTTTCATAACAGTCGTTTTTAAGCCTTAGAGTAATTCTCTTTTTAAAATTTTATCATAATTTTAAAAATACCTAACAGGTTTTTTGCCCTCTCATCTTCCTATTTCTTCCATCATACTAATGTTGTAAAAATGTTCAATATGTGTATAATAAAAACAACTGTATATTTTAAAAGTTTTCTAGGGTTCCGCTAATGATTAGGTCTGGTCCGAGAGAAAACTCACAGCATCATGCTGTGTCACGGAGGGATAAAAGCCCGGGAGAAACTGATCAAAACAGTTTTTCTCAGGGCTTTTTTTGTTTTTGTTATAATAAATCACTGGAGGTGCCTTTTAATGAATCGACATTGGATTAAAGTATTTGTTGCTGCCTTTTTGGAGATTTTCTGGGTCATTGGACTATCTCATTCCTATGATTTTTGGACTTGGACGGGAACAGTTATTTGTATTATTGTAAGCAACTATTTAATGATTACAGCGGCGCAAACCCTTCCTGCTGGAACGGTTTATGCGATTTTCGTAGGTTTGGGAACAGCAGGAACGGTTCTTTCCGAAATTTTCTTCTTTGGAGAACCATTTAGATGGGAAAAAATCTTTTTAATATTGGTTTTGTTAATTGGGGTTATAGGATTGAAATTAGTAACGGATGACAAAGTTGAGGAAGGAGAGGCATCTTAATGGCATGGATTGCACTTATTTTAGCTGGCTTAATGGAAACCTTTGGTGTCGCCATGATTAACCAACTATCAAAAAAGCGAAACTGGCAAACTGTTGTACTCTTAATTTTGGGCTTCGGTGTAAGCCTTACCCTATTAAGCTATTCGATGCGATTCTTGCCAATGGGCACAGCCTACGCCATCTGGACAGGAATCGGTGTCGTCGGAGGAGCCTTAGTTGGAATGATTTTTTACGGTGAATCTAAGGATTGGAAAAGATTAGTTTTTATTGCTATGGTATTGAGTTCTGCGATTGGGTTGAAATTGATCTCTTGAGTCAGAGGGTCAGGTCCCTCGACTCACTTAACTTCCGCATTTATTTAAAATTGGGACAAGGATCACCCTCTGTCCCAAAATGAATGGTTATGCTGATACTGTTTCACCGGAAATACGTCAAGAGCGGTTTCAAGTTTCTCCTTATCAGGACAATACAGAAAAGGAATCGAACCATAAAAGTATATCGGAGTGAAGCACTCCAAATCCACTACCCCCAGATGACTCCATAGAGGAATTAAGAACAAACGTAAACGCAAAAAAGAAGGCTGAACCGATTCCGATTAATATGGGTTGCACTCGCACCATCTCGACATTTCATTTTCACAAGCTTCGAACATAATTCTAGGTAATTAGAACTTATATTCCAATTATTAAAAATACTTTTGTTTCCATGCAAAACAAAAGGGAGACAGGCACCCTCGAGTTTCTGGAATGCGCCTGTCACCCTTTCTTTCTATTTCTTGAATTCTTCATATTTTTTTATAATGGTTTGTGCGATTTCGCCGTCTGGGTCTAGTTGGCAGATTTCTTTTAGTACATGTGGTACGCCGTGATCTTGAATCATTTTTTGCAATTCTACGGATTCCGGATCTTCTTTTACATCAAATAATAGACAGGCCGCTACGGCACTAGCTAAATTTTTGTAAGAAAGCCCTAATTTATCAGCTTCTACCATTGGTTTGATCAATCGATCGTTTGGTCCAAGTTTGCGGATTGGAGAACGACCTACACGCGTAACATCGTCATGTAAATGCTTATTTTGGAAACGACCTAAGATTTTTTCAATATATTTCTGATGTTCGGATTCATCTAATTGATAACGTTTTGTTAAATAAGCTCCTGTTTCTTCAATGGTTGCTTTCACTCGATCATAGATGGTGGTATCATTGAGTGTTTGATCAATCGTTTGTTTGTCATTTAAGTAACCGAAATAAGCTGTCACCGCATGCCCTGTATTCACTGTAAATAATTTCCGTTCAATATAAGGCGCTAAATCCTCAACCTTTGTCATTCCATTAACAGCTGGAATCGCTTCGGTTGTTTCAACAATCCATTCGTAGTATGGCTCAACTAAAACATCCAGCGAATTTTTATTATCTTGAATCGGTACAATACGATCCACAGCCGAGTTGAAATAATAGACCTTGCCGTTCATTTTTTCTATCTCATTTTGGTCCATTTCCTCTTGGATATAACCCTTTAAAAGGTCAGTTGCAGAGATTTGATTTTCACAAGCAATGACATATACGTTCTCATCTGTAACCTTTAATCTTGATTTCAACCCCTTTGCAATTAACGGAGCAATCCGCGGCAATACATTGGGACCAATTGCCGTAGTAATATAGGTTGCTTCTTCAATTTCCTTAATAACTTCTTCTTCTTGCTTCATATTATTTAGTCCTGAAACATTGTTGATTTCAGTTACAATCGGTTCGTCTTCTGCTGTTCGAACGTGATAAGCCCCGTCGCGATTTAATTGATCAATAATGGCATCTGCTAAGTCCACAAAGGTAACATGATAGCCTGATTGCGAAAATAAGGCTCCAATAAAACCTCTTCCAATATTCCCTGCACCAAAGTGCACAACTTTTTTCATAGTACGTCATTCCTTTTCAAATTTATTTTGTAAAAAGCTTAAGAACGCTTCCTCTAACTTTGTACGAATCATCTTTTCATTTGCTGCGGAGAAAATCATAATGTTTTCCTTGCTTTCTACGATAATCGTACTTACCATGCTTATGATTTCCAATTGAAGCTCATTTAATAGTTCTGGCGCAAGTAATAAGAGGATATTGTGGACATCCATTTCCTCCCCATTCATCCCAAGTAAACGATAAGGGGATTCTAAATGAGCAAGCCGGAATGTCAATTCCTTCACATTACCATGACGGCAATGAAAAAGAGCCATATTGGTTCCGGGTATTCCTAATCCTCCCTTGGTCTCACGCTGCTTGAGCTGTTGGAAGACCGGATCAGCAGTCTTAACTGTCCCTTTATCTTCTTCAGCTTTAACTATTTTCCAGAGAAACTCTTCATAGGTAGGTTCATTTTTTACACGATTAACGGAAAAATTACGTAGGAGTGTCCGAATCGCATTTTGGCATATGTCGATTTCCTCCATAAAACGCTGAAGCGATAGATTCTGATTCTTTTTCTGATTGTTACTTAACAAATTAAACTCAGATTGATAGGTCGTTTGCTTTGTAATTTCTTTGATATGTGTCCCTAAATAATCTCGGATGGACTGAATATCTTTTTCATGGAGGAGTGGATTGACATACACATATTCAAACTTTTCCTGTAAAGGCAACAAAACAGTCGATAGGATGATTTGATAGTCTTTCCAATTTTTATGATAAATTTCTTTTATTGAAACAACATCCGTTGACGTAATCTCAGGGATTTCATTCTTTATTCGACTAGCCAGCATTTTAGAAGTACCAATTCCTGTCGGACAAACGATTAGAGCACGGATTTGCACTTCCTCTTTTTTCAATTCCAACGCTGAGCCGAAATGTAGGACAATATAGGCAATCTCATCATCAGAAAAAACAAGATTCTGAAAAACTTGTGCCACACTTGTTCTAACGGCCATAAACAATATCGGATACTTATCGTGTATCTCCTCTTTCAAAGGGTTAAACGATGGCGTTCCTAAATTCATGCGATAAATGGTTGGTTCCATATGCGCCATAAGACCCTGAAACAAAGAAAAGTCACCAGACAAATCAACATTGAGTTGTTTTGAAACATCCTGAATCATTT
The DNA here is from genome assembly GCF_050389805.1 of Niallia sp. Kr1. NCBI lineage: Bacteria > Bacillati > Bacillota > Bacilli > Caryophanales > Bacillaceae > Niallia > Niallia sp. Kr1. The sequence continues at coordinate 217,568 of NZ_CP130945.1, read as the reverse complement.
TCCTTACCGATCGACTAATCAAAACGCGATCATAGTACGTATTCTCAGGTTCAACTAGTTTTGAACCTCTTAATATCGTTGCAAGATAGGTAATCTCCACATCGTTCAACTTGATGGAATAGATACGATGTAATTCGTCCCTTATATGTATTAAAATCGAATATTCATCCCAATTTTTCATTTGGTTCTTTTCAATGGTTTGCTCTGAAAGATGAAATTCCCTTTCGGTTCGTTGCATTGACAAGCAAATATGAATGATAAATGCAATGTAATCAGCATCTGCTAGTTTTAATTGGATTTGATTGATGTAGGGATAAACCAACTTGTCGATTGCTCTTAAATAGTCTTTATTCAAGTAATATAAAATTTTGTCATCTCCAGCCTGATTATTAGCAAGGAGAAATAAATTCTCGATTAATTCATCGTTAAAATAAATCAAATAATAATTGACTAACGCTTTTCTTTTCGACTCTTCCAATCCTGTTAGTTCAACTCCAACTCCTTTTTTTCGCTCTAGAACCACTCCATATTTTTGCAGCCAGAGCGTCAATTCATCTAGGTCCGTTCCTAGTGTTGTTACCGATACCCCCAGGTCTTTGGCCAGTGGCGCCAATTTAATCGGTTGGCTAGCATCAAATAATGTAACAAATGCGAGTAATCTTCTTTCTTCCGCCGAAAGATCCACTGGACTGATATGAATTAGTTCTTGAATAAGGCGATAAATATTTTGGTTTGCCCCCCTAATCATTAATCCACTTGTATTTTCGATTAACAAATCAAATTGCTCGAGTGTTTTTTCAATGCTTTTTAAATCTCTTTGAACCGTTCTTGTGCTCACTCGTAAATATTCGGCTAGAGAAGAAACTGAGTGTCTGCCACTGTTTTTTACAATTAATTCGACGATTACCTTTTCACGCGCTGTCATAATCATGGCTATCATCTCTTTCAATCAATTTAACAGACTTTGGAAAATAGGAAGAAGAAAGATGCGTACAACATCTTTCTTCCATTAAACTAGTAAGGCACCTTACACCGTGCTATTTATTCAAAGAGGATCCGATAATGTCTAGGATTTCATCCACTGTTTTGGCTGTAGCCATTTTTTCAACATTCTCCATCTCAGAGCATGTGACAGCAATCGCAGAAAGGATTTCTAGATGTCCTCCTTCTTTACCAGCGATTCCAAAAATCAATCGTGTCTTCCCGCCATCAAAATCGACTCCATCCGGAACTTGAATAATGGCGACACCTGATTTTAGAACACTTTTCTTGGCTTCTTCGGTACCATGTGGAATCGCTACATCATTCCCCATATAAGTGGTAGTCATTTGATCTCTTTCGATCATTGCCTCAATATAAGACTCCTCTACATAGCCTCCATCGACTAAAACTCTTCCTGCAAAACGAATCGCTTCTTCTTTTGAAGAGAAGTTTTGATTTAAGAAGATATTTTCCCTTTTTAAAACATCTTGATTGTCTTGAGTTGGAGTATTTTCTTCTTTTGTTTCTTTTTCAACGACAACATCTTCTGTTTTTAATCGATGAATCAACTCATCATATTTAGGACTAGATAAGAAGTTATCAACTGAAATATGATATGCACCTGGCACTTGCTGTTTTGCCCGTGGTGTTAGTTCTTCTTGTGTAATGACAAGCTTTGCATCACTAGGAAGATTACTAATGGCCGTATTGGTTACTTTAATATTTAATCCGGCTTCTTTTACTTTCTTTCTTAAAAGGGATGCTCCCATAGCACTTGAACCCATCCCTGCGTCACAGGCAAAAATAACTAAATCGACGTTTTTAGGATCAAAGTTCTCGTTTGTCATGTTATCATTTGCTACTAATGCACCGGCAACACTGCTTTTCTTACCTTTCATTTCTTGCATCTTTTGTGAGGCTTCTTCTAAATCGCCATCTTTTGATTTACTTGTTTTTAAGATAAGTGAAGCTACAACGAATGAAACAATAGCCGCTACTAAAACTCCGGCAATATTAGCAAAGTAATTCCCAGCAGGTGTTACTAGCATGATGGCAATAAAGCTTCCAGGTGAAGCAGGTGATACCAATCCACCGCCAAGTACAGATAATGTAAATACGCCACTAATTCCACCAAGAATAACAGCAATGAATAATAATGGATTCATTAATACATACGGGAAGTAAATTTCATGAATCCCACCGAAGAAGTGAATAATCCCTGCCCCTGGTGCAGTTCTTCTTGCCGTACCTTTTCCAAAGAAGCAGTATGCAAGTAAAAGACCAATCCCAGGTCCTGGGTTTGCTTCTAGTAAAAACAGAATTGATTCGCCTGTTTGCTTAGCTTGTTCAATTCCAATAGGTGATAATACACCGTGGTTAATCGCATTATTTAAGAATAGAATTTTAGCTGGTTCGATTAAAATACTGGTTAGTGGAAGAACTCCAACATCTAACATCCATTCTACACCAGTAACAAGCCAGCCTGTAAGAACACTTACTCCAGGACCGATGAGTAAATAAGAAAGAATCGCAAGAATACCACCTAAGATCCCAGAAGAAAAGTTGTTGACTAGCATTTCAAAACCTGTTTTAATTTTTCCCTCGATTGCTTGGTCAAATTTCTTAATAACCCAACCACCGATTGGACCCATGATCATGGATCCTAGGAACATCGGAATATCCGCTCCGACAATGACCCCCATTGTCGCAATCGCACCTACGACACCTCCACGAGTATCGTAAATGAGTTTACCACCTGTATAACCAATTAGAAGTGGTAATAAATATTTAACCATTGGATCTACTAATGTAGCTAATTCTTCATTTGGAAACCATCCGGCTTCAATAAATAGAGCTGTAATTAAACCCCATGCAATAAAAGCCCCAATATTCGGCATAACCATTGAGCTTAAAAAGTTACCAAACTTTTGAACGCCAACTTTTACACCTTTTTCTTGTTGAGCCATTTTGACCCACTTCCTTTCGAAATCATAGATCTTATGCATTTATCATAAAATATGAAACGCTTACAAACAATGAATAGTAGAGCTAACTTTGTCACCTTTCATTGTGTCAAAACTTTTCTAGCTAACAAAAATGGGTCCAACATCCTTAATGTTTTCGGGTATGTAGACTTTTATTCATAATCAAAAAATGGCGACAAGAACCTTCCAATTTCTGGAGAGTGCCTGTCGCCTATTATTTTACCGTTTTTCAATTCTTCCATCTGAATGGTGTGCAAATCTACCTGAATCACGCTCATTTACATGGTCAGGTCTGCCCCATTTCCAGCCCCCGAAACGCGTTCTCTGGTATTCATCGAAAGCATCGCGAATTTCCTGTTCTGTATTCATAACAAAGGGTCCGTATTGTGCAATTGGTTCTCCGATCGGTTCTCCCTCAAGTACGAGAATATATGACTCTTTTGTTCCATTGATCATTTCGATTTCTTGATCTCCAACCAACTTCACACGGTGATGGGATTCAACAAATGTTCCATCTATTTTAATATCTTTACCCTCGTAAAAGTACATATTTCTATTCAATGTAGTGGAAACAGCGGGCAGTGTAAAAGTTGTATTCGGCTCCATTGTAATAAGATAAATTCCAACATGGTGACTATGGTCGTTTGCCCATGAGGCTTTTGTTGGTTCTAAACTATTTTTCCCCTGTAAATTGCCTGCGATTAATCTTACGGTCGTTTTCGCACCATTTGACTGAACAGATTGGATCACCGGGATGTCTTCAGCCCAAAGCATCTTATATTCTGGTTCAGAAAATTTATTTTTCGCCTCAAGATTTAACCAAATTTGGAAAAGCTCAAGCGGGTTTCCACGATCCTGATAAACAAGTGGGAACATTTCGCTATGCATGGTGCCTTTTCCTGTTGTCAGCCATTGCACATCTCCATTTCCGTAACGTCCAGCACCACCAGTCGAATCAAAGTGGTCAACAAACCCCTCTAGCACGACCGTAACAGTTTCAAATCCACGGTGAGGATGTGCTGGAAATCCTGGTACCGTTTCTCCGTGATACATCCGGAAACCATCCTTTAAGGTAAAGTCTTGTCCAAGATTTCTTCCCTCCATAGAAACATTTGGAGCCTGCTTTTCATTTCCTTGAGGATAAGCATCTTTATGATGCATGGTAATGAGAAATGGGTCCTCCGTCTGCCATTGAAAACCTAGTTGTTGTATTCCAAGAATTTTACCGCTTGCCATTTCTTTTCCTCCTTTTATAATGAATGAATTTCATTTACATTCCCGTACTGCCATTTGTCGTATATAAAGCCTTTTCTACTTGTCTCCGTATCTACTCTTCCCTTGTTCCATATCTATATGTTATCACCGCTTTTATCTCGAATTCAAGGTATATGTTTAGTACAGAGGAATCATTCCCCTAACTTAAAACAATAAATTTAATTTAAAAGATTAAACGACAAAAAATCCATTTTTAAAAAATCAAAATGGACCAAAATGGATTCATGTCTGAGATTCTGTTTTAAGAGTAACTTTTATATCTTTTAATTAAAGTAATTCTCGTGCCAACAATCGATAAACATTTAGACGTTTTTCTTGAGAGTGAGGAATACTACAAATCATGGCTTCATCAAACCCATAGTATTCTTGCTCTTCTTGTAGCCTTGTTGCGACTTCTTTAACATCTCCTACTAAATGGATTTTACGATTTTCTTGAATCATCATCCGATCCATCTCTGTTAATGGATAATCACGAGCTTCTTCAGGTGTCAAAACGACGCTGAGTTGACCTCTTCTAAACAACAATCGCCAAATATCTTGAGGTCTTGCTTCAAATTCTGCTTCTTCTTTTGTTTCAGCCGTTGTCACCATATAAGAAACGTTAATTTGTGGTTTTTCCATGAAAGCAGAAGGTTGGAAACATTGTTTATATGCATTTAGAATATCTCTTGTCATTTCCCCATTGAAAAACTGCGCAAATGAATAACCTACTCCTCTTCGCCCCGCTTGAATCGCACTGTTACCAGTTGAACCTAACATCCACGCTTGGGGTAAAACCACTCGATTCGGTGTTGCAGCTGTTTTATTGTATAAAGGATCTTCAGGGGTCTCATCATTAATCAACTGTAACGTAGTATCAAATTTTTCATACATATTGTTGTACATGGGCTGGCGTCCCTCTGATAAGGCATAAATCGCATAGTTATCTCCTCCAGGTGCACGACCAACACCAAAATCAATTCGACCTGGTGATAATGCACTTAGCGTTTTGAAAACTTCAGCTAGTTTTAATGGAGAATAATGCATCATCATCACTCCACCAGTACCAAGGCGAATATTTTTTGTCTTAGCAGCCAAATGAGCTGCCGTTACCTCGGGAGCAGAACTTGCATAATGCCTTGATCCATGGTGTTCTGCCATCCACATACGATGATATCCTAGCTCATCCCCCAAAATTGCCAATTCTTCTGCTTTTTTCAAAGCAGCTGCTGATTGGTTTCCTTTCGTAATCGGAGCCTGGTCTAATATACTTAATCTCATCCTGTCCAACATCCTTTCTATCCGTTTCACCCATATCCCGTTAGTAAACATCAATTCTTTTCGTGCCTCTTAAAGGGGTTGTTACCCGACACTAAACAAATAACGGTAGATCGTATTTTCCCCTAGTTAAAGGATTCCTTAGATTAGTATCCAATTGAATGGCTACTATCCCTCTTATTAATAATAACGGAATTTTCTTTCAGGGTACAAAAATATACTTTTAATATCCATATTCGGGGAAGTGGACTGAATGGTTTGAAGCTGTATGAACGATTTCTTTCATACAGCTGAAGTTGGAGAATAGCTTACCTTAAAGAAACTATACCAAAGATGGCGCAGTTCGGACTGGTTTCCTTTTATTGCGAACCCCCGTATCCTAAGCTAGTCTAAATTCCTCTCTCCTCACAATACTGATCGACTATTTCCTGTATTTGATTTAATTCTGGATTTTCTCCTAAAAAGGAAAAATGGACTTCCTCAAGAAATTCTCCATTTTTATAGACATGAACGGCTCCATTTTGCTCAATCACACTGAACTCCGGTTCAAAACGATATCCGTTTCGTTCAATGGCTCCCATTGACAACAACTCCTCGTATCATCGTAAAATCTGACATAAAAAAAGGACAACAACTGTCCCTTCTAGTCTTTTCCTTTATCCAATTTTGATACACAATAGAGCATTCTCTAGCAACTCTCAATTTCCATTAATACTGTCTTTAGCACATATTCTACAGAATGCAAAGTATGGATAAACCGTGTCTTGCTTGTTGTTGGAAAAAAGGCCTGAACCGTGAGTATTTCTAGCTGCTCTTTTATAGACTTTATTTGTTTTTCATTCAAATTTCTTGGGGTGCAAGATTTCATCCATTGCATTACTTCTTGCTCCCAAACGTTCAGTGTTTCCTTTACACGATTAGAAAAAGGCAAAACATCACGATAAAAGTCCCCTTCTATTCTTGCTTCTTTCGCTTCCTCAAAGTTATGTAATATTTCTTTGCAAAAGGTGAGTAATTCTTCTGTCAAATGCTTCAACTGCTCATTTTTCATTATTTCATCTCCTTTCTCGTAAGCATGCTTATATTTTCAATCATATTGTTCTTTAAAAGATTCATTTGATCATGTTAGATACCCATCCAATAAAATAATGGTTCCACCTTTTTAAATGATTATTATTCTATGGAAAATATCATGCTAAATTCTAAATATAAAAAGAACGGTAGCAAATATCTACCAGTTCTTTCGAATCTTAAAATAGTAAAGTATATCGCCAATCCAGGAAAAGGATAAGTTCAAGTCACAATCGATACAGGCTTCTTTTTTTTCCGTTTAATTAAGCCATTCACTACCAATACACCCAAAATTGAAATCATTCCACCTAGCAAGGCTAGACTACTAGGGACTTCCTGTAGCCAAAGCCATGAAACAATAATGGCTATAATGGGTTCAATATATAAAATACTAGAGATCGAACTTGCCTTTCCTAATGAAAGTGCAATCGTCCATGTAACATATCCAATTGCAGACGGAAATATTCCAAGAAAAATAACAGATAGATTCGCTTCTAGCGTTGCCTGTTGAATCGTGTCTATAATGCCAGGCATATAAAAGAAAAATGGCAAGGTCCCTGCCCAAGTTACATACGCTGTCACTTCAATCGGCGAGTAACGTTTAAATAATGGTTTTTGAAAGACAAAATAGATGGAAGTGGCAATGGCTGCCATAATTAATAAGAGGGCTCCAGTCGAAATTTCAAATGAAGAGCCTGACGAACCAACTGTAATTAAAGCAATGCCGACAAATCCAATGAATAGCCCTACCCAACCATTTCGGTCTAACCTTTCTTTTGAAAAAATAACAGCGATAATGGCTGTAAATATAGGAGATGAGCCAATTAGCAACCCAGCCGTTCCAGCTGAAATGGTTACTTCGCCGTAACCAACGCCAAGATGATAGACACTTATCCCAATCCATCCGAGAATCAATATTTTGAGAAGGTCCTGTCTTTTAGGTAGTTTAAATTTGACCCCTGGCCACATGGCATAAAGGATAAAAGCTGCTGAAGCAATGACATGCCGAAGTAGCATTAAATGACCGGGTGAATATCCTCCATGAAGACTAGCACGAATCGCCGTAAAAGCCGTTCCCCATACAATTACAGTGATAAAAGCCATTATATAAGCTCTCGACATTTAAAATCTCTCCTTTTCCACAACACCCTTAAACTACTACGAATACCTTAAAAGTTCAATAAATATCATTCAGAGATAAAAATAAGTGACAGGCATCTTCCAGAAATGGAAGATGCCTGTCACCCGTTCTTTATTGAGGTGGATTTACATCCTCTGGGATTAATGAAATATACGTTTCGCCTTCAAGGCGTTCTTGCCATTCTGCTCTTGCCTTTTCAATGATTTCTTGATTTTCCATTGCTTCAATGGCTGTGCAGGCCATCACTTTTCCCGCTTGAAGCATTCCTTTATTGGCAATCGGCATAGTGCCTTGAGAAACAACTTGCCAAGTGTGAAGTGGAGTACCAAGAGCAAAACATGCTGTAATGCATTGCATGGTTGGAACAACCCAACTTACATCCCCAACATCCGTTGAAGCAGTTAATAATACCTCATCTCCAAGAGGTGGTATGATGTCGGCTATATCTTTACTTTTCAGTTTCTTAGCTGATTCTCGATCCAAACCAGCCATTTCAGCATCAATATCTTCTTGTGAAAGCGTGGAACGAATTTCCTTCGCATACTGTAAGTCAAATTCGTCATACGCTGGAACACCAACCGCCTTTAAATTTTTATACATGGTGTCTGCTAAGATTGAATTCGGAATCAAATTCGATGCCGCCCCTTCAAACACAACCTCCATTGAAGTTTCAGTCATCAGTGCTGCACCTTGGGCAATCTTATAGACACGCTCGTATAGTTCTTTTACTTGCTGTTTCTTTGGAGCACGAATCAGATAGACTACTTCTGCATGAGGCTGTACAACGTTTGGTGAGGTACCACCGGTATCGGTAATAGCATAATGAACTCTTGCTTCCGGAATCATGTGTTCTCTTAAATAATTCACACCTACATTCATCAATTCTACTGCGTCTAAAGCACTTCGTCCTAAATGTGGAGCTTGTGCTGCATGCGCGCTCTTTCCCTTAAATTTAAAAGTGGCTGAGTAGTTCGCTAAAGTACTGATATTCCAAATACCAGGTTTTGTGAATGGATGCCAAGAAAATGCAACATCAACATCATCAAACAATCCGGCACGAGCCATAAATGCCTTTCCAGATCCACTCTCCTCAGCTGGACAACCATAATAACGGACCGTCCCCTTTAAACCCGTTTGCACCATATAATCTTTAATAGCAACTGCTGCTGCAAAAGATCCCGAACCTAAAAGGTTGTGACCGCACCCATGACCGTGACCACCTTCAATAACAGGCTTGGGTTCTGTAAGACCTCTTTGCTGACTTAATCCAGATAATGCATCAAACTCTCCTAATATCGCTACAATCGGTTTTCCATCTCCATAACTTCCGATAAATCCCGTTTGTAATCCAGCAACTTTTCTCTCCACTTGAAATCCCTCAGATTCCAAGGCGCTGCATATTAATTCGGATGATTGATGTTCTTCGAAGTAAATTTCTGGACTTTCCCAAATACAATTACTCAATTCAATGATTTTATCTTTCTTTTCCTCAATTAAGTTCGATATCACTTTATGTAATTCCATTCAACAGTCCCCCCAAAAACTTTTGATGTGTCTTTGTAAACTAGGCACTTGCTTTTTCCAGAAGGTCTTCTTTTTTATCACGAATGGTTAATATAGCTACAATACAAATAACCGAAAATACAATAAGCATCCAAAAGGCTGCATTAAAGGAACCATTAAATGCATCAACAATAAACCCAATTGCCATTGGCGTGATAAAGCCAGCCAACTGCCCTCCCGTATTGGCAATTCCCATAGCTGTTCCAGTTACCGAAGATGGTAATTGCTTAAGGATAATCGATGGCAATAATGTAACAACAAAAGCGATAAAGAGATTGACAATCGTTTGATACACAATAAACATGGTCACACTGGTTGCCGTAAACATAAGGAATAACAAAATTCCAATAAGGGCACAAGAAATGCCCCCTGCCAATCGATCTCGACCGTTTGATAGCTTGTCAATAATATAACCGCCTAAGTATATTCCTGCTAACATGGTGATTCCTGGGATTGTCTGAACCCAACCAATTGATATTAAATCTAGACCTCTATTTTGGACTAAATAAGTTGGAATCCACGTAGCAAGTCCCCAGTTAACAGCATAAATACAAAAATAGGCAACAACTAAATTCCAGACCATAGGTGTTCTAAATAATGAACCAAAAATCCCCTTTTCACCCGAAACGTTCGTTTGACCTGTTCGAACAGTTGTATTACTTTCAGGAAGTTTAATGTAGAACCAATAAAGAACGGCAATGATCGCTCCAGCGGCTCCCATGATAATAAATGTAGTACGCCAGCCTATCGTCGTTAAGAGAGCCGCAGATAAGATGGGAATAATAAGGGCAACAATTCCACTTGAAGAAAGCATAACTGACATCGCTCGACCACGTTCTTCTTTTGGAAAAGAAAGAGAGATAATTTTCGAGCTTGATGGCTGAAATCCCCCTTCTCCAATCCCGAATAAAAACCGGATCACAACCATTGAGGCAAGAGACCAAGCGGCACCGGTCAATCCTGTAAAAATCGACCAAAGAATAACGGAAGCTATGAGGACTTTCCGAGGTCCAAACCGATCAGCCAGCCACCCTCCAGGCATTTGCATAATCGCATAGCCCGCAAAAAAGCTACTCAGTAATAGACCTGTAGAGGATGGACTTAATTGCAGATCCTCCGTTATGGACAAAACAGCATAGTTCATAATATATCGATCTAAATTTCCTAAAGCCCAACCTAAAAATAGTAAAGCTAGGACCAAATTTCGATTGCGTTTTGAATTCATATGTATAAATCCTCCTGTTGCTTTTAAATTTAATGTTTAGATGTGAAACAAAACGCACACTAGAACAAGGAAAAAATCCAAACTAGCACTTGCATTTATAGACATCCTATTGCAAATCCAATCAATTTCCTAAGGTCGTCAAGCTAATTCTATCGTCTTCAAAATGATTTGGTGATATGCTTATTCTGCCAAAAGTATTTTTTTTATATTCGTTTACTACATTTTGCCCTTAGAAAGATGATTTTCCTACTAAATTAGAATAAATTTTAATGATACAATTGTAAATAAAAAAATGAGCACCGCCAAAACACTGTGCTCATTTTTTAACTAAAAACAATCGATGATTTTATATATTTATATTTACATTACAAAAATACTTAAGTGTCCAAGAGGTTTCATCCCTAAACTTGTCCCATTTGCAAGGATGGTACTTTGGGCTACTTCACGACGAAAGGCTTCTTATTCCTCTAATCGCGCCCAAACCGAAAGGATTCATTTCATTATCGATTGAAAAAACAGCTTTAAAATAGTAAAAAACCTCTCCCTTATTAATGAATACGGAGAGGTTACTATTAAAGTTGTTATTAATGAGGAGCTTATGCAGCTTTCATCACGTCATTTGAATCTTTTTGAAAAATCAGGTGACCTAGTGACCACAATTTACTTCCATTGATAGCTAGGTATACAGCCATGGCTAATAAAACGACGTCTAATTCGTATCCGGCCATTTGTCCATTTCCTAAGAAACCTAGTGGAAGCTTCACTGTTACAGTTGCCCCAATCATGATAATACCAATTAAAATAGAGACAATCTTCGTTGCAAAGCCTATGATTAATGCAATTCCACCTACTAATTCGATAATAGCCACTACATAAGCTAAAAATCCTGGTAGCCCAATACTACTAAACCATGCTACTTGATTTTCAATCCCACCCTGAAATTTAACAAATCCATGAATAAAAAAAGTGATTCCTAATACTACTCGTAAAATAAGTGCTCCAATCTCGTGTTTAATAACCATGCTTCCATCATTCTCCTTCTAAATATATATTTTGCATTTTTATAAAATCGTTTAAAGTCCCAAACAAACAATCCCTTACAACCAACTCGTTATTCGAACAAAACGTATTTATAATTTTAATTTATTTATCTTCAATTAACTGTATTTTAAGATGCATTTCCTTTAGTCATTCATTTATAACCTCTCCTTAATCGATTCTTTCACAAAATAGATTTAGTTAATATATTTTTATTTAAATTATCTCTAATTAAGGATAATTTTACTTAGTTTATCTCTTTCTGTCAATGCTTTTTTGTTTATTTTTCAAGTGAATCTTATAGCTCGCTCCCTATTTAATAATAAAAATGAGCACTGGGCTATCCAGTGCTCATCTTTAAGAATTATTGATTAGCTTGTTGTAATCGTGCTTCGATTTCAGTCATTAATTTACCTGCTTCTTCCCAGTTCCCATTTGAAAGGGCATCCTGATACGCTCCAAAAAGCTCAGAGAACTCCTGCAATAATTGGTCAGAATCAGTTGGGATTCCTGGTGTAGGCGGTCCCTCCTCCACTGTTTCTCCAGAACCCTCTGATGTACCTTCTTGTTGCGGTACTTCAGGCTGTAAGTCACCTGCATCGATATCCCCGCTGGCTAGTTCTAAGATACGATCTAATGCCTTATCAAATGTTGCCTCCATGACAATATGATCCTGATAAGCAACAACCACCTGTTTGACTTCCGGTAATGAGGTTTCATTAGCTGACTCGATATAGATTGGTTCCACATAAAGCATAGTGTCTTCAATCGGTATAGACAAGAGGTTTCCTCGAATCACTTGAGAACCACCCTGTGACCATAGATTTAACTCTTGAGAGATCACACTGTCTTGATTGATCCGGTTTTCAATTTGCTGCGGACCATAGACATTTTCTTGTTTTGGAAAACGGTAGACGAACTTTTCTCCATAATGTTCGCCGTCATTTCGTACACCAATCCAACCAATCATGTTCTGTCGATTTCTTGGTGTATATGGCATCATTAAAATGAACTCTTCCTTCTCATATTCCGGAAGTTTCATCGTTACATAGTAAGGTTCCATTTCAATATCTTCATTAAAATAATGCTCGGTTGGAAACTCCCAACGATCTTCTCGATTATAAAAAATCTCTAAGTTTGTCATATGGTACGTACCATATTTGTTTGCTTGAATCGAAAATAATCTTTCTGGGTAACGGAAATGGTTTTCCACATCTTCTGGAACTTCTGTTGTAAAAAGTTCAGGGAAGATATTTTGATACGTTTTAAGTAATGGATCATTAGGTTCAGTTATAAAGAAATCAACTTCTCCAGTGTAAGCATCAATCATAACCTTTGCTGCATTTTTAATGTAGTTATAATTGCCCTGATAATTTTCTGCATATGGGTAGCCCTGTTCTACTAAATAGGCATCAATGATCCAAGCTAGCGTCCCATCATCTCGGACAATAATATATGGATCCTCATCATACTCAAAAAATGGAGCAATTCGATTTACACGGTCCATTATATTACGTGTATCTAAAAGCTGACTTTCACTCGAAAGTTGGTCGGACACAAACATTCTGAAGGACCCTTCATTAATTGCAAATAAGAAACGGTTCCACCCACTTAATCCAATCCCCTTATCAGCTTTATAACGGTTCGTCACATTTTCTTCACCGGCTGGATAGTCAAATTCATCCACAGCTGAGTTAACAATGACATTCGGATAATCCAATTCTCCAAAATAAATCTGAGGTCGCTCTACGTTTACTTTTCCTTCTGGAGGAAGATTTTTCACAATATATTGCGGTTGCCCTTGAGAAGTAACTTCATTGACTTGGCTCATCGCAATTCCATATCCATGTGTATAACGTAATGTCCGGTTAACCCAGGTTTGGGCTTGATCTGGCAAGTCCTGTGTATTCAATTCCCGTGCGCCTAGAAATACTTGCTGGTACTCCCCATCAATTTCATATCGATCCACATCAATATCATTAAATTGATAATAGGTACGGAACGTCTGCAATTGATTGTAAATATCAAGTAATGGGCGGGCATCATTAATTCGTACGTTATTAATCGTTAGTTCATTATTTTTTAGCATTTCTGTACTTAACGAATCTTGATTCCCTGGATGCTCGGTTATATGAATATTTTCAAGTTCATAAGCTTGTCGAGTAAAATTCAAATTATGTTCTAAATACGGTTTTTCCCGTTGAAACTCATTTGGCTCTACGACATAGTTCTGGACAATCGCAGACGCTGCTTGTCCTAGTATGATAACCGCAAAATAAACGATAATCGGTTTCAACACGGACTGAATATTTCCTTTTCTCAGAGCTAAAATAATCCAAATCGCACCAATAACCGCTACTGCAGCTAGGATATAGGCAACAGGGATATTAACGATTCGATCGGTGTAGCTTAAGCCGTGTACGACACTGTCCTGAAAAATATTCACTTGATTCGTAAGAAGCGTTCGAAAAGGTGTTAGTAAATGAGAACCGGCAAGTAATACACCAATGACGGCAATCGTAAAACCAAGATGAATTTGCGCTGACCGATTCATTCGATACATGTGAAAAACAGAGTAGGCAACGCCCACAGCGACAAGGATAAAGAATCCTAATCCTAGTAAAATATTAATAATCATTTCTAAAAATGGGAGAACAAACATGTAGAAGGAAATATCTCGGTTAAAAATCGGATCACTTTCTCCAAAAGTCTCATAGTTTAAAACTTTTAAAAGTGGTTCCCAGCCCACGCCTTGGATAATCGTACTACCGATAAATCCTACAAAAACAGCAATGGCAATAATCAATAAATTTACAGCGGTTTTCTTTTCATAGAGAAATGGGGGAAGCTGATTCTGATCAAAGTGGCTAAGATAGCTCTTACGTATCCAGAATAAAGTCAGCCACGTTACTAACCCATAAATAACAAATCCAGCTGTACCAAGCATAAACTTACTTCTTAGGATAGTTGTGAATACGCTCCCAAAATCAAGTGAATCCATCCAGATATATTCTGTGATCCATTGGAATGTAGCCGCACCCATGACGAAAAGAAGTAGTAAAATTCCAATTAGAGCACCCGTCCAACCACCAAACTTTTTTACCTTTTTCATTTGCTTACGGTTTGTGTATACCTTAAAATCCATACGCCCTCCTTTATCGGTTCCTTTTGAAAATAAATTACTAGTCTTTTAGACTAATGCAGAAAGGTCCGATTTTATGTAATGTTTTCTGTTACTTATATTTTAACAATAATGCATCTATAAGTCATTCCAAGTGGTTTTAGATAAGGTTCAATATTTTCCATGATACATAGACAGTAGAGATTAATAGTTAATAGATTGCCTTAACATACCAAAAATAATAATCATATCCTAACCCCTAATCACTACAGTTATAATAAGATATAATTGGTTATAATTAACGATAGCTAAAGGTTGAGGTGAAACATGAAAAAGCAGTTTAAGTTCGTTCATATTCTCTTATTTTTCCTTTTAATCGCTGCTGCGTGTTCTAATAACCAAGGAACAACAGACCTAGATTCAAACAACAGGGAATCAGCAACTACAAATAAGGAAAAGGTTGAATTAACCATTTCAGCAGCAGCTAGTTTGAAAGAAACACTGGATGTCATTCAACAATCCTATCAAGTGGAACATCCCGAGGTCTCGTTGAAAATCAACTTTGGAGGTTCCGGATCGCTACAACACCAAATCTCTCAAGGAGCACCAGTTGATCTATTTTTCTCAGCAGCAGAGGATAAATTTGATTTATTGGTTGAGAAAGGAAATATTGCAAAAGAGGAAGCAGTCGATCTTCTTGGAAATGAACTCGTGTTAGTTGTCCCCAAAGGAGATCAATCCATTAAAGGTTTCGAGGATCTTTCAAAAGCAGAGGTTGGTAAAATTTCAATTGGAACACCAGAGACTGTTCCTGCGGGTAAATACGCAAAAGAGGCTCTTGAAAACATGGATATTTGGGGGAATGTTGAGTCAAAAGGAGTCGTCTATGCGAAAGATGTTCGTCAAGTATTGTCCTATGTAGAAACTGGAAATGTTGACGCTGGCATTGTGTACAAAACAGATGCATTGGTTTCAGATAGAGTAGACATCATAGCAACAGCTGATCCGGCATCACACACGCCTATTATTTATCCTGTTGGAATCATTAAAGACTCTAAAAATTACGAAGCGGCAAAAGAGTTTATTACCTATTTACAAAGCGAAAATGCACTGAAAGTGTTTGAAGAATATGGATTTATTATTAAGTAAGATCTTAGCCGAAGAGTTTTTAAGCCCAATTTGGATATCTATAAAAATCGCTACTCTATCCGGCGTTGTTGTTATTATAATCGGAACATTGACTGGACGACTTTTAGCAAGGACATCGTTTAAAGGAAAAGCCATTTTAGAAACGATTCTTATGCTTCCAATGGTGCTTCCTCCGACGGTAGTTGGATTCTTTCTAATTGTTATCTTCGGTAAGAATAGCATAATGGGACAGGCTATCGAATGGATATTTACACAACCCATTATCTTCACTTGGTCGGCTGCTGTCATCGCTGCAATCGTTGTCGCGTTTCCACTTATGTTTCAGTCCGCAAAATCAGGATTTCAAGGGGTAGACCGTGACATTGAAGATTCCGCAAGAGTAGATGGAGCAAGTGAGTGGAGGGTTTTCTTATTTATCTCGATACCTCTAGCCTCGAAGGCACTTATTACTGGAAGTATTTTAAGCTTGGCTCGAGCATTGGGGGAATTTGGAGCTACATTAATGTTTGCAGGGAACATTCCTGGAGAAACACAGACCATACCTATAGCGATTTATATAGCCATTGACTCTGGTAATATGACAATGGCATGGCTATGGGTGATTTCCATCGTTGTCATCTCCTTCCTGATGCTACTGGCTATACGGGTAAAACAAGAATGACATGAAACTCTATAGGAACGGGTCTAATCAAAAGAATTATATTTAATAAAACGAAACTAGGCGCTGTTCTTAAATTTAAGGGAAGTGCCTACTATTTTGAAAGAATTGTTACTTCTCTATTTTTAATAACCTTTCGCGCAACTTCGCCTTAAGATAATACGAACAATCTAGTTTTACTATTTTCCATTTTTTAGAAAAGGGGCTGAATCCAATTTGGACTCAGCCTTAGAGTTTGGACGATATTAGGATTCTTTTACTACGGGTTTTCCCGCTTCAATTAAAACTTTATTGCGCCCTAGGAAAATTGCAAGGACCGTAATAAATATCCCCGTTCCAACTAACATCCATTCTATTCTAATGAAATCTGCTATTGGACCAAAGATAAGCATACCTAGTGGCATCATCGAGGTTGAGATCATCCCCATAACGCCAAAAACTCTACCTAAATACTCTTCCTCTACTTTCTCTTGTAACAGAACGGTTGCTGGAGTATTTAAAATAGGCATAGCAACACCGAATAAGGCCATAAAAGCCAAGTAAATCCAAAAGTTTGGTACTACACCAAGTGCAAATGTACAGATTCCCATAATCACACTGGCAAACCCCAATGTTTTTATCCTATTTTGGAAACCTCCCCACGAAGCGATGATTCCTCCACCTATCATCATCCCAACAGAAAAGGCAATTTCGGTTGCAGAAAGTCTCCACACATCATCACCAAAACTACGTGTCACTTGCAGCGGAGTTAAAAAGGATGCGGGTGCCATTAATACAAAGAAGATCGCCAGGAATATGAAAAAGACCTTTAAAAACTTGTGATTATTTACATATTTTACGCCCAATTTAAAGTCATTCAAATAACTTACGGTTTGCTTTTCTCGCGCCTTCTTATGCACCGCTACTTTAACAAAGAAGAGCAATGTCACGATTCCAATAGCTGCTGTAATCACATCAATAAAAAAGATTGTTTCAATTGTCGCAAAACCTAATAAAGCCGCACTCACCATAGGTGACAAAAACATAATAATGGCTTGAATACTTCCATTTACTCCATTAACCTTTGTCAATTTATCTTGTGGAACAATTTGTGGTAAAATCGCACCGACAGCAGGCATTTGAACTCCAGTTCCGAAAGCACGAATCCCCGCCATCACAAATAATAGCCAAATGGGATCATATCCCATTAAAAAGAGAATAGCCAGAATTAGCGTAGCCGAAGCAATAAGTCCATCAGCTAAAACAATTAATATTTTCCGGTTGTAACGGTCAGCCCATACCCCTGCAACTGGTGACAATATGAAAGTTGGAATAAAGCCACAAAGGATAAACAACGTCATCATTAAACCGGATTCTGTCGTTAACGTAATATGCCACATAATCGCATATTGAACAAGGGACGATCCAAAAAGTGTAATGGTTTGACTGCTTAAAAAGAGAATAATATTCCTTAACCAATTCTCCTTGAGATTACTTTCAATTGTATTCATAAATGAACAACCCATTTCTATTCAAATTTTTCTGTTTTTCCTACACTCATGAACATCACATGGATCGAAGCCTCCTATATATAAAGACAGCAAAAAAAGAGGGAACCCTTGCCCCTCTTTTAAATAACCGTATATTATAGGTTTCCTTAAAAATAGACAGACCAATCCCGTTGCTCTGAACGTAGGCAGAGCCTTTAAACGTATTCAATTAACGGATGAAAGCTGGGAAACGTAGTCTCATTGATGCTGTCACAAGGATAACCTCCATTTCATTAATTCCATTTATTTTATCATACTTTTAACATATGTGAAGAAGGCTTTTACTTATATAGAACCATTATGGACATTATTTTAATTTAAAAAATCCGTTTTTTACCTTAAGAAATAATATCACATTTTTACCGGGATTAAACATACCGAAACCTGTTCGGTTTCATTGTGATATTTTCTAAGTTTTCCTTCATACACAAACTGACATTTAGGCATCTTCTGTAAATCATTTGGTGCGATAAGGGCTGGTGATTTTTCAATATCTAGGACATTACATTCTTTTAAAAGAGTCGCGACAAACTGGGAACAGAAGAAGGCCTTACTTCTCTGAATCGGTTTATTAAAGAGAAATCCTAATAATCCAAATAAATTATAACGATATTCTTCCCTTTGTGTTTTTAATTCTTCTATATAATCGTTCATCTTTTGCAATTGTTCTTCATTTACTTTAAGAGAATAGATCGCACAATCAGCTTGTTTAAATAGACCTTTCCTTATATCCTCTTTTACGAATCCACCGATAAATGGATTCCACTCTACTTTCCTTCCAAAGCTATATACTTCAGTTAACATGGAGTCGAAAGAAATGGACGCATGATTATAGGGTTTTTTCGTATATAGTTTTATCAGTCTGGTAAATAAAGTGCCCGTATCTGTTAAAAGAATATACACATTCCTACCGGTCATAAACATCCCCCTCTTCCTCTTTGGCTTTCTCTATGATCAATATACCTTGAAAGTTTAAAGAAAAGTTTAAGAGATTTCTTAAGAAATTCTTAATTTTTGGCTCTGTTAAGCTTGATTGCTAATGTTTGTTCCAGGCACTTTGCTTACCGAGGTAGTTTTCGTGCCTCCCACTACAATCAACATTAACCTTTTACACAGCCTCATTTTCAAAAAGTAATTGTGTTGATTTCCACCTTTATCATACAAAAGGAAAAAGATAAGATGAACCAACCAGAGCCTAGCTGCTCCTACGACTTAAGTTGTATTTTAAACTGAATAACCGAAGCCCTATCTCAGATGTCTTATTCAGAATTCTAATTATTTGATTCAAAACTATCAAACATCTATAATTTCTTTGAAGAACGAGGGAATTAAAATGGAGTATCGACACCTAATGAGAATTTTTGTAGCCCTATCTTAACTACCATTACATAATGAATGTAAAATCCTCGTCAACATATCCTATTAGGAGGTTCGCAAAATGAAAGTAGTAGCCATTGTAGGTAGTATTCGGAAGGATTCTTTTAACTTAAAACTGGCAAAGCATGTTCAAAAACGTTATGCTGATCAAATTGAACTTGAGATTTTAGACTTGTCACCTCTGCCAATGTACAACCAAGATAACGAACTAAATCCACCACAAATTGTTCAAGATTTTAAAGCGAAAGTCAAAGAAGCCCATGCGGTTCTTTGGGTAACACCAGAGTACAATGCCTCTATTCCGGGTGTGTTAGGAAATGCAATTGATTGGTTAAGCCGTGTAGACAAGGTAATGATTGGCAAACCATCCTTTATTATGGGGGCTTCAATGGGGGTTTTAGGAACTGTAAAAGCACAAATGCATTTGCGTGATATCCTATTTGCGAGTGGTTTAAATTCTCCCGTCTTAGGAGGAAATGAAGTATACGTTGGTGCAGCTCATGAAAAATTTGACGCCGACGGAAATTTAACAGACGAATCAACAGTTGCCTTTATAGATGGCGTTATTGCTAACTTCCAAGAATGGGTTAAACAATACATTTAATTGAGTAAAAGTAAAAGGATTGGCTGCACCCCAATCCTTTTACAAAAATTCTCTTAAGTTTAAGCACTCTACTATGTTAACTGCATCGTTGTAATACAAGTATCATCGTTTTCAAAAGTGGATAACTCCGCTTCTACCTTTTTACCCTCATATTCGAGTTCTACATGATACTCCTTGTCCCGCGGTAACCATAAATCAATGAAACCATTAGACTGAGTTTTTAATTGCTGGTCTACTACGACATTTCCTTCCTTGTCCTCGATATAAACCTCAAACTCTTCATTAACCAATTCACCTTGACAACCTGTCAAGTTATGAATTTGTCAAGGATGGGTTTGTTCGATATAAGGAGCAATCGATACAAAAAATTCATCTTCTGGCAAATCATAAGAAACCTGATTTCCATCACGATTTGTTGCGATGAGCTCATGTGATGTTATTGATGCAGATTGATCTTTAATGTTACGTAAGCTATAATCGCTCACTAACTCCTTAATTTCCTTTCCTTCATTTTCTTTAAATGCGTTATCTTCATTTCCATTGCAAGCAACCAATACAAAAGAGGCTACTACCACGCCGATCAAACTTTTTAATTTCACCTACGTTTTCCCTCCAATCCTTTTAACCATTCTACAAATCCATCATCTAATCTAGTAATCTATTATTAAGTAAACATTCCAAAAACATTCCTATCACGATCATAATATCGAACTCGATCAAAGTAAATAGTCTAGTAAAAATTACTATTTATCTTCAACACTCTAACAAAATCTGTAACTAAAAAATAAACTTAACACAAAACAAACAAGGTATTCCTAAAGTGATCAGCACTTCAGGAATACCATATTCTTATTTAATATGGATCAGCCTCATGGCTTTTCTTTACTGCATCCTTTGTTGCATCATTTGCAGCTAAAGAGCCTTGCCCAAACTTTGATTTACCTGACTCTCGACCTGGAACCTTATTCTCCGTTTTTAATTCTTTCATCACCTTTTCGATCCCTTCCTTCACACGGCGACCATAATCTTCATCTGCCTGTGTGAAGTGGTTAACCATGGCGTCCTGAATCCTTTTGTCACAAACAGCAAGCGCTTCGGAAAGATTTTTAATCAATTCATCCCGCTCCCAATCCTCGAAGCTACGGTATGTATGACCAGCCTGACCATAGTTATTAGGTCGATCAATGGGTGCACTCATAACTGCTCCATTATACACCGGTTGATGCGGCACACGATTTTCTTTTCCCTCTTCTTGATATCCACCTAGCATTGATGGCTCATAATTTATATGTGGATTTTCCCCAGACTCTTTTGGATCACGGAAATCCATTTGACCACGTTGCTGATTGGTACGAACGGGCGCTTTCGGAGCATTTACAGGTAATTGTAAGTAGTTTGCTCCAACTCGATAGCGCTGCGTATCAGAATACGAAAAAGTACGACCTTGCAGCATTTTATCATCAGAGAAATCCATTCCATCGACAAGAACACCCGTACCAAATGCCGCTTGTTCTATTTCTGCATGAAAATCCACTGGATTTCGATCAAGCACCATTCGACCTACCGGAAGCCACGGAAACTTATCCTCTGGCCAAAGCTTCGTATCATCAAGGGGATCAAAATCAAGCTCTGAATGGTAATCATCTTCCATGATTTGGACAAAGAGCTCCCATTCCGGATAGTCCCCTCGCTCAATCGCCTCATATAAATCTTGAGTTGCATGTCCAACATTATTTGCCTGGATCTCGTTTGCTTCTTCTTGTGTTAAGTTACGAATTCCTTGCTTTGGCTCCCAGTGATACTTAACTAACACAGCCTCACCCTTGTTATTTACCCATTTATAAGTGTATACTCCGGAACCCTGCATATGACGATATGTTGCCGGAATTCCCCATGGTGAAAAAAGGAATGTAATCATATGGGTTGCCTCTGGAGTACGGGAAACAAAGTCAAACATTCGCTGTGGATGGGATACATTCGATGCTGGATCTGGTTTAAATGCGTGAATCATGTCAGGAAATTTCATCGCATCACGGATAAAAAATATTTTTAGATTATTCCCTACTAAATCCCAGTTTCCATCTTCCGTATACATCTTTACAGCAAAACCGCGTGGATCGCGTGCAGTTTCTGGTGAATCTTTTGCCCCTGCAACGGTTGAGAAACGAACCATTAAGGGTGTTCTCTTCCCAGCACCGGAAAATACTTTTGCACGGGTATACTTTTCTACTGGCTCATTCCCCACTTTTCCATATGTTTCAAAATATCCAAATGCCCCTGATCCCCGTGCATGAACCACTCGCTCCGGGATCTCCTCACGATCAAAATGGGAAATCTTTTCAATAAAATGGTAATTTTCAAGCGTAGCTGGTCCACGATTCCCAACGGTACGGATATTTTGGTTATCCAATACTGGATGACCTTGGCGCGTTGTTAATGTTTCTCGGTTTACCTCTTGTTCATTCGACTCATTCATACCTGTATTTTCTGCCAAGTGAAGCCCTCCTTAAAATAGATACCTCTTTCTTTTCCCCTATATTGGAAAATTCATACGACATTAAGACTTCCTTCGTTTTAGTTTTGCTATATTAAAGGTTCTTGTTGATTGTAGTGGAAGACACGAAGATTCCTGCGGGAGAAGCGAACAGGCAGACACCTTTAGTCAAGAAGGATCAAGGTAGTTTGAGATCGCTCAGAGAAAGCGAAGTGCCTGAAATGAAAATCCACAAACAAGTTTGACAGAGTCTTCGAATAACACTCGAACTTGACCTACGTCAATTATTTTATATACATCCCTTGCTAAAATAAAACTATAATTAAACAAGGGAGGAAACAAAAAAATGGCAAAAGCAACTTTCCAATTAGAACCTTTAACTTGTCCATCCTGTATTAAAAAAATTGAAACCACTCTTAATAAAACAGCAGGCGTTGAAAGCGCAAAGGTATTATTTAACTCAAGCAAAGTGAAGGCAGAATTTGATGATAATCAGGTAAATGCTAATCAATTAGAAGAAAAGATTAAAAAACTAGGTTATCCTGTATTATCATCAAAAACTTCTTAAAAAAAGGATGCAGCTACTCATATAAATCCAGTAGCTGCATCCTTTTTTACCATTGGCTTAAACAAGGACATTCGATTTTCATTATTTAGGTTGTTCGATTTTCGTATCCTCATAAAGTTGACTTCGAATTTTAAAATACTCGAACAAATGAGTAGTAATAACTTTCAGGATTGCATACCCTGGGACTGCTAAAAGAATACCTACAACTCCGAATAAATTTCCTGCGATGATGATAATAAAAATAATCGTAATGGGATGAATATGTAGATTTCTTCCCATTATTTGAGGCGAGATGAGCTTCCCTTCAATTAATTGCACAATCGTCCAAACAATAATCAATTTTAGCAACATATAAGGTGATGTCACAATGGCTATAATCAATGCCGGTGTAATCGCAATTGCTGGACCAAGGTAAGGAACTATACTTGTAAAGCCGGCGATCAACGCCAGTACAGGCGCATAATCAAGACCGATAATAAGAAATCCTATTAACATGAGTAGACCAATACAAAGGCTGACAACAATTTGCCCTCTAATATAAGAACTAATTTGCTTATTCATTTCCCTTAATACCGTAAATGTATGACTACGCATAAGTGTTGGTAAAAATTTAAGAATATAATCGGGAAGTTTTTTACCGTCCTTCAACAAATAAAACAAGATAAATGGAACTGTTATGATCGCCATGATCGTCTTCGAAACAGATCCAATGATATTCCCAATACCTGTAAAAGTCGAATTTAGTATGGTAGTCGCCTGATTTGAAACTTGAATCGCTAAATCTGAAACATTGAAATTTAATGTTTGCTGTACTTCATTGAGAAACTGACTTCCAATGACTTGTTCGATCATCCTCTCAATATCAATAACCAAGTGTGGAAAGCTAACAATTAACCTCATAATTTGATCACGCAACAATGGAATCACGGAAACAATCAGAATCGTAAGAATGCCAATGATCAATAAGTAAAGAACAATAATACTGTATATTCTTTTAACACCTTTTCTTTCAAAGTAGTCAACGATAGGTACAAATAGATAATAGAAAATCGCTGATAACACAATCGGTAATACGACCGTTTGGAAAAAAACAACAATAGGGGTAAAAATAAAAGAAACCTTTTTAAAGACAAGTATATTCAAACCTATTAATAATAATATGATGAGGAAGATAACAAAACGATTGTTCAATATAAACTTCTTGAAAATATCTATTTTAGATGGATTGAAATTCAATGAAGCACCTTCTTTTTCAGTAAGCAATAATATTTATGTGAAATCATTATATCATATTAACTATTTTTACTAGAAATGGTTGCAGCTACCACTTTTTTTTGCAGGGGCTGTATCTTTTTTCTTTTCCTTGAAATTGTATTAGAAAAAAGAAGTCAAACTTGATGAGAGTCAATTTTTCAAAACGAAAAGCCCCTTATGATAAGAGTATAAAGAAGACGATAAAACAACAAAGGAAAGGAGCGAACACAATGGAAAAATCTGTTTTTCAAGTAGGACCATTTGAATGTGCTGGGTGTGCAAAAAAACTAGAAAATCAGTTAAAAGATACAGCTGGTGTGATTTCTGTTAAAGTGTTTCCGCATTTATGTAAAATTCGAACAGAATTTGATGAAAAAAAGATATCCATTAAACAATTAGAAGAATTTCTAAGAAAATGGGGCTATCCGATTCAAACTCAAGCTCATACTTTATCAAATAAAGGGAGGAAAATTTCATGATTGCACACATTCATAAACATAAAAATCAACTTACACTTACTTCTTTTCTATTAATTATTGCAGGGTTTGTTGCTGGAGGACTTGGATATGGCGATTTCAAAAATATCGCTCTGGTCATTGCCACCATTCTTGCAGGAGTACCGATTATTATTAAAGCCCTTCAATCCCTACGTATGAAAGCTTTTAGTATTGAACTATTAGTAACGATTGCCGTAATTGGAGCTCTTTATATTGGCGAGTATACCGAGTCATCGGTTGTTACATTCTTATTCCTATTTGGAGATTATTTAGAAGCACGTACATTAGCAAAAACTCGTTCATCATTAAAACAATTAGTGGATATGGCACCACAAGAAGCGACTGTTATCCGGGATGGCAACGAAATGACTATTCCAGTGGAAGACGTAGTTGAAGGGGATCGCGTCATTATCCGATCTGGTGGAAAGGTTCCAGTTGATGGAAGCATTATTTCCGGTCAGGCTTCATTAAATGAGGCGGCTGTTACAGGTGAATCTGTACCATCCATGAAAAAGGTAGAAGATAAAGTATTTAGTGGAACGATTGTTGATAATGGATTCATTGAAATAATCGCAGAAAAAGTTGGGGACGATACAACTTTTGCGAAAATCATTGAGTTGGTTGAGGAAGCACAGGAATCTAAATCAAAAACAGAGAAGTTTCTTAACAAGTTTTCCAATATCTATACTCCAGGTGTTGTGGTTCTTTCAATCCTTGTTTATCTCTTTACAAGAGATCTTCACCTTGCGATTACCTTTCTAGTTATCGCTTGCCCAGGTGCCTTGGTTATTGGTGCTCCGGTGTCAAACGTTTCTGGGATTGGGAACGGAGCCAAAAACGGTGTCCTAGTTAAAGGCGGAGAAGTGATGGATAAACTCTCCAAGGTGGATACACTTGTTTTTGATAAAACAGGAACCTTAACAAAAGGGAAACCAGAGGTAACCGATATTAAAACATTTCAAGCTATTGCTGAAAACGAATTATTAACATTAGTGGCACAAGCTGAAACCATATCAGAGCACCACTTAGGACAAACGATTGTTAAGGAAGCAAAGGCTAGAAAAATAGAGTTAACGAAGGATCCAATTGATGGCGAGGTAATCAAAGGAAACGGCATTAAGGCATTGATTGAAGGTCGTCGTTTAGTGATTGGTAACCGCAAGTTAATGAAGAGTGAAAATATTGTACTATCGGAAGAAGTTGCAAACTATGCAGTTGGTCGTGAAAAGGCAGGAAACACGGCTATTTTCGCTGCAGTAGACGGAAAAGTAGCTGGGATTTTCTCAATCGCTGATCAGATTCGTGAAGATGCCCAAAGAGCATTAGCACAAATGAGGGAGAATGGCATTAAGAAAATTGTGATGTTGACCGGCGATAACCGCCATACAGCTCAGTTAGTTTCGAAACAATTAGGGATTGATGAATTCCATGCAGAATTATTACCAGAAAACAAAGTAGAACATGTGAAAAAATTAAAAGAAGAAGGTCGTATTGTCGCGATGGCTGGGGATGGAATCAATGATGCGCCTGCGATTGCAACTGCCGATATTGGATTAGCAATGGGAGAAGGCGGAACCGACATCTCAATGGAAACTGCCGACGTCGTTCTTATGGCAGATAAGTTAATGCAATTCTCACATGCTTACTCCTTAGCAAAAGCAACGATCCGCAATATGAAACAAAACACTTATCTCGCCGTTGGAACTGTATTCATCTTACTTCTCGGGGTATTAAATGGATCTGTTCACTTAGCATCAGGTATGTTCATCCATGAAGCCAGCGTACTCTTAGTTATCTTGAATGCAATGAGATTGATCCGATTTAATCGTAAAAATACTAAATTAGAAGCGAAGTTACAACCGGAAACGGTCCAAGCATAACTTTTTTCTTAACTACAAATGTTAGATTTATAGAAAAAGAGAGTCACATAATCGATTATGAAGACTCTCTTTTTCTATAATTCGTATTCGTCAATTGATAGAATAAGTAAGAAATATAATGGTTTAACTGGAATCGATCATCAATAACAAAATCCACCATCGTTAATTTACTATCTTTTGACATTTATTTCTCACCTCCTAATCTTGTTATCTTTAGCTTTCCCAAACTATTATTCTTTTATACATATATCTTTAGCTATATTTCTATAAATGAAACTTATCTGTGTATCGGCCCCGCCTTCGCCAAATACCATGATGACCACGCGTGCCACCCTCCTATATGCATTATATTTGCAAACGCTTACAGAACTCAAGGGTTTCTATACCAAAAATTTCGACAGTTTTCCCTATGCGTGCAGGTTTTATCAATTAAAACTTTACTTCAATTCTGAAAACATTTTTTTCAGTTAAGAGAGGATAAAGGCACCTTTCGGACAGCATCACCGCTTAAAGCTAGGTTTGTGTCCGTTAGGCTGTGCACATGCTTCTGTCAAGTAGACAGTACCAAAGTGTCCTATATCTTTGCCTCAAGCACTATACTATCAATACGTTGAGCTTAAGCCATATCCACCACCCTTGCCAGTCATTTGGGTTCGTGGTGTAAGTAAAGTGGCGAATTGGAGAAAATAAAGCTATAAAAGCTCTCCAATCGCGCACACAGCGTACCACGAACCAGCTCTTCTAAGCTCTCTCTGGTCGGGGCCCGATACCCAACACAGCGAATCACTAAGAAGAGGTATTCCAGGCAAGGGCAAGCAGCTCCGCTGTGGTTCCCTGCGTGTCTCTTAGCTTGCATATTGTTTGATATATTTTACAGGACTCGTTTGTAATTTTGTATTAATTCGGCTATGATTAAAGTAATGGATATATTCGGATGCCGCATTTTGGACTTCGAATGCAGTTTCTGCATCTTCAAAAAAGCATTTTACTTCACATTTGAAGTGGCTAAAGAAGTTCTCAATGGGTGCGTTGTCCCAGCAATTGCCTTTGCGGGACATAGATGGGGTGAGGCCCATCTTTTTGACACGCATTTGGTATCCAGCGTTTGTGAATTGTACGCCTTGATCACTATGTAGAATGGCGCCTTTCACAAACGCTTTTTCTTTTAAACGATCTAACGCTTCGTAAACCAGCTCTAAATCTTGGCGATGACTAATTGCATACGCCACGATCTCGTCATGAAATAAATCTTTAATCGCACATAAATAGATATGTTTATTTGGTCCTTGTTCTACTGGTAAGTAGGTAATGTCAATCGTAAACTTCATTCCCGGTTTGTTTGCGTGAAAGTTTCGATTTAATATATTGGGGACTTTAATATTGACCTCATTACTCTTGATATAACGCCTTTGGCGAATTTTACAACGAATACCATATTTCCTCATAATTTTAGAAACACGTATCTCTCCAACCTCAATGCCATATTCTTCTTTTAATGCCATTTTCATTCTGTTTCTACCTAACGTTCCGCGGTGCTTATGGTGTAGTTTAATGATATAGTTGTACAGCTCTTCATCCCTTTGTGCTTGCACACTACCTCCACCACGTTTTTTCCATTTGTAATAACCAGAACGAGATACGTTAGTTAATTGAACTAATAGCGTAACGGGATAATCTTTTGAGTTTGCTTCGATAAAGGCAAATTCTACTTCTTTCTGCTTCACATCCTTTCCAGCTCTAACAGCTTTTTTAAGTATTCGATCTGTAAGGCCTGTCTTTCGATGATCTCATTTTTTGTTTCCTCTTCATTTCGTTTTTGCTTACCTATGCTCTTCATCCCTCTTGTATCTTTTAATGCCTCATATCCTCCTTCGCGCACTTTATTTACCCAACGATTCGCTACACGAGGGGCGCTGATGTTATATTCTTTTATCAAGTCTCGGATTGAATGCCCCTCGAAATATTTTTCAACTACTGTTTTCTTTAATTCGTAACTGTATCTTTTTTGTTGTCTTGCCATATTCATCTCCCACCAATATCTATCTTTTTCTACTATAAGGTTATCAAATGAATAGGACACTTTCTAAGATTGTCTACTTTATAGATACAATATCACTGCCTCGATCGGACAAGTTCCATCTAACTCATGGAAATGCTATCCGAATCATACCCCATTGCGGAGTTTCTCAATTTCTACTTATAGAAAAGTCATAATTGTTCCACCAATTGCCCCAGTCACCACGATGATCCAAGGAGGTAGCTTCCAATACGCTAACATACTAAACAGGATCGCTGCAAAAGCAAAGTCAATAGGAGCTAATATCGAACTGGTCCAAATAGGTTGATAAAAGGCTGAAATTAAGATTCCAACAACTGCTGCATTCATCCCCATTAAAGCCCCTTTTATTTTAGGATTGCGACGCAATGAATCCCAAAATGGCAACGTCCCTAAAATAAGCAGGAAAGCAGGCAAGAAAATAGCAATTGTTGCAAGGATTCCTCCTTGCCATCCATTCATCACTGCACCAAGATAAGCAGCAAAGGTAAATAGAGGACCTGGTACCGCTTGTGTCGCACCGTAACCTGCTAAAAATGCCTCCTCACTCAACCATCCAGTTGGAACAAATTCACGTTCAAGCAATGGTAAAACGACATGACCACCACCAAAAACTAAAGAACCTGAACGATAAAAGCTATCAAACATAGCAATCCAACTTAAAGAGGTGATTTCCCTTAATATTGGCAAAATGATCAGTAATCCAAAAAACAAAGATAGACATATAACGGCAAATCTACGGGATATTGGAAACTGTATCCTTGATTCGTCACTTTCCGTATGTTGTTTGTAAATAATAAATCCGATAATGCCTGAAATAACGATGACCCCAACTTGTGTGAATGCGGTTTGCCATAAGAGCGAGACAGCTAATGCAAACAAGGCGATAGCCTTTCGTTTTAAATCAGGGGTTAGTTTCTGTGACATTCCTAAAATGGCATGGGCAACAACGGCTACGGCTACGATTTTTAGTCCATGGATCCAACCCACTTCACCAATATTAAGTCCTTGCAGGATTAAAGCAAATGCGATAAGCGCAAGAACGGAAGGTAATGTAAAACCAAGAAAAGATACAATACCGCCTAGTACACCTCCCCGCATCACCCCGATTCCAATTCCTACTTGACTACTTGCCGGACCCGGTAAGAATTGGCATAATGCCACTAAATCAGCGTAGCTTTTTTCATCCATCCATTTTCTTCTTTGTATGTACTCATTGTGAAAGTAGCCTAGATGCGCTACCGGCCCTCCAAACGAGGTTAATCCGAGCCTAGTCGATACAAGGAGAATCTCTAATAGAGTTCTAAAATCATGTTTCTTTTGTTTCACTATTTTCACCTTCTCTTCTATTAATCTTTAATTTCCCTAAATAGCTCATATGCCTTTTTCCTCGCTTCAGCAAGCACCATACTGCCCTTATCCGTAGTCGTATAATACTTTCTTATTTTGCCATCTACATTTCTATTTTCTCGTACTAAAAGTCCATCCTCCTCCATATGGTGAAGGATAGGGTATAGAGTACCAGCACTCATATCGTATCCATGCTCTTTAAGTTCATCAAGCATCCATGCGCCAAAAATCGGATTTTCTTTCGCATGGTGTAAAATATGGATTTGAATAAAACCAAGAAACAACTTTCGCAAAACCTTGTCTTCCAAAACCGTCACCTCAATCAAATTCACCCGTCGAATTTGCGTCCGGATTTTTCTCGAGCCTCGAGAAATTTCCTTTAAAAAATCCGAGACATCCGCCGGAGACTTTAACTTCATTCAGCTTAGGGGTTGAACCCCCACTTAATGGATAAAAGCTTGCATTCATCTCGTCACTTATAATCGTTAGCGTTCTGTACCTGTCGCAAGCTTTCGATACAAAGACATTTGCTGAAGGAAGTTAAATATCGAAACTCAATATCGATTTTCGATATTGTAATCGTATACTAGTTTTTAATCATGTTCAATACATCTAACCAATCATTTACCTAACTTTTACATTGTAGCAATAGGATTATTCAAAGTCCTTCGAATAATCCTGTGTTCGTTCTTCCATATCTTTGATTCTATTTATTAAACTCTTATTTAGATGAATCATTATGTATTTTTTTCAATTTGGTCACATTCCCAATAAAGCCTATAAACCCAGCAACCATAAGGAGTATGGGAACCATCAAAGATTGAATAGTCGCTGGTACCTTCATCACGAATCGATATCCTCCATAAAGGCATATAATCAAGTATGCAATTAATTGAATGATTACTTTTGTTTTCATACTCACATTTCCATCTCCTGTAAAAGTAATAGTATAATAGTTTGACATTATTTAATAACAATAGGTCAAGTAAAAACTTGGACACAGATTAACGGTTCAATCGAACACGATAAAAACGCATTGCTTCAAGGCTGCCTTCTGATTCAAAAACTTTTTTTCCAATCAAGGATTTAAGTCGATATTCCAGAAACGCATCCCCTACATATTGGTCTAAATAACCAAGTACCTCTCCGATTAATCTCGCAGATTTCATAAAATCGTTTGTTTTCTGCTTACCTTTTAACTTTTTAGCCCTTTTCACAATCACTTCATCATAATATTCTTCAGGAACACTCTGTACCGTTCCATTGCGCCAAATTCGTAAAGTTGCTTGACTATCTGCAAGAGAAAGCCAATCCTTTTCTAGATCTTCTCGATCATGATCTGTGAACAATTTCCCTTGACTCTGTTCATAGATGATTTTGAGCTTTTCAGGGAGGATTTCACCGGTATGAAGTAGAGAATATTTAACACTTTTAACCCGAAAAAGCTTCTCATGCTCTATTGTCGTGTTAATCAAGCTGATATCCACATTTTTTTCCTTTAAAAGATAAACAACAAATTGTAATCCTGTCTGCTCATGCGCATTTTCAAAAGCCCAAATCGTAACATGTTCACCTTCTGGAATCGCATTTATTTGTTTGAGCACTCTTTCAAATTTATTTGTATAGTCGGTATAGTCACTATCATATTCGTTACTCATATTCCTCTTTATCCACTCAAATCTAGATTGCATGCCCTCTTCCTCATGTAATTGCCTGATTGGACCAATAGAGAAAATATCCCAAAATGATATGACTCTATCCTTTCTATCAAGGCCCATTTCCCTTAAGGCAAATTTTAAGCTACCTGATGCTGATTCACCGAATATAATATGAATCATATGCCATCAATCCCCCTACATATCCGCAAATGTACCCCCTAATATCCTATCTATTCACCTTAAGATAAATGGTCGATTATTCTAAAATTTCCTATTAAAAAAATGCATAAAGGAAGTTTCCTCTATGCATTTTAACTTTTGTATCTTATTATTCTAATCCCATTTCTGCTCTTACAACATCTGCAATCCGATTTACGTAAGATTCACAAAGCTCTTCTGTTGAGGCTTCTGCCATGACACGAACCAATGGCTCTGTTCCCGAAGGACGAACCAAGATTCGACCATCCCCATTCATTTCCTTTTCCACTTCTGAAATGACTGCACTTACCTTTTCGTTATCAGTTACATGATGCTTATCTTTCACACGAATATTGACTAGTTTTTGTGGGAATTTTTTCATTTCACTGGCAAGTTCTGATAACGACTTTTTCGTTACTTTCATAATGTTAATGAGTTGAACACCTGTTAAAAGACCATCGCCTGTTGTATTGTAATCAAGGAAAATAATATGCCCTGACTGCTCTCCGCCAAGATTATAGCCATTCTTTCTCATTTCTTCAACGACGTAACGGTCACCTACTGCAGTTGGAATGCTACGGATACCTTGTGCTTCCAACGCTTTATAGAAACCAAGATTACTCATAACCGTCGATACAACAGTTCCTTGTTTTAATTGTCCGTTTTCTCTCATATACTTGGCACAAATATACATGATTTGGTCACCATCAACAATCTCACCATTTTCATCAATGGCAATGAGTCTGTCGCCGTCTCCATCAAAGGCAAGACCCACATCAGCATTCTTTTCCTTTAGAAACTGCGCTAAGGCTTCTGGATGGGTTGATCCAACTCCATCGTTTATATTAAGTCCATTTGGTGAGGCACCCATTGTAGACAAATCAGCTTCAAGATCTGCGAACAAATAGGTTGCAAGAGATGATGTTGCACCATGTGCACAATCTAATGCAACATGAATTCCTGAAAAGTCTTCATCAGCCGTTTGTTTGAGGTGCTGCAAATATTTTTGACTACCTTCAAAATAATCATTTACTTGTCCTAGATCAGCACCTACTGGGCGTGGTAGATTATCCTCTTCTAAATCCATCAACGTTTCAATTTCTAATTCCTGGTCATCTGATAATTTAAATCCATCTGGACCGAAAAATTTAATTCCATTATCTGCAACTGGATTATGCGATGCTGAAATCATCACTCCCGCTTGGGCACCTGTTGCCTTTGTTAAGTAAGCCACTCCTGGAGTTGAAATTACGCCTAAACGCATGACTTCCGCTCCAATCGAAAGCAAGCCAGCAACTAGTGCTCCTTCTAGCATATGACCCGAAACACGAGTGTCACGACCAATTAACACTTTTGGACGTTCTTGATCTTTTGTTAATACATACCCGCCAAAACGACCTAGTTTAAAAGCTAGTTCTGGAGTTAATTCACTATTTGCTACACCACGAACTCCATCTGTTCCAAAATATTTACCCATTATATATTGATCGCTCCTTCATGGATTTCCCTGTCTTATAATTGATAGATCAAACCTCTGATCCCAATCAGTTTACATGCATCTCTTCATTTTTATTATTTGATATATTAAATGCTTGTTCCTTCTTTTTCAGCTATGGAAATACTTACTTCTTTGTCAGCTAATTCCCAACTTGCCGCTTCGGGACCATTAACCTTTAATTCCAAGTCATGGTCACCTGGCGTTAAATTCGCTAGATTCACAAACACTTGAAAGTCTGCCTGTTTTATCTTAACAAGATCAGCATGCGTCCCTATCACAGTTAAGTTGGTTCTTCCACTTGAAGGTTGTCGAATAGTTGCTGTATACTCATCTGATAAACCCTCTAATTGAATAGGGATGCCTGTAAATACCTTTGTTTCGGTTTCGCTTTCAGCTTCCTCTTCCCCAGTTGTATTTGTTTCCTCCGCAACTTCACTAACTTGTATAGTTGCCACTACCTGCTCGGGAGATACTCCCTTAATTCCTTCAGAAATAATAACAGGAAGAGTCATCTCAGTGCTTTCTGTTATTTTACTAAGGTCTACTTCCACTCTTACGTTTTCAACCTTCCCCAGCGCCTCTTGGTTGCCTGAGATGGTTGCTTCTTTTTTGTCTAATGTGATGGAATCAATGACAACCCCTTGCGGCGGAGAGCCTTTTTCTACAATTTCAATTGGGACTGTTTTACTTACCTTTTCAATCGGTATCGATACCTTCACAGATTCTTGTGATAGTGTCACATTTAACTTGTTTAGATCTTTATCCAAGACCGTTATCGGCGCTGTTTTATTTACGATGTCATTGGTATCCTCAGAAAGTTCAACAATTGCTTTCACATACGTGATTTTTTCCATCACATCTTTTCCACCGGTGATCGTTACTTTCCTTGGATCAATGACAGCTTCACCGAATTCATATCCATCAGCAACTCTCTTTCGATCGTATTCAATATCAATCGTGTATTCCTTCGTTACCTTTTCCTGTACATTGACTTCAATATAAGTAGGATTAATGGTCGCTGTTATACTAGGAGACAAATCTCTTACCTGCAACAGAACCCGTTGCTTACCTATTTTTGCCTTTGTTAAATCGACAAATACTTCAAAGTCCTTCTGGGTTGTGGCTGCTCTAACATTTGGTGTCGGACCTTCTAATGTTACCTCAACGGTTTCAGGAACACCCGTAACAACGAGATT
The DNA here is from genome assembly GCF_050389805.1 of Niallia sp. Kr1. Taxonomy (NCBI): domain Bacteria; kingdom Bacillati; phylum Bacillota; class Bacilli; order Caryophanales; family Bacillaceae; genus Niallia; species Niallia sp. Kr1. Next base: position 182,945 of record NZ_CP130945.1, on the reverse strand, counting down.
CTCTGTATCATAATAACTTTTCACAGGAATCCCAGCGATAATAGCCGCATCTGAATCCCCTGGTACATTCACATCATTTGAACCCATATTTTCATCATAGACGGAACCAAATAGTAGAAATGCCAGGACTAAGGCGACTAATTTCATAAAAATACGATTATCAATGAGTTTATCAAGCCACTTATCCATGTCTTTTTCCCCTCCAATTCCAACGAGCTGAAGAAGCCTGTTTTACTGTAGGAGATACAATTAATTCATTTGATAGCATTTCTCTAAATGTATCCTTACTTAAATCTCTATGTAAATTGCCATTTTTCGTTAGTGATATGCTCCCTGTTTCTTCAGAGACTACTACAGTCAAACTGTCCGTAACTTCACTAATTCCAATCGCTGCACGGTGCCTAGTCCCGAGTTCTTTCGATATAAATGGACTCTCTGATAGAGGTAAGTAACAGGCTGCCGCTGCAACCCGGTCTTTTTGGATGATCACAGCCCCATCGTGCAATGGCGTATTTGGGATAAAAATGTTAATTAACAGTTCTGATGATACTTTTGAATCCAAATCAATTCCTGTTTCAATATAATCTCCCATCCCTGTCTCTCGTTCAATTGAAATCAGGGCACCGATTCTTCTTTTGGCCATATAGTCTACCGCTTTTATAATTGATTCGACGAGCTCCTCCTGAAGCTCCTCTTCACGTAATCCACTTCTTGAAAAGAACTTTCCTCTTCCTAATTGTTCAAGTGCCCTACGTAATTCAGGTTGGAATATAATAATAATCGCCAAGAATCCCCAAATGAGTATTTGATCAGTAATCCAGAATAACGTCTGGAAATGAAAGAATTCACTGATCAGACGGACAATTAAAATTACAAATATTCCCTTTAAAAGTTGAACCGCCTTCGTCCCTCTAACAATCATAATAATTTTATATATGACGTACCAAACGAGGAGAATGTCAACTGCATTCGCTAAATAAGTCATCAATGGGAGATCTGATAAGCTCATTGTTCTTCCTCCATCCAGTTTAATAAGCGTTGGTACAAATAATTGGTTTAGAAACACAAACTTCCCTTTTATTCAAGTAATTGGGCACCACTCCATTATACCATAATTGCCATATATGCTGCTTGTTGAAACCTATTTTTGTATCTTTCATTAATATTCATTCCTTAGGAAGAAAAAAACCTCTGCACCTGCAGAGATCATGACTATCTTATTCTAAAGCTTTATGATCGTCTTCAAAAATATTTAATACATCTTCCCCAGTCTTTTGAATATGAAACCATACCCATTCAAACACTTGATTAATTTCCTTAATCTCTCCTGTAACTTTCCCTGCAGACGCCATATACGGCTCTCCATTTATGACCGTTACATTTCCCTTAACATGACCTTCAATCTGTAGGTCTCCATTCCGAACAATGACGTCACCGTCAACCACTTCTCCTTCAGGAACGATCACAGTGTTATTTTGAACAATGAGGTTTGATTGCTTTGATACGGAAAATTGCTGATCAGCATTCCAAGCTGTTGTTAAACTGCCAGCCATTAATACGATAAAAAGAGAAGCAGCTGTTAAGAGGGGATGATTCATAAACCATCGCTGAATGCTCACTTTTTTCTTTTCCCTCGGAAGATTTGCCATTAATTTCTCTGTAAAACCAGTTGGTGCCTCTATATGTGATGTACTTTGTACAAGAGCAATGGTCTTTCTTAATTGATGAAAATGATTAAAGCAATCCTGACAGGAATGTAGATGCTCACGCAATTCTTTTTCATGCGGGGGAGAAATCTCCTCATCTAAGTACTCATGCATATACGTTATAATTTTCGTTGGGCATTTCATTGTTTTCACCTTCTTATCACATATGTTGGAGTCTTTTGCGAAGAGCTTCCCTTCCACGATGTATTCGAGTCTTAACGGTCCCAAGCGGCATTTCTAGAATCTCACTTATTTCATTTAAAGATAATTCCTCAATGTATTTGAGTACAATCACTGAGCGGTATTTCTCTGGAAGTTTCATAATTTCTTTTTGAATGGTATCTTGTAATTCTAAACTTTCAACATCATCCTCTGGCAAACGAGTACTTGAAGGAATTTGTGAATACATAGTTAAGCCCTCAGTACCTGCCACCTCTGCATCTAAGTAATAATCCGGTTTCTTTTTTCGGATTCGGTCAATACAAAGGTTGGTTGTAATTCGAAAAAGCCAAGTTGAAAATTTATAATCACTATTATAGCTTCTTATATTAACATACGCACGAACAAAAGCCTCTTGTGCGATGTCCTCGGCTTCATGTCGGTTCCCAAGGATACGATAAGAAATTTGAAATACTTTATCTTTATACATTTCAACGATTTCTCCGAACGCATTCTGGTCACCTTTTATCACTTGCTTTATTCTCTTTTTAATAAGAGCATCCATTTCATAACCTCCGCTTCATGCGGCTACTCGATATACGTATCGATCCCCGAAAAGGTTTCACAAATTTATATTAAAATATCAATAAAATTTAATCCTTCTATGTACATTTTTCACAAAAAATGGGTGAAACATGGGGACGGTTCTCCTGTTTCATAACCATCTATTCTCATACAAAAAATAAGCAGTAACCATCGATATAAGTTACCGCATTATAATTATAATAGTTTTTCCCCAAATAATGAACCCATTAATGCAACTGCAGCCAAAGCAGTTTTATTTTTTTCATCAAGGATTGGATTCACTTCAACAAATTCTGCCGACGTGATTAGATTGGCCTCAGCTAACATTTCCATGGCTAAATGACTTTCACGATAACTGACACCGCCATTAACTGGAGTACCGACACCTGGGGCATCACTGGGATCTAATCCATCTAAGTCAAACGATAAATGAACGCCATCCGTTTTAGTTTTTAAATAAAGAATTGTTTCTTCGATCACCTTTGTCATACCTAATCGATCAATTTCATGCATGGTGAAGACTTTAATCTTTTTTTCTTTAATGAGTCTTTTCTCCCCTTCATCTAATGCTCTTGCCCCAATTATCACAGTATTCTCTGCTTCGACCTTTGGAGTAATACCCCCTACATTTGTTAAAAATTTATGCCCCAAACCAAGACTTGCCGCCAGTGGCATACCGTGAATATTACCCGAAGGTGAAGTTTCAACCGTATTTAAATCCCCATGTGCATCAAACCATATTATCCCTAAGTTTCGATAATGCTTTGCCAATCCCGCTAATGTACCAATTGCAATGCTATGGTCGCCTCCTAGTATTAAAGGAAAAGAACCTTCTTCTACGATCTTTGATACCTTTGTGGCTAAAATTTCATTTTTCTGGACCACTAGATTTAAGTTTTTTAAGTTTGTATTAGGATCAATGACCACTCCCGGTCTTCCAATTGAGATATCTCCCCAATCCTTGATCTCATCAAAAAGCCCTTCTAACTTCTCATAGATTCCCGCATATCGTATGGCACTAGGACCCATATCCACACCCCGGCGCATTTGTCCAAGATCCATCGGCATCCCAATAATCGATAATTTCTTCACGATTCATTTCCCCTTTGTGCCTGAACATTTTATATATTCTAATATCTAATTATATTATAAAACGACATTTGGTAGAATGGGCTATGGATGTATTGAGAATTATTATTTCTCCAGTTGTTTTTGTGGTTTTGGAGGAGGTACTTGGGGATTTTTGTAGTGATATTACTATTTTGAATATGAAGTCATTTTGCCTTGGCTATTATTCGTTTTAGTCTTCATAGGTCTGATGAATACCATTCAACTCGGCAATGGTACCTCTTTTTTGTCTTCATAAGCCTAATGAAGACCTTTTTTCCTAAGAAAAGCTACTTATTTGGCCTTCATTGCCTTGATGAAGTATTTTTGCAGGGAATAGCACTAATTTTAATCTTCATAATAAAAAATGCACAGGAAATTTTGTAATCAAAATTTCCTGTGCATTTTTGTTTTCCGTATGAGCCATGCAGGATTCGAACCTGCGACCCTCTGATTAAAAGTCAGATGCTCTACCGACTGAGCTAATGGCTCTAAAAAAAACTTTTTGTCCTAAATTTAGCTAGTGGTCCTGTGCTTCAAAAGCCTTTTGCTTTTGTCGCAAAACGAATCCCCTTCGGGACGATTCGTTTCTCTACCAACTGAGCTAATGGTTCTAATGGCTGGGCTAGCAGGATTCGAACCTACGAATGACGGAGTCAAAGTCCGTTGCCTTACCGCTTGGCTATAGCCCAATATCTATTTTTTAAAAATAAAAAGGACAGTTATTATCATGTCCCATTTTTTGTTTTATATTCATAATGGTGGAGGGGGACGGATTCGAACCGCCGAACCCAAGGGAGCGGATTTACAGTCCGCCGCGTTTAGCCACTTCGCTACCCCTCCATACAGGTAAGTATAAATAAAACATGCCGGCCAGAGGACTCGAACCCCCAACCTACTGATTACAAGTCAGTTGCTCTACCAATTGAGCTAGGCCGGCATAATATGGTGGAGGATGACGGGCTCGAACCGCCGACCCTCTGCTTGTAAGGCAGATGCTCTCCCAGCTGAGCTAATCCTCCGACATACAGGATGTGCTAGTGAATACGTTGCGACAGGTTGTCGTGCACCTAGCAGACCTTACTTATAAAAATGGTGACCCGTACGGGATTCGAACCCGTGTTACCGCCGTGAAAGGGCGGTGTCTTAACCGCTTGACCAACGGGCCGATAAATTAAATAGAAAGCTTCCAATCGGATTCGAACCGATGACCTCTTCCTTACCATGGAAGTGCTCTACCTGCTGAGCTATGGAAGCAGAAAAGATCTTACTTTACACAAAAATGGCTCCGCAGGTAGGATTCGAACCTACGACCGATCGGTTAACAGCCGATTGCTCTACCACTGAGCTACTGCGGAATAATTAGCTTGGCGACGTCCTACTCTCACAGGGGCAATGCCCCAACTACCATCGGCGCTGAGAAGCTTAACTTCCGTGTTCGGGATGGGAACGGGTGTGACCTTCTCGCTATCGTCACCAAACTATAAGACATTTTATATTATAATGCCTTTTATTATTTTTTCAAGAGGTAATTTTAAAAAATTATTCTCTCAAAACTAGATAATGCTGAAGAAAGAAATATTGAGTAATGCCTTGTTTTTGGTTAAGTCCTCGACCGATTAGTATTTGTCAGCTCCACATGTCACCATGCTTCCACCTCAAACCTATCAACCTGATCATCTTTCAGGGGTCTTACTAGTTTAACACTATGGGAAATCTCATCTTGAGGGGGGCTTCATGCTTAGATGCTTTCAGCACTTATCCCTTCCGCACATAGCTACCCAGCGATGCTCTTGGCAGAACAACTGGTACACCAGCGGTGCGTCCATCCCGGTCCTCTCGTACTAAGGACAGCTCCTCTCAAATTTCCTACGCCCACGACGGATAG
>NZ_CP130945.1:110000-172500 GCF_050389805.1 Niallia sp. Kr1 | reverse complement strand
TAGATGAACTTTTTTTATGTATTAAACGGAAAGACGATTAAACAAATTTTAATCATTGGAATAGCTTCATTTTTTACCGCATGGTTTTTCTTTTTAGGAAATGCTGTACAAGTCCCTGTTTTTTCAACTGAGGAAGGTCCAAAGGCTGTTTATAAGGGGGAGAAGGATATCGCTCTGACATTCAATATTGGATGGGGGGATGAAAAGGCTGAGCCTATACTCGATACATTAAAAGAACACGGGGTTAAATCAGCTACGTTTTTCCTTTCAGGTTCGTGGGCTGAACGTCATCCTGAACTTGTTGAAAGAATTGTTAAAGAAGGATATGAAGTTGGGATGCTCGGCTATGAATACAAGGATTATTCAGAACTAGAAGCTGAAAAGGTAAGGAAAGATATTTCCCTTGCGCAAACAGCTTTTAGCAAGCTAGGAATTAAAAATATTCAACTTCTACGAGCACCAACAGGTCATTTTGATCAAAAAACTTTAGACATCGCTCAAAAATATGGCTATACCGTAGTTCATTGGAGCATTGACTCAAAGGATTGGACAAATCCTGGGACTGAAAAAATAAGAGAAAACGTTGCTCAAGCTAAAAAAGGAGATATTGTTCTTCTTCATGCCTCAGATGCAGCGAAACAAACCAATAAGGCTTTGCCCTTGATCTTAGAAGATATTAAAAAGAAAAATCTTAAACTTGTTACCGTATCTGAACTGATCAGCAATGCGAAAACAAAAACAGAAGAAATTAAATGATCCTCTCTTGCATCTATACAAAATAAATCCGGTCCTCTTTAGGCCGGATTTTCTATTTTTGTGCTTTTTTCTTTAATCGAGTCTTCATTAAGCTTGTGAAGAATCAGCAATTGATATATATTACATGCTAATAATGGAAAGATCATCAAATACGTCCAGTTGTCGTCATTCAAACGTAAGATAGGCGCCCACTCAATAATGGTGACAACTGTCATAAAAAATACTGCAGGAATAAACGCTGCTTTGTTCGTTTGTTTTGCTTTTAAAAAACCAATAAACAGACCAATAACCAAAAGCATAATAGCTGGGAATATATATGGAACAACACTGTCTCCGCTTTGAGCAAAGGCTTTATAGCGAAAATACACTAAATCAAATAATGCAAATGCGATTAATACAACTTGCACACTGCTCCAAAATGACCTGAAAATACCTAGACCAAAACGATGCACGGTTAGATAAGCAAAAAAGGCAACTTGGCTGACTAGACTAAAAATAAAACCAAAACAAAATAACCAAAAAAATGTTGAAACAATTGATAATAACTCAATATTCGTAAAATAAGAACTAAACTCTTCCCAGCGAACGACAAACCCCGTAATTCCTGTTACAAATCCCCCAATTAATAGTGTAGTGAAAAATAATTTTACTACATTCCGACTTGTCACAATTGTATCCCCCATTATCAAAATGTTCTGTTTACTCGATTGTATCAGCCTAATATAGAAAAATCTAGGCTAACGATTCAGGATGAATAATATTATCTCAATATATTCATCCTAAAGAGTAGGAAATACTCTGAGAGGAGTTCATAAAATGAGAAATACTTTGATTTTGTTTTTCATTCTTTTTGGTGCTTTTATCACAACAAGCTGCGGGCAACAAGAAGTTTCAAGAGAGTTAGATTATGAAGAAACAAAGAAAATGGTTGTTGATATTTTAAAAACCGATGAGGGTAAGAAAGCCATACAAGATGTGATGTCAGATGAAAAGCTGAGACAACAGCTTATAATGGATCAAACAGTTGTAACGGATACCATTCAAGCAACATTAACGAGCGAAAAAGGAACTGAGTTCTGGAAGAAGAACTTTGAAGATCCTAGCTTCGCTGAAAAAATGGCTCAAAGTATGCAACAAGAACATGAACGACTGTTAAAGTCGTTAATGAATGACCCAGAATATCGAGCAAAACTTTTAGAAGTTATGAAAGACCCAGAACTTGTTCATGATTTAACCAATGTTCTTAAGAGTAATGAATATCGTGATCACTTAAAAAGTGTCATTAGCGAAACCCTTGAAAGTCCTTTATATCAGACAAAAATTCAAGAATTATTATTAAAAGCTGCAGAAACAAAAGCAGACGAGGAGAAGAAAAAAGAAGAATAAAGTGAAAGTACGAGCGCCTTCGGAACAAATAACCTTTTTTCCTGAGAAGCAGACTTAAGGAAGCATTTCCTTGATGCTCGCCCCCGCTAAAAAATTGAACCATTCTCTCGGGCTGAATCCCTAAGAACAAACTTATGACTTCGAGAAGGCGCTAAAGCTAGACAATAAAAAGGCCTGTCCCACTTGGGAAGGCCTTTTTATTATTGAATATCATTAATTACCCTTTGAGCAATTTCTGTGTAAATTTTTCCAATTGGATGGTCTTCTTGATAAACGGACGGTGAGAAGTCCTCTTCATTCATATCAGGCTGACCTAATGGCAGCTTTCCAAGTATCTTCGTCTGTAAGGAATCTGCAAGCTTTTCGCCGCCTCCTTGACCAAATACATATTCCTTTTCGCCTGTCACTTTACTTTCGAAATAGGACATATTCTCAATGACACCTAGTATCTCATGATCTGTTTTTAACGCCATTGCTCCTGCTCTTGCCGCAACAAAAGCAGCTGTTGGATGAGGAGTCGTAACGATAATTTCCTTTGTAGCCGGTAACATATTATGAATGTCCAAAGCGACATCCCCAGTACCTGGAGGTAAGTCTAATAGTAAATAATCTAACTCTCCCCAGTCAACATCTTTGAAAAATTGGTTGAGTACTTTTCCAAGCATTGGTCCACGCCAAATGATTGGAGCATTATCTTCAACAAAAAAGCCCATTGAGATGACTTTAACGCCAAATCGATCAACTGGGATTAATCGCTGTCCTTTAACAGTTGGGCGATCCGTAATTCCCATCATATCAGGAACACTGAATCCATAAATATCTGCATCAACAAGGCCTACCTTTTTACCTAGTCTTGCTAATGATACCGCTAAATTTACAGATACCGTTGATTTCCCGACGCCCCCTTTACCACTGGCAATCGCAATAAAGGTTGTCTTGCTGTTTGGAGAAAGAAGACCTTTGTCCTCCTCATTTCCTTCAGAACGATATTTGTCAACGGTTTCAGATGGAAGTTCACTAAAGCGAATTCCAACAGTATCAGCGCCGGCTTCTTTTAAAGCATTTACGATTTGTGTTTGAAGCTGCATTTGTTCAGAAGTACCCGTCTTTGTAATCGCTATCTTAACACTGACGTGATTTTTCTCTTCCTTAACTTTTATCTCTTCAATTGCATGTAACTCTTCTAAAGTTACATGCAAGAATGGTTCTTTCATAGAGTTTAGCGTATCTTTGACTTTTTCAACAGTAATCATCATTTACCCACCTTCTATATGTTTTCCTCCATAACAGTATAACATAGTAGAGATTATTCGCTATAATCTGAATCACAGTTTACCTTCTATATACAAAAAATACCCAAATAGGCACGAGCCTTATTCAGGTACTGTTAATTCCTTTTCATTTGTATAATAACGCATAATTCCATTATAAATGGATGCGGCAAGTTTCTCTTGATAATCATCCTTTTTCAAATTTGCTCTTTCAGTTGGGTTGGATAAAAATCCGACCTCAACTAAGACTCCAGGCTTTTTAGCATTGTCCAAAATATAAACATGGTTAATTGGTTTAGCCTTTCGATTTGTGTTTTCTAGGTTTTCAATTAATTCATCTTGGATAAACTTCGCTGCTCTTTCATTTTCATCAAACTGTGGTGCATAAAAGGTTTGTGCTCCGCTCCATTTTGCTGACGGAATGGAATTCAAATGAATACTGACAAAGAAGTCGATATCTTGGTTATTGATCAACTCTAGTCTCTTTTTTAAATCCTGTACTTTCCTTCTGCTATATCCTTTCGTGCCTTCATCCGCTAAATCGACATCGCTTTCCCGTGTCATAATAACTAAGGCACCTTGCTCCTGCAAATATTCCCTTAATTTAAGAGATACGTTTAACGCAATATCCTTTTCTAGTGCGCTTTGGTCGCCAGCACCACCGTCAGGTCCACCATGGCCTGGATCGACTAGTATGACCTTTCCAGATAGTGGAAGGTTCCAATCCTTCCATGTATCATTCTCGGAAAAATCGTATTGTAAAATGAAAAACAGGACAATAAGTCCAATGGTAAATATACTGACTTTCCACTTTTTATTCATGCCTTCCCATCAATCCCTCCGCTTGTCCTCGCAATAAATATATGGGACAAGGAGGAAAGATAGAACTAGAAAATCTGGTTAGTGTAGTTTCAATTTAATTCTTCTTTCGCCTTTATAAAAGCCGTCTAACCACCAGCTATTGACATATTGTTCACACTGTGAATACAGGGATTCACTCAGGACCCCCTCTTGACCACTTCCCCAGTACAATAAAAAGTTATACAGTGTATCAATTAAATGTTTTTCTTCTGATTTACAACGCATTTTAACATCGTTTGCTTCTTCTCCATAATAACCAAAACGGCTCATATTAGCACCAAGTAGATAGGCCTCAATGGCAACATCATAACAGGCCTCTTCAATTCCATTATGCATAATCACGCTTTGGGTAAAACGAGAAGCCCCAAAATAGTGCTGTACTCTTTCTTTTAAAGTTTTAACAGAAATTTCGCGGAGAACAGACTTTTCATATTTAATCTGTTTCTCCCGTCTTTTCTCTACAAAGGTTGTAATGACATTCACTTCATATTTCACCTCTTTAGAGATTAGTCTTTTACTATCGGCAAAAGACATTCACAAAAATAAATGCTTTCGTTGCCAATTTCTGTGGGGTTAGAGAATAAAATAGACCCAGTTCCAATAGTGGGACTGGGTTATATAACCGATTAAACTAAATTTAAATCCTTAATCGCTTGCTGTAGGGTGCCCTTTGTTTCGACTTTCCCATTTAATTCAATTCCAAGTTCAACGATGGTATTCGTAATCTCAGGTCTTACTCCTGTTAAGACAGTCTTACACCCTTGGATACGAATTCCATTAACAATATTAAACAAGTGTGTCAGTACCGCTGTATCCATATAAGATACACCTGATAAATCTAAAACAATAAACTTTAGATTCTGTTTATAGATTTCTTCTAAAACCTTGTACTGAATATTTTTTGCACGTTTCGTGTCAACCATCCCAATGATCGGTAAAATGGCAATTTCCGGTGATAGCGGAATAACTGGAACATTTAAATCATCAATCAATTCATTTTGTGCAGAAATCAGATAGGCATTATATTCTGAATAGCTTGCTGAGAAATGTTTGATAAAAGAGTCGAGCGTAAAATTAACCTTTCTCTCTACCTCAAAAATTTCTTTCTTTGATATCTCAAGATGCTCGTAATAATTGTAGAGATAATCCCAGTAAGTTTTTCGTATCGTTTGAATCCAATCCAGTTTGAGAATTAACTCAAGCTCCATCTCAGCCCATGTTCTTCCATGCTCTTTTGCATGGAGAATAAGGCCAAATTCATCATCATCATTTAAATAAGAAATCACCTTTTGAGCTGATTGTAATATGTATTCTTCATTAATACTGCTACTTTCAATCTCAGCAATACTATCAAACAAGCTTCTGCCATTCTCTAACAGTTGTTTCATAAACATTTCTTTATTGGCTTCATAAAATTCAGTGAATGATTGGTTTTCCTGATAAATTAAATTCAACTTTACCACTCCTATTTCTCTCATTTCTTGTATTGGAAACTCAATCAAAAACTGTGTTCCCTTCCCAACCACGCTGTCTACCTGTAATTTCCCTTGATGATCATAAACCGTTGAAAAGACTTGTGTTAGCCCCATTCCTGTACCTGTTTCTTTTGAAGTAAAAAAGGGGGTACCAAGTAAATTTAATTTTTCCTTTGGTATTCCAATCCCTGTATCCTCAATAGACACAATTATTTTCCCTTCCGTCCGATAGTGTTTTACAGTCAAAGTTCCTTTTTCAGGCATGGCTTCAAAGGCATTTTTGATCAAATTAAACAAAGCCTTTTTTAATTGATTTCGTTTTCCGTAAATTTTTATTTGTGTGTCTCTAAAATACTTTTCGATCGTGACATGATAGGTTTGATTTTGAAAAAGATAAAGAATAGATTCGAGTTCAGCCGTGAGGCTAATTAATGAAAAACGTTCCTCATCGAGATCTGGTTTAGACACATTGAGTAGATTCTGCATCGTTAATAACGCACGTTCCAACTCTTCTACTGCAATGTCTATGTAATCATGAGGATTTTCCTCCTTTAATAAATCAAGAAAACCTTTTACAGCTGTTAGGGGATTTCTAACTTCGTGGGCAATGCCTGCTGCTATTTGCCCGACTGCTGCTAATCGATCCAGTGTAATATCATCCGAATTTTTTCCCTTTCCATTTAACTGCAATGATCTTCGTCCCTTCTTTAGAAGTATCTATGGTGAATTCATCCATTAATCTCTTAGCCCCTAACAAGCCAAGTCCAAGACCTTTTTGAGAATAAACCTTATGCCCCTGCAAAATTCGTTCCAATTGGTCAATCCCTTTGCCTCGATCCTCAACCACGATCCTAATCCCTCTTGTCCCAATGGCTTCAAACTTTACAATTCCAATTGTACCAGAGTGGTCTAAAATATTTTGGGTAAGCTCTGACACCGCAACAATGATCTTTTGCATGTCCACATTAGAAAAATCAAGAGACTTAGCCAATAAACGAATAGAATTAATCGCAATGCGAATATCATTTTCAGACTTTATTACAACCATTTTTAACATGCATATATTATAAAGCATTTTAACCTTATTTTGGAATAATTTTTACAATATTTAAACATTTTCTATTTTCCAAATACTAACAGACTGATGATTTAAATGGTACATAACAATCACAAATAATTTCTGAGATATAAAAATACCCTCTCCACATAAAGTGAAAAGAGCACTAAAGTTTATAATTTGACGGTCCAACCAAATGAATCTTCTACTGTACCATATTGAATGCCAGTTAATGTTTCATAAAGCATTTGAGTTACTTCTCCCATTTCTCCTTGGTTAATGAGGATTTTTTCGTTCTTCCATTTTAATTCACCAATTGGTGAAATGACTGCTGCTGTTCCTGTGCCAAACGCTTCTTGAAGTGTTCCCTTATGATAAGCGTCTACAACCTCATCAATAGAAATGCGACGCTCCTCGATTGGGATATTTTTTGATTGCAACAATTGAATCATCGAATCTCGTGTTATGCCTGCTAGAATACTGCCGTTTAACTCAGGGGTTACGATCGTTCCATTTATTTTGAAAAAGATGTTCATACTCCCCACCTCTTCCACGTAACGATTTTCTTTCCCATCTAACCATAATGTTTGAGAATATCCACCCTTATTCGCTAGCTCTTGTCCTTTCAAGCTTGAAGCATAGTTACCGGCTGTTTTCGCTCCCCCCGTTCCTCCAGGGACAGCACGAACATAATGCTCCTCAACTAGAATTTTAACTGGTAAAATTCCTTCTTTATAATAAGAACCTACTGGACACATAATCATAATAAATTGGAAACTCTTCGAAGAAGCCACCCCTAAGCACGGATCTGTGGCGATGATAAATGGACGAATATATAAAGAGGTTCCTGGTTCATTCGGAATCCATTCACGATCTACAGCAATTAATTTCTTAAGAGCTTCTAATGCAAGAGCTTCATTAATTACTGGAATGCATAAGCGATCATTTGATGAATTCAAGCGTTTAAAGTTACTTTCTGGTCGAAATAATTGGACTTGATTTTCTTTTGTTATATACGCCTTTAATCCCTCAAATACCGTTTGACCATAATGGAACACTTTTGCCGCTGGGTCTAAGGAAATGGATTGATACGGAATAATGCGCGGGTCATACCAGCCTTTTCCTTCTGTATAATCTACGATAAACATATGATCAGTGAAAAAATTTCCAAACCCTAGTTTGTTAGCAGCAGGTTTCTCTTTTTTATTTGCAGTAAATTCTATTTTAATATTTAACATAGTGAAAGCCCCCATGAATTACGTTTTCAAAAAAGAATGAATCATTTGTATTCATTCTACTCATGGTATTTTAATTCGTAAAATATATATAAACTATAAATACTATGCACAAAAGTTATAGTAACTTTAACTGTATATACTGAATGAACTCCCGTGCTGCAAAGGAAAGATATTTATTCTTTCGATAAATGAGCACTAACTCCCACTCAATAAGGGGTTCGGAAATAGAAATCGCATGAATCTTCCGATTGTTAAATCGGCTAACCATCGATCTAGGAATTAACGAAATGCCTATTTTGCTTGCTACCATTTCACCGATTAAATCCCACATTGAGCTTTTATAAGTAACAATTGGCTGGAATCCTGACTGCATACATGCCTGTGTGACAACATCATGAAGGACATAGTCCTCGGTTAAGAGGATAAAGGACTCGTCTTTTAAATCTGACAAACGTACAGCCTCTCGATCGACGAGTTCATGGTCACGGTCAACAAGGACCACTAGTTCTTCAGATAACAAGGGAAGCGTTTCAAAAAGCTGAGAATTAGCCGGACGGACGGTTATTCCTAAGTCGATTTCACCTTGTTCAACCATATGGTTTAGTTGTTTAGCACTATATTCGAGCATTTTGATTTCGATTTCTGGATACTCCATCTTAAATCCAGCAAGTACATTAGGAAAAAGTAATACTCCCGTTGTCGGCATGAGCCCTAACTTGATTGTTCCTTTTTTAACTTGAACCAGTTCATTGATAGAACTATAAACATCTTCGACTGATTGCAAAATTTTTACCGCTTGTTCATAAACAAGGACTCCAGCATCCGTTAATTTAATTTGCCTCTCTGAACGATCTAATAATGTGACATTCAATTCCTCTTCAAGACTCTTGATCATCTTACTAATAGATGGCTGTGAAACAAGTAAAATTTGTGAGGCTTTTGTAAAATTTCTTTGTTTGGCGACTTCCACAAAATATTTAAGGTGTAGAATATCCATTTTATAACTCCCTCAATTTATAGGATTCATTATGTTTCATTATAAACATAAAAAAGGCTCTTTCCACATAAAGTGAAAAGAGCCTTGTAATAATAATTAACGCTTTGAGAACTGAGGAGCTCTACGTGCGCCTTTAAGACCGTATTTCTTACGTTCTTTCATACGTGGGTCACGAGTTAAGAACCCAGCGCGTTTTAAAGTTGGACGGTATTCTGGATCAGCTTGAAGTAACGCACGAGCGATACCATGGCGAATTGCGCCAGCTTGACCAGTGTAGCCACCACCATTAACATTTACAAGCACATCATAGCTGCCAAGAGTTTCAGTAGCTACTAAAGGTTGTCTTACAACCTCACGTAATGCTTCGAATGGGATATAGTCGTTAACGTCACGACCATTGATAATAACTTTGCCATCGCCTGGTACTAAGCGTACACGAGCAACGGAACTTTTACGACGACCAGTACCGATATATTGAACTTGTGCCAAGATAATAACCTCCTTTATAAATTATCCACGAAGTTCGTAAACTTCAGGTTGTTGTGCTTGATGCGGATGTTCGCTTCCAGCATATACGTGCAATTTTTTACCAATTTGACGTCCAAGAGAGTTCTTAGGAAGCATGCCTTTAATTGCTTGTTCTAACATTCTTTCAGGGTAGTTAGTACGCATTTCAAGAGCCGTTCTTTGTCTTAAACCGCCTGGATGTCCAGTGTGACGATAGTAAATTTTATCATGTAATTTATTACCTGTTAATTGGATTTTAGAAGCATTTAAAAGAATAACATGATCACCAGTGTCAACATGTGGTGTGTAAGTTGGTTTATGTTTACCACGTAGAATTGATGCAACTTCAGTAGCTAGACGACCTAAAGTTTTGCCTTCAGCATCAATCACGTACCATTTACGCTCAATATTTTGGGCATTTGCCATAAATGTTGTACGCATGAGTTTCCCTCCTATAATTAGCATTTCATTAATTTAATTTCTTACGTTCATTTCAATCTCATATTTAATCACAATAAGTTCCGGGGCTTATCGTGGGATTAAAAATCATACCATATAATAATAAATCCTCCAGTGCACAATGTCAAGAAAATGTTACACCAGGTTTAGTTGTTTTATAAAAAGCTTTGCAGTTCAGCTTTAATCACTCTCATAATGGACTTTCCACAAGTACAAACCATGAGGTGGTGCTGTTTTTCCAGCTTGATTGCGGTCCTTTGCATGAAGGATTTCCAGCATTTCTTCTGGTTTTCTGAGTCCTCTTCCAACTTCTAAAAGAGTACCGACTAAAATTCGTACCATATTGTAAAGAAAGCCATTGCCGACGAATCGAAACATGAGTGTGTCTTCATCTTCAACAATTTCAATCTCTTTGATGGTTCGGATACGATCCTCTACTTCAGTCTTCGCTGAGCAAAAACTTGTAAAGTCATGAGTTCCCATTAAATGATGGGCAGCCTCCTGTATTGAATCCTTATCTAATTCATAAGAATAATGGTATTGATAGTTTCGCGAAAATGGATCTTTTAATGCTGTTCGCTTTATAAAATAACGATATTCTTTTCCTTTTGCATCAAAGCGGGCATGGAAAGATCGGTGAATTTTCTCCACCTTTATAACAGAAATATCCTCTGGTAATTGACTTTGAAGTGCCATTCGCCATTTATTATCTGGAATGATTAATGGCGAATCAAAGTGAATCACCTGCCCCTTCGCATGTACACCCGCATCAGTTCGACCAGATGCTGTAACTTTAACAGCTTGCCCCTTATGAATCTTCATTAAGGCTGCTTCCATTACACTCTGAACAGTTCTAGCATTTGGCTGTATTTGATAACCTGAAAACAAAGTACCATCATAGCTTATCGTACATTTATACCGCTGCATCTATAAACCTCATTATGTTCTAAATATAATTAGCAATACCGTTACGGCCAGTAGTAACATTATCATCAGGGTGTCGGAGAAACCCCAACTTAATTGACGATATTTCGTTCTTCCCTCACCGCCGCGGTAGCCTCTTGCCTCCATGGCCACAGCCAATTCTTCGGCCCGTTTAAAGGAACTAATAAATAAAGGAATAAGAAGAGGAATGATAGCTTTGAGACGATCCTTTATAGGTCCACTTGTAAATTCAACCCCACGCGCACTTTGAGCTTTCATTATAATATCTGTTTCTTGCATAAGCGTCGGAATAAAACGCAGAGCAATAGACATCATTAAAGCCAGTTCGTGAACAGGAAATTTCACTTTTTTCAGTGGTGCTAACAGATACTCAATTCCATCTGTAATTTCAATCGGTGTTGTCGTCAAGGTTAATAAGGATGTTACTAAAATCAACAAAAAGAACCGTAACGAAATAAAAACCCCTTGCCTTACGCCCTCTTCATGAATTTTAAACCATCCCCACTCTACCAAGACATCCCCTTCACGAGTAAAAAACAGATGAATAAGCAAGGTAAAGAGTACTAGCCATAAGACAGGCAAAAGACCATTAATAATAAAGCGAAATGGAACTTTCGAAAAAGCAATCATCAAGAGAGTATAGGCTAGTAAAATCCCATACGTAAGTACATTATTTGCAAGAAATACAATAATGACAAATAAAAAGATGATGATTAACTTTGATCTTGGATCCATTCGGTGTAGTAGTGAGTCAACTGGAACATAGCGGCCTAAAATCATTTTATCCATCATTTTGGCACACCTCTTTTCAGGCTCTCAGCTACAGCCTCTGCTAACTGTTCAGTTGTTAGGCAAATCCGATTTAATTTTGTATGGAAAGCTTCTTCAAACCTTATTTGAAAGCGAATGACGTCAGGTACATCTAATCCCATTTCTATTAAGCCTTCTGGATGAGCAAAAATTTCCTCTGGGGTCCCTTTTTTGTAGACTTCGCCTTTATGCATAATGACAATTTGATCGGCATACCTAGCCGCATCCTCCATGCTATGTGTTACGAGAATCGTCGTTAAACCATTATCCTTATGAAGCCCATAAAACATATTCATAATTTCTTTCCGACCTCTTGGATCAAGACCTGCTGTCGGCTCATCTAATACAATCACGTCAGGTTCCATCGCTAGAACACCCGCAATGGCGACCCGTCTCATTTGCCCACCAGAAAGATCAAATGGAGATTTCTGCAAGAGTTCTTCAGGTAATCCAACCTGCTTTATCGCTTCCCTAGCCCTGCGTTTAGCTTCCTCTTCTGAAACTCCAAAGTTCATGGGACCGAAACAAATATCCTTTTCAACGGTTTCCTCAAATAACTGATGTTCAGGGAATTGAAAGACAATTCCTACCTTCTGACGTACCTTTTTTAAATCCTTTGGTTTAACTCCTGCCTTAATCTCTGTGTCACCGATAACGACCTTCCCTTTTGTTGGTCGTAATAAAGCATTTAAATGCTGAAGCACAGTCGACTTCCCAGAACCAGTATGTCCGATAATGGAAAGATACGTTCCCTCAGGAATATCAAAGGATACATTTAGTAAGGCAAGTCTTTCAAACGGAGTATTTACTTGATAACGAAATTCTACCTGTTGAAGTGAGATGTCCATAACTCTGCCACCAACTCTTCTTCTGTTAAGTAGGGCTTTTCAAGATTAAGGCCCTTTTCTTTTAATAGTTTGCTCATTTTTACAGGGAAAGGCATATCAAGCCCTAATGAAATCAATTCTTCATCCAATAGAAAAATTTCTTCTGGCGTTCCTTCACGGTATAACTTTCCTTTATTCATGACAATAATTCGATCTGCCTTTGCGGCTTCTTCTAGATCATGTGTAATGGAAATAACCGTCATCTGATGATCAGCCTTTAATTCCCTTACCGTGTTTAATACTTCTTCCCTTCCACGTGGGTCAAGCATGGATGTCGCTTCATCTAAGATAATAACTTGCGGTCTCAGAGCGATAACACCCGCAATCGCAACTCTTTGCTTTTGACCACCAGAAAGATTATAAGGTTCTGAATTTAAGAAACTCCCCATCTGTACTTTTTCAAGGGCAGATTCCACTCTTGGGACCATCTCTTCTCTTGGAATTCCATTATTCTCAAGCGCAAAAGCAACATCATCCTGTACGGTTGCTCCGACAAATTGATTATCTGGATTTTGAAATACCATCCCTACCTGTTTTCGAATGTCCCAAACTGTGTCATGAGTTAATAGAATTCCATTAACATGGATGGATCCCTGTTGTGGAAATTGTATCCCATTTAAAAGCTTAGCCAATGTCGATTTCCCTGAACCATTATGACCCACAATGGCCAGCCATTCAGAATGATATACTTCCAATGAAACATCATCAAGTGCAGGGGCTGATTGTCCATCATACTGGTAGGTTATATTTTGTATTTGTATTAGAGGCTTCTGCATGCTAGTCCTCCCCTCGGCTATAATCTAACTAACCTATTGAGCTCTTAACTCTTTGCATTCAATATCTTGTTAAAAAAAATACCCGCCAATTGGCGAGCTTTGAAATTGTGAGCAACCGGAATAGCCGATTTACCTATTATGAACTGAATGAATTCAGATCGAATTATACAGTTGGTAAACTGCTAACTTCTTTGAATTGCCCCAATATCATTGCCCTAAAAGAAAAGTTAGCATTAGAAATCATGACCTCGCTTGTATAAGCAAAGGACTACGACTTTCCCATACTTTACTCCTGAAAAAGAAAAAAATGCAAAAAAGCCTGCGCCCTTCTCACATCAACAAAATGCAATATTGTGAGAAGGCGCATGAGCTAAACGAGACATGTCATCGCTGTGTTAGAATTTAAATAACACAGGAAATAATGAAGCACATTATTACCATCCACTTATCGAAGGGATAATGGGGGACATGCTCATCATAACACTCTTTTTTGGCTGAGAGATTCTCTTCTCCCCTACGTTTTTAAAAAAAGGGCATCGAACACAACTGTCCATATGCCCTTGTTGTTTCATACTACTGTCCGATTATACAAGCTCAATGATAACCATTGGAGCTCCGTCTCCACGACGAGGACCCATTTTCATAATGCGAGTATATCCGCCTTGACGTTCTTCGTAACGTGGTGCAATATCACTGAATAGCTTTTGTAGTGCGTCTTGGTTCGTTTCAACATCTGCTACTTCATTACGAATAAAAGCTGCAGCTTGACGACGAGCATGAAGATCGCCACGTTTACCTAAAGTAATCATTTTTTCAACTACAGAGCGTAATTCTTTCGC
Organism: Niallia sp. Kr1; assembly: GCF_050389805.1. Taxonomy (NCBI): domain Bacteria; kingdom Bacillati; phylum Bacillota; class Bacilli; order Caryophanales; family Bacillaceae; genus Niallia; species Niallia sp. Kr1. Next base: position 158,236 of record NZ_CP130945.1, on the reverse strand, counting down.
ACGAGTTTCAGTTGTTTGAATGCGCTCATTAATAATTAAGTCAGTAGCTAAATCACGTAGCATTGCTTTACGTTGTGAGCTAGTACGTCCTAACTTTCTGTATCCCATGAAAGTTTCCCTCCTTTTTTGAAGTTAGTTAGTAAACCAGGTAGTGAAAAGAATCAATCGTCTTTTCTTAAGCCTAGTCCGAGTTCTTCTAGTTTGTTTTTTACTTCTTCAAGAGATTTTCTACCAAGGTTTCGTACTTTCATCATATCTTCTTCAGTTTTATTTGCTAATTCCTGAACAGTATTGATTCCCGCACGTTTTAGGCAGTTATAAGAACGAACAGAAAGATCTAATTCTTCAATTGTCATTTCAAGAACTTTTTCTTTTTGATCTTCTTCTTTTTCAACCATAATCTCAGCATGTTGAGCTTCGTCAGTCAATCCAACAAAGATATTTAAATGCTCTGTTAAAATCTTTGCACCAAGAGCAATTGCATCTTGTGGACCTGTACTGCCATCTGTCCAAACATCAAATGTTAACTTATCAAAGTTTGTTAATTGCCCAACACGGGTATTTTCAACTTGATAAGAAACACGTGAAACTGGAGTATAAATAGAATCGATAGGAATGACACCAATCGGCTGGTCTTCCCTTTTGTTTTGATCTGCTGGAGTATATCCTCTTCCGCGTCGAGCAGTGAGTCGCATACGTAAATGACCATTTGATGAGAGTGTTGCAATGTGAAGATCTGGATTTAGAATTTCAACATCACTGTCATGGGTTACATCGGATGCTCTTACAACACCTTCACCCTGTACATCAATTTCTAGAGTCTTTTCTTCATCAGAATAGATTTTTAGTGCCATTTTCTTAATGTTCAAGATGATTGTAGTTACATCTTCAACTACACCTTCAATTGTAGAGAATTCATGAAGAACCCCATCAATTTGAATAGATGTTACAGCAGCGCCAGGGAGTGAGGATAATAATATACGACGTAAGGAGTTACCTAATGTAGTACCATATCCACGCTCAAGTGGTTCCACGACGAACTTCCCGTACTTGACATCATCGCTGATCTCAATCGTTTCGATTTTTGGTTTTTCTATTTCGATCATCAAAATATACCCTCCTTCAAAACGTCGAAACCTCGGCTAGGTCTTAACCGAAATTCCCCCAGTATACATTCCTATTGTCAGATTACTGGATAATTATTCCGTATATATCATAACTTGTATCATAACCCATTATAGACAATGTTACAAATTCTATACAGAAAAATTACACACGACGACGTTTTGGTGGACGGCAACCATTATGAGGAACAGGTGTAACGTCTTTAATTGCAGTTACTTCTAAACCAGCTGCTTGAAGAGCACGAATTGCTGCTTCACGACCAGCACCAGGTCCTTTTACTGTAACTTCTAAAGTTTTCATTCCATGTTCCATTGAAGCCTTAGCAGCTGTTTCTGCTGCCATTTGTGCAGCGAATGGAGTTGATTTACGAGAACCTTTAAATCCTAAAGCACCTGCACTTGACCATGAAAGAGCGTTCCCATGTACGTCAGTGATCGTTACAATTGTATTGTTAAAAGTTGAACGGATATGTGCAACTCCTGATTCTATATTCTTTTTCACACGACGTTTACGTGTATTTGTTTTACGAGCCATTTATATAACCTCCTTTACCGATTATTTCTTCTTGTTCGCAACAGTCTTACGAGGACCTTTACGAGTACGAGCGTTGTTTTTAGTATTTTGTCCACGAACAGGTAAACCACGACGGTGACGAAGACCGCGGTAACAACCGATTTCCATTAGACGTTTGATGTTAAGGGAAACTTCACGACGAAGGTCACCTTCTACTTTCAATTTGTCAATGATGTCACGGATTTTATTTAATTCGTCTTCAGTTAAATCACGAACACGAGTATCTTCAGAAACACCAGCCTCAGCTAAAACTTGTTGAGCTGTCTTTTTACCAATTCCATAGATGTAAGTTAAAGAGATAACAATACGTTTTTCACGTGGAATATCTACACCAGCAATACGTGCCATTAAATATGCGCACCTCCTTCTATTTATCCTTGTTTTTGTTTATGTTTAGGGTTTTCGCAGATAACCATAACTTTGCCTTTTCTACGAATAACTTTACATTTTTCGCAGATCGGTTTTACTGATGGTCTTACTTTCATTATCCTAACCTCCTTAATAGTACGGAGTGCAATGAGATTTATTTAAAACGGTAAGTAATTCTTCCGCGAGTTAAATCATATGGAGAAAGTTCAACAGTTACTTTATCACCTGGTAGAATACGAATGAAATGCATTCTAATTTTCCCAGATACATGAGCCAAAATGGTGTGACCATTTTCTAGTTCAACTTTAAACATAGCATTTGGTAATGTTTCAGTAACTGTACCCTCTATCTCGATTACATCGTCTTTCGCCACCTGAACACTACTCCCTTCTTTTTTCAAATAGTATCTATTTTAAGGCTTTACCTAAACTGAGCGCAACTTATCCTCATGTAAGTCTTTCCCGAATCTAATTCCCACATACTTCGTGCGCTGGTAAAAAGCCAAATGATTGTGTATACGACTTGAATTTGTGGGAGATGTTCGATAAACGTTCACCTAGTTGATGCGCAAACTTGAGGATCATGCATTCAAGCTCCCAAGTAATTGGTCAAGATCGTCAAAGACTTTGTGAATATCTTGTTGCCCATTGATATTACGTAAATAGCCCTTCGTTTCGTAAAAATCAAGCAATGGTTGTGTTTGCTTTAAGTTTACTTCTAAACGGTTTTGTACGGTTTCTGAATTATCATCTGCACGTTGATACAATTCACCGCCACAACGATCACACACACCAACATTAGCAGGTGGGTTAAAAACAAGATGATAGGTGGAACCACAAGACTTACAAATACGTCTGCCTGTTAAACGCTCCATAAGGATTTCTTTATCCACATCAATGTTTATAACAAAATTTATCTTTTTATTCAAATCAGAAAGGATGTTTTCAAGTGCTTCTGCTTGAGCTACCGTTCTTGGAAAACCATCGAGCAAGAAACCTTTATTGCAATCATCCTTACTCAATCTCTCACGTACAATCCCAATTGTCACTTCATCTGGAACTAAATCCCCTTTATCCATAAAGGATTTAGCTTGTAAACCTAGTTCAGTACCTTCTTTAATTGCAGCACGGAACATATCCCCAGTGGAAATATGAGGGATACCGTATTTTTCAACGATTTTCTCTGCTTGTGTGCCTTTTCCAGCACCAGGGAGTCCCATTAATACTAGATTCATTCGTATTCCCCCTACTTAACTATACGATCAACCTATTAAGGCGATTAGTTTAGTTATTTAATAAATCCTTTATAATGACGCTTTACTAATTGTGATTCCAACTGTTTCATGGTTTCTAGCGCTACACCAATAACAATCAAAAGACTAGTACCACCGATTTGTGCTGATTGTGGAAGTCCAGCAATGGATGTAAATAAAATTGGCAGAATAGCAACCACAGTTAAGAAAATAGCGCCAACAAAGGTTAATCGGTATAGGGTACGAGTTAAATATTTTTGAGTATTAATACCAGGACGAATACCAGGTATATATCCACCTTGCTTTTGTAAGTTCTCTGCTACTTGTTCAGGATTTACCTGAATAAAAGCATAGAAATAAGTAAAAGCAATAATCAATATCGCATAAACAACCATACCAATTGGATGCGTATAATCAAATACTCTTTGAATCCAAAGAGTTACATCATTTTGTTCAAAGAAGGATGCAATCGTTCTTGGAGTTACAATAAACGAAACAGCGAAGATAACTGGAATGACCCCTGCAGCATTTACCTTTAACGGTAAGTGTGTAGATTGACCACCAACAGGATTACGACCTGCCGCCATACGTTTTGCATATTGAATTGGAATTTTTCTTAATGCTTGTTGAACAAAAATGACACCTACAACAATCGCAATAATCGCAATAACAATTAATAGTACAGTAATGATATTAATAAATAAATCATCTCCTGCATTTACAAACCGTTGTGCATATATTTGCTGTATCGTAGTTGGAACTCCTGCAACAATCCCAGCAAAGATGATAATTGAAATCCCATTGCCAACACCTTTAGAGGTGATTTCCTCACCTAACCACATTAAAAATGCAGTTCCAGCTGTTAATACAACGGCAATGATTAGATAAGTACCCACTCCAGGATTCTCGATTAAGGTTCCACCAGCCAAATTGTTAAAACCATATGACATCGCCAATGCTTGAATAAAACCAAGTACAATTGTAAAGTATCGAGTAAATTGAGCCAATTTACGTCTTCCTACTTCACCCTCTTTTGCCCATTCTGTAAACTTTGGTACAACATCCATTTGTAATAATTGAACGATAATGGAAGCTGTAATATATGGCATAATACCCATTGCAAGTATTGAGAAATTATTGAGTGCACCGCCAGCAAATGTATTTAAAACACCAAACACACTTAACTGATCTTGAACCGCAAAAAACTCAGCATTCACATTCGGTACAGGAACGAATGTACCGATGCGAAAGACTATCAACATTAAAAGGGTGAATATGATCTTTCGTCTTATATCACCCACGCGCATAAAATTGGAGATCGTCTGAAACATTAAATCACCTCAGTACTACCGCCAACAGCTTCAATTGCATCTTTAGCTGCTGAAGAGAATTTATGAGCTTTAACAGAAAGTTTTTTCTCAATATTACCTTTTGCAAGGATCTTGATACCAGACTTTTCATTTGAAACAACTCCTGTTTCAATTAATAATTCTGGTGTAACTTCTGTACCCTCTTCAAAGCGGTTAAGAACCTCAAGGTTAACAATTGCAAATTCTTTACGATTGATATTAGTAAAACCACGCTTAGGCAAACGACGGTATAAAGGAGTTTGACCACCTTCGAATCCCATACGAACGCCACCGCCTGAACGAGCATTTTGCCCTTTGTGACCTTTACCAGCCGTTTTACCATTACCAGAACCGATACCACGTCCTTTACGCTTACGCTCATGACGTGCTCCTTCTGCAGGTTTTAATTCATGAAGTTTCATTTTGGCACCTCCTTATTTAAGAAGAATAATCTTATATTTCTTTAACCGTAACTAAGTGAGAAACTTTGTTAATCATTCCGCGAATGGCAGCATTATCCTGCTGTTCAACAGTTTGGTTTAATTTACGTAAACCAAGAGCCTTAACAGTTTCTTTTTGGTCTTGTGTACGACCTATAACACTGCGAGTGAGGGTAATTTGTAATTTATTTGCCATTTGATTTCCCTCCCTTATCCTAACAGTTCTTCTACTGATTTACCACGTAATTTTGCTACGTCTTCAGCACGTTTCATTTGTTTTAAACCATCAATCGTTGCACGGATCATATTAATTGGTGTGTTTGTTCCTAATGATTTAGATAGGATGTCGCCAATACCAGCTAATTCAAGTACCGCACGAACTGGTCCCCCAGCGATAACTCCTGTACCTTCAGCAGCAGGTTTCAGAAGAACTTCACCAGCACCGAAATGTCCGATTACTTCATGTGGTAAAGTAGTACCCACTCTAGGTACTTCAATTAAGTTTTTCTTTGCATCTTCAACCGCTTTACGAATTGCATCAGGTACTTCTTGTGCTTTACCAGTACCGAAGCCAACATGACCGTTTTTATCACCCACTACAACTAGAGCTGTGAAACGGAAACGACGTCCACCCTTAACAACTTTCGCAACACGGTTAACTGTTACTACGCGTTCTTCTAATTCAAGCTTATTTGGATCAATACGACGCATCTTTTTGTGTCCCTCCTTTTTCGATTAAAATTCTAAGCCGTTCTCACGTGCAGCATCTGCTAATGCTTGAACACGTCCATGGTAGAGGTATCCTCCACGGTCAAAAACAACTTCTTTTACACCTTTTTCAACAGCGCGTTTAGCTACAAGTTCACCGACCTTAACAGCAGCATCAGCATTGCCAGTTGTATCAAGATTAATTTCTTTATCTAATGTAGAAGCACTTGCTAAAGTAACTCCGTTCACATCATCAATTAATTGTGCATAAATGTGCTTGTTTGAACGAAACACGTTTAAACGAGGACGAGCAGCGGTACCGCTAAGTTTAGTACGCACACGTGCATGTCTTTTCTTGCGGACAGCATTTTTATCAGCCTTCGTAATCATTGAGGTCACTCCTTTCGTTTAGTCTTAAGCGACATTACTTACCAGTTTTACCTTCTTTACGACGAACATATTCGCCTTCATAACGGATCCCTTTACCTTTATACGGCTCAGGAGGACGTACTTGTCGAATATTAGCTGCTAGTGCACCCACACGCTCTTTATTAATACCCTTAATAACAATTTTTGTATTAGCAGGTACTTCAACTTCAAGACCTTCTTCAGGTTCGAATTCAACAGGGTGAGAGTAACCAACGTTTAATACTAATTTTTTACCTTGTTTTTGAGCACGGTAACCGACACCGATAAGCTCTAAAGATTTTTCGAATCCCTTTGAAACACCTTCAACCATGTTCGCAAGTAGCGCACGAGTTGTTCCGTGAATGGTACGGTGTTCTTTAGAATCAGATGGACGAATCACGTTAATGATATTCTCTTCCATTTTAATTTCGATATCCGGGTTAAAAGTGTTTGAAAGTTCACCTTTAGGCCCTTTAACTGTAACGTCAGAACCGTTAATTGTTACTGTAACTCCAGCTGGAATTTCAATAGGTTTTTTTCCTACGCGAGACATTCATTGCACCTCCATTCATTTAAGACTGTATTACCAAACGTATGCTAATACTTCTCCACCAATTTTCTTTGCACGAGCTTCTTTATCAGAAAGAACTCCTTGAGAAGTAGATACTAATGCGACACCTAAACCATTTAAAACACGTGGTACTTCGTCAGCTTTCGCATAAACACGAAGTCCAGGCTTACTGATTCGTTTTAAACCAGTGATAACACGTTCGTTGCCTTGGCCGTATTTTAAGAAAATGCGGATAATCCCTTGTTTGTTGTCTTCGATATATTCAACGTCACGAACGAAACCTTCACGCTTTAAAATTTCAGCAATTTCTTTTTTAATATTAGAAGCAGGAACTTCTAATTTTTCGTGACGAACCATGTTTGCATTACGAATACGAGTAAGCAAATCTGCAATTGGATCTGTCATGACCATGTTTTTTACCTCCTTCCCAAATTGGGGTTTTACCAGCTAGCTTTTTTAACACCAGGAATTTGCCCTTTGTATGCTAATTCACGGAAACAAATTCTGCAAAGCTTAAATTTACGATATACAGAATGTGGACGACCGCAACGTTCGCAGCGTGTATATTCTTGTACCTTAAATTTAGGTCCGCGTTTTTGTTTCGCAATCATTGACTTTTTAGCCACGTTTTTGCCTCCCTTATTTAGAGATTACTTTTGGAATGGCATACCGATTTGAGTTAATAACTCACGAGCTTCTTCATCAGTATTTGCAGTCGTTACAATAACGATATCCATACCACGTACTTTACTTACTTTATCATAATCAATTTCAGGGAAGATTAATTGTTCCCTAACACCTAATGTATAGTTACCACGGCCATCAAAAGATTTTTTAGATACACCACGGAAGTCACGTACACGAGGAAGAGATATAGATACTAGTTTGTCTAGGAACTCATACATGCGCTCACCACGTAGGGTAACTTTCGCACCAATCGGCATTCCTTCACGAAGACGGAAACCAGCAATAGATTTCTTCGCACGAGTAACTAAAGGTTTTTGACCAGTAATAGTTGCTAACTCTTCAACAGCACTATCAAGTGCCTTAGCATTTTGTACTGCGTCGCCAACACCCATGTTTACAACGATTTTTTCTACTTTTGGAACTTGCATTACAGATTTATAATTAAACTTGCTCACAAGAGCAGGAGTAATTTCTTTAGTGTATTTTTCTCTTAGGCGGTTCATCGATTGTACCTCCCTTCTTTATTTAACTATTTATCTAGAACTTCACCGGATTTTTTTGCATAACGTACTTTTTTACCATCTACAACTTTTACGCCTACACGTGTTGGTTCACCAGATTTTGGATCGATAGGCATAACATTTGATACATGAATAGGTGCTTCTTGGTTGATGATTCCACCTTGTGGATTCACCTGAGACGGCTTAGAGTGTTTCTTAACGATGTTCACACCTTCTACTAGAACACGGTTCTTTTTAGGAAATGAAGCAAGAATAACACCCGTTTTGCCTTTGTCTTTACCAGAGATGACCATAACTTTATCACCTGTTTTTACATGCATCTGTTTGCACCTCCTTAAAGGCTTGATTTTTTAATTATAAAACTTCTGGAGCTAATGAAATGATTTTCATAAAGTTGCTGTCACGTAATTCACGTGCTACTGGTCCGAAGATACGAGTTCCACGAGGACTCTTATCATCACGAATGATTACACATGCATTTTCATCGAAACGAATATACGTACCATCATTACGACGTACACCAGATTTTGTGCGAACTACTACGGCTTTTACAATATCACCTTTTTTGACAACGCCACCTGGTGTTGCTTGTTTCACCGTACAAACGATAATATCACCAATGTTTGCAGTCTTACGACCTGATCCACCAAGTACTTTAATAGTAAGTACCTCACGTGCACCAGAATTGTCTGCGACCTTCAATCTTGATTCCTGTTGAATCATGAATTTTACCTCCCTTCAGGATCAATCAAACCCGGACAATTAAATAATAACTGCTTCTTCTATAACTTCTACAAGACGGAAGCGTTTTGTTGCGGATAATGGGCGAGTTTCCATGATACGTACGATATCGCCTGTTTTAGCAACATTTTGCTCATCATGAGCCTTAAATTTCTTAGAGTATTTTACGCGTTTACCTAATAAAGGGTGTTTTTTATAAGTTTCTACGATAACTGTGATTGTTTTATCCATTTTATCAGAAACAACACGACCAGTGTAAACCTTGCGTTGGTTACGCTCACTCATTTATGAACCTCCTCTTTATTATCGATTATTAACGCCGACTTCTCTTTCACGAATCACGGTTTTCATACGTGCAATTGATTTCCGTACTTCACGAATACGAGCTGTGTTTTCAAGTTGCCCTGTCGCCAATTGAAAGCGTAGATTGAAAAGCTCTTCCTTTAATGATTTAACTTTTTGTTCTATTTCAGCAGTGGTAAGGTCACGAATTTCATTAGCTTTCATTTGATTCACCACCAATTTCTTCTCGTTTTACAAACTTACACTTTATAGGTAGTTTGTGCATAGCAAGACGTAATGCTTCACGTGCAACTTCTTCAGAAACACCGGCAATTTCAAACATTACTTTTCCAGGTTTAACTACTGCTACCCATCCTTCTGGAGCCCCTTTACCGGAACCCATACGTACTTCTAGAGGTTTCGCAGTATATGGTTTGTGTGGGAAAATTTTAATCCAAACCTTACCACCACGTTTCATATAACGTGTCATTGCAATACGGGCAGCTTCAATTTGGCGGTTTGTAATCCAAGAAGCTTCAACAGCTTGTAAGCCGTATTCACCGAAAGTTACTTCAGTGCCGCCTTTCGCTTGACCGCGCATTTTACCACGATGTTGACGACGATACTTTACGCGTTTTGGCAATAACATATTATTTGCCTCCTTCCTCAGTTTTCTTCTTAGTAGGAAGGACTTCTCCTTTATAGATCCATACTTTAACGCCTAATTTACCATACGTTGTATCAGCTTCTGCCGTAGCATAGTCGATATCAGCACGTAAAGTATGAAGAGGAACAGTTCCTTCACTGTAAGATTCAGAGCGGGCGATATCAGCTCCACCTAAACGACCAGATACCATTGTTTTGATACCTTTTGCGCCAGCGCGCATCGCACGTTGAATAACTTGTTTTTGCGCACGACGGAATGATACACGATTTTCAAGTTGACGAGCAATGTTCTCAGCAACTAATTTTGCATCAATGTCAGCCCTTTTAATTTCTAAGATATTAATGTGTACACGTTTGCCCGTTAATGCGTTTAAAGCCTTACGTAGAGCTTCAACTTCAGTACCACCCTTACCGATAACCATTCCTGGTTTAGCAGTGTGGATAGTCACATTTAGACGGTTAGCAGCACGTTCGATTTCAACTTTAGATACTGAAGATTCGCTTAAACGCTTCGTGATATATTCACGTACTTTAAGGTCTTCGTGTAATAGTTCAGCATAGTCTTTACCAGCGTACCATCTAGATTCCCAATCACGGATAACTCCGATACGCAATCCGACTGGATTAACTTTTTGACCCACTAATTATCCCTCCTTCTTTTCTGTTAAAACGATTGTAATATGACTCGTACGTTTATTAATCGCACTAGCACGACCTTGTGCACGTGGGCGGAAACGTTTCATCGTTGGACCCTCGTCAACAAATACTTGAGCAACTACTAAGTTATTTACGTCCATTTCATAATTATGTTCTGCATTTGCCATAGCAGAGTTCAATAATTTTTCTACAATTGGGGAAGCAGCCTTTGGCGTATGTTTTAAAATAGCTACAGCTTCACCAACTTGCTTTCCTCGAATTAAATCTACGACTAATCGAGCTTTACGAGGAGCAATACGGACTGTTCTTGCAACAGCTTTAGCTTGCATTTGAATGCCCTCCTCTCATTAACGTCTAGTTTTCTTATCGTCATTACCATGGCCTTTATATGCACGTGTTGGAGCGAATTCTCCAAGTTTGTGACCAACCATGTCTTCAGTAACATAAACAGGTACATGTTTGCGACCATCATAGACAGCGATAGTGTGTCCAATGAATTGTGGGAAGATCGTTGAGCGACGAGACCAAGTTTTTACAACTTGTTTTCCGTCCGTTTCATTAAGTTTTTCGATCTTTGTCATTAAATGCCCATCAACAAAAGGTCCCTTTTTTAAGCTGCGACCCATAGTACAACCTCCCTTCGTGATTGGTCTACGGTCTCTTCATTGGACCGTAGTATAATCACGTTATTTTTTACGACGACGCACGATAAACTTATCGGATTTCTTGTTCTTCTTACGAGTCTTATATCCAAGAGTTGGTTTACCCCATGGTGACATTGGTGATTTACGTCCGATTGGTGTACGTCCTTCACCACCACCGTGTGGGTGATCATTAGGGTTCATTACAGAACCACGAACAGTTGGACGCTTACCTAACCAGCGAGAACGACCAGCCTTACCGATGTTTACAAGTTCATGTTGTTCGTTGCCTACTTGACCTACAGTTGCACGACATGTAGCAAGAATCATACGAACCTCACCAGAGTTTAGACGTACTAGTACGTATTTACCCTCTTTACCAAGTACTTGTGCAGATGTACCTGCGGAACGTACTAATTGTCCACCTCTACCTGGTTTTAATTCAATGTTATGGATAACTGTACCAACAGGAATGTTTACTAATGGTAGTGCATTCCCTACTTTAATATCCGCATCTGGACCAGATACTACTTCTAAACCTACTTTTAGGTTTTTTGGTGCTAAGATATATCTCTTTTCACCATCTAAATAATGAATCAACGCGATGTTTGCAGAACGATTTGGATCATATTCGATCGTAGCAACGCGTCCTGGTATGCCATCTTTGTCGCGTTTAAAATCGATAATACGATATTGACGTTTATGACCGCCAGCTTGATGACGAACAGTTATTTTACCTTGGTTATTACGGCCGGCTTTTTTGTGTAATGGAGCTAGTAATGACTTTTCTGGTTTGTCTGTTGTAAGTTCAGCAAAGTCAAGGCTAGTCATATTACGTCGACCGTTCGAGGTAGGTTTATACTTTTTAATCGCCATTTTATTCCCTCCTATTCTTGAGTAATTTTTACGCTTCGAAGATTTCGATTTCTTTGCTATCAGCAGTTAATTTAACAATAGCTTTACGACGTTTATTTGTATATCCGCCAAAACGTCCCATACGCTTGAATTTACCTTTGTAGTTCATGATGTTTACTTTTTCAACATCAACACCAAAAATTTCTTCTACTGCATCTTTAACTTGAGTTTTGTTAGCTCTTGTATCGACTTCAAAAGTATATTTCTTTTCTGCCATTAGATCAGTAGAACGTTCAGTAATAACGGGGCGCTTAATGATATCGCGTGCATCCATTATGCAAGCACCTCCTCTACTTTTTGAACTGCATCTTTAGTTATGATTAAACGATCGTGGCTAATCACATCTAATACATTGATACCGTCAGCAGTTAATACAGTTACTCCAGGAATATTACGAGCTGATAATGCTACATTTTCATCTAGGTTAGCTGTAACGATTAACGCTTTAGAATCAACAGAAAGTGCATTTAATACACCTTTAAATTCTTTTGTTTTTGGAGCTTCAAATCCTAAGCTATCTAAAACTAAGATTTTTTCATCTTGTACTTTAGATGATAACGCAGATTTGATCGCTAAGCGACGAACTTTTTTTGGTAATTTATACGCATAGCTTCTTGGTACAGGTCCGAAAACAGTACCGCCTCCACGCCATTGTGGTGATCTTGTTGAACCTTGGCGTGCACGTCCTGTTCCTTTTTGACGCCATGGTTTACGTCCGCCACCACGTACTTCAGAGCGAACTTTTGTTTTGTGAGTGCCTTGTCTTAAAGAAGCTCTTTGTGCAACAATAGCTTCAAAAAGAACATGTTGGTTAGGCTCAATTCCAAAAACAGAATCATTTAGTTCGATTTCGCTCACTTTTGATCCGGTTTGGTTATATAAGTCTACTTTCGCCATTACTAATATCCTCCTTTCTGAGCTAATTATTTCGTTTTAATCGCTGTTTTAATTTTTAATAGAGCTTTTTTAGCGCCTGGTACGTTCCCTTTTACTAAAAGTAGGTTACGTTCTGAATCAACCTTAACGACTTGAAGGTTTTGCACTGTAATTTGTTCTCCACCCATACGACCAGGTAGTTCTTTTCCTTTAAATACGCGGTTTGGAGCAACAGGTCCCATTGAACCAGGACGACGGTGGTAACGTGATCCGTGAGACATAGGTCCACGAGATTGTCCGTGACGTTTGATTGCACCTTGGAATCCTTTACCTTTAGAGATTCCTGTTACATCAATAACATCGCCTTCCGCAAAAATATCAACTTTGACTTCTTGACCAACCTCATATGCATCTAAGTCAACTCCGCGAAATTCGCGAACGAAGCGCTTAGGAGCAGTACTTGCTTTAGCAACGTGACCTTTTTCCGGTTTGTTAGATAACTTTTCGCGTTTGTCTTCAAAACCGATTTGAACAGCTTCATACCCATCAACTTCTGTTGTTTTCTTTTGTAAAACTACGTTATTAGCAACTTCAACAACAGTTACTGGGATAAGATCACCGTTTTCTGCGAATACTTGAGTCATTCCGATCTTTCTTCCTAAGATTCCTTTGGTCATTAGTCACACCTCCTATAATTTTAGATAATGATTATATTTAATAATTAAAGTTTAATTTCAATATCAACGCCAGATGGTAAATCTAAACGCATTAATGAATCAACAGTTTGTGGTGTTGGATTGATGATATCAATCAAACGCTTGTGTGTACGCATCTCAAATTGCTCACGAGAATCTTTGTACTTATGAACCGCACGAAGAACTGTATAAACAGATTTCTCAGTCGGTAAAGGGATCGGACCAGATACAGCTGCACCAGAACGTTTCGCTGTTTCAACGATCTTTTCAGAAGATTGATCAAGGACTCTGTGATCATATGCTTTAAGACGGATACGAATTTTTTGTTTTGCCATTACTTTCCCTCCTTTTCGCCTATTTTCTTAAATAGACATTCTCAGCAGAAATATCCTAACTCACTCGCCATGGCAAAGCGGCCGGGTGTGTCAGCAACCTCCTGCATCATCGCAGTCAAAGACCAACATTGTCTATTATACAAAAAACATAAAGTAATTTCAACAAAAATATTAAAATCCTTTACGCTTAAACACTTTTACTATTATAATGGCTTCCATTACATAATTCAAGTTTTTTTGGGAAATGGAGATAATTTCTTTTAAACACAAAATTTGATTCCTCAATATTTTATTATTAAATCTTAAATGAATAGATAAAAAAAGCAGATGGATCGTCACCCATCTGCTTTTTTATATTTTATAGTAAGAGATTACTCAGTGATTGTAGCAACTGATCCAGCGCCTACTGTACGGCCACCTTCACGAATTGAGAACTTAGTTCCTGCTTCAATAGCGATAGGAGAGATAAGTTCAACAGTCATTTCGATGTTATCGCCAGGCATAACCATTTCAACGCCTTCAGGAAGTTGAATGATTCCAGTTACGTCAGTTGTACGGAAGTAGAACTGAGGACGATAGTTTGAGAAGAATGGAGTATGACGTCCACCTTCTTCTTTTGATAAAACGTAAACTTGTGCTTGGAACTTAGTGTGTGGTGTAATTGAACCTGGCTTTGCTAATACTTGGCCACGTTGGATTTCTTCACGAGCAACCCCACGAAGAAGAGCACCAATGTTATCTCCAGCTTCCGCATAGTCAAGAAGCTTACGGAACATTTCAACACCTGTTACAGTAGTTGATTTTGGCTCATCAGCAAGACCGATGATTTCAATAACGTCTCCAACTTTAACTTGTCCACGCTCAACACGACCTGTAGCAACTGTTCCACGACCTGTGATTGAGAATACGTCCTCAACAGGCATCATGAATGGTTTATCAGTGTCACGAGTTGGGTTTGGAACATACTCATCAACTGCAGCCATTAATTCAAGAATCTTTTCTTCCCATTCTGCTTCGCCTTCAAGAGCTTTAAGAGCAGAACCTTTGATTACAGGAATGTCATCACCTGGGAAGTCATATTCAGAAAGAAGGTCACGAACTTCCATTTCAACTAATTCTAGTAATTCTTCGTCATCAACCATGTCACATTTGTTCATGAATACAACTAGGTAAGGTACACCTACTTGACGAGATAAAAGAATGTGCTCACGAGTTTGTGGCATTGGACCATCAGCAGCAGATACTACTAGGATACCACCGTCCATTTGCGCAGCACCAGTGATCATGTTTTTAACATAGTCAGCGTGTCCTGGGCAGTCAACGTGTGCATAGTGACGGTTTGCAGTTTCATATTCAACGTGTGAAGTATTAATTGTAATACCACGTTCTCTTTCTTCTGGTGCGTTATCGATCATGTCGTAACCTTTTGCTTCACTTCCACCTGCTTTTGCAAGAACTGTTGTGATAGCAGCTGTTAGAGTTGTTTTACCATGGTCAACGTGACCAATTGTACCAATATTTACATGGGGCTTTGAGCGATCAAATTTTTCTTTTGCCATTAGGAAAATCCTCCTTTTAGATATAAAAGTTAAGTATTTTTATATAGGTTGTGGAACGGTTTATTCCACAACCTTAAGCATACATAAGTAGTTATACTTTATATGTTAGGTAAAATCAATTATTCACCTTTATTTTTTTTGATAATTTCTTCAGAAATCGATTTTGGAACTTCTTCATAGTGATCAAAGGTCATAGTGAATACTCCGCGACCTTGAGTACTAGAACGTAATGAAGTTGCATATCCAAACATTTCTGAAAGTGGAACCATTGCTCTTACTACTTGAGCATTACCGCGTGCTTCCATACCTTCAACACGGCCACGGCGAGCTGTAATTTGACCCATGATATCTCCTAGATATTCTTCAGGAATTACAACTTCAACCTTCATGACTGGTTCAAGTATAACTGGATTACACTTTGTTGCTGCATTTTTCAATGCTAATGAAGCAGCCACTTTAAAGGCCATTTCACTTGAGTCAACATCATGGTAAGATCCATCGTATAGTTTCGCTTTAATATCAACAAGTGGGTAACCAGCAAGAACACCACGTTGTAGTGAATCTTCTAGACCTGCTTGTACAGCTGGGATATATTCACGTGGAACAACCCCACCAACAATCGCATTTTCGAATTCGAATCCTTTTCCTTCTTCGTTAGGTGAGAATTCGATCCATACGTGACCATATTGTCCGCGTCCACCAGATTGACGGGCAAACTTACCCTCAACTTGTGCAGTACCACGGAATGTTTCACGGTAAGATACTTGAGGTGCGCCAACGTTTGCTTCTACTTTAAATTCACGCTTCATACGATCAACGAGAATATCTAAGTGAAGCTCACCCATACCAGCAATAATTACTTGTCCAGTTTCCTGGTCAGTATGTGCTCTGAACGTAGGATCTTCCTCTTGTAACTTTTGAAGTGCAGTTGTCATTTTATCTTGATCAGCCTTTGATTTTGGCTCAACAGATAATTCAATAACTGGCTCTGGGAATTCCATTGATTCTAAGATAACAAGATTCTTATCATCACATAGAGTATCACCAGTAGTAGTATCTTTTAAACCTACAGCTGCTGCAATATCCCCTGCATATACTTCAGAGATTTCAGCACGGTGGTTTGCGTGCATTTGTAGAATACGACCTACGCGCTCGCGTTTCCCTTTAGAGGAGTTTTGTACATATGATCCTGATTGAAGTGTACCTGAGTACACACGGAAGAATGTTAACTTACCTACATAAGGGTCTGTCATTACTTTAAATGCTAACGCAGCGAATGGTTCTTCATCACTAGAATGACGTTCAACCACCTCATCAGAATCAGGAAGTGTTCCTTTGATTGCCGCTACGTCAGTCGGTGCTGGTAGATAATCGATTACTGCATCAATCATCAATTGTACACCTTTGTTTTTAAACGCTGATCCACAAAGTACTGGGTAGAATTCTACAGCACAAGTAGCTTTACGGATTGCCGCTTTAAGTTCCTCTACAGTGATTTCTTCACCACCAAGGTACTTTTCCATTAAGTCTTCGTCTACTTCAGCTACAGCTTCTAGTAGTTTTTCACGATGCTCTTCAGCAAGTTCACGATATTCTTCAGGGATTTCAGTGACTTCCATTTCCATACCCATATCGTCTTTATAGATGTCAGCTGTCATATCAACTAGGTCGATAATACCTGTGAATGTATCTTCCGAGCCGATTGGAAGTTGTACTGGATGAGCATTTGCTTGCAAACGATCGCGTAATGTACCTACAGAGTAAAGGAAATCTGCACCTAGTTTATCCATTTTGTTAATGAATACAATACGTGGTACACCGTAAGTTGTTGCTTGTCTCCAAACAGTTTCTGTTTGTGGTTCTACACCTGATTGTGCGTCAAGAACTGTTACAGCTCCATCTAGTACACGTAAAGAACGTTCAACTTCAACAGTGAAGTCTACGTGTCCTGGTGTATCGATAACGTTAATGCGGTGACCTTTCCATGATGCAGTTGTTGCAGCAGATGTAATGGTAATTCCGCGTTCTTGTTCTTGTTCCATCCAGTCCATTTGTGAAGCCCCTTCATGAGTTTCACCAATTTTATGGATTTTACCTGTATAGTAAAGAATACGTTCAGTAGTTGTAGTTTTACCGGCATCGATGTGAGCCATGATGCCGATATTACGAGTTTTTTCTAAGGAGAACTCTCTTGCCATTAGGTTTTTTCTCCTTCCTAATTTATAATAAATTTTTTAAGGAATATAAAGCGTATATTTTACCAACGATAGTGAGCAAATGCTTTATTTGCTTCAGCCATTTTATGTGTATCTTCACGTTTCTTAACAGATGAACCTGTGTTGTTAGCTGCATCAAGGATTTCATTTGCTAAACGTTCTTCCATTGTCTTCTCACCACGTAGACGAGAATAGTTTACTAACCAACGTAAACCAAGTGTAGTACGACGATCAGGACGCACCTCAACTGGTACTTGGTAGTTTGCACCACCTACACGGCGTGCTCTTACTTCAAGAACAGGCATAATGTTTTTTAATGCTGCATCGAATACTTCCATTGGTTCTTTGCCAGTGCGTTCGCGGATAATATCAAACGCTGAATAAAGAATAGCTTGTGATTTACCTCTTTTACCGTCGATCATCATTTTGTTGATTAGACGAGAAACAAGCTTTGAATTATAAATCGGATCTGGTAATACGTCTCTTTTTGCTACAGGACCTTTACGAGGCATTCTTTTTCCTCCTTTCAAGAAAAATTAATTTATCGAGTTTATTTCTTAGCTTCTTTTGGCTTCTTTGTACCGTATTTTGAACGACCTTGCATACGGTTGTTCACTCCAGCAGTATCTAAAGCACCACGAACGATGTGATAACGTACCCCTGGTAAGTCCTTCACACGTCCGCCACGGATTAAAACAACACTGTGTTCTTGAAGATTGTGTCCAATCCCAGGAATGTATGCTGTTACTTCAATACCGTTTGACAAACGTACACGGGCATATTTACGAAGCGCTGAGTTCGGCTTCTTCGGTGTCATTGTACCAACACGAGTACAAACACCGCGTTTTTGTGGTGATGTTAAGTTTGTTTGTGATTTTTTGAAACTATTGTACCCTTTGTTAAGTGCTGGTGATTTTGATTTTTCCGCAAGTGATTTACGTGGCTTGCGTACTAATTGGTTAATTGTAGGCATGATTTTTCCTCCCTTCACTTATTTATATGTCCACACATCCAGGTGGTTCATTTTTTTGCAATAACAAAGTCTTTGCAGACAAAATCCACAAAAACGTCATTTGTTTATTATAGCTACAACTGCTGATCCTACATTAATCCCACACGCCTTGCCTAACTTCTTCTTAGAATCGACATATGTGATCGGAATTTTATTTTCCTTAGCAATATTTGCGACTTGTGACGTTAGCCTAGGATCCGCATCCGTCGCAATCATTACTTCGTTAATATTTCCTGTTTTGATGGCTCTAACAGTCTGCTTTGTTCCTACAAAAATGCTTTTTGCCTGCAATACTTTTTCATAAGACATTCTCATATCCTCCAAAGTATTCAGTAATAAGGAGCACCTAATGAATATTATCACTTTCATTAAATGATGTCAACATTTAATCGATATTTTTTAATCCAGTACCTCTAGATCGAGGTACTGGAGCTTTTTCTATTAATCAACTGTAACTGGATCTTCTGATTCGTCTACATTGACAACAGGTTCGGCACGACGATATCGAGACATACCCGTACCTGCAGGAATCAATTTACCAATGATAACATTTTCCTTCAAACCTAGTAATTCATCACGTTTTCCTTTAATCGCAGCATCGGTAAGAACTCTAGTTGTTTCTTGGAAGGAAGCTGCTGATAAGAATGAATCTGTTTCAAGAGATGCTTTTGTAATACCTAAAAGGACAGGACGACCTGTTGCAGGTACCTTACCGTTAAGCAGCGCTTGTTCGTTGGCATCTGTAAACTGATGAATATCAAGTAGTGTACCTGGTAGTACATCCGTATCACCAGCCTCAATCACACGAATCTTACGTAACATTTGTCGTACCATCACTTCAACGTGTTTATCGCCAATTTCAACACCTTGCATACGGTAAACCTTCTGCACTTCTTTTAGTAGGTATTCTTGAACAGCCATAACATCTTTTACTTTAATCAATTCTTTAGGGTCAATGGAACCTTCTGTTAGTTCTTGACCTCTTTCAACTTGGTCATTTATCGCCACTTTTAGACGTGCTGTATATGGTGCATTATATGTGCGTGTTTCCAACTGACCCTGAATGACGATCTCATGTTGTCTGTCACGACCCTCATTAATGCCTACAACAACACCATCGATTTCAGAGATAACGGATTGACCTTTTGGATTACGTGCTTCAAAGATTTCTTGAATACGAGGTAAACCTTGGGTAATATCGTTTCCAGCAACTCCACCTGTATGGAATGTACGCATCGTTAACTGTGTACCAGGTTCTCCGATTGATTGTGCAGCAATAATACCAACTGCTTCTCCCACTTCAACCTCTTCACCAGTAGCTAAATTACGTCCATAACACTTCTTACATACACCATGACGTGTATTACATGTAAAGGCAGAGCGTATCCACGTTTGTTCAATTCCAGAATCAACAATAACCTTAGCTAAGTCCTCGGTAATTAATTGATTTTCTCCGATGATGACATCCTTCGTTTCTGGGTGCTTAATCGCCTTTCTTGTGTAACGCCCAATTAAACGTTCTTCTAACGATTCAATGATTTCTGTACCATCTTTAAGAGCACTGATTAATAAACCGCGATCTGTTCCGCAGTCGTCTTCACGAACAATTACATCTTGGGCTACATCAACAAGACGTCGAGTTAAGTAACCAGAATCGGCTGTTTTTAGTGCCGTATCTGCAAGCCCTTTACGTGCACCGTGTGTCGAGATAAAGTATTCTAGTACAGTTAACCCTTCACGGAAACTCGAGATAATTGGTAATTCGATAATACGACCAGCTGGGTTGGCCATCAAACCACGCATACCAGCTAACTGCGTAAAGTTAGATGCGTTACCACGGGCACCAGAATCGCTCATCATGAAGATTGGGTTTGTATTTTCTAAGGAATCCATTAGTTTTCCTTGGATGACATCTTTTGCAGCACTCCAAATGGAGATTACGCGATCATAACGCTCGTCCTCAGTAATTAAACCACGTCTGAACTGTTTCATCACGTTATCTACTTTTTTCTGTGCTTCTTCAATGATTTCTGTCTTTTCACCTAATACCACGATATCAGATACCCCAACAGTAATACCTGCCTTCGTTGAGTATCTAAATCCTAAATCCTTCATACGGTCAAGCATTTTGGATGTTTCTGTAATCTTATAACGCTTAAACACTTCTGCAATGATGTTTCCAAGAATCTTCTTCTTGAATGGTGCCACTAAAGGCATTTCTTTAATTGCAGCATGTACGTCCGTACCTGGGTCGACGAAATATTTCGCAGGTGTTTCAACCTCAAGGTTGTGGCTCGTAGGTTCGTTAATATATGGGAATGATTTCGGTAAGATCTCAT
This sequence comes from Niallia sp. Kr1, assembly GCF_050389805.1. Lineage (NCBI taxonomy): Bacteria > Bacillati > Bacillota > Bacilli > Caryophanales > Bacillaceae > Niallia > Niallia sp. Kr1. Next base: position 137,299 of record NZ_CP130945.1, on the reverse strand, counting down.
TAAAAATTAGTTTACCTACCGTTGTAATAAGAAGTTTGCGATTGTATTCTTCCGTAAAGGTTGGATTGTTTAATGAACCGGCTCTGACAGCAACACGAGTATGCAAGTGTACATACCCATTTTGGTATGATAACAGAGCTTCATTAATATCATTAAAGATCGCACCTTCTCCAATAGCGCCTTCTTTTTCAAGAGTTAAATAATAATTACCAAGAACCATATCCTGTGAAGGTGTAACAACCGGCTTTCCATCCTTTGGATTTAGGATGTTTTGAGCAGCTAGCATTAATAGACGTGCTTCTGCTTGTGCCTCTGAAGATAGAGGAACGTGAACAGCCATTTGGTCACCATCAAAGTCCGCATTATATGCCGTACACACTAGAGGATGTAGACGAATCGCCTTTCCTTCTACAAGTGTCGGTTCAAATGCTTGAATACCCAATCTATGCAGAGTTGGAGCACGGTTAAGTAAAACTGGATGTTCTCTAATCACATCTTCTAATACATCCCATACTTCTGGTTGTACTCTTTCAATCTTACGCTTAGCAGATTTGATGTTATGCGCTAAGCCTCTTTCAACTAATTCCTTCATAACAAAAGGTTTAAATAATTCCAAGGCCATGTCTTTTGGAAGACCACATTGGTACATCTTAAGGTTAGGACCAACAACAATAACGGAACGACCAGAATAATCAACACGTTTACCTAAAAGGTTTTGACGGAAACGACCTTGTTTCCCTTTTAACATATGTGATAAAGACTTTAATGGTCTATTACCTGGTCCAGTTACAGGACGTCCACGACGACCGTTATCAATTAATGCATCAACTGCTTCTTGCAGCATCCGCTTTTCATTTTGAACAATAATGCTTGGAGCACCTAAATCAAGCAATCTCTTTAAACGATTATTACGGTTAATCACTCGACGATATAAATCGTTTAAGTCTGACGTAGCAAACCGTCCACCATCTAATTGAACCATTGGTCGAAGTTCTGGTGGAATAACTGGTAAAACATCTAAAACCATCCAAGAAGGTTCATTCCCTGATCCACGGAAGGCTTCGATTACTTCTAGACGTTTAATCGCACGAGTACGACGTTGACCTTGAGCTGATTTCAATTCTTCTTTTAACATGTCGGCTTCTTTTGTTAAGTCTATGTCTGATAGAAGTTTTTTAATCGACTCCGCACCCATTCCAGCATGGAACTTGTTGCCATACTTATCACGATATGCTCGATATTCTTTTTCAGATAAAAGTTGTTTCTTTTCAAGAGTTGTGTCACCTGGATCCGTTACAACATAAGAAGCAAAATAAATGACCTCTTCAAGTGCACGAGGAGACATATCAAGAACAAGTCCCATACGACTAGGGATGCCCTTAAAATACCAAATATGGGAGACAGGAGCAGCTAGTTCAATATGCCCCATCCGTTCACGGCGTACCTTCGCACGAGTAACTTCAACACCGCATCGATCACATACAACACCTTTATAACGAACACGTTTGTACTTACCGCAATGGCATTCCCAATCCTTCTGTGGTCCAAAAATACGTTCACAGAATAAGCCATCTTTTTCCGGTTTTAATGTACGGTAATTAATCGTTTCTGGCTTTTTTACCTCACCATATGACCAAGAACGAATCTTATCTGGTGAAGCCAAGCCAATCTTCATAAACTCAAAATTATTTACATCTATCAAGGGGCCTACCTCCCTTTTCATCTTCGGGTTTTTCCCATATTGCTAATTCTACAAACCACTCATGGAAATCCCCTCCTAAACAGTAAATATTTATAGAGGGGATTTTAAAGTGAACAAGCTTTCAATTATTCGTTTGAGCCAACTTTTTCAGATTCTGCTTCAACAGGTTCAGGGGTCAATGTAAAAGACTCTGCTTGTTGCATTTCATCCTCATCTTCTGTATCTCTCATTTCGATTTCTTCTTCATCACCAGACAGAATCTTAACATCCAAGCCTAAGCTTTGTAGTTCTTTAATTAATACTTTAAAGGATTCTGGAACACCTGGTTCTGGGACATTTTCACCTTTTACAATCGCTTCATACGTTTTCACACGACCAACAACGTCATCTGACTTCACCGTTAAGATCTCTTGTAAAGTATACGCTGCACCATAAGCTTCTAATGCCCAAACTTCCATCTCTCCAAAACGTTGTCCACCAAACTGCGCCTTACCACCAAGCGGTTGCTGTGTAACAAGCGAGTATGGGCCAGTTGAACGAGCATGAAGCTTATCATCAACCATGTGTGCTAGTTTAATCATATACATGATTCCGACTGAAACACGGTTATCAAATGGTTCGCCTGTTCTACCATCATATAAAACGGTCTTAGCATCATGTGCCATTCCAGCTTCTTGAATTGTATCCCATACATCTTCTTCAGTCGCTCCATCAAATACTGGTGAGGCTACATGAATTCCGAGATATCTTGCCGCCATACCCAAATGAAGTTCAAGCACCTGCCCGATATTCATACGGGAAGGAACGCCTAATGGGTTTAACATGATATCAACTGGTGTACCGTCAGGCAAATATGGCATATCTTCTTCCGGCAAAATACGAGAGATAACCCCTTTATTACCGTGTCGTCCAGCCATTTTGTCACCGGCAGAGATTTTACGTTTTTGAACAATATAAACACGAACAAGTTGATTAACTCCTGGTGGAAGTTCATCTCCATCTTCACGATTAAAGACTCTTACATCTAGAACAATTCCGCCGCCACCATGTGGTACACGTAATGACGTATCACGAACTTCTCGTGCTTTTTCTCCAAAAATGGCATGTAAAAGTCGTTCTTCTGCTGTTAACTCAGTTACACCTTTTGGCGTTACTTTCCCAACTAGTAGATCTCCGTCTTTTACCTCTGCACCGATTCGGATAATTCCTCTTTCATCAAGGTTACGAAGGGCATCCTCCCCAACGTTTGGGATATCACGAGTGATTTCTTCTGGTCCTAGTTTTGTATCACGTGATTCTGACTCATATTCTTCAATATGAATAGAAGTGTATACGTCATCCTTTACTAGACGTTCACTCATGATGATAGCATCCTCATAGTTGTAACCATCCCATGTCATAAAGGCAACCAATACATTTCGACCTAAAGCTAACTCTCCAAGCTCCATAGATGGACCGTCTGCAAGGATTTCACCTTTTGTAACATGATCACCTATAGAAACAATAGGTTTCTGATTAAAGCACATTCCATTGTTAGAACGCTTGAATTTTTGTAAACGATATTTATCAAGATCACCTTTAACCGTTTGACCATCCACTTCTTGTATACGACGAACCCATACTTCACGGGCCTCAACATGCTCTACAATACCGTCATGCTTACAAATAACCGCAGCTCCAGAGTCTTTACCAGATACATATTCCATACCTGTTCCAACACGTGGTGCTTCTGGTTGCATGAGCGGCACTGCTTGACGTTGCATGTTTGCTCCCATTAGAGCACGGTTTGAGTCATCGTTTTCTAAGAATGGAATACATGCAGTCGCTGCAGATACAACCTGTTTCGGTGATACATCCATATAATCAATTTTTTCGCGATCAACAGCTGTGTTTTCACCGCGGAAACGAGCTAAAACTTCCTCGTCAAGAAATGATCCATCTTCACCAAGTCGAGCATTTGCCTGTGCCACTACGTAGTTATCTTCTTCATCGGCTGTTAAATAGTCGATATGAGATGTAACTCTTCCTGTTTCAGGATCCACTTTACGGTAAGGAGTCTCAATGAAACCAAATTTATTAACCTTTGCATAAGATGACAATGAGTTAATTAATCCAATGTTTGGACCTTCCGGAGTTTCAATTGGACACATACGACCATAGTGTGAATAGTGAACGTCACGAACTTCCATACCAGCACGTTCACGTGTTAAACCACCTGGTCCTAATGCAGATAAACGTCTTTTATGGGTTAATTCCGCAAGTGGATTGGTTTGATCCATGAATTGTGATAATTGCGAACTTCCGAAGAACTCTTTAATGGACGCAATAACAGGTCGAATATTGATTAATTGTTGTGGTGTAATTGTGTTTGTATCTTGAATGGACATTCTTTCTCTTACAACACGTTCCATCCTTGATAAACCAATACGGAATTGGTTTTGTAATAATTCACCAACAGAACGTAATCGACGATTTCCTAAATGGTCGATATCATCTGTATGACCAACACTATATAATAAGTTAAAGAAGTAGCTGATTGATGCAACAATATCAGCAGGTGATATATGTTTAACTGCGTCTTCAACATAAGCGTTACTAATTACGTTGATGACTTTGTCATCTTCATTTGGTGCATAAATTTTAATAGATTGAAGTAAAACATCTTCATCTAGTACGCCACCATATAAACTTAAATTCTTGAAACCAGCATTTTTTTCTAATGCCGGAATAATCCGATCGAGTGTACGACGATCAAGAATGGTTCCTTTTTCGACGATGATTTCTCCCGTTTCGGAATCAACTAAAGTTTCGGCAATACGGTGCCCAAACAATCTATTCTTGATATGCAATTTTTTATTAATTTTATAACGCCCAACATTCGCTAAATCATATCGTTTTGGATCAAAGAATCTTGAAATTAATAAACTCTTTGCATTTTCTACAGTTGGAGGTTCTCCTGGACGTAGTCGTTCATAAATTTCTAGTAAGGCCTTTTCAGAGCTTTCTGTATTGTCCTTTTCTAACGTATTGCGCAAATACTCATTATCACCAATCAAATCAAGAATTTCTTGATCAGATCCTAGACCTAGAGCACGCAAAAGAACCGTAACTGGCAGTTTCCGAGTACGATCAATTCTTACATACACAACATCCTTAGCGTCTGTTTCATACTCAAGCCATGCTCCACGGTTAGGAATAACAGTAGCTGTATAGCCTCTTTTACCGTTCTTATCCATTTTGGCGCTGTAGTAAACGCTTGGTGAACGCACGAGTTGAGAAACAATAACACGCTCTGCTCCATTAATAACAAATGTGCCTGTTTCGGTCATTAACGGAAAATCACCCATAAAGACATCTTGGTCTTTTACTTCACCTGTTTCCTTATTAACAAGACGTACCTTTACACGTAGCGGTGCTGAATATGTAACATCTCGATCTTTTGATTCCGCAACAGAATATTTTGGTTCGCCAAGACTGTAATCAATAAATTCAAGTGTTAGATTACCAGTAAAATCTTCAATTGGTGAAATATCTGCAAACATTTCACGTAAACCTTCATCAAGAAACCATTGATATGACGCGGTTTGAATTTCAATTAAATTTGGTAATTCTAATACCTCACTGATTCGTGCGTAACTTCTTCGTTGGCGGTGTCGTCCATACTGAACTAGTTGACCTATCAACTGATTCACCCCTCAAATCAAGCGTTATTTGTGAAATTTATTACTATCAAATAGAAAAACAAATGATTTTCATTTCCTTTTCTATATGAACAAAAAGAAAAAGGGTTTTCAAATCCAAAAACCACATTTCCACAATACGACTATTATTTTATCAGTTTCTCCAGCTATACCAATTTTATACAATATGTGTTAAAATTAGCAGATTAGAGAAAATAATCTATTGGCATTTTACAATGCTATCACACTGGTTTGCCCAAGTCAACATTTTTGTTGAAAAACTCCATAAAACATATTGACAAAACAACATTCTATAGTTTTGTTGCTTTAATAATAAAATAACCCTTCTTTTTCACGATCACTTCAACATCCCCAAAAAGACTTGAAAGTTTTTCGATTGTCGAAGGAGCTCCTTGCTTTTTCTGAATCACAACCCATAACTCTCCATTAGGCAAAAGACACTGAGCGCTTTGTTCATAAATCTTGTGTACGGTCTTTTTACCAGCTCGTATTGGTGGATTCGTTAAAATGACTGCAAATTTCTGATCCATTACTGAACTTAAACAATCGCTTTCTATAATAGTAGTGTTTTGAATCCCATTCAAGCCACTATTATCCTTTGCTAGTTGAAGGGCTCTCGCATTCACGTCAACCATATAGACTCTTCGCTCCTCCCAGCTTTTTGCGATCGTTAAGCCGATTGGACCATAACCACAACCTACGTCAAGTATATCACCCTGTAATTCAGGCATTTGAAAGGTTTCTATTAATAATTTAGAACCAAAGTCTATATCGCCTTTTGAGAAAACTCCGTTATCTGTTTTAAAACGAAGCTTTATGTTTCTTAACTCAGCATTCCAATATTTTGGTTCGCTCTCAACATTTTGTGTTCGGGAATAATAATGTTCAGACATGGAATCACCTCCACTCGGAGATACATGTTTTTCACATGTATATTATTTTTGAGGAATAAACTTAGTAGTTATAAAAAAGCCCGCTTACGCAGCGAGCTTTTTAACTAGATTATTACTTAACTTCAACGCCAGCTCCAACTTCTTCAAGTTTAGCTTTAACTTCTTCAGCCTCTTCTTTAGAAACGCCTTCTTTGATTGCTTTTGGAGTGTTGTCAACAAGTTCTTTTGCTTCTTTAAGACCAAGACCAGTGATTTCACGTACCACTTTGATAACCTTGATTTTTTGGTCGCCTGCAGATGCAAGTACAACATCAAATTCAGTTTGCTCTTCAGCAGCAGCACCAGCAGCACCGCCAACAACAGCTACAGGAGCTGCAGCAGTTACTCCGAATTCTTCTTCAATTGCTTTTACTAAGTCGTTTAATTCTAAAACAGTCATATTTTTTACTGCTTCAATGATTTGTTCTTTAGTCATTTTGAATTTCCTCCTAATTTTTGTTTTATATAAGAACGATTAACTTACGCGCCTTGTTCTTCTTTTTGATCTGCAACTGCTTTTGTAGCAAGAGCAAGATTTCTGATAGGTGCTTGAAGCACGCTGAGTAACATAGAAAGTAAACCTTCGCGTGATGGAAGTTCTGCTAAAGCTTTAACTTCTTCAACCGAAGCGATGTTTCCCTCGATTACACCTGCTTTAATTTCTAATGCTTCATGTTTCTTTGCGAATTCATTAATAATTTTAGCTGGAGCAACAACATCTTCTGTACTGAACGCAATTGCGTTAGGACCAGTTAACGCTTCGTTAAGTCCTGTTAATTCAACTGCTTCAGCCGCACGGCGAGTCATAGAGTTTTTGTATACTTTAAACTCGATCCCTGCTTCACGAAGTTGTTTACGAAGTTCAGTCACTTCTGCAACATTTAGTCCACGGTAATCAACAACAACCGTAGATTTACTAGATTTTAATTTATCAGCAATCTCTGTTACGACTTGTTTCTTTTGTTCAATGATTGCACTGCCCATTCTATACACCTCCTGTAAGAATTAATGCATTCATACCGGTCAATAAAATACCTCCACATCAATATAGACATGGAGGTATTTATACAATAGTCGTTTAAAAACGCACGTTAAATATCTATCGTATGAACCTCGGCAGGAAATTAAGCGCACATGCGCACCTACTGTCTACGGTACAAATGTTATTATATTTTTTGCAACAGAATCTATTATATTAACTAGATCCATGTTTGTCAACAACAATTTCAAATTCACTCGTCGAATTTGCGCCAAGATTTTTTCGAGCTCGCTCGAAAACTTCCATTAAAAAATCTGAGCATCCGCCGGAGGCAAATTTCACTCAGTCAATGTTTTAAAATTGACTGAATTTATATAATCTATATTTCATTCATATCCTAAAAATAATAATGGAGCTGAATGAAGTTTTAAACAGATGCTACGTCAATTTTTACGCTAGGTCCCATAGTAGAAGTAATTGCTACATTCTTCATATAAGTCCCTTTAGCAGCAGCTGGTTTTACTTTTTGCATTGTATCGAAAATAGTATTGAAGTTTTCAACTAATTTCTCATCTTCGAAAGAAACCTTACCGATAGGAACATGGATGTTTCCAGCTTTATCAACGCGGTATTCAACTTTACCAGCTTTGATTTCATTAACAGCTTTAGCAACATCAAAAGTAACAGTACCCGTCTTAGGGTTTGGCATTAAACCTTTAGGTCCTAATACACGACCAAGTTTACCAACTTCACCCATCATGTCTGGTGTAGCTACGATTACATCAAATTCAAACCAACCTTGAGTGATTTTATTGATATATTCGCTATCACCTACATAATCAGCTCCAGCAGCTTCTGCCTCTTTCGCTTTTTCACCTTTAGCAAATACTAATACTTTTTGTGTTTTACCAGTTCCATTAGGAAGAACGACTGCACCACGAATTTGTTGGTCAGCTTTCTTAGGGTCTACTCCTAAACGGAATGCAACTTCTACAGATGCATCAAATTTTGTGAAGCTTGTTTTCTTCACAAGTTCTACTGCTTCATTTACAGGGTAAAATTTAGTACGATCGATAAGCTTCGCAGCTTCTACATACTTCTTACCTTTTTTAGCCATTATGATTTCCTCCTTGTTTGTGGTTTTAGCGGAATAACCTCCCACGTTAAAAGCACTACATACACAGTAATAAAGGTTGCGAGTGGCTAGCGTGTCCCCCACAACCTTTATTAAGACAATAAATTAGTCTTCGATCGTAATGCCCATGCTGCGTGCAGTACCTTCAACCATACGCATAGCTGCTTCAACACTTGCCGCATTTAAGTCAGGCATTTTTGTTTCAGCAATCTCGCGTACTTTATCACGCTTAACTGTTGCTACTTTATTACGGTTAGGTTGACCTGAACCTGACTCAATTCCAGCTGCTTTTTTAAGAAGTACAGCAGCAGGCGGAGTTTTCGTAATAAATGTAAATGAACGGTCTTCAAATACCGTAATTTCAACCGGAATGATCAATCCAGCTTGTTCAGCTGTACGAGCATTAAACTCCTTACAGAATCCCATGATGTTAACACCCGCTTGACCTAGTGCAGGACCAACTGGTGGAGCTGGATTAGCTTTTGCAGCAGGGATTTGTAATTTAACTACCTTAATTACTTTTTTAGCCACGAGACACACCTCCTTAAGTCCGTGATGTGGTAATAGGGATCCATGTGATTTGAGTCCCTCCCACTCAATCTATCGTCTCTATTAGTTAATAAAGAACTATACCATCGGTTATATCTCATGTTGAGACATACTGACTTTTGAAATGTTACCACTTTTTCTTTCTAATTTCAAGTTCTCCTGATCATATTTTTTCAATTTGTGTATATTCTAATTCGACAGGAGTATCTCGACCGAACATATTTACCAATACTTTTACTTTCGCTTTATCCCTATCGATTTCTTCAATTGGTCCTGTATAATTTGCAAACGGACCTTCTTTTACTTGTACCGTTTCACCAATTTCAAAATCAATATCAACTGGTTTATCCTGAACGCCTAAAAGTTTTAAGATCGATTGAACTTCTTCAGCTAATAGTGGAGTTGGTTTGGATCCAGCCCCAGCTGAACCGACAAATCCAGTTACTCCAGGTGTATTACGTACGACATACCAAGAATCATCTGTCATCACTAATTCTACTAAAACATACCCAGGGAATACTTTGCGTTTTACAACTTTTTTCTTACCGTTCTTAATATCGGTTTCTTCCTCCTCCGGTACGATGACTCGGAAGATTTTATCTTGCATACCCATAGACTCAACACGCTTTTCTAGATTGGCCTTAACTTTATTTTCATAACCAGAGTACGTGTGAACTACATACCAGTTCTTTTCCATTCAAGAGGACTAAACGTCCTTCCCTCCCTGCGAAATATTTAAGAAAAGCGAAGTGCTTGGATTTGATTCGCCTAGTTGGACACTTCAAACTAAAAACTTTTCTCCATACAAACCAAAAAACCCGTTACCGGGCTCTTTTGTTGTTTTCCTTTGTTATTTTCCATTATACCATTAGATGGTGGGTGTTATTCAAGAATAAAGCGAATCAAATTCGAAATGCCTAAGTCAATGACTGCGAAAAAGAGTGCAAAGAATACCACGGTTCCAAGAACTGTAAATGTATAACTTGTTAATTCTTTTCGTTTTGGCCAACTCACCTTTCTCATTTCACGTCCAACTTCACGGAAAAAATTCACGATGCGTTGCATTTCTTAACCTCCAAACTCCATACATGAAGTGATTTCTACTATATATAGTACTAGCTACTTTGTTTCTCGGTGGATCGTATGAGATTGGCATTGATCACAATATTTTTTTAATTCTAGACGCTGTGTATCCTGTTTGCTCATGGTTGAGTAATTTCTCGACCCACATTTTGAGCATGCAAGAACTGTTTTTTTTCTCATTTCCGCACCTACTATAGCTCTATTATAACATTAAAAATGTAACATGCCCTTTTTTCTCTGTCAACAACAGCAGGCATTTAAAGGGAAAACTCTCGTACTTCTAAATACCGTTCTAACTTTCTCTTTACTCGTTGAAGAGCATTATCGATCGATTTAACATGGCGATTTAATTCCTCTGATATTTCTTGATAAGATTGTCCATCCAAATACAAAGAAAGGACTTTTCTCTCGAGATCACTTAATAACTCCGCCATCTTCACTTCTATATGATCAAACTCTTCTTGATTTATAATTAATTCTTCAGGGTCTAACACTTTTGCACCTGATATTACATCCATTAATGTTCGGTCTGATTCTTCATCATAGATAGGTTTATCCAACGATACGTAGGAGTTTAGTGGAATATGTTTCTGCCTAGTTGCTGTTTTAATAGCAGTAATAATTTGTCTTGTGATACATAACTCCGCAAACGCCTTAAAAGATGAAAGCTTGTCCTCTTTAAAATCCCGAATCGCTTTGTACAGACCAATCATGCCTTCTTGCACAATATCCTCCCGATCAGCTCCAATTAAAAAATAAGATCGGGCCTTTGCACGCACGAAATTACGATATTTATGAATTAAAAAATCGAGCGCCTCACTGTCGCCCTTGTGTACTAGTTCAATGATTTGTTCATCCTCTAGTTCAATAAAATGGATCTGATCGTCGTTTAGCTTTGTCCCGAAGTATGAATTCAATTCAAGTCCCCCTGACCGCACAAGCATGCTAGCCATATTATACAGCACTTAAATTTCCAGCGTCAACCAATTCTTACTCCCCTCGACGCCATTTTTCAAAAATTTCAGCCATTTCGTCACTTAATAGTATTTTTGAGGGTGGTTTTTCTTCTGTGATATGTTTTACTTTCTTTCCAATAGCTGTTTCAATCGATTCCATTTCAATTAATAATTCTCTTGCAGATTTCCTTAATGCCCCTTGTCCAAAAATAGCCCATTGCTCTGTATAATCAGATGTCGCCACATGAATTTGCGTTTTACGGTTGCTCAATGCAATCGCTAATTTCTCGATCCGCTCATCCGCTGTTTCATTTTCCTTTGTAAAAATAACATCGATTTGGTAATTTTTGTACTTTTTCTCTAGTCCCTGTACTCCATAGGCATCAAAAACGACAATGACTTTGTAACCCGTAAACCCTTGGTATTCAGCCATCTTCTCTACTAACTTATCTCGAGCTTGCGCAAGGTCTTTTTTCTTTAATTCTTGAAGCTGATGCCATGACCCAATAATGTTATAACCATCTACTAGTAAAATGTTCATATTTATCCCTCTAGTGGATACCGTTTTCGATATACTTCATACATCAGTAAAGCCCCTGCAACAGAAGCGTTTAATGATGTAACATGACCAACCATTGGCAATCGAATAAGGAAATCACATTTATCTCGAACAAGTCTTCCCATGCCTTTTCCTTCACTTCCGATCACAAGACCTAATGGCATTTTAGCGTCGAATTGACGATAATCCTGTTTGCCCTTTGCATCTGTTCCAACAATCCAGATGCCTCTCTCTTTCAATTCGTCAATCGTTCTAGCCATATTAGTTACCCGAACAACAGGAATATGTTCGATCGCTCCCGTTGAAGCCTTCGCAACTGTAGCGGTCAGACCCACTGCTCGACGTTTCGGAATAATAATCCCATGTGCACCTGTAGCATCAGCCGTCCTCATAATGGAGCCTAAATTATGAGGGTCTTCTATTTCATCCAATAATAAAAAGAAAGGAACTTCGTTTTTTTGCTCTGCCTTTGCGAATAAGTCATCTATTTCGGAATATTGATAGGCTGCTACCTGTGCTAGGACGCCTTGATGATTTCCCTCTACCATTCCATCTATTTTTTTCTTTGGAACAAATTGCACTAATACATTAGCTTCTTTTGCAAGGTTAATCACTTGCTGCATTTGCCCTCGTCCAGATCCATCAGCAATCCAAATTTTATTAATATCACGCTCTGAACGTAATGCTTCAAGAACTGCATTTTTACCCATAATAAAGTCTTCACTCATATTAATTTCCTCCTTTCACCTGGTCAATGATTTGGAAAGCATGTCTAATAATCGTTTCAAGTCTTTCTTGATTCCCCGCTAAATAAAGGGAACCTATTAAAGCTTCAAAAGCTGTACTGTAGCGGTAGGTTTGTACATCCGTATTTTTTGGGATTGATCCAGACTTTGCATTTCTTCCCCTTTTTAGAATCGCTATTTCCTCTTCAGAGAAAAAATCTTCATCCTTCATTTGATGAAGAATATTAGATTGAGCTTTAGCCGAAACATATCGAGTCGCTTCTTTATGAAGTAGATGGGGCTTTACTTGACCACGCTGTAGTAAATGATATCTCACATAAGTTTCAAGGACAGCATCGCCCATATAAGCCAGGGCGAGACTGTTTAATTGTTTTTCATCTATCTTTTTTGGATAGTGGAGCATGCTTTATCCTCTTTTCCATCTTGTTCCTTGAGGTGTATCCTCTAAAATAATATTTAAATCCTTTAATTGATCACGTATTTCATCAGCTAGTTGGAAATTACGATCTTTACGAGCCTGAATTCTTTTCTGAATCAATTCTTCAATTTCCTCATCAAGCAACTCTTCTTCCTTAATTTGTAATCCTAACACATTTAGCAATTCATCAAATAAAGAAAGGAAGCTATCGATTATTTCCACTGATGTATTCTTTTCTAATAAGTAGCGATTCGCTAAAGTGGATGCCTCAAACAAAACAGATATTGCATTTGCCGTATTAAAATCATCATCCATGACCTTAATAAATGAGTCTCTTAATCCATCGATATCCTTAAGCCATTCTTGATTATTTTCCGTTAAATCTGTGCTTGCTTCTTTACGATGGTTCAGGTTTTGATACGAAGTTTTGATTCTTTCTAATCCAGCTTTTGTATTCTCTAATAGTTCAGCACTATAGTTAATTGGATGACGATAATGAACCGAAAGCATAAATAATCGTAATACTTGCGGATCGACTTCTTTTAAAATATCATGCACTAATACAAAGTTACCAAGGGATTTTGACATTTTTTCGTTATCAATATTAATATAACCATTATGCATCCAATAGCGAGCAAATGGTTTTCCTGTCAAAGCTTCAGATTGTGCAATTTCGTTCTCATGATGCGGGAACGCCAAGTCTTGACCACCTGCATGGATATCAATGGTTTCTCCTAGATATTTCTTCGCCATCGCAGAGCATTCAATATGCCAGCCAGGTCTACCTTGCCCCCATGGACTTTCCCAGTATATTTCCCCTTCTTTAGCGCCTTTCCAGAGAGCAAAATCAAGGGAATCCTTTTTCTTCTCACCTACTGCGATACGTGCACCAATTCGCAGCTCATCAATGGATTGATGAGATAATTTCCCGTATCCTTCGAAGCGTCTTGTATGAAAGTACACATCTCCTTCAGATTCGTAAGCATATCCTTTTTCAATCAAAACCTTAATAAAATCAATAATGATATCCATATTGTCTGTAACACGAGGATGAACATCCGCTTTTTGGCAACCTAGTGCAGACACATCCTCAAAATAAGCCTCAATAAAGCGATCGGCAATCGCAGGCACATCCGTTCCCAATTCATTCGCTACTCGAATTAATTTATCATCAACATCTGTAAAATTAGAAATAAAACGTACATCATAGCCGCGATATTGGAAATATCTCCGTACAGTATCAAACACAATGGCTGGTCTAGCATTTCCGATATGAATATAGTTGTATACGGTAGGACCACAAACATACATTTTGACTTTTCCTTCTTCTAAAGGAATGAAGTCTTCTTTCTTCCTTGTGAGAGTATTATAAATTTGAATAGTCATGGTGCTTTTGGCTCCTTTCCTTCTTTAAGTTTTCTATTTCAAGGTTTAATTTTTCAATAGTAGCTTGCATTTCATTTAAGCGGTCGGCAACTGGGTCTGGTAAATTAGCATGATTTAAATCTTTTTTGACTTTTACACCATCTTGGACAACAATTCGTCCTGGTATGCCTACAATTGTAGAGTTATCTGGTACATCCTGAAGAACAACAGAACCGGCACCTACTTTTGCATTTTCACCAATGGTAATAGCCCCTAATACTTTGGCACCGCTTGAAATTAGCGCATTATCCTTAACCGTTGGATGGCGTTTTCCTTTCTCCTTCCCAGTTCCACCTAAAGTTACCCCTTGATAAATCGTTACATTATCCCCGATTTCACAAGTTTCGCCGATGACAACCCCCATTCCGTGGTCAATAAAAAGTTTCTTACCGATCTTTGCACCTGGATGAATCTCAATTCCAGTGAAGAATCGACTAATCTGTGATACAACACGTGCTAGGAAAAAAAACTTCCTTTTGTGAAGGGCATGTGCGAGTCGATGTGACCAAATGGCGTGAAGTCCTGAATACGTTAGAATCACTTCAAATCGACTGCGAGCTGCTGGATCTTGTTCAAAAATGACATCAATGTCTTCCTTTAAATTCCTAAACATACACTTCCCCTCCATTCATAGAAATGCGCAAGCGCCTTCGGAACAAAAAGCTTTTTGTTCCTGTGAAACATACTCAAGAAGTGATTACTTGAGTGCTCAACTCCGTATGGAATGACTTGCACAGGATATGCAGACATCGACGTTCGCCACAGAACGTGGCGGTCTTAGTCGATGTTCCCATTGAGATAAAGGAAACACGATAAGCATGCTAATGCGAATCGATGTTGACTTATCGTTGGGGAAGAAGCAGGAAGTCCACTAGGAGTCGGCTGCTTACGCTAAATATCAATCTAACTTCAAAAACTTATCTTTCTTAGCTTCTAATATGTTCTGTGCTATATTGACCTAAAAATTGTATGTTTTACGGTACAAAAAAAGCGCCTCTGTCTATACGACAGAGACGCTTTTTTTAGCGCGGTTCCACTCTGTTTAGGTCTCACACTTACAAGACCTCACTCTCCCCATATAACGGTGGTGAACCGCCTGTATCTACTGTAATTTCAAAACAGGACTCTGAGGTGCATTCAGAAAATGAGCGGCTTTAAACCTCTTTCAGCCAATGGAGGTTCTCTCTAACAAAAGCTTCATTTTCTTACTATTTCTCATCAACGTTTTTTCCGAATCTATTTACTTTACTATATTACATTTTTAGGGAATTGTTAATCAAATTAATTGCTTAACCCTTGACTCAACCTTATCTTTCCCTAATAGTTCAATGGTCTTCATCAAATCAGGTCCGTGAATTTGCCCTGTTGCAGCAGCACGGATTGGCATAAACAGTTTTTTCCCTTTATGACCTGTTGACTTCTGAACAGTCTTCACAGCCTTTTTAATTTCTTCAGCCGTAAAGGTCTCTAAATTCCCAACCTCGCTCAAAAAGGCTGTGAGGACTTCTGGTACCTGTTCTTCTGAAAGTACTTCTTTCGCTTCGTCATCCATAACCACTTCATCATTGAAAAAAAGCTTTGAGAGTTCTACGATTTCAGCACCGTAACTCATTCTTTCTTGATTCAAACCAATTAATTCACGAACCCAATGGTCCTCTTGCTCAGAACGATTTTCCTCAATAAGACCTTCTTTAACTAAATGTGGAAGAGTAATATCAATCACACGGTCAAGTTCAAGCTTTTTCATATATTGATTATTCATCCACGCAAGCTTTTGTTTATCAAATAAAGCTGGAGACTTGGAGAGACGTTTACTATCAAAAATCTTAATAAATTCTTCTTTTGAGAAAATCTCTTCCTCACCCTCAGGTGACCAGCCTAATAAAGCAATAAAGTTAAATAAAGCTTCTGGAATATAGCCAAGCTCTTCATATTGCTCAATGAATTGAATAATCGATCCGTCACGCTTGCTGAGTTTTTTACGACTTTCATTTACAATTAACGTCATATGTCCAAAAATAGGTGGTTCCCAGCCAAACGCTTCATAAATCATTAACTGCTTTGGTGTATTCGAAATATGGTCATCACCTCGTAATACATGCGTCATTTCCATGAGATGATCATCAACTGTAACCGCAAAGTTGTAGGTTGGGATACCGTCTTTTTTAACAATTACATGGTCGCCAATTCCATCACTTTCAAAGGAAACATGACCTTTTACCATGTCATCAAATGAATAGATTTTACCCTGTGGGACTTTAAAACGAATACTTGGCTTTCTACCTTCCGCTTCTAGCTTTTCCTGCTCTCCATTTGATAAATGACGGCATTTACCTGAATACTGTGGTGTTTCCCCTTTTGCTATTTGCGCTTCACGTTCTTGCTCTAGTTCTTCCTCTGTACAATAACATTTATAAGCAAGACCTTTTTCTAAAAGTTCATTGTAATACGTTTCATAAATATGGTTTCGTTCAGATTGACGGTATGGACCGTATTCGCCACCAACATCAACCCCCTCATCCCAATCAATTCCTAACCACTTTAAATATTTTAGTTGACTTGCTTCTCCACCTTCAACATTTCGCTTTTGATCGGTGTCTTCAATCCGAATAATAAACTTACCATTTTGATTTCGAGCAAATAAATAATTAAATAAGGCCGTACGTGCATTCCCTATATGCAAAAAACCAGTAGGACTTGGCGCATATCTCACGCGAACTTCTTTTGTCATTGAGGATTCCTCCAAAGGTAAAAAAATTCTTTAATTCAATCTTATCTTTTTTTAAGCAATACGACAGCTTGAGCTGCAATTCCTTCTTCACGACCAGGAAAGCCTAATTTTTCCGTTGTCGTTGCTTTGACGTTAATGCAATCCGGAGTGGTTTCTAAAAGCTCTGCAATTCTCTCAGTCATTTGTCCAATATATGGAGCCATCTTTGGCTTCTGAGCAATAATCGTACAATCTGCGTTTACTAACTCATATCCTCTTTCTTTCACAAGCCCCCATACATGTTGGAGCAAAACACTCGAATCTGCATCCTTAAATTTCGGGTCAGTGTCTGGAAAATGCCTTCCAATATCGCCTTCGCCAATTGCACCTAAACAGGCATCCGTAACCGTATGTAATAATACATCAGCATCAGAATGTCCTTTCAATCCCTTTTCATAGGGGATCGTTATCCCCCCTATAATCAGAGGACGGTTCTCAGCTAACTGATGAACATCAAATCCTTGTCCAATACGAAACATTGAGTCTATCTCCTTTTACTCTATTTACGACTCCGCTTATGTAAAATCGTTTCTGCTACAAATAAATCTTCTGGCGTCGTTAATTTTATATTGTCGTAGTTTCCCTCAACAATTATAACATCATGACCCAATCGTTCAACAAGACTGGCATCATCGGTACCTAAAAAACTCTCTTTCATGGCTGATTGGTGTGCCCTCCGCAAGAGGGGCATACGAAAAGCTTGTGGGGTTTGGACAGCCCACAAGCTAGAACGTTCGACCGTTTCAATCACTTTGTTACCGATGACTTTTTTAACGGTATCTTTTACGGGAACAGCAGGTACAGATGCTCCAGATTCTTCAGCCGCTACAACTAAATCATGGATTAAATCAATATCTACAAAGGGACGGGCCCCATCATGAACCAAGACAATTCCTTCATCTTCTATTGACTGCACTCCATTAAATACACTGTATTGCCGCTCACGACCACCTGTTGTAAAAGCTGTTACCTTCTTAATTCCAAACCGTTTTAAGGAGCGTTGAAATTCATTCTTTTCGTCATCATTAATAACAAGAATGACACCTTCACAATTATCATCCTGTTCAAAGACCTTTAACGTATGAATAAAAATAGGTTCCCCTTTTAATTCTAGAAAAAGTTTGTTTTTCCCTACTCCCATTCTCTTCCCCTGACCTGCTGCAGGGATAATGACTCTATAAGTCATAGCCGAACTCCTATCTTTTCTAGCATTATAATGCTTTTTCTAGTAGTTTCGGTTTTGCAAAGATCATTCGACCTGCAGATGTTTGCAAAACACTCGTCACAAGTACATCAAGATGCTTACCGATATAATTACGTCCTTCTTCTACCACAATCATTGTACCGTCATCTAAATAAGCAATTCCTTGATTATGTTCTTTTCCATCTTTAATGACTTGAACATTCATTTCTTCCCCTGGTAACACGACTGGTTTCACCGCGTTTGCCAAATCGTTAATATTTAAAACCGCTACTTTTTGTAATTCACATACTTTATTTAAGTTAAAGTCGTTCGTTACAACGACACCATTGGTGATTTTAGCCAACTTGACTAGTTTACTGTCCACTTCTTGAATGTCCTCAAAATCACCTTCATAGATTTCAACCTTAATTTTAAGTTCCTTTTGGATTCGATTTAAGATATCTAGACCTCTTCTTCCCCGATTTCTTTTTAACACATCAGAGGAATCCGCAATATGTTGTAATTCAGCTAAAACAAACTGCGGAATCACAATCGTACCTTCTAGAAAGCCAGTCTGACAAATATCTGCAATCCTACCATCGATAATAACACTCGTATCTAGAATCTTCAAACCTTTTTCTGGCGCTTTAGGTGTTTCTTCCTCTACTGATTTCTTCTTTTGTCTTAAAAATAAACCTAGTAACTCTTCTTTCTTTTTGAAACCCACTTGGAAACCTAAATAACCGAATAATAACGTTAAAAGGATCGGAGCTACCGTGTTTAAAATCGGGACAGATATGGCGTTTAGAGCATATCCAATTAAAAAGGCGACAATAAGTCCAAAACCTAGTCCAACGCTACCTGAAATAATGTCTGTGATCGGTGCCCTTACCAAAGATTCCTCAATCCATTTAATAAAATTCACAACATGATCAATCGCCCAGAAAGTAAGTAAATAAAATATAAGAGAGCCCAAAATAACTGATACATATGGATTATTAATTAGAGGAATGTCATTAGTAAATAGTAAATTATAAACATCAGGAATTAAAAATAGACCCAAGGTACCTCCTGTGATAAGGAAACACACTTGAACAATTCGTCTTAACATTCCTTCACCTCCTTCATATTAAGTATTAACATTTTAAACAAATCGAAACCTTCTTTATATATATTTTACTATAAAAATCTCTTTAACACCCATTACAAACACATTAAAAGACATTACAAAACTTGGACATCATGGTAGCATTTCAGTAAATAAAATGTGTTTATTTGTACTTCATTAAAAGGAATAAGTTCATTTTCTTGTAAGCAACCATTAAGGTCCTTTTTAGACATGGCGATCTGCGAGTAATTGGTCTTTCATTAACTTTAAGCCCTCTTTTATTTTTCGAGCTCTTACTTCCCCAATCCCATCTACTTCATCTAATTCCTCAACCGTTGCTTTAATGATGAAAGGAAGTTGTTGGAATTGATCAATCAAATTTTCAATGATGATAAGTGGTAGACGTGAGATTTTACTTAACATTCGATAACCGCGGGGACATTTCAATTCATCTAGATGGATATAACCTTGATAACCTAATTGTTTTAGAATAACATGATCATCTATTATTTCTAAGTGGGATAGCTCCTGAAATTTCTGTAATACTTCATTTTCATTAACCTTTCTAGTTTGAGAATAGTCTTTGATGACCAGCTTAAACTCATTCTCCATATTAGAAAGAAGTTCATTCATTTGTAAGCGAATTAATCGCCCTTCCGTACCTAATTCATTTAAATAGGATAACAATTCATTCTTAATCCTTAATACCATTCTAAAACGCTGAATAACTTGAAGAATGTCATTAAATGTAACAACTTCCTCAAACTCTAATAAACTTAGATTCGATACACTTTGTTCTAAAACAACTTTATATTTTTCAAGTGTCTGTAAGGCTTGATTTGCCTTTGTTAAAATAACCGCTATATCCCTGAGGGCATACTGCAAATGACCTTGATAAAGAGTAATGACATGTCTTCTTTGAGAAATGGCAATGACAAGGTTGCCAGTTTGTTTAGCTACTCTTTCAGCTGTACGATGACGCATTCCCGTTTCAGAGGAAGGAATGGTCGTATCTGGCGTTAATTGTGCATTAGCAATAAGGATTTTATTTCCCACTTCATTTAAAATGATCGCCCCATCCATTTTGGCAAGCTCATATAAGTTACTCGGGGAAAACGAGCAATTAATTTGAAATCCACCATCTACAATATCTTTCACTTTTTCGTTATAGCCTAATACAATAAGTCCTCCTGTATTGGCTCTAAGGACATTTTCTATTCCTTCTCGGATAGGCGTGCCAGGGGCCATAAGGGACAAGATTTTACTCATCGTCTGATCGTAAACCCTTTTATTATCCACAAATTCACCCTCCTAATACAGCTTGTAATGCTTCCTTGACTGTCTTCACTCCAACCAATTGAATTCCATTTGGGGCTTTCCAGCCTCCTATATTATTAGCCGGTAAGATAATTCTTTCAAAACCCAATTTTTCAGCTTCTTGTACACGCTGTTCTATTCTTGAAACCCTTCTTACCTCACCTGTTAATCCAACTTCACCAATAATGCAGTCGGTTGCCTTTGTCGGTTTATCGAGAAAACTTGAAGCAATGCTAATCGCGACTGCTAAATCAATCGCAGGTTCATCTAATTTGACACCTCCTGCAACTTTCAAATACGCATCTTGGTTTTGAAGAAGCATGCCGACTCTTTTTTCTAAAACAGCCATTAATAACGGCACCCGATTATGATCAATTCCAGTTGCCATTCGTCTAGGATTCCCAAAGCTTGTAGGAGAGATTAATGCTTGAATTTCAACAAGAACAGGTCTAGTTCCCTCCATAGAAGCAACAACCGTTGAGCCTGCTGCACCTTGAGAGCGCTCCTCTAAAAACATTTCCGATGGATTCTCAACTTCTTCTAAGCCCGATTCCCTCATTTCAAAAATACCCATTTCGTTAGTAGACCCAAATCGATTTTTGACCGCTCGCAAAATACGATATGTATGATGGCGCTCACCCTCAAAATATAAAACGGTATCTACCATATGCTCCAATATACGAGGACCTGCGATGGAGCCTTCCTTCGTTACATGACCAACAATAAAAATCGCAATCCCTTTTGTTTTTGCAATTCGCATAAGCTCAGCTGTACATTCTCGTACCTGAGACACACTCCCTGCTGCTGAAGTAATTTCTGGATGGTAAATAGTTTGAATGGAATCAATAATGACAAATTCAGGTTTTGACTTTTCAATGGTTAAGCTAATCTCTTCAAGATTTGTTTCAGCATATACCTTTAACTGGTCAGAAGAGACTTCTAACCTTTCCGCTCTTAACTTTGTTTGTCGCAGCGATTCTTCCCCAGAAATATATAGAACCGAATGCTTTTTGTTTGCTAGTTGTGAAGATACTTGAAGTAATAAGGTTGACTTTCCAATTCCAGGGTCTCCTCCAATTAAGACAAGAGAACCTTTTACAATTCCTCCCCCTAATACTCGGTCTAACTCTTTTGAATCCGTATTGATTCTAGGTTCATCAACTATGTCAATAGCTGTTATACTTATAGGCTTTGAGGCAGTTGTCATCCCCTCTGAATGAGCAAAAACTCCTCTTTTTGCCGGGGCTTTTTCCACCTCTTCTACCATTTTATTCCATGCGCCACAACCAGGACATTTCCCCATCCATTTAGGAGACTCATAACCGCATTCCTGACACATAAATTTTGTTTTTCTTTTTGCCATATAACTTCATCACTTTCTGTATTTATCTTGAAAGTATATTATACTCCTTTTACCGATTAAACATGATTAATACGAGTGTTTTCTTCCCTTTTTAAAAAAGGAGTACACGTATTCTTCGTGTACCCCCCTTATGAAAAGTATTATTCTTGTTGTCTGTATGGATAACTAGTTTTGCAGTTGAGACTCAGGAGTTGCTGATGAAGAACGAATAACAAACTCATCATTTTCAACATCAATGGTTACATTTTGCCCTGTTAAAACAGCTCCTTTAAGGAGTTCTTCCGATAAACGGTCCTCAATATGCTTTTGAATCGCTCTGCGAAGTGGTCTTGCTCCGTATTCAGGATCATACCCTTCCTTAGCAATTTTCTCTAAAGCAGCATCTGTTAGTTCTAGAGAAATATCTTGCTCTTTTAATCGTTTAATTAATTGATTAGCTAAAAGAACAACAATTTCTTTCAAATGTTTTTTCTCTAAGGAATGGAACACAATAGTTTCATCTACACGATTTAGGAATTCAGGACGGAATGCTTTTTTCAATTCCTCCATTACTTTTCCTTTCATGTCCTTATATTCTTGTTGAGTGTCATTAATATTAAAGCCAACGTATTTATTTTGTTTTAATGCCGATGCACCAACGTTTGACGTCATAATTACAACCGTATTACGGAAATCAACCGTTCTTCCTTTTGAATCCGTTAATCTTCCATCATCCAATACTTGTAACAGAATATTAAACACGTCTGGATGTGCTTTTTCAATTTCATCTAGTAAAACAACAGAATATGGCTTTCTTCTTACCTTTTCTGTAAGCTGTCCGCCCTCTTCATAGCCTACATATCCTGGCGGTGATCCAACTAAACGAGAAGTTGAGTGTTTTTCCATATACTCTGACATGTCAATACGAATCATTGCATCTTCGTCACCGAACATCGCTTCCGCTAAGGCTCTAGCTAATTCCGTTTTTCCTACCCCTGTTGGTCCTAAGAAGATAAAGGAGCCAATTGGGCGTTTTGGATCTTTTAATCCTGCACGTGCACGGCGAACAGCTTTAGAGATAGCAACAACCGCTTCATCTTGGCCAATAACGCGAGAGTGAAGAATCCCTTCAAGATTTAAAAGTTTATCCGTTTCTGTTTGAGCCAGTCGTGATACAGGAATTCCAGTCCAGCTCGCTACAACGCTTGCTACATCTTCTACTGTGACTTCACTATTTTCCTGACCTTGTTTTTCCTTCCAAGCCTTCTTCGTTTCTTCTAATTGTTCACGAAGACGTTGTTCAGAATCTCTTAGTGAAGCTGCCTTTTCAAATTCCTGACTTTGAACAGCTGCATCTTTTTCTTTGCGGATCTCTTCTAATTTAACTTCTAACTCTTTTAAATCAGGTGGTGTCGTATAAGAACGAAGACGTACTTTTGATCCTGCTTCATCAATTAAATCAATCGCCTTATCTGGAAGGAAACGATCGGAAATATAACGATCCGATAATTTCACAGCTGCTTCAATCGCTTCATCTGTAATAGACACTCGATGATGCGCTTCATAACGATCCCGTAAACCTTTTAGAATTTGAACGGATTCTTCGGCAGTTGGTTCGTCTACCGTAATTGGTTGGAAACGTCTTTCTAAAGCTGCATCTTTTTCAATATATTTTCTATATTCGTCTAACGTTGTGGCACCAATACATTGAAGTTCTCCACGTGCAAGAGATGGCTTAAGGATATTCGATGCATCAATAGCGCCTTCAGCACCACCAGCACCGATTAATGTATGAAGTTCATCAATAAATAAAATGATATTTCCAGCCTGGCGAATTTCATCCATTACCTTTTTCAAACGATCTTCAAACTCTCCACGATATTTCGTACCGGCCACAACTGTACCCATATCTAAGGTCATGACCCGTTTGTTACGTAAAATTTCGGGTACTTCATTTTGAACAATTTGTTGTGCAAGTCCTTCAGCAATCGCTGTTTTACCAACACCAGGTTCCCCAATTAAAACAGGGTTATTTTTGGTACGACGACTTAATACCTCAATTACACGCTGAATCTCTTTACTACGACCAATAACAGGATCTAAACTTCCTTCACGTGCAATTGCGGTTAAGTCACGAGCAAGACTATCAAGAGTAGGGGTATTGGCATTTGTTGTTGATCCGCCTTGATGTGAACCTGATTCATTGCTTCCAAGAAGTTGTAGCACTTGTTGACGAGCTTTATTTAGACTGACACCAAGGTTATTCAATACTCGTGCAGCAACGCCCTCTCCTTCACGGATAAGTCCTAATAAGATATGTTCTGTACCTACATAGGAATGACCCAGTTTACGTGCTTCATCCATGGATAACTCAGTAACCTTTTTTGCTCGTGGGGTATAATGGATCGATCCAGGTGTATCCTGACCTCTTCCAATTAAATCCTCTACCTCTTTTTGGATTTTTTCAGAACTTAGTCCTAGCGCATATAGAGCTTTTGCAGCTATTCCTTCCCCTTCACGAACTAGACCTAATAAAATGTGCTCTGTACCAATATTATTATGACCTAGGCGGATGGCCTCTTCCTGAGCTAAAGCTAATACTTTCTGAGCTCTTTCTGTAAATCGTCCAAACATCATATCCACTTCCTCCCTACTCTTTATAATGTTTTTTCCATATTGAGTCTTTCTCTTATTAAAGAAGCCCGTCGAATATCCCGTTCATTTGGTCTTAATGGACCACCGGCATATTGTTGTAAAAATCCAGGCTGGGTTAATATCATTAATTCATTCAATATATTGCGTGGAATTTCTTTGATATAGCCAATGTCAATGCCCAGTCTTACATCTGATAAGCATTTGGCTGCTTCCTTTGATTCAATAATACGGCTATTCATTAGTACCCCTAGTGAACGAAATACTCGATCTTCAAGCTGAATATTTGAAGTTTTTATTAATGTATCACGAACAGCTCTCTCTTGGGAAACAATTTGACTAACTACACTTTGTAAATCTTCGACAATGTCCTGTTCAGATTTACCTAATGTAATTTGGTTTGAAATTTGAAAGATATTTCCTAATGCTTCGCTGCCTTCGCCATAAATTCCTCTAACCACTAACCCTAATTGATTAATAGCTGGAATAATGCGATTCATTTGATGAGTCATAACAAGTCCTGGAAGATGCATCATAACAGAAGCTCGAAGTCCTGTTCCTACATTAGTCGGACAACTAGTTAAATAACCAAACTTTTCATCATAAGCAAAATCAATTTCTTCTTCAATCCAATCATCTATTTCAAAAGCAGTATTGAGCGCTTCTTGCAATTGTAACCCTGGGTATAAACACTGAATCCTTATATGGTCTTCCTCGTTAATCATAATGCTTACTTCTTCATTTTCGGAGAGTAAACAAGCACCGTGATTCGCATTTTCAGCTAAATGAGGGCTAATGAGATGTTTTTCGACCAATACTCTTTTTTGAAGAGGTTGTAATTCCTCCATCATTAACAAATCCATATTTCCCATTTTCGTATATGGACCTTGTTCAATGCGACTTCTAATGGTTTCAATTACCTGTAAAGCCTCTTCATTTGAATTAAGAAATGAATATTTATATTGGTCAATATTTCTAGCTAAGCGTATTCTAGAACTTAATACAATATCACCATCAGGTCCTTCAGCGCTCATCCAAGAGCTGACCGCTTTATTTAAAAATCTTTCTAATGACAACTTAATTCCCTCCCCCACTAGCATTGTCTAGTTTCTGGTCTAGTAGGCGAATTTCATCTCGAACAAGAGCTGCCTTTTCAAATTCTTCATTGGCAATCAATTGTTGGAGTTGAACTTTTAGTTCCTCAATATTCTTCTTAATATGCATCGTCCCACCAACACGTTTTGGAATCTTTCCGTGATGTGACCAATTTCCTCCATGAAGTCTTTTAAATATAGGTGTTAACTCTTCTTTAAAAGTGGAATAACATTGGGTACAACCAAATCTTCCTACTTTTAAAAATTGATTAAAGGTCATCTTGCAATGACTGCACTGAAGGACCTCTTGTTGTTGGAATGGATTTTGATGCTGTTGAATAGTAGGCTCTATATTAAATAAACCTGCTAGTAAATTATTTATGGAAAAACCAGAAGTGTTATTGAACATGTACATTTCACCTTTTTCTTGTGCACAATGTTCACATAGATGAAACTCTTCCTTTTCACCATTTATAATTTTTGTAAAATGTAGGGTAGCAGGACGTTGATTACACTCCTGACATATCATAAAATCACCTCTTAAGCTCCTCACTTAAATTTTAATGTTTGAAGCATTGCCTTTAACATTCTTGCCCGTAATTCATCACGATGTGGAAGGTCTATATATAAAACCGAACGGTCGATGACACTTAACATGATTCTAGCCTCTCGTTTTGAAATGATTTCTTCCTCTACTAAACGATAAATCACATCTTCAGCACTGCTTTGAGAGAGTCTATCTTTTATTATTTCTATTAGTTGATCGATTAGGTGCGCGTGATCATATGAATGGACCTTCATGATCCGTATATATCCTCCACCGCCACGCTTACTTTCCACCACATAACCTTTTTCTATTGTAAAACGGGTATTTATTACATAGTTAATCTGCGAAGGAACGCATTGGAATTTATCCGCAATTTCGTTACGCTTGATTTCTACTACTTCTCTTTCGCTCATCTCTAGGACTTGTTTTAAGTAGCTTTCAATAATATCTGAGATATTTCTCACCAAGCTTCCTCCCCTCTGACTTTGACTATATTTGACTTTTATTATACATGATTTACTCCTTTGTATGCAAATAATCAGACTCTAATAATTTTGCCATTTTTACAGCTTCTCAAACGTGTGGAGGGCTTATTAATAAAATATGTAGAAGAGAAAATACAAGTGAATCCTATGTAGTAGTATTATATATATTTATTGAATATGTGATCATGATAATTTTTTAATATTTGATTGGTTTTGTGATCATTAAATGAGAGATGAGGATGGAATAAAGATTCAAGGAAAAAATTTGGAAGAAAATTTATCTCTATAACAAAAAAGAGTATCCATTATAGATACTCTTTTTTTGCTTGGCGACGTCCTACTCTCACAGGGGTAAAACCCCAACTACCATCGGCGCTGAGAAGCTTAACTTCCGTGTTCGGGATGGGAACGGGTGTGACCTTCTCGCCATTGTCACCAAACTATATAGATGAGAGATTGTTCTCTCAAAACTAGATAATGCTGAAGAAAGAAATATTGAGTAATGCCTTGTTTTTGGTTAAGTCCTCGACCGATTAGTATTTGTCAGCTCCACATGTCACCATGCTTCCACCTCAAACCTATCAACCTGATCATCTTTCAGGGGTCTTACTAGTTT
>NZ_CP130945.1:102500-105000 GCF_050389805.1 Niallia sp. Kr1 | reverse complement strand
TTAAATTAGATGGTGCCGAGGACCGGAATCGAACCGGTACGGTAGTCACCTACCGCAGGATTTTAAGTCCTGTGCGTCTGCCAGTTCCGCCACCCCGGCATTGTTCAAGAGCGGAAGACGGGATTCGAACCCGCGACCCCCACCTTGGCAAGGTGGTGTTCTACCACTGAACTACTTCCGCATATAAAAATTAAAAAGTATTTCTGAATATATTATGTGGTCCTGTGCTCTAAAAACCTACGGTTTTTATCGCAGATTGAGACTCTTCGAGTCAGTCAATCTTCTACCACTGAACTACTTCCGCATATTATAACTGGTGCGGGTGAAGGGAGTCGAACCCCCACGCCTTGCGGCGCTAGATCCTAAGTCTAGTGCGTCTGCCAATTCCGCCACACCCGCAAAATGGTGAGCCATGCAGGATTCGAACCTGCGACCCTCTGATTAAAAGTCAGATGCTCTACCAACTGAGCTAATGGCTCAATATAACTTGTACTAAGACAACTGCTTTATACTGAGTTAACATTGTACTTTTGTATGATGAATCCTGGTGCCGGCCAGAGGACTCGAACCCCCAACCTACTGATTACAAGTCAGTTGCTCTACCAATTGAGCTAGGCCGGCATTATATGGTGGAGGATGACGGGCTCGAACCGCCGACCCTCTGCTTGTAAGGCAGATGCTCTCCCAGCTGAGCTAATCCTCCATAATATAACAGCTTGGCGACGTCCTACTCTCACAGGGGTAAAACCCCAACTACCATCGGCGCTGAGAAGCTTAACTTCCGTGTTCGGGATGGGAACGGGTGTGACCTTCTCGCCATTGTCACCAAACTATATAGATGAGAGATTGTTCTCTCAAAACTAGATAATGCTGAAGAAAGAAATATTGAGTAATGCCTTGTTTTTGGTTAAGTCCTCGACCGATTAGTATTTGTCAGCTCCACATGTCACCATGCTTCCACCTCAAACCTATCAACCTGATCATCTTTCAGGGGTCTTACTAGTTTAACACTATGGGAAATCTCATCTTGAGGGGGGCTTCATGCTTAGATGCTTTCAGCACTTATCCCTTCCGCACATAGCTACCCAGCGATGCTCTTGGCAGAACAACTGGTACACCAGCGGTGCGTCCATCCCGGTCCTCTCGTACTAAGGACAGCTCCTCTCAAATTTCCTACGCCCACGACGGATAGGGACCGAACTGTCTCACGACGTTCTGAACCCAGCTCGCGTACCGCTTTAATGGGCGAACAGCCCAACCCTTGGGACCGACTACAGCCCCAGGATGCGATGAGCCGACATCGAGGTGCCAAACCTCCCCGTCGATGTGGACTCTTGGGGGAGATAAGCCTGTTATCCCCGGGGTAGCTTTTATCCGTTGAGCGATGGCCCTTCCATGCGGAACCACCGGATCACTAAGCCCGACTTTCGTCCCTGCTCGACTTGTAGGTCTCGCAGTCAAGCTCCCTTGTGCCTTTACACTCTACGAATGATTTCCAACCATTCTGAGGGAACCTTTGGGCGCCTCCGTTACTCTTTAGGAGGCGACCGCCCCAGTCAAACTGCCCACCTGACACTGTCTCCCAGCCCGATAAGGGCTGCGGGTTAGAATGTCAATACAGCCAGGGTAGTATCCCACCGATGCCTCCACCGAAGCTGGCGCTCCGGCTTCCAAGGCTCCTACCTATCCTGTACAAGCTGTACCAAAATTCAATATCAGGCTACAGTAAAGCTCCACGGGGTCTTTCCGTCCTGTCGCGGGTAACCTGCATCTTCACAGGTACTATAATTTCACCGAGTCTCTCGTTGAGACAGTGCCCAGATCGTTACGCCTTTCGTGCGGGTCGGAACTTACCCGACAAGGAATTTCGCTACCTTAGGACCGTTATAGTTACGGCCGCCGTTTACTGGGGCTTCAATTCAAAGCTTCGCCTTGCGGCTAACCTCTCCTCTTAACCTTCCAGCACCGGGCAGGCGTCAGCCCCTATACTTCGCCTTGCGGCTTCGCAGAGACCTGTGTTTTTGCTAAACAGTCGCCTGGGCCTATTCACTGCGGCTTCTCAGGGCTTTAACACCCTAAAAAGCACCCCTTCTCCCGAAGTTACGGGGTCATTTTGCCGAGTTCCTTAACGAGAGTTCTCTCGCTCACCTTAGGATTCTCTCCTTGACTACCTGTGTCGGTTTGCGGTACGGGCACCTAATCCTCGCTAGAGGCTTTTCTTGGCAGTGTGGAATCAGGAACTTCGGTACTCTATTTCCCTCGCCATCACAGCTCAGCCTTCACGCAGGTGGGATTTTCCTCACCTGCAGCCTAACTGCTTGGACGCGCATATCCAACAGCGCGCTTACCCTATCCTCCTGCGTCCCCCCATCACTCAAACGGATTTTGGTGGTACAGGAATATCAACCTGTTGTCCATCGCCTACGCTTTTCAGCCTCGGCTTAGGTCCCGACTAACCCTGAGCGGACGAGCCTTCCTCAGGAAACCTTAGTCAATCGGT
>NZ_CP130945.1:37500-100000 GCF_050389805.1 Niallia sp. Kr1 | reverse complement strand
TTCCGGACAACGCTTGCCACCTACGTATTACCGCGGCTGCTGGCACGTAGTTAGCCGTGGCTTTCTGGTTAGGTACCGTCAAGGTACGAGCAGTTACTCTCGTACTTGTTCTTCCCTAACAACAGAGTTTTACGATCCGAAAACCTTCATCACTCACGCGGCGTTGCTCCGTCAGACTTTCGTCCATTGCGGAAGATTCCCTACTGCTGCCTCCCGTAGGAGTCTGGGCCGTGTCTCAGTCCCAGTGTGGCCGATCACCCTCTCAGGTCGGCTACGCATCGTTGCCTTGGTGAGCCGTTACCTCACCAACTAGCTAATGCGCCGCGGGCCCATCTGTAAGTGACAGCTTACGCCGTCTTTTAGCTTACCAACATGAGTTGATAAGAATTATCCGGTATTAGCTCCGGTTTCCCGAAGTTATCCCAGTCTTACAGGCAGGTTGCCCACGTGTTACTCACCCGTCCGCCGCTAATCTTTGGGAGCAAGCTCCCTCAGATTCGCTCGACTTGCATGTATTAGGCACGCCGCCAGCGTTCGTCCTGAGCCAGGATCAAACTCTCCAATAAAGTGTTTGATAAAGCTCATAAAGTTTGTTGCAATTAAGCAACTAGTTTTGTTACATATAGTAACTAGAATTAACGTTGACGTTTTTGTTTGTTTAGTTTTCAAAGAGCAATTATTTTGCATCGCCTTGTTGACGACTTAATTATATTATCAAATCTTTCGATTGACGTCAACTGTTTTTTTAAAAACTTTTTTCCGCAATTTCTTTTATTAAAAACAGAAAGGCTTGTTTGCTTAACAGCGACGTTTAATAATATATCACTATAACATTTTTAATGCAAGACTAAGTTTTATTTTTTTAAAAACCTCTTTTCTACGAAATTCTTTTAAAGATATTCAATAGAAAAGAGGTCGATTTAGTTTTTCTACTTATGACGCATCAATGGAAATAACAATACATCTCGGATAGATGGTGAATTAGTTAGTAACATGACTAATCGATCAATACCGATTCCTAGGCCACCCGTTGGAGGCATCCCATATTCTAAAGATTCAACGAAATCCTCATCCATTTCGTGAGCTTCGTCATTTCCTTGTTCTCGCTCTTTTAATTGAGCTTCGAAACGCTCACGTTGATCAATTGGATCATTTAATTCTGTGAATGCATTTGCATGCTCACGAGCTACAATAAATAGTTCAAAACGATCAGTAAAGCGAGGATCTTCTGGATTTTTCTTTGCAAGAGGTGAAATCTCAACTGGATGACCATAGATAAATGTAGGCTGAATTAATTTTTCTTCTACTCTTTGTTCAAAGAATTCATTAACAATATGACCATATTCCATCGTGTCTTTAATTTCAATTCCATTCTCTTTCGCTAATCTCATCGCTTCTTCGGTAGTCGTTACTGGCCAGAAGTCTACTCCTGTATATTCTTTAATCGCATCGACCATGTGTAGTCTTTTCCACTGAGGTTTTAAGTCAACTTCATAATCGCCGTATTGGATGGTTGTTGTTCCTAATACCTCTTGCGCTACATGGGCAATTAGATTTTCAGTTAATGACATAATGTCTTGATAATCCGCATACGCTTCATAAAGTTCAATCATTGTAAACTCAGGATTATGTCTTGTTGATACACCTTCATTACGGAATACTCTTCCAATTTCATACACCTTTTCAAGTCCACCTACAATCAAACGTTTTAAATGAAGTTCGATTGCAATTCGCATATACAATGTCATATCAAGTGCATTATGATGAGTAACGAATGGACGTGCCGCTGCTCCTCCTGCAATGGCATGCATCATTGGCGTTTCTACTTCTAAATATCCATGATTGTCGAGATAATTACGAATCGAACGGATAATTTGGCTTCTTGTAATAAAGGTCTGTTTACTTTGTTCACTCGTGATTAAATCTAAATATCGTTGACGATATCTTTGTTCAACATCTTTTAAACCATGAAATTTATCTGGTAATGGACGTAGTGCCTTTGTTAAGATTTCAAAGTTTGAAGCCTTAATCGATAGTTCTCCAACCTTTGTTTTAAACACTTGACCTGTAATTCCAACGATATCTCCTAAGTCTGCAATATTGAATATTTCATATTGCTCTGGACCTACTGCGTCTTGACGAACATAAATTTGGATTTGTCCACTTAAATCTTGAATATGCGCAAATCCTGCTTTACCTTTTCCACGCTTCGTCATGACACGACCAGCAATGGTAACTTGTATATTTTGATTATCTAGATCTTCTTTTTCTAAATCTGCATACTTTTTTAGAATTTCTTCTGCTAGATGAGAGCGTTCAAATCTTTTACCAAAAGGATCAAGCCCTTTTTCACGTAATTCGTTTAACTTTTCCCTCCTTACTTGTACTTGGTCATTTATTTCTTCATGACTCATTCTTTTCATCTCCTATATAAAATTCTTTATATGTAAGCTAAATAAATCATTCAGTTCAATTTGCATACTTTATCATTTTACACAAAGTAAAGCAATCATAAAAGTTTAAATCTAGAAATTCACCGTGAAAGTAAGCTTTTTACGCTGATTTTTATTAAAACCCGGATAAAAAAGAGAAAAACTGCTCAAGGAATACCTTGGCAGTTTCTAAAAGGATCATATTAACCTACTCTTGTTTGATTTCCTTCGTCAATATTATCCACTAATCCATATAATAAAGAAGCCAACTCTTCCCTCGTATCGCACTCATTTACTGCATTTCGAATACGTCCACCGCCATTAATCCCTTTTAAATACCAAGCAGCATGTTTGCGCATCTCTCTAACGGCAATTTTTTCATTTTTTAATCCAATAAGACGATCAAGGTGAAGCATACATACATCAATTTTTTCACGTGCAGAAGGTTCGCCCATTAACTCGCCTGTTTCTAAATATTTTACAGTACGATAAATCATCCACGGATTTCCTAACGCTGCACGCCCTATCATCACCCCGTCACAGCCTGTTTCATCAAGCATTCTTTTCGCGTCCTGTGGTGTTTGAACATCACCATTGCCGATAATCGGAATATTTACAGCGTGTTTTACCTCTCGGATGATGTCCCAATTCGAAGTTCCTTCGTACATTTGAACACGAGTACGTCCATGGAGGGCAACGGCTTTTCCTCCTGCTCGTTCAACAGCTCGGGCATTTTCAACCGCATAGATATGGTCTTCATCCCAGCCCATTCTCATTTTGACTGTTACTGGTTTATCCACAGCGTCGACAACAGCTGCTACCATTTCATAGATTTTATTAGGATCTAATAGCCATTTTGCCCCAGCATCCACCTTTGTAATCTTCGGTACCGGGCAACCCATATTGATATCAATAATATCAGCATTAGTGTTTTCATCTACAAATTTAGCCGCTTCGACTAATGTTTCTTTTTCCCCACCAAAGATTTGTAAACTTAATGGTTTTTCCCGATCATCTATATATAACATGTTTAAAGTTTTTTCATTCTTATATAGAATCCCTTTATCACTTACCATTTCAGCACATACCAAGCCTGCGCCAAACTCTTTAACGGTTAAGCGAAATGCCGCATTACACACACCCGCCATAGGCGCTAAAACGACTGGATTTTTCATTTCGACATCGCCTATTTTTAACACAAGAAACGCACCTCCCTTTGTTTGTTCGTACTATATATCTTCTGGCTTTAATTCTTCAATACTTATTTGAAGCAATGCCGACATTTTTTCTATTAGCTCCAGTTGCGGCATCCTGTTTCCTCTTTCAATTTCACCTAAAACGGACACAGAAATACCTAAATGTTTCGCAAAACTTTCCTGTGTATACCCTTTTAATTTCCGGAAAGCGCGAATACGTCTTCCCCATTTTTCCCTTTCCATATTCGAACACCCTCTTTATCCGGTAACTCATCTGCAACTTCTCTCAATGATTTTGTCATTGTTGATAATTTCAATGCGGGACTTATCTCTAGTAATGGTATGATAACAAATGACCTTTCGAACATACGGGGATGAGGGATGACAAGTCTCTCAGTGATAATATTCTCTTCGTTAAATAACAAAATGTCAAGATCTATTGTCCGGGGTCCCCAATGGATTTCTCTTTTCCTACCAAGTTTTTTCTCTATCTCTAAGCATGCATCTAATAGCCCAAATGGTGTTAATTCTGTCTTAATCTTGACTACCATATTTAAAAATAAATCTTGATTGGTATAACCAACAGGGTTTGTTTCAAAAACAGAAGAACTATTTACCAACTCAATAGGGTATAAAGCTTGTAGCAGTTCTAGAGCCCTTTTTAAATGAGACAATCGATCACCTATATTTGAGCCGAGTGATATATATGCCTGGTTCATATTAATGACGTCTCCTTACGATTTCTACCGCAACAGAATGGTAGTGCCCTTTAATAGGTGGATTTGGCTTAATGATTTTAACCGTAACAGAATTAACCTTTTCCAGTTGCGTCAACGTCTGCTCTGCAATTTTTTCAGCAACAGCTTCAATTAACTTATAAGGTTTTCCCTCAACTACTTCTTGACATACTTGAAAGAGGTCTACATAGCTTATAGAGTCATGTAAGTCATCTGAAACTCCTGCTCGTTTTAAATCCGCTTCAATAACTAGGTCAACTAAAAATCGTTGCCCAAGCACCGTCTCCTCCGGGAGTACTCCATGATAACCATAGAACTCCATCCCATTGACATAAATTTTATCCAACCTGATCTCCCTTTCCCATGAAAGCATCCATCATTTTTGCCATTCTACTTATTTGTTTCACATCATGAACTCGGAAGATGTGACATCCTTTTTGTATACCATAGCAAACAGCAGCCCCTGTTCCCTCCATCCGTTCATTTACCGGAAGATTTAGTACATTACCAATCATTCTTTTACGTGATGGTCCAAGTAAAACCGGATAGCCAAGACCTACAAATTTATCTAAACTCCTCATCATTTCTATGTCATACGCATCCTTTGCAAATCCGATCCCTGGGTCTAAGATGATTTGTTCATCTTGGACACCTGCTTTTTTTACAATGGAAATACTTTCAAAAATGTCATTCACACAATCCCTGAAGAAAGACTGATATTCCTGATTATCACGATTATGTTGAAGAATAATCGGTACTTGTAACTCTGCAGCTACCTTTCCCATATCGGCGTCTGCCTTAGCTCCCCAAATATCATTGATAATATGCGCACCAGCCTTTATCGATTCCCTAGCTGTTTCTGCCTTAAAGGTATCAATGGATAAAGGTACGCTAACGGCATTTGAAACAGCTTCAATAACTGGAATTACACGGCTAAGCTCTTCATCTACAGAAATAGGTGTGTAGCCTGGGCGAGTAGATTCTCCACCAATATCAATCAAGTCTGCCCCATTTTCAACCATCTCTAACGCATGTTTAATTGCTTGATCGATTCCATTATATTTACCCCCATCTGAAAAAGAGTCAGGGGTTACATTCAAAATTCCCATAATTAATGACTTTCGTCCATAATCAAGTGTATAAGACCCGCATCGAATTATTTGTTCTGACAATATGAGCTCCTCCAAATTTCTACAAATTTAGTCATTATCTTTATTCTTATTATGATAATATAAATAGGTTTAAAAAAACAATTGGTTATATTATGGAATTGTAGAGTAAGAAACTGATTTCAAAGGGATAGCTTTTGCTATCTCTTTTACTTTCAGCTCCTCCTCATCAAACCGTACGTGAAGTTTTCCTTCATACGGCTTTCCGACGTTCTTCTTTCCTTGGCTTTACAGCGTCTAACTAGCTAATTTTCACTAATATATGTTTCACTTCTTTTCTTACATCCTTTAAATTTCCATGTTTCTTACGATTATTTCTCTTTTTGTTATGAAATAAGGTAAGTCGTTCTAATACATACCAGTCGATTCTATTTAGCCATTTCTTTGCGTGAGCCGAGATAAGATAGTAATTCTTGAAACCTTGCAGTTTCCTATTTAGCCCTTTTACTAACTCTCTGATATCCAAGTATAATTTATTCCTTGGTTCTGTATAGGCTTTAATCTTAGAACGCATTTTCTTCATCGCATTCCTCTTAGGTATATGTGACATGACATATAACGTGTTTCCACCTTTTCGTCTGATTGGAAACTTCCGATTATGAAATCCTAGA
This sequence comes from Niallia sp. Kr1, assembly GCF_050389805.1. Taxonomy (NCBI): domain Bacteria; kingdom Bacillati; phylum Bacillota; class Bacilli; order Caryophanales; family Bacillaceae; genus Niallia; species Niallia sp. Kr1. The sequence continues at coordinate 93,855 of NZ_CP130945.1, read as the reverse complement.
AAATCGAAACCATCTATGTCATTCCACAGATTAACTAGTCTCGATTTATTTCTATTAATAGTAAGGTCAAGTTTCCTCATTATTGATTGGATGACCTTTATACTTTCAAGTGCTTGTTGTTTGGTTTTACACATAATGACGAAGTCATCCGCATACCTTATGAGTTCACCCAAGTCTTTGAACTTCTTCTCCCAAAGCATATCCATTGTATTTAGGTAGATATTAGCTAAAAGAGGTGAAATTACACCACCTTGCGGTGTACCAGTAATTGGATTTCTTATTTTGCCTTCCTCCATTATGCCTGACTCTAGCCATTTTCGAACAAGCTTTAAAACCCGTCGATCACTAATCCTTTGTTCTAATATTTTCATCAACTTGTATTGATTAATATTATCGAAATATCCTTGGATATCGACGTCTACTACCCAAAAACATTTCTTACTGGCTTTTCTTATCTTTGCCATCGCTTGATGGGCATTTCGCTTTGGACGAAAACCAAACGAACAGTCATGAAAGTCAGCCTCGAATATTGGTTCAATAACCATTTTCGTTGCCATCTGTACGACCCGATCTTTAATAGTTGGAATTCCTAATGGACGTTTCTTTCCATCATCCTTTGGAATATAGGTTCTTAGGACTGGACTAGGGTGATAACGCTTCTCCTTTAGTTCCAAATAGAGCTCGTTCATAAATTTCTTTTCCCCGTACTCCAAGACGATTTGTTCAATCGTCTGTCCATCGACACCTCCACTTCCTTTCTTTCGCTTCACACGTTGCCATGCCTCCCATAGAATATCAGGACGATAGATTTTGTCATATAAAGCGTGAAATCTTCGAGTTGGACATTCCTTGGCACAAAGATATAACGTCTTCCAGAGTTCTTGAGCTTTTACTTTATTGGTGTAGTTAGTCATTTTCCTGACATTCACTGACTCTTACCTCCTTCTGACATATGAACGAAGTAGGGTAATGGCTTGCGCCGTCCTTCCCTAGACAATGTTGTGTTGTCATTGTCATTAATGGTACTATGACCCCCTCCGACTCCCTCTCATCCATCCACCACTTCGTTTGCACTTATAGGTTTCTGCTTTACTTTCGTTAGAAAGTGACAAGGAGGGTATCCCCAGTTCCGCTAACTACTTTACTAACATGTCGCTCCCCATACCCCGAGAGATTCATCGGTGCTGCTATTCCAAGATCTTCACACCTTCCATGGTCTTCGCCCATTATCCCAAGGCTCGACTTCTCTTTGGCTACCGTAGGTAGGTTCTTTTGACGAGACGGCAGGATTCACTTTATGTTACAACCTGTTAGTTTGCTCGCACTCCGCTAGGGAGTTACTTTGTCACAGGGCTTCAACCTTAGAATTTCTTCACCAGTTGCCTGTCAGCTACTGAGCGTCTTGGTACTTACTCAGGTTGGACTTTCACCAACTAGCAATTAACGGCTTGCTGGGCACGCACATAAAAAAAGACTCTCTGTAATAGAGAGCCTTGTAATGAATTAGTTTTCGAATTGGAATAATGCTGTACTTAGGTAACGTTCACCGTTATCAGGGATAATCGCCAAAACCTTTTTACCTTTACCAAGTTGTTTTGCAACTTGTAGGGCAGCGTGAACAGCAGCACCTGCAGAAATACCACCTAAAATTCCTTCTTCTTGACCTACGCGACGGCTAGCTTCAAATGCCTCGTCGTTGGTTACTTTAATTACTTCTTCATAAACTTCTGTATTAATTACTTTTGGTACAAAACCCGCACCAATTCCTTGAATTTTGTGACCTCCTGGCTTACCACCAGATAAAACTGGCGAATCAGCTGGTTCAACAGCATAAACTTTAATTCCAGGGAACTTTTCTTTTAAAACTTCACCAGCACCTGTAACCGTTCCGCCTGTACCAACACCTGAGATAAATGCATCTAAACCATCAGGAAATTGTTCGACTAGTTCTTTACCTGTCGTTTGACGATGGATCTCAGGATTTGCAGGGTTTTCGAATTGTTGTGGCATAAAATATCCATGCTGTTCAGCAAGTTCATTCGCTTTCGCAATTGCACCTTTCATTCCTTCTGCTCCAGGAGTTAAAACAAGTTGTGCTCCATAGGCACGTAAAAGGTTACGACGCTCTAAACTCATTGTATCTGGCATTACTAAGATAGCTTTATATCCTTTTGCAGCAGCAACCCAAGCTAGACCAATTCCAGTGTTTCCACTAGTTGGCTCAACAATCGTATCGCCTGCTTTTAATTTTCCGCTTTGTTCTGCAGCTTCGATCATTGCTAATGCAATACGATCCTTTACACTGCTTCCAGGGTTCATATATTCTAATTTCAAATAAACGTCTGCACTATCAGTATCCACAATATGATTTAACTTAACAACAGGAGTTTCCCCAATTACTTCTGTAATTGAATTGTATACTTTTGCCATGCGAAAAAGCACCCTTTCTATTCCGAGTATTTATATTGGTTTAATTCAAATTTAGCAGTATTTTTATGAATTGTCAATCAAATAATTGGGAAAATGTTCATATTTCAATACTACTTTGATTCGTCTTTAAACGCTACTAACTCTTCAATAGAATATAAATACTTTTCATTACAAAAATGACAGTGAGCTTCTGCTTGGCCATCTTCATCAATCATCGCCTGGATTTCCTTTTTACCTAGACCGATAATCGCATTACCAAACCGCTCTTTAGAACAAGTGCATGTAAAGGAAACAGGCATCTTCTCAAGAAATTTAATTTCTTCCTTACCTAACACCTCAAGTAGAATATCTTCAGGAGACAAACCCTTTTCAATTTGCTTTGAAATTGGTGGAATTTCGCTAAGTCGTTTTTCAATTTTTGAAATGGTTTCATCCTCAGTACCTGGCATTAATTGAATGATAAAACCACCAGCTGCTAATATAGAATTATCAGGATTAACGAGTACCCCTACACCAACTGCTGAAGGTGTCTGCTCTGAAGTAGAGAAATAATAGGTAAAGTCCTCACCTAATTCTCCTGAAATAATGGGAACTTGCCCTGTAAAATAGTCACGCAATCCAATATCCTTTACTACGGATAAAGTTCCATCAGTTCCAACTGCTCTACGGACATCTAATTTCCCATGCGCATTTAAATCGAAATGAGTTTGTGGATTAGAAACATACCCACGAACCTCTCCTTTTGCATTACTATCCACTAAAATATGACCAATAGGTCCGCCACCTTCTATTTTGACTGTCAGTTTGTTATCATCTGTTAGCATGGCACCCATCATAACCGTAGCAGTCATCGCTCTCCCTAGGGCAGCAGAAGCAGTCGGCCATGTATAATGGCGACGTTGCGCTTCTCCTACCGTATCTGTGCTTCGGACCGCATATGCACGTACCTGTCCATTATAGGCAAGTGCTTTTACTAAGTAATCTCCCATCAAATAACTCCTTTCAAATAAAAACTGGCACTGGAGCTAGACATCAGTCCAACTTCAAAGCCCTTTCCTTCTTAACGTAGTTCAAAAATAAAAAGACTTATTTATTTTTTAGGGTTTCCATATTCCTTTTATAAATAAGTTGTAAGCCCTTTAAAGTTAGAAAAGGATCTACAATATTAATGACACTGGATTCTTCTGCAATTAAGCTTGCCAATCCGCCTGTCGCAATAACAGTCGGTGTCTGATCACACTCTTCTGTCATTCTTTTGACAACCCCTTCAACTTGTCCTACATATCCGTAAAATATTCCTGACTGCATCGCTGAAACGGTATTTTTCCCAATGACACCATTTTCAGGTCGAGCGATCTCAATTCTGGGAAGTTTCGCTGCACGAGTATATAATGCCTCAGTAGAAATACCCACTCCCGGGGCAATAGCACCGCCCATGTACTGTTTATGCTCATTGATATAACAGTATGTTGTAGCTGTACCAAAGTCGACAATGATAAGAGGACTGCCATATTCATGAATAGCGGCAACAGCATTAACGATTCGGTCTGCACCTACCTCACGAGGGTTGTCATATTTTATATTTAATCCAGTCTTCACTCCTGGTCCAACAATTAATGGATTTATGTGAAAATATTTCTCACACATACTTTCTAAAGCGGTCATGATTGGAGGAACAACTGAAGAAATGATAATTCCGCTAATATCTGAAAAAAGAAGATTTTCATGTTCAAATAAACTTTTAATCGTCATAGCATATTCATCTGCTGTTTTGCTTCGATTTGTTTCAATTCTCCAATGATACTGTAATTCATCTTCCTCATAAACGCCTAGAACTGTATTGGTGTTTCCAACATCAAATACAAAAATCATACTATTCACCACATTTTCTAGATTGATTCAAATACTGCAAACATCATATCATAAAGAACACTGAATTGTATAATTTAGGGCACAGAAAAGGGGAGCGTCTTTGGAATAAAAGACCTTTTGTTCCTGTGAAGAATATTCAAGGAAGCATTTCCTTAGCGCCCCCCGATAAAGTAAACTCAAGCCATACGGCGGTGACCAGGAGTAGTTACACTTATACCGGTACGATCAAGAACAGGGCAAGCATGTAACGAAAATAGGGGGTAGTCGCTGGAGCTAGACACACAGAAAAAGCGCTCAAACATGAGCGCTTTTCTCTTACGAACGATCATTATTCTGATCTTCGTCCTTTTCTTCCTTTGATTCTGATGAAGATGGATTGTCTATTGCTTGATCCTCATCTTTTTTTGTAATATTTACTTTCATATTATCATTAGAAGCATTTATCACATCTTTGTTACCACGATCCGGAAGTGTCCCATGATCTGCTAAGTGTCTAATTTGTTCTGCATCTAACGTTTCTACTTCTAATAATGTCTTCGCGATAACGTCCAACTTATCACGGTTCTCTGTAAGAATCTTACGAGCCTTTTCGTAACATTCTTTAATGATTCGTTGAATTTCAAGATCAATTTCATAGGCAATCGCATCTGAATAGTTTTGCTCATTATGGAAATCGCGACCTAAGAATACTTGACCTTGTGATTGACCAAATTGAAGCGGTCCTAATTTATCACTCATACCGAATTCTGTTACCATTCGTCGCGCAATACCTGTAGCACGTTGGAAGTCATTATGAGCTCCTGTACTTACTTCACCAAATACAATATCCTCTGATACACGCCCACCAAGAAGTCCTGTAATCTTATCAAGAAGTTCAGGCTTTGTCATGAAGTAACGATCCTCTTTAGGTAGCATAACGGCATATCCACCAGCTTGCCCACGAGGGACAATCGTAACTTTTTGAACAATTTCTGCATCATCGAGCATTAATCCAATCACAACATGTCCTGCTTCATGGAAGGCTACAATATTTCTTTCTTTTTTCGAGATCACACGGCTCTTTTTGGCTGGCCCTGCAATGACACGGTCTGTTGCTTCATCAATATCGGTCATATCAATTTTCTTTTTGTCTGCACGTGCTGCAACAAGGGCCGCTTCGTTTAGTAAATTTTCAAGGTCTGCACCAGAAAAGCCTGGTGTACGTTGAGCAATTGCTTTTAAATTTACATCATCTGCGAGTGGTTTGTTACGAGCATGTACTTTTAATACCGCTTCACGACCTTTTACATCTGGACGGTCTACTGTAATTTGACGGTCAAAACGACCAGGACGTAAAAGAGCTGGGTCTAGAATGTCAGCACGGTTTGTCGCAGCAATAATAATGATTCCTTCATTGCCACCAAACCCGTCCATTTCAACAAGCAATTGGTTTAATGTCTGTTCACGCTCATCATGTCCGCCACCAAGGCCTGCACCACGTTGGCGACCAACAGCATCGATTTCATCTATGAAAATGATACATGGCGCATTCTTCTTAGCTGTTTCAAATAAATCACGTACACGAGATGCACCGACACCAACAAACATTTCAACAAAGTCCGAACCACTTATTGAGAAGAAAGGAACGCCAGCTTCTCCTGCAGTTGCCCTAGCTAATAATGTTTTACCGGTACCTGGAGGTCCCACTAGTAATACGCCCTTAGGGATTCTAGCCCCAAGTTCAACGAATTTCCGAGGGTCCTTCAAGAAGTCAACAACTTCAACAAGTTCTTGTTTCTCTTCATCCGCCCCTGCAACATCTTTAAAGCGGACCTTTTTCTTATCTTCGCTGTAAAGTTTTGCCTTACTTTTACCAAAGTTCATTACACGACTACCGCCGCCTTGAGCTTGGTTCATGATAAAGAAGAAGAAAATTATAAGAATGACAAATGGAATAAAGGATGTAAAGATTGTTACCCATACACTTGTTTCTTTTGCAGGTAATTTTTCAACCTTTATATTGCCAGCTAATCCATTGATTCGTTCATTCTCGCTGTCTGTATTGGAAACATAGGTAATAAACTGCCTACCTTCTTCATATCCTTCAAGCACTCCACGAACCTCTAACACACCGCGTTCAGGTTGTGTGGTCAGGCTTGTTACCTCACCATTTTCCAGTTTTTCAATAAATTCATTGTAAGATAAAGTTTCATTTGGCTGATTTCCGCCATTAAAGAAACTTACAACTCCAATGATGACTAAAAAGATTAATAAATAAAAGATGGTATTACGGAAGATCCGATTCATCCCTTACCTCCTCCCACGGTCAACAAACTATACTGTATAGTACCATAGAAAATCGAATTATTACAAGAATTTGCACTTCAATAGACTGTAAAACACTTTTTTAATATATATAAGATAAAAATGCCATTATTCTTCTGTACTGCTGTATATTTTAGGTTTTAACACTCCAATATATGGTAGATTACGATACCGCTCAGCATAATCTAGACCATAACCTACAACAAATGCATCTGGAACCTCAAAGCCAACATAATCTGCTTTAATATCAGCCTTGCGTCCGGTAGGTTTATCTAATAATGTAACGATTTTAACGGACTTTGCTTTTCGATAATGAAATAATTCAACTAAATAACTTAAGGTTAAACCGCTATCAATGATATCTTCTATGATGAGAATATCACGACCTTCAACCTTTGTATCCAAGTCTTTAATAATCTTTACTTCACCAGATGAAACGGTTGATCTTCCATAACTTGAAACATCCATAAAATCCATTTCAAGGTATGTGTCCATTCTTTTTAAAAGATCACCCATAAAAAGGGTTGCACCCTTTAAAATACCGATAGCAAGTGGAAAACGATCTTTATAATCATGTGACAGTTGCTCTCCTAGCTGTGCTACCTTTTGCTGAATTTCCTCTTCTGAAATTAATATCTTTTCAATATCATTTATCATCTTACGTAAAACCCCCTAAATCATCACTGCTATTATATGTACTTGTTAAAAGAATAACCTTGTCAATTATACATTCTTTATTCACTGGGGCTATTACCATTTGACCTTTTATGATAAGTCAGCAATAGATACTCCTCTTCATCACTAAAAACGTCTGCATCATGGTATTTTTTTAAACCTGGTAGCCAAAGAATGCGATTGTTGCGATCTGTTATTACAGGCCAGCTTTCTCTATCAAGGATCGGAACTTTATGGTCTATAAAAATTCCCTTAAGCTTTTTCGTCCCTTTCATCCCTTTTAAACTCATTCGATCTCCCTGTTCTTTTGTTCTAATGATAATAGGGAAATCAACATCCCTTCTCATCAATAGGATGCTGTTAGAATTTGTTTTAACAGGTGTTTTCATACATTGAATTGAGATACAGTTGCCATTTGGTAATACACACTCTCCAGGCTCTGTAAATTCAAAACGGTAACTTGTACAGGGATCTAACGAATATTGAAAGTGGCATAATCGGTAGGAACGAATAACCTTTAGTCCTAAGGGGAAGTCCAATTTCCCAGAGGGATTCGTACTATCAATCAGCGTAAAAATGGAATCAATATGTACAGCGGATAGCGCTTGTGGCTTTTCTAGATAAAGGTAGTTTAATATTAGTTGAATCCCTCTTCTTTGTAAAGACAGTGGCATTCTCTGAAATTCGTCAATATCAATCGTTACCCTATTAGGTTTCTTCTCTTTCCATACTGTATTCATTTTTTCCTTTGTTAATTCCTGAAGATATTCCTCGTCTTGCTGCAAGTCCTCGCTAAAACGCCTGAAATGCTCATGAACATTAGCGTTTTCCTTTTTTAAAAATGGTAATACATATTTTCTGAACCGATTACGAAGATAAATGTCTCTATCATTACTAGGGTCATAACGAGGTTTTAAGTTATGCTCTTTACAATACTGTTCTATTTCATCACGACTAAGACATAAAAACGGTCTGATGATCGTTCCATTGTGGAAAGGTCTAGTGAATGGGATCCCTGCTCTCGCAGCACCAGAACTTCCTCTCGTTAATCTCATAAGAACCGTTTCTATTTGATCATCACCATGATGGGCTAAAACTAAATGAGTTAACTCATATTCCTTCATAACCTCGGCAAAAAATTGATATCGACATTCCCTTGCTGCTACTTCTGCACTTTTTCCAGTCTCCTTCATATATTTAGGGACATTCATTCTTTTCATTGTAAATGGAATCTTATTTTTTTGACAAAATTCCTCTACAAATTTTGCATCTTGAAAAGACTCCTCTCCTCTAAACATATGATCTACATGACCTACGAATAAGAAAAAATCCTGTTGTTTTTTCAAAAGATAGTTTAACAGCGCTAGGGAATCTGGTCCACCTGAAACCCCAACAAGAATCCTCTTTCCTGAAAATGCAAACCCTTTTTGTTTTAAAAACTGGTCAACCTTGACTTCCATTTTATTCTTCTTCCTTAAAATCAAATTAACAATATTTTATTCCCTGTTAATAAGGATAACAGTTTCTTATCAAAAAACAAAAGATTAATGGTGATTTTTCTTAATATCTTTTAAGGAAATTTAAGAACCACCATAAACCTTCATCTATATTAACTCTCCAAAAATATAAAAGGCATAAAATAACATGACAATTACAAGAATTAATACGGTTTCCATCGAGCGCCCTTTCCTTTTCCTTTGCCCATGCCTTACCTGACTACCCCTTACATGATTATTTGTTGCGGCTTGTACGTTACTCCTTTTTCCTGTATGTCTTGTTTGTCTTGAACCTGTCTTCGTCCTTGATTGGGCGGTTCCATGGTGAATGTGCTGCAGAAATTCCTGCCTCATTTCCCCAGCACTTTGATAATGACCTTGTAAGGCTTTTAAAATAACCGGCTCAAATTTACTTAATAGCTTACTTTGCTCGATTTGCTTTTGTAATTGAACCAAACCACCTTGAGTTTTATTAAATCGTTTTGGATAGGCTGTGTTAATCATAACCATAGCAACAGCAAATAAATCATAACTGGGCTCAGCTTTCCTTGAACCAAGTCCCCAATACCCTCTGTCATAAAATTCAGTGAATTCCTTAATAGCTCTTCCTTGGAGTGTCGTACCCCCAACATCAATACATCGAATTCGTGGAGTGGGACCTGTAACAATTAAATTTTCTGGCTTCAAGTCGCCAAAGACCCACCCATTTTGATGAAGCTTCTCCAAATCTGCTAGTAATTGCAACATAAGGACAGGTAACCAAGAGTGTCCCTTTTGACTAATAAAGTCTAAAAAGTCAGGTCCCTCAATATATTCCATCACATAAAAGGAAATTTGACTGCCATTTACCTGCCAATCATCTACATCCAATAAAGAAGGTCCAAGGGCTGATCCTTGGACCTTTGCAAAGGATTTGAGCACATTTACCTCGGATGTAACGGACATCCCATTATCGCTCATTTTTAAAGCAACATGCCCATGGTTATTCCTTGCAAGAAAGACAATCCCATTTGCTCCAAATCCTAATTCTTTTAAAATGGTGTATCGATTTTTATGCCATTTCCCCTGGATGACAGTCCCCGGTATTACATTAAACGGATTCTTCGAAGAATTCATCATCACGAGATAGCAAGCTCCTTAATGAACGTTTTTTCTTGAAATAACTAATCGCTTCATTAATCGCTGGACCTGTTGGTGTAATTCCACCTGTTGTTAATTTAGAAAAAATTCCTGTTAATGATTCTAGCCTTGGAGTCCAATCTAATAATTTTTCAACTTCACTCTTTTTCCCAGGAAATACAAAGACAGAAAAACGATTTTCACCGCTTCTAGCATTTAAACTTAGAGATAAATCCAGTAGCGCTTCTTTAACGGTTGGAAGTTTCTCTTTCATACTTGCACTTGTGTCTACCAGAATGAGAACTTCTACTTCAACGGTTTCGCCAAGTTCATCGACGACTTCCATTACTTCGCCTCTTTTTTCTGGTGGGAGATCTTCAATGGTCTGTGATTTGCCGAGGATTTGTTGTAATTCTTTGTTTACAACACCTTGAAGGGTTTGTGTCATTGCTTTTCTTGTAACCATTTGAACGGTTTGCGATAATTTTTGGGCATATACCACTTGGCTAACTCCACCACCAGCCATCGCAATTCCTTCAATCTCTTTAACACCTTGCTCATCGATTACATCGTGTTCCATAACCCCAATGACATTCACCGTAATGCCCATCTCTTTTGCAAGAGCAGCCGCTGCAACAGGATCTTCTCCTTGATTCGAACACCCATCAGTTATTAACAAGATTTGCTTTAACGTTCCAGTCTTCATTGAGTTCCCCTCCAAATCTGAAATGTTACCATTTTCGACCATTAAGAGGGGATTTATACATTAATTTGCCTTTTGTCTAAACTGTGGTACTGGAATAGAAGTCCATTTTGGAATATTGTGTTTGATTTGGGCTACGACAACTGTCATATCATCTTCGATAAAGCCAGATCTTGAGCGAATAACTTCCTCCATGATTAAGTCAGCAATTTCTTGCGGATCATTGGTTTTAAGCTCTTTAATTTTTCGCTTCATCCATAAATCATAGTTTTCTACATGTTTCGGACCCTCAAACACTCCATCACTCATCATAATCAATAAATCGCCAGCCTTTAATTGTTCACTAACAACATCCACCTCAAAATCATCAATAATTCCCATAGGTAGATTACTTGCGTGAATCTTGATAACCTTATCTCCTCTTTTTACAAAGCTAGGAATAGAGCAAATCTTCAGGAATTTTGCCGATGCATTTTGTAAGTCGATCATTGCCAAATCTAACGTTGAAAAGATTTCATCTGTCGTTCGAAGGGATAACACTGAATTCACAGACTTAATTGCAACCTTTTCATCAATTCCTGACTGTAAGATTTTTTGTAAAAGTTGTAGCGTTTCCTGACTTTCAACATGTGCCCTTTCACCATTTCCCATTCCATCACTAATCGCAACAGCATATTTTCCGCAACCAATTTCATTCATTGAATAGCTGTCACCTGAAATAAAGCCTCCGTCCTTTGCTGCATGAGCCACTCCTGTTTCAACTGTATAGGCTTTTGCAGATCGGAAGGTAACATGATAAAACCCGTTTGGATATTCCGAGTATTCTTCTGAGCTAACTAAAATAGTTTCTCCTAAAATATCAGATAACATGGGTGCAATTAGTTTTTCACACTCACCGTGTCCTTCATAATTAGGAATGGTCATATCGATATCTATATTTCCTTGTTCAAGACTGTAAATCTCAATATTTTCTATTTCAATCCCAAACTCCTGTAGTGCCTCATGAATTTGTTCTTCTTGTCGGTAGTGATTCTCTCGTTCCTTTTGAATCTCATTCGCGAAATTACCCATTACCTCTGAAACTCCTAGTAATTGATCGGCAACAAGGCGTCTTGATTCCCGGACCTGCTTTTTCAATCTCTGATTAGCTTGATAGAATGTTAATTCCTGCCCCATTGTTTCGATTACTTTTTTCGGTTTAACACAATGGGTATCCCATTCTCTAAATAATACCTGTGAAATATTTCCTTCTTTTTGCTCCATTTCTAGCATAATTTCTTTCATATAGTCATAGGTTGTATTAAAGTTTCTTGTCCAGCATTGCTCCTTACGATGACAGAGTTGACAAGTTCTTTCGGTCACATTACTCAGGAAGTAATCTAACTCTCTTTCATCATCTCCCCAATCATTTGGTTCATTTTGATTAGAGAAACTATGCGACAATGCCTCAAAGACATTTGAAAATTGTTCCACCCTTTGAGCCGTTATATCGCGCATGTTCCGCATATATTGCTGTTGTTCTTGGGAATATTCTATCGTCCCTGGAATATACTTGGCTAATTTCGATGTAATGCCTTTCGGAGTAATTAATAACAGCAATACTGCTATAGTTGTTTCTAACAAAGTATTAACTAATATCGCTGTTCCATCTCCATACATGGCCATTAACAATGTGGCAATATAGAGTCCAATGGACACACCTATCTTTTTCCCCTCTTTTAAAAGACCTCCTAGCAATCCCGCAAAAGCTAATAAACTCATATGAGTAAAACTAGCAACCGTAGATAAACTAAAAATAAGGCCTGTAACAACCCCAACTGTTGATCCTACCGTTGCCCCCGCTACAAAGGCAAATAGAATGACAAGATAACGAGAAAATATATGGTCAATTGATAAGTCATACACGGTCCAGCCAATTGTGCCCGTCATGACAGACGCTAATAAAATAATTAAACAAACAATTTCTTCCGTTTTAAAGGATTGTCTTCGTTTTGAGATGGTTAAAAGTGGTAGACTTTGTATGAAAATGAGGGTTAATATAAAGCCTAAACTTGATTCGACGCCAGCCATCATCAACTCATACATCGTAAATGAATCTGAGAACAAATATCCTTCTGCTAAACCTCCCAATAATAATACAACTAATACATAGTAGGGAATCATCCTTACCTCATTTGTTAGCCACCTCTTCGTCCCTCGATATAATAATAAGAAAAGGATTGTGACGACAAATGTGGATATGGCAGCTTGAATCGATAGAGTTGCTGCCCCCGCAATCAACCCAACTAGGACAAGTGGTGCTTTATCCCTTCTAATTAAATAGACTGCCGCAAAAAACGGCACACTAAATGGCGTTAATTGTGCAAGAATAAGGGATCGTCCAAGTAAAAAGGATAAAAAAAGCAGGATATAGCCCTTTTTTAGAAAAAAGTTTTCCATCTTCGCCTGGAAGTTTTTAAAGGGATTCTCTATTTTAAATGGTTTTATAAAATCAACTTCCCTGATTGGTTCAATGAAGTTCCGTTCCACCTTTTCCACTATAGCTACACTCCTTATACTGGTATTTTTAATCATTATATAGTTGTCCACTTCAAAAATTTGTCAAAATGGCAGACAAGCCCTTCAGTTTCGTTCGACTCATTTCTAGTAAAAGCGGAAAAATGCAAGCTTATTGTAGAAATATAAACATAAAGTGAGTAAGAAAAGCGCAAGCGCCTTACTCACCCCCGATAAAGAAAACTCTCCGACTGGCATGCTGTAAGTCGGAGAGTAGGAGTAGTTGGACTTATGCCGGTACGGTCAAGCACAAGACAAGCAAGCATGAAGATTGTTCTTTAATCTTCTTGACGGATTGACAGAAAAGTATAGACGACTGCCCAGGAACTCAGGTCTAGACGATTAATTCTAGAAGCGTTCTTTGCCTTCAGAATTACTTGACTTTTGACCCTAGTCCCTAGAAGCCGACACTAGACAAGCTTGTGACCTCGAGGGGGATGGCTGCTTGCGCTAGACACCAATCTAACTTCAAAAACTTATGCTTTCTTAATATTAAAAAGGGTGACAGGCATCTCCCAGTGTATGAAAGATTCCTGTCACCTTAAAAAAATAAGGCAAGCTCTTCTTTAGAGCTTGCCTTTAGTGGGAATACCTGGATAAATCCTGCTTATATGATTAAATCAGCAACAAGTTACCCTCTTCTTGCGCCTCTTCCTCCACGCTTCGATTCAGTATGACGCTTCAGAGAAGATAATCGGTCTTCGCTATCTTTCAAAAAGCGTGCCATTTTCGATTCGAAATTTTCCTTTGGAGCACGGTTGTTATCGTTTGATCTTCCCGAACCATGGCGTGGACGACCTGAATGGCCTCCTCTTGAATCACCGCGATCGCCTCTGTCGTTTCTAAAAGATCTTTCAGGTCGATCAGATCTTTCTGGTCTTTCTGGGCGATCTTTTGCCTTTTTAATAGATAGACCGATTTTCCCGTCTTTTTCTACATTAATGACCTTGACTTCAACAACATCGCCAACCTTTAAGTGATCATTAATATCCTTAACATAATTGTCTGCGACTTCACTAATGTGAACGAGTCCGGTTGAGCCTTCTGGCAGCTCCACAAATGCTCCAAAATTAGTAATACCGGTTACCTTTCCTTGTAACTTGCTGCCTACTTCGATTGACATAAAAAAGTGCTTCCTCCTTAAAAATATGCAGAATAATACCTATACTATATTATACAGAATGAAAAGAAATAGTGCAATACAGCGCCTAATTTGTAGGTTTTTCCTTTTTTTCTTTTTCTTCCTTCTCTTCATCCTCTTCCTTTTCATTTGGAAGGGTAAAAATAATTTCATCTTCATCCGATAGGAAATATTCTTTCCTCGCTAGCTTAGCAATATAATCATCATCATTTAATTTAACAATTTCCTCTTTTAAAAGAACCTCTTCTTTCTTTAAAGAGGAAAGCTCTTGTTGGACTCTTTCTCTTTCAGCCTTTTTTTCAGCTAATGTCGAGTGTTGTGAAATGAGTGTGGAAACCATAATATAGGTTATGATGGCAGCAAGAATAAAAAATACGGTTAAACGTCTATATAAAAACTTTTTTCTCCTTGCCACACTAATTTTACTCTCTTCATGCTGTAAAGCGAAGTCTGTTTGAAGTTTTGCAATATTTTGGTCCTTGTTCTCACTCACCCCTACAACCCTCCCTACTCTTTTTTCTTTCTCCATCTAGAAATGATCTTATTAATAGAGTTCTTGATTGATTGTAAAAATCCTGCCAATTTATTATATAACTTCTCGACGGATTTTTTAAGAGGTTTTGGGGATAGTTTCCAAAAAAGCAACAAAAACCACATGATAATCTTTAGAACTTGTCGTATAAGCCGCCAAATCACCCATAAAATCCATTTCAATAACTTATAAACCCCATTACCAACCATAACAATAATAGATATAAGCATCGTAATAAGTGATTGGATCGGTCTATAAATTAATGCTAAGAAAAGTCTTACGGTAAATTTATATGAAGATATAGCAAAAGTGATTAGTTTCTCTAGTATCTTTAAATACAGTCTCTTGAACAGACTCTGATAAGCGGCAAAACCACACAATAAAGCTAGGATATATAAAATCTCCATTCACCCTGGTTTACATGGAATAACACAAAAAAAATGAGCAGCCCCTGAAAGACCCAGAATAATATATCGTTCATAAAGGTTAGCCAGTTTTTCCTTTTACTCCTTTGTAAAAAACGATTATAGGTATCCAAGGCTGCACCAAAAAAGGTTCCCATGCCGATCATTACCAACATGGTCAAAAATTGAGTACTAAGTGTCATCGAAATAACTTGCTAAAGAAACCTTTAGCCTTTTCTCCGCTATGGTCATCAATATAAACCAGGTCAAATATCTTTCCTTTAATGGAGACAACACCCTTGTCCACATCAAGATTTTTCATCGTCAGATTTTCACCTTTAATGGCCAGAAATCCCATAACGGTTTCTAAAAGGAATTCTTCATTATCAAAACTTTCGACTTGTTTGACCCCAGTAATTTCTAAAAGTCGTCTACCCCTCATCACGACATCGTGTTCTTGAACAGTACCCTTCGTAGAATTACTTTCATAATATTGACTCATGTATTCATCCCTCACAATCACATTGTACAACCCTTTGTAAAAGTTTATGAGGGACACGGAAAAATAGAACAAGAAATGAGTTCGCTACCCTATGACTCTGCTGGTACACGTTCTTCCTTTACAATGGAGTACATCTCTTGAGCTTCATCCTTTTTAGTTGTTTCTTGGAGTTTTTCTACTTTGACTGTAACCACTTTTTGTCCAAACCGAATTATTAATTCATCCCCGACTTTAATGGTTGTGCTTGCTTTGGCTTCATTTCCATTTACGAGAATTCTTCCTTGGTCTGAAACTTCCTTTGCCACCGTTCTCCGTTTAATTAATCTTGATACTTTTAAAAATTTATCTAATCTCATTCCTTCACGTCCTTCCTAATAACCTAGCCTCTTTGCCTCATCCCAATAGGAGTCAAGCTCCTCTAATGTAAAGTCTTTGAAAGACTTTCCGCTCTTCATTACTTTTTGTTCTACGAAGTGGAAACGATTGGTGAATTTTTTGTTCGTCATGAATAATGCTTCGTCTGGATTGATGTCATAAAAACGAGCAATATTAACAAACGCAAATAAAATATCTCCTAATTCTTTTATCGCATTCTCACTAGATGGATCATGAGAAATTTCCTCTTTAAACTCTTGAATTTCTTCTGTTAATTTTCCCCAA
Source organism: Niallia sp. Kr1 (assembly GCF_050389805.1). Lineage (NCBI taxonomy): Bacteria > Bacillati > Bacillota > Bacilli > Caryophanales > Bacillaceae > Niallia > Niallia sp. Kr1. The sequence goes on along the minus strand of NZ_CP130945.1, from coordinate 77,461 downwards.
GCCCCACTAACATCTTGCCAATCAAACCCTACCTTTGCAGCCTTTCTTTGAAGTTCAAAGGCACGAATTAGGTTTGGAAGAGATTTTCCTACGCCATCTAAAATCGATTCCCGTTTAACCCCTTTTTCCTCTTGTTTAATCTCATCCCAGTTTTTCACGACGTCCTCTGCTGTATTTGCGACTGCGTCACCAAAGACATGGGGATGACGCCGTACCATCTTAGCAGAAAGACCTTCAATCACATCTTCAATCGAGAAATAACCATCATCTTGTCCGATTTGTGCATGCAAGAGAATTTGTAATAAGACGTCCCCAAGTTCTTCAACTAAATGGTCAATATCCTCTTCTTGAATTGCTTCAATCACTTCATACGCTTCTTCAATTAAGTACTTTTTCAGTGACTCATGGGTTTGCTTTAAATCCCATGGACACCCATTCGGACCTCTTAATTCCGCAATGATCTCTTTTAATTTATAAAAGTCTTTATAAAGAATCATTTCCTCTTTTACAGGTGGAATATAAACAGTTGTTAAATTGTTTACCTCCGCTTCCCGATCGAGATCAACAAGTTGGATCTTTTTGATTTTTTCTTCCTTACTGCCTGCTGCTGTTACAAGATAAATTTCATAATCATACGGGAGCTTTTCCATAAATGTCAATTTCACATTGGAAGCCACAAAGGAATCGTAGACTTGACCTACTAAAATATGTTGTCTTAATCTAATCTCATCTTGTTTTAAGTCGGTTGCATCGAGAAGTTGAAAGCCTTCAATGGGATCAATACGTAAAGCGCGGAACATATCGTCCAAAAAGCTCTGACCACCAATCACTTCAATGGTAACCCCTCGTTCTTCAGCCATTTCGAATAATAATTGAACGGTTCTTTCTGCTACGAGCGGATGTCCAGGTACCCCATAGATCAATTCGTCCTCATGAACAGAAAACAAGGTTTCACATATTTTTTGATAAACCATCTCAAACTGGGGCAGACTCTCATAAATTCCATCGAACGATTGATAGGTAAAGCCTTCCTTCTCTAATTGTGACACAACAGGGTGTTCCTTTGTTCTTAAGTATACAGGTAATCCGCTCTTTAGCGTTTTATAAACGCCTAATGGAAGTTGGTTTAAATCTCCCGCACCAAGTCCAACAATTTTAATTTTTTTCATCCACTCTTCCTCTCCTACTTTTCTTAGGTAAGAAAAACATTAACTTACTACCAAAAGGCAATAAATATAGGTCCTTTTCGGTTAGTAATTGGGTTTTAATCATCAAGGCAATATAAACCAAACCTCCGACTATTAAAGCTGTTATCGCTTGGATACTAGACATCAGCCGCTCTGAATAGCCGAAATCATAAATAAAATCACTGGATATTAGATATAGCTTTAAGACGACTACCATTGCAAAGGCAGAAAGGACATTCATTACATAAAATCGCATATCAAGCATAGGCTTTCCCATTATTTTATGTAATTTAACGATAAACAAGACTAAAATACTTAATAAGGAAAGCACAGATGCGATTGAGGCACCAAATGTCCCGAAAGCAGGTACTAGAATGGCATTCAAGCCATACTTCAATAGAAATGCTACAAGGACCATCATGGCTGGAAAGTAAGTATGGCCTAACCCTTGTAAAACCGCTGTCGCAGTCATAATAATGGATGCCAGTAGGATAACCACCGTTAGCATCGCCAAAACTTGCGACCCTGCATTATCCTCAAAAAGCATCGTATTTGTAGGCTTAATAATGCTGTATAATCCCATTGTCGCCCCAACACCAACAAGTATACTTGTTTTTAACGCTAATTGAATTTTTTCCCGTAACACGTCTACATTCTTATGCATCTTTTCTTTCGTAATCAACGGTACAAGTGACAAGGACATCGATGTCGCCACGACAGTACCCAATTGAATGAGAGGCTGACCACGGTCATAGACTCCTTTTAACTCTTTAGCATAGGTAGTATGTATTCCTGAATCGATCAATAATGAGTATAAGTTTAATGAATCTGCTAATTGGATCAACACTAGTAGCATACTGCTGATACAGATAGGCAGTCCTTGTGTAATCAATCGCTTGAGTATGTTTCGGGTTTGTTGAAATTGAATTCTACCGACAAGCGGTACCTTTCTCCGTAATTTGTATGCAAAAGTGAACAAAATGATCACAGACGTTATACCACCTGTAATCGAGCCAAATACAGCGCCCGCGCCAACCGTATACAACGAGGCGTGTTGATTGACTAAGATGAAGGCTGTTGCAAGAATTGTAACGACCCTAATAAGCTGTTCACTGACTTGCGAAACAGCTGTTGGCATCATATCCCCATATCCTTGAAATACGCCTCGAAATAGGGAAATAGCAGGCATAATTAAGAAAACAATCGAAACAAGCCTCAACAACGGAGCTAATTGGGGATCTTGCATAGACTGAGCTAATGAATTAGACAATCCGTATAAAAGGGCTGAGCCTATAAATCCAAAACTGTATAAGAATATAATCGAAGTTCCTACTAATTGTCTAGGATTCCCTTCTTTCCCTTTTTCAATTTCCTCAGCATATAGCTTGGAAATCACCACTGGAAACCCATATGTCGATAAGGCAATGGCAATACCATAGAACGGGTAAACTTGTTGATAAATATAAAAACCAACATCCCCCACAATGTTTTGGAATGGAACTCGGTAAATGGCACTTAAAATTTTGGTGAGTAAGGCTGCAACGGTTAGAATTAACGTTCCTTTGAATAAAGTTTTCGACTGTCCCGTCAGTTCCATTTCCCATCCCCTTCCAAGTATGAATTCCAAGGTATTATAGCATATTTGTGAAGTAATTAGGGTTTTCATTTGTGGCGGAGCGGTTAAGGGTTTACAGATTTTCACAAATGGCACATTACGACGCCAGAACGCAAAACCTAATCACCGTCCCATTCCTCATCGAGAATGACCATTACTTGATAAAAATCATGCTGATCTCCTAAAATGATCCATAATACGTTTTAAACTTTTTAAATAACCCCCAAAAATAAAGAGACAGCCTTATGCTGTCTCAAAATAAACGCGATTATTATGATTCCATCTGTCTAGCTAAAAAGCCTGCTGCAGTTTCAACAGCTTTTTGTTCTACTTCACCTAGGGATGCATCTTTTGAATAAATGATAACGGCTCCGATTGGATCACCGTTTGCAATGATAGGTCCAATCGTATAGGAGGAAATCTCTTCGCTATTGCCATCAACTAATGCGGTTTCGCCCTTCTGATTCATTAAAATAGAAGAGCGCTCCTCCATTGTCTTTTCAACTAAATTGCTAATATTTTTATTTAAATAATCCTTCTTAGAACCACCTGCTGTAGCGATATAGCTATCTCTGTCACAGATAAGTACAGGGTGACCTAGACTATCAAATAAAGCCTCAGCATATTCTTTTGCAAAATCTCCTAATTCACTAATAGGGGAGTATTTCTTTAAGATTACTTCTCCCTCGCGGTCTACAAAAATCTCCAATGGATCCCCTTCTCGAATACGTAGGGTTCTGCGGATTTCCTTTGGAATAACGACACGACCTAAATCATCGATTCGACGAACAATACCAGTTGCTTTCATTCAACGTTGCCTCACTTTCATCAGATGATTTTACATGTGGCGAATGTTTGTCACTTCTATATGTAAAATGTAAACCTTCACCATATTTGAACTTAGTATTTTACAAATGGAAAGTTCTATGCATATAGAAATACTTTTTCTTTATGTGGTAATTTTTTCCCGTCGACTCTATAAAGCCGATTCAGCCTTATCTTTCTTTTCCTCCGCTAACCCTTTTAAGATGTCATAGATCGCGTTTAACCATGTATCAATTTCAACCTTCTTAATATAAAAGGCCATTTTAAACTTCTGGCCTTCCATTCCAAGACCAATCATACGACCATATGAATTTGTTAACTGGAATACCTTTTGCCCATCTACTTTACCGCTTGACTCCTCTGATAATAAAACCGTTACTTCTTCTTTTGCTTGCTTAATGCTCTCAATTCCTAATTGGAGCGCGAAGACTTTAATTTCAGCAATTCGGAATAAGTATTTCAATTCATTCGGATATTCGCCAAAACGGTCAATCATTTCATCCTGTAACTCTTCAATTTCCTCTATACTTGTAATGCCTCGGAACCGTTTATACATTTCAATTTTCTGCTGTCCATCTGCAATATAAGCATCAGGAATATAGGCATCGATATCTAAATCAATTTCGACCGTCTTCCGTTTTGTTTCTTCAATTGAACCTCGTCTCTCTTCTATCGCTTCTTTTAACATTTGCGAATACAAATCAAAACCAACAGAGTCAATAAACCCATGTTGTTGAGCTCCTAATAGGTTACCCGCTCCACGAATAGATAAATCGCGCATAGCAATTTTAAAACCAGAGCCAAGCTCTGTAAATTCCTTCATTGCTTGAAGACGTTTTTCAGCAACTTCGGTAAGAACCTTATCCTTCCGATACGTAAAATAGGCGTACGCCACTCGGTTCGAACGACCGACACGACCCCTCAATTGGTAAAGTTGTGAAAGACCCATTTTATCAGCATCATTTACAATTAAAGTATTAACATTTGGAATATCAACACCTGTTTCAATAATGGTGGTGCTGACAAGCACATCAAATTCACCCTCTAGGAAACTTAACATGACAGACTCTAATTCATTTTCTGTCATCTGACCATGCGCCACGGTTACTCTAGCATCGGGAACAAGCATCGAGATTTCTTCTGCTTTGCGCTCAATATCCTCCACTCGATTATAGAGGAAGTAGACTTGACCATCTCTCGCTAATTCACGCTCAATTGCCTCTCGAACTAACGTTCCATTGTATTCCATCACATAGGTCTGAATCGGAAAACGATTCTCTGGAGGTGTTTCAATAACCGATAGGTCCCTTACCCCTAGCATGGACATATGCAATGTTCGCGGAATAGGTGTTGCTGTTAGGGTTAATACATCTACATTTGTCTTTAACTTTTTGATTTTTTCCTTATGGGTAACGCCAAAACGCTGCTCTTCATCAATGATTAGTAACCCTAAATCTCGATAAATAATGTCTTTTGACAAGAGTCGATGAGTTCCAACAACTACATCAATCGTTCCATTTTTTAATCCTTTTATCGTTTCGGTTTGTTGTTTTCTAGTACGGAAACGACTAAGCAATCCAACTTTCACAGGATAATCCTGAAATCTTTCCATCATGGTTTGATAATGCTGCTGAGCAAGAATCGTTGTCGGTACAAGAATAGCCACTTGCTTCCCATCCGCAATAGCCTTAAATGCCGCACGGATCGCCACCTCTGTTTTTCCATAGCCTACATCGCCACAAAGAAGCCGATCCATTGGTCGTTCTTTTTCCATATCTTTTTTAATTTCTTGAATCGACCTTAGCTGATCTTCCGTTTCTTGATATTGGAAGGATGCCTCGAATTCACGCTGTAAGTCTCCATCAGGACTAAACGCATATCCTTTTGAAGATTCTCGTTCTGCATATAGCTTAATCAAATCATCTGCAATATCTTCAACAGAGGATTGAACCTTTTTCTTAACCTTTTTCCACTCATTGCCGCCCAATTTGTAAATTTTAGGTTCTTTACCTTCTGCTGCAACATATTTCTGGACAAGTTCAATTTGCTCAACTGGAACATAGAGCTTATCGCTTCCTTGATAGCGTAAATGAAGATAATCCTTGTGAACCCCATTGATCACCAAGGTTTCAATTCCTAAATATTTACCAATCCCATGATTGACGTGAACAACATAGTCGCCCACTTTCAATTCTGAGTAATTTTTAATTCTTTCAGCATTTGATAATTTCTGTTTTCGATTTGTCCGTTTCACCCTTTTGGTAAACAGCTCTTCTTCTGTGACAACAGCAACCTTTTGAATCGGCAGTTCAAACCCTGTAAGTAAATTACCTTCCATAATCTGGACTTTCCCTGTTACTAAATCACTTTGAGCATCCACAACATCGGCTTCAATTTCATAATCTGCTAGAATTCTTTCTAATCTCTCAACGCGGTCCTTATCAGCACCGAGAAAGACAATCGCAAAATTCCCCTTCTTCCAACGCTCGATTTCCCCTTTGAGCACATTCATTTGACCATGGAAATTTTGCATTTGCTTGTATGTTAAATTAATAATGTTCTGTGGATTCGTATTTGGAACATGCCGCAAAAATAAGGATAGATAAATAATCGGTATTGACCTATTCGAAATGATTTCGGTTAAATTATGAGACACTTTTATCCCGTGAATCATATTCCCTTCACTGATTAGGCTGGTGTACCACTCAGCCTCTTCTTTTTCAAGGGTCTCATTCATTTCAAGAACTCTACTGATTTCATCTACAATAAGAATGGTATCCTTTGAAAAATAGTCTATTAAACTATGGGACTCCTCATAGGCAATTGATAGATATTTAAAAATTTGTTCTGGCTTTTGACCGTTTTTTAACTGTTCCAATTCATAACCAATGTTTTGGACAAGTTGCGTCTTAACTTTTTCATCCTTAATTTTTTTGAGGCTCTCTTTACGACCTAATTCTAGCTTTTCTACTAGACGAACATAATCCCCTTGGCGTAATGGCATCTCTGTGGCTGGTCCAATTGAAACTTCATTCCGCTTTTCAATTGAACGTTGGTCATCTAACAAGAAGGTACGGATGGAATCTATTTCTGTATCGAATAATTCAATTCGAATCGGATCTTGCTCCGTTAAAGGAAAAACATCAATAATTCCGCCTCTTACGCTAAATTCACCCGGTGCACTAACCATGTCAGAACGAACATACCCCATCTCCACGAGCTGTAGGAGCATTTCATCAATATCGACCTCATCTCCCAGCTTCAATCGATGCTGATATCGTTTCCATACACTTGCCGGTGCAACCATTTTCCTCATTCCCGCAATTGGGACAATGATTATACTTCTTTCTTGTTTACTTAATAGATTTAATACCTCAATCCGTTGGGCTTTTAATTCAGGACTCGCTACACTAATCTCAGCCCCGATTAATTCGTTAGCTGGATAAAGTGCAACATTTTCATCACTCATCACATGAACAAGATCATCATACAATTTCTGAGCTTGCAATAGGTTATACGTAACAATGACAATAGGTTTGTTCACTTTTTCATAAATAGAAGCAATATATAGGGTACGAGCTGAGCCCGACAAACCCGCTACTAGTTGTTCCCCTAATCCCTCGTCAATACCTGCTATTAAATTGTTAACATCCTCTTGTTGACTAAAAAGGCGCTTTAATCCTAACATAAATGCCCCTCCCTTCCATTTTCGCTGTATGTTTTATATCTATTATTAATTCATTTGATTAATAGCTTTACTTTTATAGTTTTATTCAATAGAAAAATGCTTTGGAGCGCTCCAAAGCTTTTAATGGATAATAAAATCATTTTGATAATTATCAGGATTTCTTAAAAAGGATTCCTGACAATCCTCACAAATGGACTTAATTTGAATATCGCCATTTGAATCGTATGAAACGATTGCCTGTCTTTCCTCCACACTTAAAGTATGAAGACCGAGACGTTCAGCATCCACTCTTGTTTGATCAAGAGTACCTAGTTTTACACCACAATGGCGACATTGGTAATGAATGGACATGCCCATTCCCTCCTAATAACATCTATTTTTACAACCATCGATTTGTTAATGTTATTATTTCCTAAAAAGGGGCTTTCCATTCCATTATATTAGTTATAAATATTCATCACTTGTATAAAAGGTTTTTTTATCCATTCTTCGCATGCATCTACACTTTTAACAACAGCTATCTGTACCTGTTCCATTTCTTCTTGTTGAAAACGCCCAAGCACATAATCAACAATGGGCATTCCATTGGATGGGCGATTAATCCCTACCCGAATTCGATTAAAATCAGAGGTTCCTAAGTGAGAAATAATGGATTTTATCCCATTATGTCCTCCAGCGCTTCCCTTTTGTCTGAGGCGAATTTTGCCCACAGGTAGATCTAAATCATCATAAATCACTACGAGATCTTCTACATCCATTTGATAATAGTTCATAAGAGCACTAATGGATTCCCCAGATAAGTTCATATAGGTTAATGGTTTTAGTAAAAAAACTTTCTCACCTTCAATCGTTCGATAACCAAAGATTCCTTTAAATTTAGCTTGATCAAGTGATATGTCAAGTTTTTCAGCCAGTGCATCTACCACTTCAAAGCCTATATTATGCCTTGTATGTTCATACTGTTTCCCCGGATTTCCCAAACCAACAATAAGTTTCATATTCCCCACCTTATCATTACATATCTTATTTTTGTATGACTCTGTTAACCTTGATTGTAGATGTCCGATTCAGATACTTCTCTTTCTGCTCAACTATGCCTGAGTAATTCTGACTCTAACACTACGTGTCTAAAATCAACATGAATCACTCATATAGTGTTTATTCAAGATAAACTCTTAGCAGCTCTTTCCCTTTTGAAAGAGCTGCTGTAGATAAATAAACTATTTATTATTCGTTCGACTTACTTTCGTTACTTGCCTTTGTTTCTCTTCCTTCTTCGTTTTCAGGAGTCCCTTCTTCTTGCTTTTCTCCACTACTAATTTCCTCTTCTTGGCGAGGCGCAAGGATGGATGCAATTACTACATCTTCATCATGATTGATGGTGTACGGAACATTCAAATCACTTATAGTTATGGTTTCACCCACTTGTAAATTGCTCACATCCACATCAATGGATCCAGGAATATCAGCAGGTTTTGCTGAAACCGAAACTTCAAATAAGGATTGCTGCATAACTCCACCATCTTTAACCCCGGCTGCATCACCAACTAACGTAACATTAACATCTGCGGTAATTTCCTTAGTCATGTCCACCGCTAGGAAGTCAACATGAACAAAGCCATTTTTTAATGGATCTACTTGATAATCTGTCAGAATCACATTTTGTTTATTTCCATTAATTTCTAAAGAAATAATTCCGTTTCTACCGACATCTTTAATCGTTTTTTGTAAATCAGACTCACTGAGGAAAATAGACATATTCGGCTTTTTCGGACCATATACAACAGCTGGAATATTTCCTTCTTTACGAATCTTTGTTAATGTCTCGCGACGTTTATCTTTTCTTTCCATCGCTTGTAATACAGTAGTCATAACTATAATCACCTTCCAAATTTTATTGAAGCATCTATATAAAAAATGCCCCAAAAAGGGAAGGTCTAAACATTTTTGTTCATAGAGATTAAAATAACACTTAAACTTAATTATATAAAAAAATTAAAATATTCTAAACAGTTATTTCGTAAATTCTCATGATTTCAAGGCTTGCTAGCGAACAGCAAGCCTTGAAGGCTATATTAATCAAATAAAATACTTACAGATTGTTCCTCATGTACACGAATAATGGCTTCTCCAATTAAAGAGGCAACAGATAAGTTTTTAATTTTATCCATTTTCTTTTCCTCAGGTAATGCAATTGAATTCGTAATGACAAGCTCTTTAATTTTCGAGTTCTGAATTCTTTCAATTGCTGGACCTGACAATACCGGATGTGTGCAGCATGCGTAAACTTCTTTTGCACCGCTTTCAGCAAGTGCATTTGCCCCAATCGTAATCGTACCAGCAGTATCGATAATATCATCAATGATAATACATACTTTTCCATCAACATTCCCAACGATATTCATTACTTCTGCTACATTTGGACGAGGTCGACGCTTATCAATAATGGCAATTGGAGCCTTTAATCTCTCTGCTAATTTACGAGCACGGGTTACTCCACCATGGTCTGGGGAAACAACCACAACATCCCCGTCAAACTCCTTATTCAAAAAGTACTCAGCCAAAATTGGTACACCCATTAAGTGATCGATTGGAATATCAAAGAAACCTTGAATTTGCGGAGCATGTAAATCTAATGTGATCATACGAGTTGCACCAGCTGTTTCAAGCAAGTTCGCCACTAACTTGGCTGTAATTGGTTCACGAGCACGAGCTTTTCTGTCTTGACGAGCATAGCCATAATATGGCATAACCACGCAAATTGATTTTGCCGAAGCTCTTTTCAGAGCATCAATCATGATTAAAAGTTCCATTAAATGATCATTAATCGGAGTATTTGTGGATTGAATAATAAATACATCACAACCACGAATACTTTCTTCAATATTAATTTGGATTTCCCCATCACTAAAACGCGAAACAGTACATTTACCTAGTTCGACTCCAATCGCCTTTGCAATCTGCTGGGCAAGGTCGCGATTTGAGTTTAGGGAAAACACCTTTAAATTTGGGTCAAGATATTGATTTGACATGACGGCCTCCGATTCGTTTATTTATTAATATCAAGATTTTTAACATAATCTTCTTTGTTGATTTGACGTGCACGTGCGAGAGCTAATGCATCTCCTGGTACATCTTCTGTAATGGTTGAACCAGCCGCTACATAGGCTCCTTTTCCAATTTGAACAGGAGCAATTAAATTAGAATTACATCCAATAAATACCCCATCTTCTATTTTGGTTAGGAATTTATTTTTCCCATCATAATTAACCGTAATCGATCCACAGCCAACATTCACATCTTTTCCTACTTCGGCATCACCGATGTAACTTAAATGAGACGCCTTGCTACCTTCACCAAAATCAGCTTTTTTAATTTCAACAAAGTTACCGATTTTTACTTTATCATGAATATGGGATAGCGGACGAATATGAGCAAATGGTCCGATGTTTACATGAGATCCGATTTGACTTTCATGTGCAACAGAATGCTTAATGACAGTAGCATCACCAATTTTGCAGTCTTTTATTTCGCTGTTAGGTCCAATTTCACAATCGGATCCGATCGTTGTTTGACCTGAAAGTACGGTTCCAGGATAAATGATCGTATCTGATCCAATCTCAACATCTGCACCAATATACGTACTAAGTGGATCTACAAGGGTAACTCCATTTCTCATATGCTGCTCATTGATTCTTTTTTTCATGATCTGCTCAGCCTCTGCAAGGGCAACTCGATCATTAACCCCAAGGGTTTCACTAAAATCTGCTGTTTTGAATGCTGTTACAACTTTACCCTCATTCTTCAGAATTTCAATCACGTCAGGTAAATAGTATTCACCTTGTGCATTCTCATTGGTTACATGATTTAAAGCTTGGAATAAAGCTTGATTATCAAAACAATACGTTCCTGTATTAATTTCGGAAATCAACTTTTCTTCATCCGTTGAATCTTTATGCTCAACAATTTTCTCAACCAGACCTGCATCATTTCTAACAATACGACCATATCCTGTTGGATTGTCTGCCTCAGCAGTTAATACCGTAACACTCGCTCCTTTTTCTTCATGATGGTTAAAAAGAGCCTCCATCGTTTCTGCTTTAATAAGAGGAGTATCGCCGCATACGACAAGTGTTGTCCCTGAGGCTTTACTTAATATATCCTTTGCCTGCATGACTGCATGACCTGTTCCCAATTGTTCTGCCTGTAGAACATATTCTGTTTGTTCGCCGATCTTTTCTTTTACCTTCTCGGCACCATGACCGATAACGGTTACGATTTTTTCTATTTTTAACTGTGATATTTGATCAACTACATGTTGAACCATTGGTTTTCCGCAAACAGGATGAAGAACCTTATAAAGCTTTGATTTCATTCGAGTCCCTTTGCCTGCGGCCAATATGATTGCATAACGTGTGAGCATGAATCGGCCTCCAATTATTACGTTTTTATCCATTAAAAATATATCTCAAATATGCATTCATTTCAAGAAGAGATGCAAGAAGACTTTAAAACAGCGGGGATTATTTGATCTTCTGTTAAGAATAATTGTTAAAAACGAGGCTTTTTTTTGTGGGTTTCATCATTAAAAGGAAAAAGAGCCTACTCTTTGAAGAAGGCTCTAGTTGGATATCTTATTTAGTTTTTATGAAGCACCAGCTTCTTCAAATTCTACTTCCGTTTCTCCTAAACGGTGGTACTCTGTTAAAACGGCTTCTTGAATCTTGCCGCGAGTTCCGGAATTAATTGGGTGGGCGATATCGCGAAACTCTCCATCCGGAGTACGTTTACTTGGCATTGCAACAAACAAGCCATTGTTTCCATCAATGACGCGGATATCATGAACAACAAACTCATTATCCAACGTAATAGATGCAATCGCCCTCATGCGGCCATCCGTATTCACACGGCGTAATCTTACGTCAGTTACTTCCATTTTGTTCACCACCTTTGCTGTAGTATCAAATCTATTGGTTATAATTCAACAGAATTTTCTTAATTCCTTCTTAATAATTAAAATTTTTTAAAAATATAGCTAAATGTTTAAATACCCTAATAATCATAAACGAAAATATTTGAATTTATACATATTTAAATGTAGTTTTACTAAAAAAGCGAAAGATCCGATTTATAGGACCTTTCGCTTTTTTCATTTTTATTATTTTACTAAGGCAATAACCTCAATTTCAACTAGTACATCTTTAGGTAGACGTGCGACTTCTACGCAAGAACGAGCAGGTTTATGCGTATGGAAGTATTCTCCGTACACCTCATTTACTTTACTAAAGTCATTCATATCTTTAATGAAAACTGTTGTTTTTACAACTTCCTCTAAAGAAGATCCTGCTTCCTTTAGCACAGCTTGTAAATTTTTGAAAACTTGGTGTGTTTGTACTTGTACATCACCAGTCACTAATTCTCCTTCGGCAGTCAAAGGAATTTGTCCTGAACTATAGAACAAATTATTCACGATAATACCTTGTGAATACGGTCCAATTGCTGCTGGTGCTTCTTTTGTACTTACTACTTTCATGCTAATTCCTCCCATGTATATTAAATTAATTATACCTAATCTCTCTTTGTAAAATAGTTACCCTCTGTTACGTTTATTTGCTTTTGCTTTACATCAACATCGGATAATTTAATTAATGAGAGGTAATCTTCTACCAGCCGTTCTTCTGCTTTCTCAGCTTCAACCAATACGGCAATTCCAGCCAATTGTGCCTGAAATTCTTCTAATAAATTGATCATCCCGTTGATCGTTCCGCCAGCTTTCATAAAGTCATCAATAATTAACACTTTAGAACCTTGAGCTAAACTTCTTTTTGATAGTACCATCGTTTGAATCCGCTTTGTCGATCCAGATACGTAATTAATACTTACCGTTGAACCTTCTGTAACAATATTATCATTTCGTACGATTACGACCGGTACATTCAAATAATTGGCTACTCCATAGGCAAGTGGGATGCCTTTTGTTGCTATTGTCATTACCACATCAATCTCTGAATCGGTGAAAGCTGTGGCAATCATTTTGCCAACCTTTTGAACGGTTACAGGATCCCCTAATATATCCGTTAAGTACAAGTATCCTCCAGGTAATAAACGTGCTGGATCTGATATGGTTTCACAAAGACTACTTATAAATGAACGTGATTCCTCAATCCCAACCTGCGCCTGATATTTCACCCCACCAGCTGCCCCTGCAACCGTTTGCAATGTGCCAATTCCTCTTTCTTCGAAGACCTCTTTGATAATGGCCAAATCCTCACTAATAGATGATTTGGCGGAACTGTATCTATCTGCAAAAACAGTCAGCGGAACTAACTGTCTAGGGTGATTTAATAAAAAGTTCGTCATGTCTACTAAACGTTCACTTCGACGAAATTTCAAAATGTAACACCTCTCATCAAATCCGAATATTTTAATGTTAATATAACACTAACATACGGGTCTAATCAAGAGTATGTTGCTCCCCTAACATTCGAACCGCAAAAACCTGGTCACAAAAGCCTCTTAGCCCGTTACAAACCCGCTGCATCCTTGAATCATGTTGAACAAGTCCAAATACAGTCGGTCCACTTCCGCTCATTAATACAGCATCTGCACCAAACCGTTTCATTTGTTCTTTAATCAAGGCTACCTCTGGGTGAACCTTTAGAGTCACATCTTCTAGCACATTACCAAGGTTTGCACACACACTTTGGAAATCAGATGTTTCTAGTGCGTGGATCATTTTGTCTGTTTCAGGATGCCGTATATCTGTTAAATTTAAGCGCCGATAGACATCTGCAGTTGAAACTCCAATATAGGGCTTTGCCAATACGACCCAACAAGTGGGAGGTGCTGGGAGATGCGTAATTTTCTCCCCTCTTCCTTTCGCTAGTGCTGTACCGCCATAAACACAAAAGGACACATCCGAACCAATCTCTGCACCCAACTGTGCTAATTCGTCCATGGTCAACTGTAGATTCCACAGTTTATTTAGCCCTCTAAGGGTTGCAGCAGCATCACTACTTCCACCTGCTAAACCAGCTGCTACCGGAATTGTTTTTTCAATTCGAATGATAACCCCTTTATTCACCGAAAATCTCTTTTTTAGTAACACAGCTGCTTGATAAGCTAGATTACGTTGATCATCTGGTACAAAACGGTTATGTGATACGATATGGATTTCATCTTTTTCTAATAACGTTAATTCTAAACGATCTGCTAAATCAATGGTCGTCATGATCATTTCCACTTCATGATAACCATCAGGTCGTTTATGTAGTACATCTAAAGACAAATTTATTTTCGCCGGCGCTTTTACTAAAAGCTTCAAAAATTCCACCTACTTTAATCAATCAATAAAGATGCTTCCTCTAAAAGACCTTATACACGGGTATAAAGACGAGGAGACAAAATACGACTACATTTTTGTCCTATTTTACCACAAAATCACTAATGTAAGACATGTCATTCCTAACAAACTTATAATAGGTGGAATTTTTGTTTATTTAAGGGCATTTTATCACATAAAAAAGCCAGGGAGCATTTCCCTGACCTGCCGTGATGAATCCATTTTGTTTGAAATAAGTTTCTATCAAATTCGCCCTGAATTTGTGCCCGTATTTTATCGAATTCGAAAAAATACCTTTAAAAAACTTATATGGCAGCTAAAGAGTCTTAACGTCTTTCATTTAAAAGGTTTTGTTCAGCGATTTCTATCGCCCTTTTTACCATATTGCCTGCATCTCGGGCTTTAATACCGCCCCAACCTTCTTTTTGAACGACATCATAAAACCCAAGTTCTTTTGCAAGCTCTTCTTTTAACCCTTCAGACATAATCCCTCTTCGTCTGGCCAATTGTAACACTCCTTTCATCATCTCGGCATTTACTAGTATGGAGGCTTTGTGATTCATTTATTTATTCCTTTTCAAGGAAAAGCAGAAGCGCCTGCTTACCTTTAAGTCTGCACAAGACGAGCCGGCATGAAGATTGTTCTTTAATCTTTTTGACGGATTGTAAGAAAAGTATAGGCGACTGCCCAGGTCCGAAACTAGACATGCTTGTGACGAAAAGAGGAGGTAGGCTGCTTGCGCTAGGCATTAATCTAACTTTAAAAACCGTCCTTCATAACTTTAAAATAAAATGAGCCGATGAGAAGGTGTAGACCCTCTTCTCATCGGCTCATCTTATGAATGGCTGCTAACCTATATTAACTTAAAGCAACTTGTCCTGATGTGTCTTCGTAAAATGTAATTTGTACCGTTTCTGTTAAAATGTCAGCGTAGCTATATGAAACACGTTCAAAAGCATTTTCATCCTGATCTAATTCAATTACAAATACTGATGGATATGTTTCCGCTAAAACGCCTGACCGTTCAATAGTCTTTCTTCTTCCGCCGTTTGCCTTAAGCAATAGCTTCTTTCCTAAATTTGAATCAAGAGCTTTTTTAATATCCGTTAGTGTTTTTGTCATTACGAACCACCTCACTAAATATTAGTATACACTTAGAAAGGAAAAAAGTCAACAAAATTTATAATTATATATTTGTATAATATAAAAGTCAATATTTTTCCTTCTACAAATTTCTCTTTTTCTCAACATCAATATCTTTTCCTTAATATAGGGAATTATGTAGGCTTTTCAAATATATTTAATATATTAATTTTCAAATATAAAAAGAAAGCACCTTGCTAAAATTGGTTATTGATTTCCGTTCCCCGCCTTCCGCCTTCCAATCATCTACATCTGAAGCGACTTAATACTTCTTACTATTTCTCCTCTCCTGCAGGGGTACTCGTGCCTTTCAAACCATAGTCTAAAATCAGCATAAACTTTTAACAAAGCCAAAACAGAAAAAATAGCCGATGTCTAAATCAACGGCTATTTTTTAGTCTTTATTAAATGGCATTCCTGTTCTTAAAATACCTCTTGTTTCGATTCCACCAAGACCCTTTTCACCTGTTAATGTATTTCGCAGCACATCCCAAACATTAACGGTTTCTATAAATGGGGTGAAGCTGACTTTTGCAACGATATAGACAGGATCTAGTGCATGTATATTAACACGAGACGGCGAACTGGCAAAATTTGCACCCGCTCCAATTAAGGATTCAAAATGGGACTGGCAAGCCCCAGCGAAAATAACAAGTTGATCAAGACTAGGAACCTTTTTTCTCGCCTCTTTAACGGTTAACACAAAATCCTTTGAATGTCGGTAGGCATCAATATCTGTTTTTTCACCTTTTGATTTTGAATAAGCATCATGACCTGTAATAACAAGGATATCAGGGCGATAATAATCAATTAACCCCCCAATTTTATGAACCATTTCCTTTTCATTACAATGAATTCCTGTAACAGGGATTCCAATCGTTTCATAAAGGGTAAGACATTTTTTCAAATACAAGGGATCACCATCTAAGTGAAGGACTCTGCCAGGCATTTGAAAGTAATTACTGGGTTTCTGATAACCTTCTGTTGTTTCGTATTCTCGTCTTTCCTTTAAAAGGTGAAGATCTTGTCGAAATAATTTCAAGGACTGTTCTTCTAAAGATCGAAATTGTTGTGACTTTTTAGCTCTTTCAGAAGGATTGATTTGAACTAAATCATGAAAAGGAGCGTCGGCAATTAAACGAACGTCTTCTCCATACAAAACCGCAATCTTGGATTTCCCCTGTTCCCGAATATCGATCACTCTGAATAAAATATCACAGTGATAAGATTTTCTGCCAACAATGTCCATTCTTTTTATCTCCATTGGCAACACTCCATATCTCCCGGAATACATCTTCTCCCTAAAATATGCAAAAATAAGTCACCCTGTGAATATAAAGTGAAATGAGTTATTAATGGAAAAATGGATAGAGGGTATCACTCAATTTGGCAAACTCCTCAATGGACAGTGACTCACCTCTCCGTTTTGAGTCGATTCCGGTCTGAGTTAGAGCCGTTAAAATCATATCCTTTTTCTCCTTGCCATTTGGCAAAGAGCTCATTAAGTTATTAATAATCGTCTTTCGTCTTTGAACAAAGCTTCCCCTTGTGACAGTAAAAAAGAACTCTTCACTAATAACCGGATACAGAGGTTCCTTTCTTCTCGTTAGGCGAATGACTGCTGAATCGACATTGGGTTGCGGCATAAATACCGTTTTTGGAACAACCATAACCGTTTCTGCCTCTGTATAGTATTGAATGGCGATGGAAAGAGAACCATACTCCTTCGTACCTGGTTTGGCCGCAATTCGGTCTGCTACCTCTTTCTGTAACATGACGACAATTCCACGAATGGGTAAACGATCCTCTAACAATTTCATAATAATGGGAGTTGTCACATAGTAGGGCAGATTCGCCACCACCATAATATCCTCTATCCCAGAAAACTCATCTTCAATAACCTCTTTCACATTTGCCTTTAATACATCCTGATGAATAACTTTTGTATTAGGATAGGGAGCCAATGTATCTTCTAAAATAGGCAGGAGACGCTGGTCTATCTCAAAGGCAACGACTTTTTTACAGACCTTTGCTAATTGTTCTGTTAAAGCCCCAATTCCAGGTCCTACTTCAATTGCCGCTGAATCGCTTGTTAAACCTGCATTCTCAACAATATTTCTTAAAATATTGGTATCAATTAAAAAGTTTTGCCCTAAGCTCTTCTTGAAGGAAAATCCATATTTCTCAAGAATCATTTTTGTTCTTACGGGAGTTGCTATATCTTTATGCATCCTTTTCCTCCTGACGAATCTGTTTTACAGCCGCTGCAAAAGCCTCTTTGCTAATCTCAAATACCATCAATCTTTTATGCAGCTGTTTTCCATTTGTATATCCAATTTTAAGTAATTTCCCGATTTTCTCTCTTCTTTCCTTTGAACCTGATCCACCAATCAGGCCAGCCGCGATTAAATCATCATGGGTAATTTCCTCTTTGAATTCCTCCTGCATCATCTGAGCACCTTCTAATGCCTTTCGAATCACGTCTGGAGATGCATGTTCCACACCTACGCCTTTTCCGTGCTTGTGAATGGCCTTATCCTTTTCAATAAAGGCGTGTTTGCAGCCCGGTACTTTCTCTGAAATGATATGACGTATTCGCTGCCCTGGATAATCTGGGTCCGTTAAAATAATGACTCCTCGTAATTCTTGAGCCAATTTTATTTTTTCAATGGTTTCCATATTGATGGCCGAACCATTTGTTTCAATCGTATCTGCTTGAACTGCTTGTTGAATCGCTGTAGTATCATCTTTCCCCTCAACGACAATAATTTCTTTAATCTTCATTTGACCTCCAAAAATAATAAATAAAAAATATAATAAAAATTTACGAAATAAATGAAACCTTTTTGTAATATTAAACGTCTATATTAATATGAATAGGATAAGAAAGGTTTTACCTACATCCTTCCATTTTTAGCACAGTACTGGCGTCCATCAATTGATATTTCCCTTTCACATTATAAGCCTATATAAGAAAAAAGAAAAATGCAGCGGAAATCATTCCACTGCATCAATCTAGAACTGTAATTTTAACTGTTTTTCTTCCCCATTTAACCGCATCTTGCTTGGAGGGGAAAAACACATCAATTTTATTGCCTTTAATAGCGCCGCCAGTATCTGCTGCAACTGCATACCCATACCCTTCCACATGAACCTTAGAACCGAGTGGAATGACATTTGGGTCCACTGCAATCACTTTAAGATTCGGGTTAGCACGCAAATTGATTCCAGTAGCTGTTGTGCCAGAACAGCCGCTGCAATGTGCTGTGTAGGCAGTAGAGGTCACATGGATATCTCTTCCGCTCTCGCTGCCACGAGAAGCTATTTGAGCTACCTCTTTAGGTCCTACTGCAACAACCCGGTCTTGCTTTTCTTTTATGACATTTTCATTTAAAACCTTTCGGGAAACTTCTTTCCCGTTCTCTAGTATAATTTCATATGTTTTTTCTGTTATTCCTTCTTTACCAGGGGTAATGACTTTTTCTGATCCAACGCCTAAAGAATCGTCCTTTTTTGTGACAGTGGCAAATTGGATTGGTTCTTCCACTACATCGGTGACCTTTTCTACTCGAATAACATTAACCGTGCTATTTTCTGCGACAGTTTCGTCTAAGCTTGGCTCAACCCGGTCTAAATCCGTTATGTTGATTTCCTGTTGTTTTAAAAAGTCAGCGACCGTAGTCGAAGTGGACCACACTTCTTTCTCTTCCCCTCCATTAACTAAGGTGAGTGGAAAAGCTCTTTTAACACTTACATTCATACCCTTTCGCAAAGCTGTTTCTAATCCTGGTTCTATTTGATCATGCTCGTTTAGTGAAATTTTTTGCTCCTTCAAGAAATCCTTAACTGTAACAGATGTTGTCCATACTGTCTTTTCTCCAGATTCTTGCGTTAATTGTACCTGTTTCGCTGGTCTCCAAACAATTTTCATATCATTTGAGATTTTCGAGTCTTTTGCAGGTGTAACATAATCTTGTGACTTTATCGAAACTTCTAATTCTTCGAATAATTCCTCAACTGTTGTTGCACGAGTCTTTATGACCTTCTCTTGGCCATCTAGGTAGAGTGTTACATTTTTTTTACTAGTTTCATATGTAATAAACCCCGCCGAAGTAAGTATTACTATAAAACTTGCAATAACAATCAACCATTTTTTTTGTTTGAAAGACTTGGAAAACAGGTTTTTCATGGTCTTAATCCAAATGAAAAACGCCTCCTTTTCTCTTCGTGTGATTATATAGGACTATCTAGCCACCTGTCAACTTCCTCGACTTCTCCCAAATTTAGTTCCTATTATGCTTGTAGTTTTTGGAAAAAGTAAAGAGAAAGTTATCGACAAGGTTATCCTATGAAGAAAAGAAGACGTCTAGAACTCAAAGTGTAATTTCCATCAGCAGGAGGGCCTTTTTTCATCCCCCCTGATGGTTAGATGAACCCCTTAGATCATTACAGGCAGTTGACCTCCCACCACATTTCTTATATTATTTCGAATCTTAGGTTGGAATTCTCATTGCCCGTTAGGACGGGGTAAATATTTAAATAGATTTTGGACAAGCTTCTACAAAAAAATACAGCGTTCTCTATCAGTTAATGTCGAATAATTTTTTGGCATTTTCGGTGGTTGCTTTCGCTACTTCCTCTAGAGAAATACCTTTTAATTCAGCAATTTGTTCTGCAACTAGTTTCACATAAGCGGGCTCATTTCGCTTTCCTCTGTATGGATGTGGGGTTAAATAAGGACAATCAGTTTCAATCAATAATTTGTCTAACGGAACTTCTATTGCCACTTCTTTTGGCTTTTTTGCATTTTTAAACGTAACCGGTCCCCCAAGGGAAATATAAAAGTTCATTTCCATACATTCTCTTGCCACTTCAACACTCCCGCTAAAACAATGCATGATTCCACCGACCTCATCAGCGCCTTCCTCCCTTAAGATTTGAACAATATCCGCTGTAGCCTCACGATTATGAATAATGATTGGCAATTTCACCTTCTTCGCTAGGCGTATTTGCCTTCTAAACACCTCATGTTGGATTTCTTTTGGAGACTTATCCCAGTGATAATCCAGACCCATCTCTCCTAATGCTACCACTTTTGGATGTGCAGTCAGTTCTTCGATCCAAGCAAGATCTTCATCTGTCATGTCAATGGCATCAACAGGATGCCACCCAACACTGGCATAGAGAAAATCATATGTTTCTACTAGTTCCATTGCCTTTGTAATCGTTGGTCGATCAAATCCAACGACAATCATATTTTCAACACCTGTTTGCCGAGCTCTTTCGATGACTTCTGTTATATCTTCTACATATTGTTCAGCATTTAAATGAACATGGGTATCAAATAACATTTCATTCTCCTTTTATAACAAATATTATTTTTTCATTACAATTATTTCATACATATTATAGAAGAAACTAGAAATAAGGTAATTTTTCCATTATTCCAACCATGGAATAAATACAAAAAATGCTTCACGCGTTGTTTCACGTGAAACATTTTTCGACACCATTACTTAACTTTTGCACCAAGTGGTAATGACTCTGGTACGGTCGCCAATGCCAATTTTCCGTCTTGGCTACCCGCTAAAATCATCCCTTGTGACAATTCTCCACGCAGTTTTACTGGTTTTAAATTGGTTACACAAATGACTCTTTGACCGACTAATTCCTCAGGTTTGTAATATTGAGCAATCCCAGAAACCACTTGTCTTGTTTCATAGCCTAAATTTAATTGTAGCTTTAATAATTTATCCGCCTTTTTAACAGGTTCTGCTGCAATGACTTCAGCAACACGTAAGTCGACCTTCATAAAGTCATCAATGGTAATCTCTGGTAGTTCCTGTTCTGAGCTAGATTCTTCCTTCTTTTCCGCTTCAGGTTTTGGTTGGGACCCTTGCATTTTCGCTTTAATATATTCTACTTCTTCTTCAATATCTAATCTTGGGAATATCGGTTCACCCTTTTTCACCTTCGTACCCTCAGGGATCATTCCAAATTCCTTTATACTGTCCCAAACGGTTAAACTCTCACCTTCAATTCCTAGTTGAGAGAAAATTTCCTTTGGTGCTTTCGTTAAAAATGGCTGTAGCATAATTGAGATTCTTCTTAAAGATTCTGCTAGGTGAACCATAACATCTTTTAATTGTTCTGTTTTGTTTTCATCCTTCGCTAATTGCCATGGTTGCGTTTCATCAATGTATTTATTGGTACGGCTAACGAGCTGCCATAACACCGATAATGCAACAGAAAATTCCATATCCTCCATTGCATCTACATATTTTTCAACGGTTGATTGATTCATCTTCAATAGGGATTGCTCAAACTCACCCTTTGAACCATTATAAGCTGGAATCACACCATCAAAATACTTATTAATCATCGCTACTGTACGATTTAGGAGATTTCCGAGATCATTTGCTAAGTCAAAGTTTAAGCGTTCAACAAAGCTCTCTGGTGTGAATACCCCATCTGACCCAAAGGGAACTTCTCTTAGTAAATAATAACGTAATGAATCTAGACCATAGCGGTCGATTAATGTAACAGGGTCTACTACATTCCCTTTGGATTTAGACATTTTTCCATCTTTCATTAATAACCAGCCATGTGCAAATACCTTTTTAGGCAATGGTAGGTCTAATGCCATTAACATAATTGGCCAGTAGATTGTATGGAAGCGGACAATTTCCTTTCCTACTAAATGAACATCTGCAGGCCAATACTTTTGATATTTCGAGTCATTGTCAGAACCATAACCTAAGGCTGTAATATAATTGCTTAGGGCATCAATCCAAACATAGATGACATGCTTTGGATTACTAGGAATTTTAATCCCCCAATCAAATGTTGTTCGGGATACTGCTAAATCCTCAAGTCCTGGTTTGATAAAGTTATTGATCATTTCATTTTTTCTTGACTCTGGTTGAATAAATTCAGGGTTTTCCTCATAATATTGCAATAGGCGATTAGCGTATTTGCTAACTTTAAAGAAATAAGATTCTTCTTTTACTTTTTGAACCGGTCTGCCGCAATCAGGGCAATTGCCCTCTTCAGTTAATTGAGTCTGTGTAAAATAAGATTCACATGGTGTACAATACATTCCTTCGTATTCACCTAAATAAATATCCCCTTGCGCTAATAACTGTTCGAAAATTTTTTGAACCACTTCTTTGTGGCGTGTCTCTGTTGTCCGGATAAAATCATTATAAGATATATCCAATTTTTCCCAAAGATCTTTGATTCCTGAAACAATTTCATCCACATAGGCTTGCGGGGTTACACCCTTTTCCTCTGCCTTCTGTTGGATTTTTTGCCCATGTTCATCCGTTCCTGTTAAATACATGACATCGAATCCACGCATGCGTTTATATCTCGCCATTGCATCTCCTGCAACGGTTGTATAGGCATGCCCAATATGTAAATTACCACTTGGATAATAAATAGGAGTGGTTAAATAAAAAGTTTTCTTTTCTCCCATTCTCATTTCCTCCTCTATAAATTAGCTTCAAGCAAAGTACGCTACCTTTCATTATATCCCTTTATATAGAACTGGCAAAATACTTCCCACAAAATTTTTATAAAAATTGGTTAAAATAGCTCCCTCAGGATAGCATTAAGAAAATCAGGATTAACAATGCTAAGAAATTTCTAGTATAAAAAAGCCCGATTTCTGCTTTACATGAAAGAAAATAGGCTTTAGCTACTTCAGCAAAACCCTAAAATCTCCTTTTTTCCGAAATACTAGAATTAAATCACTTACCTTCATACAGAAAAAACCAATAATACTGTGCTGTTAACCTATTTATTCTTATTATTAACTAATTGATAAAACTCAAACTTAGCAACTTCAAAAAGAACACAAATCACAAAAACTATTAAACCTAACATCTTAACAATTCTAAAAGAACAACTTTGTTTTATTTGATCTACTTTTTATTTCCTTCTGTTTCAATTAACTTTTCTATTACCTCAGTTAATTTTTCAATCTTCGCTTCAAATTTTAGCAATAAATACAAAGAAACCAACACCGGAAAACCAAAGTTCCCTAAAATTGAGGTCCACGTTGAAATATCCGTTATATTCATAACCATCACTTCCTTCACTTGGTAATCAATATTATTAGTGAATCCTTTAACTAAAAAATCAATATTTTAATATTTATTTTATAGAAACAGAACAAATGTTCGATTATAATTGATTTATAACGATGATTCTTCACTTTATAAAAAGAGGAGGGATTGATTATGAATTTAAAGGCATCTATCTTTGTTAAAGAATCACCCCATTTGAAATCATTTTATAACCAACCAATTATTAAAAATTTCCTAAAAGATGAAGAAAACCAAAAGGTTTTTATGGCTGCTCACGAAAGACCAACTAAAAATAACCTTTCTGTGCTTAATGAAAAGTTTAAGTCATTCTACTATCACGCAAAGATTTATAAATACCTAACCTCATTAATTCAAATTTATTCAATAGACTTTGACAAAAGAGAGCGCAGAAGAAAAGAGAGAGTCAACCTCATTTTAGATAGACCTATAAGTGATTCGGATCATTCATCTGCGAGTCTAGTAGATGTACTTAAATTTGAAGACCACGGAGTAGAGGATCGTATTATGCAAAATAACTTAGCGTCCATAGTTAGTGATGAAAAGCTTCTTAAGATATTAGCTAAATTAACTCCTAAGCAAAATCAAGTCCTTACAATGATCTATATCCATGGACTAACAAATAAAGAAGTTGCCCAATATTTTGGGGATTCACCACAAAATATCTCTAGTCTTCATAAACAAGCTCTTAATAAAATTAGAAAAAACTATAGTAAGGTGAAATAAACGATGAAGAAATCCATAACAAAGGAAGAATTGATGGAGATAATTGATTACTTGGATCCTAAAATAAAGCAATCCTTACGAAATACTCATTTTCAAGAAAGAGAAGACCTTGAACAAGAAATTAAATTAAAAATGATTGAAACATATGAGAAGGTTTCTGAACTGGATGCACCAAATTTTGAGGAATTCTTATTAGAGTACTTAAAAAAACAAATTTGAAGCGGCTAAGTTTTCTATTGGAGTACTGCAAACATTTTTCAAAGATAATTAAAAACTAGGGAACTGCTAGGGAAATTAGCATGTCTACAATCACCATATTTTCCTGACGGCAACCCTATTTACCCGTATAGAAATTGCTTAATTTGTCTCTTATTTTCACCAAATTGGAATAATTTTCTAGCGCCATACTAAGTGCTCCTAATTGACGTTTATTGGAAAAATTGATAATATGAAACTATCAGTTATTGTCGAAAAATGACGAAAAGTAGAAATAGATAATAGAAATTTTTCATCATGGGGTAAATAGACAATCGGGGAGTGAGGCTAAAAGATGAAATCAACAGGTATTGTTCGTAAAGTTGATGAGTTGGGTAGAGTAGTGATTCCTATTGAGTTAAGACGTAATCTTGGAATTGCAGAAAAAGACTCATTGGAAATTTATGTAGATGATGATCGTATTATTCTAAAAAAACATAAGACAAGCATGACTTGCCAGATCACTGGTGAGGATTCGGAAGAGAATATGACATTAGCCGGTGGGAAATTAGTTTTAAGCCGTGAAGGCGCACAACAAATTATAAAAGAAATTCAAGAAAGCTTTGATTTAAACACTAATAAAGATTAACAATTAAGGGGCTTAATAGCCCCTTTTTATTTTTCTACATGGAATATATGATAGACATCTCTTTTATTCATCTGGCGATCCTTTGCTACATGTTTAATCGCCTCTTTTGACGAAAGACCTTGACCGATATAATGGGTAACATGGTCGATAACAGATAATTCAACCCACCATTGTTCGGTTTCGATGGAAGGAGTGGATTCCCCTTTTTCAATGATGATGCAAAACTCTCCGCGTACTTCACCCTCTGCTGCCCATTCAATCAATTCAGATGTGGTTCCCCTAATAAACTCTTCGAATTTCTTCGTAAGTTCTCGACAAAGGGCAACTTTTCGTTCCCCTAACACTTCCTTCATTAAGATTAGCGTTTCCTTTAAACGATGGGGGGCTTCATACAAGATTATCGTTGAAGGGATATAAAGCAGCTCCTCTAACTGCTTTCGCTTTTCCTTTTTTTGACGATCCAAAAACCCATAGAAATAAAATGGCTGGGTTGAAATCCCTGAGGCAATTAATGCGGTTAAAGCTGCATTCGCACCTGGTAAAGGGACAACGGTTATTCTTTCTTCTGTTGCTGTCACGACTAACTCATATCCTGGGTCTGAAATAGTGGGAAGACCAGCATCACTAATTAGCGCAATTTTTGTCCCTTCTTTTAATAATTCAATGAGTTTCTTTCCGCTTGTTTCTTTATTATGTTCATGATAACTTATTAACGGTGTATCAATCTCGAAATGGTTACAAAGCTTCTTAGAATTTCGTGTATCCTCTGCCGCAATATAATCCGCTTCTTTTAACGTTCTAATCGCGCGATAGCTCATATCCTCTAAATTTCCAATCGGTGTTGGAACAAGATATAAAATCCCTTTTGTTTCTTCACTTTCAAAACTTTTCTGTTGCCACATATGTACCTCCTAATCAAATTCGCCTGCCGAATTTGCGCCCGGATATAATACCTGAGCTCGCTTGATATACATCAGTGGGGGATCCCTTGCCCCCACTGATTCAGCTGTACATCTTCCTTCTATCAGAATACAACATGTACTTTTCCACTACTTAAAAAGATGTGGAGGCTGCTCGGAAGTCAGATAGTTTAATTTCTCTTTACGATCCCATTGTTTGAATGCATATTCTGCCTTCAGTGCTTCACTCTTAGTGGGAAATTTTTTTGAATACACTAATTTGACAGGTCGTCTGCTACGCGTATATTTTGCCCCTTTTCCCTCATTATGTACCTTAATTCTTCTCTCTAAATTATTTGTATAGCCAGCATAAAGGCTGTTATCCTTACATGATAAAACATAAAAATAATGTTCCTCATTCTCCATATAAAATCTTCCTCATCTCGACAGTATATTCATCATTATCCTGATAAACAGTTAAAGGAGGTAAAATTTTCAGGTCTGGCTTTCCATCTTTTGTAGCTTCAATTAATAATGTGTTGGCTTCCTTTCCCTTTTTTGGGTAAATAAATTGTAGACGCTTAGGTTCTAGACGATATTTTCGCATTAAGGTAATGATGTCAATTAACCGTCCCGAACGGTGTACAAAAGCTACCTTTCCTCCCTGGCGAACAAGATGACTTGATGCTTTTACTGCATCCTCAAGTGTACATAGAATTTCGTGTCTAGCAATCGCTAAGTGTTCATTTTCATTTATTTCTTCATGAGAAGGAGTAATAAAATATGGAGGATTACAAGTTACTACATCGTACTTCCCATAACCTAATACATTCGGCATCTCTTTAATATCGCCATGAATCATCTGTATTCGATCACTTAACCCATTGTATTCAATGCTACGAATAGCCATACCATACAATCTTTCTTGTATTTCAACACCTGTTATTTTCCCTTTTGTTCGTAGGCTAAGAAATAACGGAATAACCCCATTTCCGCTGCATAAATCCAGTAAATTGCCTTTTTGGATAGGCACATATACAAATCTTGATAAAAGGACTGCATCCAATGAAAAGGAAAATACAGATGGACTTTGAATGATACGCATATTCTTTTCAGCTAGTAAATAATCGAGCCTTTCGTCTCCGATTAATTCGACCAATATTTATCCCCTCTTTCTAAAAAATAGCCTTCCCAATTAGTAGGAAGGCTGATCATTATTTTTTATTTAAAAAGGATAAACAAAACATACAATCCCCTTCTGTTCGTGGACTGCCAAACTGAAGATTGCATATATGAAATCCTTCTTGATATAGGCGGGCTAGGTTGTCATAGCCTTCCCCAATATCAACAGGTTCGATTCCATTTGTACTCGCCTGTTTCTGATTTGACTTCTTTCTCTCTTCTCTATTACTGATGTCTTCAAGGCGACGTCTTAAAATTTCATTTTCCAGCTTTAAAGAGTTGTTTTCTTCAAGGAATTCCGCGAAATGTTGTTTCAACTCACCTAGTTGCTGGTACAGTTGTCCAATCTGCTTCTCCATATTACTGACTGAATCAAAAATCTCTTTTTTATCCACCGCTTCCACCTCATTAATCTGTGGATTGTAACGAAACTGCACCCTCTTTAAGGATTTCATCTAATGTATATTCCACTACTCTCTCTAGTTCTGGAATATTTACTTGTAACACTCTTTCTAATATATTCAGCCCTACTACCTTCCCCGTACCAAGTGGTGTATCAATGATTTGACCAAGGTCTGGCAATTGTTGTTTCGCCTCTTCATACTCATCATTTTCATATTTTAAGCAACATAAAAGTCTGCCGCATAACCCAGATATTTTGGTTGGATTAAGTGATAAGTTCTGGTCTTTTGCCATTTTGATAGAAACAGGCTCGAAATCACCTAAAAAAGTAGAACAACATAACATTCTTCCACATGGGCCAACCCCACCTAGCATTTTAGCTTCATCTCTCACACCAATTTGGCGCAGTTCAATTCTTGTACGGAAGATAGCTGCTAAGTCTTTTACTAATTCTCGGAAGTCGACTCTTCCATCCGCTGTAAAATAAAAGATGATCTTATTTCGATCAAATGTATATTCAACATCTACTAATTTCATATCTAGTTGATGTGTGGTTACCTTTTCATTACATACTTGATAGGCTTCTTTTGCAGCAGCTCTATTTTCCTCTACAATCAAGCGATCCTTTTGATCTGCAATTCGTAAAACCTTTTTTAAAGGAAGAACAACATCATTTTCATCAACCTGTTTAGGACCAATGACTACTTTACCATATTCAATACCTCTTACGGTTTCAACGATGACATAGCTGTCTTTTTGAATTGAGAGATCACCGGGATCAAAATAATAGATTTTCCCTGCTTTTTTAAAGCGTATTCCTACTACGTTATACAATTAAGATCCCTCCTGCAATTTAAGCACTAGCTCCTCCATTAACAATTGTGTATTCATATTAGCCTGAAGTTTTCTTTTCGCTTCTAAGATATCTGTCATCTGTGCTGCTAATCGCCGCCCTGAAATTTTAAAAGCGTACTGTTCTAGTTTTTGGACCTCATGTACAAATACAGTCTGTTCCTGTTTTCCGATTTGTATATATAATAAATCCTTAAATATAAGTAGTAAAAGATCTAAACCACGATCGATTTGTTCCTTATCTTTAAAGTGCATAAACCATTCATCTTGAAGAAAAGTCATCGCCTCCAAGGAATTTCGTCTAAGCATTTCATATAATTTTACCACTATCTTTCGAGCTTGTGCAAACCATTCATCATCATTTAACCCAAGTGCTTCATCGATATTATTTGTTAGTTGGGCAATAAGTGGTGCCTTTTCTACCCTAACCCCCATATCAACCTGTCTTTTCACAAATTGTTTCGTTGATAATGGCTTAAATGAAAGTACCTGACAACGTGAAAGAATGGTCGGTAACATTCTTTGTATCTGTTCGGTAATTAAGATTGCATAGGTCTGTTTATGAGGTTCTTCAAGAAATTTTAGCAAACTATTTGCTGCATTCACGGTCATTCGATCTGCATGATGAATGATATATAACTTTTGGTTTGTTTCTACTCCTGTTTTTGAGAACTCTTCCTGCAATTGCTGTATTTGTTGTTTTTTGATCGACAATCCATCAGGTTCTACTATATGAATATCAGGATGATTCCCATGATTAATTCTTTTACAATTTATACATTCCTCACATGGAATAACGTCTTCTTGAGGGGACATACAAAATAAACTTTTTGCAAGTAATAGCCCTATTTCCTTTTTTCCAGTCCCTCTTAGTCCCTCGAACAGGTAAGCGTGGGCAATTCGTTTCTTTATTAAACTATTTCGAATCATTTTTAAGACAACTGGCTGCATTTTTTCAAGTTCTTCCCACGTATTTGCCACACCGATCACTCACTAACCTATTAATAATGAAAGACATATTAAACAATCAATATGTAGTTCTATTATAACAATAATTCCTTGAAACAAACACCGTTAACGAGATTGTTACTACTTTGAAAAATCTCCCTCTTTTAATGTAACTCCTAAATATTCCCATTTTATGCATAATTTACTGCAACCTAGGGAACATTTATATAATGCAATCTTATGCAATTGAAACTTCATTCAGCAAATGCCTTTGAACCGAAAGCCTGCGACAGGTACAGAAGTCTCCCCTTTTATATGTGGGGGATGAATATCAAGGGGTTACCATTTAGTAGGATTCAAAATCTTGCCCAATGAAGTTAAGCCTACGACGGAAGCCTCGGATTTATTAAATGTATTTTACCGAGAAAGCTAGACGTCCTAGTCAGGCTAGACATGCGGATGTAGAGCTTTGAAGCTTGATAAAAATCCGGGTATAAATTCGTCGGGTGAATTTGATTATGAGGGGGATATCAGTGTGATTTTAAATAAAGAACAGCTGAAAGAGGAAGCACATAAATCTGCATTGAACCATGACCCTTACATGAAACGTAAATCATCTAAATTAATAGGGGGATTGGGTCAATCAGACATAGAGAATTTACGTTCCTTTGTCGAAGTTTTACGGGAAAAAAGATCCTCTTGTGCACAACCTGCTGAGGAATGGCTACTCGATAATGCTGAGTTTTTAGAAGAACAAGCGCTTGTGATTAAACAGGAACTGAATAAACAAATTGTTAATGCATTACCGCATTTATCAAAAGCGAAGGAAGCTAGAGTTTATGCCATTTGTAAGGATTATATAAAGTATACCGATGGACAACTCAGTATGGATGGCTTTATTTCCTATGTTCGTGCCTATCAGGAAGTTTCTGTATTAACCATGTCTGAGGTATGGTCTGTTCCGATGTTTTTGCGAGTTGCATTGATTAACCGATTAGCTGAAGTCATGAATACACTTAAGGAGCGTCATGAGACCTGTACTCTAGTTGATAATCTCCTTTCAAATATGGATACAAATGAGATAACACCTGAGAGATTGAATCATGAGTTAGAAGCGGCTGGACAGGAATTCCCACTATCTGGACCGATGATTGTCCACTTAGTCACACATTTACGTGAACGGGCTGATTATACCGCAACAGTCGGAGAATGGTTAGTTTGCAAATTAGAAAATGGACCTGAGAGCTTGGATCAAATCCTGTCTTATGAGTATCAACTACAAGCTTCATTCGGTATCTCCACTGGAAATCTTATCACAAGTTTACGTAAATTAAATAGATGGAATTGGCATGAAACCTTTGAACAAATTTCTATGGTTGAACAAACCTTACGCAAGGAAGCCACGGATACATATGCAAAGTTAGATTTTTCTAGCAGAGAAACGATTCGAAAAAGAGTTGAACATTTAAGTCGCCGTTTTAAGCTTCCTGAAAACTTAGTAGCCACTCAAGCCATAGAACTAGTTGAAACCTATGTGAAGGATTTGGAAAAAGAACAATCAGAGCCTCTGCCTCGAAAAGCCTATGTCGCCTACTATTTATTTGAACCAGATGGAATGAAAGCATTACGAAATTCATTAAAAAAATGTGGCAAACCCAGGTCAGTACCTGAGATCCATATCATGCAACGACCTACAACGACTTATTTTAATACACTTGGTGGTATTTTTGCCATTTTCTTGCTGCTATTTGCTTTCATTATAGGCTGGGGCACATTCTTATCTCCGCTTCAGTGGTTTGCTGTATTCATCGTGCTCTCCATTCCTGCATTGGAATGGGCGATCACTGGGGTTCATTGGTCTATAGAAAAGACAAAAAAGCCTACGCTTTTGCTAAAATATGATTTTTCGAAGAAAATTCCAGCTGAAGCCGCAACAGCTGTGGTGATTCCCGTTATCTGGTCATCTATTAAAGAAGTGAATGAATTAACGGCACGACTAGAGTTACATTATTTAGCAAATAAACATCAAAATCTACATTTTGCCTTACTAGGTGATTTTGCGGATTCAGATTCTCAGCATAGTCCAGAGGATGAAATCATTGTAAAAGCAGCTAAGAAAAAAATAAAACAATTAGCACAAACCTATCCAGAAGGATCTTTTTCTTTATTTCAAAGGAAAAGAAAATGGAATCCATCTGAAAAGAAATGGATGGGATGGGAAAGAAAAAGAGGAAAACTCGTTGAATTTGTTGAGTTAATAAAGGGCAGTCAAGATACAAGTTTCACGGTTATCGAAGGAAATCTATCAGGTATAAAAAATGCCCGCTATATCATTACCCTTGATGCAGATACACAGTTGCCACTAGAAAGTGCCCACAGAATGATTGGAACGATACATTATCCTTATAATCAACCAAGATTAAACCAATTGGGGACAAGAGTAATTGAGGGCTATGGCGTTCTTCAACCCCGAGTGGCAATCAGTCACGATGCAACCACTAGATCAAATTTAGCCTATTTATGGTCTTCGGATCCAGGAATTGACCCATACGCCTTTGCCGTATCCGATGCCTATCAAGATGCCTTTGGTCAGGGGATTTTTACTGGAAAAGGGATATTTGACATTAATGCCTTTTATGAAGTCCTTTGTGATCGAATACCAGAAAATCGTGTTTTAAGTCACGATTTATTAGAAGGGGGATTCCTCCGTGCGGGGCTTCTTTCCGATATTGAATTAATTGATGACCATCCGGCACTCTTTAGTTCTTATCAAAGAAGGCTCCATCGGTGGGTTCGTGGAGATTGGCAGTTGCTTTTATGGCTATTTCCAAAAGCCCGTAATCGAAATGGAGAACTAGTGCCCGTTGATTTATCAATTTTAACTCGTTGGCAAATCATTGATAATTTACGGAGAAGTTTACTTTCACCGTCCCTATATTTCATTATGCTCTTGGGTGTAACTGTGTTGCCTGGTTTTCCATTAAAGTGGGTGCTTATTTCCCTTGCAACTCTATTTTTACCTGTCTTCCGTTCCCTATTATCGATTCAAAATGTTTTTCAAAACATAAAAGGGCTTCTTTATACGATTGGACAGGTAATGGTTGAAGTCATCACACTCCCTTTTCAAACCATTTTATTATTAGATGCGATTATAAGAACTCTTTATCGTTTGACCGTCTCAAAAAGACATCTGCTTGAGTGGGTACCTTCTGCAGAAGAAGAACGCAAGGGTTCACAAAAACGCAAATCTATTTATGGGTTGTTTGGAGGCTATATCTTAGTTGGGCTTTTTGCTGCCGCTACCCTATTTAATGGGAATATGACGGTTGTCGTGATTGGATTATTACTAGTGGCTTTATGGGCATGTACACCTCTCATTGTCGGATGGTTAAACAAACCGATACAACAGGAGAGCATTTCCTTCTCAAAGGAAGAAAAAGAGGAGCTACGATGCCTGTCTAAGGAAATTTGGTCTTTTTATGAAGACTATGTGACCGAAGAAGATAACTGGTTACCTCCAGATAACGTACAGATGGATCCGCCAAATGGGATTGCTCATCGTACCTCACCGACCAATATCGGGTTGTACTTAACTTGTTCATTAGCGGCAAAGGATTTTCATTTTATCGATACTCAAGGTTTGATTCAAAGATTGGAAAGAACATTAGACACAATTGACAAAATGGAAAAATGGGAAGGTCATCTATACAATTGGTATGACACAGTTACACTTAAGCCATTATCCCCAATCTATGTATCAACCGTTGACTCCGGAAACTTTGTTGGCTGTCTTATCACGGTAAGAGAAGGCTTAGTAGAGTTACTAGGTTGGAATGATTTAGAGATGGGCGTTGACCTTAACTCATCTTCATCTGATTCACTCCAAACCGCCTTTTCCGAAGAGTTAACACCTGTT
This sequence comes from Niallia sp. Kr1, assembly GCF_050389805.1. Classification (NCBI taxonomy): domain Bacteria; kingdom Bacillati; phylum Bacillota; class Bacilli; order Caryophanales; family Bacillaceae; genus Niallia; species Niallia sp. Kr1. The sequence continues at coordinate 43,783 of NZ_CP130945.1, read as the reverse complement.
GGCTCAGGAAAACTACTTCGAAATCCAGTAAGTGAGGAATGGATTGAAAAAGGGAAAAGGCTAATTAAGCGAATTGATCGGATGATTAAAGAAACAAATTTTGTCCCATTGTATGACCATGATGCAAAACTATTTACTCTAGGCTACCATGTGGAACGTAATGAACGGGATGATATTCTATATGATCTAATGGCTTCAGAAGCTAGAACAGCAAGTTTTATTTCCATTGCCTTAGGACAAGTTTCCGTATCGCATTGGAAGGCACTTGGTAGAACCATGACCAAGGCAGGGAAAAGACCTGTACTACTTTCTTGGTCAGCAACGATGTTTGAATATTTAATGCCTTGGCTCTTTATGCGTACCTATAGAAATTCCTTATGGGAGAATACCTATAAAGCGGTTGTGGATCGCCAAATACAGTATGCAGAGCAAAGAGGCGTCCCCCACGGTATTTCAGAATCAGGCTTTTATGCTTTTGACTACCAAATGAATTATCAATATCGTGCATTTGGTGTACCTGGATTAGGTTTTAAACGAGGTCTTGAACAGGATTTAGTTGTTGCACCGTATGCTACAATCCTCTCTCTCCCTTTTGCAAAGGATAAAGCGTTCCAAGCTTTAAAGGAGATAGAAAAATTAAATGGTAGAGGGAAATACGGTTTTTATGAAGCCATTGATTTTACAAAAAGACGTTTACCAGAAAATCAGAAACATATGGTGATTCGTAGTTTCATGGCTCATCACCAAGGAATGAGCTTTTTAACCCTTGCTAATCTATTGTTGCCTACTCCCATTTATGAGCGATTCCATCGTAACAAACAGGTTCAGGCAACGGAGTTACTCTTACAGGAACGAATTCCGAAAAAGGCAAGGCTAATTAAACATCCAGCTATGACACAAGAACATGTTTTAGATTCTACACAAAAACAAGACCATGTGTCTGTAAGAGAATATCGTTCTCCAAATACGCATACTCCTGAGGTCAATATTTTATCAAATGGAACTCTTACGACCGTTATAACCAATAGTGGCAGCGGATTTAGTTCGTATAAGGGACTTCTTGTTTCGAGATGGCGCCCAGACCCGGTGATGGATCAATGGGGGAACTATATTTATATTCGTGATATGTCAAATGACGAGGTATGGTCCCCTTCGTACCAGCCTTGTAAGGTGATATCGACTGATGGGCTCGTTTCATTTGGACTCGATAAGGCTTCCTTTATGCGTAAAGATGGAGAGATCAAAACCACGATGGAGATTAGTGTTTCTCCAGAATGGAATGCAGAGATACGTCGAATTACTTTAAGTAATGTTAGTAAAGAATCAAAAGTTTTAGAGGTCACTACTTTTACCGAATTGGCCCTGGCAAATCCTATTGCGGATGAGGCCCACACCGCTTTTAGTAAATTGTTTATTCGAACAAGTTTTGACCAGGATTCTGGGTGTCTTGTTGCTGGCAGAAGACCACGTGAAAAAGAAGATCAAACCTTATGGGCAGCACATGCTTTACTCCTTGAAGGCAATCAAGTTGGAACGATTGAATACGATACAAGCCGGTCAAGCTTTATTGGACGTGGCTATCGTTTATCCGAACCACAATCGATTCGTTCTCGTTTACGTGGTAAAGTAGGTTCGGTTGCAGATCCTGCTTTTATTATGAGAAGAAGAATCTCTATAAAACCCGGACAACAAATTCAATTATTTGCGATTACCTCTGTCAGTGAAAACAGAGAAGAGGCAATTGATATTGTTCGTCGCTTTGCACCTGATCAATCGGTGGAAAGGGCGTTCCAAATGGCTTGGAATCGCGCTCAAATTGAATTAAGAAATTTACATCTATCCAGCAAGGAAGCGATAGAATTTCAAAAGTTAGCCGGTCAAGTTTTATATCGACCACCTCTTCGTAAGGACAGTGAGGAGAGCATTTTAAATAACCGCAAAGGTCAATCTAGTTTATGGTCCTACGGAATTTCGGGGGACCGCCCTATTTTGCTTGTCCGAATCGAGAATGAAAGCCAGATGCCTTTTGTGGTGAAAATCCTGACAGGACATGAGTACTTACGGAGATTGGGCATTTTGTTTGATTTAGTTCTACTCAATGAATCTGCAGGTGGTTATCAGCAAAACTTACAAGAATCCTTACAACGAGCAGCTGAGCATGGAGTAGATCGTTTTGGTGTAGGTCTATCTGGTGTATTTGCAATCCCAGCTAATCAATTACCCGATGAGGATAAAAACCTGCTAATGGCTGTATCGCGTTTAATCTTACATGCCGGTGGCGTCAGCTTAAAAGCACAAACCCGCATTCCAAAAGATAAAATGGAAGTCGCAAATCCAGAAAAACTGATTCCCATTTCAACGAAAATTTCCTATCCTCCCTCTTCTGATCAATTACAACTAGAAGATACAAGGGAATGGCAATTCTTCAATAGTTGGGGCGGTTTCTCTAAGGATGGGAAAGAGTATCATATTCTGATTAAGAATGGGCACCATTTGCCAGCACCATGGATTAATGTCATGGCAAACCCTAAATTTGGGACCTTTGTTTCTGAAATGGGAACAGGCTACACATGGTGGAATAATAGCCGTGAATTTAAACTGACCCCATGGTCAAATGACCCAGTCTTAGACCCACCTACTGAAACAGCCTTTTTAAGGGATGATGAAACAGGGCAAGTATGGTCTATGGCACCTAGCGCAGTTCATGCAAAAGAGCCTTATAAAGTTTCTCATGGACGAGGATACTCTCGCTTTGAGCATGAAAGAAACGGGATTTTCCATGAGATGATGGTCTATGTTCCAAAAGACGATCCGATTAAAATCATGCGGGTCAAGTTAAAAAATAATAGTGATCGAAAAAGACAAATTTCCTTGACCTATTATGCTGAGTGGGTGCTCGGTGTTATGAGACCTGCAAATGCCCCTTATATTGTGTCGGAATGGAATGAGGATGCACATATTTTAACGGCAAAAAACACGTATCAAGAGATTTTCCGTGAGGCAGTTGCCTTTCTAGGGATTTTCCCCGAAGAAAGTTCGTTGTTGGAAAAACAATCGTGGACGGCAGATCGAACGGAATTTATTGGCCGCAACGGGTCATTAGAAAATCCTGCTGCGCTTGAAAATGTCTCGCTATCTGGGCGTACGGGGACATTCAACGAAACCTGTGGTGCAATTCAGCAAAGTATCCTATTGGAACCGCATTCCGAGGAGGTTGTCTATGTATTATTAGGCTGTGAGGATAGCGATGAAGCTGTATGCGAATTGACTAGAAAGTATCGAAACCCATCTGTTTGTGAGTCCGCTTTACAAGAAGTATTGGATTTCTGGAATCACCATTTGGATCAAATTCAAGTTTCAACACCATCTATTGAAACCAATATTCTGTTGAATGGTTGGCTGTTGTATCAATCATTAGCCTGCCGTATGTGGGCAAGAACGGCATTCTATCAGGCTGGCGGTGCCTATGGATTCCGCGATCAATTACAGGATTCCTTAGCTATGCTACACACCTTGCCTGAATTAACACGAAAACAGATTTTACTGCATGCTGCTCACCAGTATGAAGAAGGCGACGTACAACACTGGTGGCATGAAGAAACTCAAAGGGGTATTCGCACTCTATTCTCGGATGACTTACTATGGCTTCCATATACAGTTTCGCGCTATATCGAACATACAGGTGATGCTGGAGTGTTAGATGAAATCATTCCATTTATTCATAGTGAGCCGTTAAAGGAAGGCGAGCATGAGCGCTATGAACCAACTGTACAATCATCTCAATCGGCAGATATTTATGATCATTGCCTGCGTGCGATTGACAAAGCTCTTTCTCGTATTGGTGAACATGGTCTACCATTAATGGGTGTTGGGGATTGGAACGACGGAATGAATCTTGTTGGTGCCAACGGTCGAGGAGAAAGCATCTGGCTTGGCTGGTTCATCTGTGATATTCTAAGCCGATTTGAGAGTATTTGTCAGAACCAAGGTGATTTCGACAAAGCTGAAAGCTATGTAGAAAGAAGAGAACAATTAATAGCCGCTTTAAACGAACATGGATGGGACGGTCAGTGGTACCGCAGGGCCTTTACTGATTCTGGCAATTGGTTAGGGACAATCAGCAATGAAGAGTGTCGAATTGATGCAATTGCACAATCATGGTCTGTTATTTCAGGAGGTGCTCCAAGTGAGCGTGCACAACAAGCAATGAATTCATTTGACCGTGAACTTGTAGATAGAGATTTGTCGGTCGTTCGCTTGTTAACACCTGCTTTTGATAAAACAGACCCAAGTCCAGGTTACATCCAGGGCTATCCACCAGGTCTACGTGAAAATGGGGCTCAATATACTCATGGAGTCATTTGGGGGATTGTTGCTTGGTCACAGCTTGGTAATGGTGAAAAAGCCGTTGAAATGTTCAACATGTTAAATCCAATGAATCATACTCGTACTGACCAAGAGGTTAAACAATATGTAGGTGAACCCTATGCGATGGCAGCTGATGTGTATACGGCTAAACCGAATGAAGGTCACGCAGGTTGGACATGGTATACAGGTGCTGCAAGCTGGATGTACCAGGCAGGGATTGAATGGATTTTAGGTATCAAAAAACGTGGTGAAAAACTTTATGTTAATCCGACTATCCCTCATGACTGGCCTGGATTCTCTGTAACTTATCGTTATGAAGAAACAATCTATTCCATTGAAGTAAAGAATCATACTGGAGCTACTGGTTTAGTACTTGATGGAGAAGAAATTGAGATTAGCACCAATTCTGGTTTTGTCTTTGGATTAGTCAATGATGGTAATGAACATACTGTAGAAGTTCGATTGTAGAAAAAGAACCTCCATTCTTTATCTTGAATGGAGGTTCTTTTTATTGTCTTGCTTAATGGAATATAGACTTTGCCCTATCCAATACGATTTCTTTAGTATCTGAAAATACCTTATCTAATTCCTGATTTGCATCTACTCTTACAATTCTCTCTGGAAACCTCTCTAAAATAGCTTCATACCCTTCTCGAACCTTCATATGAAAATGGATCTCCTCTAAATCTAGCCTATTTACCTCTCTTCCCTTATTATTACGAATCCGGTTTAAGCCGATTTGGGGATCTAGGTCCATGTATAAGGTTAAATCTGGCATAAAGTTACCAATTGCAAATTCATTAATTGTTAAGACCTCATCAATTCCAAGTCCTCTAGCGTACCCTTGATAGGCTAAACTACTGTCAATAAATCGATCACAAAGGACCACTTTTCCCTCTTGTAACAAAGGAATAATCCGTTCAACTAAATGCTGCCGTCTTGCTGCGGCATAAAGTAATGCCTCCGTTCGACCATCCATCTTTGTATTTCTAGTATCTAAAATAACTGAGCGTATTTGCTCAGATATATCAATCCCACCGGGTTCCCTAGTGACGATCACCTCTATTCCTTTCCTTTCAATAAAGTCCTTCAAATGTTGAATAAGCGTAGACTTTCCAGATCCTTCTACGCCTTCAAGTGTAATAAAATAGCCCATTCTTCCTTTTCCTCCAACCTACTAATTTTCAAAAATATATATTTGATGCTGATAAATCTCTAGATCCCCTTGAAATCTTGCACCCGTTTCGATTAAATCCATGATCTGAACAACAACTGCTTCAGTAACTCTCTCTCCAGGTAGTATGATCGGTATTCCAGGTGGATAAGGAGTTATTTGCTGTGCTGCAATTTTCCCTACTGCCTCTTTTAATGGTACTTTTCTTGTTGACCATTTATGAAATTGCCTTGGATGAACCTCTAAGGCTGAAATACGGGGATGATAATAAGAGTATTTTAACGTTCGTCTAACGGTTTTATAAACGTCCAATGAGTCCGCTATTGCCTCAGAAATCTCCTTTAAGGGATATTCCTGATTTCTTTTTAAAAGCGGCAGTACAAGTAGGACATTATTCGGATCGGCCATTTCTGTATAAATGCCTTTATCTTCAAATAGTGTTTGCATTTGAAAACCACTTAACTCATTTCTCGATTGGATCGTGACTTTAAGTAAATCTCCTTTTCTACTATCATTTAGCACATGAATTCTATCAAGTTGTTGTAGCTCATTCTTAAATATTTGTATTTCTTTTTCTAAATATGCATGATCCTCATTTTGATAAGAAGCTGCATAGCTTCTGGCTATATCAAGTGAAGCCATAATTGGATAGGATGGACTACTAGATTGTAGTATGTGAAGATACTTTTCCACTGCCACTAATGAAACATACGGACTATTAAAGTGCAAAAAAGAACCCAT
>NZ_CP130945.1:15000-30000 GCF_050389805.1 Niallia sp. Kr1 | reverse complement strand
AGCCATTTTCGAACAAGCTTTAAAACCCGTCGATCACTAATCCTTTGTTCTAATATTTTCATCAACTTGTATTGATTAATATTATCGAAATATCCTTGGATATCGACGTCTACTACCCAAAAACATTTCTTACTGGCTTTTCTTATCTTTGCCATCGCTTGATGGGCATTTCGCTTTGGACGAAAACCAAACGAACAGTCATGAAAGTCAGCCTCGAATATTGGTTCAATAACCATTTTCGTTGCCATCTGTACGACCCGATCTTTAATAGTTGGAATTCCTAATGGACGTTTCTTTCCATCATCCTTTGGAATATAGGTTCTTAGGACTGGACTAGGGTGATAACGCTTCTCCTTTAGTTCCAAATAGAGCTCGTTCATAAATTTCTTTTCCCCGTACTCCAAGACGATTTGTTCAATCGTCTGTCCATCGACACCTCCACTTCCTTTCTTTCGCTTCACACGTTGCCATGCCTCCCATAGAATATCAGGACGATAGATTTTGTCATATAAAGCGTGAAATCTTCGAGTTGGACATTCCTTGGCACAAAGATATAACGTCTTCCAGAGTTCTTGAGCTTTTACTTTATTGGTGTAGTTAGTCATTTTCCTGACATTCACTGACTCTTACCTCCTTCTGACATATGAACGAAGTAGGGTAATGGCTTGCGCCGTCCTTCCCTAGACAATGTTGTGTTGTCATTGTCATTAATGGTACTATGACCCCCTCCGACTCCCTCTCATCCATCCACCACTTCGTTTGCACTTATAGGTTTCTGCTTTACTTTCGTTAGAAAGTGACAAGGAGGGTATCCCCAGTTCCGCTAACTACTTTACTAACATGTCGCTCCCCATACCCCGAGAGATTCATCGGTGCTGCTATTCCAAGATCTTCACACCTTCCATGGTCTTCGCCCATTATCCCAAGGCTCGACTTCTCTTTGGCTACCGTAGGTAGGTTCTTTTGACGAGACGGCAGGATTCACTTTATGTTACAACCTGTTAGTTTGCTCGCACTCCGCTAGGGAGTTACTTTGTCACAGGGCTTCAACCTTAGAATTTCTTCACCAGTTGCCTGTCAGCTACTGAGCGTCTTGGTACTTACTCAGGTTGGACTTTCACCAACTAGCAATTAACGGCTTGCTGGGCACGCGAATAAAAAAAGAAACCAGTTTCTAAATATAGAACTGGTTCAAGTTTTTATATAATCCACATGTCAATTGCTACAAGCGCAAACACACCAGGAATCCCCAATATCCCGGAAACAGCAGAAGTAATTAAGTTAATAGGAACATGTATTCCAAATTGGTTTCCAACGATATTTAGGAAGAAAAGAAACAATGCCCCGATGACTAATTTAACAACTCCTTGGCTTATAAGCCTAATTGGTTTTAATGGGCTTCCCATAAAAAGTAGCATTAAAATAATAAATCCTAGAATAGCAACAACGACAATTGGTTCCAATTCCAATCTCCCTTCTAGTCATTTGTACTATTTTTATGTAGAGCCTGTACAAAAAAGACCAGAAAAGTTTTTGTTTAGTAGTCTTAATCATAAAATGACTTTAAAAGGGTAATATGCCGTTTCTTTGCTTCACGTAATAAAAAAAAGTATTTTGCCTTTGCTATTTCTGATTGGATTTCCATTTCCCCGAAAGGATCAATGCTTTTTTCAAACAGGTCTTTTTGGCGATCCCAATTTTTTTTAGTTTCGCTCAATTGTTCTACAAGTCGTTCATTAAACTCTGCTCGCAACCTGCCTTTTCGTCGAAAAAACATGTGTCAATCCCCCATCATTTATACTTCTCTTCTACCTTCGAGCGCTTTTGATAGCGTCACTTCATCAGCATATTCCAAATCTCCACCTACAGGTAACCCATGGGCGATTCTTGTTGTTTTAATCCCAGATGGTTTGATTAATCGAGAAATATACATAGCAGTTGCCTCCCCTTCTATATTAGGGTTCGTAGCTAGTATAACCTCTTTTACCGTTTCATCCTGTAGTCTTTTTAATAAAGATGGGATATTGATATCCTCAGGTCCTATTCCATCCATAGGCGAAATAGCACCATTTAAGACATGATACAGTCCTTGGAACTCCTTCATCTTTTCCATTGCGATCACATCTTTTGGATCCTGAACAATACAGATGACACTGCGGTCCCTTCTTTGATCCTCACAAATATAACATGGATCCTGATCTGTAATATGACCACAAATTGAACAATAAGTTAAATTTCTCTTTGCATTTACTAGTGCTTTTGCAAAATCTAAAACGGTTTCTTCTTTCATATTTAAGACAAAAAAAGCCAGTCGTACGGCCGTTTTAGGACCGATTCCTGGCAATTTCATAAAACTGTCAATTAGTTTTGATATTGGTTCAGGATAATGCATGTTTTATTCCCTCTTCCCTAGAACATCCCTGGAAGATTCATTCCCTTTGTGAATTGCCCCATAGTTTGTTCTGTTAATTCATCTGCCTTTTTTAAAGCATCATTTGTTGCTGCTAATACTAGATCTTGAAGCATTTCTACGTCTTCAGGATCCACCACTTCTTCTTTAATGATAACATCTACTACTTGCTTGTGTCCTGTTACAACAACCGTTACCATGCCACCGCCAGCTGTACCTTCGATTTTCTGTTCACCTAATTCTTCTTGTGCTTTAGCCATATCTTTTTGCATTTTTTGCATTTGCTTCATCATCTTTTGCATGTTTCCCATGCCACCCATATTACCCATTCCACGTGCCATATTTTAAATACCTCCACCTTTTATTTATCATTGACTATGTTAACATCCAGTACACAACTCTAATTTTCAACACAGCCTAATAGTTTAATTTTACCTATATATTCTATTAAAAGGGTATTATTCCTTCCCTTTTAAAATTAACACATTGATCATCCTTTGCATATCGAACAGTTATTCGTTAATTTCAATTAAATCATCTCCGAATAACTTTCTTGCTTCAGATATAATCGGATCCTCTTCATGATCTTCCATAACGTCGCCGCTTATCTCATTATGTTTCCGCTGCCCTTTGACAAAACCTTCCCGAATCTGTAGCCATTGTTCTTCTGGTGCACCTACAATTGCAAGCGATTGTCCAACTAAACTTGAAAGTATTGAAGAAATGGTATCAATGAATCTTACATTATCCATTGCCATTTTGCAGTGAATTTCATACTTGAATTTTATAACCAAGGCTTGACTTGATGCAGCTACGGGTTCTGCTTCTTTTAATAAAGCTGCTTGTGATCTCATTTGTTTTTCATTTAATTGCTCAATCATTTCCGCCCAATGTCGTTTAATCGTTAGAAGATCTTGTTTTGTAGCTTGTTTTAAAATTTCGTTTATCTTCCCAGACGGAGCTTGAAATCCATTTTTAGATATTCGTTGAGTTCTTTTTTGAACCGGAGGAGCTTGTTCCTCTTCTCTGACCACACCATGTCGTTTTAATTCTAGTAGCTCCTGTTCCAATTGATTTATTTTCTGAATCAACTGGTCAACATCAGGATGTGAATGAGACTGTGCCGGAGAGTCTAGATGGCACAGTTTAACAATAGCTACTTCTAATAAGACTCTTGGGTGGTTGGTCCATCTCATTTCCTGCTGTGTCTTATTTAGTTCTGAAATTAATTGATAGATTTCCTCTTTATTAACTTCTGCTGCAAGGGACTTGAAATCGTCGTTTAGCAATGCACGCTCTAAAGATTCTTCTAAGTTAGGCGCCGATTTATATAATAACATGTCCCGATAGAATAAAATAAAGTCCTCGATAAACCTTAATGGATCCTTCCCTTGAAAAAGAAGTTCCTCTAAGGAGTCAAGTCCACTTACGACATCTTGGGTTTTTATCGCGTTAGCGAGGTTCAGTAAGAACCTCTGTGATACAGCACCTGTTACTGTTAATGCATCGTCTATCGTTACCTTATCATTACCAAATGATATAGCTTGATCAAGTAAACTTAATGCATCACGCATTCCACCGTCAGCCGCTCTGGCAATAACCGCTAATGCATTTTCTTCGTAATCGACCCCAGTTTCTTTAACAATAAGCTCCATTCTTTTGACGATCGCTTGTGCAGTAATTCGTTTAAAATCAAAACGTTGACAGCGTGAAAGAATGGTTAGGGGAATTTTATGAGGTTCAGTAGTAGCTAATATGAAAATAACATGTCTAGGAGGTTCTTCCAATGTCTTTAATAAGGCATTAAACGCTCCAATGGACAACATATGTACTTCATCTATAATATAAACCTTGTATTTAACAGATGTAGGCGTGTATTTCACCTTGTCACGAATATCACGAATTTCTTCTACGCCATTATTGGAAGCTGCGTCAATTTCAATTACATCAGGAATCGTACCATCCGTAATACCACGGCATGCAGCACATTCATTACAAGGTTCCTCAGTTGGGGCTTTTTCACAGTTAACAGCCTTTGCTAAAATTTTGGCTGCACTTGTTTTCCCTGTACCACGAGGACCTGAAAAAAGATAAGCGTGTGATATTTTGTCATGAAGTAAGGCGTTTTGCAATGTTTGGGTTACGTGCTCCTGTCCTACGACATCAATAAAGTTTTGTGGACGCCATACACGATATAATGCTTGATAACTCAATTAAACGCCCCCTCCTGCTTGATCTCTTTTACTATTATAACCGCCTATTTTCTATTTTTCAAAATGTAGTTGAAATACAAAAATATATTTATAAGTATACTATGAATACACCTTATTGAAAGGTTTTTGGTAAAATAAAAAACCCATCAATAATGATGAGTTTTGTTATTATAAATTTAACTGCCGCGCACCTTCCGTCGACTGGCTCCCATAAGCGTTACTTAAGCAGTTAGCTCGGCCCAGGCTGCCCTACGGCACATGAGAGACACCACTTAATGCTGCTTCCTTCCGGACCTGACACGGTTCATGGGTTCTCATTGCGTAGGACCCAGGCGTCAACACCACTTACTTAAGGCAGACCCTACAGGATACCAGCCTCGGGAAGGGATTCAGTCTCGCTAGAGCGGATTGCGAGTACAGGGCACCGCTACCTCCCCACCTAGCACGGCAAAATTGATACCAATATTTAAGCGTCTTATCCGACGCAAGATTTAGTATACTAATTTTCATTTAAAAAAGCAATGGCTATCCATTGTTAATTTCTGTATCACCTAGAAGCGATTGACTTCTCGATCTTTTTTCTGCCTTTTTCCGCTCTCGAATGGCTTGAAAGAATCTAGTTAATAATCCTCCACATTCTTCTTCTAATACTCCAGAAGCCACTTCACTCTGGTGATTGAACCGTTCATCTTGGAGTAAATTCATAAAAGTTCCCACGCAGCCACCCTTTGGATCATGTGCACCAAATACAACTCGTTTAATGCGGGATAATAGGATAGCCCCTGAACACATCGCACACGGTTCCAATGTGACATAAAGGGTGGCATTCTCCAATCGCCAAGATCCTAGCCTTTCACAGGCCTGTCCAATAGCCAATAATTCAGCATGTGAAACAGCATTTTGTGTGGTTTCTCGTAAATTATGAGCTCTGGCGATGATCTCTCCATTTAACACAATAACAGCCCCAATTGGCACTTCTAATTGTTCTTCTGCCTTTTTAGCTTCTTTAATCGCTTCTAACATATAGAACTCATCTAGATTTTTTTCAATCATTAAAATTGGAATCCTTTCTTTTTATACAAGTTAGCTTTATTAAACTTGATTGTTTATTTAGGCACGTCTCTCCCCAGGCGGCAACCGTACGCACGAGTCTTCGTGACACTACAATCAACATGATTTTTTAACACATCTACAAATTAACAAATTATAAGTTTTTAATAGATGCGTGTTCAGTTCCAACGCTTTTCTTAGTTATTGGAAAATTATATCATGATTTCTCATTTAAATCATAAGTTGATAATGGCGTATGTATGAAGATGACATTCATTTATAAACCAGTCCAAATTATTGGAGGGAACGATATGCAAATTCATGTTGTTAGACAGAATCAAACCTTGTCTTCCATTGCACAGGCTTATGGTACATCTACTACAGATTTAATCGAAGCGAATGAAATACCGAATCCTAATCAACTTGTGATTGGGCAAACATTAGTCATTCCAATCGTTGGAAGTTTTTACTGGGTTCAACCTGGCGATAGTCTTTGGTCTATCGCGAATCGATTTCAAACTACCTATCAAGAATTAGCAGCTATCAATCAAATTCCTGTTACTCAACCACTTACGATTGGGACTCGATTATATATACCACCTCGCCCTAAAACCAACCGTGAATTTAATGCCTACGTAGAACCCCGCGGTACTACAGTGGCACCAGTACTAGAAGAAAGTGCACGAGATGCTGCTCCTTACTTAACGTATCTAGCCCCTTTTAGTTTCCAAGCACTTAGAGATGGTTCCTTGAAAGAACCACTGTTAAATAATTTCCCTGCTATTGCTCAGGCTAATAATAATGTATTAATGATGGTCATTAACAATCAAGAAAATGATCAATTTAGCGACGAACTTGGAAGAATTTTGTTAAACGATGTAGCCGTTCAAGATCGCTTCTTAGATAACATTGTTACCACTGCCCAGAAGTACGGGTTCCGTGATATTCATTTTGATTTTGAATTTCTTCGACCTGAGGACCGAGAAGCGTATAATCAATTTTTACGAAAGGCAAAGGCACGATTTAAACAATATGGTTGGTTCCTATCGACTGCGTTAGCGCCGAAGACTAGAGCAGACCAACCTGGTCTTTGGTATGAGGCACATGATTATAGGGCGCATGGAGAAATTGTCGACTTTGTAGTCATTATGACGTATGAGTGGGGATATAGTGGTGGTCCTGCAATGGCCGTATCGCCAATTGGTCCTGTACGAGATGTACTAGAATATGCGATTACGGAAATGCCTGCTTCCAAAATCCTAATGGGTCAAAATTTATATGGGTATGATTGGACATTACCATTTGTTCAAGGAACCATTGCTAAAGCACTTAGCCCACAACAGGCCATAACTCGTGCTGCCGAAAATAATGTATCCATTCAATATGATGAGAAGGCACAAGCACCCTTTTATCGTTATACGGATAACGAAGGAAAACAGCACGAAGTATGGTTTGAAGATGCCCGATCCATTCAAGCAAAATTTGATTTAATGAAGGAGCTTGGCATTCGTGGAATGAGTTATTGGAAATTAGGTCTTTCCTTCCCACAAAACTGGTTACTTATTACAGAAAACTTTAACGTTGTCAAAAAATAAAAGCAGAAGTGCCATGTTTACGCCTACAAGCACGAGACGATCCAGCAAGAAGATTGCTCTTTAATCGTCTTGCCGGTCTAAAAGAAATGATAAGCGACTGCGCAGTGACTCAAGTCTAAACAAGATGTCACGCAGAGCCTAATCGAACAATTCCTTTTGGGGAAGGCACTGTGGTTAGACAATAAAAAAAGAAAACCGCTGTCACAGACAACGATTTTCTCCAATTTATGCGCGTTGATTTTTAATATTATGGCGGAGGAAGAGGGATTCGAACCCCCGCGCGGTTTAACCCGCCTGTCGGTTTTCAAGACCGATCCCTTCAGCCAGACTTGGGTATTCCTCCATATCAGACAAAAATTAATATAACATTTACAATTTAACATGTCAAACATAATTCTGGACGAAAATGTGGTTCGTCCAGAATTTTTTTTGATACCCTTTAAACGTTCTTAAAACCCTTATTTAATTACTTCACGATTTCTCATATATGGACGTAATACTTCTGGTATGACGACTGTTCCATCTTCTTGCTGGTAATTTTCTAATATGGCTGCTACCGTCCTTCCAATTGCTAATCCAGATCCATTTAATGTATGAACATGTTCTGGCTTAGCCTTTGCTTCACGGCGGAAACGGATATTGGCGCGACGTGCTTGGAATGCTTCAAAATTACTACAAGAAGAAATTTCACGGTACGTATCATAACTCGGCATCCACACCTCAATATCGTATTTTTTCGCAGCCGTAAATCCTAGATCTCCTGTACACATGCTCATCACACGATAAGGAAGTTTTAACAATTGAAGAACCTTTTCAGCATGTCCTGTTAAAATTTCTAATTGCTCATAAGACTCTTCTGGTTTAACAAACTTCACCAGCTCCACCTTATTGAATTGATGCTGACGGATTAATCCTCTTGTATCTCTACCTGCTGAACCTGCTTCTGAGCGGAAACAAGCACTAAATGCTGCAAAGCTGATTGGGAGCTCCTCGCCATTTAATATTTCATCACGGTAGTAGTTTGTAACAGGTACCTCTGCTGTTGGAATTAAAAAGTAATCCTCTTCTTCAATTAAAAAGGCATCCTCTTCAAACTTTGGCAGTTGTCCAGTCCCTGTTAAGCTGGCACGATTAACCATATAAGGCGGTAATATTTCTTCATAACCATGATCTTCCGTATGGAGATCAAGCATGAAGTTATACAATGCTCTTTCTAGCTTTGCCCCAAGTCCTTTATAGAAAACAAAGCGACTACCCGTTACTTTACCAGCACGTTCAAAGTCTAAAATATCCAATTCATCTGCAATGTCCCAATGCGGTTTTGCTTCAAATCCAAACTCAGGTTTATCTCCCCAGTGACGAACTGGAATATTATCATCTTCAGTTTCCCCAATTGGTGTACTTTCATGTGGAATATTTGGAATTCCTAATAAAATTTGCTCTAACTTTTCTTCTACTACCTTTAATTTATCGTCAAGTACTTTAATATCATCCCCAACTTGACGCATTTCCTTTATCAGGTGATCCGCATCTTTTTTCTCACGCTTAAGTTGTGAAACTTGTTGGGATACTTCATTTCTTCTGCTTTTTAGCTTTTCGGATTCAACAATTAATTCTCTTCTAGTTACATCCAATTCTTCAAAATGATTTAGCTCGGATAAATCCTCACCTCTGTGTTGCAATTTAGCTTTCACTTCTTCTAAATTGTTACGCAACAGTTTAATATCAAGCATGGTGATGCCTCCTTGTATTTTAGTAAAAAAGCTAGACAATAAGAAAAGCGCAAGCGCCTTGCTCACCCCCGATAAAGAAAACTCTCCGACTGGCAAGCCTTTAGGCTAAGCCAGAGGAGTAGTTGCACTTATGCCGGTACGGCCAAGCACAAGACGAGCCGGCATGAAGATTGTTCTTTAATTCTTCTTGACGGGTTGAAAGATATGTATAGGCGACTGCCCAGGGACGAAGGGCGTAAGACGAGTACTTCTTAAGGCGTTTTTTGCCTTCAGAAGTACTTGGCTTATGACCCTAGTCCCTAGGAGCCGACACTAGACACGCTTGTGACCTCGAGGGGGTAGGCAGCTTGCGCTAGACAAAATAAAAAACTCCCATCCCTAAAAAAGGGACGAGAGTTACCCGCGTTGCCACCCTAGTTGAAGACAAATTTGTCTTCCAGCTTAAATTGTTAACGGTTTTAGCCGAAAGTATTTACTCACCAAAGGTTTTCGATACCTTGCTCAAGGATGGATTCACAAATGTTATTCACCAGTTCTCACCAACCACTGGCTCTCTATTGAATAAGGGATTTGCTACTATTTCCTCTCATTGCTTTTTTACTATTAAATTTTGATATGATTATTTATTTCCATTTTACAACAGAATTATCCCAAAATCTATATAAAAGATAGAGGCATATATGTATATAAAAAAAGGATCCCTATTAAGGGACCTCTTTTAGTCAATACTATTAAAACCAACCTTTTACAGTAGAGGATACACTACCCCAGATATCACCGAAAAAGCCACCTATAGCACGCATACTTAGAACAAACCAATTTGCCTTTTCTACATCCTCGGAAGCAACCACATCTACAGTTACCGATTTAGTTCCATTTTCAGTAAGGAATTCAATAGAATCTCCTTCTTTAGGTTTTACGGTTAATGATCCTATCTTATCACCCTTTTTAATAGGTGCGGTTAATTCTCCATCTTCATTTAACTTCTTTTTATCAAGAGTTAGAACCGTTTCATATTTTTCTTGCTCTCCATTTTTTACAACCATTTCAATTGCATCTGCTGTTTCGATTTTAACACTGTCTTCCTTACCTTTTGTTACAGGTAGGGATTTATGTCCTTCTACTTCAGCGCCTTTAGCAACTATTTCCACCTTTGAATGATTATTGAAAGCATACTCTAATAGTTTTCGTGTTTCTGTAAAACGCTCTTCCCTCGTACTTGATTTCATAACGACGGAAATAAATCGATTATCACCTTTTTTAGCAGTAGCAGTAAATCCATATCCTGCAAAATCAGTTGATCCAGTTTTTAATCCGTCTACTCCTGGATATTCGTAAGAAAGACCTGGTAACATCCAGTTAAAGTTAGGATATTCTCTGCCATCTTTAAACTTTAATTTTGGAATCTTAGCTGTTTCCAACACTTCCGGGAAATCCTTTAACAGGTGAAAAGCTAGGCGAGCAGTAGCTTTTGCAGACATTACATTTTCTTCATTAGGTTCTCCTGTTGGATGGTTGCCTAATAAGTCTTTATTATTTAGGCCTGATGCATTTACAAATTTAAATTCACCTAAATTTAATTCTTCTGCCTTTTTATTCATTAATTTAACAAAGTTTTTCTCCGTTCCACCTACAACTTCAGCTAGCGCAGATGTTGCAGCATTGGCTGAATAAACGGCCATCGCTTGATACAACTCTTCAATCGTATATTTTTCACCTTGAGTTAAACCAATGTTAGATAAACCCATATTAGGACTTGATAGTTTATGAATATATTCACTAATAGTCACTTCTTGATCCCATGAAATAGTACCCTCTTTAATGGCCTCTAGCACTAGGTATTCAGTCATCATTTTCGACATCGAAGCAACACCAAGAACAACATCAGCATTTTTCTCATATAAAATAGCACCAGTTTCCGCATCTATTAAAATAGCAGCTTCAGCTTTTAGTCCTAGTGGATCATTCTCTGCTGCATTTGCAGTGTTGGGTACAATAGAAAACGATGCAGATACAAATAAAAATAACACCGTAATCCATAATGAAACTTTCTTAAAGCAATTCAATGAGCCATACCTCCAACTATTAATCTATGTTTTTAATAATTATCTCTTTAATAACTTAGAAACCTGCTTACATACTTGTACAGTTTATCATAAATAATACGAAAAAAATAGACAGAGAATAGTCCCTCTGTCTATTGAAAATAAAGGAAACACCCAAATTTCTATTAGGTCCTTATTCTTATGATAGTGAGTAGTTCGGAGCCTCTTTTGTAATCTGTACATCATGTGGGTGGCTTTCTTTTAATCCTGCACCTGTCATTCGAATAAATTGAGTATTTTCTCGAAGAGCTTCTAAATTAGCAGCACCTACATAACCCATACCAGAACGAATTCCTCCAACCAATTGATAAATTGTATCTGCTAAAGGTCCTTTATATGGTAGACGCCCTTCAATTCCTTCAGGAACAAACTTTTTATTTTCCTCTTGGAAATAACGATCACTAGACCCCTTTTCCATAGCAGAAACAGAGCCCATACCACGATACACCTTAAATCGGCGACCTTGGAATATTTCTGTTTCTCCAGGACTTTCAGTTACACCAGCAAGAAGACTTCCTAGCATAACCGCATGTCCACCAGCAGCAAGTGCTTTGACGATATCTCCTGAATATTTGATACCACCATCTGCAATAATGGCTTTTCCTAATTTTCTTGCTTCACTTGCACAATCATATATCGCTGTAATTTGAGGAACACCAACGCCAGCAACAACCCTTGTTGTACAGATAGAGCCAGGTCCAATTCCTACCTTTACGACATCGGCTCCAGCTTCAAACAAAGCCTTTGTCGCTTCCCCTGTCGCAACGTTCCCTGCAACAATAGCAAGGTCTGGGTATTGTTTGCGGATTCGTGAAACAGTATCCATAACACCTTTTGAATGTCCGTGGGCTGTGTCAATAACAACTAGGTCAACACCTGCATTTACCAAGAGCTCAAGACGCATGTCAGTATCTTTTGATACACCAACTGCTGCTCCAACTAATAAGCGACCTTGTTCATCCTTTGCAGCGTTTGGAAATTCAATAACCTTTTCAATATCCTTAATTGTAATTAAGCCTTTTAAGACTCCATTAGAATCCACAAGTGGGAGCTTTTCAATTTTATACTGTTGGAGGATCTTTTCGGCTTCTGCTAAAGTAGTTCCAACAGAAGCTGTTACCAGTTTATCCTTCGTCATAACGTCTGAAATTTTAATGGAGTAATCTTGAATAAAACGTAAATCACGGTTTGTAATAATCCCAACAAGTTTACGTTCCTCTAAATTATTTACAATCGGTACACCTGAGATCCGATATTTACCCATTAAATGATCAGCTTCAAATATTTGTTTTTCCGGCGTTAGGAAAAATGGATTGGTGATTACACCACTTTCAGAACGTTTAACGCGATCAACTTGTTCAGCTTGCTTATCTGGTGTCATATTCTTATGAATAATTCCCATTCCGCCTTGTCTTGCCATAGCTATTGCCATCTCTGCTTCTGTAACTGTATCCATACCTGCGCTAAGAACTGGTATGTTTAATTTGATTTTATCCGTTAATTTCAAGGATAAATTGACATCACTTGGAAGAACCTCCGATTTTGCTGGAACTAATAAGACATCATCGAACGTTAAGCCTTCCTTTTTGAATTTACTCTCCCACATAAAATGAACCTCCTAGACTGAAAAATATTATTAGTAGGGTATCAATTGGACAAAATACTGTCAAGGATACAAAGCAATATTTAATGTTTCTGAAAATTTGGAGGTTTTAAAGTTGAATCACCCCTATAAAGATTTTCATTCATTTTCAACCTTTTTCTCGGCTGTAGATACACAGGAATATCTCAAAAATTGCTATAAACATTTTGATCAAGCTGATCAAAAAAGTTATGAGAACTGTTATCCCTTTATTTATTATCTAGAACATGCTCAAATTTATTACGACCAGGCAAAACAATCTCCACTTTTAATTCAGCCTATTTTACTTTTTTATGGCTTTGTTCATTTAATTAAAGCTTGTCTACTCACTCAGGACCCAAATTACCCTGAGAACACTTCTGTACTGGCGCACGGAGTAACAACTAGGAAAAGAAAAAAACAACAATATGAATTCCTAAAAGATGAAGTCAAGTTCCAAAGAAATGGTCTATTTTCTTGTATGCTTGAAAAAATGTTCAATATAAAAAATCTGGAAGGCGATAAAGCTACAATGAACTCTTTATTACAGCAAATACCTGAACTAAATCCCTTATTCAATCAATTAGAACAAAGAAATACTTTTATAGACATTAACTATCATCAACAAGTATTCACCTTTCCGAAAGAGATCCTTGATTATTTTCATATGACTGAGAATCGCTTTATAGACTATATTCAAGCAAATTCCTCAAACAATCTTCTTTATAGGAGTAGCACATCTAACTCTATATTGTTTGATGAGTCAGGGCAATCTCATGATTTCTCATTACTTAAATTTAATCTTCTAGAAGGGTCCTATTGCTTTCCTGTTTTAAAAGATAGCTTTTTTCCCTTTCCAGAAATGGTTTCACATTATCTAATCTTATTTAATTTAAGTATGATTGCCCGTTATGAAACGGAGTGGTGGAGTGAACTATTAAAAACCATGCCAAATAAAGACTACCCGTTTATTGTTCAGTTTTTGAGTATTACTTCACAAAAGGGACCCTTTCTTGCCTATCAATATTTAGTTGATAAACGTAGTTCAAATCCGTATCTATAGCGGCGGCTTGATAATGAAGTATTATATTTCTCCATTATAGCATATTGATGAGCACAGAATATAAATAAATATCAGTTTAAATTATTATGTAGTTTCTTTGATAAGAAAATAATTTTTATATGGATAAATGTTTTAGGATATACAAAAAGAGTATCCATAATGGATACTCTTTTTGCCTGGCAACGTCCTACTCTCACAGGGGTAAAACCCCAACTACCATCGGCGCTGAGAAGCTTAACTTCCGTGTTCGGGATGGGAACGGGTGTGACCTTCTCGCCATTGTTACCAGACTATTTTATTGAAGGTTTGTTCCTTCAAAACTAGATAATGCTGACATTCATCATGAATTGTGGTTAAGTCCTCGACCGATTAGTATTTGTCAGCTCCACATGTCACCATGCTTCCACCTCAAACCTATCAACCTGATCATCTTTCAGGGGTCTTACTAGTTTAACACTATGGGAAATCTCATCTTGAGGGGGGCTTCATGCTTAGATGCTTTCAGCACTTATCCCTTCCGCACATAGCTACCCAGCGATGCTCTTGGCAGAACAACTGGTACACCAGCGGTGCGTCCATCCCGGTCCTCTCGTACTAAGGACAGCTCCTCTCAAATTTCCTACGCCCACGACGGATAGGGACCGAACTGTCTCACGACGTTCTGAACCCAGCTCGCGTACCGCTTTAATGGGCGAACAGCCCAACCCTTGGGACCGACTACAGCCCCAGGATGCGATGAGCCGACATCGAGGTGCCAAACCTCCCCGTCGATGTGGACTCTTGGGGGAGATAAGCCTGTTATCCCCGGGGTAGCTTTTATCCGTTGAGCGATGGCCCTTCCATGCGGAACCACCGGATCACTAAGCCCGACTTTCGTCCCTGCTCGACTTGTAGGTCTCGCAGTCAAGCTCCCTTGTGCCTTTACACTCTACGAATGATTTCCAACCATTCTGAGGGAACCTTTGGGCGCCTCCGTTACTCTTTAGGAGGCGACCGCCCCAGTCAAACTGCCCACCTGACACTGTCTCCCAGCCCGATAAGGGCTGCGGGTTAGAATTTCAATACAGCCAGGGTAGTATCCCACCGATGCCTCCACCGAAGCTGGCGCTCCGGCTTCCAAGGCTCCTACCTATCCTGTACAAGCTGTACCAAAATTCAATATCAGGCTACAGTAAAGCTCCACGGGGTCTTTCCGTCCTGTCGCGGGTAA
>NZ_CP130945.1:0-10000 GCF_050389805.1 Niallia sp. Kr1 | reverse complement strand
TCTATCAAACGTTTCTTCTAATAATGGTAAAAGAATGGATCTTAATTTAGTAATATTAATGGGCAATCCAGATTGCCATAATTGAAAATGCCTTTTGAACTCCTTTGTTGCCTCTAAAAATAATGTCGTAAATTCCTTGGTTTCAAATTCTTGTGGAAATTCATTTAAGTGATTTCGACCCTTTTCCATTGTTGACTGGATTGGCGCTCCTGTAATTAGGGTAGGATTAACTTCGACAGTTGGCAGTAAAAATAATTTTATTACTTCAATTAATTCATTAGTCAATACGGTATTCTTTTTTAATATAGGTCTACTTGTCTTACTGTAAATGTCCTCGGACAGAATGCTGCCTTCTCTTAGTTCTGTTGTTTTTATTCGCATGTTTTTCACCCTCAAAGAATATCGTTAGTTCTATTTTACTTCTAAAACAGTCAATCCATCAACAAATAATACAAAAGAAGCGCTACAAAAGTAGCACTTCTTTTCCTATTCGTCATCTTCAGTTTGTTCTGCTTGGATTGATTCTGATACATCGGATTCAACTTCAGATTCGACATTTGAATCTGCTAAGCCATCCTCAGACTTTGAATCTATATTTTCTCCCTCTTCATCTATATCAGAATCATCTTTTTCTTCCTTCTCTACTTTTGCAATCGTTGCGACAAACTCATCTTTACCTTCATCTAGTCTAATGAGTCGCACCCCTTGGGTATTTCTTCCTAGAGAAGAAATCCCGTCTACATCCATCCGGATCAAGACTCCCCTCGTTGTCATGATCATAATATCCTCTTCACCATTTACTACTTTCATGCCAACAAGAGTACCCGTTTTTTCTGTAATGTTACTTGTCTTAATTCCTTTACCACCACGATTTTGGATTCGGTATTCCTGTTCTGGGGTACGTTTTCCATATCCATTTTGAGTAACAATGAGAATTTCCGTACCTTCTTCAAGAACTTCCATTCCGATCACTTCATCGTCTGAATCTAACGTTATCCCTTTTACTCCTGTTGCCGTTCTACCCATTGAACGAACATCGGTTTCATGGAATCGAATTAATTGACCCTTTTTCGTACCAATAATAATATCCTTGTTTCCATCAGTTAGACGAACAGAAATTAATTCATCATCTTCTCGAAGGTTTACAGCAATTAGTCCGCTGTTCCGAATATGCATAAAGGAACTTATTGGAGAACGTTTCGATATTCCATGCTTGGTTGTAAAGAAGAAATACCAATCATCTTCAAACTCAGAAACAGGAATAATCGCATTTACCCACTCATCCTTTTCAACCCCAAGCAGGTTAATGATTGGAAGCCCCTTTGATGTTCGACCAAACTCAGGAACCTCGTATCCTTTTGTACGGTATACTTTTCCTTTGTTTGTAAAATATAGAACAGTGTCGTGGGTAGATAGAGTAATCAGATGTTCAACAAAGTCATCGTCATTTGTACCCATTCCTTGTATACCACGACCGCCACGTTTTTGCGAACGATAGGTTGAAACTGGAAGTCGTTTAATATAGCCATTATGGGTTAAGGTAATAACAATACTTTCTTCCGGAATTAAATCCTCATCATCAATATCCTCAAGCCCGCCTGCTACAATTTCAGTTCTTCTGTCATCACTAAAACGTTCTTTAATTTCGGTTAACTCTTCGCGAATAATATCAAGAATTTTTTCATCATCAGCTAAAATTGCTTTTAATTCAGCGATTAACTTAACTAATTCTTGATATTCTTCTTCAATTTTGTCGCGTTCCAAACCTGTTAAACGTTGTAAACGCATATCTAAAATCGCTTGTGCCTGTTTTTCAGAAAGATTAAAGGTTGTCATTAATCCTTCACGTGCGATGTCTGTCGTTCTAGAACTTCGGATGAGTCTAATAATCTCATCAATATGGTCAAGCGCAATTCGCAACCCTTCTAAAATATGCGCTCTAGCTTCTGCTTTACGTAGTTCAAACTCTGTTCTTCTTCTAATGATCACTCTTTGGTGATTTAAATAGTGAACAAGACATTCTTTCAGGTTTAGAACTTTCGGTTCACCATTAACGAGTGCAAGCAAATTAACGCCAAAGGTTGTTTGCATAGCTGTTTGCTTGTACAGATTGTTTAGAATGACGTTAGCGTTGGCGTCCCTACGAACCTCAATAACAATCCGCATTCCTCGGCGGTCTGATTCATCCCGAAGGTCCGTAATACCTTCGATTTTCTTTTCCCTCACAAGCTCAGCAATTCTTTCAATTAATTTTGCCTTATTCACTTGATAAGGAATTTCATGGACAATGATCGTTTCTTTTCCGTTTGCCTTTGTTTCGATTTCAGCCTTTGCGCGTAACTTTATGCCTCCGCGGCCTGTTTCATATGCTTTTCGAATCCCGCTTCTTCCGAGAATTAAGGCGCCAGTTGGAAAGTCAGGTCCTGGAATAATATCCATTAATTCTTGAATTGATATTTCTGGATCATGACTGACGGCTAGGACGCCATCAATAACTTCCCCTAAATGATGCGGGGGAATATTGGTCGCCATCCCAACTGCAATCCCTGATGTACCATTTACAAGCAGATTTGGAAAACGTGCTGGTAACACAACGGGTTCTTTTTCTTCCCCATCGTAGTTTGGTTGATAATCAATTGTATCTTTGTTAATATCTCTCAATAATTCCATTGAAATTTTAGACATACGTGCTTCCGTGTAACGCATTGCTGCAGCTGAGTCGCCGTCAACAGAACCAAAGTTACCATGACCATCGACAAGCAAGTAACGTTGGTTAAAGTCCTGTGCCATCCGAACCATTGTTTCATAGACAGCCTGGTCACCATGAGGGTGGTATTTACCGATAACGTCGCCGACGATACGTGCAGACTTTTTATGCGGCTTATCAGCATGAATCCCAAGGTCATGCATCGCATATAAGACACGGCGGTGAACTGGTTTCAATCCGTCCCGAACATCTGGAAGGGCACGTGACACAATTACACTCATCGCATAATCTAAAAATGAGGTTCGCATTTCCTGACTAATGTTAATTTCTTTAATATTAGACTGTGGAGTATCCTCCATATTAAAACCTCCCTTATTGAAACGATTGATTCGTTTCTGGGTCCTACTTTATATTTATCCCGTAAAATTGGCAGTAACCCTCTATCTCAAGATACTAAGAAATAACCAATAGTAGCTTGGTAAGGGCACGAACTGCCAGTTAAGATCCTAAAAAATGAACATAGACTAAAAGTATCCATAGCAATTTCTATACGATCAGCATCCTACTGACCTCAATTAACCATCAGTGAAAAACTACACTTATAGTTAACTTTATGTCTAGCGCAAGCGCCTAACAAGACACTTGCGCTTTTTTTATAACTATATATCTAAATTTTTCACGTACAATGCATTTTCTTCGATAAATTGACGACGTGGCTCTACCTTTTCTCCCATGAGCATTTCAAAGGTTTCGTCTGCTTCAATAGCGTCTTCTAGGCTTACCTGTAAGAGAGTTCGGTTCTCTGGATTCATAGTCGTTTCCCAAAGCTGTTCAGGGTTCATTTCTCCTAACCCTTTATAACGCTGGATATTTGGCTTTGGAGACTCTGGTAATGCCGCTAAAGCTTCTTCTAATTGTTTATCGGAGTATGCATATTGAATTTTTTTGCCCTGTTGGATTTTATACAACGGTGGTTGGGCAATATAAATATAGCCCGCTTCAATAATTTTTCTCATATAACGGTAAAAGAACGTCAAGAGAAGAGTACGAATATGTGCACCATCGACATCCGCATCCGTCATTATAACGATTTTATGATATCTTGCCTTTGTAATATCAAAATCATCGCCAATTCCTGTGCCTGCCGCAGTAATCATCGACCTTACCTCATTATTTGAAAGAATACGGTCTAATCTTGCCTTTTCAACATTAAGGATTTTTCCCCTTAACGGTAAAATAGCTTGGAAATGGCGATCACGTCCTTGTTTTGCAGATCCACCCGCTGAATCTCCCTCTACGATATAGATCTCACTAATGGATGGATCTTTTGAGGAACAGTCAGCCAATTTCCCGGGTAAACTAGATACTTCTAAGGCACTTTTTCTTCTTGTTAATTCACGGGCTTTTTTAGCTGCTAATCTTGCTCTAGAAGCCATCAATCCCTTTTCAACAATTTTTCTTCCAACTGAAGGATTTTCTAATAAAAACTTTTCAAAATGCTCAGCGAATAGTGAGTCTGTGATTGCTCGAACTTCTGAGTTTCCAAGCTTTGTTTTCGTTTGACCTTCGAATTGCGGATCAGGGTGCTTAATCGAAACGATAGCAATTAACCCTTCTCTTACATCTTCACCAGAAAGATTGGTTTCATTTTCTTTAATAAGACCATTTTTTCCTGCATAATTATTAATCACTCTTGTTAAAGCTGTTTTGAAGCCGGACTCATGTGTACCACCTTCATGTGTATGAATATTGTTTGCAAATGAGTAAATATAGCCTGTGTAGCTGTCATTGTATTGCATCGAAACTTCTACTGCAATTCCATCCTTTTCGCCTTCAATGTAGATAGGCTCTTCATGGAGAACTTCCTTCGTTCTGTTTAGATGCTCAACGTATGATTTAATACCACCCTCATAATGATATTCAGCCTTTTTACCGTCTTCACGTTTATCCTCGATTGAAATGTATAATCCGCGATTTAGGAATGCCAATTCACGAATCCGCATCGAAAGAGTTTCATAATCATATTCAGTCGTTTCCGTAAAGATTTCAGGGTCTGGCTTAAAACGAATGACGGTACCTGTTTTATCGGTTTCATCAATCACTCTTAAATCTGCTGCCGGTACCCCTTTTTCAAATTTTTGATAGTGGACTTGACCATCAAGGTGAACGTACACCTCTAATGTACTTGAAAGAGCATTAACAACAGATGCACCAACTCCGTGCAGTCCTCCCGATACTTTGTATCCGCCACCGCCAAATTTTCCTCCAGCATGGAGAACGGTTAAAATCGTTTCAACAGCAGGGCGACCTGTTTTCTCTTGGATTCCAACCGGAATCCCACGACCATTATCGGTAACCGTAATGCTATTGTCTTCTTCAATGACTACATTAATTTCAGTACAGTAACCTGCTAAGGCTTCGTCAATACTATTATCAACGATTTCCCATACTAAATGATGGAGACCTCTTGCACTTGTTGAACCAATATACATTCCTGGTCTTTTTCTAACAGCTTCTAAACCTTCTAAAACTTGAATTTGATCGGCACCATATGTTTGTTCAGGAGAATTATTTTGCTCCATTGCCATATCAGTCACCCACACTTTCCTTTGACATTCATTACGTCATCAATAAAAAAAGAAATAATTACAGACTTGTATTCGAAAAATTAAATCACTTTATTCAATATAGACCTTGCTCTGATCGTTTTTTTAATGTATTTGATGTAAAAGGGGAAAAATAAACTTGTTTTTTTGTAATAATGATTGATTTATAAGTCCCATTGGGTTGATGTATAGAATGATGATTATACCTTTTTAGTAGATCATTTAATTCAGTAGATGATTCAATGCTTTTTTTATCAATAATCGCTATAATTTCATTTGCATGGATCACTTGATCCAATCCAAAGTCTAAATACACATTTACACCTCACTGAACTTGTTCTAATGTACCATTCTTCACAAAAAATGTAGCTGCTCCCTTTAACGTTTCGTGGTTAATCCCTTCTACGCTCGTAGTCGTCACAAATGTTTGAACTTTATCCTGAATGGTATTCAGTAAATGTGACTGACGATGGTCATCAAGTTCTGATAAGACATCATCTAGTAAAAGAATGGGATACTCCCCGATCTCATTATGAATTAATTCAATTTCAGCTAATTTGATTGAAAGAGCTGTTGTTCTTTGTTGCCCCTGGGAACCAAAAGTCTGTACCTCACGGCCATTCACATAAAAAAGAAGATCATCTCGTTGGGGACCAAATTGCGTACTTCCTCGTTCGATTTCTCTTACTTTCACTTGATTATATTTATTTTCATAGATAGTAATCATCTTCGACAAATCTTGGTCTTCTGATACATCTACAGAAGGTTTGTATTTTATTTTTAGCTCTTCTAACTCCCGAGATATCCCTCGATGGATGGGGCATGCCCAGTTTTGTAGGAGTTCGAGGAATTCAAAGCGCTTAAGTGTAACTTTAACGGCTAGAGCAATAAACTGTTCGGTAAGGATGTCTAACATCGTTTCATCTGTCTGTTGTTTTGTTTGTAATTGCTTTAAATAGTGGTTCCGTTGCTGAAGGATTTTATTTAATTGTCCAACATCATGTAAATAGACAGGTGAAATTTGCCCGATTTCCATATCAATAAAACGGCGTCTCACCTGTGGACTTCCTTTTACGAGAGATAAATCCTCTGGAGCAAACATGACAACATTCATGTTTCCCACATATTGACTAAGTTTCTTTTGCTCAATATGATTAAATTTTGCTTTTTTGCCTTTTTTTGAAATGGTCAGTTCAAGTGGCAGAGTTCCATTACTTTTTTGTACTCTACCTCTTATTTTAGCATATTCTTGGTCCCAGCGAATAAGTTCTTTATCGTTGGATGTTCGATGTGATTTTGCTAATGCCAATACATAGATCGATTCCATGACGTTTGTTTTTCCATGAGCATTTTCACCTAGAAATACATTAACTTTATTTTCAAATTGAACATTCAACTGTTGATAGTTTCGGTAATCTTTTAATTCTAATTCTTTAATAAACATCTGCTTCATCCTTTTATCCCATTCTTCATAAGCTAACAAAAATCAGCTTATTGAAAAGGGCAATCGACAGGAGTAGACCGCTAATCATTTGAATTTGATAGATTCCTTCTCCTGTATCGCTATATTTATCATCCTTCAAGAATGTATGTTCCGTGTCCCTCAACTATTATTTTGTCACCAAGACGTAATTTTCTTCCCCGCCTTTGATCTTGTTCGCCATTGATAATTATTTCGTGCTCACTTAAGAACCACTTGGCCATACCTCCAGTCGAAATAATATCAGCGACTTTCAGAAACTGACCTAACGTAATATACTCCGTATCAATTTTAATTTTATTCATGTTTTTCACTCCGATAAGAATGACATCTAATACTTTATTTTACTAAATATTTTCATCCGTTACAAAGGAAATCAGTAACAATTTCATAAAAGTGAAAAGCCACCGTTAAACGGCAGCTTATAAGAAAAGCGGAAGCGCCTTACGCAGCTCCGTATGGACTGGGTCGCTTCTCACATATGTTCTATTAAAACAAAGAAATTTATATCTTTGCTAGAAGGTTAATAAGTTCGGACCGGTAAGATTAATTGAAGTGTCGAATCGTCATTTATTGGATAAATAACAAATGGTCTCATCGCACCTGTAAATAAAATTTTAATTTCATTACCTTCAATTGCTTTTAATGCATCCATCATATACTTAGCGCTAAAGGAAATTTTTAATTCTTCACCATCAACTGATACTCCTTTTAGTTCCTCTACAACTTTACCAACTTCTGGTGTGTTGGATGAAATTTCGAGCACTCCATCTCCGATTGTGGAAAATTTAACGACGTTATTTTTCCCTTCTCTTGCCAATAAAGAAGCACGATCAATGGCATGTAAAAACTCTTTTGTATGCAATACAATTTCTGTTTTGCTTTCATTTGGTATTAGTCTTGAAGTATCTGGGTAATTTCCCTCTAGTAATCTTGAGAAAAATAATAAATGCTTTGCTTTAAAAAGCACTTGATTCTCAGTAATAACAATTTCAATTTGCTCGTTATTATCCGCAAGTATTTTACTCAATTCATTCAAACTTTTACCAGGAATGACCACGTTATAGTTTGCAGGAGTCTCCATTTCAATTTTCGCTTTGCGCAATGCGAGACGATGACTATCTGTTGCAATACAGTATAATTCATTATTTTCAACCTTCCAGTTTACACCTGTCAAGATCGGGCGTGTTTCTGAGGTGGACACTGCAAAAGATGTCTGACGTATCATCGCTTTTAATAAATCTGTGGGAATTCTAAAAACATTTTCCTCTTCAATTTGTGGCAATTGAGGGTATTCCTCTGCATCAAGACCAATTAAATCAAACTCTGAGTTTCCCGAACGAATCACTGTTTGTAAATGATTTTGGACTTCAATTTCAACGAAGTCAGATGGGAGTTTCTTAACCATCTCACTAAAAAAACGGGCTTGTAAAACAATCGCACCTGGCTGTTTAATCTCAACGATCTCTTTATCATCTTCTTCTTTTGGAATAAATGATTCAATTGAAATATCAGAATCACTACCTGTTAGGGTAACGCCCTCTTCAGTAGCAACAATTTTAATTCCTGTAAGGATTGGAATAGTAGTTCTGCTTGTTACTGCCTTCATAACATCTTGGACACTTTGTACTAAGTGATCTCTTTGGATGATAAACCTCATTTCAAATCCTCCAATTTTGGATATATATATTTAATTATTTTTAAAAGAAAAATAGAAGTAATAGTAGTAGGGACTGTTAATTTGTGGATAACCCCTCTAAACAATAATAAGATTAAGCTTGTCCACATGTGGATAAGCTGTTCGTAAGTATGAAAAAGTTATTAACATTCTTCCGGATAATATTAGATGACCATATCTAACTATATTTTTAGTTCCTCTTGAATATCCTTTATTTCACGTTGTAATTGAGCGTCTGTCTGTAGCATTTTCGATATTTTTTCATGGGCATGAATAACGGTTGTGTGATCTCTTCCTCCAAATTCCTCTCCAATTTTCGGCAGGGATAAATCAGTTAATTCCCTGGATAAGTACATAGCGATTTGTCTTGGGAAGGCGATTGATTTGGTTCGTTTCTTCGCTTTAAAATCTTCCATTTTAACATGATAATGCTCGCCCACTATTTGTTGAATATCATGGACTGTAATAATTCTTGGTTTAGCACTTGGAATGATATTTTTAAGAGCTTCTGCGGCAAGATCCGCGTTAATATCTCTATTTACTAGTGAAGAATATGCAACAACTCTAATAAGGGCACCTTCCAATTCACGAATGTTGGAATCTATTTGATTGGCAATATATAACATCACTTCATTTGGAATATCTAAACCATCAGCTTTTGCTTTTTTACGTAAAATGGCAATCCTCGTTTCAAGATCGGGCGGTGTAATATCCGTGATAAGGCCCCATTCAAAGCGGGAACGCAGACGCTCCTCCAAAGTTGGAATTTCCTTTGGTGGTCGGTCACTTGAAATGACAATTTGCTTACTTTCTTCATGTAAGGTATTAAACGTATGGAAAAATTCCTCTTGAGTTGATTCTTTTCCGGCCAAAAATTGAATATCATCTATTAAAAGGATGTCGACATTTCGATATTTATTGCGGAATTCTTCAGCTGTATTATCCCGAATCGAGTTAATAAATTCATTTGTAAATTTTTCTGATGAAAGATAAACCACTTTAGCAGATGGATTATGAGATAAAACATAATGTCCAATGGCATGCATTAAATGGGTTTTTCCAAGACCAACCCCACCGTAAATAAATAAAGGATTATAGGCCTTAGCAGGCGCTTCAGCTACCGCTAATGAAGCTGCATGGGCAAAGCGGTTTCCAGATCCAATAACAAATGTATCAAAGGTATTTTTTTTGTTTAACATGTTGCCATGGAATTCGTTATGATCATCTTCCTTTTTCTGATTTTTTGGTGGAACCGACATTTCACTGTTAGTGCTAGATTCACCTTGCGGAATAATGAATTTGACACCAAACTCCTCACCGGTAATTTCATATAAAGCACCAGAGATGAGAGGTGAATACCGCTCCTCTAGCCAATCTCTAGCAAATTCATTAGGAGCTGTTACAACTAAAGAGTTTCCTTGAAGGGAATGAGCTTTAGTAGCCTTTAGCCAAGTATCAAAGCTAGGTTTACTGACCTTTTTCTCAACATTGGCTAATATACTATTCCAAAGATCCGAAATGTTCTCCAA